>JAFDYF010000100.1 GCA_018267575.1 Bacteroidota bacterium
ATAATTGATAATGGTAATATCATGCAGGTTCGCAAAGGTCGCGCCACCAGAATAGTTGCCGGCTCTGATAGCAAGTGTGTCCCCTTTGTTAAGGGACCCCATCAAAGTGCGGGAAATAGAGCCACTACCCTTCCCAATTAGCACCATTTTAGCATTTGCTGCAAAACATACCGATAGAGATAAAAAAATAATGATGGCGAACCTTGCTAAATGGCTATAAACAAGACCCAGCCTTAAACATGGGGAAAATTGTTTAAACATTATTATATTTTGATTGTTGCAACTAAAAGTGATGAAAAATATGGTGCAATTCACCTTGTTAGAGCCAATCTTTTAAGAAAAAGATATAGATACGAGGTAAATTTCGATAAAAAATTTCGGGTAGTAAAAGATATTTTAGGAACGATGCACGAAAAATTAATAATACACGCAGTACTATTTTGCAAAGTTTTCTAATATTAGATTGTTCAACTTGGCTAGGAAATTGGAATGTTTTGTATTCGATTTTTTCCTATTAGGTCTGATTAAATTGAGTAAATGTAGCTACACAAACCCGATAAAAATTTGAGGCAAAACAAAATTTGTGATTGGTAAGGTAGCCCACCATTTTTTTGTTTTGTATTTTAGCCTATATTTGTGCCCCCAAAGAAGGATAGAGAATTTTTTCACACTAAGCAATTGTATTAGGCTCTGTAGCTCAACTGAATAGAGCACTTGACTACGGATCAAGAGGTTTTAGGTTTGAATCCTAACAGAGTCACAACAGGCTGAGAAACATATAGGGGCTGCGAGTGCGGCCCCTATATGTTTCTCAGAAGCTTTAAGTTGGGTCATCTTCTATCGATCTGCTCAAATATCCTGTCTGTATCCTCCAATTTGCATAATTCTGTACCTTGGTTCATAGTGGCGGCGGTTCCGGCAGCAACGCCATATCTAACCGCTTTAGAAAGCGTTTTGCCAATGGATAAATAATAAACAATACCGGCCACAAGGCTATCGCCCGCGCCAACCGTGCTTTGGCTTTCAACTAGGGGTGGACTTATCCATTCAGAAAAGTCCTCGGTAATCAGCAAAGCCCCGTTTGCTCCCATGGAAACAACTATGTTTTCACATTTTCCTTTCGAAAGGATTCCCTTTGCTATTTCTTCAACTTCCGTGGGTGTAATCGTCTTTTTCCCGACGATAACCCCCAGTTCGTTTATATTCGGTTTGATTAAAAAAAGATTTTCCTCCATAGCGTGCTTCAAGGGTTCACCCGAAGTGTCAACAATAAATTTTGCTTTTTTCCCCTTTACTATTTTTGCTATCCGGGCATAGATATCCGTGGGCACTCCTTCCGGTAAGCTACCGCTGGCAACCACATATTGAACGTTATCGATTTCCTCTAATGATTTCAAGCATGTTTTCCATTCGTCTTCACTTAGCGGGGCACCTGGCATCACAAATCGATATTGGTTTTTGGTAGCAATATCCACTACCATAATGTCTTCCCTTGTTTCTTTCAAAGCTTTGATAGCAATATGGCTGATGGTCTCCCGGAGCATTAAATGTTCCAAAAGTTTGCCAGTATGCCCGCCTGAGGGAAAAATAGCCAGGGCTTCACCGCCCAGTTTTTTTATGGCTCTGGCTACATTGATGCCTCCTCCGCCAGGCTCTGATTTTAAAGATTCACACCTGATTTTTCTATCTGGAAGTATAAATGGGGCTATAATGCTTTTGTCCACACAGGGGCTGAATGTGATTGTGACGATAGGGTGCATCATTAGGTTGGCGTTTATATTTCCTGAACAAATCTACCTTGGTTAAGCCCGCTAGCTACTGATGTCAATCAATAGGTTTTGTAATTGGGGTCAGTATTAGCAGGGGATTCAATCAAAAAAGGAAGCGAATTGCTTCCTTTTTTGATCTCCTATATCACTAACTACATTTATTCTGCAACAATTTCTTCTTCAATTCCTTTGGGTGTTGATACCAATAATGTGCCCTGCATGTATTTTTCTGCATGTTGGCTGGCATCAAGGCCTTCTTCTTCTTCTTGCTGGCTAACCCTTAATGGCATAAACGCATTGATGAGTTTGAGTATGCCATAGGAAACGGTAAAACTATAAGTAACCACAATGACCAATGCTTTTACTTGCGTAAGGAAGAATGAATAATTGCCATAAAGCAAACCATTATTGCCGGCGCTGTTCACGGCCTTGGTCGCGAAAATACCTGTCATCAGCATTCCCACCATTCCCCCAATACCATGGCAAGGGAACACATCCAAGGTATCATCTACCCTTGTTTTAGAACGCAAATGCACAGCCGTGTTGGATATAATAGCAGCCAGCACACCAATGAAAATACTTTGGGGAATGGCTACAAACCCTGCCGCTGGGGTAATGGCTACCAACCCTACCACGGCACCTATGGAAAAGCCCAGTACAGATGGCTTTTTGCCTTTCAGCACATCAAAAAACATCCAGGATAAACCTGCAGCAGCACCAGCCGTATTCGTAGTGGCAAAAGCAGAAACGGAAAGAGCGCCTGCGGTTCCGGCCGAGCCTGCGTTGAAACCAAACCAGCCAAACCACAATAAACCTGTGCCGATCAGCACATAGGGGATATTGGCTGGGGGGATTTCCCTTTGCTCCTTATGCACTTTTCGTTGTTTCAACACGATGGCTCCTGCAAGGGCCGCGCAGCCTGCTGAAATATGCACAACAGTGCCCCCTGCAAAATCCAAAGCCCCCATTTGGGCAAGAAAGCCTTGTGGGTGCCAGCTCCAGTGTGCCAAAGGACAGTATACAAACAAGCTAAATAAAACGACAAATAATAAAAAGGATGTGAAACGGATCCGCTCAGCCACTGCGCCAACCACTAGGCCCGGTGTAATGATGGCGAACATAAGCTGGAAAAAAGCAAATAATGTCAAAGGGATTGTGGGAGCGCCTACCCAAGGCTTGCCTGAATTCACCCCTTTAAAAAAAAGATGGGTAAGGGGGTTGCCTATAATACCGTGAATGCTATCTCCAAAGCAAAGGCTATAGCCTACCACTACCCACAATACGCTCACCACGCCAGCAGCTATCAAGCTTTTGATCATGGTTGAAATGACATTTTTCCGGTGTACCATACCCCCATAAAAGAAAGCCAGCCCTGGCGTCATAATAAATACCAGCGCGGTAGCCACCAACATCCAGGCGGTATCGGCGCCATTGTATTTGCCATCGTCGAAATTGGGAAGAGAGGGGATGAAGGCGGCAATACAAGCAACGGCCACCAACGCAATAAAGGGGGCTGCGGTCTTCAGAGTAATCTGTTTCATGAATGACTTTGAAATTAAATTAATAAAAATTAATATTCATTGAAGGATTGTCAAAATTATTGCTTTTTGTATGAAATTTAATCACATATTTACATATAAATATTTATAATATAAATTTGAAAATTTAAAATAATTGATTATCAATATATTTTAAATTTTATTATTAATATTTGGTTCGGAAATGTGAATAATTAAATCTCAATTGGCAATAAAAAACCCGCTTTTTTTAAAGCGGGTCTTACTAAAATATATTAATAACTAATTTTTCTTTTCTTGAGGGCCCGAATCGGGTTTCTTGCAGCAATTGGGCAATTTCTGGTATGCATCACTGTCAGCTTTCACATCGTCTGCATCATAGCCCGCATTCGCGATGGCTGTCTTTACATTCTCTATATTGGTCCGGTCTGATACATAGGTCACTTTGGTGATTTTTCTCTTATAATCTACATTCACTTTAACAATACCGTCCTCTCGGCTCAGATAATTTTCAATCCTTTGTTTGCATTCTTGGCATTGTACCGTTGGGGTCTTGATAGTTGCGGTTTCCTGCCCACCTTTTTTTACTATCTGTGCAAAAGAAACCGATGAGATGCCAATCAGTATCAACAACAGAAATTTTATTTTTTTCATATCGACGAGTTTTAGAGACAAATTTACAAAACTCCTTTCCAGTTTGCTGGATCATTTTTCCAGTTTAACAAAACAGATTCCTGTGCTGCCGAAACGATTTTTTTGTCAATGGCCAAATTGATGAGGGTTTCGTAATTGGTCAACGATAAATAGGGAACCCCCGCTTGTTCAAGGGCATTTTTAGCTTGATCAAATCCATAATTGAAAATGGAAACCATGCCAATCACTTCGATAGAAGCTTTTCTCAGCACCTCCACTACCTGAAGACTACTTTTTCCGGTAGATATCAGGTCTTCTATCACCAGGGTTTTTTGCCCGGTCTCATAAAACCCTTCTATCTGGTTGCCAAGCCCATGTTCCTTTGGTTTCGGGCGCACATATATATAAGGTAACTTCAACTGGTCGGCCGCCATGGCGCCCCATGCAATACCCGCAGTGGCAACACCGGCAAGCAAACCTGCTTCCGGGAATTTTTCAAAAATCACATTGCACATCTCCGATTTGATAAAATCCCGGATATAAGGGAAAGAGAGTGCTTTACGGTTATCGCAGTAAATAGGGCTTTTCCAACCCGAGGCCCAATTAAAAGGTTCATCAACGTTTAGGCGTATCGCCTTTATCTGCAACAACTTTTCTGCTATCGTTTTTTCGTTGGTCATGCCACGAAAGTAAATAAAGGGAGAATAAATAAAAAATTGGGGACTAGGTCGATGGCTGTTGGCCGATGGGCGATTGCTGACTTCAATTTTGAATACCGGGTCAATTTTGAGCTTTGGTTATTCGGAAATTGGAAATTCAATTTGAAAACTTTTGATAATTATCGTTAGTATAAAATCTTTACCTGAATTTTGTGTAATGATAAAAAAGTCCTTTTCCCTAAGTCCTAAACCTTTTACCATATGCCCCTTACCCTATTCCTTACACCTTAAACCCCAAACCTTCCACCATGCACATCAAAATATACTTCAACGATAAACCTTTATTTCTTTGTGATGAAATGAACGAAGAAATAAATAGCTATGCCCATCATGATGATGCCGTATTGATCGATGAGTTTTCTACTCCAGCGGTCAATTCCATTATTCATGAAATGTGGCAACAAAAAATCCATGCGGGCATTTTTTTGCATCCAGAATTGGAGCAATTGAAAAAAGCGGTTTGGAAGAAATTTGATATCATCAAAGCTGGGGGTGGTTTGGTATTAAATGAAAAAAAGGAAATACTCTTTATTTTCCGCCGTGGTAAGTGGGATTTGCCCAAAGGAAAATTAGATCAGGGGGAAACCATTGAGCAATGCGCAATCAGGGAAGTGCAGGAAGAAACCGGTCTGAAAAATATTGCGTTAAAGAAAAAACTCTTAACCACCTATCACACATACGAGGATAGTGGTAGGCATATTTTAAAAGAAACTTATTGGTATGAGATGGCTGTGAATAGTGATCAAACACTGGTTCCCCAAACAATCGAAGATATTCATGAAGTAAAATGGGTCGGGGAGAATAAGCTTAGCGAAGTGTTGGGTAATACCTTCCCTTCAATAAAAGATGTTCTGGCAAAATATGAATCTTTGAGAGATTAGCTTTTCCTTTTTAATATTGCAACAGTCAGCCTGCTGATGCAAACCAATTTTTCTTTTTCGTCCTGAATCTGTATTTCCCAAACATGGGTAGTACTGCCCAAATGTAATGGCTTGGCTGTACCATATACAAACCCTTCCTTCACGCCACGGATATGATTGGCATTGATATCCAGCCCAACGCATAAAAATTTTGAATGGTCAATCACATAAGCTGATCCAATGCTTCCCAATGTTTCGGCAAAAGCTACCGAAGCTCCCCCATGCAGCAACCCATAAGGTTGTTGGGTACGGTGGTCAACAGGCATTCGCCCTTTTAAATAATTCTCGCCAATTTCAATCAGTTCAATACCGATATGTTCTCCCATGGTACCCTTGATGATGGGCTGGATTTCTTCCACTGAAAGATTTGGGTTAAACCAAATGGGCATGGGTTATTAAGTTTTTTTTAATGATTTGGCAACTACTTCCGGAAGGAATTGCGCCACATCGCCACCATTGCGCAGTACATCCCTCACCAAGGTGGAGGCCACCGAAGTATATTGTGGCAGACAGGTAAGGAAAATCGTTTCGATATTATGGTTCAGGCTTCTATTCATATCGGCAATTGCTTTCTCGTACTCAAAATCGTTTACATAGCGAATGCCACGGAGGATAAACTGTGCATCAATTTGTTTGCAACAATCGATGGTAAGACCATCATATATCATTGCATCAACTTTTTCATTCCCCTTGTATATTTCTTTGATCCAGTTCAATCGCTGTTCTTCAGAGAACATGGCAGCTTTATTGGAATTTCGACCGATGCCAATAACCAATTTATCAAATAGGCCCAGCGACCGTTGTATAATATCCAAATGACCAATAGTGATGGGGTCAAATGTTCCAGGGAATAAACAAATACGCATATCGTCCGAGCTGGGGTTTTATTGATGAATAGGATTTGTAGGATTTCCCACGAGGTTAGAAAACAGTATAAAAAATTATAATTAATGTATCAAATATAAAGGAGAATCTCTTAAATCCAAATAATGGGGCTAGTTCCAACTTTGGAATCAATTGGCTTCTGCCTTTCCCCCGGCCAACAAATAAAGTACCGCCATTCTTATGGCTACCCCATTTTCTACCTGTTGCAAAATGATGGATTGTTTACTGTCGGCTGCATCGCTGCTGAGTTCCACGCCACGGTTGATGGGGCCGGGGTGCATAATGATGATTTCCTTATTGAGATCGTCAAGGATTTTTTTGTTGATGCCATAGGCCAGGCTATATTCACGGAGGGAAGAGAACAATACTTGGTTCTGTCTTTCCAATTGAATGCGCAGTACATTGGCCACATCGCACCATTCCAGTGCTTTTTTCAGGTTGTATTCAACTTGCACGCCCAAAGCTTCTTTTATATACACAGGGATGAGGGTAGGAGGGCCAGCAACCATGATTTCGGCACCCATTTTTTTGAGCAGGTAAATATTACTGAGCGCAACTCTTGAGTGCATGATATCGCCAATGATGGCAATCTTTTTACCTTCCAGAGAACCCAGTTTTTCCCTGATGGAAAAAGCATCCAACAATGCCTGGGTCGGGTGCTCATTAATGCCATCGCCTGCATTTACGATGGCAGCAGGAATATGCTGGGAAAGAAAATGGGGTGCTCCACTAGCACTATGCCGCATCACCACCATATCCACTTTCATGGAGAGGATATTGTTAACCGTGTCTAGCAAAGATTCCCCTTTTGTAACTGAAGATGCGGACGCCGTAAAATTGATGGTGTCGGCCGATAATCTTTTTTCCGCAAGCTCAAAAGAAATCCTTGTCCGGGTGGAGTTCTCAAAAAAAAGATTGACAATAGTTACATCCCTTAATGTCGGGACTTTCTTGATGGGTCTTTGTAAAACTTCCTTGAATTGGGTGGCGGTATCTAAAATAAGTTGGATGTCTGATGGCAGAAGACCTTTAATGCCAAGAAGATGTTTTGTACTTAGTTGCATTAAAAAGCGAAATTAGGGGAATTGAATTAAAGCAACAAGACTAAGGACTTAGTGATTTAAGAATGGGGATTTATTGTTGATAGATACCCGAAATTTTCCCATGTTGCACTAGCAATAATTTTCCTACTGGTACTTATTCTACCAATTGAACTTCCTCTATCTGGTCTTTCCCTTTCCAAAATACAATCACTTTTTGTGAGATGATCGAGTCGATTGCTTTGCCCACATAGTCTGGCTGGATAGGCAATTGACGGCTGAACCTGCGATCGATCAACACGCAGAGCTCAACTTTTGCGGGTCTGCCAAAATCGAGCAAGGCATCCAACGCAGCACGGATGGTCCTGCCGGTATATAGTACGTCGTCTATCAACACCACATTTTTATTTTCTATAGAGAAAGGAATATCGGTATGGTTAAGCGTGTGCAATCCCTGCCGCACATCATCGCGATAAAAGGTGATGTCCAGCTTGCCATATTTTATTTTTATAGTGGGCGTCTGTTCGCTCAATTCTTTCACGATTCGATCGGAGAAATGGATCCCCCTGGGTTGGATGCCGATCAGCACAGTATCTTTCAGACTCAGGTGATTTTCCAATAATTGGTTACTGAGCCTTTTTATGGTAATCGCTAATTGTGCTTTGCTGAGAATGGTTTTCAAGAAAAAATATTTTTATAAAAATAAGAAAATGCCAGAACTGAAATCCTATTCATTTCTGGCATTGAATAAAGTGTTCCAATTTTGTCTATTCTTCCATTTGGAATGGGTACTTATAATCTGTGGGCGGGTTGAATGTTTCCTTGATGGTCCTTGCGCTCAGCCAGCGGTAAAGGTTCAATATAGAACCTGCTTTATCATTGGTGCCGCTTGACCTGGCCCCACCAAAAGGTTGTTGCCCCACCACGGCGCCAGTAGGTTTGTCATTGATATAAAAATTCCCTGCCGCATTTCGGAGTTTGTGGGTAGCCAATTCCACCGCCGAACGATCCTGTGCGATAATGGAACCCGTAAGCGCATAGGGTGAGGTATTGTCAACCAAAGTCAATGTTTTTTCAAATTCATCGGCTGGATAAACATATACGGTCAGCACCGGACCAAAAATTTCCTCGCACATGGTCACATATTTTGGGTCTTTTGCTTGTATGATGGTCGGCTCAATAAAATAGCCAATGCGCTTACTGCATTTTCCGCCTACCCATATCTCCGCTTTCTTATCCCTTCTTGCCCGGTCTATATAGGATTTTATTTTGTCAAAACTTTTTTCGTCGATCACTGCATTGATAAAATTGGAGAAATTTTCCACGCTGCCCATTTTAAAACTCTTTGCTCCTTCTATCAATTTTCTTTTTACCCTCTCCGCAATATTGGATGGCAAATAAGCCCTAGAGGCTGCTGAACATTTTTGTCCTTGATATTCAAAAGCACCACGCAACAATGCCGTGGCAACCACATCGGGATCTGCCGAACGATGCGCCACCACAAAATCCTTCCCTCCCGTTTCACCCACAATACGTGGGTAGGATTTATAGTTCGCCATATTTTTTCCGATGGTCTCCCACATATTGTTGAACACACCGGTGGAACCTGTGAAATGCACCCCGGCAAAATCGCGGTGGTTAAAACATACTTTTCCCAAGGTCGGCCCGTCCACATAAATCAGGTTGATCACACCATCTGGCAAACCCGCTTCCTTCAACACTTTCATGAACATCTGTGCACTGAATACCTGTGTGTGAGCTGGTTTCCAGACCACCACATTCCCGCACATGGCCGCTGAAGTGGGAAGATTGCCCCCAATGGCCGTGAAGTTAAATGGGGTAATGGCCAATACAAATCCTTCCAGCGGTCGGAACTCCAATCGGTTATGGATACCCGGTGAACTGATGGGCTGTTGTTTATAAATTTCGCTTAAAAAATGTACGTTGAAGCGCAGGAAGTCAATAATCTCACAAGCCGAATCTATTTCTGCCTGATTGGCATTTTTACTTTGCCCAAGCATGGTCGTCCCGTTCATATAAGGACGGTATTTGGTGGCAATTAAATCCGCCGCCTTCAAAAAAATATTGGCTCGGTTTTCCCAAGCCATGTTCGCCCATTGCTCTTTTGCTTTTAGTGCGGCATCGATGGCTTGCTGTATATGTTTTGCTTCTCCTTGATGGAAATGGCCAATGGTATGCGCAATTTCGTGTGGGGGATGAATCGATACTTTTTTCCCCGTGCGGATTTCCTTTCCACCGATATACATGGGGATATCCTGTGTTTTGGATTTTAACTCCTTCAAGGTTTTCTTTAATATTTCTTTTTCCTTCGATCCCGGTGCGTAGTTGAGTACCGGCTCGTTGACAGGAAGTGGGTAAGAAAAAGTTCCTAAGCTCATGGTCGTTATTTTTAGTTCAAAAATTCAAGTTCATAGTGGATGGCTCATCGATCATAGTGAATAGTGAAAAGCCAAAGGCTAAATGCTTGACGCTAGACGCTTAAAGCTTAACGCTAGAAGCTTTAAGCTGGAAGCAAGTCGCAGGATTAACACCAATTCCAAAGCTCAGCCCAATTCTCAATTCCTAATTCCATTTCAACTTCTCAACCCTTCAACTTCCCCCAATCTCCTCACTTCACTTCCGCTTCTTTCTCGCTCATCAAATAGGCTTTTATAAAACCATCCAGTTCGCCGTCCATCACGGGCTGTACATTGCCCACTTCATAATCAGTGCGGTGGTCTTTGATCATCTTATATGGATGGAATACATAAGAACGTATTTGAGATCCCCATTCTATTTTTTTCTTGTTGGCATTATTGGCGTTCTTGATGGCATCCCGTTTGCGCATTTCTTCTTCATACAACCTACTTTTCAACATCGCCATGGCTTTCTCACGGTTCTCTCCCTGTGTACGTGCTTGCTGGCATTCCACAATGATGCCGCTGGGCTTATGCGTCAACCGAACAGCCGTTTCCACTTTGTTCACGTTCTGTCCACCCGCACCACCACTACGGAAAAAAGCCCATTCCACATCGGCAGGGTTCACCTCTATTTCAATGGTATCATCGATTAACGGGTATACATATACGCTAGCAAAGGAGGTATGTCTTCTAGCATTGCTATCAAAGGGACTGATGCGTACCAAGCGGTGCACACCGCTCTCGGCTTTCAAAAATCCATAGGCAAAGGGACCATCAAATTGAAGAGTACATGTTTTAATACCTGCGCCATCCCCATCTTGCCAATCCAGTTCCGTGACGGTCCAGTCATGTTTCTGGCCATACATGCGGTACATACGTGCTAGCATTTCGGCCCAATCCTGACTTTCCGTGCCACCTGCGCCACTATTGATTTGTAGCACGGCGGGCAATTCGTCTTCGGGTTGGTTGAGGGTACTTTTGAACTCGGCTTCGTCCAAACTTTGCAAAGCTTTTTGGTAAGCTTCTTTTGTTTCTTCTTCAGTGGCGTCACCGCTTTTCCAGAAGTCAAAAAGCACGGCAAAGTCCTCCACATCCGTTTCCGTTTGCGTGAACAGCTTCACCCAATATTCATTCAGCTTGATATTCTTTAGGATTTCTGTAGCACGCTTATTGTCGTTCCAGAAACCGGGAGATAGTGACAGTTGCCTGTCCTCGTTAATTTTATATTGGCGGTTCTCGACGTCAAAGAAACCTCCTTAGCCCGGCAACCCGTGGCCTCATATCATTCAATTTTTCTTGTGTCATAGCCTGCAAAGATAGGGGTTTGCCATGGTTGTTTGGCTATCAAAATTCCAGCAGATAAATAGCCTATAAATATGGAGTTAATTGTTTTCGGATATAGCTGGATCCTGACCTGTGGCTAATTTAAGCCTGAAAATTTGAAAATATTTTCAAGATGGGTACTTTAAAAACTGAGCATAATCAGTATCAATAATTTTTTCTGCATGGAACGAATCTGTATATTTAACGCTCATTCATTTTTTACTTGATAAAACTGTTTTATGGCTAACAACAAAGGCAATAACGATTTTAATTCACGTCGGGAATTTTTGTTAAAGGGTACGATGGCTTCACTAGGTTTGATGCTTTCCCGTTCAAATGTTTGGGCAAAATCAATTCTTTTGCAAGACAAGCCAAATTCAAAAATTGCTGGTGTACAGATTGGGGTGATCACTTATTCATACCGTAGTATGCCAGGTGACATCCACCAAATTTTGAAAGATATAGTAGATAGTGGTATCAGCGCTACCGAATTAATGGGTAATGAGGTAGAAGAATATGCAGGCAAGCCTGTAAAACTAGGAGATGATAAGGACTATGATAAAAAAGTGGCTGATTGGCGTGCCGCGGTTTCAATGGAAAAATTTGAAGAGGTAAGAAAGATGTTCAATGAGGCTGGCGTGAGCATTTATGCTTTCAAACCGGATGCATTGAACGAACATCATACGGATGCGGAGATTGAATATGCAATGAAGGTTGCTAAAACTTTGGGCGCAAATTCAGTAACAGTGGAACTGCCCAAGAATAAAAAGCATTCCAAACGGTTAGGCGTACTCGCAGAAAAAAACAAAGTATATGTTGGGTACCATGCGCATACGCAAGCTACCGATACGGCTTGGGATACAGCCTTAAGCCAATCGCCCTATAATTCCATGAACCTGGATTGCGGCCATTATATTGCGGCTGGTGGCAATAATACCAAAGAAACTTTGTTGGCACTCATTCAAGCCAAGCATGACCGTATTACCAGCATGCACCTTAAGGATAGAAAATCCAAAGATCATGGTGGTGAGAATATGCCATGGGGCGAAGGGGATACCCCAATTGCGGATATACTCAATCTATTGAAAGATAAAAAATATGCTATCCCTTGCTCTATAGAATTGGAATATGATATCCCCGCTGGTTCAGATGCAGTGAAAGAAACGAGGAGATGTTTTGAATTTGCAAAAAAAGCATTGGGAGCCTAATTTTTTATTCACAACGCTTAATTGTTTTTGTCGATCTTGCATCGACCAGTGCAATGGCTGATTGTAGCCGTTGAGTCAATCATTTTTCTTTACTACATTCGCAGAAAAAATATGGGCATAGCTGATAAATTGTTTCAGATGAAAAATGAGAAAGCCGCTGCAAACTTAAAAGCAGGGCAAGATTTTTTGGAAGCCAATAAACAAAAAAAGGACATTATTGCATTGCCAAGCGGACTTCAATACGAAGTGATTACTGAAGGTGCTGGTATCAAACCACTTGCCAGCAATAAAGTGACCTGCCATTATCATGGTACATTGATAGATGGTACCGTATTCGATAGCTCGGTGAAGCGTGGCCAACCTGCTACTTTTCCACTTAATATGGTAATCAAAGGCTGGACAGAAGGTCTTCAGTTGATGTCCGTTGGCAGTAAATGGCGTTTTTTTATTCCTCCCAATTTAGCCTATGGTGACCGTCAGACAGGCGCTCATATCGGGCCCAATAGTACTTTGATTTTTGAAGTGGAATTGTTGGGGGTGAGCTAGTAATGTGATTCGGAGACTTGTCTAGGATAGCCATAAGGTAAAGGGTATAGGGTGTAGGGTATTGGGCCGCCATAAACCCTATACCTTCTACCCTTATCATCATTTGCTTCGTAAAGTATCCTATCTTCATAAACTAAGCAGCCTATATGAAAAAGATACTTGCACTATCGCTTATTCTCTTTTCTATTTTTTTCAATCAGTCATTTGCTCAAAAGTTTCTTCGTCTGAGTTCCCCAGATGGAAATATTGTATTTGCCTTTAGGTTGGTCAACCATGCGGCTTTTTACGAAGTTTCTTATAAGGGCAAACCCATCATTGGCAAAAGCCCATTATCGCTCCGCTTTGAGGATATGGATTTTGCAATCGGGCTTAAAACATTAAAGCCGGTTTATCGTGAAGGCAATGAACAATATGAGTTGGTAGTAGGGAAAACAAAAAAGGTAAACGAACATTATAAAGAGTTGCTGATCCCTTTACTAAAAAAAGGTGATGAAGATTGGATTGTTTATTTGGCAATACGTGCATTTAATGATGGACTTGCATTTCGTTACGAATTTCAGGATGGGAGGGATAAACATTCCTTCGTGCTATTGGATGAGCATAATGGTTTTAATTTTTCTCCCAATACGGTTGTGCGTACTTTGTTTCTTCCCAACTATATTTCCTCCCACGAAGGGGATTATCATACTTTGCCTGTGAGCCAAGTAAAAGAGGATACTTTAATGGATCTTCCTACACTTTTCGAAACCCCTGAGCATATTTTCGTTGGTATCACAGAATCGGGTCTACTCGATTATGCAGCTACTTATCTGATTAAAGAAAATGGGATGATCAGGTCTGTATTGTCGCCTTTGCCGGGACAATCAGAGATAAAGGTAAAAGCAATGCTCCCACATCATAGCCCTTGGCGGGTGATGTTGATCAGCGACCGTATTGGTGCTTTGATAGAATCGAATTTGGTTACCAATTTGGCGGAATCTTGCAGGGTGAAGGACCTGAGTTGGATAAGGCCCGGGAAAACCACTTTCCCTTGGTGGAATGGGAATGTGGTGCCAGATACTCTTAATGCACCGGGAAATAATTTTGTGACCAATAAATATTATATCGATTTCTGTGCAAGAAATCATATTCAGTACCATTCAGTAGTGGAATATGGTTTGCACGAATGGTATACCAATGATGGGGCAGGTTTTGTTCCCGGGCCTCATGCCGATGTTACTAAACCCGTGCCGGGCCTGGATATGAAAGAGATTTGTGATTACGCAAAGTCAGTGGGGGTAGGCATCCGCGTTTGGGTGTATTGGACGGCATTGTACAAAAATATCGATGCGGCTTTCGATCAATTTCAAAAATGGGGAATCGAAGGCATGATGGTGGATTTTCTGGATCGTGATGATCAGGAAATGGTGAACATTCAAACAGAGATGTTGGAAAAGGCGGCAGCACATCATTTGCATATCCAGTTTCACGGTGCTTATCGGCCAACCGGATTGAACCGCACCTATCCCAATGAATTCACCCGTGAAGGAACAAGGAATTATGAAGTGAACAAATGGGGATCCGGGCTTACTGCCGATCATGATATCTATATGCCTTTTACCCGTATGCTCGCTGGGTCTACTGACTATCATTTGGGAGGCTTTCGAGCGGTACCCGATTCATTGTACATCGCACAATATACCAGGCCTTTGATGTTGGGTACGCGTTGTCATATGTTGGCTATGTATGTGGTTTTGGAAAACTATCTGGGTATGGTTTGCGATTATCCGGCCGCCTACGAAGGGCAGCCCGGTTTCGAGTTTATTAAAGAAGTGCCAACGGTTTGGGACGAGACTAAAGTGCCTACAGCAGTAGTAGAAAAATATATTGCTATTGCCAGAAAGCATCAAGATGATTGGTATATAGGTGTCATCAATAATCATGAATCAAGGCAAATAAAAATACCACTTGATTTTCTTGACAACGCTGATTACGAGGCTGAGATTTATACCGATGCACCCGACGTAAGCCGGTACCCAAACCATTTGGTAAAAGAAATAAAACAGCTTAAAAAATCAGACCAGATTTCTATTTTCTTGGCAAAAGGAGGCGGGGCTGCCATAAAATTGCACAAAAAATGAACGCTTTAAAATAAATATAAGCGCAGTTTTTTCGTTATTATTCTTGTATGACCAAAATCTTTGCCATACTCGCAAGCCTTTTTCTTATGGTGCCAACGGTTTTTGCACAACACAAGCAAAATACCAAAGTTGTTGTTGTCAGCCCTTCAGTAAAACAAATTACCCGCTTAAACGGATCCGTAATAAGCTTTTTAGAAATAGATCAAACGATACAAAATTTGATGCAGGCCGGTCATGTAACGGGTTTAGGACTCACGGTGATCAATGACAACAAAATTGCCTTCATCAAAACCTATGGGTATAAGAACACTGTAAGCAAAGAACTGATTGATACGGCTACTGTTTTTTATGGCGCTTCTTTTAGTAAGGTGGTATTTGCTTATCTGGTTATGCAATTAATACAGGAAGGAAAACTTGAACTTGATAAGACAATTTGGTCCTACCTAAACAAGCCACTGCCACTATATAATGGGTACAATAATCTTGCCGATGATGATCGCTGGAAATTGATCACGGTGAGGCACTGTCTTACCCATACCACGGGTTTTCCGAATTGGAGATGGCTAAATCCCAAAGGGAACAAAAAACTGGAACTGTTTTTTACACCGGGCGAACGCTTTGCTTATTCTGGTGAAGGCTTGGTACTATTGCAATTGGCCGTGGAAGAAACAACTGGAAAAAGTCTGGAACAATTGGCCCAGGAAAGAATATTCAAACCTTTTGGCATGACAAGAACCAGCTATTTATGGCAAACCGCTTTTGAAAGCAATTATGCAAAAGGTTATGATGAAAAAGGAGATGAACTGGAAAAAAGAAAAAGGACAGTTGCCAATGCGGCCGGCTCTTTGGAAACGACATTGGCCGATTACTCCCGGTTTATCCAGGCGGTGATGCAAGGAAAAGGGCTGGATGAAAAAACCAAACAGGAAATGATCACGCCACAGGTTGCTATTCGCTCAAAACATCAGTTCCCCAGTCTGAATACCGATACATTGGAAGACACCTATAAAAACATAGATCTTTCCTATGGTCTTGGCTGGGGCTATTTCAAATGTGCTTATGGTCCTGCTTTTTTTAAAGAAGGTCATGATGATGGTTGGGAACATTACAATGTGAGTTTTCCAGATAAGAAAACTTCCATTATTATCATGAGCAATAGTTCAAATGCGGAAAGTATTTTTAAGGAAACGCTTGAGAAAATTATTGGGGATGATTGTACGCCTTATGAATGGGAGAATTATATCCCATACAATTCTTTAAACATCGTTTCCAAACCAGTAGAAATTCCCAAACCTGCTGCAGAACCGCTTAGCCAGTATGTTGGTACTTATATTGCCGATACCGTAAAGGCCATTATCAGTTTGGAAAATGGCCAACTGCAAATTGAGCTTGAAAAAGGAGGCATGCCTAAAACGGAAATGCACATGGAAAGACCCGATCTGTTTTCTTTGAAACTGGCAGCAATTGAGCTTCAGTTTGAACGTACCGACAAAGGGCAGATCGAAAAATTGGTAATGAAGGGAACCAAAGAACAGCACGAATTTAAAAAGATTGAACAATAGGTGACCGTTCTTGGCTATCGCAATCCCCCGAGTGTTATTTATCTTTATGTATTATTTCTCAAAAAAATTTTGCTATGAACAATCAGGAAGTGTATATCATATCGGCGGTTAGGACCCCCATCGGCAGTTTTGGTGGCTCGCTTAAAGATTTTTCTGCCACCCAATTAGGTGCAATTGCAATAAAGGGAGTATTGGGTAAATCAGGGATTAGTCCTGACCAAATACAAGACGTTTTGATGGGTTGTGTGATTCAGGCAAATCTTGGACAGGCACCCGCCAGGCAGGCCGCAAAATTTGCGGGTCTTCCAAATAATGTCAATTGTACTACGATTAATAAGGTTTGTGCGAGTGGTATGAAAGCCATTTCACAAGCAGCACAAAGTATTTTATTGGGAGATGCTGATGTGGTGATTGCAGGCGGTATGGAGAGCATGAGCAATGTGCCCTATTATTCCCCCAAACTTCGATGGGGCAATAAATATGGGGACGTGATGTTGGTGGATGGTCTCGCTAAGGATGGTCTGACCGATGTATATGATGGAAAAGCCATGGGCAATGCGGCGGAGCTTTGCGCAAAAGAATGCAATATCAGTAGGGAAGCGCAGGATGCCTTTGCTGTGGAAAGCTATAAACGTTCGCAGGCCGCATGGGAAGAGGGTGCATTTTTAGATGAGGTAGTGCTAGTGGAAATACCTCAGCGAAAAGGTAATCCTATCCTGTTTTCAAAAGATGAAGAACCTTTCAACGTTAAGTTCGATAAGATACCTGAACTAAAACCAGCTTTTCAAAAAGATGGTACAGTAACAGCCGCCAATGCCAGTACGATGAACGATGGCGCTGCTGCGCTCTTGTTGATGAGTAAGGAAAAAGCATTGCAATTAGGACTGAAACCTATTGCTAAAATTCTTTCCTATGCCGATGCGGAACAAGCACCAGAATGGTTTACCACTTCGCCTTCATTGGCAGTTCCCAAGGCTGTTGCCAAAGCAGGGCTGAAAATGGAAGATATTTCCTATTGGGAATTGAATGAGGCTTTTGCGGTTGTTGGGATTGAAAATAGCAAGCGCATGGGTTTGGATCCCACAAAAGTGAACGCACATGGCGGTGCTGTTTCTATTGGTCATCCATTGGGCTGTAGTGGTGCAAGGATAATCGTAACGTTGATTAATATCCTTAAAAGAAACAAATCGAAATATGGTGCCGCTGGTATATGCAATGGGGGTGGAGGCGCCAGTGCCATGGTAATCGAAAATATATGATTTGCCATTGCATAGGCTACCTTTTTTTTATTTATTTGTGTATTGATTTTAACCCTTAAATATTATCTATGAAAAAACTACTCACTGTATTTTCGCTACTTGTCTTTGTTCAAGTAGGGTTCTCCCAAAGTTTTATAAACGGCGTTGGCGTTTGTGTTTTTGCAACCGGCGGTTCCAATTTTAATACCTTTGTTACTGGCGGTTTTACCTATTCACCAAGAGTAAACATTTCAGAGTCTGAAAATGCTTCTGTCTCCATTGGTCTTCCGATTAGCATTGGACTCAGTTATTCCAGCAATTCGGTTTCGGGTACGGCTAGCGCTAGTGCCATGGTCAATGCCCCACTGGTAGTGAACTACAATATTGGTTGCGGTTCATCCAGGGTGAATGAAAACCGTTTTGGTTTTTTTGTTGGTGGTGGTTTTGGCTATCATCTGGCTGCTTATGCAGATAGTTATAGCAATGGCAATAATGCAGATGGGTCTACCACGGTAAATTCGTATGGGCCTGTAGGGAATCTGGGGGTACGCCTAGGGGTTGGCCGAGGTTCACACAATATCGAGATCAAAGGATCTTATATGAAAGGGCTGGATGTAACCAAGGCTAATATTATTGGTGGTGCCTGCATTTTCAATTTTTAAGATTTTTTCTTTCCTAACTTATAGCCTTCTGAAATTTCAGAAGGTTTTTTTGTGCTTGTAGCAGGCGAGATTGTATTCAATAAATCCCGATATTGCAATGGAAACTGCTAACTATAAATCAAAAACATTGTCCTCTATAACCATTCAAACAGCCACAGTAGCTCAAACAGCCGACATCGCGAACCTTAGCCGTATTACCTTTTATGATACCTATGCCCAATTCAATACCAAAGAGAATATGGATCAGTTTATCACTGAGCATTTTTCGATAGCTGCATTGACTTCACAAATCAATGACCATAACAATATTTTTTTAATTGCCTATATGGATAATCAACCTGTGGGTTATGTAAAAATGCGTGAAGGCAAAATACCTGAAGGACTCGGGGAGGAGAAAGCCATAGAGATTGAACGGATATATGCGCTGAAAAATGTGATTGGGCAAGGCGTTGGAAAGTCTTTGATGTTGGAATCGATTGCCACCGCAAAAGCAAAGGGCAAAAAAATGATTTGGTTGGGGGTTTGGCAACAAAATAGCTCTGCTTTGCAGTTCTATAAAAAATTTGGTTTTAAAGAGTTTGGTACGCATATTTTTATGTTGGGTGAAGACCCGCAGACCGACTTTTTGATGCGGAAAATGATCTAACAACTAGCAAAAGACACAAGATATTTTCAAAATAAATTTACAGTGTATGAAAACAATAGTATCCCTTCTGATTGCTTTTATAGCCATGGAACATTTATTTTTTCTTTGGTTTGAGATGTTCGCTTGGGAAACAGCGGGGAAGAAAATTTTTAAAGGGGCTTTGCCAAGTGAAATGTTCAAGCCCACTAAAACCCTTGCTGCCAACCAAGGCCTTTATAATGGTTTTCTGGCGGCAGGGCTTATTTGGTCGTTATTTATTAGTGATGGAATTTGGAAATCAAGGATTGCAGCATTTTTTCTTTGCTGCATAATCGTAGCCGGATTGTTCGGCACAGTTACGGCCAGCAAAAAAATATTTTTTGTACAGGCCTTGCCTTCAATCATCGCATTGATTTTTTTGATTTTAGGATATTTCTAAAAAATAGACTAAAGGGAAAATCTACAGTGAGCTAAGATTGTTTTTTTAAAATGGCAGCTATAATTTTTTCTGCATGGTCTCTGGAGTTTTCGATAAACCATAAATGGGTATTCATCCCACCACAAACCACACCGGCTAGATAAATATTTTTCTGATTGGTCTCCATGGTTTCAGGGTTATAATCTGGTTGTAGGTTTTGGTCATTTGATAAATGGATACCAGCCTTTCTTAGAAAATCAAAATTGGGTTGATAACCTGTTAGGGCAATCACATAATCGTTGGGTAGGGTAATGTTTCCTTCAGGGGTTTTCACATCTATTTCTTTTTCACGTATAGCTATGACCGTGGAATTGAAATAAGCTTTGATGGATCCCTCTTTAATGCGGTTCTCGATATCGGGCTTTACCCAATATTTCACACGTTCGCCAATGGCGGCATCCCGCACAATCATCGTTACCGCTGCGCCTTTCCGATAGGTTTCCAGTGCGGCATCCACCGCTGAGTTGCTGGCGCCTACCACAGTTACATTTTGCAAGGCATAAAAATGGGGTTCTTTATAATAATGCACCACCTTGGGCAGGTCTTCACCCGGTACGTTCATGAGTACGGGAATATCATAAAAGCCGGTCGCAATCACTATGCTTTTGCTGAGGTAGCAAGCAACGCTGGTTTGCACCTGATATTGGTTGCCCACCGGACTGATCCTTTTTACTTCTTCCTGTAAACGGATCTGCAAGTGATTAGATACCGCAATGCGCCTATAATACTCCAATGCTTCCGGTCGGGTGGGTTTGATATTATTGCTCACAAAAGGCACGCCGCCAATCTCGATTTTTTCCGAAGTAGAAAAAAAGGTCATATTGATGGGATAATTGTACAGCGAATTCACCAAACATCCTTTTTCTAAGATCAGGTATTTCAGGTTCGCTTTTTTTGCCTCAATGCCGCAGGACAGACCAATCGGCCCTGCCCCTATAATGATGAGGTCGTAGTTTGTTTCCATATTCAATGTCAAAATTACGCTTTCGGGTTTGTATTATATAAACGATGTGGCGAAAGTCTGTAAAACTCGTTCTAGTTGTTTTTCCAAAACCAGAGCCAGGTTTGGTCAATCGCTCTTGTTTGGTTTCCTTCCTAAACTTTCTTAGTTTATTAATAGATGTATGAAACCCCGGAATACCATAAAACAATAAATTTTTTGGGTTCCGATTATAGTTTAATGCGTATCACTTAAAAATGGTACATTCATTGATTAAAATGATTTTATGGAAATTTTGTCTTCCTATTGGTGGATTATTTTAATCCTAGTTTTTATTTTCAGTGGTCTCGTTACGGTAAATCAAGGGTTCATCAACGTGATTACGATGTTCGGGAAATATCGGCGTATCATGAGTCCGGGGCTAAATTTTAAAATTCCTTTTCTGGAACAGGTGGCTAAGCGCATCAGCATCCAGAACCGTTCCGTGGAACTGGAGTTTCAGGCTGTGACTGTCGATCAGGCGAATGTCTATTTCAAAAGCATGTTGCTATATGCTGTGCAGAATGCTGACGAGGAAACCATAAAAAAAGTAGCATTTAAATTTATTTCCGACAGAGACCTAATGCAAGCGCTTACACGTACTATCGAAGGCAGTATCCGGGCTTTTGTGGCTACAAAAAAACAGGCAGAGATATTGGGCCTCAGAAAAGATATTGTGGAATTTGTGAAAGACCAGATTGATCATTCTCTGGAAGAGTGGGGCTATCATTTGATGGATCTGCAAATCAACGATATCACCTTTGACCAAGCCATTATTGACTCGATGAGCAAAGTGGTAGCAAGTAATAATTTGAAAGCAGCCGCCGAAAATGAAGGTCAGGCTTTATTGATTACCAAAACAAAAGCCGCGGAAGCGGAGGGAAATGCCATCAAGATTTCTGCTGAGGCCGAAAAGCAGGCAGCGATGTTACGAGGTCAAGGGGTTGCCCTTTTCCGGGAAGAAGTGGCCAAGGGTATGAGCGAAGCGGCCGACCAAATGAAGAAGGCCAACTTGGACACCAATGTCATTCTTTTTAGTATGTGGACCGAGGCCATCAAGAATTTTGCAGAAGTGGGTAAGGGGAATATCATCTTCTTGGATGGTAGTGCTGATGGCATGCAAAAAACAATGTCACAAATTCAGGCATTGATGCTAAAACAAAGTAGTGGAACTTCTAATTAATTTATTAATAAAATTGGCGGGGACAAAATGTTGAGATCATAATGCAATTATGCATCCCCGTCAATATTACTTTCTTCCGGGTTGATAAAGTTCACCAATACTTTATCTATACGTTGGGCATCCATATCAATGATCTCGAATTTAAAATCTTTCCATTCCAAGGTTTCTCCAGTATGCGGGATCCGTTCCAATTGGTGCAGTATAAAACCCGCCAGCGTATCAAATTCTTGATCTCCTTCATTCATCCAGTCTGCCTTGTCGAAATGCGTTAGAAAATCATAAAAAGGAATTTGTCCATCCACTAAATAGGACCCATCACCTCTTTCTGTTATTTCATAATCGTTGGTGTGAGGTTGCGGAAGGTCACCAATAATGGCCTCAAGGATATCTGTAAGCGTGATTATTCCTAAAAGACTGCCATACTCATCAACAATAAAGCAGCAATGAATTTTGGTTTGCCTAAATTTTTCAAGTACTTGATAGGCACTATTGTTTTCAGGAACGAACATAGGCTTGGCCGCAAAATCTTTAAAAGGCCTATTGTCATCATTTATATAAAGGTCTTTGATGGAAACTACCCCTTTTACATCATCAATATCCCCATCACAGACTGGATAAAAAGAATGGGTTTCCTTAAGGATTTTTTCTTTGATCAAAGTTTCGTTCTCATGAATATCGAACCAGACGATATCGCTCCTATGCGTCATCAAGGAAGTAATATTGCGGTCGCCCAGATGGAATACCCTTTCGATGATTTCCTGTTCGGTTTCTTCAATTTCCCCTTGCTCGGTTCCTTCA
Source organism: Bacteroidota bacterium (assembly GCA_018267575.1). GTDB lineage: Bacteria > Bacteroidota > Bacteroidia > Chitinophagales > Chitinophagaceae > Puia. The sequence continues at coordinate 22,626 of JAFDYF010000100.1, forward strand.
CTAATCATGGCCTTTATTTCTTCTTCGGTTACATTGCTGTCTCTAGAGGGTTTTATATCCAAAATTTTAAAAAAAAGGTTGCTGGTAGTATTCAATAACCAGATGATGGGGTAGGTAGCTTTTGAAAGCAGTTGCATAGGTCGGGCCACAATCCTGGCAATCTGTTCGGCACGGAAAATACCGGTACGCTTCGGCAATAGTTCTCCAAAGATGATCAATAGGAAGGTAACGATGGTTTCAATAAAAACGGTCGAAATGTTTGATGCATAGGGCTTCAGGAAATCTATTTGACTCAAATGAGGGGTTAGGTAATGGCTGAATTTTTCGCCAGAATAAAAACCAATCAGTATGGAGAAAACGGTGATGCCTAACTGTACTGTTGAAAGAAACAATTCGGGGTTTTCGGCCAACTTTAATGCGGCTTTTGCTCTGCTGTCCCCTTTTTCGGCCATGCTTTCCAATTTGGTTTTGCGTGCAGAAACCAAGGAGATTTCGGCCATCACAAAAATCCCGTTCAGGAAAATCAAGCATATCAATATTATAATTTCGATCATATCGCTGTGTTGATTTTTTTGAGTGAGCCAAAATTTTTCTTAAAAAAAAGGCTCATCAAAAACCCAATAATACCTCCTACAAGAAGGCCTCCAATAATATCGGAGGGATAATGCACACCCACATAGATTTGTGCGTAGGAAATTGCGAAGGCCCAAACAAAAACCAATGCCCACCAATTGCTGGTATGCTTTAACGTTAAAAAAATAAATACCGCTGCTGATAAATGATTGCATGCATGCGAAGAGGTAAAGCTGCCATTCTGAGGGCAATATTTGGCCAGCATGCGTACATAGGGGCTCATCACGGGATCCATGCAGGGTCTTAAGCGCCCCACCCAAGGTTTGATGATACTGCTGCTGATCAAATCACTGATGATGGCGGTCATGCCGAGTGTTAGGCACCACCAAGATCCTTGCTTTGAAAAATTCAGCAAGGCAAAAACCAAAAGGAACAAATAGAAAGGCAGCCAGATTTCCGATTCTCTAAGGAAGGGGAGCACATGGTCAAAAAACGGGTTGGTCCACTCCCTATTGATTTTTGTGAAAAGTCCAAAGTCAAGTTCAAGTGCCCTTTGAAAAAAATAGTAATGATCAGCGTTATCAAGTAAAATCATGATGACAAAAATAATTGCAATAATTTTAACGCTAATTACTTAAACGTTATGAAATCAGGGCTAAAGATACCTAAATTGATTTGTTTGAGACCTGGCTTCTTGTCAAAGGAAAACTTTTTTCTGATATCCAAGCATTTTTTAATCATCAGTTCCATAATGAACCCTGTTTCGGCTCCCATGCTTAAAAAATGGAGGGTTTATGGATGTGGTATTTTGTTTGCCTGTTGCTGTGTAGGCTGTTGGGGGAAACAACAAAACCAGGTTCAACAATTGCCTTTGGCAAAAAGTCACCTGCCTGGCTGTGAAACTCCCCAAAAAATTGTGGTCCACAAGGAAAATGTGTATGATTTAAGTGGGTATGAAGATGAGGGCAAGGGGATTCCTTATAATTTGTTTGATGAAAACGATTTTGTTGATCCCCGTTCAGAAAACAAAATTGCTGAAAACTATATTCCAGTTACTGATCCTCAACCCACCGCTCAACCCGCTATCTATTTTCCAAAAGGAAAAGGAAATCGGATTGTGGTGGATTTGCAAACTGCCTATCAGATTTCGGAAGCTTATTTGTATGACCGCTCAAACTCGTCCGATAGTATATGGATTTATACCGGGGATATGCTTCATTGGAACCTGAAGGCCACTCTGGTAACCGTGGGTTCATCCAGAAGCTGGGGTTGGCGGAAGTTTTTACTAAACGACAGTGCCAGATTTGTAATGATCCGATTTGAAAGCTATGAAAAAGCCATCACAGAAATGGTTCTCTATGGTTGTCCTTATGCAAAACCGCCAATGGAAGCCACGGTTCAACCCACAATGCCCAGGTTCAGTAAAACCATGATGAAGGATTTTTTGGGTGCAAATAATTATCAACAGGTGTCCACCAAATGGGCAAAGCCATTTCATTATTTAAGACTCTATTCCTTCGCCGTTGATTTTGATAATGATATCGTGAATCCCTATCCCAAAAACAAGTACAATATGCTCCATTTTGTTGACTGGGGTAATCAGGGAACCGACTACTCATTTTTCTTTGACAGTCTGGTGAACCAAAATAATAGCAATGTATGGTGCAGTATTAGGGGATTGCCTGCATCCGCAAATGAAAAACAATTTCAGGACAATCGTCCAGTCACATTGCCAGGCATGGACCCAGAAAATCCTTTGAGTTATGCTCGCCATAGCAATATGATGTGGAATATTGCCGCCTATTTTGGCAAGCATTACGTGGATACCAACCTGGTCCGACTCTCCCATCCTTATAAAAAACATAGGAAGGGGGTAATGGAAATTTATGAAAATGGAAATGAGGAAGATGCGATATGGTTTGGTGAAAAATACCAGAACCCAATGGCTTATTTTGCACAGAGCAGCGCTGATTATGACGGGCATGAAGGAAGACTACCCCAAAACTGTGGTATCAAAAATGCAGATAGTACTAGCAAGTTAATGACTAGCGGATTGATTGAGCTAGACACTAACCGAATAAGGGTTTATAAATTTTTATGCAACACACTTCGTAGGGATAAAAAATTTATTTGGGATGGGGGCATTCAGTACCATCATTATTCTACCAATGGCAAACATGGGATTAGTCCAGAGGAAGATTCCATGCGCTCAAAATTGGCCAAGGCCCGTGCTGCTACTTTCAAGATTGCACCAGAAGTGCCTGTTTTCTTAGGCGAAAATGGGTACGATAAGAACCAGCAAACAAGACAAGCTACCCCGATGATCCCGGGCTATAACGAGGAGCAGTCCCAAGCTGTTTTTATTCTTCGCTCTATCAATGCCACCGCTTTTTCAGGCTTCGATGCGTATATACTTTATTGGTTGATGGATAACGATCCGCCAGAAAACAACAATGTATATTTAACCTGCGGGGTGCTTCGTCGTAAACCAGATGGTTCTACAGAACCCTATATATCCTGGTTCTACATCAGTAGTTTTGTGAATGCATTGGCCAATTATATGCCAGATGATATTATCAGCGAGAAAGGAAATGTTTGGTTGTATAAATACAGAAACAAACTTTCACCTGATTCTGTTGCTTATTTTGTGTATTGTCCAACCCATAATGGAACTAGAGTGGAGAATTATCCGCTCAAGGTGGGGAATATACATAACCAAGAAGCCCGACAATTTGAATTTATCGACTTTTCAGAGCATGGGAAAGAAACCAATCTCAAATCATTGAATGGACTGCTATCCATCAACGTTGATGAGAAGCCGAAAATCATTATACTGAAGGAAGCCAAAAAATAGTTGATAGGTCGAATGGGCTGTATAAAATTGTCAGCAAGCATTCAACCTATCAATCATTCCAATGACTAATGTTTTGTAGTATCGGTATTTGCTTTTTTCTTTTTATTGAAAGGGTTGATATTATCAAGCAGCCCTTTGGCCGATTCCACCGCTTTGGTTTTGACATCAGTTGCACCGTTAATGGAATCAGGTTTTCCCAGAAGCTGTTTTTTTAGTTCGTCCCCCGCAGTCTGCAAGGCCTGTTTCTTTAAGGAAGCTATCGTGTCTTTCATAGCGGAACTGATAGCCGTTTTGGCACTATCTATTTTTGCTTTGGCAAAATCAGCAGCTTGTTTCTTCAGGTCATCCGCCAAAGAACCCGCTGCTTCTTTTAAACTGGTTTTGATTACCGGTTTGCTGATGGTGCCCCCCATATTTATTTTTAGGTTGATGATATCGCTTAATTTAATTGGCACTCCGTTATTACTTGCCTGGCTGGTCAAACTATTGACCAGACTGTTAACTCCGCTACCTAATAATGACCTCGGCACTTTCATATCGATAACATAATCCAAGGATTGATCAAAACCATGCATCCCACCAATTTCCATATCAATATCTTTCAACTTCACCGTAAAAGGTTTTACCAAAACTTTGCCATTGGCAAATTCAATATAGTTTTTAATGTCTTTTACAGAAATAGCATCCAGTTCTTTTATGTTTAGGGTGGAAGCCAGTTTTTCGAGTGGTGCAAATTTGTTCAGGAACCCTTCTATCAACAATAGGTTTCCATTGCCAGTCAAAGAGTTCAGGTCAGGCATCATATTGTCGCCCAGTTTACCCGTAAAAGACAAATGCGAACTTATTTTGCCTGCAATAAATTTCCCGATTGGCATCAATTTTTGAACAGTATTAAATGCGTTGAATGTTTTTTGTACATCCAAATCTTTTACGTCGTAGGCGAGACTGATAGAGGGTTTGGTTTTGCTTTCTTTTGTAGAATAGGTGCCATTGATACCGATACTCCCATCCAGCGCATTGGTTTTGATATTATTCAATGTTACCGTTTCATCTTTTATGATTAATTGCCCGGATAGGTTCTGCATGTCCACTTTATCATAATGCACTTTGTCCACCCCGGCATTGATGGTGAAATCGATATTCGCCGGCACGGCAAAAGCTGCGGATGAAGCGCTACTCTTGGCACTGGTATCAGTCGATGTTCCCATCCAATCGTTCAGGTTCATCTGATCGGCTTTTACAGTAGCCGTGCCAGATAATGTTTTATTTTTTAGTACATAAGGCAATAGATTGTCGAGGCTGGCATTGGCAGTGAAATTTGTTTTTAGGTATTGCCCAGAAAGATTGCTCAAACTCACATTGCGCGGGTTGAAGCTGGCAAGCAAACTATTCAGCTTTACGCCATCTGGATAAGATTTAGATGCATAAAAAAAGTCGGTTAGATTGAGCGTGCCTGCCGCATTGAACTTTTCATATTGCTTTTTCTCGATGGCAGAAAGATAACCCGAAGCGCTCAGGTCTGCATTCAATAGCCCCCTCAATGTAGTGCCGGGTTCCAATTTTACCATTTGTGAAATTTGGCTGAGGTCCAATTTACCTTTGGCTGCCGCATCAATAAACATATCACTGATGGGCGTTTTCAACAACAATCTAAAATCGAAGGGTTCATTATCCATTTCGATATGCCCTTTCGAAATATCCACAACCGTATGGTCGGTGATGCCGTCTGGATTATCAATTTTTAGAGCCAGATTGATATTCCTGACTGGCTTGGGCAGATCGGGATACTGGAAGAAGCCATTCTTTACATCCAAGTTCAGGTTATATGCCGGCATCTGTGTACTGCTGTACTGGCCTTTTACAAAACCGTTGAAAAGGGCTTCGCCACTTGTTTTTATAGAAGCAAAGTTTTTTTGGTAAATAATGGGAACAAGTGATAGAATGTTCTTAAAATCGGTAGATGGGGCATTGTATTGGATGTCCATATTGTACACACTGTCATTCAGGAACTGAAAAAAACCGGAGGCCTTTAAGCCAAGGTCATTCAAATGAATCTGGTCGGTATTGAAACTGTACTTTTTTGTTTTGTTATCTACTTCTATATTGGCGTCCACACTGGTTTTTACTTTTGACAGATAAGGGATATTCCCATAGCTGAAACTGACTTCATCGGCCGTTGTTTTGGTGACAAGCGTAAACAGGTCGGAGGTGAAATCACCTTTCCCCGAGTGGTTCAAATTAATGATCTCGCTGCTCATATTAGAAGCCGCATCTTCATATTTCAGATACCCATTACTGATGGAATAGGCATCTAGAGTCAATTGAAACGGTTTTTGGCTGGAGCTGCTTGTATTGCTACTGCTGTCGGGCTTCATAATATCCCAATTGGCAAGCCCATCTTTCGTTACCACGGCATGAATGCGAGGTTGCTCAATATTGATTGCATGGATTTTGAAGTCAGAGCCTTTGATCACACTCATCAGATTAAGGGAAATATCGATATTTTTTGCTGAAAACAAAGTATCGACTGCAAAAACGTCCTTGCCGATTACTTGTAGATTGCTCATGGATGCAGCTACTTGGGGGAAATGTCTAAAGAAGGAAAGGCTGATATCCGAAAAATCGACTTTGGCATTCAGTTTCTGATTGATTTGTTCTTTGGCAAGCGCAATGATTTTTCCCTTGAATATAAAAGGTGCTGCAAATGCAAAAGCGACCAATAGAAGAAAAACAATAGAGATGATTTTAATAATTTTCTTTAGCATAGAATGATGGTGGTTTAAATTTAGGTCTACATTTTTCCCAAACGGTTAACCGTGTGCGTTTTTAATTACAACTTCGTGTTTGTGTATTATACCAATTTGAAGCTTGATGATTAATAGATTTGCAAAGATTAAACCAAAATTTGTAACATGGATCTTTTTATAATTAAACGAGTTCTTAAAATAGCTATTGTATATTTTTACTAGGGTATACGTATATAAAATTTTAGTTTATGTACTGAGCTAGTTGGTTTGTTGAATTGTAGTCTTATTCTGTTATTTTTATTTAAGATTTTGCTCAGCTGGTCTTTCACATTGAGGTATGTGACTTTTGTATATAGCACATGGAAATAACGGCACAAATTTTATTCATGGTTTCAGGTTTTGTTAAATCGAATTCTGGATACTTTGGTATTTGGAACGAGTGCTTCGGTGAATAAATCTAATTTTGCAAACACAACACATTTTGGATAAAAGATTCTTTCGCACCCCTAAAAATACCTTTTGCATAACCTGAAACTCAAGGTAAATCTCGATGCCATTTTTTCTTGGCATTATATTTGGCCAATATACACTTCTCTTTAAAACAGCGTTATTATCATCGAATTGCTGTTATTTTGTCATTGATTAAAAAATTATGAAAGAAAAAAGGTTTTTTTCGCCGGATGAGGACGAGATGGATTTTATGCCGATCATACCCCTGAACGAATCTGATAACGAAATATTGAATGATGGGGAAGTGCCCCAAGTGCTGCCCGTACTGCCTTTGAGGAATACGGTTCTTTTTCCAGGTGTGGTGCTGCCGATAACCGTTGGCAGAGATAAAAGCATCAAAGCGGTGAATGATGCGTACAAAACTGACAAATTGATTGGTGTGTTGGCGCAAAAAGACAGTGTGGTGGAAGACCCTACCGTTTCTGATCTGGAAAATATCGGAACTGTAGCACGTATTATCAAGTTGATAAAAATGCCGGATGGGGGCACCACGGTGATTCTTCAGGGAAAACGCAGGTTCAAAGTGGGTGAAATTACTACCGATGACCCTTATTTTAAAGCGCAGGTTGTGCTTTTGCCCGAAGAAGAAGCGCCGGTTGGTCAAGATTTCCATGCCTATGTATCCAATATCAAGGATATGGCTACGCAGATTATACAGTTATCGCCCAATATACCCTCCGAAGCTTCGATTATCCTAAAAAATATCGAGAAGCCTTCCTTCCTCATCCACTTTATTTCCAGTAACCTGAATGCCGAACTGCAGGAAAAGCAGCAGTTGTTGGAGATCAACCATATTCAATCCCGGGCCGATTTATTGATGAAATTATTGCAAAGAGAATTGCAATTTGCTGAGTTGAAGAACAAGCTCACCAACAAGACAAAAACAGAGCTCGATAAGCAACAGCGGGATTATTTTTTACAGCAGCAGTTAAAGAGTATCAAAGATGAGTTGGGTGGCGATAGCAATGAGCGGGAAGTAAAAGAAATGCAGAAAAAAGCCGAAACAAAAAAATGGCCGGCTGCGGCTAAGGACATATTTAAGAAGGGGATTGAAAAACTGGAAAGGATGCATCCCAGCACCCCCGATTATTCGGTAGTGTACAATCATCTAGACCTGATGCTGGACCTGCCTTGGGAAGATTTTACCCAAGACCTATACGATTTGAAGAAGGCAAAGAAAATATTAGATCATGACCATTATGGTATGAACAAAGTAAAAGAGCGCATTCTTGAATACTTGGCGGTACTAAAATTAAAAGGGGATATGAAAAGCCCTATCCTTTGTTTTATCGGCCCTCCGGGTATTGGGAAAACTTCTTTGGGAAAAAGCATCGCTAATGCTATTGGCCGCAAATATGTGCGCATTAGCTTGGGTGGCCTGCATGACGAAAGCGAAATACGCGGCCACCGGAAAACATATATTGGGGCAATGCCCGGAAGGATATTGCAATCCTTGCGCAAAATAAAATCTTCCAATCCGGTAATGATTTTGGATGAGATAGATAAAGTTGGTGCCGATTTCCGTGGCGATCCCTCTTCCGCATTGTTAGAAGTGTTGGATCCAGAGCAGAATCATACTTTTTACGATAATTATCTGGAACTGGAATATGACTTGAGTAAAGTCTTGTTTGTGGCCACGGCCAACGATATCAATCATATTCAGCCAGCTTTGCGCGATAGGCTGGAGGTGATCGATCTGAGCGGGTATGCGGTTGAAGAGAAAATCGAGATTGCCAAGAGGCACTTGCTGCCCAAGCAAAAAGAAGCGCATGGTCTGAAGCAGCTGAATTTTAAGATCAGTGATAAAGTGTTGGAAAAAATCATTCAGGATTATACCCGTGAAAGTGGGGTTCGGGAACTAGACCGGCAACTCGCCTCCATCATGCGGTATCAGGCAAAAGAATTTGCAACCAAGGGCAAACTAAAACCAACGATCTCGCCGGGCGATATAGAAAAAGTGTTGGGCAAGACCAGATACAGTAATGATATCTACAAAGTAGCCAATATGCCAGGCGTGGCCGTGGGATTGGCCTGGACCTATGTGGGAGGGGATATTTTATTTGTAGAAACCAACCTAAGCGATGGAAAAGGTGAGTTGAAACTTACGGGCAATTTAGGCAATGTGATGAAAGAAAGTGCCGTCACGGCACTTTCCTATTTACAGTCCAACGCGAAAAAATTGAATCTGGACCCGGAACTGTTTAATAAGAAAATAATCCATATCCACGTGCCCGAAGGCGCCGTTCCCAAAGATGGCCCCAGTGCAGGCATCACCATGATGAGTTCAATCGCATCTGCCATCACGGGTAAAAGGATAAGACCCTATCTTGCTATGACTGGTGAGATCACCTTGCGTGGTCAGGTATTACCGGTAGGCGGGATCAAAGAAAAAATATTGGCAGCCAAACGTGCAGGACTTAAAGAGATTATTCTGTGCTGGCAAAATGAAAAAGATGTGCAGGAGATTGATTCCGCTTTTATAAAAGGGCTGAAATTCCATTATGTGAAAACCATGCTCCAAGTTTTGGATATAGCATTGGTCTAAGGCTGCTGGCGTTTTGTATAAGGTAGCAGCTTGCGTCTAAGATATTTCTGCTAATACCACTATTTCTTATAGCATATCTCCGTTGTTCGGAATCAGTGGCTTTATCAATTTAAATCTTGTAAGTTCAAAAAAATATTCCACTTACTCGAAAATCTGTTTAGTAGAAACAGCGATTCGGTTCCATGAATTAATAATAATTATTTGCATAAAAATTTGTGCCAACCCATTTTCCCCATAAATTTTTAAAGCCGGTCATAAGTTTCGTCTGTTACTGCATTTTTTGAAATCAGGGTAACTTCTTCCGTAAGTTGCAATACGGCTCTTTCTTCATCTGTAAACAAAGGGGATTCTTTCCAAGCAGGCAATGCAAAAATTCTTCTTTGGGTTTCCCCTAGCTTCAGGACTTCCTGAGTATGCATATCTATGCAATAGGCGCAAGCGTTAATTTGTGAGGCTCTTATTTTTATCAGCTCCAACAAGAGCGGTGCTATTTTAGTATTCCTGATATATTGCTCCAAGCCAAGCATGGCTTTGTAAGCGGATGGTTCCAACTCCTTTATGGATATCCGTTTCATTGAGTTTTGTTTTACTATTAAAAGGGAACTGCCTCATCTAAACTTTGACCTTGACTATACGCCAATTTGTTGAATAGCTTTAATGATATAATATTGGCAATAACATGATCAAATGCAAACGCAACTATTTTTTGCCCATCGAAAAATCATTTTTCTCAAACAATTCCATTTCATCCAATGCAATGGTTGCGTGGGCATAGGCTGCACCGGCACGCATTTCGGCTGCTACCCATACTGCTTCCATGATTTCCTCTTTGTTTGCGCCTTTTCTCATGGCTTGCTTGGAATGTCCTCTTATACAATAAGGGCATTGGGTAACATGTGCAACAGCAACGGCAATTAATTGTTTAGTTTTTTCATCAAGTGCCCCTGCTTCAAATACGGTTCTACTAAAATTCCGCCAGGCTTCTACGTTCTTTGGTGCCAAAGCCGCCTTTTTTTCAACCAACTTTTTGGTGGTAGTTGGATATAAAGTTTCATTTTTCATGATTTTAGATTTTGTATTTATCAATTATTCGTTTCCAACCATCATCGGAACCACATTCCGGTCTCATTACATCAATAGACCGCTTACTTCTCCGCAACCTTAGTAGGAATAATAAAAAGAGGTAGGTAACTATGGTGTAACACTTTTTCTGCCACACTCCCCATCATTAATTTATCAAACCCATGCCGACTATGATTACCAATGACAATCACATCAGCCTTTAGTTCTTTTGCGGTGTCTAAAATGGTTTCTGCAAAATCACCTTCTTTTACAATGGTTTCAATGGTATTATCACCCAAATGTTCCTTTGATTTGTTTAAAAATGTTTGTGCCATTTTTTTTATTTCCCCTTGCGTTTCTTTTTCAATGCTGTATGGATTGCCAAAACCAACGAAACCCATTATTGGAGAGTAGTTGAGAGAAGAATAATAAACGGCATCGGAACTTACATGCAGTAAAACCGTTTGTGATTTCATTGCTTTTGCAAAATCAAAACCAACTTCTGCGACTTCTTGTGCAGAGGGATTGTAACTTAATGCGATCAATACCTTTTTCATAACTCTCTATTTAAACTTTTTTATTAATAATTGCTCGTTGCAATAGTAATGTTATCGTTTGCAAGATCATCGTTTATCTGAACTTGACAGGATAATTCTTACTGTACAAAAGGTGAGTTGTTTTTTCTTATCTTAACCCTGCAAGTACTGCAACTACCCATGCAAGCACATAACCTAAAGTCGGGGATGGATAAGCGGTCAGCAATCAAAACCAATAAATTATAATATTCATTCTTGCTTGTTCGAATTTTGTACTCTTTGTTTTCAAACAGCAGCAGCGTAAGTATTATACGTCCTCTTCCGTTGTCATACCTCAATTCCCTAAAACGCTTCTTGGATAATTGATTTTGAGTCTACCCCTAACTCAATCAACAATTTTTCCACTGCCTCCATCATTGGGTCAGGTCCACATAAATAAAACTGTTTTGTAAAATCAGTTATGTTTTTTTCAAGAAATTCTTTGGTAATATATCCATGAGCATATCCATTTTCTTTTTCTGCTGACAAAATATTAATGAAATTCTTCCCCAATATGTTTTTGAATTGCTGTTCCAGAATGATATCGGCTTTTGTTTTGTTGGCAAAAATAAGTTTGTTGTTGCGCAACTCATTTTTCGAATGAAGAAACCTGAGAATCGAAATAAAAGGCGTTACACCAGCGCCGCCAGCAATAAAGACACCTTCTCCTTTATATGCAATTGAGCCAAACACATCATGCAAAATCAACTCATCATTTTTGCTGAGTTGAAGCAATTCGTTTGTAACCCCTTTTTTGGCTGGATAGGTTTTGATTGTAAATTCCAAAAAATCATTTTCAGGGATACAGGTAAAAGTAAAAGGGCGTCTTTGGTATTGCCAATCTTTTTTGTTGATGGATATTTCTGTGGCCTGTCCTGGGGTAAAACTAAAAGGTTTGGGTTTATCGGTTACAATAGATAACGTATCATGTGTGACTTTATCAATGGACTTAATTTTTACAATATGTTGCTCCATTCTATTATGCTTTTAAATTTTTACCTCTTACAAGGTAGCGGTAAGTGTTAATAAAAATACTGAGTCAGCAATGGCTAAAACACGATGCGGGATTCGCTCATGTAATGCCAACATCTGTCCACTAGTTAATTCCACCGATTGCTGATCTGTATCAAATTGAATCTTTCCCTCTAATACCTGAACGCTAAGAATTCCCTCTGAAATATGCTTAGCCATTACAGCTTCTTTGTGTAATGCAATTAGTACGAGACGCAAGCCATTCGTTTTAAAAACGGTGATGGCGTTACGGTCACTTTCCTTCCAGACCGATTCCTGTTTTATCTTTTTGATAAACATTGGTAAATCGATGTGCACAAGTGGCGCATCTAGTGGCCGATTGCCTGATGGGCGTAGCAAAGTGGATTCGCTATATTTTTCTTCCATGAGGGTTTATTTTAGTTAAGGTAAATTTATTGACTTTTCTATTGAGGTTTTTTCGAATTCTTTTACTACGGCTCTTTGTTCAATTAAAAATATTTTTAAAACTTGCTTCTTGGGTGCTTTACTTTGTTTGAGGTCTTAAATCCTTCAAGCAAAGTTCCATAGTGTTAGATTATAAAAAGAAGAGCTATTGATTGTATTTTCATTGTTACAAGAATACCGATACTATAATCTGTGATTTGTGTTAGGGGCGGGTTAAGATGAAGTTAAAGCTGGATTAAAAGAGGATTGCTTCATCCGGATGCTTTTTCATCAGAACTATAACAGTAAGTCAAAGTATTTTGTTACACTTTTTTAAAACTATTTTTAATAGAATCGATTTTTTGCATTTCATTAATTCCATCTTTTAGCAGTGAACTTTTGTTAGGCTATCGATTTAGTAAGGCAATCGATGTTAGAAATACAATATTATCTCGTTGAATATTAGGGGTCAATAGGGTTGCTCCATCAATTATACCAGTTCTTGGCTCTTCGATATTATTAATTGGTTTTTGGCTATAGGCAGAAAGGCTCAAATCTTAGTGGGTATTTTGAAATGACAAGAAGCGGGATTGAGATTGGGTTTTATAAATTCGGTTCTGTTGATAATATGTCGCCATAATGCTAAATCATTTTTGGTTTAGGGTTGGATAGGAGTAAAGGTGCTTTTGCTCAGATTCTTGAAGCGCTTCAAAATCTTATAACAAGCCAAGTGGCATATTTAAAGAAACTTTATCAAAATAATACTGCCCGCAGACTAGATTATTAAACCATTGCAAAATGGAATTGTTATTTATACAATCAACAGTATTTCATGTTGGTTGTTTTAAGGGTTAGGCTCCTCTATTTCAATGGGGGAGCTTTTATTTTTTCTTCATGCTGTAAAGTATTCGCTCCGTGCCAGGGATGGTTTGTTTTTTTTCAATTTCAAAATAGGTCGCGAAATGTGTTTCGAAAGCATCCGGGTCATAAGGTTTGTGGTAAACCGGTTTATTGGCGATCAAGATTTGTGATTTTGAATCAGAAATCGGCACAAACTCGATGATGAGTTGTTTTTTTACCAAATGAGCAAGCATTTTGGCCACATCATAGAGTGGGATATTTTTGCTGAGCACCAGATGGTGTACCAATGCTAAGGCGGTAACTGTGTCAGCTACAGCACGTTCGGCAAAGGATTTTCTTTCGGCATGGTTAAAACCCAAGGCCGGGGATGGGTTGGTCAGGTCAATGCATAAGGGTAATATCGAACCTATATTTTTCTCCTTTAATTCTAGGTAAAGTTTGTTCACACATTGGCTATCGAAATCAACAGCCACCACATCACTATTTTTTTCTGCCAGTATTTTTGAAAAATAGCCATCGTTGCAACCAATATCCAGGGTACGTCCTTCATTGGCATTCTGGATGAATTCTCTGAAAATCTTTTCTTTTTCTGATAGATAGGATTGGCTCAAAATAGTTTCATCGTAATAATTGTTCCAAGTAGATTGGATGGAAGTCTCCACTTGCAAACTTTTGATAGTGCTTTGCAAGCTTTCTATCAATCTTAATAATTTCTCTTTGCTAAATACGATAGGCTTTTGTGTTGACGGACTGCTGTTTTGTTTGCTTACGGACGCTTGCAGAAACACATGCAGCCAGATATTTAGTTTAAAGCGGCTTTTGAAAGGTAGTAGCTTGGCCGTGGTAGTTGCAGGGATACCATCTAAATAAACCGCAAGCAGTTTTTGCGCATCCATTTTATGATAATGTGCTAACAAAAGAGGAAACAAAAAACATTCGCAGAACTGTCTATAAGCAATCCAAGGTTTTGTTTCATCATAAGTTTCAAATGAAAGTGTGTCGATGAAAATTGGTTGCCCTTTATAAAACTGTATATTGAACGGGGTGGCATCTTTTAAAACCATGCCTAGTTTTACGGAAATTTTCAAAACCCTTAATGTAGCTATTGCCGCATCCTTGAGTTCATCAAAACTCCACTCATAAGGATAGCTGATAAAAGGCAATTGCTCCGGCAAAATAGTTTTATAGCTATTGCCTAATGGATTTACAGCATCCTGGATTTCAGTATGCGGAATCAGTAATTTTTTTTCGGTAAGTTTTTGATAAAGACCAGAGGACATCAATTTTTCGTAGTCCTGGGAATAGCAAGGGTTGATCTGCCGATAAAATTTTCCTTTGTCCGAAAATATATAACCGGAAGGGTCTCTAAATGAAGCGGGGTCGTGCTGAGCGTCATGAGCGACATTAGTCATTATCTAAGGGGCCTTCCTTTTTACTTTTTGAAAAAAAAGATTTGACCTTTAACCACATATTCTTGAAGTAAAAGACTCCGGCCAAAACGCCTGCAATCAACATTTGCACCAGATAGGATCCGCTACCTGGATCGATATAAATAAAAAAAATTCTCATGCAAGTACAAAAGTTATAATGATTTAGTAAGATAATGCTTACTCTTTTTTTTTCCTAGTGGTCAATTGCTAATGCATTGTTATTGAAAGGAATCAGCATTCCAGCTAAAAAAGCCATTTAAACAATTTCCCACATGGTGTTGATAACTAACGAACTAATTATCCGCTGTCGTATATGGGCACTAAAGAATATTTTAGCTTTTTGGTTGCCAAATATGGTTAATACCCAAACGTGGTGACTAATCAGCCACCATGACCGCCTTCAAAAAAAGATGTTTTACAGGTAGCTTAGGTTGGTTTTGGGACTTAAAACCAACAGGGTTTCATACATTAATTCAATCGTGCGCTCAATATCGCTTTTGTGCAATAGCTCTACCGTAGTATGCATATAGCGTAAAGGGATAGAGATGAGTACCGAAGGGCAGCCGTCATTGGCATAAGCAAATGAATCGGTATCCGTTCCCGTGCTGCGTGACAGTGTGCGGTACTGAACTGCTATTTTCTTTTTTTCCGCTACATCCTGCACTATGTTCAGCAGTTTATTATGGATGGCTGGCGCATAGGCCAAGGAAGGTCCTTTGGCACAAACAATATCCCCTTCAATCGCTTTATTGATCATGGGGGTTGCGGTATCATGCGTAACATCGGTAACGATTGCAATATCTGGCTTTATACGCCTTGCGATCATTTCAGCACCACGAAGTCCAATTTCTTCCTGTACTGCGTTCACAATATAGAGCGCAAAAGGCAATTGTTTTTTGTTTTCCTTTAATAAACGGGCTACCTCTGCAATCATAAAACCGCCAATACGGTTGTCAAAAGCACGTCCAACATAATAGTCGTGTGCCAGTTCATCGAATCCATCTTGATAGGTAGCCACGGCTCCAATATGGATGCCCAAGTCTTCCACTTCTTTTTTAGTTCTGGCGCCACAGTCCAAAAAAAGATTATCTACTTTAGGCGTAGGTTCTTTTGATTCTGGGTTGCTGAGCCTGGTGTGTATGGCTGGCCAGCCAAAAACGGCTTTCACGGCACCCTTCTTGCCATGTATCAATACACGTTGACTGGGGGCAATCTGATGATCGACACCTCCATTACGCTTTAGATAAATCAAGCCTTCAGGAGTTATATAATTTACAAACCAACTGATTTCATCTGCATGTGCTTCAATCACCACCTTGAAATTGGCTTTGGGATTGATTACGCCAACTGCTGTTCCATAAGGATCTGTGAACTGCGTGTCCACATAAGGTTTCAAATATTCTAGCCATAATTTTTGCCCACTGGTTTCAAAACCCACTGGAGAGGCATTGTTGATATAGTTCTTTAAAAAAGTAAATGAACGTTCTGTGATGATGGATGGTTTCTTTGCCTTGCTGCTCTTGCTTTTTGCCATTGTATTATAATTGAACTTCAAAAATAGTTAAATCTGGAAGATTATCATCAATAAGCCAGAAAGCATCATGAGGCCATCCAACAGAAAATAATAGAGATAGTCTGAAAAATGTTTCTTTGAATAGTTATATATAAAGGCCAGGATGATGCCCGGTATCAACAAAATAATAATGGTGGCTATCGAGAAATGGAACCAATACAGCAGTAAGGTAGAAAGCGCAAATATGATCAATGAAATCCAGAAAATAATATTGACACCTCGTTCATTAAAATAAGTAATCAGGCTGCGGATGCCTTGGTTCTTATCATCTTCCCGGTCGCGGTAATCGAAAAGTATACAGATGGCATAGATGAGAAAGGAACGACTGCAGGCAAATAATACATGCACCAGTTTCAATTGGTCGGTTGCAGTGAAAATGGGAAGCATGGTTGTCACAAACATCCAGACAAAGGCTAGGAAAATGGTTTTTCCTATGGCCACGTTTTTAAGTTCCTTAAAAAAAGTCTGTGGCAATTTGGGTGCTGAATACAAAAAAGTAACAAAACCCGAAAAGCACAATGCCATCCAATGTTCACGGAGCACAAAAAAATAATAAATGGCCCCAACGAGCCCCATCATGGTCAATACTAAATGAAGTCCTTTATGGTCCTGCGTCCACTGGCTGCGGATAGAAGAATTAACCGATTCAGGTGTAAGGTACCAATGGAAATTATAGCTGCAGATGGTAGAAAAGAAAACAAAGGCCATTAGATGGATCGAGGAATTGCCATTAAAGAAAAGGCTATTGGTCTGATACACCATTAGAACAGCGCATAAGGAAATATACAAACTGCTAAAAAGAAAAAAATGGAAAAACTTTATAAACATGCGACTCATTACTGCGACAAGATGACAATTTTGCCAGACTTTACGGTGTCACTAGTAATGTTTGGAAACACTTTCGCAACAAAATTAAAGATGGCGGTATCGTTTTGGGCTGTAGCTGGATCGGCAAGATAAGCATAGCCATTGATGAGCTGCCTAGCAAAAGTCAATTGTAAATCCCCAGCATTATTGGAACTGGTAAAATTGGGGATGGCAAAAGAATCGGCCTGGAATTCATTGACGCTTCCCCTTTGGTTCAGATTGAGCACATGTTTGATCACAATCAAGGTATCATTGCCATTTCCCGTAAGGTTGGTAAAACCAAGATCGATGGAAAAAAGATCAGACCTGGAAATCACATCAGGCCCAATTGATTTTAATTTGATCTGCGGTTTGCCGCCGCCACTTTTTGTACAGGCAATGGCTGTAACCAAGATGGCAAGTAGTAGATATCTCAATTTCATGGTATCGATTATGCTTACAAACCTACGAGATTTTTGATGAAAAGGTTTACTATTGCATTTACTTTTATATTTAGTTAGCATGGCTACTGCGAGTGAAATCGGGCAAAAACTGTTTGCCATTGACAAAAATGGGTTCGATGAATTAGCCTTGGAAGTTTTCCGGTTTCAATATCAGTTCAATAAACTTTATGCTTCATATGTCGACACTCTTTCTGTGCATGTGGAGAATGTTCGAAAGCTCACTGATATTCCATTCCTGCCCATCCGGTTTTTTAAAACACAGGAAATAAAAACGACTTCTTTTGAAGCGGAAGCCATATTCGAAAGCAGTGGTACTACCCAAACGGTCAATAGCAAGCACCATGTCAAAGAGCTTGCCCTATATACTCAAAGTTTTACCAAGGGGTTTGAAAAATATTACGGTTCCATTGAGAACTGGTGCATTATTGGGTTGCTGCCCTCTTATCTGGAAAGGAAAAATTCATCCTTGGTTTCGATGGTGGATTATTTGGTAAAGAAAAGCCCAGACCCACGAAGCGGTTTTTATTTGTACGAACATGAAAGGCTTTACCAACTGCTAAAACAATTGGAATCGGAAGGTCGGCAAACCCTGCTCATTGGTGTAACTTTTGCATTGCTTGACTTTGCAGAGCAGTTTCCAATCCGGTTGAATCATACAACGGTTATGGAAACGGGTGGAATGAAGGGGCGGCGCAAAGAGCTGGCCCGTGAAGAAGCACAAGCTATTTTAAAAAAGCAATTTAATATTCCCTTTGTGCATGCAGAGTATGGGATGACGGAACTGCTTTCACAAGCTTATTCAAAAGGGGGGGGGCTATTTGAACCCGTGCCTTGGATGAAAATGCTACTACGCAAAGAAGATGACCCCTTTGATGTACAGGAAAATGGTGCTGGCATTATGAATGTGATTGATCTGGCAAACCTCTATTCTTGCTCATTTATTGCCACCGATGATGTGGGCCAAATTTACCGTGACGGCAGTTTTGAAATTTCGGGCAGGGTAGATAATAGCGATATACGTGGCTGTAGCTTGCTGATAATGTAGTTGCTAACCAACCCACGTTAAGGAATAACCTCATTAACGCATTGTGTTTTAGTATTGTCCCCAACGATTAACATTTTCTTTGCGTTATCATTTGCTTCAGTGCATGAATTATGTTACCTTTGCAGCCGAATTCAAAGAGCACTAGTACTGTACTACAGTTGGGAGCCTAAACCGACACTTTCTTATAACGATTCTTTAGTGCCATATTCCCAGAATTGCTCGGTAGACATTAATCGCACATTTTAAAAAAGGAGATAGATTATGAAAGGGAATCTTATGTCCGCTCTGGTAGAGCTGGACCACGAAACAATGCAACATTTGGTTGCCGAAGTAAAAGAAACAATAGCTACAGATCTTGTTTTGGTTAAAACAGAGCCATCAAGTATCAAAGTTGTCGACCTATGGAAAATGAACAAGAAACGCAAATCAGCCATTCGAACATTTGCGCATAAAAGAAATCATATTCCATTTATTTAAGCGTCAATCATTATACAGCTTCAATTCTTTTATCAAGATCTTCCGAGGAAGATCTTTTTTTGTGTCAGGACTAAAATTAAATTTCGGATTTATAGATTTAGGGATTTTGTGATTTCATGGGTTATTACTAAAAAAGAAACCCCCATTCACTAATCTCAGATGATTCCCATTTTCTGCATCAAGAAAGAGGCATTCTTATTCTTGGCAACCCCTGGTTGTAATTTAAAATCAAAATGTAGCTCTCCTTTTTGTATCAGACTTTCGAAACAATAGTTTCTGATTTTTTCAGGTAGCGCAACACTCATTTCACCCAAGGATAGATCATGTGTGGCAAAAAGAGTAAGACAATGATATTGTAACAGTTTACGGATGAATTGTTCCGAGCCATGCGTTTTATCCTCTGAGTTGGTACCACGAAGGATTTCATCCACCAATACCAGTGCAGGTCTTCCTGATTCCAATTGTACAATAATCTGCTGAAGCCTTTTCAGTTCAGCCATAAAATAAGAGGTGTGGTCTAGCAAGGAATCGCTCACCCGAATGGAGGATAGGATATCCATAGGCGTAAAAGAAAAACGACTTGCACAAACAGGCATCCCGCATTGGGCCAATAATAGGTTGATGCCGACGGTGCGAAGAAAAGTAGTTTTTCCCGACATGTTCGATCCGGTGACCAATTGTAATTTTTCATTTAAACCGATGGAAAAATCGTTTGGCACGCTTTCTTTTTCAGGGATAAGCGGGTGTGCCATTTGACTGGCTTGGATCAATAGACCCTCAGCAGCCAATTCGGGATATGTATAACCCGGATGGTTAAACGCAAAGCAGGAGAGTGAGTTCAGGCTTTCAATCTTGCCTACACAATCAATATATCTTTCAAAATCATTTTTGTTTTTGAGTTTCCATTTTTCCAGTTCCATCACACATTGGATATCGTATATGATAAAGCTATTTAGCAGTATATTGGCAACAACATTCAATCTTTGGTCAAAAAAGGAACTGAGTTGCGATAGCTTATTTATGGATTGACTTGCCTGTTTGGCATCCTGCCCAAGCTGCTTCAATAATTCAGAATGGGTGATGTTGGCGTTGCTGAAAATTTTTAGAATATCAGCATATTGGTTGAGTATTTTTTGTTTTTCCCCAACTTGATTATGTTGATGATTGATGTACATCGCCTTGGATCCAGTAATAGCCCAACTGGCGATGATGCCCAACGACAATGCTAGGTAATTGTCGGTTTCCAAATAATATAGCAAAGCTCCCAGATTGAATAAAGGCAATATCCATCTTATTATTTTCAGCCAAGGGCTATTTATCAATTTGATGGGAGTTTGAAGCCAATCCACGATGCTATAGAGGTTTCCGTCTTTTTCATTGTTCAGCAATCCATGGGCGGTTAATAATTGGCGGGTATCTATTTCCGAAGTCAACACTTTAATGGCCTGTTGATACTGTAGGATGCTTTGGTTTTGCAAAAGCGGATGGCTTAATTGGGCTGCCAGTTTTGCATCGCCATGACTGGTGGTGGTCCGGTTTATTAGATGGAAAAGGGAGCCTTTGCCAAATACATCCAAATCTTCAAAATAACTTTCATGACTTTGGTGATTTTCACCGCTACCAAATTGGTTGGCATTGCCATGTAGGATAACCAGTTCGTTTTCATTAATAAAAAGCAGTTTTTCCTTTAATGCTTTTTTGTCTTTTAGAGTAAAATAGATTTTAACCAATAACAAAAACAGGATCAAAAAAACGGCTATCGCCAATAATAATAGGGGCTGCGACCCTTTTATAAAATAATAAATACTTGCAACTAATAAAATAAAACCAGCCAGCCTGAGCAGGGCAATCAGGGTTAGCCTGTTTTTGATAATCTTTGCTTCCTTGCTATACTGGTCGGCTTTTTGGGCATATATTGAATCCAGAGAGTGCATAAAATGGTTTTTTCGCTTGCTTTAAAAATAAAAAAGCCACCGAACGGTGGCGCAATAATTTATTATCGAAAACAGCGTTCAATAGCATTACATGATATCAAGCGCTTTTGCAAACCAGGTACACACGAAGGGCAGGCTTAAAATGCAAACGCCACCAATATACCGGTAAAGCACAAAAAAAGCAACTACTGATAAAAGAAAAAGTATCCAATATAATCCGGTGGACTTTTTTGTTTCTTCCATTGTTGAAAATTTGCACGAAAATAGGGCAAAAGCTTTAATTAGAAAAGTGCTTATTCTAATTGAAAATAAAGTTGGGGAAATTGGGAACAAAAAGCTTGTATTATGGTCTATTATTTTGGATTTGGTCAAATATGTAAAAAGAACGCATTATATTAGCCGCTCGATTATAGATCAAAACTTATTACCCGCCAATGAAAATCCGGTTTTATTTACGTTTTCATACAAAGTTTGGTCAGTCCATTTTTGTTACTGGCAATAGTCTTGCTTTGGGCAACAATATGGTTGACAAAGCATTCCCACTACATTACCTGAATAATGATTTTTGGGAAGGTTCCTTGGAACTGGATGCTGCCGAAGCTGAACAACAGGAGCTGCAATACAGCTATTTCTTAAAGCAAGAAGATGGTAGCATCATTAAAGAATGGGGGCAGGACCGGATAATTGTACTGGAAGAAATTGATGTGGAGGAAATCCAATTGATCGACACATGGAACCATGCTGGCGAGTTCGATAATGCTTTTTTCACTTCGCCGTTCCAACAAACACTATTATCGCACCATAAATCAGCCTTCAAGCAAAAGACCGCTCCTGCAGCAACCCATATATTTAGGGTAAAAGCTCCTTTGTTGAAAAGGGATGAGGTGCTGTGCCTCTGTGGCAGTGGAAAGGTTTTAAAGGATTGGAAAACGGAGAACCCTTTGTTAATGGCCATTGAAGGGAATTGGTGGGTGGCTAAATCAAAACTACCTAAAGAGGTATTGCCCTTAACATATAAATATGGGGTTTACGATTTAAAGGAAAAGAAGTTTGTCAGGTTTGAGGATGGTGAAAATCGGGTTTTATTTGGCGATGCGGAAAAGAAAAAGCTTACTATACTGCAGGATGGTTTTGCCCATTTGCCCAATAATACTTGGCGTGGCGCAGGGGTAGCCATTCCTTTATTTAGCTTGCGGTCCAAGGAATCCTTTGGCATTGGGGAGTTTACCGACATAAAAATATTGGTGGATTGGGCAAAAAAAACTGGTCTCAAACTGATCCAGCTTTTGCCGGTCAATGACACCACGGCAACGCATAGCTTTTTGGATTCCTATCCCTATGCCGCTATTTCTGCATTTGCGCTTCACCCCATTTATATTAATCTGTCCAAGGTCGCGGGGAAAAAGCATGCCGAGATCATCAAACTCGTATTAAAAAGGCAAAAACAACTGAACGAGTTGGCCGATGTGGATTATGAAGAAGTGTTGAGATTAAAAATGGCTGCTTTGGAGGAATTGTACAAAGCCGAGAAAGAAGTTTTTTTAGAGGATGAGGGGTACAAAAAATTTTTCGAAAAAAGCAAACATTGGTTGGTGCCTTATGCTGCTTTTTGTTATCTGAGGGATAGGAACAATAATGCCGATTTTTCGCAATGGCCATTGTATGGTCAGTATAATAAATCTTCCATACAAAAATATGTTTCGCCTCGGGCCAAGCATTTCGATTCTATTGCAGTGCATTATTTTACCCAATACCATCTGCACCTACAATTGCTGGAAGCTACAGACTATGCACATAAAAACAGCATTATCCTAAAAGGGGATATCCCGATTGGTATCTATCGGCATAGTTGCGATGCTTGGGTGGACCCTGATCTTTACCATATGGATTTGCAAGCCGGTGCACCTCCTGATGGTTTTGCCGTCAAAGGACAGAACTGGGGCTTCCCTACTTATAATTGGGAAGTGATGGCGAAGGATGGTTTTGAATGGTGGAAGCGAAGGTTCGAGCAGATGTCGGATTATTTCGATGCGTTCCGTATCGACCATATACTGGGTTTCTTCCGTATATGGAGTATCCCCATGCATGCGGTGGAAGGGGTGATGGGGCGATTCGTTCCTGCGGTGCCGGTGCATATCAATGAGTTTAGCGAGCGGAATATTCCGTTTAACCATTACCGTTATACACGTCCCTTTATCAACGATGCGGTAATATGGGAATGTTTTAATAGCTCATCCGATCTTGCTAAATCGCAATTTCTGGAACCTAATAAGGATGGTACCTACCACCTCAAACCCGAATTTGATGAGCAAAGGAAAGTAGAGCATTATTTTGCAGGTCTGGAGCAGAATGATTCCAACCATCAGTTGAAATATGGTCTTTTCAATCTGATCAGCAATGTGATTTTGTTTGAGGAACCAGGTTCGGAGGGCAAGCAATTCCATTTCCGTATTGCGATGGAGAGTACATCCTCCTTTCGCTATTTGGAATGGGATAAAAGTTCACTGAAAGATTTGTACGTCGATTATTTTTACCGTCGTCAGGATTTTGCCTGGAAGCGGGAAGCAATGCAGAAATTGCCTGCGCTGAAAGCGGCCACCAATATGTTGGTATGTGGGGAGGACTTGGGCATGGTGCCCGATTGTGTACCTGATGTAATGAAGCAGCTTGGCATCCTGAGCTTGGAAATACAGCGTATGCCCAAAGCCGTTGGCAAGGAGTTTTTCTCTCCTGCTGATGCTCCCTATCTTTCAGTGGTCACACCTTCGACACATGATATGAGTACCATCCGCGGTTGGTGGGAAGAGGACAGAGAAAAGACCCAACGTTTCTTTAATCATGAAATGGGACAATGGGGTGATGCACCCTTCTTTTGCGATCCCTGGATCAATAAGGCCATCGTGATTCAACATTTATATTCACCAGCCATGTGGAGCATCTTCCAATTGCAAGACCTGCTGGGCATGAGTGAGACCATCCGGCGCGAGAACCCCAATGATGAGCGCATCAATATTCCGGCCGATCCCAAAAATTATTGGCGCTACCGAATGCACATTAGCTTGGAAGATTTGGTCAATGAAAAAGATTTTAATGAAGAGCTAAAAGGCTATGTGCATAGCTCAGGACGGGTTTGATTTTTTTAGACCAGCTTTTGGTTCACCGATCAGCATCGTTGTGTCACTCACTTGTACGTATTCAATTCTATTGGACGGTGAAAGCTCAACGCATAAAGCCGTACGCAAGTTTCTCGCTTAACGATCTTTCCTCTGTGTACTCTGCGCCTCTGCGTGAAAATTTTGTTTCACACAACGATAACAAAGAATACAACGGGGACAAAGAATGGAATGCCTTAAGGTATGAGTTCGCTAGCTCACCCCATAATGCATTGAGCAAACTCTCCAACTCAAGGTTCTCCCCGTCTCTGCGGTTATTTTTTGCCACGAAGGCACCAAGACACAAAGAATGCTTAACGCTTAATGCTAAAAGCTGGAAGCATCCTTTCTCCTATCAACCCTTCTACAATTTAGCCTAATCCCTAATTCCAAATCCCCAATTCCTTTAGGAAAACCCAATTCCAACTAACTTTGCCCAAACGAATCACTCGAAATGAAAATCCGATACTGGCATCAGCATTTGAAATTTACCCATCCGTTCACTATTTCCAAAGGAACAAAAACCCATCAACCCACACTGATTGTGGAATTGGAAGATCGAGGTATTAAAGGTTATGGTGAAGCTCCCGCCATTAACTATTATAATATCACCGTGGAAAAGATGATTGCCGATATTGAGCAGAAGAAATCAATGATAGAAAAATTTGCATTCACCTCCCCTGAAAGATATTGGCATTATCTACATCATTTGTTACCCCATAACCCCTTTCTCGTTTGTGCTTTGGATATGGCCGCTTGGGATTTTTATGGTAAAGTCAGGAACAAACCCTTGTATGAATTATGGAAACTAGATATATCCAAAGGACCTATAACTGATTTCACGATTGGAATTGACACGATTGAGAAGATGGTTTCCAAGATGGAGGAGAAACCTTGGCCTGTATATAAAATAAAATTGGGGACAGATAAAGATGTTGAAATATTGCAATCGCTGAGGAAACACACTGATGCAATCTTTCGTGTGGATGCAAACGCTGCATGGAAAGCCGAAGATGTATTAAAGATTATGCCTGCATTGGAGGAAACGGGTGTGGAACTGATAGAGCAACCCTTGGCAAAATATGATTGGGAAGGGATGTCGGTATTATACAAAGCATCTCCCATACCATTGATTGCGGATGAATCCTGTGTGTCTGAATCGGATGTGGAAAAATGTGTAGGCCATTTTCATGGCATCAATATCAAGCTCACTAAATGTAGTGGCATTACCCCCGCACTGCGCATGATCGAAAATGCGAGGGAACTGGGTTTGAAAGTGATGATGGGTTGTATGAATGAGAGTAGTATCGGGAGCGCCGCGATTGCCAATATGCTGCCTCTATTGGATTATGTGGATATGGATGGGCCTCTTTTACTGGCAGAAGACCTTGCAACAGGAATTGGATACGATTATGGGAAAGTGAAACTGAGTGGTGGGGTTGGGCTGGGAGTAATCTTGTTAAACCAGGATGTAAGGCAATAAATATTTGATATCGTTTTTGCTCTCTATCTGGTAGAACTTAAGATGATAATGGGTGAATAGAAAGGGTTCATAATTTTATATAGTAAGTCTGTTTCTTTTTTATTTTTGCGTTCTGATTTTTCGGGATGTAGCGCAGCCCGGTAGCGCACCACGTTCGGGACGTGGGGGCCGCTGGTTCGAATCCAGTCATCCCGACTTATATATTTTATAAATAATTAAATATCAATGATTTGTAATGATTGATATTTTTATTGTGGTCGTTTTTGTGGTCATTGAATAGACTAAATCGAATAATTCGGCCATGTAGGCTAATACCTTTTCTTCTATATTCCCCCTTCAATTCAAATACAATTTTTTCATACGTGTAAATGTGTGCCAAATGTACTTTACACTTTATGCACCTTCAAATTATCAATTGCTTAACTCGCTTTTTTTAGTACAAACATATTTCGGTTTTGTAGACTTCAAGCCTGTATTGTGTTTCATCCCATTGTTTAATTCTTGATTAATTAAAGTTGACAACGGGGCTTAATTATGCACCCTATTAGGTTTAGATATTGTTGATACAGCAAGATAGCTAATGTCCATAGCTGGACTTCAAAATTGAAACCAAACTATTTGAAACAATTTAAAACAACAATGGAAACTTTATGGCACAAACTAACATGGTGCAAATCGAAATTGCATCCTCAGAAATGCTGATTAAGCAATTAGCTAATAGTGTTTCAAAAGTAATTGATGATAAAATTAAGCAGCTTCAACCTACAGAGGGAATTGAAAAGTACATAACACGAAAGGAAGTTGCCAGCATGTACGGGATAAGTTTGGTAACTGTGCATAGCTGGATCAATGCAAAGTTGCTCAATCCCTACAAAGTTGGGCAAAAGACATTGTTTTTATTGTCTGAGGTCAAGGCAATTGCAGTAAGTCAGCGCAAACAAAAGGAGGTGGCCAATGTGTAAGAAATTAGACCAATTGCCGCTATTTAATAACCCTTTAGAGCTTGCTGCCATTGATAGGAAAGATTGTCTTATTCGTTGCAAGAAAGCGTTAATTAAAGCAAGTGCAATTGATTACCATCCCGTGGAATCGTTTGAGTATTTGAAGAAAGCCAAAGACATTTTACAACAATACCCAGATTTATGTGAGCTAAAAAAGTATCAATTGGCAAGGAAAGTTTTGTCAATTGCGGATGCCAGCGCAATCAAGCTGGAAAGGGTATTGAATGATTGTGTATTTTCTAAAAATGCAACTCATAAAGATTTTATCCTGACAACCGAATTAATAGACCTGGCTATTGAAGATTTAAAAAAATACGAAAATCAACAATAACAGGTGGTTGATGGAATCCAAATATGCTACCATGATTGCGCCCGGTCTCATTTGTTAGAGGCTGATTGGCAGGCCCTATTCTGGGATAAGTCTTTAGTGAGGGTGGATGATAATAGACTTATGAAATTTCGAGGGTTAGACTTGAAACTAAAAAATTCAAAAAACGGTGGTTTAGCGTTGTTGGTTTCGGGTTCAATACACAAATACCACAATCTTGGGGAACACAATGCCGACCAATTTACTTTTGAAAGGCTAGTGCAATCCATAGATAGTTTCACGGATTTGTTTTCAATACCAGCGAAAGAATGTTATATACATGGGATTGAAGTTGGGCTTAACCTAATACTTGAATATCCAGTTATACGGGTACTTAAAAATGTGGTATGTCATGCATACAAGCCATTTAGTTTTTTGTCAGAAAGGAGTATAAGAAACGGGATAGTTTGCACCCACTCAAAATACAGGGTAAAGGTTTACGATAAATCAAAAGTAAGTGGCGTTAGTTGTGGAAACACTTTACGTTTTGAAGTAGCTATTGATAAAATGGAAAAGATTGCAGCTTATCAAATTAAAACACTTGCAGACCTTCAGGACAAATACAAGGTATATCCACTTATCAATTTATTGAAGGATGCATTGAACGATATTGTTTTTACGGATAGTTCAATGAACATTAGAATTCTATCCGAGCATGAACAAAAACAATTTCTCCATTTTAGCAACCCTAAAACGTGGCAAACCCTTAGCAAACATCAACGTTGCCGTGCAAAAAAAACATTTAAAAAGTTGCTTGCAAATGGTAACCCTCCGAATCTTTTCCCAATTGTTATAAAAACGTGGGATAACTTATTTCGGGAAAAAATTGAAGCAGATTTGCCGCAACCTTTGGACAATGGTTGTTTTAAAATGGAAGCACTTGAAACCGCAACCTTTGGACAACTTGAATATACGGGCCAAAAGTTGCGCAAAGAATTTGGAAAATCAATTGAAATAAATGCAGGTTTTCTTATTAACGAAAACCTGAATATAATTGATAAAGAGTTAGCTGAAAAGCCGGAAAACCGTTTTTGTATTTCTTGTGGCAAAAGTCTGGGAACAACCAACCCCAAAAGAAAATTTTGTTCCCCAAAAAAATATGGTAACAAAGCTGCAAAAAGATGCAGAAACAAACAATCGAATAAAAAAAGAGATTTTAAAAGGCTAATCCAAAAGGCAATTGCAAAAGACCTTTACTTAGTAATCAGCTACAAGGAAAATGGTTGTGTTTATTCAGACATTTTGCACAACTCTGAATTTATGACAGTCAAAGAGACATGGGACCGGATTGAAAAAGTTTGTTTGCTTGAAAAATAAAAACTTAAAATATGGAAACAAAGATTTCGCAAAGGCAATATGCTGCCATGTTAGGGGTATCAAATACAGCAATAGGAAAAGCTATCAAAGCCCATTATATAAATAAGGGTTTTGATAAGCAAAGCAGAAAAATTGTGGTAAGTATTGCAAATGAAGAATGGGGAAACCAAATGGTTGAACGAAAGAAAACATTATTGGAAAGGAATAGGAAGCCATTAGGGAGCGTTTCGGGCAACTGTGGCGGCTTGGCTTTGCCCTCCGATGGAAGTGCTGCTAATGGGCTTATATTGGCTTTTCGTAAAATGGTGGATGAATTGCAAAGTTTGCCAACAAAATGTATTGACAAAATCATTTGTTCCAATAATAGGGATGCAGCTTTTGATATACTTTCATCTGAAATTAGCCATGTGATACAACATCTTGGGAGGATGTCAACAAATAGTGAGCGTTAACCTTATAAACACAAAGCGATATACATCTACTCAAATACTTATACGTTTTTTTTAAGTATGTGTTTTAAAATCTTAGGTTCTTCCCAGAGGTTTGATTTGCGGGGGCAAACACCCCCGCAAATAGGCTTGTCAAAGTTTTTTTTAAATGTTGTCAAGTTGATTTATTGAATCTGATTTTTATTTTTACTTAATTGAAAGTTAGGCATAGCAAGCATGAGTTAAAATCTGTAAAGTATTTTCTAAAGTTTTTGCTACCCATTTTATAAACCCGAATTTTAAAGTTCAATTAGATTTGGCTTGGTAAATTATAGGTTGACAAAAGCAGCTTTTTATTTTTTCACCATAAAATAAATTTTATGCAAGATTTTTCAAAACCATTTGAGATTGAGTTTTTAAATAGGGTAAACCACAAAAGAATAGCTGAATTAATTTTAGAAATGCAGGATGTTGCACCCTTTGAGGATATGCAACGAGACCTACAAGAAATGCTATGTGGGTATCTCGGTAGCAAACCTGAAAGTATCGAGGCGGTTAAAAAAGCAGAAACCGTCTTTATTCTTTCAAATTTTTTCCGTGAAATTAAAAAATGCGTTGATGAATGCAGGTCAACTCTACCAAGTATAAAGTATTCAGAACACAGCTTAATTTGATTTCGTTTTATGTTCAATTAGTTTTCAGAATTCCAGTTTTACGAATAATAATATAGTCAAAAGCCTGTAAGGCTTAAACCCTACCCTAAACAAAAGGCAACCAAATAAGGTTGCCTTTTGCGTTAATGATTATTTTGAGCACCAGTTTAAACATTGGTTTATCCTTCAATTTGGAATAAGCCAATTGATTAAATGGAATCATTTCATTTTCTGGAAATGCTTTGCCAAAATGTCTGCATGTTCTTGATTTGATAGCTTTACGTATTTCCGAAATGTCGTTTCCTTTGTATGCCCTGTAATTGCCATAATGCTTGCAATTGGTAAACCATCCCTTACCATGTTTGAAGCAAAGGAGCGGCGGGCTGTATGGGTACTTACCATTTCATATTTTGGTTTTACGATTGAAACTTTTGCCCCTCCCTTGGTAGTCTGCTTTTCAGAATGTTCCTCTATGCCAGCTTTTTGGCAGACCTCTTTAATGTAATCATTTAGCTTTTGATTCGACAATTTGGGCAAACCCGTTTTGCTATACTTGGATAATATTTTTTTTACAGTTCTGTGAATAGGAATGATTGTCCGAATGCCTGTTTTTGCTTGGAATACATCAATCGTTTCTTCCTTAATGTTGTGTGGTTTTAAATTGTTATAATCGCTTACCCTCATTCCAGTATAGCATCCTAACAAAAACAAATCTCTAGCTTTGTCAAGTCTTGAAAATGGGTCCAGTACTAATTTTTCTATTACTTTTAGTTCTTCCTTATTCAAGTAAACGTTATAGCTTTCCTCCCTAATTGGTTTAGATTCTTTGTCCTCTAAAACACTCATATCAAAAGCAATTTTTTTGGATGCAGCCGCTCTGAGAAATTGTTTAAAGTTATCCAGGTGCTTGGCAATATTGTTTAAGGAGTATGGAAGTTCAATAATTTGTTTTGTTTTTTTGTCAACCCGTTTAATTTTCTTAACAGTTGTTAGAAAACTATTGAAATCAATTAGGGTATTTATGTTGATATTATCGAAGTCGATTTTTTCGTTGTTTTCCTTTTCAAATTCCTTCAAAACATTTTCAGTTGTTTTGTATTCTTGGATAGTTCTATATCCGATAAATTTTCCAGTTCTGGGGTCAAGTCTTTTGGGTGAATCTTCGATATACTGTCTGATAAAGTTCCAAAAATTGGGCTTTTCCTCTACTATACGTCCAGTCCATTTGTCAAGGAATGATTTAAGATGTTCCTTTGTCGGGATTGTATTCTTTTTTAATAGATCGTAGTATTCTGTTGAAACTGCTTTTTTAATTTCGGCTAGATATAAATTGCTTTCATCAATTCGTTTGTCGGCGGCTATCTTGTCAATGTCAACTATATTTCGTGGGGTTGTTTTGCTAGTCATTTTATGGAATAGCCCCTTTTTGTTATCCCAATCCTTTTCCATTACTTTAAACTTAGTGCTATACCGATACCGATTTTTGTTCCAACGCATGACCATGTAAACTATCTGTGGCTTTTTAACATCCTGCATTCTGAGATTGAAATTTACTTTCATTGCATAAGCATTTTGTGAAAGCAAGATAGTTAAATTCTTAATCGGTGGTCGTTTTCGTGGTCGTTTTTTCTTAATTATTCCTTATTTTTTTGAATTTGAGTTAACTACCTAAAAACTCCAAAAATCAATGAAAGCGTTAACTGTATTGTGTTTTAATAGGTTTGAATACGGTTTTAAAAAAAGTGAAATTAGCTGGGTTCGAATCCAGTCATCCCGACTTGGCAGGTCAATGTAGAGGAGTCTATCAATGTCCTGCCTTTTTTTTGCCCATCATTTATTAGCAGGTTTCGATACATTGAAAATTAATCACATTTAGGATTAGAAAAAAGTAAAATAATAATATAGGAGATTGTACAGGACAGTTCTTTGATTTGAGTTTACTAATATTAATCCTTTAAAATTTGATTTGTGATAGTGTTGTTTATTCAAATCAATTAATTGGAATTATAAAACCTTTTTATGGGGGATATACAAATTTTAAAATCTTCGGAGCAGTATGATGTGATTATTGTGGGCTCTGGTGCTGGTGGTGGCATGGCTGGTTATGTGCTTGCCAATGCAGGCATCAAAGTTTTGATGTTGGAAGCAGGTCCCTTTTTCGATCCTGCCAAAGATTCCAAACAGTTACAGTTTCCTTGGCAATCGCCACGCAGAGGAGCAAATACCACCAGAGCCTTTGGGGATTTTGATGCGGCTTATGGGGGCTGGCAAATTGATGGCGAGCCTTACACTTTAAAAGACGATACCAAATTCACTTGGTTCCGCTCGCATATGTTGGGTGGTCGTACAAACCATTGGGGACGGATTTCCCTTCGCATGGGACCGCATGATTTTAAAGGGAAAAGCTTCGATGGCGCAACAGAGGATTGGCCTATTAGTTATGATGATGTCAAACCCTTTTACGATAAGGTGGATCGATTGATTGGTGTATATGGTTCTGCGGAAGGTTTGGAAAACGATCCTGACGGTATATTCCTTAAACCACCCAAACCCAGTTTAGGTGAATTGTTGATTGCAAAAGGAGCCAAGAAAGCAGGTGTAAAAGTTATTCCCGGTAGGGGTTCAGTTCTTACAGAGGCTTTGCCTAATAATAAGGATCGGGGTGCCTGTTTCTATTGTGGACAATGTAATAGGAGTTGTAAAATCTATGGGGATTTCTCTTCCTCTTCCTGTTTGGTTATTCCAGCAATCAAAACCGGCAATTTAAAAGTGATTCCCAATGCCATGGTGAGGGAAGTGGTTGTTGGAAAAGATGGTCTGGCCAAAGGAGTTTCTTATATCAGTAAGGATGATATGATGGAACACCAGGTGAATGGCAATATTGTAATCCTTGCGGCAAGCGCCTGTGGTTCTGCAAGGATTTTGCTCAATTCCAAGTCTCCGTCACATCCAAATGGATTGGCGAATAGTAGTGGTGTGGTTGGAAAATATCTGCACGATTCGACAGGAGCATCCATGTCGGGTTTTTTACCAGAGTTGTTGGATAGGAAACGTTATAATGAGGATGGGGTGGGTAGTGCTCAGATCCTTTCACCATGGTGGCTTAGCAATAAAAATCTGGATTTCCCTCGTGGCTACCATATTGAATATGGTGGACGAATGGGAATGCCCTCTTATGGGTTTGGTTCTGGTGTCACCAAAATGAACGGGATGGTGCCGGGACGTGATGGTAAGATGAAGACTGCGGGTGGTTTTGGTAAATCTTTGAAAGATGATTATCGCCGTTTTTATGGTGCCGGTATTGGTATGGCGGGTAGGGGCATGGCCATTGCTAGAGAAACCAATTATTGCGAAATCGATCCCAATGTGGTTGACAAATATGGTATCCCAGTCTTGCGTTTTTATTATAAATGGACAGATGCGGAAATTAAGCAAGCGAAACATATGCAGGAGACTTTTAGCTCTATCATGCATGCCATGGGTGCAATCATTACATCAGAACCCAAAGGCAAGGAAGATGATTACGGACTGCATACGCCCGGCGATATCATCCATGAAGTGGGAACGGCGAGAATGGGCGATGATCCCAAGACTTCGGCCTTGAACAAATGGTGTCAGGCACACGATTGTAAAAATCTATTTGTGACCGATGGGGCTTCTTTTGTTCAGCAAGGGGATAAAAATCCTACCTGGACTATTCTGGCGCTTTCCTTGAGAACGGCTGAATATATTATCGACCAAAAATCAAAAAGAAATATTTAGTAAAATGAACCGAAGAGAATCATTACGATTGTTGGGGATCACTTCCCTCGGTACCGGGTTATTGCTCGATGCATGTAAGACGGAGGGGAAAAAAGAACCAGCGGCGATCATTGGTAAAGAAAATCTGGAGGATACAGTTGGTCTTCAAGAATTTGAGATTGAGCGATTGAAAAAACTGATGAGTGAGCCACCTTTTTTTAACGAGCATGAAAGACAAACACTTGTTTTGTTGGCCGATATC
Source organism: Bacteroidota bacterium (assembly GCA_018267575.1). Taxonomy (GTDB): domain Bacteria; phylum Bacteroidota; class Bacteroidia; order Chitinophagales; family Chitinophagaceae; genus Puia. The sequence goes on from JAFDYF010000100.1 coordinate 55,942, forward strand.
ATCATCCCCAAAGATGAAGTGTCAGGTAGTGCATCAGAGGCGAAAGTGGTCGATTTCATTGAGTTTATTGTGAAGGATATACCTGAGCACCAAGTACCCATGCGGGGCGGGTTAAAATGGCTCGATATGCAATGTCTAAACCTGTATGGGCATTCTTTTATAGGTTGTACAACGGAGCAACAACTTGAAATGGTGGAAGAGATAGCGTATCCATCCAAAGCAAAACCGCAGATGCAACCAGGGGTATCTTTTTTTAACCGGATGCGAAACCTTACTGCCAGCGGTTTTTATACAAGCCAAATAGGGATAAAGGATATCGGCTATATGGGTAATTCCCCCAATAAAGGGGAAGGGGTTCCTGCTGATGTGTTGGCTCAATTTGGTCTTGTTGATTTCAAAATTTCCTAAGGCCCGCCCCATTTTCTGGCAGCATTTATATTAATCTTGTAATTGATATATAAGAAATCAAGGCCTTTTGGTAATCCCAGAAGGCTTTTTTGTGTTCGATGTTTTTCCCAAATTTTTTTCTTGATTTTAAAAGTCGGTCTTTGATGCGGGAATGAGTTTAAATCGATCGATTGAACATTTTTTTTTCAAAGTTGAAAACATTTTTTGGCACCCATGTCTATAGATGAAAATCGGATCATGGATTAAAGACATTTATCTTTGGTACAAATTTTAAATAGGCCCGAAAAGGATATTGTCTGGGTTGTGGGTTTAGGTTTTCAGGAGAAAAATAGCATTTGGTTCTACAAGAAAAATAGACAAGTATCAACGGTTGTTGGAATAATAAAAACATTTTTCGCGATGAACGATTTTACATTGACCACATACCTGACTTCCAATATAGACGCTAACAAAAACGTTATTGAGCCACTTATTTCACACTGCAAGGTCAAGCATTTTAAAAAAAGCGAATTCTTATTGAGGCAAGGTGAAAAGTGCAAATATTCTTTTTTTGTAGAAAAGGGTCTATTGCGCCAATATTCCATCGATGAGAAAGGAAAGGAACATGTTATTCTATTTGCGCCTGAAGGTTGGTTTATGAGTGACCGTGACAGCGTTTACTTTGACCAACCCTCTTCCTACTTTATACAAGCCATGGAAGATACGGACCTATTGTTCATCACAGACGAATTGATATTTCAACTTGCTAAGGAATATCCTAGTTTTTTAGAATTTAACAACAGACTATTGCACAACCATATTAGGCAATTGCAAAAAAGGATCACCCAATTGCTGAGCGCCACTGCTGAAGAACGGTATTTGGATTTCATCAAAATCTATCCCGACCTAATGCTCCGTGTATCACAGATCCAGATTGCCTCCTATTTGGGAATCACCCCTGAGAGTTTAAGTCGGGTAAGAAAAGAATTGGCGGTCAAAAACCAGCCTTAGCGAACTTATCATAGATCAATGTGCAGTGAAGGAAGGGGGCTTACATTTGCGTTATAAAACTCAAGAAAATGACAACAAGACAAGTGGAACAAGTAATAAACCCCGCCGGAAAACATTTTGTAGGCGATGGTTTTTTAGTACACAATATTATTCCCGGGAGCCAGGGTCTGAGTATGCAAAGGGTAAGCCCTTTTATTATGTTGGATTATAATGCTCCCCATTATTTTCCCCCCAGCGCTACACCCAGGGGCGTGGGCGTGCACCCGCATCGTGGGTTTGAAACCGTTACCATTGCCTATAAAGGAAAAGTAGAGCACCATGATAGTAGTGGTGGTGGCGGTGTGATTGGCGAGGGGGATGTGCAATGGATGACGGCAGCCTCAGGCGTATTGCATAAAGAATTTCACGAAAAAGAATGGAGTAAAAAAGGAGGCGATTTCCAGATGGTACAATTGTGGGTAAACCTTCCTGCAAAAGATAAAATGTCCAAACCCAAATATCAAGCGCTCACAAACGCTCAGTTTGGGAAATACAGTTTGCCCAACGATTCAGGGGTCATTGAAGTGATTGCAGGAAGTTATAAAGAAGTAACAGGTCCCGCATCCACTTTCACGCCATTGCATTTGTTGAATGCACGCTTGAACAGGGGAGCAAAAGCGGAATTCAGTTTTCCAGCCAATTACAATACGGCTTTGTTGGTATTAGAGGGCAATATTACTGTAAACGGAAAGACACTTGTTCCTGCAAACAATTTTGCCCTTTTTAAAAATGAAGGGGAAACATTCAGTATAGAGGCGAATGAAAATTCGATCGTATTGCTCTTGAGTGGCGAACCTATCAATGAACCGATTGCCCATCACGGCCCATTTGTGATGAACACAAAGCAAGAGATATTGGAAGCCTTTGATGATTTCAATAAAGGTAAATTTGGTTATTTGGAAGATTGAGACCATCATCATGCTGTAATACTGCTGTAAAAATAGTCTGCTAATTAAACCTCACAGGTCAACCACATCATTTAACTAAGGATGTTCAGGAATGACCTTTGAGGTTTTTTCTTGTTTTACTGGGACGGTCAGACAAGTTGTGCCCCAATTCTGACCGTCCCGGTCTGACTTGGCTCTAAAATTCCCAGCAACCATCTCTTTTCTTGATGCAAAGGCGGAGACTTGCCTGAGAAGTTACGCTGCTTTAATTTAACCACATAAGGCATAGAAGGCACATAAGAATTTGCAGCTTTGATTTCCTAACAAGAGATGACACTTTTTATAAGTTCCCTTTTGTGTTTGCTTATATGTCTTATGTGCCTTATGTGGTTAAATGCATTTGAACAGGGAAATGCATAAGTGAAATACAAGAAATGAAAAATGTTTTCTACAAAAGACATTCAGCTTGAAAGGGAGACACAAATTCCCAATTCCTAACTCCTATTTTCTCATTCCCCCCACCTCTCTCTCATATTCCTCGTCCACCAGTAAATCCTTGCCATCAGCAGCGGCGGTCGCCAATTCATCGCAACGGTTATTGTGCGGGTTGGATGCATGTCCCTTTACCCATACAAAACGGATTTGATGCTTTTGCGCCAAATCATAATAATATACCCAAAGGTCTTTGTTCTTTTTTCCCCCTTTGAAATTAGTGGCGATCCAATTTTTCAGCCAACCTTCCTGTACTGCTTTCACCACATATTGACTATCGGAATAAATAGTGATTTTCAGATTGTCTTTTTTCAAAGCCTCTAGGCCTGCGATCACGGCCATAATCTCCATCCGGTTATTGGTAGTATAGCGATAGCCGCCCGATAATTCTTTTTTTGTATCGCCCCACATCAATATCGTGCCATAGCCCCCTGGGCCTGGGTTGCCTCTTGCTGCGCCATCGGTGTAAATAATTAGTTGATTGTTGGACATAGATGTTGTTATGGTGGAAGGCGTAAGGTGAAAGGTGAAAGGTTTGGGGTTTAAAGGTTCATCTGATTATTAATTAAACACTAGTTTTATTTTAGATGTCTTTTTTATTTTTCGATTTTAAAGCATTGTCCAAAATATCCTGTCTTCGCTGGTTAAGATATTCTCTCCGTTCATCACGTTTTGCTCTTTTAACTCGATTGTATTCATGAAAGATATAAAAGCTTATAAAAATTGCTATAAAGCCCCATGGAATATAAAATCTAATTGCACTATGTTTTGCCCCATCATTTGAAGTTCTTATAAATATACCTATGAGGATAGCATAAACAATTATCCCAAAAATCAAAATTGGGTTTATTTGAATTTTGAACTTTTTCATTTTACAACAAATATCTACAACTTAATGGTCTTGTTTTCAATATTCATTTTTAAAAGAGCCATTCTTACCATGGTTTCAGAACTAAAGTAATTAAACCTGTATCACCCCGGTTTTGAATTCCTTGATTTCAGGGTTATTGCTTGCCGCACGGATTCCTTCGGCAATTGCTTTTCGTGTATCTGCTGGGTCAATGATTGCGTCTATCCATAAGCGTGAGGCTGCATAATAGGGGGATGTCTGTTTTTCATAACGGTCCTTGATCTCATCCAACAATTTTTTTTCATCCTCAGCGGTGATTTGCTTGCCCTTCGATTTTAAGGCACTCACCTGGATCTGCAATAGGGTTTTCGCAGCTTGGTCGCCACCCATTACGGCAATTTTAGCTGTTGGCCAGGCATAGATAAATCGAGGGTCATAGGCTTTCCCACACATGGCGTAGTTGCCCGCACCAAAGGAATTGCCAATGATAATCGTAATTTTTGGCACTACTGAATTGGCAACCGCATTTACCATTTTGGCACCATCCTTAATAATGCCAGCATGTTCACTTCGGCTACCCACCATAAATCCCGTAACATCCTGCAAAAAAACCAAGGGGATTTTTTTTTGGTTGCAGTTCATAATAAAACGTGCTGCCTTATCGGCACTATCATTGTATATTACACCACCCATCTGCATTTCACCCTTTTTGCTTTTTACTATTTTTCTTTGGTTGGCCACAATACCCACAGCCCAACCCTCAACACGGGCATAACCACATAAAATGGTCTTGCCATAATCTTCCTTAAACTGTTCAAATGCGGAATCATCAACAAGGCAGCCAATAATATCCAGCATATCATAAGCCTTTGAAGAATCTACGGGTATGATGCCATACATTTCTTCCGGCTTTTTTTTAGGGGCTAAAGCCGAGGCATGGTTATAAATATTTTTATCGGGAGGGGCGAGTTTGCCCATGATCTTTTTTATCTGGTCCAAACATTCCTGCTCGGTGTTGAATTTATAATCCGCGATGCCCGATATTTCTGTATGCGTGACTGCACCCCCAAGGGTTTCGCTATCGATATCCTCACCGATGGCTGCTTTTACCAGATAGGAGCCCGCCAGATAGATGGAGCCATTGCCTTCTACCATCAAGGTTTCATCACTCATGATGGGCAGATAAGCTCCACCAGCCACACAGGCGCCCATCACGGCGGCAATCTGCGTAATACCCTTTGCACTCATCTGCGCATTGTTGCGGAATATGCGGCCAAAATGTTCTTTGTCGGGAAAAATTTCATCCTGCATGGGTAGAAAAACGCCAGCACTATCCACCAGATAAATGATGGGTAGGTTGTTTTCCATCGAGATTTCCTGCATGCGCAGGTTTTTTTTCCCCGTGATGGGAAACCAAGCTCCGGCTTTTACCGTTTGGTCGTTTGCTACAATCACACATTGGCGACCGCTAACATAACCAATGCCAGCTACGGTACCTCCAGCGGGGCAACCACCGTATTCCTCATACATTTCATATCCTGCAAAAGCAGCGATTTCCAAAAAATGGGAATCTTTATCGATTAAATAATTTATTCTTTCCCTAGGACTGAGCTTGTTTTTTTCTTTTTGTTTTTCCATGGCTTTTTTGCCACCACCCTGAGCAATTTTTTCAAATCTTGCCCTGAGCTGGCTTAAGGCCATCTTCATAGCATCCTCATTTTTGTTAAAATCCAGATTCATAGCAAACAGTTATAAACTGCAATTTAATATGGATGCTGTAATATTGGCATTATTTTAAGGATATGGGTATGATCAAGAAAAGAAGTTGGCTGATATTGTTGGCAATCGCAATCTGTATCAAAGTGTTTTCATTTTTTCCTCATGCTGTGGAGCAGTACTATTCGTCGGGTGTTTATCTTTATATAGCCAGATTTTTGAGGGTCTTGTTTGGTTGGGTGCCTTTTAGCGTGGGTGATATTATTTATCTACTGATTGGTTTTTTTCTTTTATATAAAGCTCTTTCCTTTCTAAAGAAATTGTTTATGAAACAGGTGGATAAAAAATACCTGCTTTCATTTGTTAAAAAAATCGCTTTTGTTTCATTGGAGCTATATGTGAGCTTCAACCTACTGTGGGGACTGAACTATAACCGTCTTGGGATTGCTTATCAATTGCATTTGGATGTAAAAAAATATTCCACCGAAGAGCTTCATGATGTGCTCACGATTATTGTTCAAAGATTGAATAGCCTGGATACGGCAGCTCACTTGGATAGGTATGGTCTTGAAAGGGAAACCTCTTTGTTTAGGGGGTCGATCCGTGCCTATAAAACTCTGGCTGACAGCAATGCTGTTTTCAGGTATGCTTCACCGTCAGTAAAGCCTTCTTTATTTGGACAGCTCGGTGACTATTTGGGTTTTACAGGATATTATAACCCATTTACGGGTGAGGCACAGGTAAATACCACGGTACCTGTTTTTGTACAGCCCTTTACCACTTGTCATGAAATTGGTCACCAGCTTGGCTATGCCAAGGAGAATGAAGCCAATTTTGCTGGCTATCTTTCTGCCAAAGGCTCAGACAATAAGGCCTTCCAATATTCGGTGTATTTCGATCTTTATCAGTATGCAGGAAGGGAGCTTTATATACGTGATTCAACCTTGTTGGTGCCATTGCGAGAAAGTCTGAATCCCTCTATTAGAAAGGATTTTCGGATCCTGCGAGAGTTTTATCGCCAATATCAAAATCCTTTTGAGCCTTTTATTAGTAAAATCTATGGAAATTATTTAAAGGCAAACGAACAACCACAGGGATTGAAGTCCTATAATGAAGTGATTGCTTGGCTGATTGCCTATGAAAAAAAATATGGGAAGAAGGCGGTGTAGGAGAAGTCGGGAGTCGGGAGTTAATAGTCAATAGGTAGTAGGGAAATATTTGGTCATTCACTATTTACCTATTAGTACGACTATTGACTTACGACTTCCGACTATTCACCATTCCCTATTGACTATTCGCTTAGAATTTGTTCTTCCACATCATGCTCTCCACGGGCTTATTGATCTGCCCACTGTATTTCGCGTCTTTCTTTTGGTTGTATTTAACTTCTATTTCCCCATCCACTGGAAAATAAATCAATTGGCCAATAGGCATGCCTTTATAGATTTTCACGGGCTGTTTAACGGATATTTCCAATGTCCAGTTACCACAAAAGCCAACATCTCCCTTGCCTGCTGTGGCGTGAATATCAATCCCCAGCCTTCCGGTCGAGGATTTGCCTTCCAAAAAAGGCACATGCGCATGGGTTTCGGTATATTCCTCTGTAACTCCTAAATAGAAAATATGCGGGTAAAGCACAAAGCCCTGCTCGGGAATTTCGAAATAATCGATTTGGTTATGTTTTTTGGCGTCAATAATATGCTCTTTATAAGTGGCAAGCCATTTGCCCAGGTGCACATCATAGGAGTTGCTGCCTAGGCATTGGCGGTCATAAGGCGCTATCTTGATGGTTCCCTTTTCAATCTCTGCAAGAATTTTTTTATCAGATAAAATCATGGCCGTCCCTTTTTTATTTGTTTATTTGCTAAAACTGGTACACTATCGGATCCGGCGAATTTCGGATTTCAGTATTTTCTCATGCCATTATTTTATCAACATAATATTAACGAGCATACGAAACTAGCCGTTTGGCTGATTGAGGAAGACGAAGATTTTTTTCTTCGTAAAGTACCCTTGAAACGCGATATCACCCATCCACATAAGCGTTTGCAGCATTTGGCAGCCCGGTTTTTGTTGCCTTTTATGTTTGAAGATTTCCCGCTGGCCGAGATTGAAGTCGCCGATACTCGCAAACCTTTTCTTCCGAATGAAAAATACCATTTCTCCATTTCGCACAGCGGAAATTTTGCTGCGGTGATTGCGAGTAGGAACAGTAGGGTGGGGGTAGATATAGAAACCGTTACGCCAAGGATCCATCGGGTGGCGCACAAATTCCTCAGGGAGGACGAAAATGATTTTTTTAATGAGGACTATAAAATGTTTTTGGACCAATGGAATATGAAGGACAAAGTGCATACGGAATACCTGACTCTTTTATGGTGTGCCAAAGAGGCCATTTATAAATGGCATGGAGATGGCGGCGTGGATTTCAAGGATAATATCCATTTGTTGAAATTCGCAGGGATTGGTCCCGATGAGGAAATCAATCTTCCTTTTGTATTTGAAAAAAATGATATCATTTCATTGAACGTGAAGGGTAAATTTTTTGACAATGCAGCACTGGCTTGGGTGGTGAGCCAAGCAGATTGAGGGGCTCATTTTTAGGCTAGTCATTGGTTTGTGTTCTTCCTCAATGGAGTTTTATTGGCGGCTACTCCAGCATCAGGTCATCGCCCTCATTCAACAGGTCAATATCAATTGAATCCTGGCCGGCGATGCCTTCAATCGACCCTTTGATATGCGATGCATTGAGCAATACTTTTTCCAATTGTTTTTCCCTGGCCTTCCATAATTTTTCCATCATGTCCCGCTCTTTTTGTATAGAAGTTTTCATTGCCTGGAACCCTTCGCGGATGGCCTTCCACTGTTCGCTGAACTCATTGCTGGTAAGATAATCGTAGAGCAGGTGCATTTTATCGCCCCTATTTTCCTGACTTTTTGAAGCGCTGTATATTTTAATGATCCCGTCGCGAAGCACATGCGACAATGCTTTTACTTCATCGAATTTACAGACCCATACCCCGTTTTTCTCCCCAAAATGGCTGAGGTCCTTGGGCATGGTCTTAGTAACGATTACCGCGATATCGGCTCCTTGGCTGCGCATATCGGCTTTTAGTTTTTCAATCCAGTCCACACTGAAATTTTCGGTGCGTTTGCTCTCATAGATAATCTTTCCGCAAACCTGACCAAAATTGTTGCGGACGGATTGGATGCAGTCTGCGCCCCTGACCCCTTTGCCTACTTCACTGATCTCATCAAAGGGAAAGGAACTTTTCAACAGCTCCTCCAATGCCAGTTCCTGGATCTCCCCCTGCAATTGCATGGAGCCCTGCTCGGCTTTGCGTTTCATTTCATCGGCCAATTTTTTCTGGTCCTCGAGCTGTTTTTCTAATTCTCGATAACGTAGTTGGAATTCTGTTTCCCTTGCCAATGTTTTTTGTTCCTCCTGTTTTCGAATTTCATCGGAGAGTTTGCCTCTTTCTTCTTGTATTTTCCGTTGAACCGACAATTCCAGTTCCGCTTCCTTGTTTTTGAGTTCTTTTTCCCTCTGTAAAAACTCCAGTTCTTTTTGTCTTGATATGCGTAATTTTTCCTCGTTCTCCTGGTTCGATTGTTTTAAGAGGCTAAGTTGGTTCTCAAAATCGGCATGGATGCTTTTACGGAGGTTTTCCTCCATTGCTTTTTGCATCGAAATTTTTTCTTCCTGCAGTTTTTGGGAAAATTCCACATCCTTGTTTTGAAGCGCTTTCTGGTATTCCTTTTCTTTTTTGAAATACTCCTCGTCTTTCTGCCTTTTATAATCCTGCATTTTTTCCCTCAGTTCTTTCTTGTATTCTTCCGCCACGGCTTCTTCCATGGGAAACTCATTGCTGCATTTGGGACATTTTATATTGGTCGCCATTCCGTTTTTTGGGGCAATTTACTGAATTGGCAGTGGATCCGTGCCACTGCAAAATGGTCTCGCTCACCGTTGAACTAACCGCAATAGGCGGGCTATACCCTAAGTCCTTATTTCTGGATCGTCTTGACCTGTTTTATGGATTTGATCCGGACTGCTTGTTTATGAAAGGCACAGGGTAGCTCGTGGCAAGATGGGGGGATCGCCTGTTATGGGATGGCGAAACAGGTTATTTGCAGTATTAGGCAAATTTGCCTGGTGGCTCATCGAACGCTGAGGTTGATTTATTTTTTTGGAAATATAAATGGGGATTTTGGGTATTGCTATCGGTCAATGGCAGATTAAATAAAATTTTAGGATAAGTCCGCTTAAACATAAGATAACCATTTTATTGTTCTTAAAAAAATTTTTATAATAATTATAAATCTCACAACTTTATAAATAAATAGATTACATAGGAAAATAATATAGTGGCTGTTTTTGAGTTGTGCTTGCTATTTTTACATAATTTATCTAACGAGTTCGTCCTTAAATTAAACCTTATAATTGCCCAATTTGAAATTGTATTGTCCATATACTGCTTTAAACCCCTGTGTTTTCTCAGTCCTTTTTTTGGGGAACAGGAATAGAACTATACTTCAACCATTATTTATCATATTTTTTATTGCTTTCGACCTTATGCATATCCCTAATCAAAATACACCTTTCATTAGGCCTATCCGAACTAGAGTTTGTTTAATTAGGTACAATAGAAAACATCAGCTTTATGAAAATTTTGATTGCAGATGACCATGCTATTTTACGCAAGGGCTTAAAGGAAATTTTACTGGAAGAATATCCTTCAGCCTTGATTGAAGAAGTTGCGGATTCGGATTCGTTGTTCAAGAAGGCCATTAGTGCCTAATGGGATATTGTGATCACGGATTTGTCCATGCCGGGTCGGAGCGGGCTGGAAGCTTTGCGTGATATCAAGCACCACTCACCCAAGATCCCGGTTCTGGTATTGAGCAACTATCCCGAGGAACAATATGCCACCCGTGCACTCAAGGCAGGTGCTTCTGGCTATCTTACCAAGGACGCGGCTCCCACAGAACTAGTGAAGGCCTTGCAGCGGATTTTACTTGGCAGAAAATACGTTTCCGCTTTCACCGCCGAAAGATTGGCCGCCGAACTGAATCTCGAAACTGAGAAGGCGCTCCATGAACAACTTTCGGACCGGGAGTTTGATGTCATGAAAATGCTGGCAGGGGGCAAGCCCATACTGGAAATTGCCAATATGCTTTCCCTTAGCCCGACTACGATTAGTACCTATCGCACACGCATCCTTGAAAAAATGAATTTTAAAACGAATGCGGATATGACCCGGTATGCACTGCAAAATGATTTGATATAAAACATTTTTTTCGCTCCTTTCCACAGGTCTGTATTGTAGAATATCCGCTACATGGATATACTGTTTTTGCTACTGTGATTGAATAGCGCATTTAATAATTTTGTTCTGGGTTGAAAATCTGTCCCCCCCTCTTTGATACATATAAAATCAAATGCAGAAAATTCTCATAGCCGATGATCACGAAGTGATGAGGCACGGTTTAGTGCAAATCCTACAGGAGGAATACCCCCTTGCCCAAATTGAGGAAGCTAGTAACGGTTTGGAATTGGTTTCCTTGGCCAAAAAAGCAGATTGGACTTTCATCATCACCGATATATCCATGCCCCTTTTGAATGGGCTTGATGCATTGACCCAGATCCGCAAATTTCTTCCAGATATTCCCATTCTGGTATTGAGCATGCATTCCGATGAACATTATTGCTCCGCGGCTTTTAAGGCCGGTGCTTCTGGCTATGTTACCAAATCGATGGCACAAAACGAATTGATCAAGGCCGTCAATAAAATCATGTCGGGTAAAATGTATATTCCCGAGGCATTGGTGATCAAGAACCACAGTCAAGTGCGTAATTCCCCAACCTAGTATTTTATCCCCCGCTGGATTGTTTACCGATAATCCTTTAGCTGTTACTTACCTATTTTGTAGCGTTTTCTTTACAAAAAGAAAACAGTTAACTGTACTGCAAATTCAAAGTTCTACTATTTTTATTCCAGTGATTAAGCTATTCCTTTACATTGTTAAAACAAATTAGCATTAGAATATTAAACTGGCTTTTGAAAAATGTATTTTTTGTAAGCGCCCAATGGTGCAATGAAAAACAGCTTAGCCTTTAAATCCAATATCCAAATGAGGAACGATATCCTTTGAAACCATGACCAGGAAGACACAAATCAATGGCGGGCATGCCCAATAGGAGCAATGGGCAGAAGAAATCATCAAAACCGGTTTGCTCCCGCATTTTCAATCCGTGCCCATTGAACTTGTGCCTTCCTTCCTTTTCAGATCCTATTTTTGAAAACCTATAAATCCTTCTTTTATGTCAACCACCACCGAATTGAAAACCCGTCTGCAGGAGCCGATGATTGTTTTCATGATCTTGCTTTTTTCAGGACTGCCCATTTTTTTTAACTTCTTTTTGGGGGATATTAAAAAAGCAGACGATATTTCCAACAGCTTTTTTAATCTTTCGATATCTCCCAACAGCAAGCCTGAGAGAGAAACTGGATTTCCACAGTTGTTTGTTGCAAAATCAGATTCCTTAAAGGAAGCCTCTAAAGTGATCGTATCTATTAACCAGTAGTGCGAATGAAATAGGTTGAGTTTGAATTTGGCTAGGATCAACGGTCATATATTTCACTCCAATATCCGCCATGGCAAGGAGGAGGAAGGCATTTCGTTTTGGGTCGGCTTTGCCATTCATCCTTTTATTTTCTAACTTTTTAAGGAATTGCTCCGTATTCCCTTTTTTTAATGTGCTGGCCCACATAAAAATATTTTTCGTGAAAGGCTATTATTAATATGTAAAAAACGCTTTGCGATAAGTGAATTTTTATTGTTTTCGGAAGGTTGTTTGTGCACCCTAAAAATATTTAATCGCCTGAAAGGGAAATATTAGCTTTATTTACACCTTATCACAATCATTTTCTGAGATTAACGTATTATGACTAACTTGAATAAAATATGCTATTTCTAGACCTTGTCATTTATCTCCCGTATATTTTTTAAACACCCTTATACATGTTAGCCATTGAACCTCAATTCCATTCCATTTCATAAACTTTAGCATCATGAAATCTGGACGGAATGCGCTGTTGTTTTTTAGTATAGTCTTGCCGGTGCTGTTGGTTGCTATATTCGGATTTTTAACCATCAAAAAGCAATTGCTGGCTCATGTATACGACGAACGCCACAAGGAGGCTTTGTTATCTGCCCAGCTTATGGGCGAAAAACTCGATCATCTTATAGATATTGGTAATGCCATTTCAGGTCGTACTTTGTACCGCCAATTTATCGAAGAAGGGAAATGGGACAAGGCTATGGCTGAGCTTACACAGATTCCACAAGAATTCCCCTATATTAAAGGTATATTGATTACTGATACAACTGGAAGAGTAAAATCAAATTTCCCTTCTGTTCCCAAAATAAAACTAAATAACCAGTCCAGTCTGGATTGGTACAAAGGGCTAAGCAAAAACTGGAAACCCTATATTTCTGAAATTTACCAATGTCCAGACTCTCCTCAATTAGTGGCCTGTGCGTTGGCCATGCCCGTGAAAAACCAGTATGGACAGATGGTGGCTATTTTGCTGTTTCAGGTAAACATGGAAAAACTGTTGGCTTCAAGTAGTGAGGTCAATATCAGTAATAATAACCTTCTTTATATTGTGGATCAACATGGGCATGTTGTTATTGGTCCTGGCTATAGTGAACAAAATTCGTTAATTGACTATAGCGCGAACCCTGCCATACAAAAAGCCCTCAACGGAAAATCGGATGTCGAGATATTATACGACCCAATAAGCAAGCAAAAAAATTTAGCCGCTTACCAACCCGTTAAGGGTTATGGTTGGGTAGTACTGGTGCAACAGGAGGCGAAATCAGCACTTACCATCATTCATAGCTTAATTCCGATTTTACTGCTCTATTCTCTGATCATTTTTATTTCTATTTTTTCCGCATGGTTGATTATTCGAGAAATAAACCTTCGGCGAAAATCAGCGGAGGAGTTGCAACAGTATACCAATCTCATTGAGAACACCCATGTCCTAATCCGAAAACTAAACGGCGAAATTAGCTTTTGGAATAAAGGGATGGAACTTTTATATGGTTGGGAAAAAAAAGAGGCAATTGGTAAACGGGTACACCAACTACTTCATACACAATTTTTCCAGCCGCTGGTTGACATTGAACATGTTTTAGTTAAAACCAATGAGTGGCAGGGCGAACTGTTGCAAACAACCAAAGACGGCAGAAAGATCTATGTCTCTAGCCATTGGATTCTCCATCGCAACCGGAAAGGCGAACCTATAGTGATCGTAACCAATAATGATATTACCAACCTCAAAATAGCCGAAGCAAAACTTACAAAAAGCGAAGAAAGCATTCGCTTGTTGGTGGAAAGTGTGAAGGACTATGCGATCTTTCAGTTGGATGTCCATGGCTGTGTGGCCAGTTGGAATAGTGGGGCAGAATACATCAAAGGTTATAAATCGGAGGAAATACTGGGCAAAAGCTTGGAAATCTTTTATACGGCAGAGGATATTGCAAAAGCCACCCCATGGCGAAATCTCGCTTTGGCCAGAGAGCAGGGGCGTCATGAAGATGAGGGATGGCGTGTTAGAAAAGATGGCTCCCGGTTTTATGCAAATGTGGTTTTTACCGCACTCTATGATGAGGGGGGGGCATTGAGGGGCTATGCCAAAGTGACCCGCGATATTACGGAACGTAACAAGGCTTTGGAACAAATAGCTTTACAAAGCCAACTGATCAACCAAACTTACGATGCCATTTTTATGGTGGATCGAAATATCCAAATCCAAACCTGGAACCAAGGTGCCGAAAAAATGTATGGGTTTACAAAAGAAGAAGCGATCGGAAAAAATTCCAATGCATTGTTGCGGCTGGACATTACCCATGATGAACTCGTACAGATGGTTCAAATATTGGACAGCAAAAATCATTGGACAGGACAATTAAAAAAGAAAACGAAAGAAGGAAAGGATATTTATGTGTTGTCCTCTATCTCCAATCTAAGGGATAAGGAAGGGAATGAGCTTGGGTACATGATTGTTACCCATGATATCACCAAACAGCATGAACTGAGAAAGGAAGTGGATTACCTAGCAAACCTGGTCGAACAGTCGAATGAAGCCATTGTTTCTAGGGATCTGGATTATCGAATCCGGTCCTGGAACCGGGGAGCCGAAAAATTGTTGGGGTTCAAACAACAAGAAACAATCGGTCGAACCTTGGAGCAAATTGGTTTCCTACAAATGTCCAATGAGGAAATGGTAGAATTTCAAAAAGAAGCCGATAAATATAATATCGCTGTTAGAGAAACAAATCATACACGTAAAGATGGGTCTACTTTTGTTGGGGAGACTTCATTGAGTTCTATCAAAAATGAAAAAGGAGAAGTCGTTTTTTATACGGCCATTGTTCGGGATATCAGCGAGCGAAAAAAGCTGCATGATGAACTTAAAAAAATGAACGAAGTCCTGGAACTAAAGGTACAGGAACGCACCCAGGAAGTGTATAACAGTGAGCTACGCTTTCGCTCATTGATTGAAAACAGTGCGGAGGGTATTTCGCTCACCGATCACGAAAATAAAACTATTTATAGAAGTCCCTCCGCTTTCCAAATCCTAGGCTATAATAGTATGGGCAGGATAAAGGATTTTGCCCATCCCGATGACGTTTCGATTTTGGAAAGCAAGAGAAACATGGCATTCGAAAACCCGGGTACACCTATAGCTTTTGAAGGGCGGTTCCTGCACGCGTCAGGTGAGTATATTTGGCTGGAAGGCACACAGACCAATATGCTTCATGTGAAAGGGGTGGAAGCCATTGTTACCAATTTTAGGGATGTGACGGAAAGGAAAAATACCAAAGAAAAACTGGCATCCAGCGAAAGGCGATTCCGGGCCATGCTGGAGAACAATACTGATATGGTTTCCTTGCTCGATTCCTCATTTAGGGTCATTTACAAAAGCCCTTCGGCAAAGCGCCTTGCGGGATGGTCAAGTGAGGAATATTTATATCAACATGCTTCCTTTTTTGCACATCCTGATTTTAAGGAACAAGCTACCCGAGATTTTGAAAAATTGATAGCCAATCCGGGTAAATCTATTCCCACTTCTTTTTTGTACCGTCATAAGGACGGTCATTATTTTTGGGTTGAAGGCATTGCTACCAATTTGCTGCATGATAAAGATGTACAAGCTATTGTACTGAACCTAAGAGATGTGACCGAGCGGAAAATAGCAGAAACTAAAATCAGGCAAACTTTAAAAGAACTTTCGGATTATAAGTTTGCACTCGATGAATCCAGCATTGTAAGTATTACCGACTCACGTGGTTTGATCACTTATGCCAATGAGAATTTTTGTAAAATTTCAAAACTGCCTGCTTCGGCTCTGGTGGGACAGTCGCATAATATTGTAAATTCGGGTCAGCACCCTCAATCATTTTTTGCAAATTTTTGGGCTACCATCAAGAAGGGAGAGATTTGGCGGGGCGAGATCCTGAACAAAGCGGGGGATGGTAGCAGGTATTGGGTTCATGCAACGGTGGTCCCTTTCATAGACGATGATGGGAATCCCTATCAATACATGGCCATTCGTACAGATATCACCGAACGAAAACTGGCAGAGGAAAAACTGGCTTCCAGTGAAAAGCGTTTCCGGGCACTCATTGAAAATAGCTCTGATGCAATTGTATTGAATGAACCCAATTCAAATATTTTATACCAAAGCCCCTCTGTGGAAAAAATATTAGGGTATTCCCCCGAGGAAAGAAATGGTAGAAAAGTACTTGATTACATACACCCAGATTATCAGAATGTTTTCTTTGACCTGTACAAAAAACTGGAGACCAATCCCGGAAGCCCATTCCAGTTCCAATATCCATTTTTGCATAAGCAGGGATATTATGTTTGGTTGGAAGGCGTGGTAACAAACTTGTTGGCTGATCCAGATGTGAAGGCCTATGTAGCCAATTACAGGGATATTACTGAGAGGAAGGTAGCGGAAACAAAAATGATAAAAAGCGAAAAGAAATACCGGGAAGTCATAGAACGGATATCGGATGGTTTTTTGACGATGGACTTAGATTGGACTGTTACTTTCGTTAATAAGATAGGCGAAAAACTGGTTAATCGTAAAGCGGATTATTTGATTGGGAAAAGTATGAAAGAAGAATTTCCCGAAGCCATTGGCAGGCCCATTTTCAACTCCTATGAAACGGCCATTAGTACCCAAAAAAATACCTATGTAAAAGCTTTTTCTCCCACATTAGGAAAATGGTTTGATGTTAGTGTTTTCCCTTCCTCAACCGGTGTTTCCATTTTTTATAGGGATATTACAGAGCAAATGCAAGCAGAAGAGCTGGTTCGCAAATCTGAGGAAAAATACAGCACTTTGATCCAGCGGATCACGGACGGCTTTATTTCATTGGACAAGAATCTCTGTTATACCTATCTGAACAAGAGGGCTGGCGAAATGATCAATATGAACCCAGATGATTTGATTGGGAAATGTATTTTGGATGTATTCCCTGATTCTATCGGCTCCCCCACCCATCTCGGATTACAACAAGCGATGAAGGAGCAGCACTACGTTTACAATATCGATTATACGCCGGGGATTGATCTTTGGCACGAAAACCATATCTACCCATCGGCAGATGGGCTTTCTGTTTTTTTCCGGGACATTACCGAGAAGAAAAGGGCGGAAGAAAAGATGCGTGAATCCAATGAGCGCTTTGAATTGGTTTCCAAAGCCACCAATGATATTATTTGGGACTGGGACCCCATAACCGACCAGATCCACTGGAATGAAAATTTTTATACCCATTTTGGCTTCGACCCAAAAGAAACCAGCATAGACAATCACAAATGGGAAAAGAGTTTGCATCCTGAAGATCGTGATCGTGTGGTTTCAGCTCTCTATTCGGCTTTAAAAGAACGAAAAAAAATATGGATAGATGATTACCGTTTTATTAAAGCCAATGGGGAAGAGGCTTTTATCCATGATTGCGGTTATATCCTTTTTGACGAAAAAGGCAATCCCTACCGTATGGTGGGTGCCATGATCGATATTACCAGTATCCGCAAAGCAGAAGAGGAGATAAAGAAAAGTTTTGAGGAAAAGCAGGTATTGGCAGATAGGCTTGCTACCATCCTGAATACCTTGCCCGCTAGCATTGCCTTGCTCGATAATAATGGGGTGATACTCGATGTGAACCAATCCTGGAATAGATTTGCCGATGAAAATGCGTATACGGGACCTAATTACCCTATTGGAGACAGTTATGTGAAAATAGCAGAGAACAGTTTTGGCGAAGACAAGGCAAACAGCAAATTGGTGGCTAGTGGCATCAATGCGGTATTGCATAATAAAGCCAATCAGTTTGTATATGAATATCCTTGCGATTCGCCTACAGAAAAAAAATGGTTCCGAATGATCGTGACCCCCATCCATGGAAAAACTTTTTTGGGAGCGGTAGTCATGCATATTGATATTTCTGAACTGCGACGCTTAGAGCAGGAAAGGATGGCCATCAAAGTGGAAGAACAGAAAAAAGTGGCTCATGCCATGTTTGTAGGACAGGAAAAGGAAAGAAAGGTAATTGCCCAGGAATTGCATGACAACGTGAACCAGATTCTGGCTGGCACCAATCTGTTTTTGTCCCTGGCAATCAAGCAACCCCAGAAAAGGATTGAACATATCAACTATTCGATGGAGAATATCAAAGTGGCCATCGAAGAAAACCGAAGGCTTTCGCATCTGTTGGTACCTCCCGATTTTGATGCCAGTAAATTGACCGCACAGTTGGTAGACCTAACTAACAGTATGTTGAAAATTGCTGGTATCGAAGTTGCCCTGGATGCCACTCTTTTTAAGGAAGAATTACTGAGCGATGAGCAGAAACTGGCTATTTACCGGATTACCCAAGAACAATGCTCGAACATTATTAAATATGCGCATGCAAAAAAGGTAAGAATTTCCCTAAGCAGTTCCAATACACTTTCGAAAATGGTGATTGCTGATGATGGCAGGGGAATGGAGCCTGGCAAAAAGGTGGTGGGTATTGGTTTAAAAAATATCCGTGGAAGACTGAGTATTTTTAACGGCAAAGCACATATCAGTTCCGTTCCGGGCAAAGGGTTTGTTTTGGAAGTGCAGATACCGAGCCAAAATACAAATGGCAAAAAGCCCAGTCTTCAAAAATTTAAATAATAGAATCATTTTTATCCCATATTCGATTTTCAACTACAAACGAATGGATAAGGATTTACAAGTTTTGTATCACGGTTTTTAATCCAAGTGTCATAAGTAACCCATGGCTATTTAAATTGTATTTGGCTAAATCGGTAACCAATCCAAACCTTTTAAAACCAATTAACACTCAAATTCGAACACTATGAAACCCATTTCTACATCCTTGCCCCTGATTTTCTGCACCCTGTTTTTTTTACAGGGTCGCGCTTCCGACCGACTTCAATTGATGAAGTTTTCCACAGATCGAATAGCCAATTTAAATGCTGCACTGGCCAACAGCCACCAAGCCCGGCTCAATTGGGTGGTAACCTCGCATGAAGATGTGAGTTACTATATCATTGAGCACAGCTTGGACAAAGCTCAATTTGACTCCGTGGGCACCGTGGTCGATGGTAATACCAATCTGTACGTGTTTGAAGATGCCCATCTCAATCCCGGAGCCAACTATTATCGAGTTAGGATCGTTTTTGCTGACGGTACTTTTGATTATTCGAATATTGCCATTGTGAATGGTATTGGGGATGAAAAGAAAATCGTTAATGCTGCAGCCTCTTACCAAATGGCTATTGATCTATATAGCGAGTCGGCTGATTTGGTGCAGGTAAAACTGCATGATATGACTGGCAAAATGATTGAGAGTGCCCATTGTCAGGTCAAGGCGGGAAAAAATTTGATAAGGGTAAATATCCCGCTTGGTTTGGATAGAGGCCAATATGCATTGAATGTGGTTGGCTCTGATGGAAGGGTAAAGTTTAGCAAAAATCTGTTCAAGCAATAGTTCCGAAACCACCTGCGATCGAAGCCCCGCCATCAGCGGGGCTATTCGTTTATATCCCTTTCCTCGCCATGAAATGATATTATCGATAACAACACTTATTTTTGGATTTGGATAGCCATTTGGCAAGACGAGTAGGTTCTTGTCCCCCAAAAAAATTATATCAAGTTGGTATCGCCTAAAGTAGCCATCGTAATCCTCAACTGGAATGGTCGCAAGTACTTGGAAGCTTTTCTTCCTTTTGTACTGCAAACTACTTATGCCAACAAGGAAGTGATACTGGCCGATAATGCCTCAACAGATGATTCCATTGATTTTGTAAAAATAAATTTCCCAGATGTCAGCATTATTTCATTGGAGAAAAACCTGGGTTTTGCCAGTGGTTATAATGCTGCGTTGAAACTGGTGGAGGCGGATTATTATGTTTTGTTGAATTCGGATGTGGAAGTAAGTCCAGATTGGGTTGAGCCTGTAATCGAATGGATGGAGACTGACAAAAGCATTGGCGCAGCACAGCCGAAAATACTTTCTTATGCAGATCGTGGGTTGTTTGAATATGCTGGAGCCGCGGGAGGGTGGATGGACAATTTTGGATATCCATTCGCTCGGGGCCGGGTTTTTGAAACCTGTGAAAAGGATTTGGGGCAGTATGATGATGCCGCCCCTGTTTTTTGGGCCAGTGGCGCGGCACTATTTGTACGAGCCAAAGTTTACCATCAATTACAGGGCTTGGATGCATATTTTTTTGCACATATGGAGGAAATCGATTTTTGCTGGCGGGCACAATTGGCTGGTCATCGCATCTTCTTTTGCCCACAATCGGTGGTCTACCATGTGGGCGCAGGCACACTTCAAAAAGAGAGCAAAAGAAAATTGTTCCTGAATTTCCGGAACAACCTCATCATGCTATATAAGAACCTGCCCTTAGCCCAATCGCTTTGGAAAATACCTTTTCGTCTTTTACTGGATCTGGTTTCTGCCTTCAAATTTTTGGTAGACGGAAAACCAGCCTTGACCATCACTGTATTCAAGTCGCATCTTGCGTTTTTCTATTGGGCCCTGTTCAAAAAAAGAGTCAGTGTTTTCCCCAATGCAAAGGGGCAAAAGCTCATGGGCTGGTATAGCCAGAGCATCGTGTGGAAGTATTTTGTATCAGGAAAAAAAACTTTTACTGAAATTATTGGTAGGAAAATCTGATTTTTTGATTCTATACATTATTTTTGCGGGGCAACTCATTAATTATGGAAGCAACAGAAGAAATAAAAGACCCCCAAACCAAAGACTTTACTTATAATTGGGTGAATTCGTCGGTATTCCTTTTTTATTTGCAGGTGTTTTGTATCATGGCCATTACCTTAGGAGGTTGTTATAGCCTGTACACACACCGTTATAAGGGCAAACCCGAAGTGAACGTACCGGGCAATACCTTGTATACCCCTGAGTACAAATAGTTCATAAAAAATTTTTGTGGGAAAGCTGTAACGCTTATTTTTGCAGTCCCGGAAAAAAACGGGCAGCTCTCACAGAAGTAACTTTGAAATAGATATAAGCGGAAGTAGCTCATTTGGTAGAGCGCGACCTTGCCAAGGTCGAGGTGGCCGGTTCGAGCCCGGTTTTCCGCTCTGGAAAAATTCCATTCTGAACTTTTAGGGTGGGATTTTTTGTTTGAAGCCACCCAAACCTGCCCCGGTGGTGGAATTGGTAGACACGCAGGACTTAAAATCCTGTGACCCGCAACGGTCGTAACGGTTCAACTCCGTTCCGGGGCACAGAAGGTCACTTGTTTCGGTGGCCTTCTTTTTATTCTCTTCCCCAATAGTTTAAGCTTATATTTAAGAAAGGGTCTAGCGCAAGTGCGGTAGCAAAGCAATATGTGTTGGCTATGCTTTGCCAAGGTCCCTGATTTTTTGAATAGCTTGCTAGTTGATCAATAAATGGCTAAATGAGGTTTGAACTTTGGCAATCCAGTATTATAAAGATTGCCAGGATTAGAGGCATTTAGCTATTCTTTGTTTAAGCCATACTGACAACAGCCCCCAACCTTTCCATCCCAACAATCTTGATACATTAACGTTTTGGTCTTAACCCCATCTTCCCCAATCTTTTACAAAAAACTATAAAATTTAGCATCTTAATACTAAATATATTAGTATTTTAGTTGCCCAATAATCACATACATGTACCTCAACTGCAAGACCTTTTATAGTTTCCGATACGGCACTTTCCCCACGGCAGGGCTTGTCAACCATGCAGAGCAGATGGGCATCCAGTCATTGGCGCTGACCAATATCAACAATACCTGTGACGCTCTCGAATTTGTGCAGCTCTGCAACGCCAAGAACATAAAGCCCATACTAGGTGTAGAGGTACGCAATGCGGACAGGCTGCTCTATATCCTGATCGCAGCGAACAACAATGGTTTCTATTGGATCAACCATTTTATTTCAACTTATCTGTCACTCAAAAAAGATTTCCCAACAACCACGGGGGATAGCCCTTTTTTTGACAGCCCCGACGATGGCTTTGTGGTTTTCCCTTTGGGCACAAAAAAACCACAGGAGCTTTTTTTCAACGAACATATCGGCGTGAGGCCATCGGAATTGAACAAGCTTTTTGGTATGGACCTAACGGGCGCAGCAAAAAAACTGGTGGTTCTGCAACCGGTCACCTATCAGGATAAAAAAAATTTTGAACTGCACCGCCTTTTACGCTGCATCGACAAGAACATCATCGGCTCCAAACTTTTGGCAAGCGATACAGCGATGCCCGATGAATATTTCCTCCCCGAGATAGAGCTGATCCAAAAGTTCAGGCAGTACCCATTCATCATCAGCAACACGTACAGGCTGATGGATATGTGCAACATCAGCTTTGAGTTTGGGAAGGACAAGAACAAAAAACATTTCAGTGCAAGCAAGAACGATGATGTGCAACTGCTGCGGAAACTGGCCTGGGACGGGATGAAAGCGAGATATGGCAGCGGGAACAAACTTGCGGAGGAAAGGGTGAACAAGGAACTGGGGATCATCGACAAGCTTGGTTTCAATTCCTATTTCCTGATCGCATGGGACCTGATACGCTATGCCCGTTCAAGGGGCTTCTATCATGTTGGCCGTGGGAGCGGCGCCAACTCCATCGTTGCCTATTGCATGGAGATAACGAACGTGGACCCGATAGAACTTGACCTTTATTTCGAGAGGTTCCTGAACCCCCACCGCACTTCACCGCCAGATTTCGACCTTGATTTTTCGCATGCCGACCGTGACGAGCTGATCGATTACGTTTTTAAAAGGTATGGCGAAGAGCGGGTAGCCTTGCTAGGTATGTTCACGACCTTCCAGTTCAATGCTGTTGTGAGGCAGTTGGGAAAAGTGTTCGGCCTGCCGAAGGACGAGATCGACATGTTGGGTGATAAGGCATACCGCTATACCCAGGGCAGGGGCGATACTTTTGGTGCTGGCACTGGGACTGATACGATACAGCGGTTCATCTTCCAGTACGGCAATCTCATGAACGGGTTCCCCGACCACATGAGCATACACCCCGGCGGCATGCTCATTGCAGAGGAGCCCATCCACAACTATACCGCTACCTACCTGCCGCCCAAAAACTTTGTGACCACACAGATCGATATGTTCGCGGCAGAGGATATCGGGCTTTACAAACTCGACGTACTGAGCCAACGTGGCCTCAGCCATATGAAGGAGACGATCCGGCTGATGCGTGAGAACAAACAGACAGCCATTGATATCCATGCGGTGGAAAAATTCAAGAAGGACCCCCGTGTGCGGGAGCAGATAAAGAACGTGAACACGATCGGGTGTTTCTATATCGAATCCCCGGCAATGCGGCAGTTGCTGAAGAAACTGGAATGCAATGATTATATCAGGCTGGTGGCAGCCAGTTCCATCATCCGTCCCGGTGTGGCCAGCAGCGGCATGATGCGGGAATATATTTTCCGCTACCACAACCAAGACAAGTTCCAGCACATACACCCGATGATGAAAGACCTGATGCAGGAAACTTTTGGCGTGATGGTGTTCCAAGAGGACGTGATCAAAGTGGCGCACCATTTCGGTGGGCTAGACATGGGCGAAGCGGATATACTTCGCCGTGCCATGAGCGGCAAGTACCGGGGCAATGAACAGATGCTGCGCATACGGGACAAGTTTTTTGCGAACTGCAAGGGAAAAAACTATCCTGACGATATCGCCAAAGAAGTGTGGAGACAGATCGAGAGCTTTGGCGGCTACAGTTTTTCAAAAGCACATTCGGCTTCCTATGCCGTAGAGAGTTTTCAGGACCTCTACCTCAAGACCTACCACCCCATGGAGTTCATGGTGGGGGTGATCAACAATTTCGGGGGCTTCTATGATACCAGCCTCTATTTTTATGAGCTGATGAAAACAGGTGCCAAGGTGCAGCTTCCCTGTGTGAACAATAGTGCCTACCTCACCGACATACGTGGCACGGATGTGCACACGGGCTTCGTGCACATCAAAGAGCTGGAGAAAGCAATGGCGGAAAAAATCATTGAGGAAAGAAAAAAATATGGCAGCTATCTCCACCTACAGGATTTTATCGAGCGTACGAACATTGGCCCCGAGCAATTGAACATCCTTGTGAGTATCGGTGCCTTTAGGTTCACCGGGAAGAGCAAAAAGCAATTATTATGGGAGGCCAATTTTTTGCAGAAGAAGAATAGGTCACTTGCTCCGGCACATGCGTCGCTTTTTAATGAACGGCCAAGGGAATTTGCGCTGCCCGTACTGTCTGACAATGTGCTTGACGACATGTACGATGAAATGGAAATACTGGGCTTCCCTCTGCGCAACCCCTTTGAGGTGGTGGATGATGATGTTTCAAAATACCTTCCAGCCAAAGAACTGGGCAATCTGGTGGGCAAGGAAGTGACCATGCTTGGCTATTATATCACCTGCAAAATTGTGCCTACAAAAAATAATACCACGATGGCCTTCGGCACTTTCATTGACAACAACCTCGACTGGATCGATACGGTACATTTCCCTGATTCGTTAAGGGCCTATCCATTGCAAGGCAGGGGCTTTTACAGGATCCATGGAAAAGTGGTGGAGGATTTCAAGGCCTATAGCGTGGAGGTAAGCCACATGAAAAAAGTGGGATACAAAGAGAGAAAATATGCAAACCTATAACCATGTTTTTGACACCCGAACGACATATCGCCCATTTTGACCTCGATGCATTTTTTGTATCGGTGGAGCAATTGAAGAACCCCAAGCTCAAGGGCAAGCCCCTGATCGTTGGCGGCACGGGCGATCGGGGCGTGGTGGCCGCTTGCAGCTATGAAGCAAGAAAGTTCGGCATACATAGTGCGATGCCGATGAAGATAGCAAGGAGGCTCTGCCCACAACTGATCGCGGTGCGTGGCGATTATGAGTCCTACGGGAAATTCTCTTCGATTGTCACGGAGGTCATCAAGCACAACGTTCCGCTCTATGAAAAATCATCCATCGATGAGTTCTATATTGACCTAACGGGCATGGACAAGTTTTTTGGCTGTGGGAAGTTTACATCGGAACTTAAGACCAAGATTGCCAGGGAAAGCGGGCTGCCCATTTCCTATGCACTGGCGAGTAACAAGCTCATCAGCAAGGTGGCCACCAACGAGGTGAAACCGAACGGACAGATAGAGATACCCTTCGGGAACGAAAAGGGTTTTCTTTCCCCTTTGAGCATCATCAAGATCCCGGGCGTGGGGAAGGAAACAGCGATGCTATTGTTGAAGATGGGCGTGGAGACCGTGAAGGTGTTGAGCGAGATACCGATCGAGATGATGCAGAATTTATTGGGCAAGAGTGGTACCGATCTATGGAGAAAAGCACAAGGCATCGACGAAAGCCCGGTTGTGCCTTACCGTGAGGTGAAATCCATTTCCACCGAGGAGACCTTCCAACAGGACACGATCGATATGGATTTCCTGCGCAGTGAGATCGTGAGGATGACCGAGAAGATTGCGTTCCAACTTAGGGAGCAGAACAAACTGACGGGCTGCATCAGCGTGAAGCTCCGCTATTCCGACTTTGACACCCACGTCAAACAGGTATCCATCCCATTCACCAATTCAGACCATATATTGTTAAAGAAAGCTTGGGAACTGCTTACCAAACTATACGAGCGAAGGATGCTCATCCGACTTGTTGGTGTAAAGTTCACTAACCTCGTGCCTGGGAATTACCAGATCAGTCTTTATGAGGACACACAAGAAATGATCAACCTTTACCAAGCAATCGATAGCGTGAAGCACCGCTATGGCGAGAGCCTACTGATGCGTGCAAGGGGGATGGGTAAGGATGGCGCTAGGCTTGTCGAAAAACCTTTCGATAAGATATTTGTGGTGAAGTAGGGCGGCTTTTAACCCAGAACCAATTATGGAAATTCAATAATTTTTTAAAAAGAAGAATGAGTTGCTAACTAAAATATTTTCAAGCCGATATAAATAGTTTAGGTTTGATGTAAGTGCGGGATTTAAAATAATAGGCAACTAAAAAATCAAATATATTTAATTGGTCAAGTTAATATCCAAATACTCAAAATCGAAACCATGATAAAAAAGCAAAAAAATGAAACAGTTTTAATGTCTTACTCACTTGGAAAAGATTGGCATTATGATATAATATTGGAGGCCAACGCTCAAATTGTTGAGATTAGTCTAAAGGTATTTAGCCTAGTTTTTCCGGGAAATATATATAACATTTCTTGGAGCACAATCCGACAAAATGGTGCAGAGACACAAATTCCTATCGATGCTGCCAAAATAGGTCTTTCAGATCTAAGTGAGCAAGTGCAATTGGCCTATGAAGTAACATATTATTAAAAGTGGGTTCTATACCAATTCTCTTTTTGGATAAAGTAGAAGCCAGCTTCATCCTGGAGCTAATAAGGGTTCATTGGGCTCAGTTACTATAATAAATAACAATAGGTCAATCCAACACAAGTTCAGGAAGCTCATCATATTTAAATGCAGCAGTAGGGTCAAGCGCACTCTTGAAATCCTTTGCGATCGGATAGGCTTCCATTTCTTTATAAGGATATTGTGTCAGAGCAATCTCTGTGATTCTATCCTCCGAAAGGTTCCCGAACATCCACTCATGAGCAAGGTCTTCATTTAGGATGGTCGGCATCCGCTCCTTTGAATTGTGGACCTGTTTCATCAGCTCATTGGCTTTGGTGGTAACGATGGCAAAAGTATCAACATGCTCTCCAGACATTTGGTCTGTCCATGGTTCCCATATACCAGCCATATAAAAATATTCCTTCCCTTTCAGTCCGATCCGGTAGGGATATTTAACAGCCGTTTTCAAAGGCTCACCCGTTCTTTTGTTTTTGGGGAAAACATGACGCCATTCGTAGAAGCCAGAGCTAAGCACCAGACACCTTCTATTGAGAGCGGCATCACGGTACACCTTATTTGGTAGAAGCAGTTCCTCAGCAACTGCGTTGAGAAAATTCAAACCCGGATGAAAACCTTTTTCATCCTTATAGCCACGCCGGATTTTTTCAGCGTCCTCCCTGGTCCTGATGAACGGCCATTTGTTTGGGTCGCCCTTCAGAAAGCCCCATTCCATCTGCACAATATCAAAATCCTCACGGTCGGGGAAACGTTTGAGGACGGCCGTATTGCCAAATGCAAAACCATCTTGCAAAGGGGATTTCAGGAAATCATAATTTGCCAACAGTTTTTCCAAACCCTTCAATCGGATATATTCTGCTCTTGTCACCAGTTGTCCGTTATAATAGCACATCGCTTATTTATTGTTAGCCCTATAATATTGTTCAATGAGTGGCCCGATCTTTTCGGCAAGCCCCTGTCTACCCTCAGGGAAAGAGGTCCAAAATTTATCTCCTTCATTATGTGTAGCCCTGCCAAGCACCAAGGGCGCAGAGCCACCCGGGAGCATCACACGGAAAAGGGTCTGCTTGTCGATACTGAAAGTATGGACATCCACTTTGTTGCCGTTGTAAACAATCTCAAATTTTTCAGGGAGCATGGTAAAAATTGGGCTAATAAAGGTAAAAAGTTATTTGAGTAAAACATGGCTTTGTTAAGAGATTTGGTGCTCAAGCCATGCTTATAAATATGTTCTCAACTTTAGCTAAGCACTAGCCCGGGCGGGACATTTTCCGCACTCAGCGTAGTCTATTGTAACATCCAGTTACGCTGCCACAGGGCGTATGGCTTGGCGTACGCCCTAAATCAAACTCAAGCTGTGCCGGAACATCATAACCCTATTCCCAAATGGTAGCTGTAAGCTACAGAAAAGGCGGCGTAGGCCAAGCCGAGTAAGGTTCTTTATTAATTGCCGCAACAAATTACACCGAGGTTGAGGTTGGCATGTCAGCAAGCTTTATTTTTAACCAATTTCTATATCCGGGTGGAGGATAAGAGTGTTTTTAAAATGCTTGAATGACATTTTTTATTCTACCTATACATTGTTGCAGATATGCTTTTATGGAAATGGGTGTTGGTGTATCTGTGTTTTTACCCTACACTCAACCTAGCTTGTTGTACCAATTGGTTGATCTGCCACTGGGTGTATAACTTGGCCTAGGAACACTCAGGTTATTGCCTACAGCAGCACCATTATAATTCAGTAAATTAATAGCTGGTAGTCCTCGTTAAAATCACGATTGTTGAGGGTGCTTCTATTACAAACAAAGACTAGTGAAGGAATATATTTTCAACTTTTGTACCTTTAGCCAGCAATGGCATGGGCGGGAGATTTTCCCAATTTCGACACAGAAAGTCAAGCCCAGTCCATTATGTGTCACTTCAAATGGAACCTTACCAGACAAAACATAAAATCACAAAATGAAGACATTTGGAAGCATCGTTTTTTTCTTTTTACTAACTTCCGCAAAAAGTCAAAATATTGACCCCCTATCAATCGGTAAGGTTGACCATATCTATTCAAAAATATTAAAGGAAAAAAGAACATTATTTATTTATAACCCTGCAGAAAATAATAATACCAAGGTTCAACGTTACCCCGTTTTATATCTGCTTGATGGCGAAGAACATTTTTATGCTACCGTTGGTATGATAAAACAAATGAGCGGATTTTGGGGGGATATGATTGTTGTTGGGATTACCAACAATGACCGTAACAGAGACCTGACACCTGCCACCAGCTATTCAAAAGCTGGTGAATATTTTATGAACTTTATAGAAAAGGAATTAATACCTCATATTGATTCCATCTGTCCGGCTGCTCCCTACCGTATTTTTAGCGGGCATTCATTAGGGGGGCTAACTGTGATAAATACCCTTTTGAATAACACCCAACTCTTCCATGCATATATTGCCATTGACCCCAGTTTATGGTGGGAAAATCAAAAACTAGTAAAAGAAGCCAAACAGGTTTTCGTCAAAAAACAATTCACAAACATTTCCCTGTTTATTGCCAGGGCCAATGATATGCCGCTCGGCATGGATACTATTGCTGTGTTAAAAGATACTACCATCAATACCCTTCTGTATCGCTCTGTAAGACAGTTTGTGAATAATTTAAAAAAAGTAAACACTAACGGGTTACGGTGGAATTCAAAATTTTATCCGCAGGAAGTACACGAAACTATTCCTTTGAATGGGGAATATGATGGCCTGAAATTTTTATTTGACTACAACCAGTTCAAGTCAAACCTTTTGCAGATCGATCCCGGGAAATATTTTAATGCGGTAAATAATGTTGATGGATTATTTATCACCCACTATAAAAAGGTATCAAAGCGACTAGGCTATACAGTAACTCCACCAAAAGATCTTGTAAATAAATTGGGATATACCTGTCTGAGTTTTAAAAAGTGGGATAAAGCGGAATTTTTCTTTAAGATGAATATTGAAAACTATCCACAAGATGCCAATGTTTTTGACAGCATGGGTGATTTTTATGAAGCAAAAGGCGATAAAAAAAATGCAATTGAAAGTTTTACCAAGGCACTTACTCTAGGAAATGATACGGAAACAAGAAAAAAACTGGAGCAATTGAAATCTAAAAATTGATATCAACTATAACATGGAAATTTCAGCTTTAACAAGAAGTATAGTAAAAAGAAACCATGCCATTATTGCCGAGGATGGGTATATAAACAGTACTGTGCCGGACTGGACAAATTGTACCGTTAATATTATTATTAACCACGCAATGGGTGCCAATTTTAGTCAGACAATTATTACGGCTCAAAAAAGTACAAGACTCACAGGTAAAACAGTTAGTTCACAAATTTTCTTTTATATCTTGGAAGGAAGTTGTAAAACAACGATTGGAAATGAAACACGGTATTTAAGCAAAGGGCAATTTGTGTTTATGCCCATTCAAAAAAAATATTTGTTTGATGAGTTTGCCGAGGGTACACAAATTCTTACTTTTCACAAAGAGTATGAAAAGTTGGAAGGGTATGACATTCCCGAAGTTCAATTTGGCGATACAGCTAATTTTCCTGCATCCGCTTATCTTGGTGACGATGCTTTGCGTCTCCAAGTATTACTGCCCGATAACCTATCATTTGATATGGCAGTAAATATTTTTACATATGAAAGTGGCGGGCATTTGCCCTTAGTTGAAACACATATTATGGAACACGGCTTGCTCTTTTTTCAAGGGCAAGGAGTGTACAGGGTTGGTCAGGATTGGTACCCTGTAAAAAAAGGTGATTCCATCTGGATGGCACCCTATTGCCAGCAATGGTTCACTGCCATGGGAAAAGAACCGGCCGTTTATATTTACTACAAAAATGTAAATCGGTTCCCAACACAAATTTGATTAATTGCCAAAGAAATCTTTTTCGAGAAAACGTTTCCGGATAGGTGCAAGCGTTAAAATATATTTTCAACTTTTGTGCCTTTAAGCGAGCATCGGTCTGGGCGGGACGTTTTCCGTATGCCGCCACAAATGGTAAAGACTAGCCGTTTTAGGCAATTTTACAGACATAGCTTACTAAAACAAGTGAATGAAATTTGAGATACATTTTCCGACAGACCAGCTAAAGCCCTATATCAAATATTTTGTGGTTTCTGAGAATGAATGGGAAAATGAGTATAAAGTTTTCCCTTTAACAGGGCTTGTAATGGGTTTCCAATACAAAGGACAACTTGCTATCATAAACGGGAATACAGAAAGCAGACTGACTTCGGCAGGAATTACAGGAATTACTGACGGCTGCAAAATTTTCAAAAACGCTGCCGACATCGGAACCATATTAGTTTATTTCACAGAAGTTGGCTTTACTCATTTTGCTTCACACCCTGCCAACGAACTATTTAATTTAAGCATTTCGCTTGACCATGTTTTTGACAGAAAATGTGTTGCAGAAGTCGAAGAAAAATTGAAAGTAGCTGCCACTGACAAACAACGAATAAAAGTCGTTGAGGCGTTTTTGGTATCTCAACTTAAAGACATTCAGACAGACAAATTAATTGTTGAAGCTGTTAAACTTATTTACCAGAGTAACGGAACAATCCGTATAAAAGAATTGAACGAAAGACTATTTATCAGCCAAAGCCCATTTGAAAAACGCTTTAGAAAAGTAGTTGGCACAACAGCTAAAAAATTTGCTTCCATTGTTCGTTTCAACGTAGTTCTTGACGATCTAAATAACTGCAAATCCTTGACTGAAATCTGCTACGGTCACAATTTCTTTGACCAAGCCCATTTCATCAATGATTTTAAACAGTTTACAGGATACACACCCGAAAATTTCAAACGCTTCTTGTAGAAAAACGATTTTTTACAATTACAGGATCTTTAGCAGTTGCACCTTTGCAATGTAATCTTAATGTAAAGAGAATGAAAAATGCAATTTTAAATCAACTATCATTTTGACAGGTTTAAGCATTATGGTTGCTTGTAATTCAACTAATCGGTTAACAATTAAAAACAAAGCAAAAATGTTTACAGTAGAACAAATCAAAGCGGCTCACCGCAAAGTGAAATCAGGTGCAGACTTCCCTACATACATTCAGGACATCAAAAAATTGGGTGTTACCTTTTATGAAACTTTTGTAACTGATGGCCATACCGACTATTTCGGTGTGAATGATTATAAAACTTCGTCAGTTGCTAAGTATGAGGCATTGTCAATTGCCGAAACGTCAAACATCGAACAGTTTAAGGCAGAAATAAAGGCACACCAACAAGGTAAAACAGACTATCCAACTTTCTGTAAGGACTGTGCAAAATCAGGTGTTGAAAAATGGGCGGTTTGTATGGATAACATGACATGTACCTATTTTGACAAAGCGGGCATTGAAATTTTGGTAGAACAGATACCGCAATAAAAACGGCTAGGATTCGCGTAAACATCATCGTTAGCCATGAGCGTTGGCGTATCTGTATTTTTCAGCCTACTCCATAAACTTATGTGCCTTACCAATCTTGGCACGGATACCCATCTGCACGAAATCATGGCTTCATATCCGCGCCAGTGTGTTTTTTGTGCCATTATAAGGCTTTCGGATTGGCAGTTGGTGGCCCATCGCACAAAGCTTTGCTTCAACTGCAACAGCGGAGTATGTGATAACCATCCCCACTGACTTGGTCGGATTTCCTAGCCAGTGGAGGTCTATAAATTGCGGCTATAATAGCACCGCTGCCAGCTTTTAAGTCTGTCTAACTTCGGCACCACTGGTTTATCCATCTGAGCCACTACCACAATGGCTATGTGGAGCTAAGTTATCATGGTCTGCCGGGTAGCGGTTACAACTTGCATCGTACAGCGATAGTAGGATATGCTTGAAATACGTTGTCCGTTGTGTTTATGTGATAGTACATATTTGTTTTTGTTCCGACTGAAAAATCTTTTGAAGCATTGTACCAAAATTGTGGTTCCGCGAAAAATGAAAAGCGTTTTCCCTGCAAGTTTTTCGTAAAGTCATCGCCATGATTTTTGTTTTCCGTCCAAACAGAAAAATCACCTGCAAATTCAAATTTGTAATTCATCAAACCTCTCCACCAGTATAGAGTGTACAAAAAATCCGAGCTCGGTTTTTTATACGGAACAAATTTAAAATTCAACTGGCTGGCAATAAAAGCTCCTTTCCATTTAAACGGATATGACAAACCTAGGGAAAAAGTATTATTTATATAAAAGCTATATTGTTTTGGTTCTGTTACCCCAAGTCCGCCGCTGTACTGAACGTCCAAAAAAATTTTAGGCTGCCAGCATCGAAAAGATTGGCTAACCTGCATGTAAAACTTACCCATATTGTTATCCTGCCCTAAAAAATCGGCCTGCATTTTTAATAAAAAGGAGCCGGGCTTAAAAAAGGCTTTACCTGAATCCTGGTCCTTAAAATACTCAAAATACAAGGTTGTAAAATTTTTTGGATTATATTTTGGGTCAATTGAATGTCGGGCATCGTAATGAAATTGCAACTGTTGCGAAAAAGATGTCATGAAATGAAAGCAAAGCAGTAAAATAATAGCATACTTCATATTTTCGTAATTTTTTGAAGTGTAAAACTGCTCTTATATAATTTCGTAAGGCGTAACTAAAACAGAAATATTGCGTAAATTCAGCGTAAACATTGAATAATTATGGATGGAGACACTAAAAAAGTGTTCTTTAGTTTATATAAAGAGGCAGAAGCAAAATGCATGGGATATCCCTTGCAGCAAGCCCTGACAGAAACAGAAAGTAAGCTGCTGTACAATCAAATTTTTGAGGCGACCGGCTTAGTGATAGGATGGAAGAGTTTAAAAAATTTTTCACTATTTGTATATAATGAAAATGCAAAGGAAGAAAATCCATCTATCGCAACATTGGACACGTTGGCGAGATATGTTTTAAATGCACCGTACACTTCAGAAACTGAGCGTAAAAAAAATGAAAACCATTTTCCTTATTGGTTTAAATACAAGGAAGAATACCTTTCAAATCATAAATCGTTTGAAGCAAATTCAAAAACCAAAAGACATTTTTCAGCTTTTATTTTGATACCTCTTTTCCTGACTATAATAATAATTTGCTTTTATTTTTTACCTCCGCCCAAGGCAAACGTTTTTTCTACCGATTTCCATTCAGTGAATGATGAATCTTTAACACATGATGGCTGGTTTGTAAAAGATAAGGATGAAAGATTTTGGAATAGGCGTGGAGAAAAAATTGGAATGCTATCGTTGTATACCTTGACTGGTGATAACTGGCTGGATACAGCTAATCAACCAAAAATAAAAAACTTGGTACTTAGAAAAATTAATACCGACTGTTTTACAGCAGAAGTGCATTTGCAGAATTTTTTTCCGCAACAAGAATGGCAGCAGGCAGGTATTTTGTTAATGGAAGACACAAATTAAAATGGCAAAACGCTTCGCTTGTCATTGGCATACAATGATAATTTTGGTGGGTTTACTAATTCAAAAGAGATTATTATACAGGCGATAACAACTCTTGGCAATAATTTAACTCATCCAGAGGAAATAGTGCATGTACCTGTTTTTACATTGAATTCAATCAATGAAAAGCTGGTAAAAACTAACCTGGCTTATTCAGGTCTGCGTATTCAAAAATCTGGGGAGAATATAAGATTATTATATTCTTGTAGTTCCGCAAAAAACTTTGCCTTTAAAGATGCCTCTGCAATGAATTTAAATTTTCATCCAAAATATCTAGGTTTGTTTGCCTTACAGGGTTTCGTTAGCAATAAAAATTATGAACCGGTGTATTTTTCTTCGTTTACACTTGCACCGCAAACTTGCAAATAAATAAATAACCGCCTTGGTCAAGGTTCCAATTCTCCACCGTTGTTCCCCAACTAGCTTATATGCAGGGTGGGCGATGAGTGTTGGCGTATCCGTGCTTCTGCTGACTAATCAATAAGCTTTTGGGGCTTAACATAGGCAACGATACCCATCCGCAGACAAGCATGGCTGCATATCCGCGCCAGTGTGAGCACTTTCTTTATTATTTGCCGCCACAAGCTATGCCGAGATTGGGGCGGAGAATATAAACTCAACTTTCTTAACTTTATGAGGCAGTGGACCGGCGGCACTTTTCCTAATAGCACCACCATTAAGCAGGGCCTTGTTGTTGTGCGTACCTCTATGTGGCGCATATCAAGTAAAAGGTCAGCCCGAATTACATTAAATGAATTATAAAAATATAATTGTACGGCATCCTATTACAAGTTATTTTATTGGCACTTTTGCCATATCATGGCTTGGGGCTTTTATTTTAGTTTCATCGAAACTATTTAGTGGACAAGCTATTCCTAAGATGGATGGAATTCTCATGTTTCCATTAATGCTTATCGGACCAGTTGCTGCAAGTTTGGCTTTGACCCAACTAGCTGAAAAGAAAACTGGCATTAGAAATTTATTTTCACAAATGGGTGAATGGAAAGCTCCATTTAAATGGTACGCCATTGTTTTTGTTATTCCACCTTGTTTAATTTTGATAACCCTTTTTATCCTGCGAACATTTGTATCCCCTGTATTCAAACCAAATTTTTTCATTTTTGGATTTTTATTTGGAATCCCTGAGGGCTTTCTTGAAGAAATTGGATGGACCGGTTTTGCCTACAAAAAATTACGGTTACACCATACCGTTTTAAAATCATCCGTCATAGTAGGATTGTTTTGGGGACTTTGGCATTTACCAGTAATTGATTTTCTTGGGGCAACATACCCACATAAACAATATTTATTGCCATTTTTTATATCCTTTACTGCAATCCTTGTTGCGATGAGGCTTTTGATGATGTGGGTTTATTCAAAGACTGGGAGTATGCCTTTAGTTCAATTCATGCATGTTGTTTCTACAGGTTGCCTTGTTGCGTTTGGTCCTTTTAATATTAACCCAGCACAGGAAGCCTTATGGTATGCCATGTATGCAATCGTTCTTTTTATTTCGGCTTTGTTCGTTTTCAAATTTTCCAAAACCGTAATAAGTTGGCCTAATATTTCGTAATATACTCAGTCAACCAATTGGCACAATTAAGCAGCGTGGGCAATCAGGTTTGGTCTATCTGTGCTTCAGCACGCCATCCATAAACTTGTTGGTCTTACCAACCTTGTCATGGATACCATTTGTACAAGAGCCTGGCTGTATATCCGCGCCAGTGTATGAGCAATTCGAATGAATGCCACTTACCGATTTTCTTCATCCAGTCGTTGATGAATTTGGTAAAGCTGGGAATGGCAAAATATTCCTTCAATGGCGTTATGCCTTCTTTTAATCCATAGTATATTGATTAGATTTGCTATTCTTATAGGTTTTCAATTTAAAGAACCACACCCATGATGGACCAATCCCCCAAGGCATTTGTTTTCGACCTGAACGGCACCATGATTGACGATATGGAATTTCATGTTAGGGCCTGGCATGCACTGTTGAACGAGGACCTCCATTCCCAAAAAGATTGGGATGAAGTGCGCCGAAATATGTATGGCAAAAACAAAGAGGTTTTTGTCCGAATATTAGGCGAAGGTCATCTGACCGCCGATGAAATGGAGCATTGGTCGGTGGAAAAGGAAAGACGTTATCAAAAAGCATTTCTTCCTCATCTGAAACTCATTGATGGGTTGGATGGTTTTTTGAAAGAAGCAAAAAAAAGGGATATCAAGATGGCGATCGGTTCGGCTGCCATCCGCTTCAATATCGATTTTGTATTGGACAATCTGAATATCCGAAACTATTTTTCTGCCATCGTAAGCGCTGATGATGTTAAACATAGTAAACCTGACCCGGAAACTTTTTTAAAAGCGGCTCATCTACTGCAAAAAAAACCGGCAGACTGTATTGTGTTTGAAGATGCGCCGAAAGGGGTGGAATCGGCTATGAATGCAGGTATGAAAACAGTTGTACTAACCACCATGCACCAACCCGATGAGTTTAGCAAATACGGTAATGTCATAGCTTTTGTAAAAAACTATCAGGACGCATTCTTGCAAACCCTAATCTAATATTTAGTCAATCCAGTTTATTTGATTATTCTAAAAAAGAACCCCATCCAATATAAAAATTTACAGAATGGGGTTTGTTTGATTGACTACTATGTGCAATTACCAGAACTTCACATAAAGTCCCATCAGCACCAGCAATATGATGATGATAAGGAAAATATTTGACGGGCTCAGCTTGAACATCTTTGCATCCAATTCAAAAGCATTTTTGTTTATTTTAGGCCCTCCCAAGCTAAAGGCAATCATCACCAACACGGTAAAGACAAAAGACCAGCCCATGCACACCATGAAGGGGATTTCGTAAACTCCTTTCGAATTGATAAAGGCCGTGTACAACAAGGTTTCGTGCCCAAACCAGCTTGCTGCAAACTCATTAAATACCACGGCCATTACAAAGCCGGTAATCAATCCAGCGATGGCAGCAGCCCCAGTGGTTCTTTTCCAGAACATACCCAATATGAACATGGCGAATATACCCGGACTGATATAACCTGTGTACCGTTGGATATAGGTAAACCCACCTTCTTTGCTAATGCCCAAAAGATCTTGCCAGGTAAAGGCTACAGAAAAAATCATGGCCACTAGAATGGTGATCCGGCCCACCCATACCATTTGCTTTTCGGAAGCATCTTTTTTGATATATTTTTTATAGATATCGAGGGTGAAAATGGTGGAGATGCTATTGGCCTTACCTGCCAGTGATGCTACAATGGCCGCTGTCAAAGCGGCAACAGAAAGACCTTTCAGCCCATCAGGCAAAAATCCCAGTATGGAGGAGTAGGCATTGTCTGGATTGAACTTGCCGCCCAGTGACATTTCTGATTGGATGGAACCGTTCTTATACAATACATAGGCCGCAATACCGGGTAACATTACAATCACAGGCATAAATAGTTTCAGGATGGCAGCGAACAGAATACCCGTACGGGCAGTTTTTAGGTTAGCGCCCAAGGCTCTTTGCGTGATGTACTGGTTGCAGCCCCAATAGTTCAGGTTGATGATCCATTGGCCTGCTAAATACATGGTAAGGCCAGGCAGTATCAGGTATTTATCTACCTCATTTTGTGAGCTATTCGGACCTGGCTTTGAAAGGATCATATGAAAATGGTCGGGCGCATCTTTCATTAATTGCGTGAAACCCGCTAATGCGTCTTTGCCCAATCCGAATTTCTCACTAACCATGGTCAGTGCTACATAAGTGGTCACTACACCACCAATGATCAATACCAGCACTTGGATCACATCCGTATATCCAATCACCTTCATGCCACCCAGTGTAATGAAGATGGCAAATAAGGATAGGCCAATCATAATGGGGTGGAGGTATTGCCCGCCCGCCAGATTATTGATGGCCAAAGCACCCAGGTACATGATGGAAGTGATGTTCACGAACACATAGAGAAAAAGCCAGAATATGGTCATGATCAGACTAACCGTTTCATTATAACGGGTCTTTAAAAACTGGGGCATCGTGAATATCTTGTTCTTCAGATAAACGGGCATAAACCAAACGGCCACAATGATTAGGGCAATGGCCGCAATCCATTCATAGGCCGCAATGCCGATACCCAGGAAAAAACCATTTCCACTCATCCCGATAAATTGTTCTGCAGAAATATTCGATGCAATTAGGGAGGCACCAATGGCCCACCAAGTCAACGAGCCCTCTGCCAGAAAGAAATCATGCGTGTCTTGACTTTTCTTTCTTTTGCGTTGATAGATCCAATAACCGTAAAAAGAAACAATGAGGAAATAAATAACAAATACAATGTAATCAGCCGGCACCAGTTTGTTGTTCATATACAATCGTTAGGGTTTGTGTTAATCTTGTGCTATGGGCACTTTTGGGTTTATACTTTTGGAGATGAAAATTACGGGAAAAAACGATATCCCAACCCATCACATTGGAAAAAAACAACAAGTAGTTAAAGCTCGGATAAATGTCCACATTATGGCCAATTAAAGCAAACCCAATTCCCATTGTCTATTTGGTTCTTTTTAACTGTATCGTATATACGAAATTTGTTTTTTTTTGCGTAGGCAGAAAATTTGTGCGATGCCCAACCCAAGCCACTCGTATAGCTTTTTTTGTTTGGCTGTTAGCTTCCATTTTGTCATCAAAAAGCCATTTTCGATTAATAAAAGTATTTAAATACTTTTATTAATCGAAAATCACTACTTTTGTCCCATCACTTAAAAAACTTGTAAAATGGATACCGATACAGAAAATATACTCAACGTTACTTTGTTGGAGCCTAAACAAAAGCACCCTACCATTTTTGCCCGCTATGATGCATTGCAGGAAGGCGAAAGCCTGGTGATCCACAACGACCATGACCCTAAGCCGCTCTACTATCAATTGTTGGGGGAAAGGGGGAATGTTTTTATTTGGGAATATCTGGCCCAAGGCCCAGAGTGGTGGGATGTTAAGATTTCAAAGCGTGTGAGTGGGGATAGCGATGAGACGCTAGGTCAATTGGCGGCCAAAGACATTCGCAAAGCAGCCATCTTTAAAAAATATGGGTTGGATTTTTGTTGTGGTGGCAAAAAAACCATTAAGGAAGCTTGCGCTGAAAAAGGGCTGGATGTGACCAAAATAGAAAAGGAGATTCAGGAAGCCGACAAAGTGCCCGCATCGCATCCCATTCCATATAATGAGTGGGATTTGGGATTTTTATCGGATTATATTGTGAATACCCATCACCGATATGTCCGCAAAACCTTGCCGGACTTAGTAGGGTATGCAGCAAAAGTGAAGTCGGTGCATTCGGCCCATCACCCGGAACTATCCACTATCAATAAATTGGTTAACGAGGTTGCGGAGGAACTTTCCTCGCATATGGTTAAAGAAGAAGTGATTTTGTTCCCCTTTATCAAAGACTTGACTAGTAAGGATAAAAAAACGGCTTCCGTTCAATCAAAACAGTTTGGTTCAGTGAACGCCCCCATCAATATGATGGAAATGGAACATGATTTCGTGGCCAAAAATTTTGAGGAAATCAGAAAGCTCAGTAATGATTATTCACTACCCGCTGATGCCTGTGCTTCCTACAGTTTATTATATAAAATGTTGAAAGAGTTTGAAGAAGATTTGCAAATGCACATTCATTTGGAAAACAATATCCTTTTCCCCAAAGCCATAGAATTGGAAAAGGAAAATAAAAACAACAAACATGCATAGGAATTTTCAAATCAAAAGGGTTTATGAAACCGCTTTTGTGGATGATGGATATCGCATATTGGTTGACAGGCTTTGGCCCAGAGGTTTAAAAAAAGAAGATGCGATGCTCGATGAATGGAACAAAGAAATTGCCCCCTCCACGGAGTTGAGGAAATGGTTTGACCACCAGCCAGAAAAGTTTGAGGAATTTAGTAAACGATACCGGGAGGAACTAATGGCACATGAGGATGACTTGAAAAGGCTCAAAGAAATTGCTGGGGAAAGAATGGTCAGTCTACTCTATGCTGCAAAGGATTCCCAAAACAATAACGCGGCCGTTTTGATGGACCTATTGACCGGGAAAACAAAAAAACTGGCAGCCCACTCCAGTGCTCATATATATTATGAAAGCAATCAACGGCAATACAAAAATCTCCAGCATCATTAAGGAACATCCCGATGCACTGGAAGCGATCATCAGCTTGTCGCCAAAATTCAACAAGTTGCGCAACCCGCTTTTGCGAAAGTTGATGGCTTCCCGCACTTCCATTTATATGGCGAGCAAATTAGGTGATTGCAGTATGGAAGATTTCTCTACCAAGTTGGAACCGCTCGGTTTTGTTTTTGATAAGGATGTAGCGGTTGAAACATATGAGAAGGAAAAGCCCAAACCTGCATTCATGCAAAACCTGGACAATGATTCTATTCTTACACTCGATGTGCGCCCAGAGATTGAAAAGGGTAAGGATCCCTTGAACCTGATCATGAAAGGCATTAAACAATTAAAGCCGGGTCAGGTTTTTCGATTGGTAAATAGTTTTGAGCCCATTCCCCTCAAGCAATTATTGGAGAAACAGGGCTTCGAATCCTATGCTGAAACCATAGATAATAATCAAGTAGATACTTTTTTTTATAAAAAGAATGAAGTGGAATTGAATGAACCTGTAGTGGCTCGTGATGCAGAAGGGTGGGTTAGGGCATTGGGACATTTCGAAGGGAAGATGGAAAAAGTAGATGTGCGCCAGATGGAAATGCCCATGCCCATGCTCAGCATACTGGATGCCTTGGAGAAATTAAAACCAGATCATGCATTATACGTGACCCATAAACGCATCCCAGTGTTCCTACTACCAGAACTGGTAGAAAGAAAATTTGATTATCGGATTAAGGAAGTGGCGGATGGTGAAGTGTACTTGTTAATATTTAAAGCATAATATGCATTGTCAAACTTTGGCACCATATCTTTTAAGAATACAGATTATAGGATCGTGTTGCCGTTTTATGTTTATGCAGCGATTTCTTTTTTAGTGGTTACCGTGTTGATGTTTTTTTCTATTGATGCGTTTAAGGGTCATTATTTTCATCCCCATATTTTATCTATCACCCACCTCATGGCATTGGGCTGGGGCACGATGATTATTTTGGGAGCAAGCCATCAGTTGGTGCCTGTATTGATCGAGGCACCATTGTTCAGCAAAAAACTAGCGGCTATTTCTTTTATATTGGCAGCTGTTGGTATCCCCATGCTGGTTTATGGTTTTTATTTATTTCAACTTATTTGGCCGGCTGAATATGGGGCCTGTCTGATTGTTTTGGCCGTGCTTGCTTTTCTGATAAATATCGGGAGTAGCATTTCCAAAAGTAAAAATGAAAATATCCACGCCCTATTTGTTTTCTCGGCAACAGGGTGGCTGTTCCTCACCGTATCGTCAGGACTTTTGTTTTTACATAACTTAACTAATCCTTTTTTGCCATCCGATTCATTGCGCTATCTTCCTTTACATGCACATGCCGGCATCATCGGTTGGTTTCTCTTATTGGTTATCGGGGTAGGATCCCGTTTGATCCCATTATTTCTCATCTCGAAATATCATAATACCCGTTTATTATGGTGGATCTATGGCCTTATTAATAGTGCCTTGATCATTTTTGTGGTACTATTTCTTTATGATGCAGATAAGCCCTGGTTTTTGTTGCCCATCCTTTTGATATCAGTGGCTGTTTTGTCATTTGCCCATTTTTGTTATCAATCCTATGCACAGCGGATACGGAAACAGGTAGACAACCCCATGCGTTTATCGTTGCTCTCTGTTGGTCTATTAGTACTGCCCATGATTTTTTTAATAGTGATTGTGATTTTTTTGATTATCGGGGCCAGCAAAATGAACAGCTTGGTACTATCCTATGGCTTTCTTGTATTTTTTGGTTGGATCACAGCTATTATACTGGCCATGACTTTTAAAACCCTGCCTTTTATTGTATGGAATAAAGCCTATCATAAATTGGCTGGCCTCTATAAAACACCCAACCCCAAAGATCTTTTTGATAGCGCCGTTTTTAGGTGGATGGTCATTTCCTATTTATGTGGTTTTGTTTTGTTCGTGATAGGTGTATTAACTAGTAAGGGCTGGATTCTTCAGTCAGGTGCTTTGCTATTGCTGGCAACGGCTGTTTTTTATAATTGGAACGTGTTTAAAATAGTGATGCATAAACCCAGGTTGGTATGAATATAATTACAAATAATGAACTGAAATCGACGATTGCCTCAACGGCTTTATATAATGTGATCGACCCAGAGATTGGTTTGAATGTGGTCGATTTGGGGCTGATCTATCAATTGGATTTTAAGGAAAATGAAAAAGCGGTTTATTGTAAGATGACACTGACCACCCAGTTTTGTCCAATGGGCGCATCCATTAAGGAAGGGGTGGAAAATGTGTTGCAGGATACTTTTAAAGAAGATGCCATTCAAGTGGAACTGACTTTTGATCCCGCTTGGAATATGGATATGATTTCAGAGGAAGGGAGACATTTTTTAGGGCGTTGATTGTGGATACTTTGGTATTGCTAGATGCGTGGATACAAAATTTCATTTCAGTTTTAATAATAAGCATGGATATGTTTTAGCAATCGATGACCTAGG
The DNA here is from genome assembly GCA_018267575.1 of Bacteroidota bacterium. Lineage (GTDB taxonomy): Bacteria > Bacteroidota > Bacteroidia > Chitinophagales > Chitinophagaceae > Puia. The sequence goes on from JAFDYF010000100.1 coordinate 98,411, forward strand.
TCATTTTAGCACTTATTTAAAAAATATGCTTATGGATACAGGAGTATTACCGGAAGTAGCGGTGCCGCAGGTCGATTATGATAATTCACATCAGCATCATCATGAAACCTTTTTGACAAAATACATTTTTAGTCAAGACCACAAAATGATCAGTAAGCAATTTCTGATAACGGGAATTATTTGGGCCATATTGGGTGGGTTGATGTCTGTGTTGTTCCGGTTGCAGCTGGGTTTTCCGGAAACCACTTTTCCTTGGTTGGAGACTATTTTGGGTAAATGGGGCAAGGGTGGCCATATCAGTGTGCAGGCCTATTATGCATTGGTAACCATCCATGGTACGGTGCTTATATTTTTTGTGCTCACGGCTGGTTTGAGCGGCACTTTTTCAAACCTGCTGATCCCTTTGCAGGTGGGTGCCCGTGATATGGCATCCCCCATGTTGAACATGCTCAGTTATTGGTTTTTCTTTGCTGCTAGCGTAGTCATGCTTTGTTCTTTTTTCTTAGAGAGCGGCCCGGCCAGTGGGGGATGGACGGCCTATCCGCCCCTGAGTGCATTAGGCGACGCCATGCCCGGCTCAAAATCAGGAATGGATTATTGGTTGGTCAGCCTCGCTCTATTTGTAGTGTCTTCATTGATGGGCAATCTCAATTATATTTCCACGGTGTTGAACATGCGTACCAAGGGCATGAGCATGACACGTTTGCCACTAACGGTTTGGGGCTTTCTTTTTACTGCCATTATAGGCGCATTGTCATTTCCGGTTTTGCTTTCTGCTTTTATACTATTGCTTTTTGACAGACATGCCGGTACCAGTTTTTATCTATCTGATATTTTTATTGCCTCCACACAAAAAGCCTTGCCAAACCAGGGCGGCAGCCCCATACTTTACGAGCATCTTTTCTGGTTTCTTGGTCACCCAGAAGTATATATTGCCATCCTGCCGGTAATGGGCATGGTATCCGAAATAATGAGCGTCAATTCCCGAAAGCCGATTTTCGGTTATACGGCCATGGTGGGTTCATTGTTCGCGATCATGGTTCTTTCATTTTTGGTATGGGCACATCATATGTTTGTATCGGGGATGAACCCTTTTCTTGGATCTGTTTTTGTGGTTACCACACTTTTGATTGCCGTACCATCTTCGGTCAAAGTGTTTAATTGGCTCACTACTTTATGGAGGGGCAATATCCGGTTCACGCCTGCCATGTTGTTTTCGATTGGCTTCGTGAGTGTGTTTATCTCTGGAGGGCTTACCGGTATTTTTTTGGGCAACTCCACTTTGGATATCCATTTGCATGATACCTATTTTATCATCGCCCATTTTCACTTGGTTATGGGCGTAGCCTCTATGTTTGGCATGTTTGCTGGAATTTATCATTGGTATCCAAAAATGTTTGGACGTTTAATGAACAATACGATGGCGATGATCCATTTTTGGGTAACTTTTGTAGGGGCCTATCTCATTTTTTGGCCCATGCATTACGAAGGTCTAGCGGGAATGCCAAGGCGTTATTATAGTTTTAGTAATTGGGAAAGTTTTAAACAGTTTGGCGACCTGAATAAATTTATAAGCACGGTTGTTATTATTGTATTCGCCACGCAAATGCTATTCTTGGTAAATTTCTTCTATTCTATCTGGAAAGGAAGAAAGCTAAGGACCCGCAACCCTTGGCAGGCAAATACGTTGGAATGGACTACGCCCATCCATACTGGTCATGGCAATTGGCCTGGGGATATTCCCGAAGTGTACCGTTGGCCTTATGATTATAATAAAGATGGGAAAGATTTTATCCCCCAAACAACCAAGCTTGAATCCGATGAAGTACCGGAAAAGGAATTGGTTCATATAAAGTAACCAACTACTTTTATTGATAAGGGATTGATATATTTGAGTCCTGTTTTGATGGGGTAACTCATCAATATAGACTGAATGGGGTTTCAAAACAAATCTATATAAAACATCAAAATGCTTAGTCTCTCTTGCAAGACAGCGATCAAGGCAGTTGTGTATCTGGCATCACAGCCAGCCGATAGTGCAAAGCCTAGTATTAAAGAAATTGCTGGGTTCATTGATGCCAGCGAACATTCTGTTGGTAAGCTGTTGCAGGCATTGGTCAAGGGTGCTGTTATCAATAGCACTAAAGGTCCGAATGGTGGGTTTTATATCAATGAAAAACAAAAAGAACAACCCCTGATCAATGTGGTGAAAGAAATTGACGGGTTGGAAATTTTTAATGAATGTGGCTTGGGTTTTAGCAAATGCTCTGCCGCTCACCCATGCCCCATGCATCAGGATTATAAACCCGTTCGGGAGCTTTTCCGAAAGGTATGTAAACAAAAAAAAATCAGCGATCTCTGTGCTACCGTTAATGGCGGTTTGAGCTATTTGATCGGTTGATTATATCACCGCTTTCAAGAATTTTTTGTTGTGGTACAAAACAGGGATGCCCAAAAATGCGCAAATGCCCAAAATAATAATATAACCGGTTAGCAAACCACTAAATCCGGATGCCAACAAACCGCCAGGGGTGAACGGGGTTTGGTTGTCTTTCCATAATGCCAATACGGTCAACAACAGGAATAAAACAATATATGCAGCTTCTCCCGTGCGTCCCATCTTATGGAAAAAATAATAGACCACACCAAATACAAATAGAATGAGGTTGCAGCCAAAAATGGTGGCTGGCCAATTGATAAGAATGACATACTGGTCAAAACCGGTAATACCCCTGTAAATAATGGAGTATACCAAACAGATAAGGGTGGCACATATACCTAAGAAAAGTCCTGTTAAGATGGCTTTAGAAAAGTCGGTACCAAATTCTTCGTTTTGCATAAAATTGTTTTTTTTAAGTTTTAAATAATCGGTTACATTTTTACTTTTTTTATCCATTTTCTTCCTCTCACCATAATCCTTTTAGTGTGGCCAGGGGAATGATATCGATGTTGTTGTTGTTTATTTTGGCTATAATATTTAAGAATCGAAAAAGCGGTAACCATGCCAACTGCTTTATGGTTCTGGCGATTGTCCAAAACCAGTAAAGCCTCTTTATTAAACTTGCCTATCAGTTCCGCTGCTTTACCTGCATCATCGTTCATATAAACAAAAGGGTTGTCTTGTATTTCTTTGGTTGCCGGTTCCAATAGTTTGGCCACAGTGGTTGTTTGTAAGGGGTCGGGTTCAAAGGAGTCGGGTGTCCGTACACCACGACGGTTTATCTTTTCCGTCATGATGCTTCCATCTTTAAGTAAGAAAAAGGAAACAAAATACGCGGCGGCACATGCACCCATCAAAGGCAATAACCCATTCATTTGCCCCGTAGTTTCCACGGCGAAAATAACAGAGGTGAGAAAAGCCCTGGAAGCCCCAGCAAACATGGCTGCCATGCCGATCAAAGCGGTAGTAGCGATATCGATTTCGAGGGAAGGGAACAAATGCAGACAAGCCATGCCCAATAAAACACCCAAGCTTCCGCCGATGGTAAACAAGGGAGCCAAAGTGCCGCCGGATGTACCGCTGCCCAGTGCAACAACCCAAGAAATATATTTTAAGAAGCAGAGCGAGAGCAACAATGCCAATGGTACCGACCCAGTCAAGAGGGTTCGGATATTGTCGTAACCAACACCCATGGTCAATGGTGCATAATATCCAACAATGCCCACCAAAACGGCGCCCAATGCGGGCCACCACATCCAATGGATGGGCAATTTTTCAAAAAGGTCCTCTACCGCATATACCGATTTTGATACTAAAGAGGCTATTACCCCAATCAATAATCCCAAAAAAACATATACCAGTAAGGCCTCATTGCTTGGCACTGGTATGGCTGGCATAGCAAATACAGGTTGCTTACCGAAAATAAGGATATGCATGCCCGCACCTGTGATGCAAGCCAGTGTTACCGGGATGATGGAGCGTGGGGAGAACTCAAACAAGAGTAGTTCGATGGCCAAGAAAACCGCGGCCAATGGCGAACCAAAAATAGCCGACATGCCGGCACATGCACCTGCCGTGAGTATGATTTTGCGCTCGGATGCCGAGATGTGCATCCATTGTCCTGTAAGCGAACCAAATGCCCCACCGGTTGCGATGATGGGACCTTCCGCACCAAAAGGCCCTCCAGTGCCAATGGCGATGGCTGATGACAGAGGTTTTAAAAAGGTGATAATAGGAGGTATCCGGCTTTCGTCCACAATTATTTTTTCCATCGCTTCTGGTATGCCATGGCCACGAATGCCCTTGGAACCAAAGCGGGCCATCAGACCTACCAACAAACTGCCGATTACCGGAATTATCACAACCCACCAACCTAAATGGTTAGCAGCAGTAGAGGTATTGCTAAAGGACCATTTGCCATAAAAAGCAATATTGGTGATCAGGTCGATGAGCATGACCAGCCATTTTGCTATCAAGCCAATTACCAATGCATTTATTACGGCTTGTATACTTAAATAAAGGACACGTTTATCTATTGTTTTTGATCGGGTTTCCTCGGTCTTTTCATCAGGCATATTTAAGGATGGCGATACGGGGATACTTTTGTCTTTTGACTGCATGCTTTTTTTTCTGTATTTTCTCAGGCTTAAAAATGACAACCACTGTTTCAAACGTTTCAAGAATATTTTGAAAACACTTCATAAAACTGGATAAGCCAGTTGTTCTGCTTATCAAAAGCTGAACAGGTTTCTATGAGTTGGTTCATTAATTTTTAAGTAGAGATATTATGATTTTGATACAAAAGTATTAAATAAACAATATTTAAATTAATTTTGTTGTTAAAATATATTACTAAATATTAAACAGGCAATATTTGTGAAACAAAGTTCTTGCGATGTATCTAGTTGTTTTCTATGTCGTAACAGCATAAATGAGTGGAAAGAAGTGATAGCCCAAAAAAAAGAAACGCTTTTCTATAAAAAAGGGGAGCGCATATTTTCCGAGGGTGGAAAAGTAGCGGGTGTTTATTTCCTTTTTGCAGGAGCTGTAAAAATCCATAAACAATGGAAGGAGGATAAAGAACTGATCCTTCGTTTTGTTGCGGCTGGCGATATCATGGGGCATCGTGGTTTGGGTGCGGCACAGGTATATCCCGTATCAGCTACTGCATTGGTTGATACGAAAGCTTGTTTTATTACGAATGATTTTTTGGAAGCTAGTTTACGCACCAATCAGGGATTTACACATATGTTGATGCAATTTTATGCTGATGAACTGCAGAAAGCAGAAACGCGGATGCATAACCGGGCTTCCTGGGAGGCCAAAGCGAGGATTGCCCATAGCCTGCTGGAACTAGATACCCTTTTTGGCCGCGATGCCGAAAATTATATTGCAGTGCCTATTTCGCGGCAGGATATTGCTTCTTATGCAGGCACCACTTATGAAACAGTATTTAAAGTTTTGAAAGAACTGGGGCAAGATGGCCTTATTGGCACTTCTGCAAAAAGTATCCGATTGGAAGATCCGGAAAAATTAAAATCAATCATTGAATGAAAATATATTGGTTATGGAATACTTTAAAGATTTGGACGAAAACGAACGGAACGCTTTATTGAAATACCCTGCCTATATCAGCTTACTTGCTTCCAGCAATCAGGAAGGGCTGGATGAAAAAGAAAAAAAAGTAGCGCTCAAGCTCTCGCATATAAAAACATTTTCTTGCGAAGCCAAATTGGTGCCTTTTTATAAAGAAGCAGAAAAATGCTTTGAGGCAGAAATAGATCGGTTGAACAAAGAACTTCCCAAAGATAGGCATGTGCGAACCGCCATCATTACCAAAGAATTGGGGAAGCTGGACGTAATACTAAAAAAACTAGGTGGCGAATATGCGAGTGCATTGCATAAAAGTATGCGCATTTATAAAGATCAGGTAAGCAGGGCACATCAAAATGTGTTGGAATATTTTATTTTCCCGATGCCTATTCCCGGGATTACGGATTAAACCTGTACATCCATTGTTCAGGAAACACTGTTGGTAAAATTCCCTTTCTCAAATATCAGGTCAATGGAGGTTCCATTGCCTTTGGGAACATGGCCAATTTTAAGTTTGATGTGCAAAAGCTTGCACAGGTCTTTGATCACCATCAGTCCCAATCCGGATTTTTCTGCTACAAAATTATAGTTGTCATGGCTAGGTGATAATAAATGGTTTACAAAATTCATATCAATGCCCTTGCCCGTGTCGGATATATTTAAGGTCAGTTGCTCTTTGCTTTCGATTGCAGAAATGCTGATCTCTCCCGAACTGGTGAATTTGTTGGCATTGTCGATCAGGTTACGGATCATAATGCTTACCATCTCTTTATTGGAATGGATGGTGATGCCGGCAGCAATATGCACTACTATTTTATTTTCCTTATCAGCAATCAGGTAATCATAATAGTTAGTAATTTCCATCACCAGTTCCAATAGATTGAACCATTGGCGGTAGGGACCTTGTACCATATGCTTCGTTTTTGCCCACATCACAAAAGTCTCGGTGAACCGGTCTAGGTCTTTAATGGCTGATCTGGATTTGTTTGAAAGGTCGGAAAGAGAAGCGTTGTCGTATTTTTCAACACCCTTATGCAACTGTTCCGAAACCAAGGTTAAGAACCGGAGTGGGGATCGGATATCATGCGCCAATATAGACGATATGACTTCGTTTAATTGGTTACTCTTCAATAGTTCGTTGTGGGAGCTATCCAAGTCGGCCACTGTTTTTTCAAGTTGGTTAACACTATCTGATAGGGCTTCGGTCCGGTTAGCGACTTTCTCTGTGAGCTGTTTATTGATATTTTTTAGGTGCCTGCCCCTGAAATATAAAATCAAATAAATGAGCCCGGCTAATAGCAATGTGCACAAACCCCAAAACCATAATTCCTCATAATATTTTTTTTGTATGGAGAAATGGATTATTATATCTGAACTGATTTTACCTTCAATATCAAAATGGTTCCTAATTTTTAAAACATGGTTCCCCCCTGAAAGGTCAAGCAGGTCAATCCTTTTTTCATTGGTTTGTGGATAGGTCCAAATAGTATCATCGTCCAATTGGTAAGACAGCCCCATCACACTGGGGTATTCCCATTGTGCAATATTGAGGTAAAAGCGTAAGAAGCGCTCGTTTGAATTAAAGGATAGTCCTTGTTCAAAATTTAATGTTCTGGTTGAGCTTTTGATTTTTTCGATATAAATCGGGTATCGTGTTGGGGGTAGGATGGAGTTGCTGTTCAGTCTTACCAGCCCATTGATCGAAGGGAGTAATACATCACCATTGGGTAATCTGTTGTAGGAGGGGTTGCTGCCACCATTGAATTCATTACTCGCCAAGCCGTTTTCCTTGTTGAAGTAATAATAATAAAGTTGTTTGGTGGAATCCTTGCTTGTTTCCAACAGGTTTTTTCTGCTTAGGTAGAAAAGGCCATTATTGGTAGGTATCAGAAAATTGTCTTTTTCGTCCTCGATAATATAATGGCTAAAAAGTAAAAAGTTATTTGCGTCTGCTTTGCAGTGGTATAATTTTTTTTTGTTGAGGTCATAAACAAAAATGCCATCCCCATAGGTGCTGATCCATAAATTATTTTCTTGGTCAACGTACAGGTCTCTCAGGCTTGGGCTTTTAAAAGAGCAGATGGGGATGAATTTTTTCTTTGATTCATCAATAACCCAAATATTCTTGTTATCATGAACCCAAAGCATTTTTTTTAGCCTTTTTATAAATATCAGTTTGCTTTTCGTTTCATTTTGGGCGAATGGTTTGAATTGATTGTCTTCCAAATATCCAAGCCCTCCGGTACGATTGCCCAGCCATATTTTATCGGCTACAGAATCGTATTGGCAGGTGGTAACCTCAAAAAATATGGGGGACAAATTTTTCAAGGAACCTGACTCTAGGGCAAGCCTTTGTAAATAATAACCCCAAGCGCTATAAATCGTATCGCGATGAAGAATATTCGTAGCTGTGCGAACCCGTTTTGTTAAGGAAAGCTGGAAATGACCGTCTCTCAAATCCAGTATGATGCCTGTATTGGTGAACACATGGTTGGGGTCGAGCATGGAACAGGAATACAAATTATCCAAGCTTTGGTCTCTGTTGGTTTGCGAGTATTGGGGGATGAGTGCTTTATTGCCAACAAAAAGGCTGAGGTCCTCTGTTTGATAGGTTTTCGCCAGGTTTTGTTTATACATGTACAAACCTTGTTCCAAGCTGCCTACCAAGATGATTTTTTGGTAGGCAAGCCTGTAAATAGTTATGATATTTTGAGGCAGGTTGGGTAGCTCGCACAAAAAATCGAGATGATTGGTTGGGTCTTCATCCGCCATAACATATAGACGGTTTTTGTGTACTATATAAGTTTCTTGATTGAACTCGGAATAATATACAAAAATCCTTTCCCCCTTGGCCAGTTTTAAATCGATACGGCTTGTTTCAACAATATGTTTTTCCAGATTGATATTATAAAGTCGGCCATAGTCCGAAAGCAACTCTATTTTCTTCTCGGTTATTTTTAAAATTTTAAAATATTCGGTTGGTTCCGATTTTAGGTGTAGTGCAAATGGATGGTTTCCAGTGACCACAATACTGTCCTTAGTTTGGTATATAAAAGTGGAATCGCTGATGAAATAAAAAGCCAACACGGTGGAATCAAAGGAATATTTTTCTTGAAATCCGGGGTTTTGTTTTAAAAATATTTTGGAGGGGATTTTGAACAATAACCTCGTATCGGGCACCTTGCTCAGTTTCAAATTTTTATTTATCAATAAACCATCTTTTACCAATTCCAGCACGGCTCCATTTTTATCCATCACCACTATTTTGCCATCGGTATTTTTGTAAATACCGTAGATGCGGGGAGTGGTCAATCCGGGTTGGTTTGACTGGTTGAACTGTTTTATATTGTTCCCATTATACCTCACCAGTCCGCCATCGGTACCGATCCATAAAAACCCGGTAGATTGGTCGAAATATAAACTGTGGACGGTATTTTGGGGAAGGCCATTTTCGCTATTCAATATTTTAAAAAGCGACCAGGTGTCCTCTTTTTGTGCAATGGAAGGAAGACTGCCGAACAATAGGATAAGCAGTAAAAAATCATATAGGATAAAATGATGCTTTTCTTGCAAGGTTTTTGTTGAGTTGATTCGAAGGATGAGGTTATTAATTTAATAAAGAGTTATTGTATTTTAAGGGGAGGTATCGAATTTGTGCAAGCGGGCGAGTTCTGCCAATTGCAATGGGTTCTTTATTTTTAGTTTTTCAAAAATATGGGCTTTATGGGTGCTCACCGTAGATATTTGCAAATTGAGTATCTGCCCAATTTCTTTGGTGCTTTCTCCCTTCAGTAATAAGGCAACAATCTCAAATTCCCTACCCGTTAAGGAATCGAATGGGTTTTCCATTGTGTTTGTTTCGGAGGATGACAAACCTTCCACCATGATGCTTTGTAGTGATTCGCTCATATAAGTCCGGTTTTGTACCACCAGAGAGATGGCCCTTTTTACTTCCGTGTCTGATGACTGTTTTGAAAGATACCCTTTTACACCCAACTTTAAAAATTTTTTGGCATACATTTCCTCGCAGTTCATGCTGAACATCAAAATTTTTTGGGTTTCATTTTTTGCCTTAATGTAAATAACAAAATCAAATACATTATCATCAGGTATGTTTACATCCAAAATGATGAGGTCATATTCTTTCTTGTCAAGCCATTTTTTTGCGGAAGAAGTATTTTCCGCCTCGTCAATGTTACTTCCAAAAAATTCCTGGGATATTAAAATTTTTAGCCCGGTACGAACAATCATATGATCATCTACCAGAAGAAAATTTAAGTGAGCCGCTTCGTTTGCCATAATCGTTGTCTTGAGGTTTAGATTGGTGGGTGTGATTTAAATAGTAACGGAAATCTAAAATTTTAATGGATGAACAAATGGGCGTTTTCGTTTGCAAATCAATCCATGGGGTACAGTGGCTGCATCTATCCTTTAGACAACAAATCTGCACCGAAAGTGCATCGGTACTAGCGGTTTTCAAAGGTAGAAAGAATTTTGGGTAAAGTTTGTCCGTTCCCGAGTAAAAGTTTGTTTGCGGGCAAAACCATTTCACTCTGTACCAACTGCAAAATTGGTTACTAGCGTCAACACCAGATGTAGAGAAAACTCGAATTTTCATAGAATTAGTTCGAGTAGTAGATGGTCTGCTCTCGCTTAAAATCTTCTGAAGCCATTTTCAGGTGATCGTTCGCTTTAGTTTTCGATCTTGTGTATGATTGGCATGCTCACCGCCAGTACAAATCCGTTATTGGGGCTTGAAAAAATTTGCAGGCTACCATTGAAAATGTTGAGTCGGCTTCTGATATTTTTAAGTCCGATGCCCTCTGATTGTTCCGTAGCATCTCTCCCTTTCCCATCATCAGAAATGATCATCTTCATAACCTCGTTTTCTGTTGAAATAAACATGCTTACTTTTTTTGCATCAGCATGTTTGATGATATTGGAGCTTTGCTCCTGTGCAATCCGGTAAATGGCTAGCTTTTGTTCTGCACTCAGTTTATTTTCTTTCAAGTGTGTTGTACTCATGCTTACCTCAATACCTATAATTTTAAGCATTTTATCCGTAAGGTTCAGCAATTGCTGCTCTAAGGTAATAAACCCAAAATCAGGAGATGCTAATACATGGGACAGTCTTCTATTTTCCTCAATCACCCGTCTGATATTATCAATGGCCGACTGGATATGGTCTAGTCTTTTGTTAGGCTGTTTAAGGGCCACCGAAAGATAAAGATTGGTGCCAGCAAGGATTTGGTTCACATTATCGTGCAGTTCACGGGAGATGGCTGCCCTTTCTTTTTCCTGCCCAAGGATCATCGCCTTTGCGGTTATCTTCTGTTCTTCGTTTTTTTGTTGCATCCTTTCCTCCTCCAGTTTTCGGAGTTCGGAAATATCCATAATGATAAGTACCGCGCCTGAGGATATTTTTCCGTTGATGGGTGTGGCAATCATTCGGTACCAGCGTTTGTTTCCATTCAGTTCCCAAGGGTATTCATGAACAAACTGATTGGTCTGCCTAGCAAGCAAGGCTTGGATACCTTTGACAATTAACCGGCTTTCTGTTTTTTCTTCGTATTGTGTTTCGTTGGCAATTTGCTGTTGGTTTTGTGTAATAAAGTAAGGTGCTACATTGTACTCATTTTCTTCCGAAAAGGTTTTCCAGTTCTGGTTCACCTCCATGATTTTCCCATTCTTGTCTAGCAAGGCAATGCTGGCTGGCAGGCTGTTCAAAATAGTGGAGAGCCGATCGGCCAAAGATTGTTTTTCAGTAAAGCTTTGTTGCAATTCCGCTTCTGCTTGTTTTCTATTGCTGATATTTGCCATGGCACCCACCATCCGGTAGGGCTTATCATGGTCATCGAAAAGTATATACCCACGCCCCATCATATAAGCAAAGCTACCATCGGCTTTAATGAACCGGTACTCATCAGACCAAAATTCTTGTTTGCGTTTTAAAGCTTGATAAATACCGGACAAAACCCTTGCTTTATCTTCTGGGTGTATCCCTTTTTGCAATATTAGCACATCGGGGCTGTTGCTTTCATTGTGTTGACCAATATGAGGATCGTAGTTTTTGTTCCACCAAAACTGGTTGGAGCCGATCTGCCAATCCCAAATGATATCATTGGTGGCACTGGTTACCAATTCAAACCGTTCATTGGATTCTTTGATTTTTTCCTCCGCCAATTTTCGTTCTGTAATATCGTTTCTGATAGCCATGTATTGATAGGGCTTTTTATCCTCTCCCAAAAAGGGTACAATGGTTGTTTGCACCCAATAGTGGCTTCCATCCTTTGCCTTGTTCATGATCTCGCCACGCCATATATTTCCTTTTGTGATAGTATCCCAGAATTTGGTAAAAAATGATTTGGGGTGATATTTTGAATTGATGATACTATGATGATGCCCAATCAATTCCTTGCGGCTAAATTTTGAGATTTGACAGAAATTGTCGTTTGCATAGGTGATCAAGCCTTTATGGTTGGTGATGCTCACGATACTGGATTCGTCCAGTGCGAATTTGTAATCGGAGAGCTCTTTAAGGGTAAGCCTCATTTTCTCTTCCGCTTCGATTCTTTGGGTAACATCACGGGAGTTGATAACAATGGCTTTCACATTTTCGTCGTGCAATAAATTCATGGCAATGCCCTCAACCCAAATATAATGCCCCTCTTTGTGCCGATAGCGGGAAAAAATGTTGATTATTTTTCCCGGATGGGCCAGTAGATCTTGCAAATTTACTTGGGCTCTTTGGTGAAAGTCTGGATGGATAAAATGGGTGATGGGCGCTCCGATCATTTCTTCATCCTGCCTTCCGGCAAATCGTTTGGAAGCGCTTCTATAAATAATTTCGAATGATTGGTTGATGAGTATAATGATATCTGAACTATTCTCCACCAACGCGCGGAAACGTTTTTCGTTTTTGTACACTTCCGCAGTTCTGGCTTTTACTTTTTCCTCCAGCACCTCGTTCATTTTTCTAAGTTGGTCCTCCAGTTGTTTGCGCTCGCTGATATTTCTGATCATCACGGTATAGGAAAGCGCTTTTCCATTTTCGTTTTTAATGGAGCTCATTGAGCCTTCCCCAATAAAGGAGTTGCCATCCTTGCAATAATATTTAAATTCTTTTACAGCCACTTTTTTCTCTAAGGTCTCCTGTTGAAAACTATTGATTTCTTCATTGCTCAGCTTAAGAATACCCAACTCCGAAACTGTTTTGCCAATGGCCTCTGCTTTACTATAGCCAAACATTTTTTCGGCACCTTGGTTCCAACTTATAATGCGATGGTCGGTACCCCGTGAGAGAATGGCCTCCCTAGATTGTTCAACGATGCTTGCGAGATAATCCAATTCCTCACGTTCTTTTTTTTGTTTGCTGATATCATGGTTTACGGTGATGGCGCCCATACGATTCCCTTGGTCATCACGAAGAGTAGTGATATAAGACGATACGCAAATATGGTTTCCCGATTTGGTAATTCTGTTGTACTCGCCCGACCAATAGTTTTTTTCCCAAAGAAAATGGTTCAGTTTGTTCATGTATTCACTGGTAGTATCTGTACGAAGCAGCAGGTTGGGGTCTTTTCCGATGGCTTCCTCTTTTGTATAGCCATACATTTTTTCGGCACCTTGGTTCCAAGTCTGGATGATGATGTTTTTATCCACGGTATAAATCGCGTCATTCGATTGGTTGATTTGCCGGTTCAGGAATTCCATTTGCCTTTGAGCTTCTTTTAAGCTCGTGATATCGGTAACCGTTTCCAGTATGGCAGCAGGGTTTCCATGAGGGTCGCGGTGGAGGTACCAATGGCTAGAAAGATAAAGGGTTTTGCCTAATTTGTTTTTTTGGGTGAGTTCTCCGTACCATTCATTTTTTTTCAGTAGTACATATTCTATTTGTTCCTGAGGTACTGGAAATTCTGTGTGCAAAAGTTGGTGCAGAGATTTCCCAAACATTTCATTTTTGCCCCAACCATAGAGTTTTTCCATGCCTTCATTCCAGATAGTAATTTTGTCGTTTTGTATTTCACGGATAACAACATGGGAATTTTCTAATAGGTCGGTATATTGTTCCAGGGTTTCATCCGACTTTTTTCGTCGGATGATTTCCTTGGTCACCAACATGGCAATGAGTATTTCAATTAGGATGGTTATGGTAAAGAAAATGTCCAAGGCTCTAAGGCTATGCTTGAATTTCTCAGCCGCCACTGCACCCTGCCGTACGAGCACTGCCCAGCCATATCCTTTTATCTGTTGATAACCGGCGAGCCTATTCTTTTTAATGACGGGGTCGTATACTAATCCAACACTCGGCTGGCCGCTCCTTGCTGTTTGAGGATCCAATGTATCTAGAGGCGCGAGTAGGGGATCAAGCTCATGATCGGTAGAGCCGGTGACCGCTGGGTTCCTGCCGTTTACAATGTTTATGGAATTGTTTTTATTGTCTTTTAGTATGCTGCCCCATTTGAGCAGGTTTTCCATATTTAGCTGCAACACTAAAATAGCCTGTACTTCTCCTTCTTGGTTTTTGGCTGGTATGGCAAGTGCTGAGAATATCTGCTCAGGGTTTATTGGGCTTCTGAATATTTGGGTAAGATAGGGTTCCCAATTTTTGCGGACGCCTATATACCAATCCAAATCGGAGCGGTCTGCTTTTGAGTATTCAAGATCTTTGGCAGTGGTTGCAATGGTATATCCATTGGTATCTGCAATAAATGCTGATTCTATATAGGGCAAATCATAGTTTGCTTGCTGGAGTATACTCAATGCATGGTTGATATTGGTTTTATTGGTCAGTGGTTGCGCGGTCGCCTGCTTTGAAATAAAATCACCGATTCCGATTAGGTGGTCAAGCCTCCTTTTAAGCATTTCGGCAGATAGGGAAGCCGTATTGCGCTGTTCTTCATACACGTGTTCGATCAATCGTATTCTAGTTTGCCAATAACTGAGGGAGGCCAATAAAAGCACGGGAGTCAATATCAAAAAAAATATCAGCGATTTTTGTCTAAGGGTCATGATATTTAATGTTTTTCACCACCGAAGAATCATTAAATCGATTTATCGGTTATTTAGGGCGGTTTTTAGTAGTGTACTCTTTTCGAATCAGCAAACCTGTTCATACCATAGAATAGCGCGGTTTGTTTATTGATGGGGTAGCCGGTTTTAATTTGAGTCACTTTCTCTTTTTTAAAAAGGATAGGGTTTAAAAAACGGCCGTTTGGGAAGTTTAGCGGGTTATGCCTAGGTGGATCCTGCCGGATTGTAAGAGCTATGGTAGGAAATGGGTTCAGGTTCTATCCAAGCTGTGTGAAAATTAAATTCATTTTCAGTTCTTACACTTCGGCTGACTATAGGGTAAGGATAAGGATGGTTAATGGGATTTAAGTAGGTTTTCATAGGAGGTATAACCAAATGCGCTATCCAAATGACTGTTTATTTAATGCTATCGAAATTCACACAACAAAGATTGTGATAAAAAAAGTGGATGAGGGTAGTAGATGTTTTAAATACTGGTCGAATAATCTCTAGAAAGGAGGGCGCCTGCTGTTTGTTTACAAAGGGTTTGGCTCTTGATTGTAGATTTGGCTATTTGCTTTTATCCATTTTAAAAAGCCAAGCTCACTACTTTGCCGGATGAGGTAACTGGTTTTTCATTAGTATCAGACTTCAAAAACTATTTTCAGGACAATCTTAGTATCTACTGGTTAACTGAGTCCTTTAGCAAAGTAGTAGGGCTTGAAGCGTTCGGTACAAAGGACTTGTTGTTTTGCAAAATTGGATTTTATTAACGTGACTCTCGTAAGGTTAATAAACGTATTTGTAAAGCTGTATGGTATTTGGTTTTATCCTTTTCATTGACTTATTATTTCTACAAAAGTTGGATGAGTAGTGAAAAGGAATAGTGAATTGTGCATGTGAAAATAATTTTGAACTGCCTTTTTTGTTCATGCTGTTTATGTAAAACCTCCCAAAACCAAAACGACCTTATCATTGATAAGGTCGTTTTGGTTTACGTCAAACTTTGCAGTAATGCTGGGCAGTTCAGGGGTTGCAAAGTTTGCGCTTGCGATAAAAATAAGCTTGGTTCTTCATCGGGGTGATATTTTAAAAAAGCTGCTTTGCCGGGCCGGTCAACTGGTTTTCAAGGATGGACTGGTTTTAAAGGGTTGGATTTTCAAATGTCTTTTTTAAAGACAATCTTAGTTGTTTGGTGTTGACAGGTCCCCTTGGCAAAGCAGCATAAAAGTCTCGGTGGTTTGGTACCGATTCTTTGGTTCTTCTGGATATTGGATCAAATGCCTTCGCATTTGTTATACAAAGAAACGACTCGATCTAAATTTAAAATGTAGAATTGTACTCGAATGGATGTAGTACTATTTCTATTTTTGGTAATCAAAATGATATTTGTACCCAGTAAGACCTGTTGCCCAAGTGACTGTGTTTTCAAAGCCCTGCGTTACCATCGCTATGCTATTTGGGGTTTTATTTCCAACGAATATTTATATTAGTAGAGGATTGCTCTCGAAAATAATTATTTGATCAATCTGATCCTTTGGACCTTCCTGTTTTGCTGTATTGGGCAGTTTCGGCAATGGCATGAATGACTGATTGGTTTAAATTTTGAGGAACCCATTTTTCGATGGATTCAATAGTGATGGCAACAAATCCATAGCTTGCATAAACTTTGATTGATAAACCACATGCATCACCTGATTTTTTTTACAAAAGTTGTATCAAGATTATACTAATTGCTTGAATTGCATAAATGTTTTAATAACATATAGATGTAAGATGTTGATTGTAATAGTATTTCTACATTTTCAACACTTGCAGAGTATTACTTTTGGCCATTCATAATTTGATTTCTAACCCAATTTTATAATGAACAAAGGCGAAAAGGTTTTAATTGTAGACGATCATGCGATTGTTGCCAGAGGACTTAAATATTTAATTGACCTGAATTTTTCTAATTGTCAGGTTTTTGTAACTGGCGAGATTGAAACCATGCGTAAAATGCTCCGGGAATCCCACTACACGCACCTCATTTTGGACATCAATTTGACCGATGGGAATTCGCTCGAGGTAATACCGGAATTAAAAAAAGTCTATCCCAGCCTACACATCCTGGTACATTCAATGGTTTCGGAAGAGATCTATGGGAAAAAACTGATGCAAATGGATATTTCTGGTTTCTTGAGCAAGAACAGTTCGGAATCGGAAATCATCACAGCCTTGCGCATCTTTTTTGAGGGGGAGACCTATATCAGCAAAAACCTTCGCAAAGTATTGTTTTCTAATAATAAGGAAACTCGCGTGAGCATGTTTTCAGATTTGTCGGCAATGGAATTGAAGGTTTTGGGTATGATGTTAAAAGGTGGGAAGACCAAAGAGATTTCTGTTTCCTTGGATGTGGCACAGCAGACCATCGCTACTTACAAATCCAGGATATTCAAAAAGCTTGGCACCGAAAATGTATTTGATATCAAACGCATGGCGGAAATCGAGAACCTGACTTTTGATAATCTGTAAGCAAATTTTATCACTGATTATGTTCATTTTTGCAGCATCTAAAAGTTGAACCTTCTTCTATAAAAAATATCGATCCTTATTTGGTTGCCCTTGAGTAAAACGGAGCACCTTGTTTTAAATAGATTGGTCCAAAACTAAAAGGGTAAGGCATAGCTGATATAGAGCGGCTTATTATTATCAGAATGGGCGAAAACCCATTATCTGATGAAATGGTAGCCTTTAAACTGCGCATGATCAATGAACTGCTTCTGGGGTTTGAATCCCTAGACCGGTATTGTCAAGTCCATGAATTGTTTTTGATTGCCAAAAAAAGAATTTATCGGGGCAAAAAAATGTTCAATCATTATGAAAAGGCTTCCTGCTTAAACCAACTTTATTTCTTGATCAACAAAAATTGAGGATCTATTGGTTGGGGAGAACCATCACTCAATACCTCCGTTTAATAGTTCGATGGCCAACAAGCAATCTCGCAAGCATTCACTAATTTGTTTTATTTTTGAATCGATAAGGGGTTTGGTATAAAGCATGTTTATCAAACCAAAACATGGCGACCTCAGTTGTTTCCTCTATATTAACACCTAGTTATTTTTAGTTCTGTCGGTTGGTAGTATGCTCAATTCGAAAACAGATAGCCCGATTGCTATTAGGTTCATTCAAACGAAGCCGATTTTTTTTTCTTTTTAAAATAAAGATGAAATGGTTAAGATAAGTCTTGTTTTTTTTCTTTCGTTTTTGGTCATCAGCAGTCTCGCCCAAACACCCAACACAAAAAGGGCAAGTAAACCAAATATTGTTATTATTTATGCAGATGACTTGGGCTTTGGGGATCTGAGTTGTTATGGTATGAAGCGGATAGCAACACCGAACATCGATCGCTTGGCAAAAGACGGATTGAAGTTTATGGATGCCCATGCCACTTCCTCCACCTGTACCCCTTCCAGATATGCCCTGATTACGGGGAGGTATCCTTGGCGGCAGAATGGTACAGGAGTGGCTCCAGGCGATGCATCACTGATCATCCCCATGGATAAGGGTACTATTGCTTCTACGCTGCATCAAGCAGGTTATGAAACCGCGGTGATTGGGAAATGGCATCTGGGACTTGGCGGTAAGGAAGGAATCGACTGGAACGAACAAATCAAACCAGGGCCTAACGAAATTGGTTTTGATTATTCTTTTATTATGCCTGCCACTTTGGACAGAGTGCCTTGTGTATATGTAGAAAATGGGCGGGTCGTGAACCTAGATCCGAAAGATCCGATCACTGTAAACTACAAACATAAAGTGGGGAACGATCCTACAGGCAAAGAAAACCCCGAGATGCTGAAACTAAAGCCCGACCCGAATCAGGGGCATAATCAAACCATTGTGGATAGCATCAGCAGGATTGGGTGGATGAGCGGTGGTCACAGTGCTTATTGGCGGGATGAGGATATTGCAGCCACTATTACCGACAAAACCATCCAGTTTATTGAAAGGAATGCACAACAGCCCTTTTTTGTTTATTTTGCTTCGGGTGATATCCATGTGCCGCGTTATCCCAATAGCATGTTCCGTGGCAAAAGCGGAATGGGCTTAAGAGGGGATGCCATTCTGGAATTGGATTATTCCGTGGGTCGATTAATAAAAGCGTTGGATAGCTTGAAACTCACCGATAACACCTTGGTGATTTTTAGTAGTGATAATGGTCCCGTACTTAACGATGGCTATTTGGATCAGGCCGTGGAATTGGTTGGTGACCATAAACCAGCAGGCCCACTTCGTGGTGGGAAATACAGCATTTTTGAAGGTGGCACAAGGATACCCTTTATTGTGAAGTGGCCTGGGCATGTAAAGCCTTCTACGGTTACCCATGCATCTATTAGTCAAGTGGATCTTTTTGCGAGCTTAAACCGGTTGGTTGGGCAAAAACTAAAAGAGGAAGATGCCCCCGATAGTTATGATCTCTTGTCTGCCTTATTGGGAAGAGACCCAAAAGGGCGGGATTATATTATTGAGCAATCCTCGGGCCTAGCCATTATGAAAGGTCAATGGAAATATATAGTGCCCAATAAAAAAACTTCCTATGACCCGTTCACTCAAACAGAAACTGGCAATCTGCCCCAACCCCAACTCTATGACCTAAAAAATGATTTGGGCGAAAAAAACAATCTGGTTGAAAAAAAGCCTGCTATAGCTAAGGAATTATCTGCTATTTTGGATAAATCCAAAGGTTTTGAAAAAACCCGAAATTGATTGGTTCAAACTATTTGAGTGAAGCATCTATCAAAATACAAACCGCCTTTCAGTGACAAGGCGGTTTTGTTTTAGGCTAAACTTTGCATAATGCATAGGGCGGTTCAGAGGCAGCAAAGTTTGCGCTTGCAAAAAAATAAGCTTGGTTCTTCATCGGGATCACATTTTTAAAAAGCTGCTTTGCCGGGCCGGTCAACTGGTTTTTCAAGGACGGACTGGTTTTCAAGGATTGGACTTTCAAATGTCTTTTTTAGAGACAATCTTAGTTGGACAATTGTTGACTGGTTCCTTTGGCAAAGCAGCACAAAGTCTCGGTAGTTTACTCCGATCTCTGGGTCTTCTGGATATTGGACTAAATGCCTTTCGCATTTGTGATACAAAGTAAAGGCTTGGATGAAATTCTGTATGTAGAATTGCGCTTGATGTGTTGTAGTACTATTTCTATTTTTTGCTTTTAAAATGGAGTTTTTACTGTGCCAATTCGGTTCACTATTTGGATTAAAGTCCTGATGCCAGGTAAGGCTTTTTTTGAACAGTCAGACCCTATAGGTGAACTTTGTTTTTGGGTATGTGAAGCGTATAATATCGGTCTATTGGGCTGATTTAATTGGTCAACTGTATTCAAATGGGGCAAAATTGAAGGGGGAATATGGGTTTGAGATTAAAAATGATTCTACGTCGCAGCGGGTTCTGGCGCAGCCGACCCCGCGTTATATGAGGTTTGTACCAACTGGCGCGGATATGCAGCCATGCCAGGTGTTTGCGTATCCGTGCCAAGCTAAGCGAGGCTTAACTGCCAACCACTTTGATTTTCTAAGCCCAGTGGGATCTGGCGAAAGTCCTAAACTTTGGAAAAGATTAGCCCAACTTATTTATGTGGGGTCGGCTGCGCTAGACCCCGCTGCGACACATAACCTGAGTGGTCCTAGTTAAATTGCTGATAAAACAGGTTTCACCTATTGCAAACGATGGCCAGTGGGGGGCTGGACAAAAAAAGTAGGATCAATTACTGTGGGAAAATATGCTGATATTATTGCAGTAGAATCAAATGCATTGGATGATGTTTTAGTTCTAGAAAATGTGAAGTTCGTAATAAATGGCGGGAGAGTTTGTAAGAATATTTTTTTATGTTCTTTCATTTCATTCGAACTAAAATGCCAGCATATACGTATGTATCAAAAGATATATAAAATACACATTCATGAAATTGAGCTTACAAAAAACAGGCCTGGTATTTTTATTGATAACTAACGCATGGATGATGCTCGCGTGCTCCAAAACAAACTCCTTTCAAATGTCATCACGGCCGACAGGCACAAATTATGATACAACAACAAAAACATATCTCGTCCTCGGTGACTCTTATACCATTGGGCAGTCAGTATCCGTAAGCGATAGATACCCTGTGCAAACTGTTGCACTTTTGAATGGTGAAAAATATCATTTTTTAGATCCTGATATTATTGCAACAACGGGATGGACAACTGCTGATTTGCAAAATGCCATCAACAATTATCCTTTCACCGTTACCGAATATGACATTGTTACTTTATTGATTGGCGTTAACAATCAATATCAGGGACAAACACAAGCTGAGTATAAACAAGAATTCACTGCGCTTCTACAAAAATCAATTGATCTTGCCGGAGGAAGATTTTCTCATGTGATTGTTCTTTCCATTCCTGATTATTCAGTTACGCCTTTTGCAAATTACAGGAATGATAAAGCGATTATTGCCAGTCAGATCGATTCTTTCAATGTGATCAATAAACAAATTGCCACTGCTTATAATGTGTCTTATATTGATATCACAGGCGAAACACGCAAAGCCGCTACCGACAATACGCTTCTCGCGTCAGATGAACTTCACTATTCAGGAAAAGAATATGCAATCTGGGCAAACATGCTTGCGGCTGAGATTAAAAAAATCCTATATTAAATCTATTGCACGCTGAGAAGAATCAGAAATAATATTTTCTTACGTCGAAGCGGGGTCTGGCATCCCAACTAGCGCAAGCATGTTAAAAAATCAGGATCTGGCGCAAGGTTGTAGCTTGGGTTTGTGTGCGAGCTAAGCTTGTGCCAGCAGATTCATAATATTAAGGCACAAGCTTAGCCAACACACATTGCTTTGCTACCACGCCAGATTCTTGAATAACTATAAGCTTGGACCTATTGGGTGTTGTGCATGGCAAGGTGCGATGGCATCACCAACAACAATATGAAACTGGCAGGGACGATTTTGGTTTTTTGTGCCATTATAAGGGCTAGCCCATTGGCTGTTGGTGAGCCATCGCTCAAAGCTTTCCCGCAACACCAGCGGCGGAAAGTGAATATGTCTTTGCAAAATCCATTAAGAATGGGGTTTAATGACTTCGCAAAGTAACTATTTATGCCTGTTTATTCAATAGTATGATTTAGTATTCAAGAATCTTTAATTTGTTGATTTGTTTTATTTCAAATGGTTTAAGCTTCATCGTAAACCAACATCACGTCAAAATCAAATTTTTCCTTCGCGCCAATCAACGCAATAGTAACTTGTATTGGAAAATCCTTTTTATATGGTACTTTCTCCCATATATCCGCTGGTATATTTATTGGTTGACTCAATATGATAGTTGGTCTGAAATGATATAGACTTGGATTTATCAAAATTGGTGGGGCTTTTATTGTTGAGGCCGTGCCAGTAACACAAGTAACCTTAATATACAAACCATTTTTCGTAAGTTGGCTACTCCATTCGTTAGGGTTTGACCATTCAAATAAAGGGGTCAATATAATGCTTTTGATTTCGATGGATGAGCTTTGGTTCGTCAATAGTAATTCTTTTCTTCTTTCATCATTCGTTAATCGTATAACCAAGTCTTTTTTAATGGTAGCCGTTCCTTCTATGCTGTAATTGGTGGCAGCACCAGCACCATGCATTGCCAGCAATTTATTTTGGACCATGTCAGCGATTATTCTTTTTACAGTTGGCAAAGGAATGTCTAATTTTTTTGCAATTTCCCCTGATTTAGAACCTGTATGATTTTCAACGAATGAATAGATTTTTTTCTCTCTCAACGTTAACTTGCCACTTTTTTTTTGTACTTCAAGTTTGGATATTAACTGGTTTTGGATGTTTTTAAGACAATCTAGGAAAAACATTACCCAGGGATACACATCCTCACCCGGTCTTTGTCTTTGACACTCCATTAAAATTTTGTAGTATTCGGTTTTTCGGTTTTCAATCTCGTGTTCAAAACTTACGTACTGTATCCATGAATATCCATATTTAAGTAGCAATAATGTTCCCAATAAGCGGCTTAGTCGGCCATTCCCATCTTGAAATGGATGAATGCTCAGAAAATCATAAACGAATACAGCCGCTTTTATCAAGGGCAATGTTTCGATATCATTTTTATACCATGCTATCAAATTTGCTATTGCATCTTCAGTAGCAAATCCAGGATTTGTAGTTTTAAAAATTACATATGTTGATCCATCCGGATTTCCAGCTTGCACCACATTGCTATGTTGTTTATAATTACCCTTGTGCCAGGCATCTTTTGTACTATACTTCATTAGGGAATTATGCAAGTGTTTCAGGTTATTCTCTGTAACATCTATATCCTTGAAGGATTCCGCTATCAACTCCATCGTTTCAAAATAACTGGCCACTTCCTGTTGATCCCTTTCTTCCAATCTTGAAATGTCAAGATTATTTATCAGCACTTCTACTTCATCATCAGTCATCCTGGAACCTTCGATACGTGTTGAAGCTCCGACACTGCGGGTGGTGGCAATCGATTTCAGTTGTTTAAGGGTTTGTCCCTCTCGTTTTTCAATGGTTGTCCATGATGCATCAAATCGGTCTATTTGGCTGATTTCATTGGTTAACTGCATCCAGTTTGGAGCAAAATTAAAAGTGTATATTGAGTTTGGCATATAAAATGATACGATTTGATACGCTAATATACGATTATAATTCATTTTTACCTTTAAAATGATTCGGTTTGATACGATTATGGCCGATAAGGATTTTTAAAAGCTAAGCCTTCAGCACTAAATGAAATCGAAGGAAATAGGAATTTTCATTATTATCTCTTTTTTATCAATAATGCAAATGATTTGCCATGCTGAGACCTATGTATTAATTATGCAATTAAGTGTGGGTCGTGATGAAACAGAAGTACAAAAAAGAAAAGCTATTAAATCATTGGAAATAAAAAGAAAATAAATTCTTTGAAACCTTGTTGTGGCGGCTTTGTGTAAATAAAGAAAAGCCACTTTAAAAGCGGACTTGTGCCCAGAACAGGAATCGAACCTGCACATCCTTGCGAATACCAGATTTTGAGTCTGGCGCGTCTACCAATTCCGCCATCTGGGCATTTTATGTCTAAAGAGCTATTTGCGGGGTGCAATATTACGCAATTCAACTATCTTACCCAAAATGCGTTGCAGGTATTTTTTTTTGTAATAATAATCCTTTAATTCCTTCATGGCGGGCCCATCATCCCCCTTGTCTTGATAATTGTTGATCGTGGGTGCCACCTCCTCATAAATCTGCCCCATCAAGTTTTTGGCCTGTTCCTCGGTATGGCTTAATGCTGATGGATCTGCGCCTACTTCCGCATCCATCAATTGCTCATTGATGTCCATTACTTCCATCAAAAAATCAGGACTGAGTTTATATTTTTCTTCCTCCTCTATCAACCCTTTTATTTGTAGGAGGTAGTGGATCGTGAGGTCTTCGTTCTGGAATATCTTGAATGCCTGGTTCACCATCGACGATTTTTCGAGCACGGAGGCTTGCTCCTCATCGGAGGCATTGGTAAAAAAATCAGGATGGTACTGGCGACTGAGTGCATAAAATTTTTGCTTTATGTATGCCTGATCGGGTTTTAATGTGATGGGCATTTCGTACAGCTCGAAATAGTTCATACCGCAAAGTTAGGGAACTGTCAAAGCTTATGGATCATGCTTATCAATAACCAACTCCCGACTTTGATGTAAATTGCCACAAGCAAAAAAATACAGATGACAACGATTGGCTTGATTAGGGAGGGTAAAACGCCTTCGGACAACCGGGTGGCGCTCACCCCGGCGCAATGCCGATGGATCCATAAGAATTCCAAGGAGGTAAAAGTAGTGGTTCAAACCAGTCCACACCGATGCTTTAGCGATAAGGAATATAGAATGGCCGGTGTGGAAGTAAAAGAAGATATGCATGACTGTGATATCCTTTTTGGGATCAAAGAAGTGCCCATTCCAGATCTGATAGAAGGTAAAACCTATCTCTTTTTTTCCCACACCAAAAAAATGCAGCCTTATAACCAGCAAATGTTCCGTAGCATCCTACAAAAAAAAATCACCCTGATTGATTATGAATGTCTGGAACATGAGGATGGGCAACGAATATTGGGCTTTGGCTTTTTTGCGGGAATTGTGGGTGCCCATAATGGCATGATGGCCTATGGGAAACGGTCGGGCAGTTTTTCGCTACAGCGGGTATATATACAAAACAGCTTTAGGCAGTTGATCCATACTTATTTTGGGCTTCGTTTACCAAAAATAAAAATAGTGGTGACTGGCTCTGGTCGGGTGGCGCACGGGGTGTTGGAGATCATGAACCTGATGGGCATTATTGAGGTAGAATCAGATGAATTCCTCGGCCGTGCTTTTTCCTATCCGGTTTTTGTGCAGTTAAAAGGGGCAGATTTGTACGAACATAAAAAAACGGGTAGGTATAACCGGGAAGATTTTCATCTGCACCCAGAGGAATACCAAAGCCGGTTTCTCCCTTATACCAAAGAGGCGGATATATTGATGAATGGCATTTATTGGGATAAAGGAATGCCGCGTTTGTTTGAATGGGATGATATGCAAGCATCCGGCTTTCGGATCAAAACCATTGCAGACATCACGGATGACAAAAACGGTTCCGTGCCTTGTAACTTGGGTGATGCTACCATACAAGACCCCATCTATGGGGTAGATAAAATAAGCAGACTAAAAACAGTTCCTTATCTTGAAAACTCGGTTGATGTGATGGGGGTTGGCAATCTGCCAAATGAATTGCCAAGAGATGCTTCCCGATATTTTGGGGAACAACTGATCAAGTTTTTATTGGAGGATTTATTGAAAGGAGGCTCTCCTGTTATTGACAAAGCCACCATGGTCAAAAATGGCGTTTTGACTGAACATTTTGCATACCTAAAAGAATATGCGGGAGTATAAGCTTAATAAAGATTTGTATCGAGAAAAAATGCACTTTATAATTTCAGATAATAATCCTTCATCAATTCAATAAATTCGCTGCTATACTTTCCTTCTGATTCTTGAATGGCCAGTGTGAATTCATCTGCCGCCCCCACTTGGTTTTTGGAAAAATGAAGGATGCTTCTGAAATAACTATGCGTAACAGTTTGCTTCACCAACAACTTTTCTTTGAGATGGAATCGGTAGCTTTTCGCGAGTTCCTCAAAATAGGCGCTACGGTGATAAGGTAATAGGATACCAAAAGAACCTGATGAGTCGAGGTTCGCATCGATGGCTTCTATCAATTCCTTTAGGGATAATTCTTTGCTATGCTTGGCAATATTTTTTTCATTCACTGTTGAAACGAGGTCGTTTTCAAAAAAAGGTGGGTTGGAAATAATGAAATCGAATTTTTCATTGAAGGAAAAGGCACGTACATCTCCGGGGTAGACCTTGAATCGGTTTGCCCATTTGCTTTGTCCCGTATTTTCCTTGAGTTGTTTATAAGCCTGCAGATCGATTTCGATGCCCGATATCCTGGCCTTGCTTTTTTGGGCGAGCATCAACATCAATAACCCGGTGCCACTACCAATATCCAACAGCTCGGAATAATTGGGGATTTTTTCTGCAAACCAAGCTCCCAATAGGCAGGCATCGGTGCACACTTTCATGGCACATTGATCCTGATGGATGATGAATTGTTTGAATTGAAAATAGTTATTGGGCATGATGAGGTTTAAGGTGGAAGGTTTAGGGTTTAGGGTGGGAAGCTTCAATGCTCATTAACTCCATTCTGCTCGGGCGGTAGCACTACTGCTCAAGGGTGCAAAATCTTTTGCCAAGAATTTGTGATAGGCCGTGATGGCGATCATCGCGGCATTATCGGTACAATATTCAAAGGCGGGGATAAAGCTGTTCAACTGTAGGCTCTTGCTCATCTCCACAAATGCACTCCTCAATCCCGAATTGGCGGATACCCCACCCGCAATGCAAATATCTTTTACGGCGGTTTCTTTCACAGCTTTTTTTAGTTTGTTCAAGAGTATGCTCACAATCCTATTTTGAATGGAGGCGCAGATATCTGCTAGGTTTTTTTCAACAAAGCCCGGGTCTTTATGGGTTTGTTCTTGTAAAAAATAAAGGATGGCCGTTTTCAATCCGCTAAAACTAAAATCCAGACCGGGTATTTGTGGCTCGGGAAATTTAAAACGGTTAGGGTCACCTGTTTTTGCATATTTATCGATCAAAGGCCCACCGGGGTAGGGGAGTCCCAATAGTTTGGCTGATTTGTCAAAAGCTTCGCCGGCCGCATCATCCAATGTTTCGCCAATCACTTTCATCTGTAAAGGAGATTCACATAAAACAATCTGCGTATGCCCACCACTAACGGTAAGGCACAAAAATGGAAAGGAGGGTCTGGGTTCGGCAATAAGGTTGGCCAACACATGTGCCTGCATATGATGGACCGCAATCAATGGTATATCCAAGGACAATGCAAGCGATTTGGCAAACTGGCTACCAACCAGCAGGGCACCAATGAGCCCGGGTGCCTGTGTGTAAGCAACGGCATTGAGTTCGGTAAGCTGGCAGTTTGCTGCTTTCAATGCTGCGTCCACGGTAGGCACAATATTTTGCATATGTGCTCTCGAAGCAAGTTCGGGCACCACGCCGCCATATTGTTCGTGTATTTTTTGAGTGGCTATGATATTGGATAATATCTTTCCATCTTTGCAAACAGAAGCGGATGTCTCATCGCAGGAAGACTCAATAGCTAAAATAGTAATGGGCTTCATACTCATAGTAAAATTTGATAATATGGGGTGCCTTTTCTAACCCCGCTTGGGTGCAAAGTTAACGGTTCGGAATTTGGAATAGGTCATGCAACGCTTTATAAAGCTAAACTGTCAGAGTAGCAACAAATGGAGCAGAATCAGTTGGTAAATGATTGTCTGAAAGGAAAATCTGCCGCACAGCGGGAGCTGTATGCCCATTTTGCCGGTACCATGCTGGGCGTTTGCTATCGTTATACCAAATCCATGGCCGATGCGGAGGATGTTTTGCAGGATGGGTTTATCAAGGTGTTTAAAAACCTGAACCAATTTAAAGGCACGGGGGAGTTGGGTGCCTGGATTCGGCGCATCATGGTCAATACGGCCATCAATTACCTCAAGAGCCAACCTCGGTATCAAACCGAGCTTTCATATGCTGACAGCAGCCTGCATCCGGTTTCGGATGAAAGTCCCGAGATATTGATGAACGCAAAAGAACTGGCCGAGCTGATCAGGCAATTGCCAACCGGCTATCAGACCATTTTCAATATGCATGCGGTGGAGGGATATAGTCATGTGGAGATTGGGAATATTATGGGAATAAATGAAGGCACCTCCAGATCGCAATATGCCAGGGCAAGGGCCTTGCTGATAAGCTGGATAACAAAAAAAACTGTTGATCAAAAATCCGTGGAATATGCACGAAAATAAGTTTGAAAAAGAGGTGCAGGGAAAATTGGAGGAGCTTCAGTTCACTCCCTCGGATGCTGTTTGGGCAAATGTTGACCAAAAAATCAACAAGGAAAAAAAGCGCCGCAGGTTTTTTTTCTGGTTGTTTTTTTTCTCAGGACTGATGCTTTTGGGAGGCGTTTATTGGTATAGAACTCAACAAAGCAATCCTGGGAATTTGGTCATAAGCCCCAAACAGAAAGAGAATAAAACCGCTCCTTTACAAGAACAAACCAACAACAGCGAAAACAGCAGCCCTGAAAAAACCGTTCCTAATAAAGCGGATGAAAATAATAATTTATCGGTTGGTGCAGATGCAGCTACTCGTACAAATGGAAATAATAAAATAGAAGAGCCTATTGCTTCTACAAATAATAAACAAGGAAAGGATTTGCTAATCAATAAAGCGATTCACCTGAAAACTTCAAAAAATCAGAACCTGGAAAAAATCAATTTTGGTAAAACAGGTTCTGATCTTTTTGACAAAACCAAATCAAAAAGAGGGAAGCCATCCCAATCAGATAAATCGGGATCAGCAGATTTGGTTTTGAACAAAGGGCTAAATAGAAATAAAGACCAATCTGATTTGGGTGAAAAAGATAATACTACTCCATCCGATAAAACCGTGGTAGTAAGAAAACCTAAATTAAAGGATGGGCAAACGGACATGCCCAAGAATAAACCTCAAGGAAACCCGTTTGATTCATTGTCTAGCAAAAAATCGGATGGCTCAAAGATTGTCAGATCAACGATAGCTCAAACAGATAGTATAAAAAATAAGAATTTGGCTTCCACCAAACGGCCTCAAAAAAAACCTTCCAAATGGAAAATCGGATACACCTCCGATGCAGGGGTATCCAGTATTAACCAAACTTTTTTCAGGTCTACTTATGTGGCCACCCCTCCCTACACTATGGCAACAGCTTTTAGTCTTGCTGCTCCTATACCGGGCAATAATACCGCTTATTCAAAAATATATCCCAATTTTTCTTTTGGTATCGGCGCTTTGGCAAATCAGCCCTTGTCCAATCATATTTCTCTTTCGGTAGGGTTGGGATATCATTACTATTCCACTTGCATTTTTACTGGGAATGGGGTGGATAGTACCGTGGTGGTATATGCAGCCAGTGCAAGGACCACGGCTGTGAACGGGTATTATAATAATGGGGACAATCAAAAATATACCAATCAATACCATTCCATTGAGCTTCCGATATCACTCAATTTTCAGTTGAACAAAAACAATAAGCACCCATTGATATGGGAAGCAGGTGCAACTTTCTCCTATTTGATTTATAGCAATGCCATGATTTTCGATCCTGTCACAAATGTGTATTATAAGAACAGCCAATTGCTCAATCGGTCGCAACTGTATGCAGGTTCTGCCATTATGTATGGCATCCCAATTGGCAAAGGCTCACTGCAAGTTGGACCTCAATTGCAATATGGAATTACACGAGTATTGAACAGTGATGCCAGCAATCCAGAGCATATGCTTTTTGGTGGGGTGAAAATCATTTTCTTTCCGCAAAAAAAATAAAGCAGGCATGCAACGCCTTTGATGCTTACTTGGTCAACCTATAAATAGGTTGCCATGAAAAAGATTTCTACGTTTTTTGCAGCACCCATGCTTGTCATTGGCTTTGCTTTTTTGATGACCGCATGCATGAAGGATAAAATCACAAGAACCTACCAAATTCGTACACCGATTTATCAGGTACTAACAAAGTTTAGGGAGTCGATCAAGAGCCAGCCAGCCATCAATATTGAAGCTACGGGGAAAATATTGGTTGCGGGTCATTATCTTTTTTTGTCAGAGCCATTTAAAGGCATCCACATTATAGACAATAGTAATCCCTCCAGCCCTCAAAATGTTTCTTTTATCAATATACCTGGCAATGAGGATATGGCTATCCGTGGAAATACCCTCTATGCCGATGCATATGGTGATTTGGTGAGTTTCGATATCAGCAACCCATTGAATGTAGTGGCAAAAGATTTTGCTGCCAATGTATTTCAGGATCATAGTATTTATTATTTAGGAGTGGCCATAAATCCAGGAAGTGCAATCAACCCTGATTCCATCAATGTGATTGTGGGTTGGAATACCAGAGACACTACTGTCGATTACAACCCTAACAATACTCCTTATCCCTACCCCATATTTTATGGTAGTTGTACCAATTGCGCCACGATTGCCGCCAATGTTTCCAATGGTCAAACTGTTGGTATCAATGGGTCTATGTCAAGGTTTAGCATCATTAATAATTTTCTGTACACGGTCGGCTATAGTAATCTCAGCACTTTTGATATTGGTCAACCATTTTCACCCAGCTTCACCAACACAGTGCAGGTGGACTGGCATGTAGAAACTATTTATCCACTAAAGGACAAATTGTTTGTTGGTACCAATAATGGTATGTACATGTATGATGTGCAAACTTCACCATCCAAGCCTAACCTAGTGGGTTCATTTACACATGTCCGTGGCTGCGACCCGGTGATTGCCGATGACAAATATGCATATGTTACCATAAACGATTCCAGCGCTTGTTTAGGGTTTAATAATGAATTACAAGTTGTAAATATTCAGGATTTGTCAAATTCTTTTTTGGTTAAATCATACTCAATGACCCATCCAGTTGGTCTTTCAAAAGATGGGAATTTATTATTTGTATGCGATGGTAAGGATGGGCTAAAAGTATACAATGCCACTGATGTGAATTCCCTGGTAATGATCAAACAGTTGAAGGATGCAACGGTGTTTGACGTAATTGCCCAGAATGGTCTTGCCATTGTAGTTGCCGACAAGGGGCTTTATCAGTACGATTATTCAGACCTTAACAATATTCATCTAATTAGCAAACTGTAGGGTATGTACAAAATCATAAACTTCTTATTTTTTTTCACTGTTGGAATTATTTCTTGTTTTTCCCAGTCAAAAAAGAATCTGAACAAATGGGAATTCCATTCCATCAATAATGTAGGCTTGTTGGAAGGACAGATTGGTTCCGCTCTTCAATTGCAGACCATCCATGGAGTGAAATATAAATCTTGGTTTGGTGGCTTGGGTGTTGGTTTGGATTATTATCGATTTAGGACAATCCCATTATTTGTTGATATCCGAAAAGAGTTTGGGAAAAAGCAGGATAAATTTTTTGTATACGGGGATGCAGGGATGAATTTTTATTGGAAAAGGGACAAAGACCCAAAGCAGTTTTATAATGATAAATTCAAAAATGGTTCATATGCGGAGCTGGGTGCGGGTTATAAATTAAAAATTTCTGGCAATGCCCAATTTTCCATGAGCCTTGGTTATAGCTATAAAAAATTGGCACAAGAGGGTCAATATGGTTTTTACACTTATAGTCCCGTTTACCCACTATTAGAACCCGCGCAACTTCCATACAATCGGATAGATTATAATCTGAATCGGCTGGTGATAAAAATGGGAATTGAGTTTTAGTATTGGTTGATAAATTTCAAATTACGTTCTATACCATTATACTTAGTCCTTTTTAAGGGAGAGTTTCGAAATATAATTTTGAAGCTCTCTTCTTTTATCTCTACCCAATCCTTTGTGGAGAAGTTCAGTATTTCGGCTATTGGAGTGAATGCGGGTTCTTGGGTTGGTTTTGCAAAACGGTTCCAGGGGCAAACATCCTGACAGATATCACAACCAAAGATCCAGTTATTAAATTTTCCTTTCATTGCATCCGGTATCAGCATTTCCTTCAGCTCGATGGTAAAATAGGAAATACATTTACTGCCATCCACCACTTTATTTTCGAGGATGGCGTCGGTAGGACAGGCATCGATACATTTGGTGCAAGTGCCACAATAGTCTTTTGCAAAAGGGTCGTCATATTCCAGTTCAAGATCGATGATCAAATTGGCTATAAAAAGAAAGGATCCGTTATTCTTATTAATTAGGTTGCCATTTTTCCCCACCCAGCCCAAGCCGCTTTTTACCGCCCAAGCTCTTTCGAGTACGGGGGCACTGTCCACAAACCCACGACCCTGTAGGTCGCCCAGTTTCGATCTAATTAAGTTTAGCAACTCGTTCAGTTTTGCCCTGATCACTTCATGATAATCTTGTCCATAGGCATATTTGGATATTTTGGGGGTTCCATCTTTTTGCTTTTCGGAAGGATAATAGTTCATCAATAAGCTAATGACCGATTTTGCGCCAGGCAGCAGTTTTGTGGGGTCAACCCGCAATTCAAAATGGTTTTCCATGTATTTCATAGTGCCATGCATTCCTTTGTTCAGCCAGTTTTCCAATTTTCTGGCATCCTCATCCAAGGGCATGGCCCGGGCAATGCCACAGTAATCAAACCCCAGTTGTGTGGCCATCTTTTTTACGAAAAGAGTGCTTTCCGTTTTTGTCATTCTCAAAATATATTTGGCTCGTTACCGTTATAAATTGGTTTTTCTTTATTTTTATAAAGAACCCATTAAACCTAAAACATGAACCTTAAACCGATTTCTGCTTGCCTGTGCATTTTCTTTTTTGCCAATATTCTTTTTGCTCAAGAAAAGACCCCAATCAAATTTGGCAAAATTTCCATGGCTGATTTTGATCTTTCGCAACAAAAATACGACTCTGGCGCTGCTGCCGTGGTCATTGCCGATGTTGGTTTCACCCGTTTTGAAGGAAACCAAAAAGGTAGTTTTTCCTTAAATTTTACTCATTTTAGACGGGCAAAGATCATTAATAAAAACGGTTTTGATATAGGCACCGTGGAGATACCCTTATATAAAGAAGGCCAGAATGTAGAAAAGCTGATTAATCTGAAGGCCTACACGTATAATCTGGAAAATGGGAAAATTGTAACGGTGAAACTGGACGACAAATCTGTTTTTACTGATCAGGCCCAAAAAAACTATATCATAAAAAAATTCACTTTCCCTGCTTTGAAAGAAGGGTCGATCATAGAGTTTTCCTATACCCAGACTTCTGATTTTTTGCTCAATTTACAACCTTGGGCATTCCAGGGGGCTTATCCTCGGTTATGGAGCGAATACGAAGTGGTGATACCTGAATATTTCAATTATGTAACCCTGACACAGGGCTATCAACCTTTTGCGATTAATACAAAAAATTCCGTAAAAGAGCATTACCGTATAAACATTAATAATGCTGCAGAACGATCAGAATTGGAAGATCTCAATCCGACCGCTACCGATTCCCGCTATGTGATGCGGAATGTTCCCGCTTTAAAAGAGGAAAATTATACCACCACATTAGCCAATCATATTGCCAAGATTGAATTTCAGCTTTCTAATTACCAATTCCCCAATAGTTTGGTACATGATGTTATGGGCAATTGGCTTACACTAAACCAACGATTGTTGGAGGACGACCAGTTTGGGGCGGGCCTCAATAAAAACAATGCCTGGATGAGCGATGATGTCAAATCGATTACCAACGGAGCAGTTGGTAAATTGGAAAAAGCTAGGAAGATATTCGCTTATGTACGTGATCATTTTAGCTGTACAGATCATTCGAGCAAGTATATAAAGGCAAATACCAGCCTTAAGGATATCTTCAAAAATAAAACGGGTAATGACGCAGAGATCAATCTATTGTTGACGGCTATGCTGCTACATGAAGATATCCCAGCCTATCCTGTGATCTTGAGCAAGAGGAGCAACGGTAAAACAAATGAGATCTATCCGTTATTAGATCGGTATGATTATGTAATCAGTATGACGAATATTGATGGAACTGTTTATTTTTTAGATGCCAGTCAACCAAAACTAGGCTTTGGTCAACTCGCTGAATATTGCTATAATGGCCATGCTCGGATAATCAGCAAGGAACCACAGCCCCCCATTTTTTTCGAACCAGATTCGTTGACCGAACGGAAACTGACTTCAGTTTTTATTACGAATGATGATTCAATCCCAAATAATTTAACAGGTAGATTCCAGTCTTACCTTGGAAGTTTTGAATCCTATGATCTAAGGAACAAACTTTCCAAGCGATCTGGAAAGGACTTTTTTAAAGAACTAAAATCACCAGTTTCTTCGGATATGAGCATTCTTAGTGGAAGTATCGATTCCTTGGACCAGCTGGATAATCCGATTAGCATACAATATGGATTTGTTTTGAAAAATGCCTTGGGGGAGGATATGGTTTATTTCAACCCCATGCTCGGGGAGGCTTATAAGGAAAACCCTTTTAAGGCATTGGAAAGAAAATATCCGGTAGAAATGCCTTATGCCAGTGATGAAACCTATATCCTGAACTTTCAAATCCCTTCTGGTTACGAGGTTAATGAGATACCCAAGTCTGCAAAAGTGTTGTTCAATGAAACTGAAGGTTTTTTCGAGTACTTGGTGGTTCAAAATGAAGATGCCATTCAATTACGGTCGCGGATAAAATTGAATAAGGCCAATTTTATGCCAGAAGATTACAATACGCTGCGTGATTTCTTTGCGTTTATTGTTAAGAAACAAAGTGAGCAAATAGTTTTAAAAAAGAAAAAATAAATTATAATAGAACTTAAACATGTTAAAACACGCTGTTTGTTTTTATAGGGTATGGATTATAATGGTTTTATTTAGTTTGGCTCCGCTTGGATTTTTATTTTCACAAGAGAAATCGCCAATAATATTTGGGAAGCTAACAATGGAAGATTTTAATTTGCCTAAGTCAAAACTGATAGACAGTAATACAAATGCTGTTATTATTGCAGAAATGGGGAGTGTTCATTTTGTTGGAAACAAAGAAAGTAACTGGATTTCTTATGTTTTTCATAAAAGTTCAAGGATTAAAATAATCAATAAAAAGGCATTTGAACTAGGGGACGTCCGGATTATGTTGAACGGGATTGGTAAAGGACAAGATAGGCTAGATGACTTGCAGGCCTCTACATTTAATATAGAAAACGGGAAAATAATAGAAACAAAACTGAAGCATGAAGATATATTTAAAGACTCATTAAATAGGTCTCATGTTGAGGAAAAATTTAATTTTCCAGATTTAAAAGAAGGTTGTATTCTCGAATATTCTTATACAGTTACTTCGTTTCATTACTGGGCTTTGCCTTATTGGACTTTCCAACATCGTGAATATCCCTGTTTATATAGCAAATTAGAAACTGCTATTCCTCAAATGCTGGGCTACCTTACTTTGGTTCAGGGTCAAGACTCTTTTTTTGAAAATAAGTCTTCCAAAACAAAAGAACTATTTAAAATGGCTTCGGTTGACGTGACAGCAGAAGTAAAAGAACACACTTGGGTGATGAAGAACTTAGAACCCTTTAAAAAAGAACCTTTTTTGAAACATCCGTATAATTATATTGATAAGATTGAATTTCATTTGCTTCAAACTTATAACGGGGATGAGGTTAGTGGGAATACTACATGGGCTAACACTACAAAAGCCCTATTGGAAAGTAGAGAATTTGGTTTGCCAATTACGTTAGATGGGTCTGACGCAATAAGTAATGTGGTTGATAAGCTATGTAAGAACGATGATGATTATATGGATGCCGCAAAACATATATATGAATATTTAAAGAATAATTTTAATTGTGACCCAGATAATGATATTTTTTTATGGGATGATTTGTATACAATCAATAAAAAAAAGAAAGGCACTGTTGCAGATATTAATTTATTGCTGGTAGCTATGCTGAGGCGTAAGAATATTAATGCAAGCCCTGTAATACTTAGTACCACGGAATATGGAACTAACCCATCATCTTATCCTGTTCTTAATAAAATGAATTATGTCATTTGCATGATGAAAATGAGTGGTGATACTATTTTTCTTGACGCAACCAATCCCTTGTTGGGTTTTGGGAAATTACGATTGGATTGTTATAACGGTCATGCTAGGATTATCAGTGACCATGATAGTGGCTCTGTTTTTTTTAATCGGGACGATGTTCGGGAAACCAAATCCAACACCGTGTTTATGGTGAACGATGAGAATGGGAATGGATTAATGGGGGGCTCTGTTGAAACAAACCCAGGTTGTTTTGAATCTTTCAATATCAGAAATGAAGTTAAGGAGAAGGGGGAAAAGCTTTTTTTTGAAAATTTAAAACAATACTACCCGTCTGATTTATTAATCGAAAATACTGGTATCGACTCTTTAACTCGTCTAGAAGATCCAGTAAAGATTCATTTTGATTTTAGTTTTCAAACAGACAGTGGTCAAAGAATTATTTATTTCAACCCTGTTCTGCAACCTATTTATAAGGAAAACCCACTAAAGGCTGCAGAAAGAAAATTTCCAGTCGAAATGGATTACCCAATCGATGATATTTATAACTTCAACATGGAAATACCCAATGGCTATGCAGTCGATGAACTTCCTAAGTCAGTCAAAGTGGCTTACAATGGAAACGAGGGACTTTTTGAATACATTATTCAGAATACTGGCACAAACGTTCAGTTGCATTCTCGTATTAAATTAAACAAGGCCACATTTGCTCCGCAGGAATATAGTGCGCTCCGTGATTTTTTTGCTTATGTGGTTAAAAAGCAAAGCGAACAAATCGTTTTTAAAAAGAAAAAATAATCCTATGAAATATAATTTCTTTGTGATCATATTTCTACTGCCTTTTTATGTGATGTCGCAAGATTACAATGTAGCTTTAATTCCTGATTCTTTAAAAGAAGGAGCCAATGTGGTGACGCGTTATGAAGAGCGGGTTTATGAAATCAAATCCCCCGGTAAGGCCATTGAACATGAAAGACATGTGTATACCATCTTAAACGAGTCTGCTGATTATTTAGGGAAATACAAGACTTATTATGGAGATTTTTCAAAAATTAAGTATGTTTCAGGAACACTTTATGATGCTTCTGGAAAAAAAATAAAGCATTTTAAGACTAGTGACATGTCTGATTATAGTGTTCAAAGTGACATGAATTTTGTTTCTAATGAACGATTCAAAACATATGATTTTTATAATCGGGTCTATCCCTATACAGTAGATTTTGAAGAGGAAGATGAAATAAATGGTATTTTGGATATCGATGATTGGACCCCACAAGGAATTAATAGGGCTGCTGTACAACATACCAAATATATGATCATTGCGCCTGCCGATTATGTGCTACGATATAAACCAATCAATTGTTCCTTGCTCCCGGTAATAACTCAGGAAAAAGAAAAAAAAATTTATACATGGGAATTGCAAAACCTTACATCAAAAACACCGGAGGTACTTGCACCGTATCCTCGGGAGATAATCCCATATGTTGCCATTGCCCCTTCCCAATTTGAAGCACAAGGTTATCGAGGGGATATGTCTACTTGGCTAGATTATGGAAAATTTATTTATCAACTGGTTAAAGGAAGAGATGTGCTTCCTGAGGAGACCAAAAGAAAAGTACATGAGCTAACGGATAATTTGAAAGATCCTTTGCAAAAGACAAAAGTACTGTATGAATATCTGCAAAAAAATTCGCATTATATCAGCATACAACTTGGTATTGGTGGTTGGCAGCCATTTGACGCATCTTATGTCGCCAATAAAAAATATGGCGATTGTAAGGCTTTATCCAATTTTATGATTGCCCTTTTAAAGGAGGCCGGTGTTGAAGCTAAATATGTAGAGATTTATGCGGGTGAAGATGCGCCCAAAATGATTGAAGATTTCACATTTTCTCAATTTAATCATGTTACCTGTTGTGTGCCTATCAATAAGGATACGATTTGGCTGGAGTGTACTAACCAATCTAAAGCTTTTGGGTATGCGGGAAGTTTTACAGGTAATCGAAAAGCATTGTTGATAGATGGAAATGGAGGTCATATTGTTCAAACCCCAACTTATACTTTCGCTGATAATATGGAGTCTAGAAAAATAACAGCCGAACTGAGTTTGGAGGGCCATTTAACACTTACATCCAATACACAATACCGGGCCGAAAAACAGGACCTTCTATCAATGGAAATAAACAGCCGTACTAACAGTGATATGATGGATCGTTTAAAATCGGAAATTGATTTGCCAACTTACGACGTCCAAAAATTTGATTATCGCGAAGAAAAAAGCCTTATCCCAAGTGTATATGAGTCACTAACTATAAACGCCCCGAACTACGCTCAAGTAACAGGCAAACGATTATTTGTTGCTCCCAATATCTTAAACCGGTCAAATGAACGGCTTAAGCCAGATAGCAATCGGAAATATCCTATTGATATAAAAGAAAGCTATACAGAGATTGATTCTGTAGAAATTAAAATACCTTCTGGCTTTGAATTAGAAGCTGCTCCACAGGACAACAAGTTGGAGACCCAATTTGGTAAATTTTATTCTTCCGTAAAACTTTTATCTGACAAATTGGTTTATTATCGTTACCGAGTCCAATACCGGAAAAGATTTCCGGCCACCGAATATGAAAAGCTGGCTAATTATTTTGAACAAATCTACAAAGCCGATCATGCGAAGCTGGTGCTGGTGAAAAGGGAGTAATTGCTTATAAATATTAAACCGCTCATTTCTTTTGATTAATTCTGCAGAAGTTTAAAGGAATGGAATAAGTTTTTAGTGGAATCTATAAGCTATCTACTATGAACTATGAACTTTTTCCTAAATTGCCATTCCTAAAATTTGCCATTGAAATATTTACTTGGGTTAGATATCGGTTCCTCTTCTATAAAAGCCGCATTGGTGGAAGCCAGTACTGGAAAAATCGCTGGCACAGCATTTTCGCCTTCCTCCGAAATGGAGATTATTTCTGTTAAGCCAGGTTTTGCCGAGCAAGACCCAGAAAGATGGTGGCAGGAGCTGTTGAATGCCGTGAACAAATTGCGCCTACAGGTTTCTTATAAACCCGATGAGATTATTGCTATTGGTATTTCCTATCAAATGCATGGGTTGGTTTGTGTAGATAAAAACCAAAAACCATTGAGGCCTTCTATTATTTGGTGCGATAGCCGTGCGGTAGCTTATGGCGATCAGGCATTCGAAGCATTGGGAGAGGAATTTTGTCTGCAGCATTATTTGAACTCTCCCGGCAATTTCACTTTGTCCAAATTGAAATGGGTGAAGGAAAACGAACCCAAAATCTACGAGCAGATTGATAAGCTGATGCTCCCCGGTGATTATATTGCTTTGAAATTAACAGGGCAAATAGCAACAACCATTTCCGGATTGTCGGAAGGCATCGGATGGGATTATCAGGAAAATACCATTGCACAAAAGTTATTGGATTATTATCAAATTGATAAAAGTCTTTTATCGCCCTTGGTACCAAGCTTTGGGGATCAGGGAAGAGTCAATAAGGAAGCGGCTGCAATACTCGGTATCAAAGAAGGCGTGCCTGTTTCATATCGTGCCGGAGATCAGCCTAACAATGCATTTTCCCTAAATGTGCTGCAACCGGGTGAAATAGCGGCCACCGCAGGAACTTCCGGGGTGGTGTATGGGGTTACGGATAAAGCAAGCTATGATCCACAGTCAAGGGTCAACGCTTTTGTGCATGTAAGCAATACAGATATCCATAAACGTTATGGGGTGCTTTTGTGCGTCAATGGTACGGGTATCCTGAACAGTTGGCTTCGTAAAAATTTCCTAAGCGATTTGTCGTACCCACAAATCAATGAAGAAGCGGCCAAGATAGCTATTGGCTCCGAAGGGCTCCAGTTCTTTCCTTTTGGAAATGGGGCAGAACGGATTTTGGCAAATAAAAATATCACCGCAAACTTAAAAGGATTACAGTTCAATACCCATCATCGTGGTCATATGGCAAGGGCGGCCCAGGAAGGGATTGTTTTTGCATTGAACTATGGTATGGAAATCATGCAAGAAATGGGAATGAGTTTGCAAACAATTCGTGCGGGTCATGCCAATATGTTCCTGAGCGAAGTGTTCGCATCCACTTTTTCCAATGTTTCCAATTGTGTGATTGAATTGTACAATACAGATGGGGCGGTTGGTGCAGCAAGGGCCGCTGGTTTTGGAGCGGGTTACTATAAGAGCTTCCCCGAATGTTTTCAGGGAATGGAAATCATCAAGCGGATTGAGCCAGAGAAAAACGCTAAGCAACAAACATTGGATGCCTATCAAAACTGGAAAAATGAATTATCAACCTTAATTAAATAAAATCAACGTTATGAGCATTGTTACAGGCGACAAAGAATATTTTAAAGGGATTGGGCAGATCAAGTTTGAAGGTCGTGATTCCGACAACCCATTGGCATATAAGTGGTACGATGAAAATAGAATCGTTGGGGGCAAAAGCTTGAAGGAACAAGTGCGTTTTGCCGTGTGCTACTGGCATACCTTCTGCAATACCGGCGGGGATCCATTCGGTCCCGGAACCAAAAATTTTGAATGGAACGATGCTTCCAATGCAGTCGATCGTGCCAAACATAAAATGGATGCTGCTTTTGAGTTCATCACCAAACTCGGTGTTCCCTACTACTGCTTTCACGATATTGATTTAGTAGATGA
This sequence comes from Bacteroidota bacterium, assembly GCA_018267575.1. Lineage (GTDB taxonomy): Bacteria > Bacteroidota > Bacteroidia > Chitinophagales > Chitinophagaceae > Puia. The sequence continues at coordinate 138,868 of JAFDYF010000100.1, forward strand.
AGGCGATTCCATAGCGGAATATGAGCAGCGTTTGAAAATGATGGTGGATTATGCCAAGCAAAAGCAAGCGGCCAGTGGCGTGAAATTATTATGGGGCACGGCCAACGTGTTTTCAAATCCGCGTTATATGAATGGTGCTTCCACCAACCCTGATTTTGCAGCGGTGGCTTATGCTGGCACGCAGATAAAAAATGCGATGGATGCAACCATTGCATTGGGTGGTGAGAACTATGTTTTTTGGGGTGGGAGAGAAGGGTATATGACCCTGCTCAATACCAATATGAAAAGAGAGTTGGATCATTTGGGTAGATTCCTTTCCATTTCCCGCGACTATGCAAGGAAACAGGGTTTCAAAGGAAGTTTTTTTATTGAACCCAAACCGTGTGAGCCAACCAAACATCAGTACGATTATGATTCCGCGACCGTGATTGGTTTCTTGCGTCAGTATGGATTGGATAAGGATTTTAAATTGAATATCGAAGTGAACCATGCAACCCTTGCTGGGCATACATTCCAGCATGAACTTCAAGTAGCGGCCGATGCGGGAATGCTGGGCAGCATTGATGCCAATCGTGGCGATGCACAAAATGGTTGGGATACCGATCAGTTCCCCAACAATCTCAATGAACTGATTGAATCCATGCTCATCATTTTGGAAGCGGGTGGATTTGGCGGCGGCGGTGTAAACTTCGATGCCAAGACCAGAAGAAATTCTACAGATTTGGATGATATCTTTTTGGCTCATATTGGTGGCATGGATGTTTTTGCCCGTGCACTGATTGTGGCCGATGCCATTTTGGAAAAGTCCCCTTATAAAAAATTCCGTACCGATCGTTATGCTTCTTTTGATAGTGGCAAAGGCAAGGATTTTGAAAATGGAAAATTGTCATTGGAAGATTTAAGGGCATTTGCTATTGCGAATGGTGAACCCAAACAAATCAGTGGCAAACAGGAGTGGTTGGAGAATATCGTCAATCAATATATTTAGTTGATAGCAATAATAAATTGAATACTTTATCTGCGTCTCCCATCCCTCTGCGGTTTATGTTTTTACCACAGAGGGATGGGAGGTTAGGCATAGATGGGTCATGTTTTGTTTTCAAAACTTGTTTTCTTATATGCCTTTGTGCCTTATGTGGTTCAATTTATACTATTTCGCAAAGTGAATTAGTTTTGTTACCTAAACCGCGAAGGTAATTTTCTAAGGATTAAATATCAAATGCAAGGAGTATTCTCATGAACGATTCATTTCAATATGGAATAGATCATTTGACAATTGCAAAAACAATTGCATTGGCCAATGGATCTATGAAAGGAGTACTTTCAGAAAAAGCCACTGAAAAAATCAAGGCAAGTCAGCAATCTGTACAAAATATTGTAGCGCATAATACTACAGTGTATGGTGTGAACACCGGTTTTGGGATTTTGGCCAATACCAAGATTTCGGAAGAAGATACCATCACTTTACAGCATAAAATTCTGCAAAGTCATAGTGTGGGCGTGGGCGACCCGATTCCTATCGAGGTGGCTAAAATTATGCTCATTACTAAAGTGCATGCTTTAGCACAAGGATATTCCGGCGCACAGTTACAAACTTTGCAAAGGATTCAATGGCACGTGGAAAATGATGTGATTCCCGTAGTTCCCGAGAAGGGTTCCGTAGGTGCTTCCGGCGACCTCGCTCCATTGGCTCATCTTTTTTTACCATTAATTGGTCTTGGGGAAGTGTTTTATAAAGGGGCAAGGTTAAAATCTCAAAACGTTCTTGGCAAATTGGGTGTTTCACCCATTCAACTCGGACCGAAAGAAGGTTTGGCTTTGATCAACGGAACGCAATTCATTTTATCTTTTGCCGTGAAGGCTGTGCAGCGGATGCACAATTGTTTGGAAGCGGCAGATATCATCGGTGCCATGAGTCTCGAAGCATTGACGGGCACCAAAGCCCCATTCGAAGAAAGGCTGCATCAGTTGAGGCCTTATGCGGGAACTCAATTGGTGGCTCAGCGTCTTCGTTTATTGCTCAACGATAGTGCCATCATGCAAAGCCATATTGATTGTGGAAGGGTACAAGATCCCTATTCACTTCGTTGTATGCCGCAGGTGCATGGTGCCAGTCGCAATGCCTGGCTTCATTTAAAAGAGTTGACAGAAATAGAATTGAATGCTGTGACCGATAACCCGATTATTTTGGGCGAGCAGGATACCATCAGCGGCGGTAATTTTCATGGTCAGCCCTTGGCGCTGCCCTTGGATTATGCTTGTTTTGCTGCGGCCGAGATTGGCAATATCTCTGACCGCCGTTGTTATTTGTTATTGGAAGGTAAATGGGGTTTGCCTATGTTGTTGATGAAAAATGTAGGCCTCAACAGCGGTTTTATGATTCCCCAATATACTACGGCAGCGTTGGTCACCGAAAACAAAACCCTTTGTTTTCCTGCCAGTGCCGATAGCATCCCAACTTCCTTGGGCCAGGAAGATCATGTAAGCATGGGCAGTATCAGTGGGCGGAAATTGAACCGGGTGCTCGATAACCTGGAATATATTTTGGCCATCGAATTGCTCTCGGCCTCACAGGCAATCGAGTTTAGAAAGCCATTGAAAAGTAGTGCCATCCTTGAGTTTGCACATGATTATGTCCGTGAGCATGTTGGCTTTGCAGAGGAAGATCGCATTTTCGCCAATGATATCAATAGCATCACCAACATCATCAAAAATTTCTCTTTTGTGGAAATGGTGAATGGTTTTGCCCAAAATAAGGGTATTTCATTCAATAAAGGTTTTGAACAGTTTCAAAACAACTAATAATCCCCCTGCTATTTCATTTGGCTGTTTTTTTTGATAAATTTGGAAAAGTTTTTTTATGAAGACGAATGAGGAATTGAAAAAAGAATTACACAAGCTGATTGATAGTATGGAGGATAATGAACTACTGACCGCACTCCATGAAGATATCTTGCCTTCCATTATTGAAAACTATTCAAAAGAAATGACGGATGAGGATCATGACCAACATGATGGGGCAATACCTGGCCTCGATGAAGCACTCAATACTCCTAATGCCATTGAGCCACTATCGATAGAAGAGTTTCAGCAATTGTCTAAAAAATTTGGAAAATAAATTGTCCTCGATTTGTGACTACCCTCTATAATTTAATTGGATCTATGCATTCGTAATGCGCATCCAATTATATCAAAGCTAATGCTTGCTCATTGATTCATTCACTTTTAAACCAATAAAAATGGTTATATCAAAATATGATGCTGCTAAATATAAAACGCCCATCGGTAAGGAACTGAATTGCAAAGGCTGGATTCAGGAAGCAGCTCTGCGTATGTTAATGAATAACATGAACCCTGAAGTGGCTGAACGCCCCAATGACTTGATTGTGTATGGCGGTCGTGGCAAGGCAGCCCGCAATTTTGAAGCGTTGGACAATATCATCAAAGCTTTGAAAATATTGGAGAATGATGAATCGCTTTTGATACAAAGTGGTAAGCCCGTTGGCATACTAAAAACGCATAAAGATGCACCACGTGTACTCATCAGCAATTCTCAATTAGTCCCCAACTGGGCCAACTGGAAACATTTTGATGAGTTGGAAAAAAAGGGATTGATGATGTACGGGCAAATGACGGCAGGCTCCTGGATCTATATCGGGTCACAAGGTATCGTTCAAGGTACCTACGAAACATATGCAGCACTTGCCAATAAACATTTTCCATCCAAATCATTAAAGTGGACGCTGAATGTTACAGCCGGCCTTGGTGGTATGGGTGGGGCTCAACCGCTGGCTATTACCATGAATGAAGGCGTAGCTCTAATCGCCGAAGTAGAAGAGTGGAGAATTGACAAAAGGATAGAAACAAAATATCTCGATGATAAATTTTTGGATATCGATGCGGCAATCGATGCGGCCCTGAAATATAAATCCGCAGGATTCGCTAAGAGTATCGGCATTCGTTGTAATGCGATCCATTTGTTGGAAAGACTGTTGGAACGAGGCATTGTACCGGATACCCTTTCCGATCAAACATCTGCACATGATCCATTGGTAGGCTATTGGCCACATGAAATCAGTTATGAGCAGGCAAAAGTATTAAGGGAAGCTAATCCCGATCAGTATATCGATTATTCCTATCGCTCCATGTTTCGTCATGTGCAGTTGATGGTGGAGTTGATGAACAAAGGTGCCATTACCTTCGACTACGGAAACAATATCCGGGCAAGGGCACAGGAATATCAGAAAAAAAATTCTTCTCCCGACTCCCAACTCCCGCCTCTGGACTGTTTTGCCTTCCCTGGGTTCGTTCCCGCATATATAAGACCGTTATTCTGCGAGGGTAAGGGGCCTTTCCGTTGGGCGGCACTCAGTGGAGACCCCAATGATATTGCTGTAACGGATGAACTTATTGCAAATATGTTTCCGCAAAACGCTTCCTTGTTGCGTTGGTTGAAACTGGCAAAGGAACGGATTGCCTTTCAGGGATTGCCGGCACGCATCTGTTGGTTGGGCCAAGGCGAGCGTGAAAAAGCGGGTCTTGCCTTTAATGAATTGGTACGCACTGGAAAAGTGAAAGCACCGATTGTAATTGGCCGAGACCATCTCGATACAGGATCGGTGGCTTCGCCCAACCGAGAAACGGAATCCATGTTGGATGGGAGCGATGCGGTGGCTGATTGGCCTATTCTCAATGCTTTGGTGAATACAGCAGGCGGTGCTAGTTGGGTAAGCCTTCACCATGGCGGAGGCGTGGGCATGGGCTATAGTATCCATGCTGGCATGGTAATCGTAGCCGATGGAACCGATGATGCCGCACAAAGACTGAAACGGGTATTGCGCAACGATCCGGGTATGGGTGTGATACGTCATGCTGATGCTGGCTATGATATTGCACAACACACCGCAAAGGAAAATGGCTTGGATTTAAGTGAGCGGCTCAATGGGTGAGAAGTTGATTGGTTGATAAGTTGAAAGGTAGTTGCATCTTTTAAAGTTTAGATTTTTTGAACCACAGAAGGCATATAAGACACATAAGGATTCCTTCGTGCCTCATGTGTCTCATGTGGTTGATTCTTTATTTCCAAACTTTGGAAAGGTCAGGATGAGAATCAAATATGGATGGTTGAGAGGTTGATTCGTTGGTAAAAGAAAGGCTACATTCGGCTTCTAGCTTTGAGCTTTAAGGGTTCAGCATTCTTCGTGGCAAAAAGTATAACTACAGAGACGGAGGAGACGAAGAGTAGGTTGATAAATAGGGGCAGATATTCTATAACATTCATTTTCAGCATTGCATTTTCAACAAGATTGGGTAGCTCCAATTGCCCAAATTGATTTAGTCGACCAACACAAATAGCATCAGTACGAATTGATAAAAAATAGCATATCTTTAGTTTAACGTTGTCTTTTTAAATAGGCAATGCCCTTGGTTTTTTTCTTATCCTGATTACTCCAGTTGATTGATGTCTGTTTCTTTTACTTTATCCTCAAAGATATTTTATCAAATTTTCTCCATTTCGTATAAACCCTAAAATTGCTAACATGAAAAATTTAATTGGCATTGCTATTGTGTTTTTATTAGCAGGCTCCGCCATTGCCCAGGATACGGTTACACATGCCCGTGTTTTTAAAAAATTCAAGGTAAATTTAAGTCTTGGCTATGCGATACCACAATATTCATCTACTACTACAGGTACTAATTTTAGCGGGGGAGCACTATTTGCAATCGAACCTAAATTTGCTGTTATTGATCCACTTTCAATTGGTCTTAGGGCAGAGGTTGCCGTAATGGGTCATGTCAATACAAATACTTCCAACAATTCGTCTCAGAGCAATAGCAATGGCAAAGCAAATGGCTCTTATCTTTTAACAGCGGACTACTATTTTACCAGTTCAAAGTTTAGGCCTTTTATTGGTGCAGGTGGGGGTGTTTTTATCACGGCCAATATCGATTCCAACAAGGTCAATTCAAGTAATGGCAATATCCCCCGTACTTCGCAATTTGGGTTTATGGCCAGGGCCGGTTTTGAGTTGGGACATCTACGCATAGGGGCAGAGTATAATTTTGTATCCAATAATGCTAGTTATATTGGTCTGAAATTAGGAGTATGCTTCGGTGGTGGTAGAAAGAAAACCCATCTATAGTCTTTCAATCGGCTATGGGTTCAATTGATTTTTTGACTTTCCGATATTGTACAGGTTTTGTATCCACTTTGTAACAAAAAAATAATGCTATTCAATTAAGCATTGTATAAACCCATTATACAAAGGCGCAAAATTTTGTATAATGGGTCTGCCAGTAAATTTGTATAAGCCTAATTACCTAGGTTTCTTACCCTGATATTCTTGAAATAAACAATACTGTTTGGGTCATGGCCCTGTAGGGCAAAAGTGCCTTTTGAGATATACCTGAAAGGATGATCCTGAATATTACGTAGGGGATGCACTGGCTCCGTATAATCCACCACTACGGTGTCATTGATTTTGATGATGACATGTTTGCCAACTACTTTAATATATTCTGTGAACCACTGATAGTCCTTTACATACAGTTCCTTTACATCCACCACATCATAAAGGCTCCCAGTGCGCACATCATCCGAATGGGAATTGTTCACCTGTACCTCATAGCCATGGTCGGGCCAACCGCCCTCTTGGTATTGTGTATGAAAATAGATGCCTGAATTAGAGCCCGGCATGGTTTTTACTTCTGCTTTGAATTCAAAATTTTTGAACTCATGGTTTTCTACATCTCCCACATAGTACAGATGAGCGGTAGGTCCATGCACCACGATACAGCCACTATCTACTGAAAAGGTGGAGGCATTATGGCCCACTTTCCAACCATTCAACGATTTCCCATCAAAAAGAGATACCCAACCCTTACTAGTAGAGTCTGGTTCGTGGGCGTTGGTAAAAATAAAAAGGCAAGAAACGACGATTGCGAAGATCCTGATTTTGTTCATATACAAATTACGGTGGTTTAGTTTTTGACCGGAGCATGAAAATACATTTTTTTGATGTGTTTTCATCTGAGCTAAGACCTAAATTATTTTTGGCACACTAATCTTCCAATTCTTTTTTAAGTACATGGCTTCTCTCTTTATTTTGTTCTATATTCGGATAAGTAATATTCTCCAACCTACTCAACAACCCAAAGCTGCTATTTTGAAATATTCAAACCCCACTGGAATGATCAAACGAAGCTCCATTACCCACTATTTCTTGCTGATTGCTTGTCTATTTTTTGTTACGGCACTTTTTGCCAATGATATAAAAATGAAGATCAGCAGCCATTATCTAAATATTCCTATTGGTTACCATGCCCGGATGAAATTGGTGGAGCTGCGTCTGGATGGCAAGCTGAAACGGAATTTCCCTGTGCAGTTGGCAGAGGACAGTATTGGTTATTGGATATACATTGACGTTTCAGAATTTAAGGGAAAGACAATTTCGATTGCTTGCCCTGCAAAAAATCAATGGTTGAAGCGTATTTACCAAAGTGATCGAATCAATGGCTGGGATAGTTTGTATAAAGAATCGAATCGGCCTCAATTCCATTTTACGGTGAAGCGTGGATGGAGCAATGATGTGAATGGCCCAATTTATCTAAATAATGAGTACCATCTGTTTTGGCAATCCTTTCCCTTTGGGCTGAGTTGGAACACAGGGTATATGTATTGGGGGCATGCGGTTAGTAAGGACCTGCTGCATTGGGTTGAATTGCCAATTGCCATGATGCTGGACAGTTTGGGTTCACCTTGGTCCGGCTCTGCCGTGGTTGACAAGAACAACGATGCTGGTTTTGGAAAAAACGCGTTAGTCGTTTATTATACTGCTTTTGATGTGGTGTCGGGCCAACAAGTGCAGTGTATTGCTTACAGCAACGATAATGGTAAAACTTTTAAGCGATACCAACACAATCCCATTATTGATAGCAATTGGGAATTGGGCACTACACAAACCCGCGACCCTAAAATTCTTTGGTATGAGCCAGCCAAAACATGGGTGTTGGTTTTGTTCGAAAATGATGGCATGTCTTTTTTCAATTCCAGTAATATGCGGGACTGGAAAAGGCAAAGCCATTTCCCCGGTCTCGAAGAATGTCCAGATTTTTTTGAACTCCCGGTGGATGGCGATATGTCTAATAAAAAATGGGTGTTACATGGTGGGTCAAGCGCTTATTATATTGGTCATTTCGATGGAAAAGTGTTTACCCCCGAAACAGGAAAGCTGAATTATGCAGAAGGGTTAAACATAAATGGGGATGACATACTTTATGCCGCCCAATCTTTTTCAGAAATGCCTGATGGCCGTCGGGTTCAAATGGCATGGGGAAGGATAGAACATCCAGGCATGCCATTTACTCAAATGATGCTTTTCCCTGTTGCCTTTTCATTAAAAACCACCCTAATGGGTATCCGTTTATTGGCATCTCCTATTAAAGAAATTGCAGACCTGCATAAGAACCCACAGCACTGGGGATCGGTGACAATGGCTGAGGCGAACGAAAAACTAAAACAAATCAAGGGCAGTTGCTTGCATATGCTGTTGAGGTTTCAAGGCGATGCTGATACTTCGAGGAGATTGGCTTTGCAGTATAATGGCACCAACTTCATCAATATGCCTTTGACAACATTGGATGGAGGTATACATGAAATGGAATTGCTGATAGACAAAACATCAGCAGAGATATTTATTGATGGGGGAAGAAAATATATCTTGAGACAATTGGTGCCTTCAAAAAATAAGGAAGGACTTCAATTTGTCACAGGCTTGGAAAATGTTCTTATTGACAAAATAGATATCTACGAACTGAATTCGATTTGGGACAATGCCAAATAAAAATGCCACTCGCAAGCAAATGGCATTCTTATTGTAATGAGGTATGTCTAGCTTTCTTTTGTTTCCTTGCTCACTTTTTCTATTTCAATCACATCGCCATTGATATTCCCCGTGATGGTCACTTTTTTGCCAAGGTATTTGCTTACCTTTTTGGGCTGGCTGATGGTATAAACCTTATCGCCTACCACAAAAACAGGCACTGCTCCTTCCTTGATACATTTGGCAGCGCAAGCTTCATGTCCTTCTTTTGCTCCTTTGGCTCCGCAATGGGAATCGCTGATATAACCAGTCCAAGTTCCTGGATCCCCAGCATAAGCCAGACAGAAAGTAAATACCAATAAAGGCAGCAATAGTAGCTTTTTCATGACTTAATGATTTTAAGGTGAACCCGAATTTACCAAATTTATTACATAGCAACAATTTTGTTCAGGAGCTTTAAATCCAATACAGACTGTTATTGTATTTCTTTTTTTTAAAGACCAAAAATTTTTAAATGGGTTAATTGGGCTTCTTGCCTCCATCCAGTCGATCTTGATATGATTTCAGTTCCTCCCATTTATCGTCTACCCTCATTTGGCATTGTTTAGGCCAGGTGCCTGGGTCGTGCATTTTAAAGCGTTCGCCCCCAGTTACCAATATTTCTTTTAACCGCTCAACTTTGGAGGCAGCCACAGATGCCCATGTTTTCAATCCCGCATTATGGAACAATTGTTCAATTTTGGGACCGATACCTTCCACCAATTTCAGATCGTCTAATTAGATTGCTTTATACTTTAGTCTGGATTAGGCTTTGTATTTCATTTCTTTTAGGTGCTATGTCAATGTTCACTTTTCGAAGCTTGATTTTTTATTACTGGTTTTTTGAACAAGCCTCAACAATTTTTTCTATTGTTAAACTATCACACTGCCCAGTTCGTTATAGAAACGAATTGTTATTTGAATGGTTCCTGTGCCAATTGTTAAGAGCTTAACTGTTGGCTTTATTTTGCCGAAATTTGGGTAATATTATAAGTGGAATGCGTTTGTTTGGGAATTGGCACAGATTGATATTTATTTCACCGCTATTTAACCGTTTTTCATTTGGGGGCTCTATTGTTTTTAGTTCCGATAAACCTTATAAAGTATGAAACTTGTTTTTTTATTTTTATTTATATTTTCGTTGCCTTTGTCTAGGTCAAACCCATGGATATTGACTAAGGAAATGGATGGGATAAAAATATATAGTCGGCATTCCGAAATTTCCAAATTCGATGATATAAAAACAGAAGCCAATTTTCCCGGAAATATCAAACAGTTGTCTGAGATCTTAATGGATGTGCCCAGATATGTGGAATGGGCATATGCAACCAAATCAGCAGAAGTTGTAAGAAAAATTAGTAATAGTGAATTGATTTATTATTCAGAAATCAACGTGCCATGGCCTTCCTCCAACCGGGATTTTTATTCCCGATGCAAACTCATAACTGGGCATGTGCCCGGTTCTTTTAAAATTGTGGCCGAGTCCATTAAAAACTATGGTCCGGAAAAAAAGGGGGTTGTGCGCATCCCTCTTTCCAAAGGAATATGGGAAGTAACCACCCTATCGGATAAGATGATCCATGTGGAATACATATTGGAATTAGATCCGGGCGGTGTGGTGCCAGCTTGGTTACTGAACCTCTTTTCCACGAAGGGGCCGATGGAAACATTTATAAGCTTAAAAAAGAAAATGCAGATGTTGAACCGATAATCTGCAGTCGGAATCGCCTTGCCCAATTTCAATGGCCAGAAAATATTAGGTTGACTTAAAAAAATCCTTTCTATTTCCGGTTAACTTAATATTTTTATCGCACGATGAATAAAAACAGACCGGCCTCCCGCAAACGACTGCATGTATTGCAACTGGCTGCTGTTATATTCTTCACCGTTTCTGGCGGACCTTATGGCATAGAGCCTCTCTTTACCTATGCTGGCGCCAATGCTGGATTATTGCTCTTGATGATTGCCCCAATTTTATGGGATGTACCGACTATTTTAACGGTGTTGGAACTAAACAGTATGATGCCTGTGAATGGCGGCTATTACCAATGGGTAAAACGGGCATTGGGAACCCGCTGGGCTTTTTATGAAGGTTTTTGGACTTGGATGTACACTTTTGTTGATCTGGCTATTTACCCCGTGCTTTTTGTGGAGTATGCTTCCTTCTTTTTCCCTGACCTGCATATGTACAAAGTGCCTGTTTGCCTCTTCATCATTTGGTCCAGTGCGATTTTGAATATTCTCGGCATCGTGCCCGTAGGCAAAATATCCTTATTACTTGGGGCTCTGGTGCTTTCACCATTTATTATTTTGTGGGTAAGCGGTCTTTTCCAAAACCACGGCACTGCACCACTCCCGCACCTGACATTGAATGGTATTTCTTTTTCCTCAATCGGCATGGGACTGTATACAGTGATGTGGAATTTTTTTGGATGGGATAATGCCACCACCTATGCTGGTGAGGTTGAAAAACCGATCCGTTCCTATGTAATCTCCTGTGCCTTGGCATTCGTTACTATTTTTGCGGTTTATATACTTACTGCGTTAGCCGTACTGCATTCGGGCATCGATTTTAATGTGCTGAACAGTTCGGGTTTCCCTGCTATGGGTGCTGTAATGGGCCATCATTGGTTGGGTGTGTTGCTGGCCATTGGCGGCATGGCCAGTGCTATTGGGCTTTTTTCCGCTGTGTTGCTTTCTGTTTCAAGGGTGCCCAAAGTGATGGCTGACGATGGGCTCATGCCACAAAAACTCAATACGCTGCACTCAAAATTCCAGACGCCCTATATTTCTATCATTGTGTCGGCGTTGATTATTAGCTTAATGATATTATGGTCTTTTACCGATCTGATTATCATGGATGTGACACTATATGGGGCAGGACTTTTTCTGGAATTTACCAGTCTGATTGCATTACGCATCAAAGCACCGAATGAGCACCGCCCTTTTAAAATACCATTGAATATTCTTGGGCTCTGCATCATGTTCCTGTTCTCTGTTTCTATCTACGTGATAGGTCTCTCTGGTGCATTTTTAGAATCCGATAAAACTTTTATACCCGCTACCATTGCCGTCATCGCTTTACTGAGTGCAGAACTTGCATGGCAGTTGGTGGTCAGGATAAAACTGAAGACCTCTCCAGCAAGGTTGAAAAAGTAGGATTGCTAGCCAACCAGCATATGCTCCAAAGGATTATACGAAGAAGGGAATAATGGCCATTCTTTTGACAGGGTATTCGACAAATTTTTCTTTGTACCATCTGTGATGCGATTTTGCTCGTGGAATTAAATTAGCTGCCGTCCAAATAAAAAAACAGAGTGCTGGCAGGTTCCAACATAAAATAGCAAAACCCAACCATTCCATCAATTCCCCGAAAAGATTGGGGCAACTGATATACTCGAACAGCCATGATTTGGGTATCAGATAATGTGTTTCATTTGGTTCGCGCAAATGAATTAACATATCGTCTGCCTTCCAATTTATGAACATGCCCAAGAAAAATAGGATAATGCCTATGATGAAACGGATATCTGTAAACCAACCCAGTGAGTAATGTGCAAAATGGGTAAAATAATATCCCAAGGAAAACCCATTGACCAGATTAAAAAAAATACCCGAAGCCACCACCAGCAAGGGCATTTTCTTTCCTTGGGTATGCAGGCGGAAAGGAAATATGAATGTTCTATTCAGATAATGGAAAGCGAAAAGACCAATCATGACCCAGGACGGAGCTGAGATCTTGTCTGCAAAAGGAAGAATGAGGATTACCATCATCAGAAGAACTGGAAACTCCATCAGCGACCAGGCCATCCGGTTGTTGATAGCCGGGCCCCATTTTTCTGAAGCATGTCTTCCATATGGAGCCGTGATGCGCATCAGCACAAAAAAAATGATGATGGCAATGGCGATCCATATGAATAGGAAAAGTTTGTATACAGGGTAGGAGATATTGGATATAAGCATTGCTGGGCTTAACATTAAAGGTTATCCGATGCCACTGTTGCTATTTTTAAACAAGATAACTTTTTTGTTTGAACCAATGCAATGTATCCGCAAGGGTTTCTTCAAATGGTCGGGGTAAATAACCTAGGTCAAACTTGGCTTTATCGCTGTTGATTTTCCGGTTTCCGGTTGCGGTGGCTTCCAATGCCTCATTCGTATATAAGGGTTCCGATTTGCCCAACCACGCAATGGCATGTATAATAGGAAGCCCCATTTTTCCAAAAACAATTGGCAGGCTTGCAGCCCTGATTTTCTTTCCTGAGATATCAGATAGTAGATTGGTCAGTTGGCGAAAACTGTACCATTTGCCCCCAAGCAAATAATTTTCACCGGGCTTTCCCATGCTGATGGCATTCACCACTGCCTTGGCCACATCCCTACAATCACAGAAATCAAAACCACCATCAAATACAAAAGGAAGCTTGCCCTTGTACAAATCGATAATCACTTTGCCCATTTTGGAAGGTTTGTAGTCGTAAGGGCCAATGATGGAAGTGGGGTTCACTACCAATACTTCCATTTCTGGTTGGTTCATTGAAAGTGCTATTTGCTGGCCTGCTTTTTTTGAACGGTCATAGGCAAACGCATTTTCATCCACCATGGTTCTTTGTTCATCGAGTATCTCTAAACTGGGTTTTTGTTTGTAGGCATGTATGGAGCTTACATGCACCACTCTTTTTATCTTGCATTGCTTTGCTGTTTCCATCAGCAGTTTGGTGCCTTCTATATTGGTTTTTGAAACAAGGCCATCTGGGTCGCCATTGATGGAAATGATAGCAGCGCAATGTATCAGCGCATCGCAATCTTTCAATAATTGTCGCAGGGTTTCTTGGTTCAACAAATCACCCTGAACGATTTCCACTGATAGATCTCCGAAAGTATGGTCACTTTCTCTGACCAATGCCTTGATTTCATAATGACGCCCTATCAGCTCTGGCAAAATCGCCGAGCCTAAATGACCCGTTGCGCCTGTGATAGCAATCTTCATCCTGTGAATTAATTTTCTTGAAGTTACTAAATCTTCCATCGCTCCTGACTCTTAACTCCTGACTACAGACTCTCGACTATAAAAGTTTGTTCAAACCTTAAACAAACTATTTTTGTTCATAAACGTTCTTCACAAAAAATAAATCAATGAACTTAACCGAAACGATCATCATTGCTGGGAAGAGTGACAAACCGCTAACCGTCCGTAGAATGGGCTATGGCACTATGCGTCTTACTGGTGAGGGCATTTATGGGGAACCTGCAAACAGACCAGAAGCATTGGAAATTTTAAAACAGGCTGTGCGTTCGGGCATCCATTTTTTGGATACCGCCGACTACTACGGGGAAGATGTTACAAACCGTTTGATTGCAGAGGCACTATATCCTTATCCCTCGGATTTGATTATTTGTACAAAATTGGGTGGTGCACGCAGACCGGATAAAAGCTGGATACCTTTTAATAGTCCAAAAAACCTGCGCACCAGTATCGAGAATAACCTGCGCACATTGAAATTGGAACAAATGCCTCTTGTACACTTTAGGGTGATGCCGGGAAGCCCTGTGCCCTTAACGGAGTCAATGGAAGCTATGTTTGCTTTGCAAAAAGAAGGAAAAATTTTGCATGTGGGTATCAGCAATGTGAGTCGAGGGGAATTGGAAACGGTTATGCAGATGGGGCCTATTGTAACCGTTGAAAACATGTATGGCCATTCGCAACGTGGCACTTGGAAATCGCATTATGGGGAGAACCGGGGTGGGGAAGAAGTGTTGGATATCTGTGAAGCTCATGGTATACCATTGATACCCTATTTTTCTTTGGTAGCTACTATGCCCAAGAAGGACGCTCGGGTAGCCACTATTGCACAAAAGCACAATGCCAGCGTGGCTCAGATCAATATCGCTTGGCTTTTACACCGTTCCCCCTGGATCCTACCCATACCGGGCACTTCTTCCTTAAAACATTTTGAGGAGAATGTGAAAGCTGCACAAATAAAACTAGACCCCGAGGATATGGCCTTTCTAGAATAAGCAGGTCAAAGCTTCTGAATATTTTAGTTTTTGTATAATGGAAATGATACCCGATCGTTCTTGTTAAAGCAAAGTGTTGGAAAAGAACTTTTGGGTATCTTTTGCTTATAAAGCAAATTGTAGGTTTGGTAAATAATCTGTTAAAGCTTTATAGCTGGCTGTGAAATGATTAAATTTACATCAAGCATTTTGTATGAATAGAATCTAAAACTATGAAAGCGCTGTTGGTCTTTATTGGTCTGTTTTCCTCGGTCATGGTATTGCCTGGTCCATCAGGGGCTGTTTGGGAATTGGCAAAGGAAAAGGATGGTATAAAAGTTTTTACCCGCCGCTCCGATTTTTCAAAATTCGATGACATTAAAATTGAGACTGACCTTGTGGGCAACCTTTCACAAGTGGCCAAGATTCTGTTGGATGTAGAGAAATATCCGGAATGGGCTTATGCCACCAAATCAGCAACGGTGGTACAAAGGATGAGTAATAACGAACTGATTTATTATTCAGAGATAAAAACCCCATGGCCAGTAAGTAACCGTGATTTTTATGCGCATACAAAAATAACCATAGATTCCGCAACTCGATCTTTAACACTTCTGTCGGAAGGCATGAAAGATTTTCGTCCTGAGCATAAAGATCTTGTGCGCATCCCTTTTTCAAAAGGGTTTTGGACCATCAGTACTACTTCCAACAAATCACTTCACCTAGAATACGAGTTGCAGATAAACCCAGGTGGTTCGGTACCTGCCTGGGTCATCAATATGTTTATTACGAAAGGACCTTTGGAAACGTTCAGCAACCTAAAACAGAAAATGCAGTTGCTCAATAAGTAGTTTTGGCTACGGTCTTTATTCGTGTACTACTTTGTTGTCCTTGTCAATATATAAAATCTTGTCTACTTTCATCACCCGGGCTTCGCCGTTCTCAAAGGCATTTGCGAAACTGTACATCGGGTTGATTATCCATTTACCCGTTTTGTCGATATAGCCCCAAAGCCCCTTGGCATTGGAAGCGGCTGCCAGTCCTTCTGAAAAACTATTGGCGTTGGCAAAATTAAATGGGATGACCACCTGCCCAGAGGTATTGATAAAACCGAAATGGTTTTGTTGCGAAACAGCTGCGAGCCCATCGCTAAAATTATAAGCATCGTCAAAAATCGGTTCTGTAATGGGTTTGCCAGTGCTGTCTAGATAAAACCATTTCCCATTTTCCTTTACGGCGGTATAGCCTTCATTGAAAGTGAGGCCATCGTCATATTGGGGTTTGATCATTTCAACGCCTTTCTTGTCCACATATCCTACTTTGCCATCCAGTTTTACTTTGGAGAGCCCACAAACGCAATTATCTACAGACTCATATTTTTTTTCCCATTTCTGCGCATTGCCCAGCAATGAGGGTAGGAACATTGTAAGTAGCAGTAAGTTTTTCATGACTTAATTTTTTTAAGATGAAAAATAAAATTCGCTACAAGTTAGTCCCTACTATCCAGCATGGGTATGATTTTAGGAATGTATACTTATGATTTTGGTTCTAGGGAGAACTTGATTTTGCTCAATAAGATAATATCGGCTTCCACTAGCGTTGCGTTATTGAGTTTTTTAGTTCTTTGAAAGTATTGTCAGTATTGG
>JAFDYF010000101.1 GCA_018267575.1 Bacteroidota bacterium
CCTGCCCACTTCTTGCCCTAAAGAAACTTTTGAACATCTATTGACATCCCTGCATACCTATGGATAGAAAACAATAACATTCGATAACTTGAAACATAACAGAACATTAAGGAACATTTGTCCACTGTTTTTTAATTTTGTCCAAACCTGTTTGTTCCATGGACAGAACGGATATAAGGGAACGGATACTCAACGCTTCCTATGGAAGGTTCGACCTTGTGCCGGCCATCATTCCTAAAGAAACATTGTTGTCCTCGCCACCAAGGATCATCGTATCGCTGCTCATGAAAGAGCTTGGCCTGAAAAAAGATGAGGTGCCCATCTCCAGTCTCCGTTCATGGCTTTTCCTTTACCGGAAAAAAACAAAAAGGGCAGATAGTTTTGGCAGGGAAAAAGTCAACAATAACGATAAGGCACAATTGCCCAGCCTGAAGGGCATATCATTTACCGACGACAACAACAGTGTCACTGGGAAAAAATTCGACTTTTAATGTGTTAGCTGTGTCCCTGTTATATTTGTCCTCGAGCACTTTCAGCAGCTTCGGGCCATGCTCCCTGGAGTAGTTTATGAAACTGGAAAGCCGCTCTTGCCCCTTGGCAGTTTTGTTTTGTTCATCCAATCTGTCAAGGTAACCATACTCCAAAATTGCCCCTGCTATCACTGCAAGGATAGCCGCGATCCCCCATTGGCCAAGTCCATGCAGGAATGCCTTCCGGTCATCATCGAACCAATAGAACCTTGTTTTTTTCGGCCAATTATTTTTCTCGAGCGTTTCCAGGCATTTGCCAGCGGCCTGCCTGTTGTCGTACATGAGCTTCAGGAGGGGCAACAGTTCGCTCTCCCCAGAAACGTCATAGCCATATTCTATGAGCAGTGCAGCCCTGAGCTCTTTGTCGCTTATCATAACGGAAGGTTTTTGATGGAGGCCTCGAAAATAATTTTCGTGAACACACTGGCACCTTCCAGCCCCACGCCCATCCTCAGTACATTGCTCACTTTCTGTTGGGCAGCCTGGTTCTTGTCGCGTGAAAGGTCAAAATGGAAACTGCCCTGTAGGCCAAAAA
>JAFDYF010000102.1 GCA_018267575.1 Bacteroidota bacterium
CCTGCCCACTTCTTGCCCTAAAGAAACTTTTGAACATCTATTGACATCCCTGCATGGCTATGGACAGAAAACAACAAGATTTGATACCCTGAAACATAACAGAACATTAAGGAACATTTGTCCTGTGATGTTTAATTTTGTCCAAACCTGTTTGTTCCATGGACAGAACGGATATAAGGGACCGGATACTAAACGCTTCCTATGGGAGGTTCGACCTAGTGCCAGCTATCATACCCAAAGAAACACTCTTGTCCTCGCCACCAAGGATCATCGTCTCTCTGCTCATGAAAGAACTTGGCCTGAAGAAAGATGAGGTGCCCATTTCCAGTCTCCGTTCATGGCTTTTCCTCTACCGGAAAAAATCAAAAAGGGGAGATAGTTTTGGCCCTGTTCAAAATATCATTGACGATATAAAGGATGGCCCAGTTAAAAAAGTGATGTCATTTACCGACGACAACAACAGTGTCACTGGGAAAAAATTTGATTTTTAGTTTGTTGCCCTTGTCATTGTTATAGCTGTCCTGCATTTCCTTCAGGGATTTTGCACTGTGCTTTGCCGAATATTCCAGGAAACTGGATACCAGCCCATTTCTTTCAAGGAGCCTGTTCTGTGCATCCATCTTATCGGAATAGGAGGACCAAAAAACGGAGAGAACGATCAGGGCCGTAAAGGATGCGATTCCCCATTGGCCAAAGCCATGCATAAAGGCGTTCCATGGCTTTTTGAAACTGTACAGCACGATCTTTTGTTCCCTCAGCGCTTCCCCGATCCCTTTCATCCCGTTCTCACTCGTCATCCTTGTTTCATAAAGGATCTTGAAAAAAGGGAAAAGTTCATTTTCCTCGTTGATGTCATAGCCATACTCTATGAGCAGTGCGGCCCTGAGCTCTTTGTCGCTTATCATAACGGAAGGTTTTTGATGGCGGCCTCGAAAATAATTTTCGTGAACACACTCGCCCCTTCCAGCCCCCCGCCCATCCTCAGCACATTGTTTACTTTCTGTTGGGCCGCCTGGTTCTTGTCGCGTGAAAGGTCAAAATGGAAACTGCCCTGTAGGCCAAAAA
>JAFDYF010000103.1 GCA_018267575.1 Bacteroidota bacterium
GTGTCATCCTGAGCTGACAGATCCCCACGAAAATTACCATTTTCTATCAAGTTCATTTTGAATAATTTCCGGTAAGAGCTGCATATTAAATTTAAGGAGATGCATCTTATCATGCTCAATGAAAAGCTTCCCCAACATAAAGTAAGAAAACACCTTTTTATCTCTAACGGTATTTCCTTGAAATACTTTTTGCATATTTTGGCTATGAGCAATAACTCCAACAACCCAATAAGTGATTTGCACAATAGCCGCTAACAGCATTTTTACACCCCATCGGTGAATACAGCGTGTTCTTATTTGCCGAGCACATAAACCAAATTGATGGTTTTTGATATCTCGAAACGATTCTTCTATTTGCATCCGTTTCATATAATAAAGAACAATCTGTACTGCCTTAAATTCTTTCGGTAAATTCGTTGCTAATAACCAAGGTTCTTTTGACCCACTACGATATCTCCCTCGTCCTTTCTTTCCCGTGTCTTTACCTCGACTCGTTTTATCTTTACGTCCTTTCGGTGAGCGTCTAGTCGTAACCATCCGGCAGATATGTTCGTGTTCCTTTGTTAACAATACTTCTTCATAATCTCTCGTCTTTTCCTTCACTTTCTCCATAAATTCTCTAGCACTATACCAATTATTCTCTTCTCTTAAATAAAAGCTTTTTCCCGCTCTTACTCGACATATCCAATACCATCCATACGATTCTATTGCTTTAAACCATTCACAATGAAACCCTGCATCCATTATAACGATGACTTGACGACCCAATGGTACGCATTCTTTTAGTCCTTCTAAAAAACTTTGCGTTTGTTCCTTTAACTCTCCCTCTTTAAATACTTCTCGATATAACGGAATACTTCGTCCTTTCCATGCAACTTCCGCGCTTAACATTTGTATCGCTCTATCATCTTTCATAAAACATACATCTATTATTATTGGCACTGTTTTATCTGTTGATAGATAACTCAATATATAATCTGACAACCCTTTATAGAGACCCGATAACTCCTCATGTAAGTGCTCATTCCCTTCTAAACGGTCTACCATCTTTATTTTATGTTTTATATCGCTACTGCCTTCCAAACATCGCGCCATCTGGCTCGATGTTAAATTCTGGCTCTTTCTTAATGCCTGCGATACTTTTAAGACTGCATTCACTCGATTCTCATGAATAAACGGGCAACCATTTATCATCGCTTTTACTAATAGCTTTTCTGATACCATTGTTTTTCTCCCCATGGTCTCTATGAAGAATCTTCATTTGATCATGCGGACTCAATAAAATCAATGCACTACTGCTCTTTACCCTCTATAATTCGTGGGGATGCATCAGATCCTGAGCGCA
>JAFDYF010000104.1 GCA_018267575.1 Bacteroidota bacterium
AGGCTTCAAAAGATGCTTCCACTCAAGTATGGTGGCCGTGAAAAATTGTGGATGGGAAAGCTGTTCCTTCACCTTGGTATTTAACTTGAAATATTGTTGTTGCTGATGCCATCTCACATTGCCATACGCAACAGCAACAACGGCGGAAAAATTTTTTATTCTAAAAAAGTTAAGGTGCTTTTTTTTGACAAACGACATCAAACTGCCTGCAAAAACCATCTATCAGAATAAACAGTTTTATGTCTGCAAATATTTCCTTTAAACGATTCCTAAAAAAAATGGAACATTCTTATTTTAATTTAGCCCTACATAGATATCGGTCATCATTTTTCAAATATTTAAAACTTTGTATTATGAAATCAAAATCAATTTTTGCTTTGCTTGTGCCTTTGCTGCTTGCAACAATCTTTTTTTCGTGCAAAAAAAATCTGCAACCTTCATCGATGTCAAATATCGAAAACAGGGGACTGAAAGGAAAGAACGATATAAACGGCCATTTGAACCAAACAAAAACTTTTTCCAGCGATGTTGTAAAGGAATGGCTGGCAACACAAATGTCATTGTTGTATTCTCCTGAAAATCCTTATGGGGTAAATGCAGGAAGGTTTATGGCTTATTCCGGAATTGCATTGTATGAAGCAACCGTGCCAGGGATGCCTGCTTACCAAAGCATTTACGGTCAGCTGAACGAAATGCCGGAGATGCCGAAAACAGCACCAGGAAAAGCCTATCACTGGCCTACCTGCGCGAATGCAGCATTGGCAGAAATAACCAGGGCATTGTTCACATTTTCTACTACAACCAACAATGCAGTGCAGCATACTGAAGATGGTTTAAATGCAGTTTATGAAGTGGAGATTGGGAATGCAGCCACATTTGAACGTTCAAAAGAATTTGGGAAAGCGGTAGCTCAGAAAATTGCTGAGTGGGCAGCAACAGATCATCCATGGATTTTGTGGGCCCCGATGGTACTCACTGAAAATTCCCCGGGCAAATGGTGGCCGGAAGATAACAACCCGGTAATGAAGAATGCCCTTGCATATTGGGGTAATACAAGAACCATTGTACCCGGAAGTATCGACAACGTGGTTTCCGAAACCTATCCCTACAATGATGATGATATAAATTCACCTTATTACAAGGATTTTCAGGAAGTATATGACATTTCTAAAAACCTGACGTTTCAGCAAAAACGGCTTGCGCTGTATTATGATGATCCATCGTCAAATGGCTACCCTGGCGGTGCGAGTTATTTTCCGGTATTTAAACAAATATTGGAAAAGTTGGATCCCATGCTTGATGTAGCCGCATTGGCTTTTGCGAAAACAGGCATGAGCCTGATGGACGCCACCATTGGCTCCATGAAGGCAAAATATACCATTATGCAGGAAAGGCCTTTTCAGTTCATTCGTAGGGTAATTGAACCGTCCACAGATCCAGCTACCTGGTGGAAACCTATTATCAATACACCCCCTTATTCAGATTTCCCTGCAAACCATGCAACTTTTGCAGGTGGTTTTACTCATGCCCTCACTACCCTGTTTGGAAACAATATTCATTTCACCAATAACACCTATAAGGGGAAACAAATAACGATTGATGGAAACACTATAGATATGGATACATACGATTATGACTCTTTTTATGCACTGGCAAATGATATTGCAATTTCGAGGGTTTACGGTGGCATTCACAGCCGTCTTTCAGTGGTAGAAGGTGTGAAGCAAGGAATAAAAACGGCACAAAACGTTGACAAAAAAGTAAAATTTTTGAAATAGCCAACAACCGGCGTTGAAGATCATCATTCACTCAGTACAAGATAAATAACCCACTGGAAAATAAAGAAAGGGGCAGCCAACAAAGCGCCCCTTTTCTCATCATTTTATTGATGGGCATTTTTAGGTGAAAAACCGTAGAAAGCTATTATTGCATTCTTTCCTTCAATTGATGATAGTCGAGCTGCTTATAAACATCCAAGGTTGCCTTCTCCACTTCCCTTATATGGCGCAATGTTACAAATAATTAGAGAGCAGGCTCAAGCCAGGTAGCTAAGGCCTGTGGGATAGACAAGCTTGTGCCTTGCAACCAATCGGGAGTCATACGCCCAGTAGCAGCGTGATGAGATGCAACTACGAACTATGCGAAGTGTGTGAGGAATCTGAATTGACGCAGTAACAATACAAACAACGCAATATTGGATGATCGATTTTCAATGCCTGATTCTTAGATATATTTCGTATTATAAAATAAATTGGCGCGTTGGTTGCAATTATTTTTTGACACTCCCTAATTATCCATGAAATATTGTTGTTGGAGTTATGTCGTCGGACGGAACACATAACTCAACTTCAACTATCTAGAAACATCGGTCGCGGGGGACGGATAGCCCCGAGCTTCATAATATATTCTCAACATTTGTACCTTTAACCAAGCATCGGTCCAGGCGGACAAATGTCAAATCCAGCTATTAAACGCCAGGCCCTAGCCGTTGGCAGCAAGGCAGTACAAAATCATTATCTCGACTCTTAACAAAGACAATTTAAACTCAATGACAGAAAACCCTTTACAAGATGTCTTAACAAAAGACCTACTTTCAGACACATTAATAAAAAGGTCGAAATCAATCCCCATGTGGATGAAAATTTTTGCATGGATTTTTATCGTGTTTGGCGCAATGGCTCCAATTGGATTAGTCTTAGGGCTGCTTGGTTATAATTTCGAAACAAGTCTCTATGGACTTGAAACAAATAATCCCATCTCTCTTTTGGGTATTTCTGTTATCATGTTATTTATTTTGAAAGGACTTACAGCTTTTGGCATATTGAAGGAAAAAGATTGGGCTATTAATTGGGGGATCGTTGATGCGGTTATTGGAATAGCAATTTGTATTGGAATGATAGTTTATAAGGCAATGTACTTTTCGACATTTTCGATTCGGCTGGAATTGGTTGCTTTGATACCCTATTTAATAAGGTTGCGTGCAATTAAAAAGCAATGGGAGACTGAGTCGATTATTTAGTGCCCCCAACACGGGGACTTGGCGATATGTCGGACGGATAGACCCAAGCTATAGAATACATTTTCATCTTTTGTACCTTTAGCCGAGCATTGGTTCTAACGGAACGTTTTTCAAATGCGTCACAAATCGCCCTGACCCTTGGCCGAAAGCATTTCGCTGGCACTTAACGAAACATTAATGTGAGAAAAAATAATAAAGAATAATGAAAATATGTGTTTATTGTGCTTCAAGCGCCAAAGTAGACAAATCTTATTTTGCTGCAACAGAAAAATTAGCCAAAGAATTTGTAAAAGCAAACATTGATGTTGTATATGGCGGTGGTGGCATTGGTCTGATGGGGCATCTAGCAGACACCATAATTGACCATGGTGGACAAATAAAAGGTATAATGCCAAAATTTATGAATGAAGTTGAGTGGGCTCATAAAAGAGTTACCGACTTTGAGTTCACTGACACAATGCACGAACGAAAAGCAAAGTTTTTAGACGATATTGATGGACTTGTAACATTGGCTGGTGGTAGTGGGACGCTTGAAGAACTATTGGAAGCAATTACTTTAAAAAGACTTGGACAGTTTACAAAACCAATTATCATTTTAAACACAAATGGCTTTTATGACCCTTTAAGACAAATGCTTGAAAAATGCATTAGCGAAAATTTTATGGACGAAAGACATTTGCAAATGTGGGATTTTGTAGAAGAGCCGGAACAAGTAATTGACAGTATAATAAATGCACCGTCTTGGGACAAAGACTCAATTAAATTTGCAACCAAACAGTAAAATGCCATCAGCCAACAGGAGGTTCCTTGGCGTTACACTAGACTATATAGACTATGACAACAAGAGTAAAAATTTGCTGTATTAGTTCTGCTGACGAAGCGAAAATGGCAATTCAGTTTGGAGCATCTGCATTAGGACTTGTTGCAAATATGCCAAGTGGCCCAGGTGTTATTTCAGACGAAAAAATTCTAAAAATCGCGAAAAATGTTCCTCCAGCCATTTCAACTTTTATGTTGACAAGTGAAACAACTGCGGACGAAATCATCGAACACCACAAAAGGACTTTGACAAACACCATTCAAATAGTTGATAGGCTCAAAACAGGCACATACCAAGAAATAAAAGACGCTTTGCCAGCTATTAAAATTGTACAAGTAATTCACGTATTAGACGAAAGGACAATTGATGAAGCAATCAGAATTTCATTTTTAGTAGACGCTTTACTATTAGACAGCGGAAACCCGAATCTAGAAATTAAAGAACTTGGTGGTACAGGAAGAGTTCATAACTGGACGCTTAGTAAAAAAATTGTAGAACAATCAAATGCCCCAGTTTTTCTCGCAGGTGGACTTACCGCTGATAATGTAAGACAAGCAATTGAGCAAGTACAACCATTTGGGCTTGATCTTTGCAGTGGCGTCAGGACAGACAATAAACTTGACCCAAGAAAGTTGGAAAAGTTCTTTAACAATGTGTTTAAATAATACGATAAGCACACAAAATTTAATGAACGGCTTGTTGTTCCCTTTTATCCTTTTGCAACGCGTTTTACTTTAGGTTGATGGGGATGAATTTTGCAACGGTTCAATGAACAGATGAACACCACAAATACCTACTATCATAAATCAAGCTCCTATTTCCAAGAAAGCACCAGCAACCTGGTCCCTTTGGCCTTATGCACAGGGATGACCAAGTAGCCTCATCTTGAATGGTCGATATTTTGCAGGTAGGCATCCTTAAACCCCTTTTGTTTATGCACGGTCCCAATCAACCCGTCCGCAAGTATGGGGAAATAAATTAGGTTGACACAAAATCAATACCCAGTATGATCTGATTTCTCCCCTTGAATCTCCCAAGCGTTGCAAGTTCAAGGAAGGAACATCATTTTGGGGAAATGGCAATCTATATAACCCTTAAATGGCAGCAGAGTCTTTGCGATTTCTTTAACTCAACTTGGCTCATAATAAAGCAATGGATTTTATTCCTACCCACCTTTCAATTTATTGTTCGCCCTTACCAACCACATGCTTTTGGTCTGGCACATCAGCATAGATATTATCAACCCATTTAATTTTTATCATATTTATGTGACCCATAGAAAAATTTTGTTTTAGTGGTAATTGCTCATAAGGTGAAAATTGTTTGCATGGTTTCCAAATAAATCTGGCTATTTTAGGTTAACGATTTGTTTGGCCTGGTTGAAGAAATCAAATCCACGTTAACTGCGGTTGCCCGGATTTATGGATACAATTCAAACAAAATGTTAGTCTTGCAATTGAACAATTGAACGGGTTCTATATGAGCGGCCCTGCTTTTGGCGCTGGCATGTTTTGCCATAAAATAGTTATGGGCAAATCTGTGCTTTATAAAAAATCGAAAGCGGTCTCGGATTTGTTAGTACAAGAACTCGTGCGGCCGGTAAGGATGAAAAAAGTGACCGAACTTTTCTGACTGAAAAATCCGGAAGTGTAGGTTGTGGGCTACATTGGTTGGGCACATCGGTCGAAAATAGTTTGGAAAGACAACCAGTGAATTTATTGGGCCAAATAACAAAAATTTTTTCTTGGCTACATAAACTATTAATATTGAATAAAACAGTCATTCACAAAAACTAGGATAAACTTCTTATACAATGAACAAGTTATTTGCCTTATTTATTTTTACCCTCTCTTTTAACAATGCAAAATCGCAGCAGGACAACTTAAAGCTTTGGTATCGGCATCCCGCCAATGCACTGACAAAGGATTTGCCAGACGCATTCAAAGAGGATAGCGAATGGCTAAAAGCATTGCCGCTGGGCAACGGCAATATTGGCGCTATGGTTTTTGGTGATGTGAACAATGAACGGGTACAACTGAACGAAAAAACATTATGGAGCGGGAGCTTGTACGACAATGATAACCCCGAAGCAAAAAAAAATCTGCAGGAAATAAGAACGCTTTTGTTCGAAGGAAAATATAAAGAAGCAACTGAACTCAGCATGAAAACCCAAATCTGCAGGGGTGTCGGTTCAGGCCATGGCATGGGCGCCAAAGTGCCATTTGGTTGCTTCCAGACTTTGGGCGACCTACGGTTGGATTTCGGGGGCAATGCATACTACTCCGACTATTATCGCGAACTGGATCTACATACCGCCATCGCAACCGTTTCCTATCTCAAAGATGGCATTCATTTTAAAAGAGAATATTTTATAAGCGCACCTGCAAACGTGTTGGCAATAAGGTTCACCGCCGACAAAAAAAAATCGATCAGTTTTTCCGCGACCCTGGACAGACCGGAACGGTTTGGCACCATTGCCCAAAACGATGAACTGACCATGTCCGGCACAATGGACAATGGCCAATCCGGTGAGGGTATGAAATATATGGCAAGGTTAAAAGCAAAATTGATTGGGGGCACTCAAAAAGTTTCGGACCAGCACATCATAATCAAAAATGCTGATGAAGTGATTTTATACCTCACGGCATTAACCAACTATTTGCCCAATTATCCAATATTCAAAGGAAGGGATTATAAAAAGATAACGAGTACAAATTTACAGAGGGCTTATACCAGTAGCTATTTCCAATTAAAGAAAACCCATATTGAAGACTATCAACATTATTTCAATCGGGTTTCATTTTCATTGGGCGCAAAAGAAGACAGCCCTGCACTTGCCACCGATGAATTGTTGAATAGAATAAAATCAATTGGGAACGATAATTATTTAACCCAATTGTATTTTCAATATGGCCGGTATTTATTAATAGCATCTTCAAGAGAAAATTCCCTGCCAGCCAATTTGCAGGGCATCTGGGCCAATAAAATACAAACGCCGTGGAATGGGGATTACCATACGGACATCAATGTGGAAATGAACTATTGGTTGTCGGAAACCTGTAACCTGAGTGAATTAAGCAGGCCATTGATATCATTCATTAAAGGGCTTGAAAAGCCAGGCGCCAAAACAGCCTCCACCCAATTTGGGGCAAGAGGTTGGTGCATTGGCCCTATAACGAATGTTTGGGGTTTCACCTCACCGGGCGAACATCCCTCCTGGGGCTTAACACTCGGCCTTGCAGGTTGGCTCTGCCAACATTTATGGGAACATTATGCTTTTACAAAAGACACAAATTATTTACGGAGCGTTTACCCAAACCTGAAAGGAGCCGCCACATTTTATTATGACTGGTTGGTAAAAGACCCGACAAATGGAAAATATGTTTCCGGCCCATCCGCTTCCTCTGAAAATAGCTTTTATGCGCCGGACGGAAGCATCGCGGCCCTCAGTATGGGACCTTCCCTTGACCAGGAAATCATTGAAGAACTTTTTGGCAATGTCATTAAAGCCGCGACACTGTTGCAGGACAAGGATGCAATGATCGATTCCATCAAGATCAGAAAACAGGAATTATTGCAACCGGGCATTGCTGAGGACGGAAGGTTGATGGAATGGGCAAAACCATTTAAAGAAGTAGAGCCGGGACACCGGCACCTGTCGCATTTATATGCCGTATACCCCGGCGATGAATTTGATAAGAAAGACAACTCGAAATATTTTGAGGCTGCGAGAAAATCACTTGCATATCGATTCGCAAACGGGAGTGGCCAAACAGGATGGAGCGCCGCATGGATGGTTAATTTATGGGCTAGGTTCAAGGATGGGGATGAAGCCTTAAAATTGTTGCATAAAATATATACCAATTCAACCGCTACCAATTTGTTTGATTTTCATCCGCCTTTTCAAATTGATGGGAATTTTGGGGCCACCACAGGAATCGCAGAAATGCTGCTCCAAAGTGACCTGGAATCGATAGCGCTTTTGCCAGCGCTTCCAACCCAATGGCAAAACGGGCAGATAAAGGGCCTTTGCGCAAGAGGGGGCTTTGTAGTAAATATGAAATGGGAAAAGGGGAAATTGAAAAATGCTTCAATTTTCTCAAAGAAAGGGGGACTGGCAAAAATCGTGTACGGTAACAAAAAAATATCCCTACAAACAAAAGCAGGGGTCAACTACCCATTGAATAAATTCCTGGTAAATTAAGGCCATCACTGCTTAAATTAAAAACAAGTAAACATATCACTGACAAAGTAGTGAGGGAAAAAGCTGTGTTAAAATAATCGCACAACTGAAAAATGACCGGTCCGCATTTTTTGATGACCAATTGATAGGGAACTTTCTTGACCAGTACGCGACTCCCCAAAATCAGTACATCGGGGCATCGCGAACAATGCCCAACTTTGGGATAGCAGTGCTTACCTAACTGATGCCCCAAACGCTTAATTGCCCTCTACTGCTTTTACCATCTCTATCAGTATTCCCTTGGCCCTATTTTCATGCCCGGTGTCGACTTGCCCCGGCTCTTGATGAGGATGCTGCTGGCCAACAGGTCTTTCTTGTGGGGGGCGCCAAATTGGGTGCGAGCTGTTGGAAGAGGCCGGTATAGGTATGGTTGCAGAAGACCGCACTGTCCACCGTCGAACTGAGCAGTGCACTCAGTTCCGCCTCGTTCAGTTGGCTGTGCGGGAAAATGCCCCTGCTCTTTTCTGGGCAGTCCAGCCATTCACTGAAATGCCTGTCGAGGACAGATATCAGTTTGCCTATCTCCAATTGAAGGGAACGATAGAACAGGCGCTGGGCATTTTTTTCCGCCACGGTCCATTAGTTCGTTTTCCAACCGCTCCGAAAGCAGCTTCATGCGCTGTTAAAATAGCATGGGGATGATACTGCATTGTTTCCGGTTGTGCAGCATTTATACTCTCGAATAAAATTATTTTGTAGTAATCATAGGCCTGATGTCTTTGCTTAACAAGTGTATGATCGACCAGGCAAGGATATAAGCGCAACCGCAAATAATAAAAAGGATATTGTAACCAGCGGTAATATCCCCGATAGCCTTATAATAAGCCAGAAGGTAGCCTACCAGCAAAGGAAACAATGTGGAGGCAATAGATCCTGCCATCCCACCAATACCGACCACAGAACTGACCGATTTTTTAGGGACGATATCAGATACTATAGTGAAAATATTGGCACTCCATGCTTGGTGGACTGCTGTTGCTATGCTTATTATCGCCACTGCCGTCCAGATGTTACCGGCAAACCTGGCGAAAAAAATGGGTGTCACACCAATGGCCATGATGAGCAGGGTCATTTTTCTTGCTTTCAATACCGGCCACCCATGTTTAATAAAATAAGAGGACAGATAACCACCGCCTATGCTCCCAACCGTATTTGCCGCATATACAACCGCTAACTGAAGGCTGGGCTTGGTAAGATCCAGATCGAAAGTATCACTAAAATAGGAAGGGAGCCAGAACAGGAAAAACCACCAGATAGGATCGGTGAGCACCTTACCAACTATAAATATCCAGGTTTGTTTGAGGCCAAGTAATTTTCTCCATTTTATTTTAACCGTGGCCTCTGGGGGATCGACATCACTATTAATATAATCCAGTTCTGTTTGCCTTAACCGTTTTTGTTTTGAAGGAATTTCGTAGAAAACCCACCAAAAGATCAGCCAGATAAACCCAAGCGAACCTGTTACCCAGAAGGCCTGGCGCCATCCATACATGCCCAAGACCCAAGGAACTAAAATTGGGGCCACCACAGCACCAATACTGGTACCCGAATTAAAAATACCCGTGGCCAATGCACGTTCCTTCTTCGGAAACCATTCCGCGACCGCTTTAACTGCCGCTGGAAAATTTCCTGCTTCTGCCAAACCCAATAATCCCCGAACCATCCCAAACCCCAATGTGCTTTTGACCGCTGCGTGCAAGAGAGCAGCCACGCTCCATACAAATACAGAAATACCATACCCTATTTTTGTTCCAACCTTATCGATCAAGCTCCCAAAAAATAAATATCCCAGAGAGTACATAGCGGCAAAAGCCATAACAATATACCCATAATCCAATTCCGTCCAATGGAACTGGCTCTCCAGCGTTGGCTTCAAGAGACCAATCACCTGACGGTCGATGTAATTGATTGTGGTCGCAAAAAAAAGCAGGGAACAGATCACCCATCGATAATTTCCATTTTTCTTGTTCTCCATATACAAGTTTTATCGGCGTTATTTTTAATGTGTCTTTTGCGAAACAACTATATATTGGGCACTTCAACTTCACTGCCCTTCTTTTCTGCCGAAATATATCCTGCGTATATGGTAGCAATCACATCGGACGCCAACCTGCTGTTGCTCTCAATGGCTCCCCCATAAGCAGCTGCGCTATAAAAGGCCTCCATCTCCTGTTGATAACCGGTAAACCAAGGTTCCTCAGGTGAAATGAATGACCATCCTTGTTTTGTTTCTGTTTTCTCCACCACGTACACATCTTCAAAATGTTTTTGCATGGGCGTATAAGCTTGCATGGAGGTGTTGGGGTTGATGTTGCATATCGTTCGATGGTTGGTCGTGTTTATCTCGATCCAGTTATGCACGCCCCCCAAAACCAATTCACTAGCAAACAAATCGCCAATGGTCCCATCTTCAAACACAACATGTAATTGGGCAAAGTCTTCTGTGTCCTTATAGCTCCTTCTCAAATATCCCTCATCCTTGAAACCGGGCATCCTCGTTATCGCGTGCGTGCGGGCAGAAATATATTTTGGCCTTATCGGATTCCCATCCCTTGCCCTTCCCTCCACATCCTTTAAATAAATAGCGGCGGATAAAGGATGGCAGCCCTTCCCCATCATTGAACCACCACCCGAAAATTCCCATTGCCCATAAGTCAAGGAATGGGACCCTGAATGCGATTCCTCACCATGCATCCAGATTATTTGAGCCCCTGTCTTTTGTAATAATTCCCTTTCTTTTTGGATGGCAGGGGCATAAATCCAATTTTCTGCGTACATAATCCGGCCTTGACTTTTCTTTTCAGCATCCAGCATGCGGCGCATGCCTGCCATCACTTCCTCCATGCCTTTTTGCCTCGGGAAAGTGTCCCCATTGAAGGAATCCGTGCCATCCCCAAAATATCCCGTAAAAGGTTTCTCGACAATCACATTTTTGTTGTGTTGCAATGCAGCAATAACAAAATGCTCATGGGTGGCGGGAGGTGTGCAAACATGAATCAGGTCCACCCTGTTGATCAATTCTTCAACTCTGTTGAACGCAAGCAGATCCCTCGGACCGGTAAAATCCAAAAGATGTTGCTGATTGGGCGAGTACGCCCCCACAATTTTTACATCCGTATTAAAAACCCTTTGCAGCGCATCGAAGTGAAACTTAGCTGCAAAACCAGAACCGATAATCCCTGCGTTTAAAACTTTTTTTTTCATGACGCCTCAAATTAAAAATGCTTTTTTGCTTGTGATAAATCATTTAATTGATGCAGGCGCCTATTTTAACTGGTTCAATTCTTCCATCGTAAAAGGCTTTTGTCTCCCTTTAAACTTATTACGCACTTGATTGACCTCTTTTACGGTGACGCTTCCGGCTTGGTTAGCCCAGGAATTGCGAACGAAACTCAAAACTTGGGCAATATCCTCATCTGAAATATCCTTATTGCTGCCAAAGTCTGGCATTTCCCCATTGATTTCTGGCGTTTTATATAATTTATCTTTTACTTTAATAGGACCTGTCAATCCATAAAGAACAATCGAGATCAGTTTCTCCTTATCACCCTGGACCCAATTGGAATTGTTTAATGGAGGCCCCAAAGCGTTTATGCCATTCCCATCAACACCATGACAGGTTTGGCAAGCAGACTGAAACAATACGGATCCCTTAGGGTACTGCTCCGCGAGTTTTTTAGAATCGCTGTGGTGCTTTTCAAATTCAATATCTGCCATCACTTTTCTTAACCGTTTATGGATAGTGAGATTGGTGTCCGGATCAATCCGTATCACTTCTTTGTAAAAGCTGCCCTCCTTATTTTCCAAGTTGCTGATAATGGCGTCAGCGACATATATATTTTCTGGGTATTTTTTTGCCAGTGCCAATAAAAGCTGGTTGGCGGAATTGGCATTTAATGGCTGAAAACTATGTGCCAAAAAAGCGATATAGGGAGCAGCCAAAGTATCATCATCCCTTACCATTTGCTGTAGTACAGGCATGAACTGCTGATAATTGTTTTTATTCAATATCGATGGCAATAGGCTTAATGCCTCCATCCGCAAAGGCCAGTTACTTTGTTTCAGCAAGGGCAATACATCAGGGGCTTGCAGAACATCCAGGCCTTCCAATGTCCATAAGGAATGGATAACCGTCATCGGCTTGTCTGTATAGCTTAAAAGATGGCGCAAGGCAGGCACCACCTGTTTATCTTTTCTGTCTATTAATAATTGTTGTGCCTTTGCGCTCACCCAGCCATTGCTATTGTTAAACAGGTCAACAAGCTGATGAGCATCATTTGAAAACTGAACAGGTAGGTCCTTTTTTCCCTGCGGAACTATTTTGTAGATGCGCCCGCATGAAAGCGGTTCCGTCAGCTCCCTTTTCTTTATCTCATTTTTTAGATAGGGGGTCAGATATGTTTTGTGCTGGATAATACCGCGGTACATGTCAACGATATACAGAGCGCCATCAGGTCCAT
The DNA here is from genome assembly GCA_018267575.1 of Bacteroidota bacterium. GTDB lineage: Bacteria > Bacteroidota > Bacteroidia > Chitinophagales > Chitinophagaceae > Puia. The sequence goes on from JAFDYF010000104.1 coordinate 12,543, forward strand.
TGGATAAATATACCGGACGGAACCGCTCATCCTTGCTGGCGAGAAATTCCTTGTTTACATAAGCCTCCCTGCCATTTATTATATAACCCTCCTCAGTTAAAATATCCCTTTTGATTAAGTTGCCAGCTGGCTCCGCTACAAAAGCATTCCCAGAATAATCTTTCCCGAACAAATCGCCCTTGTATATAACCGGGCCGCAGGCTGCTGTAAAATTCACTAGTCTCAGGCTATCATCCAGGACTCCTTTCATATAGCCACGATTTACCCCAGGCGTAGGCCTGATCGGATATACCCGATTATCACTTACGATATTCACTACATAACCTGCAACATTTCGTTGTTGTTTATTGTCCGATCCAAATCCTGGGCTAAAATAATCTCCCTGCAAATTATCGGAATTTGTATTATAATATAAGCGACCAAGGTCATCTTCAGTAATGCCCCATTGACCACGGAAATGGGTTTTTTCTATCAGCCAATGGTCTCCTTCTTTCCGATATCTCTTGCTGGATTTTGCATTATAGATCCAATTATCCAGGCCCCTCAACAATCCATTGGGTTGGTGCTCCACATTTCCTCCCAGTGCATAGGCCGAATCTACAAGGGTTTTATTTACAGGCTTGTCGTTTTTGATTTCATAATACCAAAGCTTGGGGGGCTCAGCAACAAGAATTCCATTGCCTATCAAACAAATAGCACGTGGCAATACCAAAGAATCCAAAAACACCTTAACCCCATCCATGATGCCATCACCATCTTTATCGCTCAGTATAACAATTTTGCCAAGAGGTATCTGTTCACCTGTCCCTAAGGTATCCGGCATATAATCTGCCATTTCCACTACCCAAATCCGACCGCGTTCATCAAATTTTATTGCTACTGGGGCCGTGATTAATGGTTCCGATGCAACCAACTTTACGGCAAAGCCATTTTCGAGGCGCATCTGCTTCATTGATTCTTCCGCAGATAAGGCCGGGGAAGGGGGGACGCTTTTTCTAAGTGCCAAGGAATCCACATTGATATTTTGGTTTCCGCCTTGGGTACAACCTTGCCCGAAAACCACTACCAAAACATAGGCGACAAATAAAATATTTACAGAACAAAAAATACTTCTCATTCAATTTTGGGTTTACCTTAATTCTTCAAAATAGGTTTGTCAGGTTATGAAAATAATCATAATTTTCGGTGTCACATTATCTCTTGGTCATATCCGACAAGCACCCAATGGCTTCCAAAAGGAACCGCACCGTAATCATAAACCCACCAGATCGGTTTTATTTTCCCAGTAAATACGGTCTCGCAAATAATCAAAATTTCCTCCTCCCCCAAGCTGCCAATGCCTCCCCAATCTTGTAGAAACCCAAAATCATAAAATGAACTTCCCATAAACATATACATGCTGCAATCTCAAAGGGCTAATTATATCCACAGCTTCTTTGCTGATCTTGACAAATCGTGCATCCACACTGGGCAATAAGACGCCAGCACTGAATTGCGCCACGGTTGCTTCCCATTTCAGAAATGGTTTTCGGGTTGTCCCTGAAACTACCCAATCCCTCCCATTCACAGAAACCTCTACTTTGTAAACACTTGTAGGATCCGTTTCCTTTTCTCCTTTCCTGATATCGACCCCGGTAACAGAATATATTTTCCCAAGGTCAATGACCACGGGATTTCCCTTTATTTCCTTGTTCCCCTTATCCGCAATCATGCTACCATACATTGCACCTGAAAATTTTGACAATTGGCTTTTTACCTTAACCATTGCCGTGATTTTATTTTGAAAAACGAATTCTATAATGATGGCATTGGGATCTATACTACACTTCGAAAGATCCAGGCTAATTCCATTTTTATTTTGTACAAAAATAATCTTGCCTCCAGTTAAGCATATCGCAGATAAAATCTTATTTTCTATGGGTGGCAATAATAGCTTTGTGTTGGTAGAAGAACTAATGTGCAAGAAAGCTTTATTATCTCTGTAAGTACTCCCGCCCCAATCAGCAGGGTACCAGGGGCCACCCTTCGTATTATAAATCGTTTGGCCATATTTTTTCATCCATTCGCCCATCTCTTCCAATCTTTTTAATTGTGCTGGATCGAATGCTCCATCCCATTTGGGGCCCCAACTAAGCAACATATTCCCATTTCCATCGGCCGTTGAGCAAAGCATTTTTACCAACGTCTTCAATGGTTTTATGGGTGTTGGGGAACAGGACCAGGATTGGCAAAGTGTCACACAACTTTCCCAGGGTCTTGGGGATTGATAGGCACCGATCCTTTGTTCGGGGGTATCAAAATCCCCCGGAATGGAGGCCCTGTTGTCTATGATAATACCGGGTTGCAATTGACGGATCATTCGGGTGAGCTTTTCGGATTGCCACATATCCGCCGTGAACATGCCCCCCACCAACAGGCATCAAACCAGAAAATATCAATCTTCCCATAATTGGAGCATAACTCGCGGACTACATTGAACTGGTAATCTATATATTTTTGGTGGGTTGGGCCTGGCAAAATTTTTTCGATACCGGGTTTTGCTCTATAATATGGTGGGTCAGAAATTTGTTCGATCATTGAAGTATCAACAGGGGCATAGTCGGGCTGGTAAAAATCTCGTTGGCAGTAATAGATCCCGAACTTCATACCAGCAGCATGACAGGCATCTGCCAGCTCTTTTAAATAATCCCTTCCAAAAGGGGTATGCATAATATTGAAATCTGAATATTTTGTGTTCCATAAGTGAAAGCCATCAAGGTGTTTGGCAATGGCCACGATATATTTGAAGCCTGCTTTTTTTGCAAAACCAACCCATGCCTTGGCATTGAATTTTTCCAAACTAAATTTTTCCGGGTACTTTGTCCAAACACTATCTGGTATGGGACCATGCCCAAAATCTGGTGCCTTGCGGGTATAACAAAGCTCCCATCCCAAATCCTTTCCGGTATAAGTGGATAATGCAAAATGGATGAACATTCCATACTTGGAATCCCGAAACCATTGAAGATCCTTTTGCGAGGCAAAATTGCTGCTGTTCCATTCCTCGGGGGTAAAACGTTGCAATAAATACCAAGGTTCCTGTTTGGAAGAATCATTTTGCAGAATAGACCATTGTACAAATAGACTTTGAAACAACTGATTTGGGGAACAACCGCTTTAAAGTAACTTTATATAAGATTTGCAATTCAACAAAAAAAGGGTGAGCGAATAGGTGAGCGGAAAAAAATGAAACTTTGTATGTTACTGAACAATATAGTTTTGCGAAGGTATACAGAATCCGTCCGTTCCGCATCTATAACATAAACCCGCTCTGGAAGCGGGTTTATGTTATCCTACAAAAAAAACAACAGACTCGTAAATCTTACTCTACTACCTTCAAGGGAGTTTTGTATACTGGAAGCTTGCAGGAATAATCGCATGATTAACCCACTAAGGAAAAACTGCCTTCCAAAAAAACAATCACAATAACTATACGGTCTTTTAGTAAATAACCACTTCGTCAGTAAAAAGAAATCCTTGCGCATTTTTTGCCAGCACCCTTATATATCTATTTGTGATACCATTCAAATCGAATTTAAAATCTTTGAACAATAATTCCGATCGGGTGGTTGGCACGTCGTTGTCAATCCGTTTGAAGGGTTTGAAATCTTTCCCATTATCAGAAACTGATACTTCCACAAATTCGGGCATGAAGACCCCTGGCCCCGTTATCTGCATAAATCGCATGGACAGGCTTTTCAAAGGCCCCGGTTTTTCCATGTCGATGGTAATGTCCATGTCATTGGTAAAACCCTGCCACTGGCCATCCCCATAAGTAAGCATGGAACCTCGATATCCGTTTACCAATGTGGATTCTTTTTGCGCAATATAACTTTCGCTATAGGGAAGGTTATAAGTCACTTTTTTGCCAATGGCTTTGTGATAGTCTACATCCAGTGAAGAAGGAATGCCCTGTAAAGCGGTATCAAGAAAAACGGCTGCCCTCAATCTAGCGCTGTCTTTGATGATAAGACTATCCTTATATAAAGCCGAAGTGGAAACAGGTCTGCTCCCGTCCAGTGTATAGCGGATCACAGGCGAATATTGTTCGCTTTCCATGCTGATATGCGTTGCATGGCTTTGATAGTCGATGCCCGCATGGATATCTACCTGACTGGAGGGACGGCAATAGTTGACATGCAGCGACTGCAACAAAAAGTATTGATGATACAACCGTTCCCTGAAATCATCCCAATCGCGATGATTTTTTGCTGACCAGGTTACTTCGGCAAGTGCCAACAAACGCGGAAAGAGCATGTATTCTGCCTGTTGTGCTGAGGAAATATATTCTGTCCACAAATTGGCCTGTGCGCCAATTACGTGACCAGCATTTTCGGCTTTCAATTCTTGGGGCACTGGCTCAAAGGAATAGACCGTTTTGAGTGGCAAGAATCCGCCAATGGCCTCGGGCTGAGTGGCTGGGTCGGCTTGGTAATGATCAAAATAGCAATAGGATCCTGGGGTCATAATCACATCATGGCCCATGCTTGCTGCTTCAATCCCACCTTTGGTCCCCCTCCACGACATCACCGTCGCCGAAGGCGCCAGTCCCCCTTCCATGATCTCATCCCACCCCAGCAATTTACGTCCATGAGCGTTAAGGAATTTCTCAATACGCTTTACGCCATAGCTCTGCAGTTCAGATTCGTTTTTGAGCCCTTCCCGACGTATGCGATCCTGACATTTGGGGCAATGTTTCCAGCTTTCGGTACCTGCTTCATCCCCTCCCACATGAATATAAGTGGAAGGGAAAATCTGCATCACTTCCGTGAGCACATCTTCCAGAAAAGTAAAAGTAGAATCGTTCCCCAAACATAATTCGCCGTTTTTATACGGCAGGCCGGAGCAGGAAAGTGAAGGATAAGCAGTCGTTACCTCCTCGGAATGTCCAGGCATTTCTATTTCAGGAATCACGATAATGCCCCGTTCGGCAGCATAGGCCACCACTTCTTTTGCATCAGCCTGTGTATAATAGCCTCCATAGGCCATGGGATCGCCCTCTTCCTTATATTTCCTTCCATTGGCCCACCATTCCCGCCAGGTCAAATGGCTGCGCCATGCACTCAGTTGTGTAAGTCGGGGATATTTTTTTATCTCTAATCTCCAGCCAGGCCCATCGGTAAGATGCCAGTGCAAAGTGTTCATTTTATAAAGAGCCATCAGGTCGAGCAATTCTTTTACAAAGCTGATGGGATAAAAATTTCTAGATACATCAAGCATGAGCCCTCTATACTGAAAGCGGGGACGGTCTTCAATCACCACACAAGGAAGTGGTTTATCTGGATGCAAGAGCATCAATTGCCAAAGGGATTCCATTCCGTACAAGGCTCCTACAATAGAGTGGGCCACAATTTCAATATGATCGGTTTTGATATGGAGACGATAGCCAGCAGTATCTCCTGCAATGAGGTCCTTGCTTTTGATAAAACAGATTCCACCAGTATACATGGCGACAGAACGGGGAAGAGCACCGACTCTTCCTGCAGAAAGTCTCGCCATTTTTATGAACCTGGAAGCCAGTGGCAAAAACTGTGGGCTACTATAAACCTTGGTCGATGGACCAATGGAAAAAAATCCCGCTTCTGCCTTCATGGAAACCGGCGCCGGAATCAGTGGTATTTCGGCTACTGACCCAGAAGTGGGCAGGGTCTGTGTTTTAGCAAAGCTTTGGGCATTGCAAACGGCCGCATCGGTCAAAGCCAATATCAGTAAAGGGAAAAATAATTTTCTTCCAGCGGACTGCCCGATACAATTCATGACGGCTATTTTTTTTGACATGCAAACAGTTATAACATTAAAAAATAAACTACAAGTTAAGAGGGGCGATGCCAATTTATTTCAAAACGCTTGGGTTTATTTTTCAAGACCAAATTAATCACTTGGGCATCCCCCACCGTTGTTATTAAAAAGCCTTCTTTGGATTGCTAAGAAAATAAAGATTGATCAGGCTTTTCCGTACTGTCATGATTAGGGCAAACGAATGGACTGGGGATATTGCTTTGGGTATTGTTAAATATTTTCAATTTTTATAACAGGCGACCACGTTGCCTAGTTCGCTTCCTTCCTTATTGGGAACTTCCATGTAATGTTAAAAGTGGCGAAGTGTTGATAGTCCAATGCTGGCTTAGAACTTGTATTCCACAAACTTGGTTGGTAAAGAATCCCCAAACATAAATATTTGGTGATTCTATATTGCACGGAAAAGCTCAGCTCAATGGACAAGTTTGATTTGGAGTGGCCAATTATCGAAGTGTCATTTGATAGGTTTAGGGGCAAAGTTTCAGGCAAAGGCATTCACTTAATTTTTTGTGGCGGTATTTTAAATCAGTCTGTCCGAATCAGTGCTTGGCTAAAGTTACGCAAGTTGAGAACATAATATATTGCCTGGACCTTCCTGTCCGCCGACATAACAGAAAATTCCATGTTGAACGATGAGGGTAAATATTTAGAATGTATAAGAATAGAAAAAGTACCCGTTCAATCCTCTACGGCTATTAAAAACTAATCATAATCTGTTCTTTCAAATTTATAGTAACCAATCCTAAAAAATAACATCGCAAAAAGGAAACAAAGCAAATACAAAGAAGTAAGCCCTATACTGTTTAAAAATGCATATTGGATACAAAATATTACCAACAGAATTTTTAAAAAATCTTTCATTGTAAAATATTTGATAAATGTAATACTGTTCATTAATAATAATAAGCTATAGCCGCATAATGCAAAACGAGTTGCAATAGAGAATTCCAGATGTTTTGGAACGAGCATTATCAATATGATAAACTCGGGGATTAGTAAGATGAAGTACAATATCGAATAATTGAGAAATCTTTTGAAATATGAAACAGGCAGCCCTCTATAAAAAAATAAATACACTTCCTCAAATTGTCTGATTCTATAAACAATTACCCCATTTGCCAGAATCCCGAAATCAAAAAAAACAAACAGAACCCCGATATCATTAGATTCGGAGATTAAACCATTTCGGGAAATCATATAAATAAGTCCACAGGTAAATAATTTCAAACCTAACCATAATAATTTTTGTTTTCTAACAACAAACTGTAGCAGAATAGTCTGGTAAGCTGGAAAAATATTGGCAAAGCTTACTGCAGAAATTTTCGATTTCCTTCGTTGATACTTCAATAAATGTACATACCAGATGGCAGGTAAGAAACAGAGCGCAAACAAGAATGAAAATACAAAAAATAATGGAGCATAGAGATGCTGCTTCAGTCCACAATGCAAAATAAATAAAGCATAAGCCAGTATGGGCAACATGAGCCAAACCTGAACAACAAAAAAAAGACCAACTCTTTTTGACTTAGCAAAAGAATTATATATTGAGTTGAAGCTATATTCAGGTTTGTTAAACAAAAGGGATACAAAGGCAACACATTTGTGCGAATATATTAACCAAACGAAAAAAATTGAGATAAGAAAAATGTTGTTTGATAGCATTCCTATGCACAAAGAATAATGATATTCATATAAACCTGCTCCAGATTGCTCACTCACAACAAAAAACATCATTGCAAAGATGAAAATAAAAATGCCTGCATTCTCTTTATAAAATGGCTTTACAAAAAGCTGAAATAAAATTTTACTTGGAGGTCGCATTTATAATACTGTTTGATTTACAACAGTAAGCTCTTGGGAATGTGCCAATAGCCTACCGTCTAATCCCTGATGAGAACTTAAAATAAAAGAAGTATCACCATTTTTATATTTTTCAAGAATCAAAGAACATAATACTGATAAACCTTCGGGGTCTAAAGTAATCAAAGCTTCGTCAAGTACAATTAGTTTTTGGTTGCCCAAAAAAGCAAGAGCAAGAGATAATTTCTTTATCATTCCCGTAGAATATGTTCCAATCTTTATATTTATGTATTCAGTCATTTTGAAAATTTCAACTAGTGTATTGATGTCACTTTTTGAAACCCTGCGGATATTCTGATATAACAATAACAAATCAGTACCGGTCAAAAAATCCGGGTATAAGGGCTCCGCCTCCGCCCAGCTAATATTTTGCAGGTATTCTACTGGCAAAGATTTTAAGCTGGTCTGATTAAATTGAATATCTCCTTCGAATGGAAGCAACCCTACAATCATCTTGAGGAGGGTTGTTTTACCTGAACCATTTGCCCCCTTGACCCAGTAAATTCCGCTTTCAATTTCCAAGTGTGGAATTTTTAGAATGAGTCTTTCGTTATAGTATTTATTTATGTTTGATAATTTCAACATGTACTTGGGAAATCAATTTTTGCAATTATTGGAAGTTCTGATATTGTCTTGGACAGCTATCGCACAACGGTCAGGGCTTGGCTTTTTGTGGCGTTATTTGAAATCCGCCTGTCCGAACCGGAGCTAGGTTAAAGGTACAACAGTTGATAATATTTCCTAAAGCCCGGACCTATCCATCAACCACAAAATCCCATGCCCATGCTTGCTGTAGGTTTATTATCTTTCGTAATTCGGTTTGCTAAGCGGAATGGGTGTCGTATTCAGAAGCACCCACCTCGTTGCTAGTTCACATAAATAATTGAGTTCGTCTATTTCGGCGTTACCCATTTTACGAATATCTTCCACCAGTGAATGAGCTGTATCGAGTTCATTCACTGGTAGGGAATTATGTGTGGCTAGGTGTACCAGAAAGGCGTCCAACATTTTCCTGAAATCGATATCCCAGTTTGCAGCACCGTTTCTATATATTTCATCCCGCACTTTTCCTGCGATACGAATCACTTCACCTTGTAAGGTTTTTGCACTACCATTTGAAGGGATTAAAAGGTCCCACAATTCTTCAAACTGCTTTTGACAAATTTTACTATTCACTACAATTGGGGATACCCCATCATGCATAATGCGTTTTTTGACAGGAGGGACATTAAAAATTTCATAAAGCTGGTTCAGTGCACGGTCTGTTTCTGGTAGGAATTCTTTGTTGAAATTTTCCCGGTGAAACTCAAAGTTTTCGCCAATGCGAGTTACCGCATCTCTCATGGTTTGGGTTATTTCACTAATGCTTTGTAGTAATATTTTGGATATTTCTACCAAATGAATAATGTCAATATTACTGGCCCGTTTTAATGCCCTTTCAAGTGGAGTCTGATTTTCTTTATTTAAAGCCTTGGCATATGCTCCATATTCAATCAATTTTTGGACGGAGGAAGCGCTAAAACTGCTACCTGCAGCAAAATGCAAAGGCGTGTCGCCATATTTGTCCACGGCATTTACATTTGCCCCAAGTTCTAAAAATACAGCTAGGTTAGCACTTCTCGCCATCGCCTGGCAATGAAGTGCAGTACGTTCATAAACATCCATGGCTTCAATATCCGCTCCCTTTTCTACCAACCAACGCACAAGTCCAGCAGGAATATTAAAAAAACTAAGGGCCGTTGATTTTCCATAACCGCCTCTTGCATCCAACTCGCAAGTCTCAAATACTTTTTTGAGGTTTTCGATATTATTTTCCTTGATTAATTCAGCGAAGTTTTTGGGAAGTATCTTTTTCTTTTTTGCCATTTTCTCTCGGTTTCAGGTCGGTTAAAATTAAAGCCAACGGTATGGGATTTGCGTTTTGTGGCAGTATTTGAAATCCGCCCACATAGACCGCTAAACGGCTAAAGATACTAAAGTTAGGACTTGAACTAAAGCTTGGACCTATCTTGAACCAACGAATCATCTAATATTGCTATCACCGAGCTACCCCAACACAAACAATGGCGAAATTTAATGCTTCGCCATTTATCAATACCCGCCTGCTATATCCCTAACCAAATGTATCGGGGTGCCTTTACTGCCTGCATTCGATGGGCTGATAGGATATAAATCCCAATGGTCATGATCGACAGCCATGATCTCCCAATTCCTGGTAGGATCTGCCAGCAGTTTTTTCACCCAGCTTGGGAAGGCGTTGGCGGCCCTGGCATTTTCCCAAGTCCGTATGGCATGGAAGATTTCATATTTGTGCGGGCAACGCTCGACAGATCTTTGGTTTAAAGGCATGATGTAGGTTGCTCCAATACCTACAGAAATAGCTTCAATATGCTCATATTCTTTTGCGGTGGACAAAGAATCGATCCCAAAATTTCCACCAAATGTGCAAGGGAAATAATTGGCAAATGCCACATTGCGCAGGTCTTTTCCTTCGCTCGTCGTGCTCCCCCATTGATCGGTTGAAAGATCGTACATATTTTTTCCGCCACCCACATTCCATACGCTCTGATAATGCCATGAACCTTCCGACAAGGTTGCACCGGATATGCGCAAATAGGGTATCTGATGTAAAGAAGCCCTATCAAACATTTTTCTAAAAAAACGCTTTACGGAATAATAACCATGACCGTTGTCAAACAAAAACTCCTGACCATCCAGGTCCATAAACCCAATTCCATTGATGTTGCTTACATCGGCATAATACTCTGCAATTTTATCCTGTAAATACATATCGGGGATCAAACCCTCATATCCATAATCCAGACTCACCTGCAGTTTATATAAAGTATCGCCCGCTTTATGGTTCGCTTTCTGGGTGTCCCAGTAGCCACGTTTCACATTTTTCAACGTATAGGGAGGCCTGTCTGTAACCCCAGCGTAATAAATAAGCTCCTTCCCTATTTTTATGATATTCAGATCGGCACTATGGCCCTCCCATGAAGCGATCTCGTTTAAAAATTGTGGATTGTTCACAAGCAGGTCCGTGTCTGTTTCATTGATGTTTTTTGCAAGAAGGCGCTTTTGTTGATAGCAGATACTGTCGCTTGGCACAGGGCTGGCATCCTTTGTCCCGGGAGCCAGCGCGGTGGTTATGGTATGCCTCCCCATCAGAATACCAAGAGGGTTTGAGATTTCCGTAAACTCCTTATGTGATTTATTCCCGCTTGTAAAATGGAATGGTTTTGTCTCAAAATTTTTCCCATCGATATATCCTTCGTTACCGCGGTCCACTTTAAAATAGGGCAGGTCATTTGCTTCAATGGCTTTGAACCCCATTTGAGAAACATAGCTGATGGTACTATCAAATAAATTTCCCTCGGTGCTTACATCCGGTATATATCTGGCCGGGTCCTTCACCCATTTGCCATTGATGACAGGATATGGCAGACCTTCAGCCAGTACAATATGCTCCATCACATCCAAAAGGGCCGTGCTATCAGGGCTTCCCCATAAAGCAATGGAAGAACCGATATAATCCACCCCGGGCAGTCTCTGTACCTCCTGGTGATTGGGCTCATCCGTTTTCAAGAAGGGGATCAATGAAAACAAAATATTCCCTTTTTGGCTTCTGTCCCTGGCATGGTAAGTGATGGAAATCCTTCCCATGCTGTCAACCGTAGCACTGTTGCCATAAAGGATCCGATAATATTCTTCAGGGTGGGAATAAAAGGCAAGGTCACTGATCCCATCACCGCCAATTGGGAACAACTGTCCTTCATGCAGGTTTGCGGGGAGTGGAAAACGTTTAGCATCCGGCGTATGGATCATATATTGAAAAGGGGCTGCATCGCCTTCGGTAGTTGAGTTTCCCCCAATCGTGATATCATTCAGGGCCAAGGCCCCAATGGCAAAGTTGACCGCTTCCGTAGTATCTCTCGCCACACCAATGACTTCCCCAAACAGATTACTGATATTGGTATTGAAAGGGCCCCATTGAATATCATCTATCCCATTTCGGGGGGTTAAGGAACGCAAACTCAGTTTGAAATATTTACTTTTTCTTTCGAAACGAATGACTGCTTTTGAACCATTTATATAAGACAAACTAAACTCACCCGTGCTGGGGTTATACTGGGCAGATTGCGGATAATAATATTGTTTCTTTTTTGAATCATATAAACAGATCATAGGGGATGGCTTATGGAAGGCACTCAACTCCTGGTTTGGCACCCGAGTGATATTGCTCATGCTGCTGATAAAACCAAACCGGTCTATATGAATTTTCAAATAATCGGTTTGAAAATCCCATTGCGAAAAAAGTTGGAGGAATGTAAAGACACTGCCGAGCATCGTCAATGCCATCCTAACCAAAAACTGTTTTTGTTGACTATCCTTTCTCATATAACCATCTAAAGTAAAATAAAAGGGCGTACCCACATATTTAATTTATCCTTCCAATTCGCAGGTACTTAAAAGATAAAATTTTACAGCCGTCATTAACGGCATCCTATGATTTTACCAACACTAAAAAGTATTTATAAAATCAAGGATAGAAGTATCCCTAAGTACATTCCGCCTTTTACCATCCATGTCCAAAACCACAATGGCCTTATTATATTTATCTATACTACCTGAGCGTGTCCGTTTGGTATTGCCGCAATGCAAATATGCCCGCCCCATTATTGACATTGGAATATACTAGCACTGGCTCTGAGTAAGGATCGCCAAGGGTGCGTTGGTAATTGATATAACTGCGTTGGTATTTGTAAAGGTTTTTGGAAATGTGGTTACTGTTGAGGATGTATTTATAATCTTCCCCCGATTGGCTGGGGACATATAACTGAACTGTTTTTTGCTTGCCATTAAAATTCTTGTCCTGATAAAAAACAGTCCCATATTTCAAAACCGTTACCGTTCCCGGTTCTGATTTGCCCAGATCGATTTCCGCATCTGCATCAAAAATCAAAAACCCCGTTTTCAATGAAAGACTGGATAGATTGAACGAGTAGTAATCGTTGGTAGCAACAGGATCGGTAAAGGTTATTTCGATCTGGTCGCAACTGGTTGGCGAACTGCTGACTTCTGGTATCACAAATTTCTTGGCATTGCTTTTCAGGGTTATTGTAAATGGCACTTGGCTTGGCATGATATCTTCGGCGGTGGCGCTTTTATATCCACTGGCACTTACCACCATCTTGTAAGTTTTTAGCCCCGTATAATGGTTAAATTTATTGCTTAAATATTTGCCCGAATATTGAAAAGTATAGGGGTCCGTTATCAATGAGTCCACCAATACCCCATTTTCATAAACCAATGCAGTGGCATTATAAATGTTCGAAAACTCAATAGAGCCTTCAGAAATACGTTTGCTTTCTTTCAGGCTGCCATCAAGGTAGTAGGTGTTGCCCCCATCCTTGGTAAAATTGCTATAGTTGATCGTGATCATCGAGCTATGGGGGATATTCACTGTAACTGTTTTTTTGCAGGCACTAATGCCAAGGACAATTATAACAAAGATCAAAATGCGTTTATTTTTCATGTTTTTATTTTTTGCACAAATCATTTTTCAATGAATGTGGTTCAGTTTTTAAAGATTGTTTGCTACACTAAAATTTTAAAGAATAACCTATGGAAGGAATGATTGGGAACAAAGACTCCTGTACAAAAATAGTATGGCCATTACTGTTATTGCTCGGGTAAATGAAATAAGGGTTTGCACGGTTATAGGCATTGTACAGACCAAAAGTCCAGGTACGCTCAAAACCACGCTTTGTTGTTTTATGAAAGTTGACAGCCAAATCCAATCGGTGGTAAGAAGGCATCCTATAATTGTTCCTGCTCCCATAATGGAATATATAACCTATGTAGGTTGACCAATCATATATGCCTTGAATACCTACCGGGCTGCTGTACTGATAGTCGGGCATGCTGATGGAATTTCCGGTCTCGAATACCCAATTGGCGGAAAGATCAATATTTTTTCGGAGCTTATATAATACGGCAATCTTAAAATCGTGCCTCCTGTCATATTTATAGGGAAAGACTCGGCCCTCATTGATGGTGGGGAATTTACGGTTGTTAAAACTCAGGGTATAACCCACAAGCCCCGTCAGCCTGCCATATTTTTTTTGGAAGAAGGTTTCCAGGCCATAACTCCAGCCCTTCCCCATCTCTACCATATCTTCCCAGCTTTGATTTTTATTCAGGTAACTTGTCCCGTCCTTATATTCTATCACATTTTTCATTGTCTTATAATATGCTTCCACACTAAACTCATATCCTTTGTCAGTGGTGTGAGCCACACCCAATGCAAACTGGTCTGAGGTTTGTGGTTTTATTTTATCGGTAATGGGTACCCATAAATCAGTGGGCAGACCAACAGAACTGTTCGACAACAATTCAATATACTGGGCCATATTGCTATAGCTTGCTTTGATGCTCCAAGTGGGTTTTATCAAATACCTCACCGACACTCGCGGCTGCAAAGAAGTGTAAAAATGATTGGGTGTTTTAAAGCCCGAGAAATGCACACCGATATTTGCTTTTAGCTTTTTTGAAAATGAAATATCATCCTCGATATAACTATCGATTTCTGGCACCTGCGAAACATTGAATGTGGTATCGGTGTTTACAGAGGGCAGTGAGCTGCTCTTTAACGCAACAGCATTGGGGGTAAATGTATGAAAGGTAACCCCGGCCCCCATTTTTATGGTATGATAAGGGTTGTTATAGATATCCAGATCGTACTTCAAACCAAAGTCCCTTATTTTGGATCGGTTCAAACTCGAAAAGGAATTTAGTTGGCCTGTGCTATCTTTGGCCAGCATGGAGTTGGCCACATTGAATTGGTACTGGCTATAGGTTGCCGAGAGGTTCCCAAAAACTTTATTGCCAAATTGATGGTTCCACCTAGCCATGCCCGTGATATTGCCCCAGTCAATATTCGCAGAAAAAACCTGTTTTTTATTTTCAAAGCCTTTGTCGAAAAACTTATCCTTGCCCATATAGGCACTCAGGTAAATATGGTCTTTGACACCTAGTTCATAATTGGTCTTGACATTCAGGTCCCAAAAATAATAGCCGTTCGAGTTTGTGCCTCCAGAATTTAATTTTGATAAAGGGGTCAGTATGGCATCTATATACGACCTCCTAGCACTGACCAGCCAGCTCCCCTTGTTTTTATTTCCCAATGCTCCTTCCAGCATAAACTTGGACGATACCAACCCTAGGCTCGCAGTTCCGTGTACCCCCTTAGTTTTTGCACCTTCTTTCATTCGTATATCCACAATACTACTCAGCCTTCCCCCAAACCTGGCCGGGAACCCACCTTTATATAATTCTACCGAGCTGATAGCATCTGTATTGAACACGCTAAAAAAACCATACACATGGCTCGCATTATAAACGGGTACGCCATCCAACAAAATCAAATTTTGATCGGGACCACCACCCCTTACATAAATGCCGGTCTGACCTTCATTGCCACCTTGCACCCCTGGCAAAAATTGCAATGCCTTCATAACATCCGGCTCTCCCAAAAAGGAAGGCATCTTTTTGATCAGTTCAATGGGCATCGAAATGGAACTCATCTGTGAACTGGTCTCTATCTTTTGTAGGCGTTGTGCCGTAACAACAACTGCCTGCAAATCGCCCTTCGAGCTAAGTGAAAAATCTTTTTGGATGCTCTGCCCATTTGAAATAAAAATGGTATCCCTGACCTTTTCATAACCCGAATAAGAGAGTTCGATGATGAGGCTATCGCCCCTATATGGAACAGTAACCGAATAGAAACCAAAATTGTTACTGGCAGTGCCAATATTGTATTGGGGCAACGCAATGCTTGCCCCAGCCAAACGCTCGCTTGTTTTTTTATCCTTTAAATAACCACTGATGGTAAACTTTTGGGAATAACTCTCTAGTTGAAAAATTAAAATGGACAAAACACTTACACATACTTTCATAATGTTGCTTTTTCTTAAATAATAAATATGTAGAGTTCCTGTCCATGCCTGCGTAGATTAGTTAAAAGATTAAATTAAAATTGGGTTGCAAAAGTATAGTCTACAATTTTAATAGGTAATTTATTTTGGTTAAAATTTTCGAAATGAAAGATTAAATATTTGCCAACACGCCTGAGTAAATATTACAATTATTGTTATATAATTAATGGAATGTAATTAAGTGCTTTTGCAATGTTGCTATTAGAAACACTACAGCATTCCAATGCATCATCTTGAAAATAATAGTAAGCATGTAAGATCATTTTAGATATCAGAAAAGATTTTAAAGGCACTATAAAATGAAATGATATTTTCCTGAGGCCTTCGGTTATTTTCGGGCACCAAAATTGTGTTTCCTTAAATTTATGGATGACCAAAAATTAACTTGGATCCAGATGCTAATGCACAACCGCTCACAAAACTATTCTGTACATGCCACCACTTTAACCCAAAGCCATTCTATTGACCAGCTTTTTTCGATCTATAAATATTATCTTTAAACCTTTTCAAGTATAGAACAAATATTATTGCTAAAACTATCCGGAGTTTTTGACAAAATATTGTTTACCGTGACTTCCAATAACATTAAAAAACATAAAATGAAAGCAACAATTTTCTGTTTCCTATTTTCAATAGCAGCATCTTTTGTTTTTGCCCAACCTCAAAAAGCAAGAACTGAAAAGCCCAATATCGTTTACATTCTTGCGGATGATATTGGCTATGGCGATATTGGCTGCTATGGGCAAACAAAAATTGAGACACCCAACTTGGACGCACTGGCAAAAAAAGGGATGTTGTTCACCCAGCATTATGCCATGCCGGTGTGCGCCCCATCAAGGTATTGCCTGATGACAGGGATCCATTCTGGCAAGGCTTTCATTCGTGGCAACGATGAATGGGGCCAAAGGGGCGATGTATGGAGCTTTAAAGCGATGGAAGAAAACCCGACGCTGGAAGGGCAATTGCCAATCCCTGATTCCACCATTACCATTGCCAAATTATTAAAGGGCAATGGCTATAGGACCGCATTGGTAGGCAAGTGGGGGCTCGGGGCACCGATGACAGCCGGCCTCCCGAACAACCAGGGCTTTGATTATTTTTATGGCTCTCTCTGCCAAAGGCAGGACCACCAATATTATCCCGCACACCTGTGGGAGAATGGGTTCCGGGTCCCAATGAACAATAAAGTACAGGACCCGAACATAAAATTTCCAGCAAACCTCGATTCACTGGACCCAGAAAATTTTAAAGCGTATAGTCAGAAAGACTATTCGCCCGATCTCATGCTGGATGCCGCTTTGCGTTTTTTGGATTCCTGCAAGGGACAGCCATTCTTTCTTTATTACCCAAGCCCGCTCCCCCACGCATCGATGCAGGCGCCCGAAAACTTGGTGGCTTATTATCATAAAAAATTTGGGGATGAAAAACCATTTATGGGTGGTTCGTATGTCCCTTGCCGTTACCCACGTGCAACCCGTGCCGCCATGATCACTTTACTGGATACCCAGGTAGGCGCCATCATAGACAAATTAAAAAAAGAAGCTGTCTACGATAATACCATCATCATATTTTCCAGCGACAATGGGTCTTCCAATGAAGGTGGCGCAGACTGTGAATATTTTGACAGCAACGGCCCTTTCAGGAATGAGTTTGGCTGGGGCAAGGGTTTTTTGTACGAGGGCGGCATCCGCATGCCGATGATCGTAGCTTGGCCAGGGAAAATTAAGGAAGGCACCAAAACAGATCTTATCTCAGCTAATTGGGATTTTTTGCCCACGGCATGTGAAATCGCAAGGATCAAACCTCCAAAAAACATTGATGGCATTAGTTTTCTCCCAACCTTATTAAGCCATGCGAACAAACAAAAAAAACATAGTTATCTCTATTGGGAATTCCCCCAATACGGCGGTCAGCAGGCCGTGCGATTGAACAACTGGAAAGGTATCCGCTTGAACATCCAGAAGGGGAACATGAAAATACAGCTCTATGACCTGGACAAGGACATTCAGGAACAACATGACCTAGCGGCACAATATCCCGACATTGTAGAACAGATAAATGAGATTATGAAAAAAGAACACCATACCCCAGCCATGGATTCATTTAGGATGGAAGCTTTGGAAAAATGAGATGCCGGAAACAATTTATAATAATCTGTAACAGCTAGATATCACCGCATTTTTTTAAACCCATTCTAGCAGACCAATAATGAAATCCTGTGTTTGATCTATCAACTGAAGATTCGCAAGGAAAATTTCATTCCATGATTTTTATATCTTTTTTTCTATTTGCAGGTGTGGTATGAATGCTTTTAATTTTTCCATTTACAAATTCACCTTCTACAAGGGTGTTTTGAAAAGCATACAATTTGAATTTCAGGTTCCACTCTTTGGGCCAGCCTGGCAGTAAATAAATAGTACCACCTTCACTTTGCAAAATCATGTTTTGTAAGGTGGCATTGATCATAGCAAGGTGATCGCCATCTGGCACATAATCATAATTGGGACCATAGAAAGAAGGAAACCGAAAACGTTTGTCATTGGCCATGGCGGAGCGAACCAATATTTCTTTTGCATAATCGGCAAGTCCCAAGTATGCAGCTTGCACACCCGTTTGATGCCAACTAAAAATATCCCGATAAGCCTTGCTGTTCTTCATTTGTATATGAGGCATCATGTAGGTTTGGTTTTGGTTTGTTGGAAAAACCGTCGGATGCTCAAATGTAAATTGACCGGTTTTTAACAAGGGCGTGGCAATGGTATAAAGCCGAAAAGGATATACCGCATACAAATCAGGTTGCTCCACATTTATTTGTCTTCCCAAAATTTGGGCGGGCAAAATCACGTCGCCATCCTTCTCCTTTTTAATGGGGATGGCAGGCAATACCGCAAACAAGTCATTGCATTGTTTTAGCAATTTTTCATCATTGATATTTTCCGCAATTTTTTTTAGCCTTGGAATAACAAACCGCAGGCCTGCAATATCTGGTGTTGGGTTGGTACAATCCAAAAATGTTTCAATACACCTTGCTGGAAATATTTTCATCTTCCCATTTTCGTCCAGGGGGTAATTATCTTGATAAAAAGTAAGTAGGTCTTTGGCGATTGGCAGAATCTTATTCTTTAAATAAGGTTCATCTTGAACGTAGGCATAATAATCCAGCAACAAATTCACCAATTCCAGCCCACAGATATAATGGTATTGGTGCCATAAGTTTACAAAATAGTCGGGGCTTTTCTCCTTCCTGTCCCATTCATAAATGGAAGGATCAACCGTGCCCCAAAGCATGGTGCTTTCTGTGAACACAACCCCTTTTTTGCCCAATATATTCTTGGTAAAATCCTTCATTCTTGGATAGACCACATCGGTATAAAAATCCAATAAAGAATGCATGGCTTTAAAATCACCGGATTGCAAAAATGTCCAATAAGGCAAGCGCATATTTTGCCATAATATCAGTTCGTCCCAAACACGAAAGTCTGCATCCCTCCCAAATATTTTTCTGTTGGGCCCCATTCTTATCGTGTCGTCAAAAGTATCAACTACCCAAGTGGACCCATTGAATTGAATCGGTCCTTCGCCTTTGGCAGCAATATTCATCATGTACCGATTGTATAAATATGCCCGGTTCAAATGATAAATCGTATCTACTTCTTTTGGGTTTTGGCTCGAAATTTCGATAAAGGATTTATCCCAAAACCTAGCCCAATAATCTTTATGTTTTATAAAAAATTGTTGGTTGGAGATGGATTCATTGTTGTTTGCGATTTTGATAATCTCATTTTCCCAATCCTTGGAATTGCTATCCAGAGAAGTTAACAATGTGGCCCGGATCGATAAATGTGTTGTTGGGCTGATTGTTTGAAGGCTGCTATCCGAAATGGATTGCAGGTTTTCTCCGGTGATATAGGCCCCAAATATTCTATATTTAAGTGGATTTTTTACTTCCGTTTCGCTTATCTTAAAAAGTTTTAAGGTGCTATCAAACAACGGGGTTTGCAGGTTATGGTGAAAGAGCAATATATCGTTCTTACGATCAGCAACCAATGAATCCGCATCCACCATTATTTTAAATGGAAACCTTGAGTCATTATTTCCAAAAGCATGTCTCCGCCAGACATGGCTCGTAACCCAAGCTTCCACTGGTCTTTTTGAATTGATCTCTACAATGATTTGAGGGCTGTTTGCATCCACCCAAAAACGCAAATCGCCCTGTGAAGTTTTTACATGAAAGGAAGCCGTTTTTAAATCAAATTCCTGCCGATAGAATTTCGCATCCTTAAATATGGAAGGGGTGTATTGGATAGTGACCCTGGTGATTTTTAAAAGTCTACTTATATTATCCCTGCTATCGGTTTTGCCGATATAGAATTGCAAATTGCCCTCTTCGTCCACCCAAACATCCGAAGAAATATCCCCATTGCCACAAACCATCGAACCCCAAGAATTTTTGGAGGGGCTATTGTAAACAATATTGTATGGTTCCAAATATTGTGCTATGCCATAATTTGGAAAAGCACAAATAAGCAGAAAAACCATTAGCTTAACCGGCTTGGAAATACAGATGCTATTTAATGTCGATAATGTCATATTAAATTGTCGAAAACTATAAGTCAATCCATCCAGAAAAATGATAGGGTTTATCGAGCTTAAGTTCAACAACCCTTATTTCCGCATTTTCTTGTTTTGGTAATTTTATCTGGTAAGATTTTCCTTCCTTCACAAATTTCAGTGGTTTACCAGTGACCAAATCCTTCGCGGCTTTTATCTTATACCCCGCCAGTTTATCTATCTTTATGGTGGTTGATGAATCTCTCAAATGAAGATAGATATTGTTTCCTTTATAAGTACTGCCACCCCATTTGCCCTGCTTGAATGGTCCGCCCTTGGTATTATAAACCGCAGTCTTATTGGCTTGTATCCAACCAGACAAATCGAGAAACCTGTCAATTAATTTTTCAGGCATTTCACCTGTGCGCTCTGGCCCGATATTCAATAAAAAATTCCCATTCCCACAAATCACTTTATCGAACATATTGATCAACTCCGCTTTTGAAAGCAATTTTGCTTTTGGCTCATAGGCGTAGACAGGATAGCTCACACTGGTGCAGGCCTCCCAAGGAAACACAGGCGCATCGGTTGTTTTTGCTTCATAAGAATAGAAGTCGCCGGAACTGCCATCGGTAAGAAATGTTCCCTTGCCCATTGCATTCTTTGATGAAGATAAACGGGTCGCGAGTATATTTGGTTTTATCGATTTAATGTATGCATACAAATCCCGGCCCTCCTTCATCCCCCAAATATTACCCAGCCAAAAACCATCAAACCAAAGTATATCGGGATGGTATCGGTCAATCAATTCTTTCACCTGATTATGACAAAATGCAACAAAATCCTTTTTGCCCTTTTTCGGTTCAGGTGGTGGCTGCCCAGCCTCTGGCATCCTTTCCCATCCGGTATAATGGAGATCGGCTATTGAATAATAGATGCCAAACAAGAGCCCATGGCTGCGACAGGAATCACCGAGTTCTTTTAAGATATCTTTTTTGAATTTGGACCGCTTGATATCCCAATCCGAATATTGGCTGTTCCAAATCCCAAAGCCATCATGGTGCTTGGCGATGACCACCATATACCCGCAACCTGCCTTAACAGCAAAATCAACAATTTCCTTTGCACTGAATTTTTCTGGGTCCCATGCCAAAGAAATCGAATCGGCCACATGCTTGGAAGTGCCATTTCCGATGGACCAAGAATCGCCCGTCTCCGGTGTATGGCAAGCCATCCAGTGCACAAAGAGACCAAGTTTTCTGCTCTCGAAATTGTGCAATAGTTTCAGGTCAGTGCGTGGGTTAAGCAATGTGTCCTGGGCAAAGACATTTATTGCAAGAAGAAGGGCGACGAGGTTTGAAAAAAAATTTTTCATTTGTGTTGGAATCATTGATGTCATTATTATGCACCAGTTAATTGTTACCTATATTTATGAAACTACACGATGCCTCTATTTTAAAAAAATCTTATTCATTATTGAACTTCGCAATGATCTCATTGTACTTCTCCGCATATCTTTTCCCAAGGATAATATAAGATGCCCTGTTGAAATGAACATAATGGCTATCAATGGAACTGCATCCGGTGGTTTCCACAAAACCGGTATTTTTCATCTCAGATGGCAATGCCCTCAATGCTGCCCTAATGGTATTTATTTGCCTTACCCTTTGTGGCGCATTGTGCTCCTTGCCCGTACCGTAAAACTCGGCGAGGTTGCCGACTATAAACGGCAAATCGGGCAACTTAAGATCTGCCCGCAGATCCGTAACCAGTTTCTGTAATTTTTTTGAATAGGAATTGCTG
This sequence comes from Bacteroidota bacterium, assembly GCA_018267575.1. Taxonomy (GTDB): domain Bacteria; phylum Bacteroidota; class Bacteroidia; order Chitinophagales; family Chitinophagaceae; genus Puia. The sequence continues at coordinate 34,595 of JAFDYF010000104.1, forward strand.
AGCAATGAATCGACCGTATCCGATTCGCCCTGGTGCCAAAGCACGCCTTTGATTTTTCCACCATGTGTTTCAGCAAACAATGCTTTTTTAAGTGCATCTGCATAAACGGCCGTGCCCTTGTCCAAACTATCTATCGGCGCACCACCCCAAGCAACTGGAATCAAACCAACAACAATGCCCGGATGGGTGGCTAGGATTTCTTTTGCAAAGGGCAAACCCATACCAAAACGGTCGGATGGCAATCGGTTATGCAATGGATGTCTTGCGGGCATCCATTGCAAGTGCCCTTTATAAATGGTTGGCAAATAAAAAATGTTTTTTACCAGGACCGTATCTTCTGGCAATATTTCGCCATATCCCGACATATTAGACTGCCCCATCAAGATGAATACATCAAATTCTTTATTGCCCTGAACCAATCTGGGGCTCCTGCATTGAAAATTTAATCCTGCAAACAATGCCAGGAAGACAAAAATTTTTATGTTCCTCATAAAATGTTTTTCAATTAAAACAAAATAGTAGGGGATTTCCCCCTACTAGTAACACCTGCTATATTCAATAGCCGCAACTATTGCAACGGGTCAAACTTGCCGCCCAAAACGCCCAAGAGGGTGGCGGCTTTTGTAGGGCTAATAGTAACCACTTATCACTTCATCCCATTTCGCATCTCTTCCTTACTAACCTGGCTTTAAAAATGGTAGCAGCCAATACTCGCTTTTATACTAATGTCAACATAAAACCAATACTTCCCTCAACAAACCAATACTTCCCTCAACCTAAACAACTTTACATAAAATTGAAGCTTTTAGAAAATAACAGCAATAGACTATCCTTTTGTTAAGATGGATTATACTATGATTAAGACAATTATTTTGCTGCTTATTCTATACTGGTTTGTTCTTTGCATTATCCACTGTCATACTGTACATTTTATCCAAAACAGGTTTCCATTTTTTGAACAAGCGATCGGCAACCATAATCTCATTTTTATTTTTCGATTGATTGTCCTTTAGGTTTTTAGGAGTGTCCACCCAATGTTCTTCCCAATCCGCTAAGGCACTATAAAAATCATTGGCACGCCAGGTTTCGCGGCCATGTACCAGTGGTAGCCCCTTCTCGGAATAGGGTTCTCCTTTCACCAGCTTGTTCCGGAGGAAGGCATGGAACTTTTGCCAGCGGGGCAAATAATAGCCATTGATCAGGCCCGACCATTCCCTCCAAGAATAATCGAAAATGATGGGGTCTTTTTCCGGGCCCCAAAATGTAACCAACATGGAAGCATTTTTATCGTACAGTGATTTTTCTGCTTCATTGGTGCCCCATGATCTTGCATCGGTGACCCATTTGTTGAAACTGAATTCTGGCCTTGTTCCACAAAGCATATCGATATCGCTCAAGAGGTCAAGGAACCTACTGGATGCACTGTCAAAGGCCTGTATATTTTTTTTCTCGAAAGCATCTTTCACCTGTTGGTGGAGGTCCTGCGAAAGATTGGATAATACCTGGCGGCCGATATCCACGAGGTCATAACGGTAACCTTCCATCTTGCCACATCTATCCTTATCTGCCAGAAAAAGTTCCCAAGCTTTGACCAATGAACTCTTTTCATAAGGCACGTGAAAACCTGCGTTCGGCCCAGATTTTTTACAATCAAGTGCCGGGCGGGCAGCTACCATGGAACTGGATTCCACTTCATTGGTACCCGGTCGGTACGGCCCATCTTTTAAGAGGACCCATGCCTCACGGACATCCCCACCTGAAACACCATATCGGCGCTTGGTATACCCATCCAGCCAACTATCCAGATTGACCGAGCCATTGCGCCAAATCATATCAAAATAGCAATCATAGAAAACGGGGTTCTGTCCGATGCCCTCTGGAAAAAGGCCTGTGCCCAATGCCGTGGCAGGGTAATCTTTTTTAGCCCTTGCAAATGGGTTGGAAACAATGTAGGAAAGGTCGCCATGCAGGTTGATGCGGCCACCAAAATTGTGCAATTGCCCAACACAGAAATCATGACCCCAAAAACCATTGGTGGTCTCCCATTTTTTACCCGCAAGATCGATGACCAACAATTTATGTTTTGGTACCGCTTCGGCGATCTCTTTCCGGATAGACCATGACTGCATCACCCATATTGCATTGGGATCGGTTTCTGTAAGAAGTTTTGAAATATTGTTTCCAACATTGTGGAGATACTCGGGCAATTGCTCTTTGGGGATATCCGAGGGCGGGGCGGATTCATGAAAAGGATCAGCAGCATAATAACCGCCCAGGCCAAAAAGTTTACCTTCTTCCTCCAGGAAAATTTTACCGAATTTCATAAACAAGGGGTCCATCGGGTCAAGTTGCGCCACACCAGGAAAATTGCACCACTTGGGCTGCTGGTTGATTTTGGCCGAAGGGAATTTTTCTTTAAATATCAAAGGCACATTTCCTGAAAAGCCCTGTTGTATGGGCGTCATCCCAAAAGCTCTTTCAGCGGCCAGCACTTTTTTCCCCAATTCAATATGCGAATCGATCCATGATTTTGGCAATGGGCCACAATGGTCCTCAATGTTCTGCATCCATTGCCATGCGAAATAAGCAGGGCCCACCAAAAACTGACGGGCTTCCTGGTCTGTGAGACCCACCTTCAACAACGCATTGTACCACACACCTTCAAGCCCCACCATTCCCAAAGGCATATTGACACCGTTCAGTGCCATAAAATCGATCTCCCGCTGCCATCTTTTCCAATCCCACCAGGCCATGCTATAACTGAGCGTGCAATAGTTCATGTACACTACATGCTGGTGTGGTAGCACATTGCGGAACCTGCCACCGGGAACAGCTTTGATGTCTGATTTTTTTATATCAAGGTTATCGCCGCACCAACTCATCTGTCTGTTACAGACATGCCGCAGGTACCAGTTCAATCCAACGGAGATGGCCACGCCAGAAGACCCACTCAATATTATTTTACCTTTCCTGCTTTCTACCTCGAACACATCGGCCCCATTTTCCTTCTCAATCATTTGGGGAACAAAAAAAGAAGCAACCTGCGGAACCACCCTTTCTATCAAACCTTTCACGGCATTAATCTGGTCCTGTGGGCCTACGGACTGAACAATCTTGTAGTCAACTGATGGTTCGGCCTGGATAGGTTGCTTGAGAAAAAACATCATAATGAATAGCAGTATTTTATTATACTTTTTGATCCATTGAAAATAAAAAAGATAGGAAATAAAATTCATTCTTCTGCTCATCTTATCTTGGTTTAATTAAAAACTGGAAAAACATCAATGCAACTTAATGGTTTGTCTTCTGGTATCATTGGTTATAGCCCATAGCGGATCAAGTCCGGTTAAAGCTTTGGGTGCAACCACTTTTTGCTCTGCCAATAAATGGCTTTCAAATCTCCCTGACCCTTTATAAGAAATTTTTATATCCTTTCCTGCAAATGGAAGTAGGTCATAGGTTGCGATATCCCACTCCTTAGCCTCATCGTTTATCATCCCAGATTTGGCATAGGATGCAAAATCATTTAGTTTGGATTTTTCGGAGCGTTTTACAGGGATAGCATTTCCATTAACCGTGATCATAGGTCTTATTGGATAACCAATCACAATCAGGTCGCATCTACCAGAAACATTTACGGGGACTTTCAGACTGGTAACAAAACTGTCCTCGGCTAATTGTACTGTAGCAAATGGAATTCGTTCTGGCATCGCCACTTTCTGTTCAGGATTCCCTTTACTAAACTCAAAAGCCATGGTTGCATAACCTGGCAACACTATTTCGATAGGTTTCCCTGAAATAAAATGAACAGGATAATCATCTTGGTAAGGGAAAACGACTTCTGCTTTAAAAGATTGGTTAAGGTCCCCATAAAAATGAACAGACTGATCAAATGGGATAATTATTTTCTGCGAATCAGCTCTGGTGTTTCTGACAACCAGTATTCCATTATTTCCTTCCCATCCCATATATCCATAAGCTTTGCCATCATCAGGTCTTCCACCAACAAACACTGTATTATTTAATATAGACTGCTGTTCTTTGGCCCAGTTATGAACCGTGCACAAAACTTTCCATTCATCTGGTTTCATTACCGAAGGCGAAACATACCATTCTTTCAATAAAGTGCCCCTTCCATAATGCATCAATACATATTCCAACCAATCCTGCAGGTTGTCGTCTTTCGATTCCATCATACCCGTGCTGGTTTTGATTATCCCATGTGTCATCAACCTTGATATGGGCACCAAGGGTCTGTCATTGGGGTTCCCAAACATGCGCCAGATATAGGTGTCGCGGTCAGTGGATGCCATAGCCCTCACGGAAATCTCGGGCCAGTTTCTGTTGACGCCATCATCACCTGCCAGCATCCATAAATAATCGGCATATTGCAACCACCACGGTGAAAACCAAACCCAATTGGTCATGTTCTGTACAATATTCGGGTTCACTTTTCTTGCAGCTAATAGTATTTCAATAGCAGCATCCAAATTCGCTTCATGTCCATGCCTATCGGTAGGTGGATGGTTATTGCCTTCCCCCTTATCACATAACTCATTAAAATCATGCTTAAAATATACAAGTCCCGTTTTTTTTACAATAAAGGGAATTTTTTTCAGCATTTCATTCTTGTACTTCGTGGCAGAAAGACTATAGTATCGACCATATTGCTCAAAATATTTATTTCGTTCCGCTTCCCGATATCCATTGGAAATGCCCCAATCAATATTGTTTGTGTAACCATTCAAGGATAACCATAGGCCAAATCCAACACCTTCCTTTTTTAGTTTGTCGCTCAATAATTTCACATCATCAAAGCCATTTGGGAAAAAAGTAGAGTTTGGGTCCCAAATAGATTTTGTATTCTGCCAACCATTATCTGCCACCATCGCATCCATTTTGATACCATAAGGCGTGATGGCTTTTTTAAAGGAACGCCAGATATTCAACATGCCATCGCCCTTTAAATTTTTCGCCTCTGGCTCGAACCAATTATTGAACTGTAAAAAAGAATGGGGCGCTTTCCAAATCGTTGACAAATAATCCATGAAAGCTTGGGTAACCGATTTACCCGGTCCTGCCACCCCGGCAACGGCTGTTTTACTGATGATCTGAAAATTTTTTTGCCCATGTTCAACAGCATAACCCGGGAAATGCATCAGTCTCAGCATCCCTTTTTCAACTTGTGGTTCTATATCCCTACCCTCCAAATCTATATAACTGTAATTGCCCACTTTTTCAAAATACCGACCATAATCCTTGGGGGTATTCCCATCAGTGTGCCTGCTGTACCCTGCTGGGTATTCCAATCCAAAGAACCATTGGTCGTTAATGAATACGGGTTCACCGCGTCCACCCCCGGCAGCTGGTCTGTCCACAACAAAACGTTCAACCTCTAGCCTATCTACAGTAGCTGCTTCTTTATAAAACAAGGAAATACGCTTACGACAAAATGCCTCTCCCTTAACGATATAATATTTTATGCTCAATCGCTCAGGGAGTGATTTATTATTTTTATTAGATGGCTTGTAATTGATCTGAACAAAAGCAGTATCGGAAATGGTATATTTAATTGGGCTACCAACAGCAACAAAATCCGAAATGGTAAAAGGCTCGATGGCGTTCATTGGCAATATGGCCAGCTCTTCACTTCGCTCTATTTTCAAATGGATTTTCCCATTTGCCGAAAACTGTGTAGTCCGCCAAACCTTGCCGTCAAAAGAAAGTGTGCGTGCCATTTTTGCATTTGACAATTCAATCGTTTGGGCATGAATATTTATACCTGAAAATATAAACAGCAACAAGGAGCAAAGAAATTTAACCATCGGGATGGGTCTTGTTTATTTTAAAATATTGATTCCCTACTATAATAAAATTGTCTTTTTCTTTCGGGTGAATATTGTTGTAATGTTAGTTCAAAACAATTTTGAGTATGATGGTTTTCCATTTCTCTTAGCTTTTGAATAAATGCTGTAATTAAAAACATTTTTAAATCAGGCAGCACTTCGTTTTAAGATGTGCTGCCTGACATTTTTAGATTTTATGTTGTCAAAACTATTCGAGTGTAGGATTAAATGTGCCACCCCAATCCACATTTTGTGCAAGATTTGGGTTTGTTTGAATCTGTGCCAGTGGTATAGGCGCGAAATAGTATTTATTTGGAATGGAAAATGTAATATTACTTGCTGTCTGTCTGATCAATGGGCCAAAGCTATATACAAAATCTTCTGGTAGATATGAATAATTGGATGCCTTGGTCTGATCAACAGGTAGATTGGAAGACTTTAAAGTGGAGGCCACGCCCATTTCTACAAACCCATTCAAATTTGTCAATGTCCTTGAACGCTTCAAGTCCCAAAAACGTTGACCTTCAAATGAAAACTCAATCAATCGCTCATTGTAAATAGCATTTCGCACGTCCGTCTGGCTAGTTGCCGTAATTCCGTAATTACCATTTCCAGCATTAATACCTGCACGTTGGCGAATTTGTTGCAGTAGGGCAATAGCATCTGCACTATGTCCTGTTTCATTTGCCGCTTCTGCCAGGTTTAATAACACTTCAGCATATCTAATTTCTATCCAATCTACTGAGTTTTGATTGGATTGAGCTGCTGGTAATTGAGGCTGCATTCCTTTCCTTGTGTATAGTCCTGTGAAGCAATAACTTGCTGGGTTGGTTGTATAAGCATCCAATGGCGAGGCTAGGATGTCGTCGGTATATTGCCTGCGTCCTGGAATACCTCCACATTCATATATAGACCCATTATTTACAATGGAGGCATAAAATCGCGGATCCCTATTTAACCAAAATGTCTGGTCGTTATAACTATAATTGGGACTGGTTCCAGGCGCATATCCATCTTGCATCGGATATGCTTGAACGAGCGACCATAATGGATTGTCTATACCCGCTGCATTTGATGATTGGGAGAGTGGCCTAGCACCTTGCTCATAACGTCCATCGGTTTTATCAGGCACTTTAAAAGTTACCGTTAATATACACTCTTTGTTGCCCTTATTGTTTACATCCCAAATACCTGAATAGCTTGGGTTTAACCCAAATCCCATTGCATCCAATTGTGTTTTAGCTGTGAGATTCGCATTATAAGCCTCCTGCCAATAGGTATTTGTATAAGGGTTTGAAGGATTGAACAATGGGCTGGCTTTATAAAGAGCTACCCTTCCCTTAAAAGCTAAAGCTGCCGCAAGGCCTATCCTGCCTTTGTCACCATTTACAAATGGTTGCCCTTGCAATAGTTGTATACTCTTATCGAGATCTGCCATAATACTATTGAATACGTCTGCAGTTGAAGCCCTAGTAACTTGTAAACTGTCGGTCAATGCTTGTGGCTTTAACAATAATGGAACGCCCCCATATACCCTCACCAATAAAAAATAACTGAATGCCCGCAAGAACAAAGCCTGCCCCACAATTTGGTTCCGAGTAGTGGAATCCAAAGAACCTGATTGTATTTCCTGCAATAGAATATTGATCTGCCTGATACTTTTATATTGACTGGGAAATGAACCAGCCCATGGATGATTGGCAACCTGAATGGTACCAACATTATCGTTGATTGCACCACCATAAATATCGTCTGTATTAAGCCCTTTGAACAAAGGGCCACTTCTTGCGGGCCATCCATTGGGCATTACCAGATTATATAAATTTGCCAAGTAGGCGTTTGATAAATTGGGATCATTCCATGTAGCAGCAGGAGGAAACGCTGATAAATTTTGGATATCCAGCACATTTTTGTTACATGATAGCAAGACAACCATGACTAGGATTGTCAACGTTAATTTATGTTTAATGAATTTCATTGCTAATAAATTGATATTTAAAAATTAAAATGACAGATTTACCCCTGCCGAAAAAGTTCTAAATATTGGGTACGAATCCAGCGATTGTTGTTCTGGGTCATACTCTTTAAACGAGGTCATCGTAAACAGGTTGGTGGCGTTTACGTAAATCTGAAAATTGGTGAAATAGGCTGTCTTGATAATTTTTTGTGGAATGGAGTAAGCGATATTGAGATTTTTAAGTCTCATATAAGCACCATTCCTTCTCCAAAAAGTAGACGAACAACCGGTGAGGTCTGGTTCCACCCATCCCCCATTTGCCAAAGGATATTTGCCATTGGGGTTATTGTCTTGAGAGTAAGCATCTGTCCAAAGTGCAAAATAGGGCCTGGAGCCTATTTGGAATGCACCTACACTATTGAGCGTAGTTACGTATTTATCATATGGCCCAACTCCCTGAAAGAAAAGAGAGATGCTTAACTGTTTCCACTTAAAGTTTATAGGAACGCCGATATTAATTCTCGGGACAGCATTTTTTGAGATGATTGTTTGGTCATTGGCATCAATCTTACCATTTGCACCAGGGGCATAAGAATCGCCATTAATATCCTTCAATAAGACAACTCCCAAAATAACAGGATTACCGAATTGGGTATAACCTGTGGGAAGAGAAGATATGGTCTTTTGATTTCGTACAATTCCTTCAGAAATATATCCTCTAATAACACCTGAAGTGGGTAACCCAATCACATTTTGGAAAGCTGGTAAATTGGCAGGTTGAGGCCATTTTACATATTTTTCTATCGCATACCCTAAATTAAGGCCCACCGAATAGGAAACCTGCCCAACCTTGTTGGAATAGTTAGCGGCAAATTCAAAACCATGGGCTTTTTGTTCACCAATATTGGTTGCAGGAAGGCCCGACCCAAAAGTACCCGGTACCGTAGCAATGGATGATACTAAAATATTTGACCTTTTTGTGTTAAAATAATCGAATGAAAATGTAAGGGCATCATTTAAAAGTCCTAAATCAAGACCAGCATTTACTGTTTTATTAACAGCCCAGGTAATGTTTGGATTAGGAACGACCGATTGTGGGGACAACCCCGGGATGGTTGAATTTGCAAAAACATAACTACCGTTAACTATATAGTTGTTTTGATATTGATAGGGTGCAATGTTTGTAGTGGTGCCATCAAGACCGTCGTATCCAGTAGTTCCATAAGATGCCCTTAGCTTTAACGTGGATATATTTTTCACATTAAAGAACGATTCCTTACTAGCTACCCAAGCTCCGGAAATGGATGGGAAGAAGCCAAATTGTTTGCCTTTAGGGAATATATACGAACCATCTTCTCGAAACGAAAGCTCCATAATATATTTGCTTGCGTAATCATATTTGGCACGACCAAAATATGACAGACGTGACTGATTTTGCTCAGAACCGTTAAAGTACCTATACGTATTACTTGAATTTGCATTTAAAATCTGATCATTGGTTGGACTCAATAAATTACTGGCATTGCCATTAACTGATTTCATATTGATTTGGTATTGCTCAACACCCACAAAAGATGTGATATGATGCGCCCCAAACGAACGAGTATAATCAATAAACCCATTTAATTGATACCGCTCATTAAGGTTTAACGTTTCATATATCCCAGTATATGCAAGACCATAGTTGTTCACCACAGTGTTTCCTTTATCAAATTTCAAAGGTGCATACTGCAATAACCCTATACCACTTGTGCCAACTGTTTGTACTCTATAGCTGGTATTAAGTTGTCCGATAAAATTCTTTTGAAAAAAATTGTCCTGTCGGTAATCTGCCAAAAACTTTAATGAAAGCCCCCTTACCTGTGGGATTTTTAATTCGCCATTTACAATCGCGTTAAAAGTGTTATAATAAATGTGGCGATAATTATCCGATCTTATTGTTTCAGTCGGGCTAAAGCCCCACCCCGGTTGAATAGTAGGGTAGCCTAATGGGTCATTAGCTGTTGTAGGGGTGCCATCTGCCTTGGAGTAAAACGGATATAATCGAGAAAGGTTAAAAGTGGGCCTATAAAAATCGGCTACTGTAAATCCTTGTCCATTATCATTATCATAGGGCCAATAGAACCGACTGGTAAAGTTGCGGTTATAACTGAGATTGGCCCCCAGTTTAAAGTTGTTGGATAAATTGGCATCTACTTTTGCTTGTAAAGTATATTTACTAAAACTTGTTCTTTGATAACTACCTGTATTTTGACTATAACCTCCAGAAAGGAAATAAAGGATTTTATCCGACCCTCCACTTAGATTAAGGCTATGCTGCTGTGCAAAAGGATTCCTCCAGATAATATCATTTATATTTTGTGATTTCATGGTTTTTGCATAGGCCAATGCATTTGCATCAAATGGAACTTGAAAATTTGGATTTGGGTTGGCGCTCAACCGATTTGATGTCATGGCAGCATTATTAATATAAACCACTTCTTGCTCCGGTGTCCAATTTTGTAATGGTAAATTTGTTCTACTTGAAGAAACATTTCCTTGATAACTCAGGGATACCTTACCCGGTTTCCCAGATTTTGTTTTAATCACCACAACACCTCCTGCAGCTCTTGCCCCATAAATCGCTGCAGCCGCTGCATCTTTCAAAATGCTGATTGATTCGACCTGATTTGGATCCAAAGCCTCAAATTGCCCTTTGTCCGATACAACATTGTCAATAACATAAAGAGGATTGGCACTGGACCCACGAATGGATATCGATGCATTGGATCCAACAAATCCAGAATTTTGTATTATCTGGGCACCGGGTAGCCTTCCGGCAAGGCTAGTGGAAAGTTGCGCTGTGGGAATATTACTGATTTCAGATGATTTGATGCTGGAAACAGCTGATGTTTGGGACATTTTTGTTTCCGAACCATAAGCTATCACCACCACCTCATTCAAACTGCTCGACTCTACCTGCATTTTTATGGAGATGACCCCACTGCTTCCAATTTTTATGCTCGTTGCCTTATACCCAACTATTGAAAATTGCAATTCATCCCCCGTATTGGCATTGATGGAAAAGAAGCCACGCGAATCGGTAGTGGTCCCTCTATCCGTACCCTTTACCGTAACGGATACATTTGCCAATGGCTGCCCCTTTTCATCGGTTACCTTTCCTGTTATCTCCTTGAATTGTGACGGATCCACTTTCATTAATGAAAGAACGACTAAACTATTACTATTGATTTTATAGCTAATCCCGGTTCCTTCCAACAATTGGCCCATCACCTTCTCCAATGGCGCCTTTTCCACTTTGATGGTCACTTTTTTATTGTCTATCACCGGATTGTCGCTGTACAGAAACCGGTATTCCGATTGCTGCTCAATAAGCTCCAGCACATTTTTAAGCTTTTCCTTTTTGACCTTCAAGGAAATGGAATTTTGACCAGTCGCGAAACTGCTCAAGTGCATACATACAATGGTGGCAAACACAAATGATGCTCTCATAAAAAAAAGCAATTTGACCGATAGGCATTTCTTCACTGCCATGCAGCCGTTTTGGTTTAAATGCATAACTTTACAGAATTAGAGTTAATGAATAGGGAATATGGTTACAGCCGTTCCCGTTTTGCTTTAGTAAAGGGGATGTTACAGCATCCCTTTTTATTTTAAAATCGTTTTTTTGTCATATCATTTCAAGTTTTATTTTTTTATAAAAACGGTTCTCCCTTCTATTCGATAATGAAAGGGCACTGTTGTTTTTAATGCTTCCATGGCTTCTTCCAAGGTCTCATCTGTAAAAGACCCGGTGAATATCCTTTCTGCGATTCCTTCATCCTTAAACTCAAAAGCTACATTGTATTTGATCTCCATTTCTTTTGCCAAGCTCCGGAAGGTTTGGGATCGGAACACTATTTTATTTTTCAACCAGTTCAGTTCCGGGTAGCTATTGTCTATGGAATCCGGTTGCATCCTACTAAGCGAAATGGTTTCCTTATTTTCTACTTTTACTGTTTTGGTTGTTGCTGGAATTGGTCGGTCTGAGGTCTTTTCGCTCACGATCACCTTTTCATTGGGGCGCATCAATATTTTCCGTTCAGGGTCTTTTTGGGAAACCAGTTCGATAACACCTGTCAAAAGTGCTGCCTCAACAGTGGAATCTTTTGGATAGGCCTTTACGTTGAAAGTGGTGCCTTTCACCCATATATCCACCGTGCTCGCATGCACTACCAAGGGCATGTTCGGGTTCTTTTTAATATTGAAATAAGCTTCCCCCACCAATTTGATTTCTCTCGACCTGGTCCCAAACTCTTTATTGTAGCTCAGTTCACTACCCGCATTCAAGATCACCACCGATCCATCGGGCAGGGATACCGTTGATTTTGACAGGGCATCGGTTTTTATTTCGTTCATGTTTCCAGTACCGTCGCCTACTTTTTCCCTCATAAAAAATATACCCCAAATCAATCCAACAACCATAGCCGCAGCAGCAAAACCGGCTATCCTAAACCATCTTTTACTTTTTGATGCAATATGGATTGGCTCACTGTCCATCGCATCTTGCAAAACCAAACCATCTTGAAGACTGCCAATAGCCTCACGGATAGCCTTGCGGGACCTATCCTCCATCATATCGTCGCTGATGGGCCTTACCTTGAGTTTATGGAATTTCGATACCAACTCATTCAGCATGAAAGCATCCTGGTTCTCGTGGAGCAAGGATTCCAACTCCTTCTCCTCTTGCGCAGTAATCTCCTTGCTGAACTTCTTGGCGAATAATTCCCAAATCCGATCGATTGACATTTAATTAATAATGGTTATATACAATAAGGAGTAGGAAAAGGGGTTTTTACCCTTAAGGAGTTGCCAATTATTTTTTGGGAATAGATAAAGCAAGGGGAATCGACTGGCTCAGTTTTCTGATTGCGATGCTCATTTGTGCCTCGACTGTTTTTTGTGAAATGCCGAGCACTTCGGCGGCTTCCCTATATTTCAGGTTATATTCTTTTACCAACAAAAACACCAACTTACATTTGACCGGAAGCCGATCAATCTCCGCATTGAGCCTGCTCAGCATTTCGGATGAAATAAATAGATCTTCCGGGCTTCGCTCCACTTGAAGTTCAAATTGATCAAGATCATCGATACATACCACTTGCTTCTTTACCGACCTCAAATAAGAAAAAGCTTGGTTCTTGGCGCATACAAAAAGATAGGACTTGGGGTTTTCAACGCCGTTCATTTTCTCCCTGCTTTTCCAGATCTGCACGAACACATCATTGGTCAATTCTTCCGCAATTTCATGCTGCTTTACAATAGAAAATATCAATCTAAAGAGTGGGTGAAAGAAAAGTTTATGCAAGGCCCAAAAGGCAGTCTGCCCCTCGGTCGTGGCTAAGCCCCGAAAAAGATCCTTACAGTCTTCTTCTTTTTTCATAAGCAATCAGTGAGAGAAATATCAATCAAAATAATTGATGGAACAAACACAAAATGACAATTTCTTTTTTGGAAAAAAAAATTCCGTTCATTAAAAAACAAGTGGCGACGTGTTGTATTATTTAAATAATAAATACATAAAGCGATTCATAATCAAAAAGGAATGTTCAAATATGAACAACAATATCTATGTTTAAAAAAATTATAATCGGGTTTAAATATTAACTATGAATTTAAAGCCACAGCAGGCTCTGCCGCACGAAAATAATTATCAACTGGGATTGGGTCACAGCGGGGCCTGGCGCATCCGACCCCGCCCCGCACTTGTCCTCCTGCGACAACATCGGTTTTAGCAATCAGGGGCCTAACGATTAGGACTACCAGCTATTATCAAGTGAACGAAAAGGGTTTAGTGAAAATTAAATTTGCTTCATAGTAGAACTGTTGGAATTGCTTCTATTATAATTTTAATTAACAAGCTATGGACACCCTTTATAAATTAGATTCTAGAATTTTTGTTGTATTATTTTGTATTGGCCCAATAATTGCCCAAAGCATTATCTTAATTCTTTTGTTAGCACCTGCAAGTAGTCAGTATAGGCTGAGTCTGAAAAACCACTATACCTGCCCACTTCAACCATTTGGCTATTAAAAAATAATACCAATGGGATTGATTCGAACTCAAACAAATTTTTTATATGGGTTACTTCGCTACTATCAATAATTAGCTGTTTCCATAATATGCTCTCTTCATTGACTGTTTTTTCCCACTGTTGAAAATTTTCGTCTATGGAAATACCTATCATTTCAAAATCTCTATTTTGTATGAATTCGGAATATATTTTTTTCAAAACAGGAATTTCCATCCGACATGGACCACACCACGATGCCCAAAGTACCACCATGTGAATTTTGGCCCCATCATCGAACACTTTAACCCTACTACTATTAGAATCTAAAAGTTCAAAATTTTTGATGCTTTTTCCTTGTTTTGGGCGCTCTTCCATAAATCTTTGTATTTCCTTCATGTGAATGCTCCGTTCCATTTTTTTATCAAAAAGCTTGGTCATTGCCAATAGCTCCGCATTTGTGAAAGCCGTTTTTTCCATATTTAAAAGGCTTAGCAAATAATAGGAATAAGGGTATTGCTTAATAATATTTGTATTGAAATCTAGTGATTTTTGTTTTTCACCCGATAATAATGGAAAACCAGAAAAAACTATTTTGAATTCAGCTTCAGTTTGTGGTCCAGCAATAATATCTAAAGGGCTAACTTTAAGGTTAGGCAACGGGGAGAAGCCCTCATATGTTCCAGTTATATGGAAGTCCCCTTCCTCCAACATAAATGCATCTTTAGAAAAAGGTTTACCATTTGGGGCTAAAACCTTTTTGGAATCAAACACTAAAGGTTCAAATATTTTGTCCTTATTCCAGAAATGAATAGATACTAAATAGGGTTCAAAACCTGGTTTAAGCATTATCTTGAATGAAAATGTATCATTTTTACAAAGGCAGGAGTCGATTATCTTATTATCAAAATTTGCATCTGTCAGGTATAGTTTACCCTCAGGGAGGTTTTTTACATGCCCTTCAATAATGATATATTTATTATTGTCTGAACTTGTCATACAACCTGCACACAAAAATATCACAAGATAAATGCCTAAGATTTTGAACATACAATTTGCTTTTAAAAAGAATCAGGACAGCTAAAAGCATTTTGATTTGTTTGCGAAAATCAGCTTTTAAATAAATTTTAAATAAAATAAAGCTTCCGCTGCCCGATATTTATTGTTTCTATATATATTAAGTCTCCGTCTTTGTTGGTACACAGGGCGGTCTTGTGGGTGGCATACCAACAAGCAGTTTTTGTTTCTTGAACCAATAAAATGTTTACGTCTACCAAGGTCTGGAGAAGCCGACCTCGCGTAAATAAGTCTGTACTGGGATTTATTTGATTGGTGGGATAGTAAAGGAAACTTTGTGACCCCATTTTTTATTGGACTAGCATTTGATCGCTGCGCAACATCGTTGCGACGCTCCTTTCATCGGAGGTACTGGTTTCCGCAGCTTTTCCAAAGTTTAAAACTTTGAAAAGGTCTATATCCCAAAATCGTTTTTCAATAATTTCATGCTTTCTTGTTTGCTCTGTAAATTTTGTGTGCCCAATCTAGATACTATTCTCTGCCGGTTGGTGTTGCGCATGGCAATGTGCGATGGCATCACCAACAACAATATTTCGAGTAAATTGCCAAAGTGAAAGCACAGCCTAAGCGTAGACCTGTTTTCGGAAGCGGTCTTCCTTCAATACTTGTCCTGCCCACGCGGGAAACTCGAATATATGCATTCAAATCCTGTCAGGGTTGGGCTAGGCGAATACTCAGAAGGGTATAAATATTATTCATCAGCGAGGTTTTATCAGACTGGCAGGTACGATTTTGGTTTTTTGTGCCATTATATGGGCTAGCATATCGGGTCAGTGCAATGTTATTAATTTTCCTTTTTGAGCCACTTTCCAATTCAACCATTTTCCCTATGTCGGCAAAATGGTCGCTTATTTTTTTTCCTGCATTTTCGTATGAAGTTTTTGCTTTATCAATTATTTTTAGAAAATTATCCCATTTCGTGTACACAAATATTTCTTGTAGCTCCCTAGCACTCCAACATTCAATCTGGTTGTACAGATAGCCGGCACGCTCAAACTTCTCAAATAATTCTAAAACCAATTTAACAATATTTGGTTTCAGATAAAAAGGCAGAATCTTACGCATATCCTGATTCCAAATCAAGAAGGTGACCTCGATTCATTTCGATCCCTATATTTCTTGAAGATGATTTCTGCACCGATCTGCAGCAACAGGCCCTCGATCCTGGCCAGAGAAACCTGCTCTTCAATATTGGTATCGAAATGGTCTGTGTTCATCAAACCTAAAATTATGGCCGCATCGGAAGCATTGAACCCCTTTTAATGGTATGGTTCTTCGAATTTTTAATTTACTACTAAAGCCGCCTTGGCTAAGCCTTGTGCCCAATGGCTTCCTACTAATTGGTAAAACAAGCTGAGTGTGGTATCCGTACCAAGGTAGGTAACACCCGCAAGCTTATTGAGGAGGCATCAGAAGCACAGCTTCGCCAACGCTCATAGTCAACCTGCATATCTCCGCAAGCGTGCAAGTAGCTATTGATTATTGTTGCAAAACCTGCGCCAGTATGCGCTTTCTATTTGCAACAAATAGTTTAGGACTATCTAATAAGCGAATTTTACTTCATAGATATTGGGCCAAAGTTTTCCGGTTACATACACTTTTTTAGTAAGCGAGTCATAAGCGATACCGTTCATTTCCGCGGATTCGGGGTATTTGTTTTTGGCCTCATTGTCGAGTGTGGTAAAATCCAACCTGCCCACCACTTTGCCACTGGCTGGGTCAATCTTTAAAATATAATTGGTCTGGTATTGATTGGCGTATAAGTATCCATTGATCAGTTCCAATTCATTGATATCGCTCACGGGCCCATTATTATCGGTTACGCCTAACAGTTTTACCAATTTGAAATTGTTAGGGTCCAAATAACTGATATTGCTGGTGCCATCGCTCATGATCAGATATGTACCATCGGTAGTCATGCCCCAACCTTCTGCGCTGGGAAAGGTGAATTCCCCGATTTTTTTGAAGGTCTTGGCATCATAGATAAAACCGATTTTAGATTTCCAAGTAAGTTGGTACACTTTCCCATTTAGGAATACGATGCCCTCCCCAAAATACTTGTTCTTATCAATCTCCACTTTGGTTTGAATATGCCCGGTCTTAAGATCAACAATACCAAACATGGATCTTGAACTTGGGACTTCGTCGGTATGGCCGGTGCTTTCAAACAATTGTCCATCATGGAATAAAAACCCCTCCGTATAGGCGGTGGTATCATGCGGGTAGGCGTTCACTACACTATAATTAATGGTAGGGGGCGTGGCATCAGTTTGCTGTGAATCGGGCAGTTTGTTCGCCGTTTTATCGCTATCATGGTTACATGCAGTTAAAGCGATGAATGCCAGTACAACATATAGCCTTTTGTGGGTAAATTGGTTCATAAAAGAGCAAAAATAAGGGTCAGCTTTGTGAATCAGGGTAGCTGGGGCTTATAAATTTTCCATTTTAACAATTTGAAGTTTTCAAATACTTGTTGTACATTGGTTACGCTTATTTCTGGAATACACCCCTGAACCCCCTATCGCATCATTCTTCACCGGTAGTATTCCCTCATTTTTACGGCCCATGTCCGTTCAACGAATCTGCCAATCTCCTATTATTTCTGAATTGTTGTGGGTCCTGATTTTGCTGTTTTCGAGCATTTATAAAATCCTGCCCCTAGTCCAATCCTCATGATATTTCCAGTCCATCCCTTTGATCTGCCGACCACAAAAAGAAATCATGTTAAAAAGATTTTTGCTTTTGCCCATTTTGATGGTTGCTCATGTGCTGGTATCAGCGCAGGATCATTGTCGTTCTGCGGACTATCAAGCGCAAATGCTTCAAAACAATCCTGCGCTTGTTTCCAAGATGGCAGACATTGAAAATTTTACACAAAACTATTTATCGGCTCTACAGCATAAAACAGATGGCATCAACCTTTCTTCCAACGTACCAACGGTCATCAATATACCTGTAGTGGTGCATGTATTGTATAATACGGCTCAGGAAAATATCAGCGATGCACAAATCCTTTCACAGATTGATATTCTCAACCAGGATTTTCAGCGACTGAATGCAGATACTATAAATACGCCCCAGGTATTTCAACCGGTTGCCGCCAACTGTGGTTTTCAATTTGCCCTTGCAAAAGTGGATACGGCTGGTTATACCACCACGGGTATTGTACGCAAGCATACCACGGTGCAGCAGTTTGGTCTCCAAGATCAAATTAAATTTTCTGCACAGGGCGGGGATGATGCTTGGGACCGAAATAGTTATCTGAATATATGGGTGGGAAATCTTTCAGGAGGCATCCTCGGCTATACCAGTGTGGTAGGCGGACCGGCTGCCAACGATGGGGTAGTGGTGCTATATGCTGCTTTTGGAATGGGTGGAACAGCTACTGCACCTTTCAATAAAGGAAGAACCACTACCCATGAAGTAGGTCATTGGCTCAACCTGATCCATACTTGGGGCGATGCCGATTGTGGCGATGACCATGTAACGGATACGCCACCTCAGTCCGCTGCAGATTATGGGTGCCCAAGTGGTACCATTATCAGTTGTAATAATGCTCCTTACGGTAATATGTATTCGAACTTTATGGATTTTACAAACGATGCCTGCATGAACCTTTTTACCAATGGTCAGCGTTGCCGGATGCAGTCATTGTTCCAGCCGGGCGGCGCAAGGTATCCCTTGCTTTCTTCCACGGCACTTACCGCTACTCCGCTGCCTTTGCCCGTGAACAAGCAAATTGAAAATGTGAATATAGTTTCTCTTTATCCCAACCCTGCTCATGATATGATTAGCTTACAGATAAATGAGCAGATATTGGCGGGCAGTTCACTGGAAATATATAATCAGGTGGGGCAAAAAATGATGTCAACGATTATAAGCCAGCAAACGTTCCAGTTAAATATCTCTACGCTAAGCCAGGGCATCTATTATATTAAGATTAACGATGGGCAAAATAGAACCATGTCCAAATTGCTAAAACTATAATCATAGCTTTATTTCCCAGTCATTAGATGCGCCACTTTTTCCCCAACCACTGGTGCAAGTGCTACGCCCATGCCTCCCATGCGCACAGCGCAATAAACTTGTGGACTGATTACTTTTATGATGGGCATCTTTTCTGCGCCTACGCCCATGATCCCGCTCCAACGGTGTTCAATGGTAAAGGCATTGGAAGGAAGTATTTTTTCATATAGAAAATGTTCCAGTGTGGATTGTATATTTTCCGAGGTAGAAAGTTCATAGGTATTTTCTTCTTCAAAAGCCTTGTTGCGAGCGCCTCCCAGCAATACCCGATTGCCTAGGTTTCGAAAATAATAATAGCCCTCATCAAAGTGGAAAGTGCCTTTCCATTTCAGGTTGGGTATTTCGGAGGTAACCAATACTTGTCCACGGGCAGGTTCCACATCCAGTTCGGGCAAAAGCTGTTTGGCAAAAGCATTGGTGCAGATCAACAGTTGGTTGGTCGATAAAGTGAATGCATGGTTGGTTTGCATTTCAATCATGCCATTTGTTTTTTCAAAACTTTTGATTTCGATGCAGCCCAAAACGGTCACGCCCATGGACTGTACCAATTGCAAAAGCGATTGACAGAGCTTACCGGAATGCAGTTGTGCTTCAAAACGATTTTCGATCAGGTGTTGCACATTGGCAAATCCCAATTCATTGATCTTTTGATCGTTCAGGAAAAAAATTTTTTGTTTTTTGATAATGGTTTTCAGTTTGCGATTGAGCCAATCGATATTGCTGCGCATGTTATTGATGTCGAGCTCCTGCTCTTTGCAGATGAGTTCATAGCCACCAAAACCTTCATAACCCATTTCCTTATCCTTGAAAATCTTTTTAATTTTTTTGAGGCCCTTATATCGCATTTCCAATACCTCCAACATCAGGTCTTCGCCGGATTTCATGGTATCTGCTATCAGCTCTGTTACACTGCCAAAACAAGCGAACCCCGCATTACGGGTACTCGCACCCGTAGGGATAATGCCCCGATCCACAATCGCGACCGCAAGTTTGGGATGATTTTTCTTTATATAGTAGGCGCACCATAGGCCAACAAACCCACTCCCCACAATGGTTATATCTTTCGGAGCAAAAAAGCTTTCTTTTTCCCAAATAGAAATCTGTTGCATAAAAAGAATGATTAAAAATGAAATGGAAAGTTAAGGAGAATCCGGTTTTTGGAGTAATCCGGTTTTTGAGGTCTGTGCCATCATTGTTGCTGAAAAAATAAAGATGCACCAACTCCCAAAAAAAATGTTATAAATCGATTTTGGGAGTTGATTTAGATTTTTTTTGGCAGGCAGAAAATAACCATATAATTTTTCACTTAATTGTATTTAGTGAAAAATCAATTTATGAATAGTCATTGATTTTCTATGTTCGCATGTAAATGGGTATTTTTTTCAATCATACCATTTGGGAGGCGTTCTGCTTTCTTTTTCCGCTATTTTTAATGAGTCAACATTTTTTATCAACTAAATATTTTGCTATGCCAATTGTAAAAGTGATCGAAGTCATTGCTTCTTCAGAGAAAAGTATTGATGATGCCATCCGCAATGCGGTTACAGAAGCATCCAAGTCAGTCCGTAATATTGATTCGGTGTATGTAAAAGATATCAAAGCACATGTGAAGGACGGGCAAATAAGCACATTTGGGATTATTGCTAAAATCTCCTTTCGGCTTGACTAATTGATTCGTGGTTGGTGTTGCATA
Source organism: Bacteroidota bacterium (assembly GCA_018267575.1). Classification (GTDB taxonomy): domain Bacteria; phylum Bacteroidota; class Bacteroidia; order Chitinophagales; family Chitinophagaceae; genus Puia. The sequence goes on from JAFDYF010000104.1 coordinate 55,244, forward strand.
ATCAGAATGATGGTATTACACCTATGCAAACCTCTTACATGATGGCTAATAAAAAAGGTCCACCCAGGTGGACCTTTTTTATTAATATAGTTGATACAAGTTTAAAAAGTTCGTTGCGTTCCCGACCATTGCCGTTGATTGTTCCGGTTATGCCCGGCACTGCTTCTTTTTTGCTGCATGGGCCTGCGCTGTTGCGACGATGGATATTGAACCAGCGAAATATTGCTCATTGGGTAGGGATGTGCGGTCACTACCGGGATTGACTTGCTGATGAGCTTATGTATATCCCTTAAAAATTCTTTTTCCTCTTCATCGCAGAAAGAAAAAGCGATACCGCTGGCGCCTGCACGGCCTGTGCGACCAATACGGTGTACATAGGTTTCTGGCACATTCGGCAATTCGAAATTGATTACATGCGTGAGTTCATCGATATCGATCCCTCTAGCTGCAATATCGGTGGCTACCAGCACACGGGTTTGGCGTGATTTGAAATTCGTCAATGCACGCTGGCGGGCCTGCTGCGATTTGTTACCATGAATGGCTTCAGATTTAATACCTGCATGGTTGAGGCGCTGCGCCACTTTGTCAGCACCATGTTTGGTACGGGTGAATACCAAGGCGGTACTGATGTTTTCGCTTTTAAGTAAATGCAAAAGCAAAGAAGCCTTGTCTTTCTTCTCCACAAAAAATAAAGATTGGTTGATGGTGTCTGCTGTTGAAGAAACGGGTGTTACCTCTACTTTTTCAGGGTTTGATAAAATAGAGTTGGCCAGTTTTTGGATTTCAGCTGGCATGGTAGCAGAGAAAAATAAAGTCTGCCTTTTTTGTGGGAGTTTTGATACCACTTTTTTTACATCATGCACAAATCCCATATCAAGCATGCGGTCAGCTTCGTCCAATACAAATAGTTGAATGTCGCGCAAGCTGATAAATTTTTGATCTATCAGGTCCAATAGTCTGCCTGGTGTTGCCACCAAAATATCCACGCCTCTGCGCAATGCTTGTGTTTGGCTAAATTGTGGTACGCCTCCAAAAATAACCATCTGCTTCAGTCCGGTATAACGACCGTATGCTGCAAAGCTTTCTTCTATTTGGATTGCGAGCTCGCGGGTTGGTGTCAATATCAATGCCTTGATGCTGGTAGGCCCGTTTTGTTGCATTTTTTGTGCATGCAAAATCTGCAGCATGGGAATAGCAAATGCGGCCGTTTTTCCGGTGCCGGTTTGCGCACAGCCCAATAGGTCTTTACGGTCAAGGATGATGGGGATGGATTTTTCTTGGATGGGTGTAGGATTGCTGTAGCCTTCCTGTTTCACGGCCTTTAATAAAGGCTCAATGAGATTGAGTTCTTCGAATAACAATGTGTATGTTTTAAAATTAAATAAATAACCGGGGGTATATAAAATATCTTTCCGGCAATAATGCTGTTGCTTTTAGCGAGTAAATTCAATAAGACTTTATGAAAACAACCTATCGCTCATCAATTACCTTCAAAAGTGGTTACACGGAAAGAAGGTTGTCACGAAAAGTGAAAGAAAGGAATGTAAGCAGTGGCAAAGGTACGATGAATAAATGGGATTAGCTAATTTGATGTATTTGCGCTGAATGTGCGTATATTGACTGACTGTCTCCGTCTGACCATATACACGCCCAAGTTTATAGCTTGCTTCATAATCCTATAAATCCCATTATAGTCTTTATTACGTGGGGTCGGCTGCGCCAGACCACGCTGGAACCCATCGCCAAGTCAATTTTCATAAAATTCATAATTCTCCTTCGTAATAATATCTATTGGCATAAAATATATTTTTTTAAGTGTCTTGCCCAAAATAAAATGCTGGTACAATTTCATGATCCCTTCATAACCCTGTTCGCTGGGCTTATGACAAATTAAAATATCAATCAGCCCCCTTTTAAGATATTCTATATTTTTTTCCAAAAAGTCATAACCAATCAAAAAGACATGTCCCTTAGTGCTAGTTTCAAGGTATTGGGCCACCATGGATACTCTTGAATTTGGAACAAAAATGGCTCTTACCTGCGGGTGCTTCTTCATAAACCCAGCCAATTCCTTTTCAACAGACGAATAATCCGTAGACACAATTTCCAGTTTTAATATATCGTGATACAGATTGTAGTATTTAAAATAAGCCCTGAAACCATCTTCAATCTGCTGCAGATAATTATGGTCGTCCACCTCTTTGGCTATGTTTACGATTAAGATCTCGCTTTCTTTGGCCAGTGTAAAATTGACTAACTGCGCACTTAGATAACCACTACGAAACAAGTGAGGCCCAATATAACATAAGCCCTCCTGATTGGGGATATTGGAATCTATCAATACATAGGGAATATTCCTTTTGTCGCATATGGAGGTAAACTGTATAGCTTCGTTAATGAAAGAGGGAGCCAGTAAAATACCGTCTGGCTTTTTTTTCAGGATGAATTTGCTTCGTTCCTCGAATGATTTTCTATCGTTGATATCAAAAAAGTAAACATCAATTTTTACCCCATATTCTTTGATAGCCCTCTCGGCCTTTTTTACTCCATAGAGTGGGGCAGCCCAGAAATCGGTTTCATCAGAAACCTTTGGAATGAGAACCGCGAACGTAAATGTGACTCTCGAGGCAAGCCTCCTGGCTAGGATATTGGGCTGATAGTTCAACTCCTTGATGATCTCATTAATCTTCTGCTTGGTGGTCTCGGAAACACCGACCCGATTATGAAGCACTCTATCCACGGTTGCGATAGAAACGTTTGCTCTTCGGGCAATTTCTTTTACCCCATGATTTTCAGTAATTTTCTTTTTGCCTTTTTTCATAATCCTATTTCAAATAAATATCGTTCCAGCTTTTACCGCTCACCTAAACAGCTCATCATATATCAAAACATTATTGGGCTAAATCAAAAGTAGAGTTTTTTAATAATTCCAGAACCCATTCTACTACTAAGGGGAGTTCTAAAATGGATGGCTTTGCTTAGGTTGCCAAGCACTGGGCTACTAGAATGAAGATTAAATAAAATCCCTGAATGATGTTTGGAACGATCTGCTTAATCCATTTGTTCTTTAACTCTTGTCAACAGGTTCATGAATTTTTCCACTTTGTCAGGCACTGGTTTTCGATAATTTAACAAGCCCATGAAAATATAGGTGAATAAGGATACAATCAAGGGCAAACTCACCTCGAGTGCTAGACTTTTCATTTGAACACTTTTCGTAATGATGAAAGTGGCAAAGCCTGCTCCTATAGAAACGATGGCTGCAGCAGAACCACATTTTTTGAAGGGAGAAAGTAAACCAAGAAGCATCGGTACAGCAATAGGCCCCAAGAGTGCCCCAAACCACATTACAATGAGTCCTAGCACTCCGCCAAAATGTTTATACTGAAACGCAATGATGATTGTAAGTAGTATAAAAACAAAAGTGGAGGTTCGGGCAACCCAGAGTGTGTTTTTGCTTTCCAATTCTTTCTGTTTTCGCGATAATACCGGCAGTATATCCCTGGTAATAACTGCGGATATGGTATTCACATCAGAAGATGTCATGGCCATGGTATGCGCAAATAATGATGCCACCACCAACCCCACCAAACCGGATGGTAATAGTTTTAGCGTGAGGAGCCCATAGGATTGGGTGGGGTCATGAAGACCGGGCAGAATGAGGGGTGCCGCCCACATCGGAAAAAACAATATCAAGGGCCAAACCAGGTAAAGCACTCCCGATACCCTGGCTGCCTTGCTCGACTGTTTTTCATTTTTTGTGGAGATATACTTGGTTGCCAGATTCCAAGTGCCACCATTGTAGCTTAAAAAATTAATAAATAAAAAGGCAAGTGCAAAAGCAAAAGTATAGGGGTCATTAAATATTTTACTGTTATTGGGGGGCAACTTTTCCCAAATATTCCAGACCGAAGCCAAGCCTCCCATATGCGTAATCACCACAACAAACATAACAATCCCTCCCACAAACTGAACCACGAATTGTACGAACTCGGTTAGGATAACGGCCCAGAAACCTCCAAACGTAATATACACAAGCGATACCCCACCGGAAATAAGAATGCCCATGGACAGGGATAAGCCAGTAAACACATTGAGCAGCACCGAAATGGCTGCCCATTTCGCTCCCACATCAAAGAGTTTTAGCAATACGCCACTCCATGCCATAATTTGTTGGGTCAATAAATTATATCGGGTGTTTAAATATTCCAAAGGCGATTGAATCTGCAACTGTTTTCTTAACCGCACCCATATTATCGGAAATAATTTGGCACTCAACAGGATGGTAATCCCAATAGTAAAAGCCCACCATATGTATACCGAGAACCCATGGGTATACGCCAAGCCGGCATAAGCTACAAATACCGCCCCACTATAACCCGAAACATGATGCGAGATCCCAGACAACCACCAAGGCAGGTTTCCACCGGCTATAAAATAGTCCGTGGAATCCTTGTTCTTGGAAAATGACCACAGCCCTATTACAAGCATGGATAGAAAGAAGAGTGCAATTACAACAATATCAACAGAGCTCAAAAGCATAGATCTGATTTTAAAAAATGCAGTAAGCAGGTTTGAATGACCAAGACAAACTCCTTTCTAAATATACTTTTTTCTTTTTACCAATAATTTGATCTTCAATGGGAGAAGACCTATTCGATCGAAAACAAAATATGATTACAACACTCGTGTAGCTCTCTTTAAAAGAGCAACTATTTTATCAAAGATGAGTGATGAGGAATCCATGATGCAGGTGCCTTTATCTAAAACTGCTTTGCCAACCATATCCAAGAACCACTATTTATTTGAGGCGTTTAATTTTGATATTCCTAAAATACACTTTGTCTCCATCATGATCGGTTAGCATAATATGGCCAGTTGGCAATTCCCCATAGTGATCATAGTTCTTGAATTTGGTTGTTGAAATCCGATTGCGGAAATCTGGGGACCCTCTTTCACAACTAACCACTTTTACTCCATTCAACCATTGTTCTACATGTTTGCCCTTAGCAAGGATCCTTCCGCTGTTCCATTGACCGGGCGGAAATAGTTTCTTGTGCTCTGGAGCATAAATAAGATACAAGGAGGCGGTAGAGCCTATTGGAAATTTATTGTCTTTCACATCTGGATGGTTGAAATCATCTATAATTTGATATTCGGGCCCATTCCATAGCATTGTGCCAGCCGCGTTGTCCTTCACCATCTCTACAAAATATTTAATGCCGCTATTGGCACCCTCGGTTAATTTAAAATCAAACCTTAAATCGAAATCAGCATATTCCTCCTTTGTAATGATATCTTCCCCTTTCGCACGGTTTGCCACAGATAATGTCCCTTTCTCCACGGCCCAGGCATGTGATGGAAAACTATCGCCTTTCAAACTTCTCCATTGGCCTGTATTTTTTCCATCAAAAAGTATATCCCAACCTCCTGATTTTTTTTGATGGTCAGGTCTTGGAATCGTATCGGCATCCCACCCTGCCTCTTTCAAATTCAATATAGCTTGGGTTACCAGAGGTCTTGTAATTATGGGCGTGCAATGGATACCAGGGTTGATTCCCTTTGCCAATAGGGATGGAAGCACACAAAATTGACAAACAAACAGTATTGTTGTTACTTTCATAAAATCAATGCTTTTTAAAATTTATGGTTTACTGTTGCCACGTTGCTGAAAGGATGGTGGTATCCAGTCAACGACTTCATCTACTTGCGTTAATCTTTCCCCAATTTTTTTGAATCATCACCAAGAAACATAGTTGCCCATATAAAACACATAACGCAGGGCTTTTTACGGTTACGTACACGTAAACAAACCTAAATACAATAGCCCATACTTCCAATTCTATTTTATCCAAGAAGCTACAACTATTTATTGTTTGCTTTTTTCAATGCCTGTATGGTGGTATAATATTTTGCCAGCATAGCGGATAGCTCCCAATCTGGAATCCTATTCCTTTGTAGATATCCTAAATATTTTTTGGCCACCTGCGCAAAATGCTGTTCATGACCTTCCTGATACCGCTCAGGAATAATCAACTGCCAACCTTTATCCGTTTTCTTTATACTAAGCCCCGGGTATTGAACCTGGATTTTGCTCAGGCTTTTCTGCAAGGCCTGTTCCCATTCGTTTTGATTGCCTTTGTCCATAGGCTCGATATACAGTACCGGTTTATATTGTTCTACTTTGCCTTGCCGGATAATCAGGTTTGCCTTGGTTCCTTGGAGCATGGAATAATAAGTGTCCCCCGTGCCTTCCGGTGCCTGATATTTCCATTCTACGGATACCCTGGCATGAATATCTTTGATGGTATAATCCATCTCCCCATTGGCATATACCTGTAACAAGCTATCTTTTACATTTTTCCTTAAAAAGTCCGGATAGGCATCATTGTGGGTAACCTGCCTGAATTGGGCGGGATTCAGTACCGTTGCCCAATGTTTGGCTGTGATCATTTGTATATCCTTTTTGTAATCCAATAGCTGATTGGAAAAGCATTCCCATTCCACCAAATCTACCATATGTGTACTCACATCCACAATTCCCTCGCCCTGTTGAGCCACATCAAAATACCAAGCTGGGCGCACGAGCGGGGAACCGGACACTTCCTTATAGAAATAATGTACACTTTCAAATACGATAGCAGGGTTTTCCAATGTCCCTTTCTTAAGTTCCCCAAAAACATCCGGCTCTTGTGAAAAAGCTTTTTGTAAAATATTGGTGATCTCATAGCGTTCTGTCATGATATCATATAACAAAACCTGGTTCTTTTTGGCGTCCACAAAAGCTTGCTGCAAACTATCGAACCCTGCTTGATTGATAGCCATGGGCTTATCTGCCAATACGTTCAATCCGTCATCCACGGATTGTTTGATATAATCAGCCTTTCGCTTGTTATTTCCTGCAATCACCACCACATTCCCTGGTTTGGTCTGGAGCATCTTTTCGAAATAGTCAGGTCCGGTGTAGACTTTCAATTTCCAGGAACTGGGATTATCCTTGCGGTTATTATATTTATCAATCAAAGCGAGATATGATTTCAGCTCGGGCCCATCTGGGGCAAATACATGCACGGTAGAATCTATTCCTGTATTCATGGTTTTTTGCAATAATGCCGCATGAAAATGACCGGGGTCCAATATGATTAGTTTTACCAAAGTGGAATCTGTTTTTTGCTCTGTTTGACTGTTTTTATTTTTGCATGCCGGAATAAATAATAAGAGGAATATGATATGGGGGAGCCTTATTTTTATTCTCCTGGAAATGGTCAAGCGTTGTACTTGTTGCATAAATCTAAATTATAGTTTTAAACATTCTGCTAATGAAGCCCAGACGCACTATCTATATCTAGATAAAGCGTGGCATTGGGGTGTTTTCTAAGGATGGTGGAAGGATATTGCTCACTCACTGGTTCCTGTAAGCTATGATAAACCGCAGGTGCTTTATGGAGGCCCGGCACCATACAAAAAATATATTTGGCTTGAAATAAAGCGGGCACCGTAAGTGTGATTGCAGAAACGGGCACTTCGTCAATATGTTTAAAGCAACCATCATGCACTTGTTGCTGACGCGACATGTCGTCGAGTACAACTTCCTTTAACCATTGTGGGTCATTAAAATCGGCTACATGGGGATCATTAAAGGCAATATGCGTATTCTCCCCAATGCCCATGCATACAATATCAGCTGGGAATTTTTTGAGAAGCTCCTCATATCTCTTGCATTCTAGTGCGGGGTCATCCGCATTCCCATTAATATAATGCACTTGATTGAACGGGACCTTATCGAATATTCTTTCCTTTAAAAATTGTCCAAAAAGTGCTGGCGCATTCGGGGCCAATCCCATATACTCATCCATGTGGAAGGCGTTTATCCGTCGCCAATCAATTCCTTCCTGCATACACAAAGAAGACAAAAATTCGTTTTGCGAGGGAGCGGCAGCAAAAATGATATTTACCATATCCTGCGTTGATAATAATTCTTTTATTTTTTTAGCTGCTTCATGAGCTGCATGCTTGCCCATCTCCAACCTTGTTGCATAAGTTTTTACCTGTAATTGATCCACCTTATATTTTCTTACTTCATTCATGATTCCTGTTTTTGAAATGTAATAGATTTTTGAAATGGCTTTTAAGTGATTGGTAAGTTGGGGCGTATTGGAAGTGTAACCATTTTGCCCGAACGGGCAGTTTCATAAATGGCCATTACGATTTCAACCGATTTGCGCCCTTCTTCCCCATTGACCAAGGGCTCAGTTCCTGTCTCTACGGCATGCATCATATCCTCTATCTGTCTTTGATGCCCAAGGAACCCAATATCTGCTGGATTGGAAGCGCCGCCCTGAGCATGAGCACCATCACCCATTTCGTTCCTGATGCTTGCATCCTCTCTATTTTCCCTTTGAAATTGCCATTTCAAGAAATGGTCTTCTTCCAACACCGCTGTCCCTTCCGTGCCCATGATTTCAATGCGCTTGAGGGCACCGGGAAAAACGGCGGTGGAACATTCAATGGTTCCCAAAGCACCGTTTTGAAATTTCAAAGTTGAAACAATGGTATCTTCCACTTCAATACCCTTATGCCGGATGTTGGCCGCCACTGACTGCACTGATACTACCGGTCCCATAAACCATTGCAATAGGTCGACGGAATGAATGCCCTGGTTCATGAGCGCCCCACCGCCATCATATTGCCAGGTGCCCCTCCAGAGCCCGGATGCATAATATTCTGGGCTTCTGCTCCACTTGATATAGGCGCTCCCCAATACCAGCTGGCCAAACCGGTTAGCATCCACCGATTTCTTTAATAGCCTGCTTTTATCATAGAAACGGGATGGAAAAATAACGCCTATTTTAACAGCAGCTTTGCGAGCCGCTTCCAGTATCCCATCACATCTTTCTAGTGTAATCTCCATGGGTTTTTCAATCAGGCAATGTTTGCCAGCCTCAATGCATTTCAGTGCTGGTTCAAGGTGTATGCCCGAAGGGGTACAGATACAGATGATATCCATTTCTGGGACTTTGAGCATTTCCTCTAGGGTATTGAACACGGTACATCCATGCTTCTGGGCAAAATCATCCGATTTATTTTTATGGATGCTATATATGCCTATCAATTTGGCATTCGCTATTTCAGCAATAGCCCTTGCATGAACCTGTGCAATCATGCCAGCACCTACAATCCCAAAACCAAAATGTTTTTTTGCCATAAATAAGGTTATCAAAAATCAATGTTCAAAAACAACCCTTCCATTTTTTATTGTTTTTACTATCTGTATGTTTTTTTCATTTAACTGAAATACTACCCAATCCATATTTCTTTCTGTAAAGCCAGGATCGTTTTTTGTGAGCATATCAGTTACGTTGGTAGAGGCCATTGACCAGGCCTCAGCGATGTTGGCCAGATTATGGTTTAATAAAGTTTCCACATTTTCCAAAAGCGATTTTCCTGCACCCGCCAGTAACCACGGGGAGTCTTTGAGGCTGACTCTTTTTTCTTCATCCACCATTACGGTGCCACCAATATGGTTTTGATACTCACCGGGAGGCATCCCCGCAAAACAGGTGGCATCGCTTACGATGAGGGTCGATTTCCCCTTGTTTTTCATCACTACTTTTATGAAGGAATCAGGAAGGTGGATCCCATCCGTAATGAGGCAGGCATATAGTTCGTCGGCCGCTAATTGGTCCCAAATCATATTGGGATGGCGACGCAGTAATAAAGGGATCCCATTGCCCAAGTGGGTCGACAAGATCATACCTGCCTGGATGGCCTGGCTGATCTGTTCTGTAGTTGCCATGGAATGGCCCATGGCCACAAGAACCCCATGATCCCTGCATTTTTCAATGAAGGCGCAGGCCCCTCCCCAATCCGGCGCTAGGGTAACCATTTTTATTTTACCACCTGCCGCTTTCTGAAATTTGCTAAAAAGATCCCAATCGGGTGCTTTGATATATTTGGCATCGTGTGCTCCCCTTGCCCCTTCCACCGGCGAGATAAAGGGCCCTTCCAAATGGATCCCTACAATACAATCGTTTACGATTGGTTCGGCTATACCTGCCTGATGAATGGTATGAAGGATTGCTAAAATATTCTCATCTGAATTGCTGATGATGGTCGGGAAAAAGCGGGTTATGCCCTTACTTAATAAATAATGCGTTGCTTTGACCATTTCTTCCCGCGTCAAGGAGGGAGTATTAAAATCAATCCCATTGATCCCATTGATCTGTAGGTCAATCAAGCCGGGACCGATCAGCAGATTGGCATTTCTGTTTTTGGTTTCCACCATTCGCGCTACCGCGGTATCCCGAAACAGGATTTCTGCTGTTTTCCCAGTGATACAATTGGTGCAGATTATTATTTCCTCTGCTTTATTGATTGGTTGACCCATAAACGGTTTTTTCTGTGTTGCTTGGAAAGCTGCTGTCCGCATTTTCCATTTTGTTTTGCCAACAATCCTAGTGTTCAAGAGTGGATCCTCAAACGAATCTGCTTACTGCGATGAAATTCAAAAACAATCAACCCTGATCGAATCCCTTTTCGTCAAGATCAAACCGTGGGTTCCCATCCGGGCTCATAATCTCTTTTCCAAAACTTGTTGGCCACCTCATTGTTGAGGATATGACCGTTTTTCGGGTCTGTTTGAAATGATATATTTCCTGCTCGAACTGCAATATTGCCCAACTGGCAAAGCAAGGTACTTTGGTGCCCCATCAATATTTCGGCGTTCAACGAAGTCCCATTTCGGATAGCATCAAAAAAATTCTGGATATGCAGGGCGTCGAGTGCTTGGGAAGGGTCAACCGTATTTCGCGCATCAATTTTGACCTCATTCTTAACTTCTTTGATCAGCTTATTATTGAGGTCGTATATCCTATATGAATTTCCTCCAGCCACTTCCATTTCCAGCGTACCCGTTTCACCGTAGATGATCGCTCCCACGCTGGACCCCTCAACGGTACGACCATTACAACTCCTCCCTTCCCATTCCATAAAAGTATTATTGGGGAATTCCCAGGTGATCACCTGGGTGTCTGGGGTTTGCCAATCATCCTTATAACGGTAACGCCCACCCCCGGAACGAACACTGCTGGGGTATTCGACTGCAAGGGCCCATCGCATCAGATCTACCATATGGGTACCATTGTTCAATGCTTCACCGGTGCCCCAGTTCCAGAACCAATGCCAGTTGTAAGGAAGTATATTGTCCCGGTAGGGTTCACGTGGTGCCGGTCCCTGCCAGAGGTCATAATCCAACCCAGAAGGAATGGCTGTTTGTTTACCAATGCCAATGGAAAGGCGATTATTGGTATACCAGCCCTTGGCAAAATAAGGCCTCCCAATAACACCATTTTGAATTTCATGGATCGCAGCGACCAGGTTAGGCCAAGACCTTCGCTGGGAACCCATCTGTACTTTCCGGTTATACTTTCTGGAAGCGGCCACCAGCATTTCGCCTTCATGCGGGTTATGCGAACAGGGTTTTTCTACGTATACATGTTTGCCGGCCTTACAAGCAAGAATAGCAGCGGGTGCATGCCAATGATCGGGTGTAGCGATCACCATAGCATCCAATGATTTATCTTCCAACGCTTTTCTAAAATCCGGGGAAGCTTTTGGGCGATGGTTTTGTATCTTTTCAACGACCCGGATACATTTATCCATGGATTGTTTATCAACATCACAGATATAGATCAGCTCGCCATTTTTCTGACTGGCATAGTTTTCGGCAAGCGCCAAACCGCGGGAATGGACCCCCATAACAGCCACTTGGATGCGTTCGTTTGCTCCTATAATGCTGGCATAGCTTTTGGCACTAAAGCCAGGTAATATACCACCAATGGAAACAACCGTAGATGCTTTCACTGTTTTCTTTATGAAATCCCTCCTTGATTTTTCCATTTTGTCAATTTTTTTTTGATTGAGTTTTGTTTTATGATCAGACCTTTGTTGTAAATCAAATACCAATATGCATACTTGTTCAGGATACAACCGATTTGAACATGCTTCACTGGGCAATGCAAACGGCAAAAGCAGTCCCGATGCCGCAGAGGTCTTAATAAAATTTCGATGGCCCCATAAGTTAACTATTACTCATAGGGTTATTTAGAATAAATTGATTTAAAATAGACAATTTACGGGTACGTACCCAAAAATAACTTTTTTTGATTACCAAAACAAAAAAACCAACGACCTCCATTCGAGGGAACACATAGCATTTCAATACAGGAATAGCCGCTATTTTGAAAGTTTAGAGTTTTGAGAAAAGGGTTCATCCCCGTCAGACCGGGACGGTCTGACGGGGATGAAAAAGCCCCCTGGGTTACCAGGGGGTTTAGCAAACGGCTTTGGAAAAGCTGCTGCTATTTTTTGAAGCGCTTGTACAGGAAGCGCAAAAAATGGGAGACCAGAAAACTTACCGTTGCGCCGATCGCTGCAGCGAAGGCGGTCTCCAGTAAGTTGGTTATGGGCAGTCTGGCCAAGAGTCCCAAGGCCGTGCCGCAGGCCGTTCACGTTTTGACGGAAGGGACCATCACACAAAACCCATTCCGGGATAGTTTTATGCCGACGGTTTATATGATACCCCTTTCCCTTTTCTATTGTTAACCGACTTAGAACCAGCTACCGAGCAATTTTCAAGATTGGTCCAAGTGATGATCCTTAGGTTTTGTATATTTAATACTGCTTTGGTTTTAAGACAGGCACATTGCATACCGATGCAAAACAGCAAGTATAAGGCGATAGTTATTATTTCCCCAAGACTATTCACCAATTAAAACTGATAATATGGAACGTCGCTTATTTCTTCATTTTCCCTTGATAGCTTCCGCCTTGGTGGCAAAGGCCAACAACGATATACCGGGCAGGTCCAATAAAGGGTTCAAGGTTGCGGCCAACAAAGACCGTTACCAAGAAGAGCTTTTTATTATGGGCGGAAGATTTGATTGCAAGGTTTCTTCCAAAGACACGGATGGCGATTTGCTAATTTACGACACGATCCGGCATTCCAAGGGCGGGCCAGCCATGCACCTTCACTACCATCAAGATGAATGGTTTTATGTCATCAAAGGGGAATTTTTGGTACAGGTAGGTGAGGAAAAATTCACACTCGCTGCAGGCGACTCTGCCTTTGCTCCAAGAATGGTTCCCCATGTGTTTGCAAATATCAGTGAAGGCGAAGGGCAAATGCTTGTTCTTTTTCAACCAGCAGGATCCATGGAAGATTTTTTCGCCCAAATGGCAAAACTTGGCAAGGACGTACCAAAAAATCAAGAAGAGACTATGAAAGCATTATGGGCATTGCACGGAATGAAAATAGTTGGACCACCACTCAAGTTCTAGCAAAATAAAAATTACAGTTGTAAATGTTGAGTTCCAGCCGTGTCGGCGATGCCAAACCGGCTGGCACGATAAATCATAATTTCACTAAACAAAAGAGGGGGTATTTCTCGCCACACATAATCTTGCACTAAAATACAGTGAACGTGAAGCGTGGCTCGAAATGAAATGTGCGGTAGGCTCACAAACACAGAGACCAGGTCATTTCAAACCCGGGTTAATGCTAGCAAGTTACTTTAAATGAAAAGCGGGGTGTGAAATACCCAGCGGCTCTATGGCAGTTTAAGTCATATTCTCAGTAACAAATAACGGGGGATTTCTCTCACAAAATCCACCTTCCATGTTTCCTTTGGATAGACTAATTTTAAAACATAAAACAACAACATGCTATTAGGGTTTGATATCGGCGGCACAAAATCAGCGGTAGTACTCGGGAGTAAAAAAAAGGATGGGGATATTAATCTCGTTGAAAAAAGAGTGCTGCCCACAGATAAACCGGTGAAGGAAATGATCGAAGCTTTATTTATAACCGCCGAGTCCATGCTGGAAAATTCGGGGATAAAAAAAGAAGCGCTGCATGGTATCGGTATCTCCTGTGGCGGGCCATTGAGCAGTACAAAAGGTCTTATTCTTTCCCCTCCCAATTTGCCCGGATGGGATCATATCCAAATCGTAGAAATCACAGAAAAAAGATTTGGGATCAAGACCATCCTTCAAAACGATGCGAACGCATGCGCCGTCGCAGAATGGAAATATGGTGCAGGCAAAGGTTTTTCCAATCTCCTCTTCCTCACTTTTGGTACGGGCATGGGTGCAGGTCTTATATTAAATGGTGCCTTATATTCTGGACCCACCGACCTTGCTGGTGAAATAGGGCATCTGCGCTTGGCAAACAATGGACCCGTGGGTTTTGGAAAAGCAGGTTCTTTCGAAGGGTTTTGCAGTGGTGGAGGTATCGCCCAATTAGCACAAATCAAGGCCAGAGAAAAATTACAATTGGGAGAAAAAGTTTCTTTCTGTAAAAGTATTCAAGATTTGCATTTGCTGACTGCCAAAACAGTGGCAGAAGCCGCATTGGCAGGAGACCCATTGGCCATCGATATTTATAAAACCTGTGGGCAATACTTAGGCCGAGGGCTTTCGCTTTTGATAGATATTTTGAATCCTGAGCTCATCATCCTCGGAAGTATTTACGGTAGGGCACAAACGCTCATCGAGCCTCATATGCGTACCGTTATTTCGGAAGAAGCCATACCTGCTTCCTATCAGGCTTGCCGCATTGCGCCAGCTGCCTTAGGTGAAAATATTGGTGATTATGCCGCATTGGCATTGGCAGATATCTAGACCAATCACAAGCTTTATAAAAACATAGTTCCATTTACTAAAAGAAACTTAGCCATACAACCAAAGCCAAACAAACTGGCATAGATTTGTAACCAATGGAACCCACAGCACACCGGTATTTTATACTCAATAAGCCTTATAAGATGGTCTCACAATTTGTGAGCACACATGAAGTGCCGCTATTGAGCAATCTCCCTTTTGATTTTCCCGAGGGCACACATGCCATTGGCAGGTTGGACAACTATTCTGAAGGCCTGCTCATTCTTACTACCAATAAAAAAATTACCCGATTATTATTTCAATCACCAAAGCCACATCTGCGGACTTATCTGGCATTGGTGACCAAACAGGTGTCGGAGGAAGAATTGGACCAGCTAAAACGTGGAGTGAATTTTCGGATACGCGGCGGGGGATATTATACTTCCATACCTTGTGAAGCTGCCATCGTTGATAAACCAGCGCATTTATTTGATGCCCCCATTGTGATGAGTGATAAAGTAGTGTATACCTGGCTACGCATCAGCCTGACCGAAGGAAAATTCCATCAAGTGAGAAAAATGATCACGGCTATCCATCACCGTTGTATACGACTCATCAGGGTAAGTATCGAAAATCTGAAACTGGGGAATCTTCAACCCGGTTGCATCAAAGAAATTGGGGAAGATGATTTTTTTGAATTGCTGAAATTGGATGAAGCACCTATAGCAGCACCTCGTTCTTGAACATAAGCTTGTTCTGTTTAGCTAAGGGCAATGATTTCCCCCCAAACTAGTCCCCGACCGCATGCCAACTGGCATCTATATGATTTACAGCAGTATAGTTATCCTCCTATTAAAAATCGGCTCGGTTTTGATACATATCGGTAAGTTAGCCGAGTCATAGAGATAAACAAAATTTGGTTTGTCAGTAAAATCTATGCACATAAAAATTAACTTTAACGATGGCTTATAATGAAAAACTGGCGAACAGAATCCGCGAAAAATTTTCTTCGCTCCCCAATATTGAGGAAAAGGAAATGATGGGCGGGCTTACGTTTATGTACAACGGAAAAATGTGTGTGGGTATTATCAAGGATGAAATGATGTGCCGCATCGATCCCAGCTTGCATGAAATGGCTGTTGAAAAAACGGGATGCCGGACCATGGATTTTACCAAACGCCCCATGAAAGGTTATGTGATGGTTGATGATAGCGGCATGAAATCAAAAAAAGATTTTGATTACTGGATTGACCAGGCACTCGATTTCAATAAAAAAGCAAAAGCATCAAAAAAGAAAAAATAGAATGAAAAAAAACAAGGTTTCAATACCCGGAATGGGTCGCCGTAATTTTCTGCAACTAGCAGGCATGGGATTGATGGGCACTGCATTGCCTAACACAAATTTATTTGCTGAAAGCTCCAGCAGCAAGCCTGCAAAATTATCCATGCAACTGTACACGGTAAGGAACGAAATCACTAAGGATATTGCCGGAACGCTCAAACGTGTTGCCGATATCGGTTTCAAGCATGTGGAAACTGCGTTTTGGCCTGAGGGCATTACGGTACAAAAAGCTGCCCAATACCTGAAGGAAACTGGGCTTTCTGTTTCATCCGCACATATCGAAATACCAGTAGCTGATAAAAAACAAGTGATGCTCGACACTGCTACTGCCTATGGCTGCAAGAAAATGATCTGGCACGGATGGCCCGAGGACAAACGCTATAGCACATTGGAAGGCACCAAAGAACTCGCGGCTATTTATAATGAGGCGGGGAAAATAGCTAAGGATAATGGATTGGAGTTTGGTCTTCATAACCATTGGTGGGAATACCGAAACAAAGTAGGCGGCCGATTAGTGTATGAAGTATTGTTGGAAGAAGTGGATAGGGATATTTTTTTTGAAGTGGATACTTATTGGGTGAAAGTTGCCGGGCAAGATCCTGCGAGTATTGTGCGCAAACTGGGCAACCGCGCTAAACTTTTGCATATCAAAGATGGTCCCGCTATTTGGAGAGCATCTTTGGCAGAGGACAACCCCGATCCAATGACACCCGTTGGGAAAGGTACCCAAAATTTCCCTGCGATTATGAAAGCTGCAAAAGGGCATGCCGAATGGATGGTAGTGGAGATGGATAAGACCGCCATCGATGTTTTTGAGGCATTGAAAGAAAGTTATGATTATATGGTAAAAAATAAGTTTGCTCTTGTTGTATAAGGTTGGAAATTGAATTTATTCATTCATTGTGCAACTCCTTAGTTAACCTGAATATTTCAGAAGCTCAAATAGTAGCCCTCTTTCATTCACCCAAACTTATTTACCTTCGCTGCCCAATACATAATTGATATGAAGCAAGAAGAACTGGTAAAAAATGCTCCTGCCATGATCAAAGACCTCGTGGCAGGCTTGATCAAAAAGAACCCGGTAGAGATTCTCTATAATTTTGAAGATGATGACCAATGGTCCATCGTTACCTTGCATATATATGAAGAAGACAAGGAAATCTCCATCCGTCTGCATGAGAATGAAGTCTATGACCTCCACTTAGGCTACTATGACAAGGATGACGAATTTCATGAACTAGTAAAGCCCCTGTCCGAAGAAGAAAAAAAATTGCTGCCAGAAAGTTTAAAAAAAGTGATGTCGAAAGTTTTGGCAGATGAGGAGGGGATGCGCCTATCTGGAAGTTTTCTTTCAAAATAGCACAGGACTCTGTTGATTTAAGTTTATGATATTTGCTTATTTTTAAAGCTCGGCAATAAAAAAATTTATGTCAGACAAACAAAGGAATATCCGCGTATTGGTAGTGGGCTGTGGCAATATGGGTGCTTCGCATGCAATGGCCTATCATCTTTTGGATGGTTTTGAAATATGCGGCTTGGTATCCACTGGCAAAAGCAAGGAACTGTTGAATGAAAAACTTGGTGGTCATTACGAACTGTTCAACGACTATGAAACCGCTTTGAGCAAAACCAAACCAGATGCGGTTTGTATCTCTACTTATCCTGATACACATGAAGCTTTTGCGATAAAAGCCTTTGAAAATAATTGCCATGCATTTATCGAAAAACCTTTGGCGGTTTCTGTGGAAGGTGCGGAGCGGGTTGCTGAAGCTGCGAAAAAATCAGGAAAGAAATTGGTGATTGGATATATTCTGCGCCACCATCCATCCTGGATCAAATTTATTGAGCTTGCCCAAGAGTTGGGCAAACCTTTGGTGATGCGGATGAACCTCAACCAGCAAAGCCAAGGATCGAATTGGCTGGTACATTTAAATCTGATGAAAAGCCTTAGCCCCATTGTAGATTGCGGCGTACACTATATTGATGTAATGTGCCAGATGACAAGGTCCAAACCGATTCGGGTAAGCGCCATCGGAGCCCGGCTCACGGAGGAAATACCAACAAACAATTATAATTATGGCCAGTTGCAGATCCATTTTGAAGATGGCTCGGTGGGTTGGTACGAAGCAGGTTGGGGACCGATGATGAGCGAGACTGCTTTTTTTGTAAAAGATGTGATCGGACCAAAAGGATGTGTGTCGATTGTTGCAAAAAATGTGTCTGCCGGAAAATCAGATTCGATCGATGCACATACCAAAACCGAATCACTCAAATTCCATCATGCCGCATTGGATGAACATGGATCTTTTTTAAAGAAAGATGATTGGATCGATCTGCAAGATGAACCCAACCATCAGGAACTTTGTAATCGGGAACAATCCTATTTTTTGAAATCCATTCTTGAAAATGTGGATCTGACCGACCATGTGCAGGATGCAGTCAACAGTTTGCGTATTGCATTTGCCTGCGATGAATCCGTAAGAACTGGGAAGATGATCAATTTATAGCCAAAGCTGATTCTTTTTTTTTGAAAGAATTTAAAAGTTCTATCAAGGTCATATCTATTCCATCTCAACCTATCATATCTCCCAAAAAAAACCCCCCAGAAAACCAGGGGGAACAAACAACTAAAAACAAACTGTCATCATCGGTTGTGCTAAACCGTTAGTCGGGCTTTTTCCCGTCCAAAAAAGTATTGATGGTGCTAATGCTGGCGTTATTGTTTTCGTCGGCTTTTACTTCGTAGTTGCTGTAAAAGTTCTCGACATTGGAGATAGTATTATACAATTCCAGGTTTCGGCGGATGTAAGCTGGTACCGTTTCAAACTCATTGTTTGGATCGGCTGCGTTGATGTTAAACGATAAGTTGCGCAACTTATTGATACGTTCAGCAGCCCGGCGTCTTTGTTCTTCTTCCTTGTCCTGCAGCGCAGGTTCCTCGGAGACTTGAGCCGTTTCCGCACTCTGATAAGATTGATTGCCCGCTTGCACATCCGCCGCTGGAATATCTTTAAATACCAACTGCAGGTCGGGGGAAGGTTCTTCTTCCAATAACGGATTAACTGCAGTTGTACCCGAGATGGGCTCCTTCACAGGTATCTGTTCAGGACTGGATTGCTCCAACTGGCTTGGTTCCTCTGCATATATATTTCGGGGCCTTGCAAGAAATCCCGCAGATACTGCAGATGCCGGCGAACCAGCTTGAGTATTTACAACCAGCTTTTTTTCTTCTGAAGTGGGAACGAGGTCTTGCGAATGTAACCAAAGAATTTGCTTTTCCTCATCCTTTTTTTCCACAGTGATTTTCGGGTCTCCTTTTTCCTCAATGATCATAATCGGTATGCGTTTCTCATGGTTTTCCTCTTCTACCAGTTGCGGCTGCATCGCATCTTCCGGCAGGGCCGTCAGGGCAACCTGTAGTTGCCCTGATGCCGGTTCTTCTTTTTGAGAAACATGAACAGTAGGTAGCACAGGCCCTTTTTCATTTTGCACATTTTCAGGGGTCAAGACCAGTGGTAGGATGATTTTTTCTTCTTTCTTAGGTTCGGACTTAATAGGTTGACTTTTAGTGAAAGGATCTTTATGTTCGAAACCGGTAGCGATCAGCGTGATGCCGATTTTGGGTCCCAGGGTATTGTCATAGCCCAGACCCAGTATCACATCCGTATGCTCGCCCGCACGGCCGATCAAATAATTTTGAATAATCTCAACTTCATCCATGGTGAACTCGTGGTCACCTTCCGAAGAGTTGATATTGATGAGTATCCATTTTGCCCCACTGATATCATTGTCGTTCAACAATGGTGAGGTCAACGCTTCTTCAATTGATCGTTGCGCACGGTTCTCTCCTTCAATAGCTGCGCTGCCCAAAATCGCCACACCACCATTGCGCATGACCGTGCATACATCTGCAAAGTCCACGTTGATCTGACCGGTACTATTGATAACGTCGGTAATACATTTTGCTGCAGTGGCCAGCACATTGTCTGCTTTGCTGAAAGCCTCTTTCATTTTGAGGTTACCAAACTGATGACGCAACTTATCGTTACTGATCACCAGCAAAGTGTCAACATATTGTTTCATCACATTGATCCCTTCCTCGGCCTGCATCTGCCGTTTTTTTCCTTCATAGGAAAAAGGCGTGGTAACAATACCTACTGTGAGTATACCCAAGTCCTTGCAGATCTTGGAAATGATTGGAGCACCACCCGTACCGGTGCCACCACCCATACCGGCAGTAATAAAGGCCATCTTGGTATTTACTTCCAATATTTTTTTGATCTCATCCAAACTTTCTTCAGTCGCCTGTCTACCGATATCGGGATTGGCACCAGCACCCAGCCCTTGTGTCAAATGCGGCCCAAGCTGCACTTTATTGGGCACACGGCTTTGTGCGATCGCCTGCGCATCTGTATTGCAGATGATAAAATTTACACCTTCAATATTTTGGCTGAACATGTAATTCACTGCATTGCTTCCTCCGCCACCTACACCGATCACTTTGATGATGGATGACTTTTCTTTCGGCAGATCAAAATGGATCATTTCAATTTAATTTGGTTAGTAAAAAAATATAGTGGTTATAGTTTTTAGTTCTTGGTCTAAGCTGGCTTCATTTCTCTGCTGCAATCCTGCATCTTCGTTGGCAGCCAGGTTTGCACCAATCAAACTTTCGTCAGCTATAACGCATGGTCCTCTTCTTCTTTGAACAATTCAATAATACCATCCTTGAATTTTCCCCAGAAATCCTTGATACCTTTTCTGTTCTTCACTTTTTCTTGCTGAAGCTCTTCTTCAGTTGCGACAACTTCTTCAAGTGGTTCTGCCCGTTTCAGGTTCTCGGGCACTTCCACCTTCACATGAGTTTGTTCAAACTGTTTGCGGTTATGTTCATAATCGCTATACCCTTTTAATATCAAACCGATGCAGGTTGAATAAGTAGGTTTTGCCAACTCTTCAATATGCCCAGCAGTCAAATGCTCTGTAGGGAAACCGATACGAGCATTCAAACCGGTAACATATTCAGTAAGCTGGATCAAATGTTTCAACTGCGCACCACCACCTGTGAGCACGATGCCACCGTTAAGCATTTTATTATCAAGCCCAACTTGTTTGAGGTGATAGGAAACAAAATCCATGATCTCGTTCATCCTTGCCTGTATGATATTGGCCAGGTTCTTTACACTGATTTCTTTTGCAGGCATACCCCTCAAACCCGGAATAGTAATGAAGGCATTGGCTTTTGCTTCATTTGCCAAAGCAGAACCAAACTGCACTTTCATTTGCTCGGCCTGCGTTTTCAACACACCCAAACCAGTTTTAATATCATTGGTAATATTCTCACCGCCAAAAGGGATTACAGCCGTATGCTTTAATATGCCCTCATAAAAAACTGCCAAGTCGGTAGTGCCACCACCAATATCCACAATCGCCACACCTGCTTCCAAATCTTCCTGACCCATTACGGCAGCAGCGGAAGCCAGTGGCTGAAGTACCAAGTCCTTTGTGTGCAAACCGCTTTTTTCAACGGCACGGTTAATATTGCGGATGGCATTTTTATCGCCCGTAATGATATGGAAATTAGCGCCCACCTTTACTCCGCCATAACCAATCGGGTTGGGTATGTTCTGGAAGTTGTCAACCGTAAATTCCTGTGGTATCACATCTATGATTTGGTCGCCTGCCGGTATATAGGTTTTATATTGATCGGCTACCAACTGGTCAATCTCACGTTGCGTGATTTCATCATCGGTCTGCTGACGTACAATATCGCCACGGGTTTGCAAACTTTTTATGTGATGGCCCGCAATGCCCACATACACTTCACCGATGCTCAAGCTCGGGTTCGATGCATAGCAATTATCAAGCGCCATCTTGATTGCCTTGATGGTTTCATCAATATTCAATACCTGACCATGCTTTACACCATTGGAGTTGGCGCGGCCAAAGCCTAGTATTTCCAATTTGCCAAATTCGTTTTTACGGCCTGCTATCGCTGCTATTTTTGTGGTCCCGATGTCGAGGCCTACAATAATGGGTTGTTCTTGGTTCATAGCGTATTTGTTTTGTTGTTTGTTGTTTTTATTGATTAGTGTGTTTGTTTAATTTTCAAATTCTATCTTTTGCAACCAACTTTGACAATCCTATTAAGCATACTTGCGTCGCACTCTTGTGCATTTATAAGTCTATTCAACTTTTATTTCACACAACGAACACAAAGAATACAAAGAGACAACGCTGAACGCTTAAAGCTGAACGCGGGTTTCGACCATTCAACTTTTCCAATTCCAAATTCCCAATTCCTTCCCAACCTTTCAACCATTCAACTTATCAACTAATTCCTTCTCCTCGCTCCAACACTATCATCCAGATCACCAGTCCTGAATTCATGGTCGCCGCTACTGTTTTCCAAAGGCCTCACTACCCGCTGCTTTACAGTATCTGCTTGAATTTGCTGGGCAGACCTAATCAGTTGCGCAATAATTTTTGCTCCTTGGAGCGAATCTGATTTCTTCATCAGTCCCGCTTTTTTTACACCCAGCACTTCACCATCATACTGTACATCCACTCGGGCATATTTATCAAAACCCGTTTTGCTCAACACCTGTTTATAAAAAATGAACAAGTGCCTGAATTTTTTTTCATAATCATTTCCATCGCCAAAGACAATTACATGATTACCGACAACCGGCACCATCTCAAAAGTCCGGTCAGGCTTGATATCGATTTGTGCAATCTGGGCCGACCAGAAAGGGTTGTTCAAAATATATTCATCTATTTTTTTCATCTGCTTCACCAATTGCCCATCGGCCCCGGTTAGCTTTATTTTCTCAGAAGGGAACCCCGTAAACACAGGCAACTTCAGTACAGCCTTATCGCTAAAAGGCAATTGAACACCACTGCTGTCCATAAAAAAATTGTTACCCCCAACTGTAAAAATCCTGGCCACAGGGTCACGCTGTGTAATGTTGATGCGCAACACATCGTTGTTATCAAAAAACACTTCTGCCGATTTTACCCAAGGGTTCTTCTCAATAGCTTCTTCGATCTTCAGCAAATGGAAATCACTGATCGGTTTGCCATCTGGCTTCGCTGTATGGTCTACTGCCAGCATTTTTATAATATCCGCCCGCTCCACAAACACGGGGTCTTGCTTATCCATTATCTCCACCCGCAACCCTTTACAGGTTTTGCTATTTCTTTTGTTGATGGCAGCAACGAGCAAAATCAGCATACCGATCCCCATCACACTCCAAAGTGCGATAAAAAAGATTTTACGTATGTTGGTTTTTATACTCATTATATAATAATCATGTTGTCATCCTGTACCCACCCAACGGCCCCGTTTTGACCGTCAGATGGGTACAATATGCGTGGGTAAAAAATCCCTCGCACAATATGGGTTAGTTCGTTTTTTCAAAAATTGCTTTCAATGGGCCTACCATCGTATCAATATCACCCGCACCTGACGTAATCAGCAAGCCTTCCTTTTTCCCTTTTATCATGTCCATCAATTCATCCTTGCTCATCAAATACTTATTACTGCTTTTCATTTTATCAAAAACCAATTTGCTCGTAACCCCTTCAATCGGCAATTCCCTTGCTGGATAGATGGGCAACAACACAGTTTCATCCGCCAAATCCAAGCTTTCCGCAAAACCCTCTGCAAAGTCTCTTGTCCTCGTAAACAAGTGTGGCTGGAAAACCACGGTGCATTTCAATTCCGGAAACAAACTTTTAGCCCCGCCAATCAATGCCCTCAACTCTTCCGGATGATGCGCATAATCATCCACAAAAATTTTCCCCGGTTCTTTTACTATATATTCAAACCTTCTCTTTACACCCTTGAAAGCGGCTACCGCTTTTTTTATTTTCTCATCCTCTATACCTATCGAATGTGCCACAGTGATAGCAGCCAATACATTTTCTACATTGTGCATGCCCCCCATATTCAGACGGACATTTTTCAATTCCCAATCAGCTAGCTTCACATCAAATTCATAACTGCCTTCATCCATTCGAATATTTTCGGCAAAAGCACCCGCCAATTTGTTTTGCAGACTATAACTGATATGCCTATCTCCTTTTAACTCAACCGCCCGTTGCAAATCGAATTTGTGTACCAACAAACCATCCTTCTTGAGCTTTCCCGAAAAATCGATAAAAGCCTGTTGCACGGCTTCCGCAGTCCCATAGATATCCAGATGATCGGCATCCATGGCCGTAATCACGGCGATATCAGGACTGAGCTTTAAAAAACTCCGGTCATATTCATCGGCCTCCACCACGCATACATTTCTTTCACTACTCCAAAAATTGCTGTTATAGTTTACGGAAATACCTCCCAAAAAAGCATTGCAGCCATAACCGCTATCACGAAGCATATGTGCAATCATGGTAGTGATGGTTGTCTTCCCATGCGTGCCCGCCACACAGATATTAAAAGAACTTTTTGTAATCATCCCCAACACATCACTCCTTTTCAACAATGGATAATTATGCTGCTGATAAAAAACCAATTCCTTATGATCTTTTGGCACGGCTGGCGTATATACCACGAGCTCTGCGTCTTTCGCTGCCAATGCCAGATCCTCTTGATAATGAACTGCTATCCCTTCGCTCATTAATTGCTTTGTCAATGCCGTCTCCGTTTTATCATAACCACTCACTTCTTTTCCCTGGAACTTGAAATACCTCGCCAATGCGCTCATACCAATACCACCGATACCGATAAAATAAACTTTCCTTAAATCTTTTATGTCCATCATTGTTTGTGAATAGTCAATAGTGAATAGTGAATAGTGAAAACTCTAAAACCATTCATAAAAAATACCATCTTACCACCCAATTCCTAATTCCCAATTCCAAACTCCTAATTCCAAACTCCCACTCCCAATTCCTTTTACAATCCACAAGCCCTCAGCAGTTCCCCCGCTATCACTTCATCTGCATTTGTCACTGCCAGTTTGCCAATATTTTCCTTTAGCTCATTTTGCTTCTTGGCATCTTTTGATAAAGCGATTATCGCATCCACCAATTTTTCTTTAGCCTCACTGTCCTTTATCAAGATTCCTGCATTTTTATTCACCAATGCTTGCGCATTTGCCGTTTGATGATCTTCTGCTGCAAAAGGGTAGGGTACAAAAACCACAGGCTTTTTCACCACACACAATTCAGCAATTGACATGGCGCCAGATCTTGAAATCACCATATCCGCCGCGGCAAAAGCATATTCCATTTTCGTGATGAAATCGTTTGTCCAAATATTTGTTTTACCCTTTGTCTCTTGTTTTGCTTTGTCGGCGTACAATTTTCCCGTTTGCCATATCAACTGCAAATCATTTTTTTCAAAATCATCCAAATGACTTCCCACTGCCTCGTTGATGCTTTTTGCGCCTAAGCTACCACCCGTCGATAGCACTGTTTTCTTTTCTGGGTTCAACCCAAAAAATTTGATTCCCTCTTCCCTGCCAATCTCATTCCCTACAATACTTGCCCTCACTGGATTTCCTGTGACTAGGATTTTATCTTTGGGAAAAAATTTCTCCATTCCATCAGTTGCAGTAAACACTTTTATCGCCTTTTTCCCTAACAACATATTTGATTTCCCCGCAAAGGAGTTTGACTCATGAATGAATGTGGGGATACCATTTGCTTGCGCATACCTCAACACCGGAAAACTGGAGTACCCGCCCACCCCTATCACTGCCGAAGGCTTAAAAGATTGGATAATCTTTTTCACCTGAATAAAACTTTTCAGCAGTTTAAAAGGCAATCCCATATTTTTTATCAAAGAACTTCTGTTGAACCCCGCAATATCAATCCCCTGAATTTTATATCCCGCCTGGGGCACTTTTTCCATTTCCATTTTTCCCTTCGCGCCGACAAATAATATCTCCGTTTTCGGCTCCAATTTTTTAAGTGCATTGGCAATGGCAATAGCGGGGAAAATATGTCCGCCTGTGCCGCCACCTGCTATAATAATTCTGCCTCCCCTTGCCCCAGCATAGGAGGGGGACCCCGTATTACCTTCCATATTCTCTTTATCGTTCATTCAAAGAAAATTTATGATTCGGTACTTTCATCAACCTCATCATTTTCAATCATGGGTGCTACCAATGGCGATTCCAATTGCTCCACATTTCTTGCCACACTTAAAATAATACCGATGGCCAAACAGGTAAACAAAAAAGAACTTCCTCCCATACTCACCAGTGGCAGGGTAACACCTGTAACTGGAAATAAATTCACATTCACGGCCATATTTGCCAATGCCTGTATCATCAGTGTAAAGCTTAACCCCAATGATAAAAAAGCACCAAAGGCAAATGGACAGCGCTTATAAATCCGAATGCTCCTGAACAGGAACAACAAATAGATTCCAATAATAAATGCACCGCCAATCAAACCATATTCTTCAATGATGATGGCATATATAAAATCAGAATAAGGATGTGGCAAAAAATTCCGTTGTTGACTATTGCCCGGCCCCAATCCAATCCAGCCGCCTTTTGCAATGGCAATCTTTGCTTGGTTTACTTGATAACTGTCATCGCTGTTGCTTTCTTTGCTACCATAGATAAAATTTTCCACGCGATTGATCCAAGTATCAACACGAACAAATATCCTTGACCGTTTTTCGGTTTTCGTTTTTTCCACAGGCGCATCCCCTGATTTATGACTGATGACTGCCGCCATTATCAATATCAGCACCGGTATTAATGCAATCCCAATGGTTAGCAATAGATGTTTGGCTCTAACTCTTCCAATAAAAAGCAGCATCATGCTGGTTGCACCAATCAATAAAGCAGTTGACAAGTTTGCCGGTGCTATCAGGATACAGACAATGGCAACGGGTATGATCACAGGCAAAAACCCTTTCTTGAAATCTTTGATTACATCTTGCTTTTTGCTCAGCAACCTACTGAGGTACATGAACAAGGCCAGCTTTGCCAAATCCGAGGTTTGGAAGGTGAGATTGATTATCGGCAAGCGGATCCAGCGACTGCCCTCATTCAATTTCACGCCAAAGAATAATGTATAAACAAGTAGCGGTATCGAAACCAGAAATAATATCTGCGCCACTTTTGAATAAATGATATAGTTCACTTGATGGGCGAAATAAATGATGAGCACACCAATCACAATAAATGCAAACTGCTTGAACAGATAGACCTCATTATTTCCTTTATACATTTTATAAGCCAACAAGCCCGTAGAACTATAAACCGCCAACAAGGAAACCAATGACAGCAATACCACTGCAGCCCAGATTACCTTATCGCCCTTGGTGCGTGTGCCCAAGTTGCGCAAAGAATCTTTTTGTATGGTAATAAAATCGTTCATGCTATGGTCTCCTGTGTTCAATGATCAATCATCACTTGTTTTCAAATAAAATAATCTTCATCAACTTTATATTTATAGATCTCTCACCGCTTCCTTAAACTGCTGTCCCCGATCTTCATAATTTTTAAACAAATCGAAACTGGCACAAGCTGGGCTTAGCAATACCACATCGCCCTTTGTAGCAAAATGAAAAGCGGCTTTCACGGCTTCCTGTGCGCTGCTGGTGTTTACAATCAAGGGCATGTCGTTTTGAAATGCCTCATGTATTTTTCGGTTATCTGTTCCCATGCAAACAATCGCCTTCACTTTTTCTTTTACCAATTCACGTATCAGCGAATAATCGTTGCCCTTATCAATCCCACCCAATATCAACACGGTGGGTTTGTCCATGCTTTCCAAAGCATACCATGTGCTATTCACATTAGTAGCTTTACTATCGTTGATAAAATCAACGCCTCTTACCGTTAGCACAAACTCCATCCGGTGTTCGAGTGCTTCGAAGCTTTTGATCGCATCACGGATTTTCTCTTTGCGAATGCCAATAGTGGCCGCAGCAAGACCGGCGGCCATGCTGTTATACTGGTTGTGAATACCTTTTAATGCAAAATCATAAATACTCATCTGCACTTTTTCGGTATTTGTAGCCAGGGTCATTTGACCGTTGCTAATAAATCCGCCTTTGTTTAGTTCATGTTGCATGGTAATTGGTAATGGGTTAGTTATGGAAGAATACTGGCTGATATATTGTTTTGTAACAGGGTCGTCCTCATTGTAAATGAAATAGTCCTCTTGGGTTTGGTTCATCACAATCCGGAACTTGCTGCGGATATAATTTTCAAACTTGTATTCATAACGGTCAAGATGGTCTTCTGTAATATTGGTAAGGATAGCAACATCTGGACGAAAGGTTTTGATATCATCTAATTGGAAGCTGCTGATTTCTGCGATATACCATGGCTTGGGATCTTCTGCTATCTGCTTTGCGAACGAATAACCAATATTGCCTACCAGTGCGCAATCCAGCCCACCATTTTTACAAATATGGAAAGTCATGGCTGTGGTAGTCGTCTTTCCGTTACTACCCGTGATGCCAACAATTTTGCTTTCTCCTTTATGGCGATAGGCAAATTCAATTTCACTGATTACCGGTATACCCTTTGCTCTGATTTTTTTAATGAGTTCATTTTTCTCCGGTATGCCTGGGCTCTTCATCACTTCATCTGCGACAAGAATTTTTGCTTCGCTATGACTGCCTTCCTCAAAATCAATATCGTTCTCCACCAATTCCTTTTTGTAATTCTCTTTCAATCGACCGCCATCAGACACAAAAACAGTATAACCTTGCTGTTTAGCAAGTAAGGCAGCTCCCACGCCGCTTTCGCTCCCACCTAGAATTGTTATACGTTTACCCATGCCTGTTAATAAGTACATTTAATTGGGGCTACGGATTGAGGGGGTTCTTCAAAAGAATTGGATAGATGGTTGCACCACAATATTTTCAACGGTCAGTTATCTTATTTTTAACGTTACAATGGCAAACACCACACAGAGAATGGTCACAATCCAAAACCTTGTCACGATCTTGCTCTCGTTGTAGCCCAACTTCTGATAATGATGGTGCAAGGGACTCATCAAAAAAACCCTTTTCCCTTGTCCATATTTTTTCTTGGTGTACTTAAAATAGGTCACCTGTATCGACACACTCAACACTTCAACCAAAAACACAGCGCAAAAAATAGGTATCAGCAATTCCTTGCGCACAATGATGGCCAATGCCGCAATGACACCACCCAATGTGAGGCTGCCTGTATCGCCCATGAAAACTTGTGCTGGGTATGCATTGTACCAAAGAAACCCAACGCATGCCCCAATCAAAGCACCAATGTAAATGGACAGCTCACCCAAATTGGGGATATACATGATATTGAGATATTCTGCAAATCGGATATTACCACTGGTATAAGCGAACACACCAAGACAGACCCCAATCAACGCACTCACACCCGTGGCCAAGCCATCAAGGCCATCGGTAATATTCGCGCCATTCGAGACGGCCGTTATAATAAAAATCACAATCAGGGTGTACAATATCCAAGTATAGTCGCGGAGTGATTCCGGCATCAGTTTTGAATAATTGAATTCATGTGTTTTTACAAACGGGATGGTAGTGATCGGTGTTTTAACACTATAAAATTTATGAGCAACCCCATCAATCATTCTGATAGAGCTATCCCCCACAATTTTTTCCTTTTCTCTTAACTCCACGGGTGTTTGGCCAATGGCTTCCCTCAGTACGACTACACTTTTGGAGAAGTACAAAGTAAAAGCCACTACAATCCCCAACACCACCTGCCCAAGAATCTTAAACCATCCAGCCAAACCATCCTTATCCCCTTTTTTATAGGGAACCCCTTGTTGCATGGCAATACGTTTGGCACGAAGCTTTAAGTAATCATCAATGAAACCAATCAGCCCCAGCCAAATGGTACTGAAGATCATGAGACGGATATATACTTTATTTAGGTTGGCCAATAACAAAGTGGGCAGCAGGATGGCAACAATAATAATGATGCCCCCCATCGTTGGCGTTCCCTTTTTTTGTTGTTCTCCAGCCAAGCCCAATTCCCTAACGCTTTCGCCTACCTGCATTTTGTGCAGATAATTAATCAAACGTTTCCCAAAAACCATGGTGATTACCAAAGAAAGCAATACTGCCAGCATCACCCGGAAAGTGATGAACTGGAACAAGGCCCCACCGGGCAATTTGATACCGGTTTGTTTTAGCCATTCAAATAAGTGATACAACATGTGGGCTTATTATTAATTGCTTTTAATTCTTTTGCTCGCACCCCAACCCATTTCCAATTTCTGCTAATCCATCTTGCACTCATAACCGTTTCAGCACTGGCTACGAGCTACAGACTAGCTGTAACTCATAGCGGCGGCCGTTAAAGGGTACAATCTGAGGATACCAAATCATCGTTTCTGACACTCACTACTTCCTCAGTATTTCAAAAACCTCTTTCAATATTTCTTTATCGTCAAAAGGATATTTTACTCCTTTTACTTCCTGATATTTCTCATGTCCTTTCCCTGCTATCAACACAATGTCTTCTGGTTTGGAAATGCTCACAGCCGTTTTGATTGCTTCTTTGCGATCAGCTATCGAAATATATTTTCGTTTGGCTGCGCTATTCAAGCCCGCTTCCATATCTTTTATAATAGCCTCTGCTTCTTCGCTCCTGGGGTTATCGGAAGTAAGAATCACTCGGTCGCTATGCTCACAGGCCACTGCTGCCATTACAGGCCGTTTTGTTTTGTCCCGATCACCGCCACAACCAACCACCGTAATGATCTGCTCATAGCCTTTGCGCAATTTTTTTATGGTGGCGAGCACATTCAAAAGTGCATCTGGAGTATGCGCATAATCCACTATACCTATCACTTTTTCATTGGGTGATATGAAATAATCAAACCGCCCTTCTGCTCCGCTCAATATGCTTAAGCACCTCAGCACTTCATGCTTATCCTGACCGAGACAAATAGCTGCCCCATAAACAGCCAGTAGGTTGTATGCATTAAACTCCCCAATCAATCGGAAATGCACTTCCTGCCCATTCACATCCATCACCAGCCCAGTCAGGTTGTTTTCCAAAATCTTCCCTTTGAAATCAGCCAAGGTTTTGAGGCTATATAAATATTTTTTTGCATTGGTATTCTGCAGCATCACCATGCCTCGTTTATCATCTGCATTTGAAATAGCAAATGCGGTTGATGGCATGGAATCGAAAAAAGCCTTCTTTACCGAAATATATTCATCAAATGTTTTATGATAATCCAAGTGGTCGTGCGTGATATTACTGAAAATACCGCCCGCGTATCTCAATCCCGCAATACGATGTTGATGGATGGCATGAGAACTGGTTTCCATAAACACATGGGTACATTTCGCATCCACCATCTTTTTCAAAAGCTCATTAAGCTTGATTGCATCCGGTGTGGTATGCGTGGAAGGTTCCACGGTATTGCCTATCTGATTTTGAACGGTACTGATCAAACCACATTCATAACCTAATGCTGAAAAGAGCTTGTACAACAAAGTAGCAATGGTTGTTTTTCCATTGGTTCCTGTTACGCCTACCAAACTCAGTTTTTCCGATGGTTGGCCGTAAAAATTATGGGCGATAAAACCCACTGCCACAGCAGCATCTTCCACTTGTACATAGGTTACACCTTCCGGTAGCTGCTTAGGCAATTGTTCGCAGATCACAGCTAAGGCCCCATTCCCTATCACTTGCTCTATGAACTGATGACCATCCGCACTCGACCCTTTTATTGCTATAAACAAAGAACCTTTGCTTGCTTTTCTTGAATCCACCTGCAGATTGTCAACAATTACCTCAAGGTTTCCATGAACCGAGCGGATATTTACTTTGTACAATATGTCTTG
The DNA here is from genome assembly GCA_018267575.1 of Bacteroidota bacterium. Taxonomy (GTDB): domain Bacteria; phylum Bacteroidota; class Bacteroidia; order Chitinophagales; family Chitinophagaceae; genus Puia. The sequence continues at coordinate 87,040 of JAFDYF010000104.1, forward strand.
GAGAATCGCCATCAAGTTTGGTCTATTTCTTTTTTAATTCAATTCGATTTTTACAGTTTGGTTTCTTGCAATGGTCGTGCCCGGCTCAATCGACTGGGTGGTTACTTTTCCAGTTCCATTGGCAGACACTTTTACATTCATGCGCTCCAGTACATACAGTGCATCCTTCAATCCCATCCCTTTCACATCCGGCATCATTTGTTTATTGATGGTTTGCTTGTTCAGCACAGGTCGATTATTGCTGGCATACAGCCTCCCAAAATCAGTAGCTTTGGACGAATCTGTATAGTGTACCTGAAATGTTTCCAGCACTTTTTTAATATCTTTTGTCGAACCTGCATAATAAAAATTAGCGCTGTCTTTTTTCATTGCGGCCAGGTCCATGGTTGAGCTATACTGCGCATTCAATGCGTATAACTTATCTGCTATTTCCCGAAATACCGGGGCAGCCACTTCCCCGCCCATGTGTTTTGCGGGGTGTGCTTTTGTTTTCACCACCACAATGCAACTATATAATGGGTGTTCATAGGGGAAATAGCCGACAAAAGAAGCTTGATAAATACCATCATCATATCCGATGTTCTTTCCCGCCACATGCGCCGTACCTGTTTTTCCAGCAGCCTGATATAAGGCACCTTTGAAAACTCTTTTCCCAGTACCATCTGTGGTTACGGCCAACATACATTCCTGTGCAGCTTTGACCACATTGCTATCCGCCACAGTTTCTTCAATCACTTGTGGATGGAATTCTTTTACCACCTGCCCGAATTTTTGTATCCGGTTCACCAGATAAGGTTTCATCATTTTACCATTGTTGGCAATGGCATTGTAAAGGGCTAGCGTTTGTATAGGGGTCACTTCAATGGCATAGCCAAAACTCATGGTGACCATGGCATGCAAACCCTCCTTGTTGCGTTTGATCTTTGGGAGCATCGGTCTGGCCTCTCCCATCAAATCAATACCCGTTCTTGAATCAAAATGATATTTGTGCAGATAGCTCAGGTATTTATCGGGTTGGTCTGCAAATGTTTTGTAGGCCAGTTTGCTCATACCCACATTGGAACTATGCTCAAAACATTCCTTAACCGTTAAGTTGGGTTTTGGCGCTCGCTCCGCATCCGTTACCATACGCACTCCAACCCAATCCCTACCAGTAGTGCCTACATCCACCATATCGTTTAACTTTGTTTTGCCTTCGCTCAATACAGAAAGCAAAGTAGCCAGCTTGATGGTGGAACCTGGTTCGGTAGCACGTAAAGCATAATTATAATCTTCCCAATAACTGCCATCTGGTTGGCGACCAAGATTGGCCATCGCTTTTATTTTTCCCGTGGCCACTTCCATTACTACACAGGTGCCATGATCGGCATCATTCTCGATCATGGTTTTCAACAAGGCATTTTCAGCGATGTCCTGTATGTTCACATCGAGTGTGGTCACAATATCTTTTCCATTTTCCGGATCGATCTCCGATCCCTCTACCGGCATATAATTGCCAGCTGCCATATAGCGCACGAGCCGACTGCCATTCTCTCCTTTCAAAGAACTATCATAAGTGCGCTCCAAACCCACATTTTGCGCATTGGACCTAGCAAGACCAATAGTCCTGTTTGCCAAAAGACCAAATGGGTTCAATCTTTTATTTACTACTTCAGTGATAAAACCACTTTTGTTACGGCCCTGCCTCACCAAAGGAAATTTGCGGAGTTCCTTATACTGCTCAAAACTGATATTCGACTGAAGCTTGTAATACCGATCATTTTCTCTATACCCTTTTAAGAGGTCACGTTTATACGCTGTTGCATTTTGATCTTTGAACAAATGGGCCAAACAGTAGCTCAGCGAGTCCAGATTTTCTTTAAACCGTTTGCCATTTTTTTCACGCAGCCCATCTGCCCCAAAATCAACATAAATATTAAAATAGGGGACCGATGTGCTGAGCATATCACCATCTTCACTATAGAGCGTGCCACGATCGGCCTCCAGCTTGGCTGTTTTTAGATGAAGGCTATCGCTCAAACTTCTCCAATAAGCCCCCTGCACACGTTGTATATAAATGGCTTTACCCAGCACAAACAAGCAAAGCATCGCGATGCCCAGAAAGCAGAGGTAAACTCTCCATAATATGTCCCGCTTGATTTCCAACGCTAACTATTAATTCAATTTTCCTTATTAGTATTTATTTGTTTTTTGCCAGAGCCTCACTATCAACCAACACAATCGGTGGTACCGTTAGTTCCTTGAGTCCAAAAGGCGCTACCGCTTTTGACAACTCACTTTGCTTGCTCCGGAACATCACTTCGCTTTTCAATGTTTTATATTCGAATTGCAACTCCTTTAGCTCGTTGGTTGTTTTATTGATATTCCTAATTGTTTTCTCCGCATAGTGGCCATTATAGATATATACCACAGCAAGCAAAGCGAGGAAAAGAAAGAAAGGGATATCCTTTACAATCCATTTATAGCCTAGCATTTTTTTCCAACCCGTTATCGTATTTTTATTTGACATCTATCAGGCCGTTTTTGCATTCATTGCATGCGTACTATTCAAAACCATTCCACAACAACAACGAATAGTTATAACCGTTCCGCTACCCGAAGCTTCGCACTACGCGATCTTGGGTTGGCTTTCAGTTCTGCTTCTCCGGGTATAAGAGGTTTTTTTGTCAATGCCTGCAGCAAAGGCTCAGCGCTGGTTTGCGCAAAGGGGTTTAACTGCTCTTCTTCAAATAATCCTTTCTTGAAAAAATTTTTTACAATCCTGTCCTCAAGTGAATGAAAAGTAATAACGGCCACCCGACCACCGGGGGCGAGCAATGCTGGCACTTGCTGAAGCATTTCTGTCAGCGCACCGAGCTCATCATTCACTTCAATCCTCAAAGCCTGGAACACCTGGGCAAAGTATTTATTTGGATTCCCTTTCACCACTGCACTTAGCGCCGTTTTAAAATTCTGAATGGTTTTTAGCGAAACAGCATGTCGAACATTCACAATGGTTCTTGCCAATGTTTTTGCATTGGTTACCTCTCCATACTGCTCGAACAATTTGTGAAGCTGCTGTTCGGTATAACGGTTTACCACATCAAAAGCGGTTAGTGTTTGACGTTGGTCCATCCGCATATCCAGATCGCCTTCAAAGCGTATGGAGAATCCCCGATCTGCTTCATCAAACTGGTGGCTGCTTACGCCCAGATCCGCTAGGATACCATCCACGGTGGCTGTTTTATGCAAGCGCAAAAACCGTTGCAAATGCCTGAAATTATGAGGCACAAAAATGATGCGCTCATCGGCAGGCAGGTTCTTGGCTGCATCGGCGTCCTGATCGAAGGCAAATAATTTTCCACGCTCATCCAAGCGTTTCAATATTTCTCTCGAATGGCCACCTCCACCAAACGTACAGTCCACATAAATGCCATCGGGTCGAATGTTCAATCCATCAATCGCCTCGTTTAGCAATACAGGCAGATGGTAACCTTCAGTTGATTGGTTCGCGAGTTGAACGGGTGAATGGCTGAGTGACTGTCCAGTTGCGTTTGATTTCTGATCATATTTATTTGACCGCTTACTCATACATTTCAACTTTTCAACCAATCAACTCTTCAATATTAACCCATCAACTTCCCGCCGCCCATCACTTCGTTGGCAAGGCCGCTAAATGTTTCCGGTGAAAGAGATTCAAAGAGCTGTTTATACTTACTACTATCCCAGATTTCAATTTTGTTCAAGGCCGACACCAACACGATATCTTTTTCCAAACCCGCATGTTCTCTCAAGTTTGAAGGCACCAACAATCTCCCGGCCGAATCCAGATCCATCATGGTGGCCCCATTCAAAAAATATCTCCTGAATTCACGAACTTTGGGGTCAAAATCATTGAGCTTGCTTAGATTTTCAAAAATGGGTTCCCAGTTTTTTATGGGGTACAGGGTTAGGCATTTTTCAAAGCCCCGGCTAATCACAAATTGGGCATTCCCTTCTTCCGGCAATTGCTTTTTAAAGCCAACCGGTAGAAGAAAGCGACCTTTGGGGTCTAGCGTAGCCTCGTATTCTCCAAGAAAACCAATCATTTATGACGATTACTTCCAAAATATTTAAAAACTTACACAAAATAACACTTTTTCCCACCTTAGAAACAAATTTTGGGGATTTTAATTTTTCCACAACTTTTTTTTCATATAGATGCAATAGGGTAAAGGGTTATAGGGACTTGGGAGACAATACCCACCAAATCGGAGTGGATAAACTGTGAATAATGGTGGAAACAGGTGAATAACCTAAAAATCAATATGACAAGCACCGGATAATCAGGTACAGCACTTATAAAGAAATTGGGCATCAAGGATGATATGAAAATCCTTTTAATACATGCACCTGATGATTATTTTAGATTGGTAGAAAAGGATATTTCAAAACAATTGGTGGCAAGAAAAGAGACTCCAGACCTCTTTCATATTTTTGCCGCATCTAAAAAATCTTTGAAATGGAAATGAAAAAGCTTACTACCATTTATAAAGCAAACAGCCATCTGATTATCTGGCCATCTTGGTATAAAAAACCGCTGGCATAGCCACAGACTTAACGGAAACGTATATACGTAATTATGCCTGCCAACATGGTATGGTAGATATCAAAGTTTGCGCGGTCAAAAATTATTGGAGTGGACTGAAAATGGTGGTACCCTTAGCGTTGAGAAATAGCTAACTAATTCATGAAACATAAACAAAAGATTATCTTAATATAAAAATGCAGCAGTTAGCTGCCTTCATCATGGACCCAAAAAATATTTCAATCGCCGATTATACCTATGAACTGTCGGAAGAACGGATTGCAAAATTGCCCGCCCCAGAAAGAGATTCCTCCAAATTGTTGATCTACCAAAACGATTTGATCAAAGAAGATATTTACAAAAATATAGCTGCCCACTTACCGGAAAATGCCTTGCTTATTTTTAACAATACCAAAGTAGTGGAAGCAAGGATTTTGTTTCAAAAGCCGAGTGGTGGCCAAATAGAAATCTTTTGCTTGGAACCTGCAGGCACCATCGATATCAGTAGTGCTATGATGGCTCAACAAAAAACACAGTGGAAATGTCTGGTAGGCGGTGCTTCCAAGTGGAAGCACGGACAAATATTGGAAAAAAGGATTCCCAAAAAAGAAGGAACAGTAATACTGCGGGCAGCCATTGTACAAAAAGAAGCTGGCCATTTTATTATAGAATTTTCTTGGGAGCCAGCCATGTTGAGCTTTGCTGAATTGTTACATATTGCCGGGCTCATTCCCTTACCTCCTTATTTAAATAGAGAAGCCGAGCCAACGGACGTCTCGCGCTATCAAACCATATATGCAAAATATGATGGTTCAGTGGCAGCCCCCACAGCCGGTCTGCATTTTACACCTTATATTTTTAGTCAGCTAGATCAAAAGAAAATCAAAAGGAATCATATCACGCTGCATGTAGGTGCGGGCACCTTCAAGCCTGTGAAAACAGAAACCATCTCAACCCATGAAATGCATGCGGAGTTGATTACCGTTGGGATAGATACGATTGAAAATATCTTATATCATCTGGATAACCCAATCATTGCTGTTGGTACCACATCAGCCAGAACCATCGAAAGCCTTTATTGGCTGGGTGTGAAAACCATTTCAACACCTGATATAAACAGTGACCAACTGCTCATCCATCAATGGGATCCTTACGAAACAACGGTTCAAAAGATAAATACCATAGAAGCCTTATTGTCATTGCTAGAGTGGATGAAAAAAAATCAGTTGAAACAGATCAGTACCAAAACAGCCTTACTGATTGTCCCCGGCTATGAATATAAAATCATTAATGGGCTCATCACTAATTTCCATCAACCACAATCCACTTTGCTGCTTTTGGTTGCTGCCTTGATTGGCGAAGGTTGGAAGCAGGTATACCGTCATGCATTGCAAAACGATTTCCGCTTTCTCAGTTATGGGGATGGATGTTTGTTGTTCAAGAAATGAAAATAGCTGAAAGCTGATTTTTTACGCTTCTTTTTTCAAAGGGAATTCCATGGTAAAAACAGTACCCTTACCAACGGTGCTATCTACTTTGATTTTGCCCTCATGGGCATCCACAATGGTTTTTACATAGCTGAGCCCAAGACCAAAACCTTTTACATTGTGCAGGTTGCCAGTATGAGCCCGGTAAAATTTTTCAAATATCCTTCGCTGTGTTTCTTTGTTCATACCAATGCCATTATCCTCAAAGCGGATGATCAGCGTTTTCTTGGTATTGTGGGTAGTGATTTTAATAACCAGATTGTCATTGGAGTATTTGACCGCATTGTCCATGAGGTTATTGATGAGGTTGGTAAAATGCACCTCATCCGCTTCCAGCAAATCATGGGCAGCATTCAGTTTCAGTACAGCCTCTCCTTTTTTTTCTTGCAGTTGCAACTGAAAATTAGCGGTTACATCCTCAATGATATCATGCACATGCACCGGTTGGAGCTTTAGTTGCAGTTCCTGCCTTTCCATCAGTGCAGCTTGCAAAATAGTTTCTACCTGTTTGTTCATCCGCTTATTTTCTTCTTTGATAATTGAACTAAAATAATCTGATTTCGTTCTGTCTTTGATCACCTTCTCATTTCGCAGGGCATCTACTGCCAAGGAGATGGTGGCTAAGGGAGTTTTAAACTCATGCGTCATATTGTTAATGAAATCGTTTTTGATCTCACTCATCTTTTTTTGCACAAGCAAGGTTCGCACCGTAATATAGAAAGCGGCAATAATCATGAGCGTGAAAAATATCATCCCGGCAATTTTCCAATACATCTTCTTGATCACGATATTTTTGAAATTAGGCACAATCAACACCAGCACTTCCGGGGTGGATGTAACATTCAAATTCCCATCATCCATCATTTGCAATGGCAAAAAATTTCTCAGGTTATGAATGGTATCCTCAAAGGCATGGGTATAATTTCTCGACATCTTTTCAATATTCATATCAGAGGCAATAGCAAATTCAAACTTTGTGCCCCCCAAACCGTACTTATTAAAGGCTTTTTGGAATTTTTCTTCTAATTGTGACTGTGTAAAAATCTGACCAATGGTTGGGGGCTTCATCAACTCGATGGACAAGGGATCCGTTGGCCTAAAATTGAAACCTGGCCTCAAACGGAGCATGCTCAGGTTGGGAGAAAAATTTTTTTGCTGTACAAGTTCCTGCCCCACATCATTCATTACACCGGTTACCTTATGGATAAATTCTTCCTGTTTGTTCTCAACCATTGTTATTACCCAGTTGATCTGGATATAGATAACGCCAATAAGCGAAAGGGTTATCAGCACTACAATGACCGGGAATACTTTTTTCATTCTTGAAGCTGGTTAAAAAATCTCAGGCACCCTCTTTATGGGGGTGCGAATTTATCGAATCATAACAAGGTTTAATGGAATTGGTACTGGCTTCCGAAGCTAATTTAACAACGGTTTCACAAAGAAAAGGGTTTTACCTCGGCTCGCTGGGTTTTAACGCAGCGTTTAGCCTGCTTTGTGTACAGATATCCTAAAACATCAGCAAACAATAATGCCCATGTGAAACAACAATTGTACTTGGTATATTTTCGCCACCCATTATTTTTACCAATGAAAATAAATACTTTAAATTACAAAGAGTTTTTAAAACAAGTGAACCATTTGCCTTTTTACAAAATTTGAAAGATGATGGAAAACCCAGCCCCGGGCATATTGTTGATTGCAGACCCTTTTCTGAAGGACCCCAATTTCCTTCGGACGGTGGTTTTTTTATGCGACCACCAAGAGGAAGGCAGCTTCGGTTTTGTATTGAATAAAATATACGATCATACTTTGGACGAACTGGTTAGCAGTGCCGATGGGCTTAAAATACCAGTCTATTTTGGCGGGCCGGTTCAACTGGATACCATCCATTTTCTACATCAGTCGCCAGAAAATATAACAGGGGGACTAGAAATCATGAAAGGAATTTTTTGGGGTGGCGATTTTGAATTGGCCATCGAGTTATTGCGTATTGGGAAAATCGACAAAGCGCAGATCCGATTTTTTATTGGCTATTCGGGCTGGGGAAAAGGACAGTTGCAAGATGAACTCAAAGAAAAATCCTGGCTAACGGTTTCTGCCACGCAAAAATTAGTTTTCCATAAAAGATATAGTGAAATATGGAAAGAGGCGCTGCGGCACTTGGGCGGGGAGTATGAAATGTTGACCAATTTCCCCATTGACCCACAGTTGAACTAAGTCAAGGTTATTATTGATTGGGGCAACGATAAGAGTGCGAGCAATTTCAAAAGCGAAGCCTATTTACCTTCCAATTCAGTGGCACCTTCAACCAGTACAGATACATGATTGTTCACCACTTCCACAAAGCCTCCCTGTATATCGAAATAGGTAAAATGGTTGCTTTTATCCTTCAGTACTTTCAACTTACCGGGTTTCAAAGCACTTACCAAAGCAGCATGTTTCTCCAGCACTTCCAGCGAACCAGATATTCCTGGCAACTGAACGCCATATACGTCCCCGCTGAATACTTTTTTTTCAGGTGTTAATATTTCTAAGTTCATGCGCTGCCCCTAAAAGGGGAATTTTTATTTTAACCTTCTTTATTAAATGTTGTCGGTTTCTTAGAAACCCGGTTGCTATCTATCCCTGAGCTTGAGCCATCAGTTTCTTCCCTTTCTCTATGGCATCATCGATGCTGCCCACCAAGTTGAAAGCCGCTTCAGGATATTCGTCCACTTCTCCGTCCATGATCATGTTAAACCCGCGGATAGTTTCGTCAATAGGTACCAATACCCCTTTCAAACCAGTGAAAGCCTCCGCCACGTGGAAAGGCTGTGAAAGGAAACGCTGTACTTTTCTGGCTCTTGCCACCGTCATTTTATCTTCATCACTCAACTCATCCAAACCAAGAATGGCGATGATATCCTGTAATTCTTTATAACGTTGTAAAATCAATTTCACTCTATTGGCCGTATTGTAGTGAGCATCACCTACAATCTGTGGAGTCAAAATCCGGGAAGTGGAATCCAATGGGTCCACTGCAGGGTAGATACCCAAATCCGCAATCTTGCGGCTCAATACCGTAGTCGCATCCAAGTGGGCGAAGGTAGTAGCAGGCGCCGGATCGGTCAAGTCATCCGCAGGTACATATACCGCCTGTACGGAAGTGATTGAACCATTTTTGGTAGAAGTAATCCTCTCTTGCATCAAACCCATTTCAGTAGCCAGTGTTGGCTGATATCCCACGGCAGAAGGCATCCGGCCCAACAAGGCCGATACTTCAGAACCCGCTTGCGTAAAACGGAATATATTATCAACGAAGAAAAGGATATCGCGTCCTTGGCCCTGCCCATCGCCATCACGATAGTATTCGGCAATGGTCAATCCGCTCAATGCCACACGGGCACGAGCTCCGGGAGGTTCGTTCATTTGTCCGAACACGAAAGTGGCTTTGGAATCGGCCAATTCTTTCATATCCACTTTGCTCAGATCCCAACCACCGTTTTCCATGCTATGTTTGAACTCGTCGCCATATTTCATGATGCCCGCTTCGATCATCTCACGCATCAGGTCATTCCCTTCACGGGTTCTTTCACCGACACCGGCAAACACAGATACACCGGCATATGCTTTTGCAATATTGTTGATCAACTCTTGAATCAATACCGTTTTTCCCACACCCGCACCACCGAACAAACCAATCTTACCACCTTTTGCATAAGGTTCAATCAGGTCAATCACTTTGATACCGGTGAACAATACTTCGGTAGAGGTGCTCAAGTTTTCAAAAGCTGGTGGCTTGGAGTGGATCGGGCGACCTCCCACTTTTGATACTTGTGGCAATCCATCGATGGCATCACCGGTCACATTGAAAAGGCGGCCTTTGATCGCCTCGCCGACTGGCATAGCAATAGGGATACCAGTATCCACTACTTGCATCCCGCGAACCATCCCTTCCGTGCCATCCATGGCAATGCAACGGACACTGTCTTCCCCTAGATGTTGCTGGGCTTCCAGAACCAAGGTTTCGCCATTTTGTCTTTTTACCTCAAGGGCATTATATATTTCAGGAAGTTTATCATCAAACTGTACATCAATTACCGCTCCGATAATCTGTTTGATCTTGCCGACATTTGCCATAAAGCAATTATTTATAAATTATTTGGTGTTAAGTGCTAAAAATCGGCTGCAAAGGTAAGGGAGTGGATGCAAAAATCCGAAACAGTTTTTAAGAAGGTTTGGGGTGGAAGGTTTGGGGTATAGGGAAGAAAGGGAAAACCATCTAGCTTCTTGAAAACCAGAGAGAAATCTCACCCAATTCTTAATTATTAATTATCAATTATTAATTTTTTGTATTTAGCCATATTGCTACTATTTAGCATCCTTGCGTCGCACACTTGTACCTTAGAAAATCTATTCGAGGCTGAACGCATAAAGCAGAACGCTAAACGGAGACACCAACTTTCCTCCGCGTACTCTGCGCCTCTGCGAGAAATAATTTTTGTTTCACGCAAAGAGCACAAAGAAAACAAAGAACACAACTCATAAGGCTCAACGCATAGCGCCGAGCGCAGGCCCCAACTTTACCCAGGTCCTTGAAACTTCGTAAACCCCAAACCTTTTGCCTTACACCTTTTCCCCACCATAAATGGTGGGGCTAGTGAACAGACTCCCAACTCTCGACTCCAGACTCCGTACTCCCTACACCAGCCTCCCGACTCCCTACCCCTTTTTTCTCTATTTTTGCCCACCACACTATTAACTATGATGCAACTCATTGAAGTGAAGGACGTGACCGATGCCAAAGATTTCATAAGGGCAAACGTGGAACTGAACAAAACCACATTAAACTATATCCGTCCCTTGGACAGGGAAATCAATGAGGTATTTGACAAGGAAAAAAATAAGGCCTTCCGCTTTGGTGAATGCACTCGTTGGGTTTTGAAAGAGGATAATGGCAAATTGATCGGTCGCATTGCTGCCTTCACCAATAAAAAATACAAGAATAAAGGAGATGATGTGCCTGTGGGCGGGATCGGTTTTTTTGATTGTATCAACAATCAGGAGGCAGCCGATATGCTTTTCGATGTGGCCAAACATTGGCTGATACAAAGGGGTATGGAAGCCATGGATGGTCCCATCAATTTTGGGGAGCGTGACAAATGGTGGGGGCTGGTCGTGGATGGTTTTCACGAACCACCCTATGGTATGAACTTCAACCCTGCTTATTACCAAACTTTGTTTGAGAGTTATGGTTTCCAAACCTTCTTCAAACAGTTATGCTTTGGCATGGATCCCAAAAAAACCTTGAGTGAAAAAGTTTTAACAAGGCATGCAAAATTAGCGGCAGACCCAGCCTATTCAGCCAGTTATATCCATAAAAATGACATGGAAAAATTCGTGAACGATTTTTCCACGGTGTACAATAAATCATTTGCCACACATGGAGGTTCCAAGGAAATAAAAAAGGAACAGGTCAGGGTCATGTTCAAACAAATGAAGCCTTTAATGGACGAAAAGGTAATCTGGTTTGCCTACCACAATAATGAACCCATTGCCATGTTCATCAACCTCCCTGACCTGAACCAATATTTCAAATATTTTGATGGCCAGATGGGGCTTCTTCAAAAACTCCAATTCCTTTGGTTGAAATGGAGGGGTGTCAATAAAAAACTTACGGGAATTGTATTTGGTCTGGTACCCGCATTTCAAGGAATGGGCGTGGACGCCTACATCATTGGGGAAACAGCCAAAATTGTGCAGCCCCATACCGCATACACCGATTACGAAATGCAGTGGGTGGGCGATTTCAATCCCAAAATGATCAATATCGCCAAATCCCTAGGCGAAACCTATGTAAGTAGAACGCTCATTACCTATCGTTATTTATTTGATAGAACAAAGGAGTTCAAGAGACATCCTTTTTTGTTGTAAGTTGACCGATGGCCGTGGGCAGATGGCCGACTTTTAGTCAAGATATACGAAAATGTAATCGGCCAACTACCAACGAACAACCGCCATCGACTACTTTCTCAGACTCAAAACTATCTTGTAACTTGCAAGCCTTATGGACAAATTCATTGTATCTGCCCGCAAATACAGACCACAGAATTTTTCAACTGTGGTGGGGCAAGCCCATATTACCACCACACTCAAAAACGCCATCAAGAACAATCAATTGGCGCATGCCTTCTTGTTTTGTGGCCCAAGAGGGGTTGGCAAAACCACCTGTGCTAGGATATTGGCCAAAACCATCAATTGCCAAAACCAAACACCCGATGGGGAAGCCTGTAATACTTGCAACAGTTGTATATCCTTCGACCAAGGCACTTCTTTAAATATCCATGAGCTTGATGCTGCCAGCAATAATTCCGTGGATGATATCCGGGCCTTGGTGGAACAGGTCCGCTTTGCCCCGCAAGCGGGGAAATACAAAGTATATATTATAGATGAGGTACACATGCTCAGCTCTTCCGCTTTCAATGCATTCCTGAAAACATTGGAGGAGCCACCCCCCTATGCCATTTTTATTTTGGCTACCACTGAAAAACACAAAATACTACCTACGATTTTGAGTCGTTGTCAGATTTTCGATTTTAAAAGAATCACAGTCAACGATACTGTTGAACATTTGCAGGAAATCTGCGATAAAGAAGAAATAAAAGCCGACAAAGCAGCTTTGCAGGTGATTGCCCAAAAAAGCGAAGGCTGTATGCGGGATGCACTGAGCATTCTTGATAAAATTTCCAGTTTTACCAATAACCAGATTACCTATAAAAATACGCTGGAGCACCTGAACATATTGGATGCGGATTATTATTTCCAGTTGATGGAAGCCATGCAGGGCGAAAGACTGGCCGATGCCATGTTACTATATGACGATATCAATAAAAAAGGTTTTGAAGGGGATATGGTGTTGAATGGTTTTTCTGAATTTATCCGCAACCTGCTGGTGTGCAACGATGAGAAAGTAGCCCATCTATTGGAAGCCGTTGAAAGTTTCAAAGAAAAATATATTGCTACCGCAAAAAAAACAGATCCCTCCTACTTGATTAGCGCATTGAATGTGCTAAATGAAACTGAAATCAGTTATAAAGCAGCCCGTAATAAACGTTTGCACGTAGAGCTGGCCCTAATCAAACTTTGCTATCTCGCCCAGGCCATCGAGCTGAGCGGCAACAGCGAAACCAGCACTAAAAAAAAACTAACTAATACAACCAAAACGGTCGCCTATCGTATTATTGCGCCCATGGAAGTTTCCAGAAAACAGGAAGCAAACAAACCTCGAGAAACGATTACTACTAGCAAAAAAGAAATTGATCAACCCAGGCTGATTATAGAAACTGCAGCAATCAACAATAAAACAAAGCCAGAAGAAAAAAAATCAGATGCGCCGCCACAGCAGGAAACAAAACAAGCGGGCAAAAAAACTTCGTTGGGTGCCTTGTCTAAAGTGAGACAAGAAGTTGCTGGAAAGCAACAAGCCGTAAACGTTGATAGTGTAAGAGCATTGACAGACCCAGCCCTTGACCAAGCTTGGGGCAAATATACCGAGCAGTTGCGGAGTGCCAAGAACCCTGCGGTACAAAGTTTTGAAAGGGCAACCAGAAAAATTATCGGTGAAAGTCTTTTTGAAGTAGTCGCCAATAATAACCTCGAACAAAAATTTATTGAGCAGGAAAAAAGAGAGCTTTCTTCCTTCCTTCAAAAAATATTCAACAACAAAGCAGTGACTTTTTCGGTGGTGATCGATGAAAATGCGGTACAAATAGCACCTACTGAAATCACTTTGACGAAAAGAGACCAATTCTTCAAAATAGCAGAACAATACCCATTGGTAAAAGAATTAAAAGAAAGGCTCAAATTAGAACTCGATTACTAATATTGAGATATAAAAAAAATCATACTTGTTAAATTCCAACAACAATTTTGGCGAATAACCAAATGAATGGAAATTTGCAAGATATAGTATGTCAAAAAACACAACCAATCAGGTTTTTCAAACAGATTCCTCCTCCCGCTGGCTAAGGTTCAAATGGAGTGGAAGGATTTTCATATTGTTTTTAGTATTTGCAGTTTTTATTATTGCAGTAGCTATTTCCAAGGTGTACACACCCGATTTGCCCCAAATGTCCACCAAACAGGCTTTCTTGGATACCACCAGTAGTCTTGCACTAAAAAGCAAATTACTGCAGAAATACACTGGCTTCAGAAAATACATCAATGAAAAAGCAGCTTACCAAGCAGGAGGTTATCCCATCCCAAAAAGATACAGAAAAAAAGGGGGCATATTGGTGCAGGCCGATTCCAGTTTTTACTCATTCAAAAAATTTACCACTGGCATTCGTGCTGCATTTTATGTCAGTTGGGACCCTCAATCTTTAAGTTCTCTAAAACAAAATATCAATCACCTCAACGTTGCTTTTCCTGAATGGTTTTTCTTAGATCCGGTAGCTGATACCTTGACCATCAAAATAGATACTGCCGCATTGAATTTGATGAACAAAGCGGCCATCAAAGTGCTTCCACTGCTTACCAACAATTTTGGGCAAATATTCCATGGCGATGTGGTACATCGCATCATCACCGACAAAAAGAAAAGGGAACGGCTCATCGACGATATCCTCAAAGCACTAAAAAAAGATAGTCTTGACGGAATAAACATAGACTTTGAAGAGCTCAAAGAAAAAAAGAATGAAACACTCGTAACTTTTCAAAAAGAGCTCTATCAAAAACTACATGCCCACGGTTATATCGTTACACAGGATATTTCCCCATTCAATGATGATTATAATATAGCGGAACTGTCCAAGTATAATGACTACATGGTGCTTATGGCCTATGACCAATCCTCTGAAAATACTGACCCCGGTCCAATCTGTCACCAAAAATGGATCGAGGCGGCCGTGGACCAGGCTGCCAAAAAAATCCCCTCCGAAAAAATGATTTTGGCGCTGGCAGGGTTTGGTTATAATTGGAGTTTGGATAGTACGGGCAAAAAAATTAGTGCCGGTCCTATCAAATACCAAGATGCATTGACCCTAGCACGAACCTATCAAGGCAAAATTGATTTCGACAACGATTCCTACAACCTCCACTTCAATTATACCGATGATAACAATATAGACCATGAAGTGCATTTTACAGATGCCGCCACAACCTTCAACTCCATGCGTTTTGCGGTAGAATACGGTTTGGCAGGGGTATCCTTGTGGCGTTTGGGTTCTGAGGATTCGCGCATGTGGGAGTTTTATGATCATGACATGAGCAAGGACAGTATCAAGAAATTTGATTTTTCCACTTTTAATACCGTAAAAGATATAGCCAAAGACGAGCGCCCCTCTTATCAAGGGGAAGGCGAAGTATTGGATATTGTGGGAGGCCCTACCAGTGGAAAAATCACCTTGGAAAAAGACACTTCGGAAATGCTCATTAGTGAGGAGAACTATGATAAACTACCATCAAAATGGATTGCACGAAAATATGGCACCAAGGACAAAAAGAAACTGGTACTCACGTTTGATGATGGCCCCGACCCTAAATACACACCCGAAATTCTAGATATCCTTAACCGTGAAAATGTACCTGCCACCTTCTTTATGGTGGGCATCAATGCGGAGAACAATATACCCATTGTAAAACGCATTTTTAATGAAGGCCATGAAATAGGGAACCACACCTTCACCCACCCCAATATTGCCAAGGTGAGCAAAAAAAGGGCCATTTTGGAAATTGAAGCGACCCGGTTGCTGATTGAATGTATTACCGGGCATTCCACCATTATGTTCCGAGCACCGTACAATGCCGACTTTGAACCAACCAAGTATGAGGAACTTATTCCTGTGGCATGGGCCCGGCAATTAAATTACTTGGATATTGGGGAGTCTATCGACCCTCTTGATTGGGAACCTGGTACGCCAGCCGATTCCATCGTGGCAAGGGTTATTCAACGTAAACAGGATATGACCAATCAGGACCTGAGCGGCAATATTATTCTCCTTCACGATGCGGGAGGGGAGACAAGGGAGGAAACCGTGAAAGCATTGCCACGGATTATTGAATATTTTAAAGGAAAGGGGTATACGTTTACCACGGTAGCCGATTTGCTCGGAAAGAAAAAAGACGACCTAATGCCCCCTGTACCCAAAGGAAGTGGGTATTATATACTTCAAATAAATTATTGGCTTGCCGAGTTGGGATATTGGGCTTCCCATACTTTGTTCTCCCTATTTATATTGTTCATTGTTTTGTCCATTACAAGAATATTGTTTCTTGCGGTGATCGCAACTAAGGAATATCTTAAAGAAAAAAAACAATCCCTTCAGCCTTTCTGGCTTCCCGATGGCAGCAATGCGCCATTGGTTAGCATTATTGTACCCGCGTTCAACGAAGAAGTGAATGCGGTAAGCTCTGTCCAAAGTTTGCTGAATGGGGATTACCCCAACCTTGAAATCATTTTTGTGGATGATGGCAGCAAGGATAGCACTTATGATAAAGTGAAAACCTCATTTGCCAATAACAGTAATGTAAAAGTATTTTCAAAACCCAATGGGGGCAAGGCCTCCGCATTGAACTATGGCATAAAACAGTCCAGTGCCGAATTTGTGGTCTGTATAGATGCCGATACCAAACTTTTACCAGATGCGGTTTCCAAACTCATGATGCATTTTGACCCCAATGCCGAGGAAAATGCGGTTGGGGCAGTGGCGGGCAATGTTAAGGTAGGCAATCAGGTAAATTTGCTTACCCGTTGGCAATCCATCGAATATATCAGTAGCCAAAACTTCGACAGAAAAGCCTTCTCCTATCTTAACGCCATCACGGTTGTGCCGGGAGCAATCGGTGCATTTAGGAAACAGGCCATTGAGGATGCTGGTGGTTTTACAACCGACACACTGGCCGAGGATTGTGACCTCACGGTGCGTATTCTGCGTTGTGGTTATGTGGTAGCTAACGAAAACAAAGCGATTGCAATGACCGAAGCTCCCGAAACCTTGAAGATGTTCTTCAAACAACGATTCCGTTGGAGTTTTGGCGTAATGCAAACTTTTTATAAAAACCGGGATGTCTTGTTTAATTGGAAATATAAATGGTTAGGCTGGGCGGCCATGCCAAACATCCTGATTTTTCAGTATATCATACCGACGGTAATCCCCTTGGCAGATTTCTTTATGATCATTGGTTTGTTTACCGGGAATGCGGCCAAAATCGGCATCTATTATCTTGTATTTATGCTGGTAGATGTAGCCGTGGCCATATTGGCTTTTGCATTTGAAAAAGAAAAAATCTCCAAGCTAGTTTGGATAATTCCACAACGGTTGATTTGGCGCTGGCTTTTGTGGCTCGTACTTTACAGAACTTTCCGAAGGGCTATCAAGGGCGAACTGCAGCATTGGGGGGTTTTGAAAAGAACGGGTAATGTAAAACAGGTATCGGTCGCGAACCCGTAAACCCTTAAAATCGAAGGCTGAAAGGGCTTAGGCCTAGCGGGGGATTCCTTTGGACTTTCTGACTTTGCCGGCTTCCGTTCTTTTCCGACTTTCATAATCGTTTTTGCCTTAATTTCGGGGTTCGTTTTTAGAAAAATAAAACTACTTACATTAATATGGCTGAAGTTATTTTGATGCCCCGTCTGAGCGATACCATGACCGAAGGTGTGATTGCATCCTGGCACAAAAAAGTGGGCGATGCGGTGAAAAAAGGAGACCTGCTGGCAGAAGTAGAAACCGACAAAGCTACCATGGAATTGGAAAGCTATAAAGATGGCACGCTATTGCATTTGGGTGGCGACAAAGGCAGCAAACTACAGGTAAATGACCTATTGGCCATCATTGGCAAACCGGGTGAAGATATTTCCTCTTTGATAAAGGGGAACAACGCCCCTGCCAAAGCAGCCGAACCTGCAAAAATAGAAACCAAAGAGGCAGCGGCCGATACCAAAGCAGTTAGTTCAAATAGCCCCTCTGTAGATATTTCCAAAATGGAAGAAGTAATATTGATGCCCCGGCTCAGCGATACCATGACCGAAGGTGTGATTGCGGATTGGCATAAAAAGGTAGGCGATACCGTGAACAAAGGCGATATACTTGCTGATATTGAAACGGATAAAGCTACCATGGAACTGGAAAGTTATAAAACGGGTAAGCTTTTATATGTGGGAGCACAAAAAGGTGAAAAAATTTTGGTGAATGCTTTGCTGGCCATTATTGGTGATGAGAAAAAAGTGGATGTTCAGAAAGTGGTAGAGGCCATCAAGGGCAATGCCACTGCAACCCAAACCGCCACCAGCACTCCCAATGCGCAAGAAGCGGCATCCACTGCCCCTACTGAACAACATAGTCCCAGCTTAAATGGCGATGGAAGAATAAAAGCTTCCCCACTTGCAAAAAAATTAGCAGCAGAAAAAGGCATCGATATTTCAACCATACAAGGAACTGGTGACGGTGGAAGGATCGTTAAAAGTGATATCGACAATTATAAACCTACAGCAGCAAAAACGTCTGCTGGTAGTGAAATGACAAAAGCCATCACATCAAGTATTCCTACAAGCCAAGTGAGCTTTGATGAAGTGCCCGTTTCGCAAATGCGCAAAGTGATTGCAAAACGTTTGGCCGAAAGCAAGTTCACGGCTCCCCATTTCTATCTCACCATGAGCATCGATATGGACAAGGCCGTTGAGAGCCGTGCCAAATTGAATGAAGTGGCTTCCGTAAAAATTTCTTTCAACGATATTGTGCTGAAAGCAGTGGCCGTGGCCTTAAAACAACATCCCGCTGTGAACAGTAGTTGGCTGGGGGATAAGATACGCACCAACTATCATGTAAATATTGGTGTGGCCGTAGCGGTAGAAGATGGGCTGTTGGTACCCGTGGTCCGTTTCGCTGATACCAAATCCCTCACGCAAATAGCAACAGAGGTCAAGGATTTTGCACAAAGAGCCAAGGCCAAAAAATTACAACCCGCAGATTGGGAAGGAAGCACATTCACCATTTCCAATTTGGGCATGTTTGGTATTGAAGAATTTACTGCCATCATCAACCCACCAGATGCCTGCATACTCGCTATTGGAGGGATCAGTCAGGTACCTGTGGTAAAGAATGGCGCCATCGTTCCCGGCAATGTGATGAAGCTTACTTTGAGCTGTGACCACCGAGTAGTGGATGGCGCAACCGGAGCAGCCTTCCTGCAAACATTGAAAGGGTTATTGGAAGAACCATTGAGGATGTTGATCTAATAGGAAATCTGAAGTCGGGTTTATTTGATTGATAAAACTGATGGGATTATGAAGGAAACTTTATGATCCCATTTTTTATTGGGTGAGCATTTGATCGATACTCAACATCCTTGCGACGCTCCGTTCTCCAGCCGTGCTACTATGGAGCGAGGTTTGCGTTCAGTTCACCTGTCTGACCGTCCTGGTCTAGCATTGTTTCCAAAGACCTCAAGGGTCTTTAACAGTAGGACAAAAATCCTGAAAGTTATTCCAGACCTGTGAGGTCTATTAGCCACTCCGCTATGTTTTTGCATCAGCCGGGTCTGGGGCAGCCAACCCCGCGTCATCATCGCATGGGCTTCGCAGCGTCATAGTGACTATTCCGCATCAAAATTTCCTTCTGGAGAGGTTAAAGCCAACCTTGAACAGAAACCCATTTACATAAACATTTTCCACATTGGAAATACTGGTCACCCCCTTTTGGTAGGAAATATCCAGATTGATATTGGCCAAATAAAAACAAAAACCACCCACCAAACCAATATAGCTTTTTTGCAGGGCAGGGTCGGTATCAATGGTTTCACCAGCCCCATTCAAATTATGGAAAGCCCTAGTAAGAAAACAAACCTGCGGACCAGCATAAATAAAAATGGCATTGCTATAAGGCACACCACCTGGGGAATATCCCCCGGGGTTATTCGTGGTAGTTGTAATGATATGATAGTAATAGCCATGGTCGTACACATAAGTTTGCGAATTGCTGGAGGGTGCAATATATCTTGGCTGGGTAACTTTGTTCTTGAACGAGATACAATACTCAAACAATAAGGGGATGTTTGCATAATTCAATGTCAACGACTCATAGCCATTGCCCGACCCATTGTTATTGGCAGTAAAATAGTCCCATACAAGTTTTGTTTTTATACCAATATCTGGTCCCACAGTACCTTCCTTTTTTTTGCGCCGCAGCCATTCAAAATAAACATCTCCGGTATAGGCGGTCTGGTACTGCAGATTGGAATGCACCAAATTATCCGTTGCGATTTTTAATGGAAACACCCCTGTGCCACCCCACCATGCCCCAACATCCAGCCCTGAATTGAATTTCCATTTTTTGGGGTGCAGTTGTGTCTTTTGCGTGTATTGGGCCTGTGAGAGTATGGGTAATACAAATACCAGTAGGAGACAGATATACCTTAGCTTTTTCATAACAAGAAATTGTATTTGAATAAATATTGTTAACACATTATTCTAAAGCTGAGAACAAATCCTCACTGACCTTGGATATGGTTTGGCTGTTCATCCATGTGACCTGATCGGTAGGCCATCCAATGGTACGAATGAACTATAATATCCTGACTAATTTTTCCGCTTAGAATAAGGTGGTAAGGCTGAAATCGCCCATATCAAAGATGGCATACTCAAACACACCTGCAACCATAATGACACAAATAGGATCTACATTGCGATTGCAGCAATGGAAGCAATCTCCTTAAAAACATCAGGAGCAGTATTCTCAATAGGTGAGGTTTCTGAATAACTATCTACTTGTCCACTTTTGAATTCGCTGATACCTAAACTGTTGATTCGATTACAGAACCAACCACGAAAGCAAAAGACAGGATGCTTGCCTTAGGTATAAAATGTACCGAAGTATCCCTTGCTGGGGGAAAACGCCATTGTGGGAACCTATTTGCGCCCATTGGCAAATATGATGGTCAACAAAATAAAAAGAAATATACTTATATACTTCTGGGCTTTGGCCAAACCAAAAACATTGTTGACCATAACAATATTTAAGTTGTATCTAAAAGTAATAAAGATTTTTCTTAATACGTAATGATATTGGTCATTTTTGATTTTCAATGAAGCCAGTATCCGATAATGAAGTGTAAATCAATATGTACCTGTCATGGTGGGTGTGAGGGCTGTGTTGTGCTAGGCATACTGGCAAGCGGTTTTTCGATGTTTAGCCATTATTAGGGTCATTAGTCTCGCAATGGGTAATCCTATTTCATGGACTTAGCTGCATCACGAACCTGCGGCAAAAAAAAGGGGCGATAAATCTGCAGCCAATGGCTTTGTTCCTGTACAAATAACCATTGCCGATATCACCGCAAAACTGTTTCATCAAATTTCGGGGCGCAACCACTGTAGCGAAATTTGTTTCCCAATTTATTTCGCTGAGTCAATAAAATTTTTAATTGTTTTTACTAAATAGTCGTTACTCAAGAATAGGAATGAAGTATGTGTCCCCTTTGGTGCATCTACAATCGTTGCATTTTGCAATTCAGTTTCAATTCGTTTTCTGTTCGCTATCCTCCAGGGAGAAACTATATTATTTTCGATGCTGTCGTAAAGTTTTTTTGTTGAAGGTTTGTCATCCGGGGGATAAAAAAAAGATTTTGTATAAATGACTAAGGAAGGGGCTTGAATTTTTTGATAGCTTCTCTGACAATTTATTGCTTCACTCAATATAGATCTGAAAACATCATTACTTGGAATGGTTTCAATGCTACCGTCGGCATTCACTTTAACAGAAGCCCGTAAATTATCTTCGAGGGCATTGTTCCACTTTACATCGGCAAACCAAAAGTGATGATACCACTCCCTGTATTTGTCGAGAGATATTGTTACCGAGTTATCAGGCAGGTATGATCTTGGAATATTGCTGACGAGTTTTGCAAAACCTCCATCAGCTAAATCATATCCCGATTCAAAATAGATGAGTTTTACAATCCTGTCGGGATATTTTACAGCAAACCCTGATATTTCATTACCACCCAATGACCATCCAAGAAAATTTGCCTTATCAATTTTGAGCGTGTCAAGCAGGAGTTTTAGATCAGCAACAAGTGTGTCGTTATCGTATTTGTCTTCCCTGCTTTTAGATTTGCCATGATTTCTTCTTGAATATCCAATAACTCGAAAATGGGCAGACAGTGATTCTGCAAGATTTTCAAAAAGGAAAGGGGTATCACCGGCTCCGCATATTAAAATAAGAACCTGTCCGTGCCCACCCCAATCGAGATACTGAAGTTTTACATGGTCCGTTTCAACAAAGGCTTCCTTATATTTATATTCCCATCGCATGGATGAATTTGGTTTGGAATTATGACAAGCAGAAACCAACAAAAATATCAACAGCGAGAAAACGGTTATTGACTTCATTTCATATCCAATGCTTGGTGTTTATTACTCTAAAGTTCAGTTGCGTCAACGTAATTTAAAATTTTTCTCAGCGAACTAAAAATTATTTCATCGTCAATATCCCCGAATATTCAATGCAGTTCTGACTTCTACGAACAATGCCCCATCGAGACAATCATATTTTATTTTTTGTTAAGTAAAACATGCCTCAATGATTAGCCAATTTGCGAACGGCCCTGTTTTCTGTTTTTTTATATTCTGTTATTGACCAGGGGCCCACTCATTATTTTTTCTATCCACATCTGGTAACACATTTTCCGGATCCAGTATTATTTTATCAATCTTGTTGGTAGAAGAATATTTATAGATCCAACTGCCGCCCCGCCGCCATATTTCAACGGGCAACTGAACTGTTTCTTCCTTACCACCGCTTTGGACAATTTTCATAATAACAGGCAGGATCATCTTTTCTTTATTTTCAATGCTGATCAATGCGCCTTTGGATGGATCACTGTCAACATAGTTTACGGCCGTTATGGCTTGGTCAAATTTCCAAGTGGTAAAAAACCATTCTTTCCAAAACCAGTTTAGGTCTTCCCCTGCGGCATTATTGATGCAATGGAAAAAATCATAAGGGGTAGGATGTTTAAATGCCCAAGCCTCAGTATACTTTCTAAAAGCATAATCAAACCGTTCTTTGCCCACCACAACGGTACGGAGCAAGTTAAGACCATAGGCTGTTTTGCCATAAAACTGATAGTGCTCCTGTTCATCCATGGCATCAGAAACAGTCATCAAGGGATCTTTGTACTGCATGAACTGTTTATAATCGCGGGAAGCAAAAAAGCCTTTATCAAAATAGGCCGGGTCATCCACATACTCTTTATTGTTGAAGAGGTCGGTGGCTATATAATTGATATAACTGTTAAAGCCTTCATCCTGCCACATATATCTTCTTTCATTGCTGCCCACGATCATCGGATACCAGTTATGCCCAATCTCGTGTGCGATCAGAAACCACAAGCGAGCCTTGGTTTCTGCATAGTTATTAAAGATCATGCCGGGATATTCCATACCCGGGGTAATCCCTGCGCTGCTCACCGCATAGTTCCAAGGGTATTCAAAAAAATGTTTGGAATAAATTTCAATGCTTGCTTTTAAATATTCTGTTGATCTGGTCCAGGCCGTATCGCCCATACTCTCCACCGGGTAACAGGACATGGCAAGCACTTTGCGACCCGATGGCACATGAACCCTTGCCGCATCCCAAATCATCCCTTTACCCGCAGCCCAACCCACGTCCCTTGTATGCTGCATGGTAAAATGCCAAGTATGTGTTTTGTTGCTTGCAGGAAGCATGGCGGCTTTCGTTGCTTCATCTGCAGTTACGATGCTAACCGTCTTATCACTTGCTGCAGCAAGGGCAAGTCTTTTTATTTGCTCGGCCGTCAACACTTCGGTTGCATTCTGAAGGTTCCCAGAACCATATACGATCATGTCAGCAGGTGCTGTGATATAATAATCGTAATTGCCATAATCGCAATAAAATTCCCCAAGGCCCATATAGGGAAGCGTGTTCCAGCCTTCCACATCGTCATATACACACATGCGTGGATACCATTGACCTATCTGATAAATGACGCCGTTCTTGGTATACTGTCGCCCAAAGCGGCCAGCACCATCAAGCGGTATCGAGAATCGGAAATTTATTTTTATGGATACCTGATCGCCCTTGGCCAACATGGGTCTCTCGAGGCGAAGTTGCATCCTCGTATCCGAAATGATGGGTTTTACCGTGTAGGTTTTTCCACACTGGGTGATGCTGATATCCTTGATTTGATAACCCCCATTGGTCTTTCCCAACACCCCAAAATAATCACCCGGGTAACGGGTAGCTGCAACCGACCTGGAAGCGGGTTGAAAAATATTCTGATCTAACTGAAGCCATAGATATTCCAGTTGGTCTGGACTGTTTTTGGTATAGGAAATTTTTACATCGCCGGTAACAGAAGTATCTTTTTCACTAAGAGTCGCATGTATCAGGTAGCTGGCGCTGTTTTGCCAATACAAAGGCCCCGGCACCCCTTTGGCAGAGCGAAATGCATTGCCTGCAGGTGGGTTAAATCTGGGTACAAAAAGATCATGCGGCTCGTATGCACTGCTTTTATCACTCGCATTTTGAGCATACAAAAAACCAAGACCGGCCATTTGGAGAACGATTAAAAATACTGTTTTCATTGTTATTGTTTATACCTGTAAAACAAATGCTTCATCAATCCTCCCACGATTCTACCTGTTCAAGATATGAATATAATGATAATATAGTTCTTTCTTCCCCCTGCTGCTATTTTGGAAATTCTGTATGATAGGATTGCCAAAATCCGATTCACTTTGCCTTATAATAATTCCGGAAAATAAATCTTGTTGTTGATGACACCCACTTGTGCAGATATGCGACCTAATCCTTTTGTTGCAAAGAGAAAGGCTCACACACTGGCGCTGATTCCATAATATTATCGATAGCTACTTGCCAGCTATATAAATCAGCGAACTGAATTTTTCCTTGTCTACAAATGCTTTTAGGTTGGAGAGCAGTGCCACAAAAATGCTTCTTACAATATTCCCCTTTTTGTATTTTTCGCTCAGCATGCTAATATAAAAGCCATCATAGAACATGCCGCGGGCAGTATGAAAGGAAAGCTGGTGCAGATCCAACAATTGGTACATGGACTCCGGGGAAAAATGATAGAGATGTCTCGGCACATCGTAAGCAGCCCAAAACCGTTTATAATAGTCGCCGTCGAAACTGGTATAATTCGGTACGGCAATCAATATTTTCCCATTCGGTTTCAACAATTTTCTTAATTGAGCCATATAGGTATGGAGGTCATGTACATGTTCCAGTACATGCCACATGGTAATCACATCAAATGAGTTTTCGGGGAACTGAAAAAAAGCATCGGGTTTCAATAATTCCAATTGGTACAAGGCCGCCGCATTTTTCCTTGCTTCTTCATCAGGCTCCAACCCTTTTACCTGCCAACCACTTTTTTGCATATAATGTGCAAAAGCACCTGCACCCGCACCAATATCCAACAGTTGGCCTTTATCCCGCTGGGAAACGGAACGAATCAATCTTCGTTTATCCGCCAGCGTTAGGTTTCGTACCAAGTGGTACAAGCTATTGATCAGCCCCTTTCGGGTACTACTATGCGAAATATAGTTCCCGGATTTATAATAATCCGCAATACTATGCTCGTCAGGCACCTGTTGCGTAAACCGCAATGTACACTGGCCACATTGCCATATCTCAAATTCCTTTTCAGAAACAAGATAATCGGTGGCTACCAGTACCTTGTTCAATGCGGTACCGCCACAAACAGGGCAGGAGGAATAATTAATTGATTGTGTTTCCATTTTATAAAGGAGCACAAAGAAAAGAAAGAAAATCGGGTTGGTAAAGTGGATTATTTGGCCGTTTCCAAATGCTGCTGGTTACCGATGGATTGCACCTCCCACCCATTGGATGAGAAATGAAAAAGCAGGACCAGTACTGCAATGGCTGCAGCGATGGCTGCAAATAGCCACCAGTTGTTCTTTTTGGCATGTTCTTCAAACGGGTAAGCGATTTCTTCCTGTGGATGGTCGACAACCGGATCCAGCGGACGGGTAAGGGTTTCTTCCATTGAGCTACCAATATCTGCTCTCAATGGCGCAGGCTCCAAAAAATCTGGGGTGCTGGCTGTGGATTCAAAAACAATATTACCTTCTGAATCCTTTTTTAAAATGCCCACACCTTCCCACGCCGCGTTCCCATCCTGGCGTATCTTATTTCGTAAGTCGTATGAAAATTCGTTGTACCATTTGATGGCCTCATAATCGGGAATATTTTTTTCAGCAGCCAAATGCGCAAAAAAATCTTTATCGGGAGCATCAAAATATTTGTCAAAACGAAAACGGTAAGTAGGTGGGTGGATATATTTTCCCGAACTGTCCAAACGTGATGGCTGCATTTCCAGAAAAATGGTGCCCAGCCCTGGAAGACTGATGCTTTTATGCTGAAAAAGATAGCTGTTCAATTCATTGTACATAGTCTTGGCTTTTCAATTACGAAAGAAATAAAATAAACCCAGAATTGCAAGCATTATTACCAAACCAGTAAGTTTCCCAAGTGAAACTACGAACAAATCCAAAGTGAAGTACAGATTAAAGAAACACGAGCTAAATGAACCCTTTAAAACCGATTTTTATATTTGTGCCCATGCCATTCACCGTATCCTAATTGTCTATTCCATCTTGATCAATGTGTATCCCCAAACGAGAATACGATACCGCCCAAAATATTGAAACCATAGGATTGATACTGGTTCCAGCGCTCATATTTGTCATTGAAAATATTATTCATTTGCAACCATAAATTCAACTGTCTGGTAATTCGGAACTCCACCCCCGCATTGAGGTCGAAAGCTGGGTTGCTTTTCCCAATCTGTCCTTTGCCTGCCAGATATTGAGCACCATCCCAGGCCCAAAGATCGCTTTTCAACCAAAGGTCTTTCAATATTTGCCAACGGAGAGTAGAGTTGAGTTCTAATGGTAAGAGACCCCATGCACGGGCTTCCTTTTGCAATGAGTATTGGTTCAGAGTCAGGCCAGCCGAAAGACTGAACTGTTCACCAACGATATAAGCAATCTCTCCATGAAGTTCCAACGCTTTCATAGATGGGTCATACCTCAGCAAAAAATTTTTTCCTCCACCTGTGCTATCGTTCACAAACAAAGGCATGTTCCAATATTGATTATACCCAAGGCTTGCGGAATAAGTAACATGGTCAGTAACCGTGCCTTTAAAGCCCGCATAACGTTTTTCCACCCTCGTGTTCAAAAGGCTATCGGGCTGCGCAATCCATGGGTTGATGGATGCATAACGCTGATAAGACCCTTTATCATAATAACTCACCCAGCCTATCTCGAATGTAAAACGCTTGTCATCCAAAGGATCTATATCCACTTTAAAGTTGGGCAGCAAATGAAACATATGCTGATCCCAAGATGGGGTTATCTCTGCATGCGCACTTACCCTATTTGATTTGAAAAGCAAGGCCGGCGCTACATAATAAATATTGTTGTTGATAGAGGGTGAGCCAAACCGATAGTTCGTGAGGTTGGCATTGAGACTAAGCCGGAAAGCAAACTGGTCGCCTATCTGTTTTTGCAAAGGAAGATTCAGCACCGTGTTTGCTTCGGTGGCCTTGGGGTTATGGTTATCACTGAACACCGAAATATTGATTTCGGGATGATAAGTAAGCCCAAACTCTGTAGGCAAAAGATTTTGCATGCCTAGCCTTGCACTAAAAGTTTGAAAATTCTGCTTCAGTTGGTCCTTTGTAAACTTCAATGTATCGGGCTTAAACCCATACAAATAATAACCATCACTCTTATACCCAACAGCCCCATCCCATTGCAAATGGTTCTGTGTTTTAACGGTACCGGTCAATTTAAGATTGGTGTAACTATTTTGCTGAAAAGGCAATTTGCCCTTAGAGATATACTCATCTGCATACAGATTGAAGAAACTGCTTTTCCCATCACCAAAACTGAAACCCGTTTTAATATAAGGCAGGTGCACACTGCCAGCCCCTACCTTGATATAATTATCATTATGCCATGGCAATACCGAATCGGGTTGTAAGGCTACAGGTTTCAGTGCCCCAGGTTGGTAGGGCATCAATAAAAACTGGGACGGTATATTATAAATCAGCCTGGGTTTGGATGTATCTGGCGTGGCAGGGGAGGCCTGAAAATTTATTTTGGCGGCCTCTCTCAGCACGGGTTTGAACTGAGAGGTGATATCGATGGATTTCCTTTTGGTGGAATCCTGCCCTACTGCATAGAACTGATTGGCACATACAGCAAAACCTGTAAGCAATACGAATTTGGTGAGCGATAGTCTGAACATGTTGTTTTCGATTCAAGTTTTATTGGTTATCCGCGCCGGTTTTCCCTGATCTGTTTTCCTCCTCGTTAACCTGATTGAGCTTCTGCTGTGCCTGTTGCCGCAAGTCTTCTATTTTGGCATTTTCAATAATGCTTTTAAAAGTGGCTTTGGCATTGAAATAATCCTTTTCCTTGGTATAAATATCACCTAAGAGTAAATATGCCTTGGTGACCCATTCTTCATAGGAACCTGATTTATTGATCACTTCGAAAGCTGCTTTTTCCGCATCTTTCAATTGATCCTGTTGAAAAAGACAGTTGGCAATTTCATAACGTGCTTCTGCACCGTAGGCCGCCTTGCTCAAGGAAGCGGCGGTACGGAAATATTGCAGGGCCGTGGCACATTGGTTGGATGACTGATAAGATTTTGCGATGGACATATTGGACAATATCCGGTCGTCCGTGCTCAGACTCTTTTGGTTCAGCAGATCTTTGGAATTTTCGGCTGCTTGATCCCACTGCTGCAATTGGTATTGACAGCGCAATAATCCACGCATGGCCTCGAGCTTATTTTCCTGCGTACTCGCAAAATCCTTTAGTTTAGAAAAATATTTTTCAGCGGTCGCATAATCCTTCAGTTCAAAGAAATTAAGATGCGCTGCCTGCAACAAAGATTTTTCCGCAAACTTATTGGGCGCTTTATCGGCCACCGCTTCATAGCCCTGAACTGCTTTTGCCCAATCCTTCTGATTAAAATAAATTTCACTTTTGTAATAATTTGCCTCGAGCGAGTATTTGCCATCAGGAAATTTAGTCAGATATTGCTCAAACTTATTTGCCGCGTTTGCAAAATTGCCATTGTTGAACTGCACTTCCGCTTCCTGATAAGCAAGTTGGTCCTCTTGGCTGGAACTGATATCCACCCCCATCGTTTTGGCAAAATTCACATACTCACTGCTACGTCCCTGCTCCACATAAATCGACTTTGCATTGTCAAGTGCATCCTGCGCTTCGGGAGAATTGGGGTATTGCTTCAATAGTATATTATATTGGTTCAGCGCCTCCGCACTATTATTCATATTATAATAGCAAATGCCCGATTTCAAATAGGCCCTTGGCTTAAGCGCATCATTACCGGGTGTATTGATGATATTTTTTAGAAAGGGCAATGCCTCACGGTATTCTTCTTTGGAAAGATGGGTAATCGCAATCTCCATATTCGCGTCGGGGATGAGACTGGAATTAGGGAATTTGCGGGTTATGGAATTTAATAGGTTTATTTTATCATTGGCATTGTTCACACCCGCTATCATGGCTTTTTGAAAAGTGGCATAGTCGCTGGAAGGCCATGAATAGTCCAACACTTTATTGTACATGGAAAGCGCTGTTTTATAATCACGGTTCATATAAAAGCAATCAGCTTCGCGGATATAGGCATCTTGTTCCATGAGGGGGGAATTGATCTCTGGCCTTCTCACAATCTGTTCAAAAAAATTTTGAGCTTGACGATAATTCTCCTTTTTCAAAAAACAATAACCCAGGTTATATTTGGCGTTGGTTGGATTTGCTTCGCCACTGATAGCCCCGCTTTTCAGATAATCAAAATAATAACGGATGGCATCATCGATCTTGTTCAAGCGATAGGAAACCTCTGCCTTCCAAAAATTGATAAAGGGAAGTACCGATGCATTGTTCGGCTCCTTCAGTGCTTTGTCGAGCATGTCATTGGCAGAAATCAGCAACCCATCGTTGATGAGTTCGGTAGCGCGGCCATACAAAATACGGGCATATAGTTTTTTGGTATTTTCAGAAGCGTGTTCGAGATTGTTGGTAAGACTCAATGCTTCTTTATAATTATTGGTATTGGCCAGCACACTTACCAATAGTTCCTTTGCCTCTGCATTATAGGTGGAGTTGGGATATTGTTGTAAAAAAGACTGCAGCTCACTCAAAGCCACATC
This sequence comes from Bacteroidota bacterium, assembly GCA_018267575.1. Lineage (GTDB taxonomy): Bacteria > Bacteroidota > Bacteroidia > Chitinophagales > Chitinophagaceae > Puia. Next base: position 117,313 of record JAFDYF010000104.1, read on the forward strand.
CTGATAGCCCAACTCACAGGAGAGTTTGGCGTAATTGAATGAGGAGATTTCCTTTTGGGAGGGGTTACTACTATTGGACGAACAGATCAGAAAGGCATTTCTGGCATTGGCCTTTTGCCCAGTTTTCAAATAGGCATCGCCTAACAAATACATGGAGTTTTGAGCCAGGGAATCTTGCTTGCCACCCAATTGCTTAAAGCCTTCGATGGCTTTATCCCAATTTTGGGTTTGATAATAGCAGTAAGATAGTTCGTAAAGATCGGTACGGGTAATTTTGGGGGCATTCTTTGTGTACTGTTCCAGATAAGGGAGCGCCTTGGCAAAATCCTTTTCTTCATAATAACCATGACCCACCATCTGCCGCATTTCATTATCGTAATATTGGTTGTTGTTCTTCAACTTTGCTTCCGCATATTGAAGCGCCCTTTCTTTTTGCCCCTGCAATAAATAAATATTGGCGATATAATAAGGCACTACTTTTTCATAATTGGGTGCTTCTTCCACCACTTTGAAAGCAGTCAATGCCTCACTATAGTTTTTGTCATAGAAACAGATAAAGCCATAATAATAGTTGGCATCTTTGTAATTAGGGTCCTTAGGCAATTGGCGGATGGCATTAAAAAGAGGCTTGGCCAGTTCAAATCTTTTTTGGGTAAAATAGCAATAACCCTCATGAAATTTCATATCGGCCAATTCCTTTTCATCCAGATTGCTGGAGTTAACATGCTCGTATAATCGAACCGCTGCAGTATAATCCCTTTTACGGTAATCATATTCTGCCAGTTGAAAGCTCATCATCTGTACCCGGGGGTTATTTGTTTCCAGGTCAATAAACTCATTGGCCCGTTCCCCGGCCATCGGCTCATTTTGTCTAAGCCCGCAAACAATGCTATAATATTTTATTTCCTGCGCAACGAGGGGCTGGTTATTCTGGTCGGCTTCCCGGTACTGCTGTTCCAGTTCCTTGAAAAGCGGGTATGCCAGACTGTAATATTCTTTCTGATAAAACTCTTTTGCTTGTTTGAAAGTGGCCAGCGGGTCGCTGATAAACTGTGTTTGCTGTGCAAGCAAAGAAGATGCTGGTATAATAATAATTAAACCAATTAAGATTGCTCTGTTCATTCCAATGTCCTTATAGGTGAGATTAACGCGATAAAGTTTCTAAATATTTTGTCTTTAGCCAAACATCGTTCCAAACACCTGTGGATAACTGATAGGATTAACATTTCTTTATGGAGTTGCCGAAAAACCAAATCATCTATTTTTGCCAAAAGTATCATCCACGATGAAGAAATTATTATCGACAAATTACTCAGAAACCGGATTTAATATCGCCACTTTGTTATTGCGTGCAAGCTTTGGCATCCTGATTTTCCTTAACCATGGCGTTTCCAAACTGACCAGGTTTGGCGAATTGCAGCATAGCTTTTTGGACCCTATGCATATTGGGCACCGATGGTCACTGCTCATGAATTTATTTGCAGAAATTATTTGCGCATTGCTTTTGGTATTGGGGCTATTCACCCGTTTGGCCGCTTTTGTGCTGGTGATCAGTATGGCTGTGGCCGTTTTTATTTTTCATCGTAGCCAATCAATTGGTCAATCCGAAATGGCTATATTGTACTTGGTGGTATTTTTTTCAATCTTATTATTGGGTCCCGGCAAGTACAGTGTGGATGCAATGACTGGTCATTAAACAATAAACTGATTATCCAAAATTATGTTCACTTCAGAAACGCAGATCCGTGTCCGTTATGCCGAGACCGACCAAATGGGCGTCGTGTACCACGGTAATTATGCGCAATATTTCGAAACCGCTAGGGCCGAAAGCATTCGGCAATTAGGGTTTACTTATAAAGACATGGAAGCTATGGGCATCATGATGCCCGTAGTGGAACTGCACACAAAATTTATCCGCCCTGCTCGTTATGATGAGCTCATAACGGCAAAGGTTATCCTAAAAGAATTACCCACTGATCATCGCATCGAATTCCATCATGAAGTATATGATGAAATAAAAAACTTATTGGTTACAGGAAGGATTGTTTTGTATTTCATGGAAACAAAAACCATGAAAAAAACGGTAATGCCCACCCACTTATATGAAAAGCTGAAAACTTATTTTCCTGAAAATTAGACCATAGGCATTTGCCTTATCGGACAAACCCACATTTTTTTCTCAGACCGGAACCGTCAGACAAAAAAGCAGACCCGGTTCATACTAAAGTAATTGGGGGTGGGTTTGGTAACTTTACCCAAACTTGATAAGACAGATATTGTCAACTACTGACACAAAACGCAAAGATCAATTCGGTGCTTGTATATGAACTGCGTTAGGATAAGTAATAGTTTCCAGTTAGGCCGGCGGTGCCAGACCTTACAGGAACTTAAATGTCGGCGTGAAGATAGATCAATGCTGAACAATATGTCCCCAACTTTTTATCCTTAACCAAGCACCAGTCAGGGCGGGATGTCTTTTAAATACAGCCACAAATCGCCTAATTTATTTTAGCTAGATCCTGAGCACATTGAAAAATCATGGCTATACAAATAATTACTTTATAAGTCCAACTTTAATCAATACATCTTAAATTAGTAGAACTATTCCATCCTATTTTCAGATTTCCCTGATGGAATTATGGTCTCTGTGCGGTTCGGGGGTTTGAACTCAAAATAAATTCAATTTGTAAATATCTCGCAACCGTCATGCAATATGCGTCATAAAGCAATATATCTTCTTGTCCTTTTTTCTATACCCTGCCAAGTATATTCACAAAATTCCGTTATTGATAGCCTTGAAAATATTTTAAAGACCGGGAGCAGAAATGAGGAGTACAATAGGGCACTGAATGCGTTGGCTACGGAATATACACGCAAAGACATGAGCATTTCCAAAATATATCTTTGTGAATCGATCCAATTAGCCAAAGAATTGAAAAACCCCGTTTTACTCAGTTATGCATATTCTCAAATGGTGACCGTACAAGTTAACTCCGGCAATTCAGATAGTGCGGCATATTATCTGAGCCTACTGAAATATCTTATTAATGACAACGTACCCGAAAATGCAAAAGCCAATTACAATTTCGCTGCCGGACTTTATTACAAAAAAATGGGAAATTATAAAGAAGCCTTGCCCTATATGATTAATTCGCTCCAACAATATATCACTTTTGACAAAAAGAAGTCTACCATCGGCAGCCGTACTTCAATTGCTGGACAAAACCTGAATATAGGGAATAATCTAATGGCAATGGGAGAATATAAAAAAGCACTTCAATATCATTTAACAGGTTTAAAAATATTTGAGGAAGTGGATAATAAAAGAGGGATCTCGTTATGCTATGAAAGTATTTGTGATGATTTTATTCGTCTTAACCAATTTAATGAAGCTATACCCTACGCAAAAAAATCAATTGACTTAAAAACCGTTTTGAATGACAAACGAGGTATAGCTACAACACAGGCGGAATACGGGGCTATTTACAAGGGCCTGCAGGATTATGACAGATCAATAGCTTATTATAATGACGCAGCAAAAACTTTTAGGGAAATGAAATTATCCTTGGAAGAAGCCAATGCAAACCTGGAGCTCGGGAAAGTATATGCAATTAAAAACAACAATTTGCTTGCCATAAAATATTTTGAATTAGCAAAAGAGCAGGCTATTCATTCAAAAGATTCCTCACTTTTCATTACAGCTGATGCGTCAATTGTTTCAGTAAAGAATTCTACAGCTAAAAATGAAAATGCAGAACAAAAACTACTTGTCAACCTGGAAAATGCCATCCAGATGGGTGATAAGTCAAAAGAGTTATCATCCTATGAATCACTTGCTGATTATTATAGTAATAATAAACAATTCGACAAAGCATTGCTATATACAAAAAAATTGTATGACTCCACTCATAATCTGCAAAACCAGGATATTCAGTACCAGGTTAAAAGGATGGAAGAACAGTATAATCTAGAAAAGAAAGAAAACGAAATTGTACTTTTAAAAAAAGACCAGGAATTAAACCGGCTCACTCTTCAGAAACAAAGGACTTTGAAAACGGGAGCGGTTATATTACTGGGCATGGTACTACTGATTGCCTTTCTTATTATTAACCGTTACCGGATTGTGCATAACTCCCGACGTATCATTGAAATGGAACGTATCCGGAATGATATTGCCAGAGACCTGCATGATGATATTGGCTCTACCCTTACCAGTATTAATATCATAAGTAAAATGGCCCTGGAACAGGCAGAGGGAAATGGAGAAATGATCACCGCCCCCAGCTTACTGAAAATTAAAGACCGCTCTTCAGCAATCATGGAAAGTGTAAGTGACATTGTATGGGCTATTAACCCGCAGAATGACACGCTTGAAAAAATAATCTTCCGTATGAAGGAATTTGCGGCCGAAATACTTGACCCCCTTAAGATCAATTACACATTTATTGAAGAAGGTAACCTTACAATAATTAAACCTGATATTAAAAAAAGAAAAGACTTCTATCTTCTTTTTAAGGAAGCAGTAAATAATGCCGCAAAATACAGCGATTGCAAAAACATGATTATTTCGCTAAAACAAAATCAACAAGTACTGAAATTAAAAATAACAGATGATGGAATAGGATTTGACCCTGAGAAAGGAAAATATGGGAATGGCCTTACTAATATGCGTGAAAGAGCTGCAGCCATGCAGGCAGATTTTCAATTAATAACGGCTCCCGGTAAGGGTACTGAAATACGGGTGGATATCCCCATCACATGATCAGGGGATATCCGATACAAGTAATTAATACTTTTTTTGCAGAACCAGCTATTTTGAACAACTATGCAGATAGGAATAATTGTATACGAGGATAATAATAACCTGCGGGAAAGTCTATGTAACCTGATCACCTTCAGCAAAGACCTTTTATTGCTGGGCAATTTTTCAAGAACCGAACTGGTGGAGCAACAGGTAACCGAATTGAAACCGGATGTAATATTGATGGATATTGATATGCCCGGAATGAATGGTATTGAAGCAGTAAAAAAAGTACGTCATTTTGACCAGCAGGTACAAATAATCATGCTCACCGTATTTGAAGATAACCAGCACGTATTAGATGCAATTTGTGCAGGAGCTTCGGGGTACCTGTTAAAAAAATATATTTCAGATCATCTGGTAGAAGCGATTCAACAGGTAATGCAAGGAGAAGCACCCATGTCTCCCGGTATTGCCAGAATGGTGATCCAATGCATGCAAAAAAATGCAAGACCTGCTATCAATCCCTATAATCTTACTCCCAAAGAAAAACAAGTGCTCACTCATCTCTCAAAGGGTAACAGTTACAAACTTATCGCAGCCAATTTTAATATCAGTATTGATACAGTACGGAGCCATATCAAAAGCATTTACCTTAAACTCAAAGTACATAACCAGGTAGAAGCTGTTTCTAAAGCCAGCCAAGAAAAATTACTGTAAACCCTCCCCGCTACTTTTCGTCCTCACATCATCATGTGATAAATTTCATTTAAGCCAGGTTGCATCTTTACATACATAAAACATAATTTCTATGCGCCAACCAATTTTTGGGTTATTCCTATTTACATTTTTCATTACTTCCTGTAAAAAAAATGGCAGCTCGCCCTCACCATTACCTCCGCCTGGTAACAGTGGTACTGTTTACGCGGTTGGATATGAATCAAATGGTACAGTAACAGTTGCCAAATACTGGAAAGATAATGTGGCGGTAAATCTAACCGATGGCACTAAAAACGCTCAGGCAACTGGAATATTCATTTCAGGAAATGATGTTTATATATCAGGATTTGAAGTAAACAGCAATGGTATCGATGTTGCCAAATATTGGAAAAACGGCCAGGCAGTTATTCTTTCAGATGGTACCAATAATGAAATTGCTTATGGTATTGCTGTTTCCGGAAATGATGTTTTTGTTCTGGGGACGATTTTTTCCAACAATGGTAGTACCAGAAAGGTAAGGGAGTGGGTAAACGGAGTGGGATACACAGGTAATTTGGATCTGACAAATAATAATACAGGCATTGACAGTTATGCACTAACTGTCAGTAACGGCATTTTTTCTGCAGCAGGTATATCCAATAATAATGACGGAAGCACGTCGGCCATTTACTGGTCGCATACATTACCCTTCGCATGGATTGCCCCTACCACCATTACCACCGGGACAGCATTCGGGATTGCAGCATCTGGTTCAGATGTATATATATGCGGATCGGTAAAAAGCCAGACAGCGCCATTTTATAACACAATGGCATACTACTGGAAGGGCAATTTACCATTTCCGCTTACTGATGGTACAAAAGGTGCAGGTGCGTTTGGGATATGTCTATCAGGAACAGATGTGTATGTATGCGGTTACGAACAGACTGGTCCGAGTTCCGGCAGCTATCCGCAAATTGCCAAGTATTGGAAAAATGGTACTGCAAGGGCGCTGGGGAATGGATCAATCAGTACCTATGGTCGAAGCATTTTTGTTTCCAACAGTGACATTTACGTTTGTGGAGGTGATAGTTATAAAGTGGGAAGCACTACATACAATCACGGGTACTTATGGAAAAATGGAGCGGTGATCGACTCAACTGTTAATAATGGACAAATGGTTGCAGTTGCAGTTGCTCAATAATTTGTGTTTAATAGTTAATTATTATATAGCAATTCAAGCTTGGGCGGGTTCATTGCTAAACCAAATGATGATTGTTTGCATTCCCGCGGGGTCTGGGATCGCCGACCTCGGGTAAAAGAAAGAGCTTGTCGCCTTAGGCTGAACAAATCCACTCCATCATTTGTGGATTTTTTGGCAATGATGCATCTTGGGCTTAAACCACTATGACCAAAACCAGCTCCTTCCTGCAAAAATTCATGACCTGCTTTATTGTAGGACTTACCACAACAGCGTTATTGCTGACTTTGAGAAATAGTGAACACTAAATCAGTTCCCCAGATGGTTGTTTTTCCCTCGTAGGCATTTGCTTGCTGCTTTCCCTTATCTTTCCATTTATTTGGC
>JAFDYF010000105.1 GCA_018267575.1 Bacteroidota bacterium
AAGAAAAAAAAGATATTCAGCTGAATATCTTCGATTTATAACGCAACGCTAGTGTCCCTTATTCATATCACAATCTAGGCTTTCCTAAATTTATCAACCAGCTCAAAAAAAACGATAGCCCCTGTTTTCACAATCATGATATTTTTTTGATCTTCCAGATGGACATAATACTCGATCTGGTCCTTACTGGAGGTTTCGGTTACCCCAGTAATCTTTTTGCCAGGATAGCTTTTTTTAACGGCCTGAAGAATATTCAAAGGGAGGTCCTGTTGCTTGTAATAGCGTATGGCATTGAGTATATTCCCCAATGTATCATAATAGACCCTCACCTGAATTTCATTTTGATTAAATGCAACATAAAAATGGTCAGGGTATTCGACCCACTTGATATGGGTGGCCCTAGGGAAAAGAGAATGGAAAGATTTTAGGACCTGCTCATTCACGGAGGCCTTTGTTGTCAAAGAAATCAGGGTTAAGAATCCTGCCATACAGGAAATACAAATCATTTTTTTCATGTCAGTGGTTTTAAGTGATGAATAATGAACCAAAAGTAGACCCACAAAAAGCCGAAGTCAATCAGATCTTTACCACTGGCAAACTTTTTTTGTACTCATATAAAAGAACTTACGATTCGATGTACGAATAAAATCGTATTTCCTTATAGAACCTGCTCCCACGAAGGTTTTCCAATTCGTTGCATCTTATTTTTTTTGTCGGGTTAAGCTTTCGTTAAACTACAATGGTGGAATTAACAAATGCATCATTTGAAGAAAATGGACCGTTGAATCGATCCGTTCAGTTCCTTCTATGCTAAAACAGTCTTACCAAATATTTATCTGCCAACGAAAAATGATTTGTCCAATTCCGTTTATTAATAAATAATTGTTCACCTTTGCACCCTACAAACATTTGAGCTATGAAACTTGCGACCAAACTGATACATGCAGGCGTTGAGCCAGACCCTACGACCGGGGCCATCATGACCCCTATCTACCAAACTTCCACCTATGTACAGGCAGGGCCGGGGGATAATAAAGGCTATGAATATGCCCGTTCCCAAAACCCTACCCGCAAAGCATTGGAAGATGCTCTGGCTATTATCGAAAATGGGAAATATGGACTTTGCTTTAGCAGCGGTGTTGCGGCAACCGATGCCGTAATCAAATTATTACAGCCCGGTGATGAAGTGATTGCAGGTAACGATCTGTATGGCGGCACTTATCGACTATTTACCAAAGTGTTTGAAAAATTCGGCATCAAGTTCCATTTTATTGATATGCAGGAACCAGAGAATATCAAAACCTTTATCAATAAAAACACCAAGCTTATTTGGGTGGAAACGCCAACCAACCCGCTCATCAATATCATCGATATAGCGGCGGTAGCAGCCATCGCCAAACAACAGGGTATTTTAACTTGTGTGGATAATACCTTTGCCTCTCCCTATTTACAAAACCCATTGGATTTTGGTATTGATATTGTACTTCATTCTGCTACCAAATATTTAGGCGGGCATAGCGATGTGATACATGGATGCATCGTGTTGAACGATGCCGACCTCAGGGAAAAATTATATTTCATCCAAAAAAGTTGTGGTGCCGTGCCCGGTCCACAAGATTGCTTTTTGGTTTTGCGTGGCTTGAAAACCCTGCATGTACGTTTGGAAAGGCATTGTAGCAATGGCGAAAAGATTGCAAACTTTTTACGCAGCCATCCAAAAGTGGCCAAAGTATATTGGTGTGGATTTACCGACCACCCTGGCTATGCAGTGGCTAAAAAACAGATGCGTGGTTTTGGGGGGATGATGAGTTTTGAACTCAAGAACCAGAGTATGGAAGAAACTAAAAGGGTTTTATCTTCCACAAAAGTATTTTCATTGGCAGAAAGTCTGGGTGGTGTTGAATCCTTGATCAATCACCCTGCAACGATGACCCATGCCTCCATCCCAAGAGAAGAGAGAATAAAGAATGGTTTGAGCGACTCACTCATCAGGCTGAGCGTGGGCATTGAGGATGTGGATGACCTCATAGAGGATTTGAAACAGGCGATTGGGTGAGAAGTTTGAAGTGAATGGTCAATAGTGAATGGTGAAAATTTTCAAACGCATTATTTTCATGATTAATCATTCACCATTCCCTATTCACCATTGACCATTCACTATTGACTACAATGAACGACAACGATCTAAAAAAATTTCTGGATAAAAAGGTTGATGAATATAATCAGCCTTTTTTTATTTCTAGCGATCCCATTTGTATCCCCCATCAATTCAGTAAAAAACAGGATATAGAGATCGCGGGTTTGTTTGCAGCCCTTTTTGCTTGGGGCAACCGAACCACCATCATTAACAAAAGCAGGGAACTGATGCAGTTGATGGACAATGCCCCTTACGAATTTTGTCTACAGCATCAAGAGCAGGATTTAAAAAAATTACTCAAGTTTAAACATCGAACCTTTAACCCAACCGACCTGCTTTATTTTATAGCATTCCTGCGATCTCATTTTACAAAGCACCGAAGTTTGGAAACGGCTTTCACCATCGGCATGAATAAAAAAGAACCCACCATCGAAAAAGGGCTGATTGCCTTTTACCATTATTTTTTTTCGTTGCCCGATGGTCCTGAACGAACCCGCAAACATATTGCTTCTCCCGAAAAAAAATCTTCCTGCAAAAGACTCAACATGTTTCTTCGTTGGATGGTAAGATCAGATGATAAAGGGGTTGACTTTGGTATTTGGAAAAATATTATCCCCTCCCAATTAGTATGTCCTATTGATGTACATGTAGCCCGGGTTGCAAAACGGTTGCACTTGTTAAGTGCCAAGCAAACAGACTGGCAAAGTGCCCTAGATCTTACCCAGCATTTGCGTAACTTAGACCAACAAGATCCCGTGAAATATGATTTTGCTTTGTTTGGATTGGGGGTTGTGGAGCATTATTAGTTCTGAGTCGGGAGTTAGGAGAAGGGAGTCCGTAAATTTGGGATTGACAAGAAAAATAATGTTTTTAAAAGTTTTGAATATTCACTATTGACACTATTCACCATTCACCACTGACCATTCACAAATGGAGAACGCAGCACTGGCCATCGCATTAAACAAAGATTTGCAATTGGAACTTGCGGAAGATATTTCTTTCGGGGAATTGAAAGAAAGATTGGCAGATTATATCAATCATTTGATTAATCAGGATTTTCAGCAATTGGTGATGCTTTTGTACCGGATAGATGTGAGCGAAAATAAACTGCGTGGGTTGTTGAATGATAAACCAAATGAGGATGCGGGAAAAATGATTGCCGAATTGATCATAGAAAGGCAATTGCAAAAAATAAAAACCCGACAAGCTTTCAAATCAAATGAAAAGGACTCCTCGGAAGAAAGATGGTAATCATTTTGAGGGGTCATGACCTTTAGAAAATCGTAGCCCCCAAAAAAATGTATGATTTCAAAAAAGATTGATTACCCGAAACATCGATGATGATGCGTTGCTGAAAAGAATCCCTATAGTACAAGTGAGTGACACAACGATGCTGAATACTGTGCTGAAGCTGGTAAAAATAAAAACTATTTGAACATCAGTTCCCTTACTTTTTCTTTGTCTTCCTTCTCTGCTTTGAGGTTGAACATGGTACCAAATACGCGGTCCCAGATAGTTGTGCTCACACCAAATCCCTGATGTTCATTTTTGTAATGGTGCAGATGGTGGTTGCGCCAAAGGGGTTTCATCCATTTAAAAGGAGGGTTCCAGGCGTGGATGGCATAGTGCATACTGCCGTACATGAGATAGCCCAACATAAAACCCGACCAGAACGCAAAAGTGGACTGACCGATAAAAGCATATATCATCAAAAAAACCGTGGAAGAAATAATCAGGCTGGGGACCGGTGGCATAAAGAGCCGTTCTTTATCCCGTGGGTATTCATGATGGTTGCCATGCATCACATAAATAATTTTTCGTGCCCGCTCACTTTCTGCCACCCAATGGAAAATGAACCGGTGCATCAGGTATTCAAAAAAGGTCCAGAAAAGGATACCCAAAAAAAAGGTAAGGGTTATCATACCTATCGAAAACCCTAGTTTGTCGTTGCTATAATATAAAAAGTAAATAATGATGGGTGTATAGATGCCCCAAATTACTAGTGGGTGCGTTTTTGTAAGCATTTCCAGGTACTGGTTCTTGAATAGCTGCGCCTGGCCTTTATTATGGATCTTCTCAAATTTCATGCGTCGTCAATTAGTAAGCAAAAATACGGATAACCATGATATTCGCAGCAAGGGGTTTTTTGAAATTTTTGTTATTGCTCGATACAAACACAAGAAAAATTAAGCAATAATAATATTTGAGTATTTTTAGTTCCCTAAAATCTATTGGAATGAAATTGGTTTCGTATTTATCGGATGAGCATGATCAATTGGCGATATTGGTAGATGGTATTTTGTTCAACATGGAAATACTACATCCAGATCTACCTGGGAGCATCAATATGTTCCTCAATTATTGGGAGGAATATCTGCCCACGGCGGAGGCGGCGGAATTTGCCATCCGGGAGCGGAACATCTCAAAGGAAAGGGGGATACCCATTACCGATGCAGCATTGATTGCCCCTGTGCCCTTTCCTCCTTCCTGTAGGGATGCCTATGCTTTTTACCAGCATGTGGCCACTGCCCGAAGGAACCGCGGTGCACAGATGCTTGCAGAGTTTAGCCAATTTCCCGTATTTTATTTTACCAACCACCATAGTATACTGGGCCCGGGCGAGGTCAAATGCATGCCCGACCATTTTGAGAACCTAGATTTTGAATTGGAAGCCGCCATCGTGATTGGCAAGCATGGCCGCAATATACGGGCAGAAGAGGCCGATGGGCATATCGCAGGCATGATGATCATGAATGATTTCAGTGCAAGAAAATTACAGATGGAAGAAATGTTGCTGAACCTGGGGCCTGCCAAAGGAAAGGATTTTGCAACTGCATTTGGCCCCATGTTGGTGACCCTGGATGAACTAGAACCTTATGAAGTGGATTGCAAACCAGGTCATGTTGGCAAAGCTTGGAACCTTCGCATGCAATGCAGGGTAAATGGGAAACAAGTGAGCGATGGCAACCTCAGCGATATGGAATGGACCTTTGCCGAGATCATCGAGCGAGCCTCCTATGGCACCGACCTCTACCCCGGGGATATTATTGGCAGCGGCACCGTGGGCACCGGATGCTTTTTGGAACTGAACGGAAGTGGAAAATTAAACAACCCCAACTATGAAGCTCAATGGCTAAAAGAAGGCGATGAGATAGAATTGGAAATTGATGGCCTGGGTATCTTGAAAAATAATATTGTAAAAGATGAAGATGATTTTTCGATATTGAGTAGGAAGAAAAATGTTTAGGGAGTTGGTTGATGAGATGGAATTGGGAAAATGCTAAATGAGGAATTTGTAATTGGGAATTAGGTAGCAAATATTGAGTGCCCTCTGTGTTTTACCTCCTTTCCCTCTGTGGTAAATATTTCTCGTAAAGGTGAAGAAGTTTCTCGCAAAGACGCGAAGGTGCAAAGTAGTTGAAAAGTTGAGAGGTTGAAGTTGCGTTCCTCTTTGCGCCCTTTGTATTCTTTGTGTCCTTTGCGTGAATCTTTTTCTCGCGGAGGCGCAAGGAGTTTGAACCACATAAGACATTGAAGGCACATAAGTTATTCAAAAAAACCTCTGTGACTTACCTCCAATACCTCTGTGGTTAATATTTCACACGGAGGCGCAAAGATGTGGTTGACAAGTTGAGTTGTTTAAAAGCTTATAAGGCTAAAACTGGACTAGCCTTTTGCCTTTGGTGTTAAGCGCTCAACATCCCTCTTTGCGCCCTTTGTATTCTTTGTACCCTTTGCGTGAAACCTTTCTTGCAAAGACGCGAAGGCGCAAAGTAGTTGATAAGTTGTAAGCTTGCTTTATGCGTCCAGCGTCCAGCCTTTAGCCCATCTTTGCGCCCTTTGTATTCTTTGTGCCCTTTGCGTGAAACCTTTCTCGCAGCGCTTGCATTAAGCCTTAAGCGTTTAGCTTCAAGCAAATTGCCCATTAATCCCTCTCAGGCATTACCTTTGCACAAATTTTTTTGAACGGCTATGATGAGCAATACACATTTATCGGAGCAAGAAATCATTCGGCGTGAGAAACTGGTGGAACTGGAAAAATTGGGCATCAATCCATATCCAGCCCCCCTTTATCCCGTATCAACCAATGCGGCAACCATCAAGGCCACTTATAAAGGAGAAGAAAACAAAGCTGATTTCGCAGATGTATGCTTAGCTGGCCGTATCATGAGCATACGCGATATGGGCAAGGCATCATTTGCCGTATTGCAGGATAGTACCGGCAAAATACAACTGTACGTGAAGCGTGATGATATCTGCAAAACAGAAGACAAGACATTATATGATAAGGTTTGGAAACACCTCATGGACATCGGCGACATCATTGGCGTGAAGGGATTTGTGTTTACCACCAAGACAGGGGAAACTTCGGTGCATGTAAGCGAGCTCACCCTGCTGTCAAAATCATTACGCCCTTTGCCCATCGTAAAAGAAAAAGAAGGAGAGACCTTCGATGCGGTTACAGACCCTGAGTTCAGGTATCGTCAACGCTATGCCGACCTGATCGTAAACCCACAGGTGAAAGAAACATTTATTAAGCGCACCAAAATGAACAATGCCATCCGTGAGTTCCTGAACGAAAGGGGCGCATTGGAAGTGGAAACACCAGTGCTACAGAGTATTCCGGGTGGAGCAGCAGCTAGGCCTTTTATCACCCATCACAATACATTGGATGTGCCTTTTTATCTACGTATCGCTAATGAGCTTTACTTAAAACGATTGATCGTTGGCGGTTTTGACTGGGTATATGAGTTCAGTCGCGATTTTAGGAACGAAGGCATGGACAGAACGCACAACCCAGAGTTTACGATATTGGAATGGTACACGGCTTATAAAGATTATTTCTGGATGATGGAAATAACCGAACAACTTTTGGAAAAAACGGCAGTCACCATCAATGGGACTACAAAAGTGATGTCGGGGGATAAAGAAATTGACATGAAAGCGCCTTACAAGAGGATCAGTATTTTTGATGCCATTAAGGAACATACAGGCATTGACGTGAGTGGCATGGATGAAAAAAGCTTAAGGGAAACCTGTCAAAAACTGAATATCCATGCAGATAATACCATGGGCAAAGCAAAACTGATTGATGAGATTTTTGGTAATAAATGTGAACCGAATTATATACAGCCTACATTTATTATTGACTATCCCGTGGAAATGAGCCCACTTACCAAGAAACACCGCAGCAAACCCGGGTTGGTTGAACGTTTTGAGCTAATGGTTAACGGTAAGGAAATTGCCAATGCCTATAGCGAGCTGAACGACCCATTAGATCAACGTGCCCGGTTTGAGGAGCAAACCAAACTGATGGAACGCGGCGATGATGAAGCCATGTTTATCGATTATGATTTTCTCCGTGCATTGGAATACGCCATGCCACCAACATCGGGTATCGGTATTGGTATTGATCGTTTATGCATGTTGCTCACCAATCAGCCTTCTATACAAGACGTACTTTTATTTCCGCAAATGCGTCCGGAAAATAATTTGGAATAGATATAGAACTGAAAATTATTCAAAGGAAACAGGTATCCCTACCTGTTTCCTTTTGGTATTGGTGCATAAGTAATCATGGCAAAGTGCTAAAGATTTTTTAAATTAGATTAAACAAAAACGATTGCCGTATGAACAATACAACTATTTTTCGCACGGGTGTTATTTTATACGCCCTGGTGATAGGTTTCTTCGGTATCAATCATTTTCTTCATGGAACGGGCTTGCAAAACACGGTGCCGCGGTTTATCCCTTATAGTCTTTTCTGGGTGTATTTTACAGGTCTCTTATTGATTGCGGCCGCGGTTTCATTTATCATTAATAAGTATACCCGGATAGCTGGGCTGCTATTGGCGCTTTTTCTCATCCTCATCGTACTCACCGTACACCTTCCGGCTATCCTCAGTTCCGATGGGGAAAGTCGTATCAGTATCGCCATGACCAATTTGATCAAGGATACGGGTCTGGCAGCCGCCGCCTTGATGATTGCGGGTAAGAGCAATTGATCTGCTTTTTCTTCATTGAAAATCCGAACAAAATTCTGGAGCAGGTAAATATTTGCATTTTATAGAAACAGATCCGTCATCAAATTTTGCTGGGGGTTTACTGCATACTTGGTAAAATCCGTCAATCCTTCTTGCATCAAAACTTCCTCATCAATAAAAAAGTTCCCCGAGCATTCTTCGGCCGATTTTTGTAAAATATAAAAAGCTGCATCTGCAACAATCTCTGGGGTACGGCTGCGTTGGATTAGGTAATCACCTCCCAATAAATTTTTTACCGCAGCCGTTGCAATAGTGGTTCTGGGCCAAAGCGCATTGGCAGCAATCTTAAATGGTTTCAATTCTTCTGCAAGACCAATCACAATCATGCTCATACCATATTTGCTCATGGTGTAAGCCAAATGTTTTCCAAACCATTTTTTATCAAGACTGATGGGTGGGGAAAGATTTAGTATATGAGCGTTTGTGGATTTCTTCAAATAAGGGATACAAGCCTTACTGGTAAAAAAACTGCCCCGTATATTGATATCATGCATCAGATCGAAACGTTTGGGTTCCGTTTGTTCCGTTGGGGTTAAACCAATGGCGCTGGCATTGTTCACCAATATATCTATGCCACCAAGCACTTCCACCGTTTTTGCTACCATGGCGTTTATTTGGTCTTCAAAACGGATATCTGCCTGTATCGGCAATATTTTACCCGTACCCGCTTTAGCAATCTCTTCGGCTGCGCTGTAGATGGTGCCTTCAAGTTTGGGGTTCGCCTCTGTCGTCTTACCAGCAATGGCAATATTCGCTCCTTCCTTTGCAAGCCTGATGGCTATTGCTTTCCCGATGCCACGGCTACCGCCAGTGATCAACACATTTTTATTTTTAAAGCTCATATGAGTCTTGTTTATCTGTGAAAAAAGGGCTTGTACGAAAACGCTTTCGTAATTCTACTACAATATATGGAATTAATGCATTTTGCAAATCAAGCATATTTTCTATTGCAGGAACTGTCGATTGCTTGTATGTTTGTATTGTTAAGTATGATTGATACGACAGAATAAAAAATCCAAATCCAGAGAGACCAAAATCCTAAATCCAAAAACCAATTCCAGAATCCTGAGAAAAACCAAATCCAAAGAATCCGAAAAACCGAGCCAATTCCATGAAAAGCAAAAATCCAATTATTTGAAGAAAAATGTACATTCTGTTATCAATGATGCTCGACACGTTTAAATCCAAGATCTGAATCCATGTTCCTACGAAATTGATTAAAATTTGTACCTATTGATGGCCGAGAAATGTTGGTTTGTTAGTACAAAGAAATTGAAAGCCCCGAGTAAAATCGGGGCTTTTTATTTGGAGAATATTTTTTTGCCACTGATTTTATGATTATGACCTGACTTGTTTCAACCTCTCCAATCAGTGCATCAGTGGCTTCTTCATTTTTTGCCACTGATTTTGTGATTAATGAATGATTGTTTCAAACCCCAATCAGTGAATCAGTGGCTTCTCGCAGAAATTTTTTTTTTTGCCACTGATTTTATGATTAGCTATTGAGCTTTTTCAAAACCCTTTATCAGTGAATCAGTGGCTACCTCCTTAAACCTCCCACCCCAAACCTTACACCGTCTCAATGCGCATCCACTGCCATCTTCGGGCCTTTCTTAAATTTCTGTAGAAAAACGATCGGTATACAACAAAGTACAAATACCCCTACCAACAAATAAAGATGGTCATAGGTCAATAACATTGTCTGTTTCATTACCGCACCTTCCATTGCGTGGTTAGCCATTTGCTGGGCCGTAAGCGGGTTAAACCCTTTAGATGTAAAACCTTGCACCATCATCTGATTACGTTGTTGGTAAGCAGGGTTATAAGGGTTGATATTTTCAATCAATTTTACACGGTTCTCACCAGAATTGATATGTATCAAGGTGGTGATGATGGCGATACCAAAAGACCCCCCCAACTGACGCATCATATTGTTAAGACCTGTGCCTTGCCCAATCTCAGGGCCTTTCAAATCTTGCAGTGCGAGTGTGGTCAATGGAACAAACAATAGGCTCATGCCTACTCCACGTATGATCAATGGCGTGAAAAAATCCCCTGTACCTGATTCTAACGTGGAATTGGAGAGCATCCATGTGAAAATAAAGAAAAGGCCAAAACCAAGGGATGACATAAACTGTGCAGGCACCCCACGTTTGAGCATGATCCCGATAAAAGGCATCATGATGATGGTGGCCAAGCCACCCGGAAACAAGATGATACCGGTTTGTTGCGCAGTAAATCCCAACAGGTTTTGACAAAACACCGGGAAAATAAATACCGATCCGTACAAGGCAAATCCCAGAGTGAACGTGGTGACAATCCCAATCCCAAAACTCCGATTCCTGATAATTCGAAGATTAACGATTGGATGATCGGTTGTCAATTCCCGCCACAAAAAAAGTATGGAAGATACAATGGTCGTAACTACAAGCACCGCGATATAGGTTTTGGCAAACCAGTCCTCAGACTCCCCTTTTTCCAATACCACTTGCAAGCTGCCCACGGCGGATGTCAATAATATAATCCCCCACCAATCGATGGGTTTTCCCTTTCCATATTTCGGCGACTCCTTAACAAACGTGGAAACCAAAAAAGCAGCAACAGCCCCAACCGGAATATTTACATAAAATATATAAGGCCAGCTAAAATGGTCAGTGATAAAACCTCCAATAGTAGGGCCCACTGTTGGTCCGACCACAGCACCCAAACCAAACAAGGCCGTAGCCATACCAATTTCCTCACGAGGCCAGGTTTCCATCAAAATGGCTTGGGCCGTTGAGAGCAATCCGCCACCGGCCAATCCTTGTAATATGCGGAAGATGATCAGTTCCGTCAAACTATGTGCATTACCGCATAGGAAAGAAGCGAATGTGAATAACAATATAGAAGTAAGAAAATAATTTTTCCGACCGAATTTATCGCCCAACCACCCCGACATCGGAAGGATGATGACATTGGCTACTGCATAGCCCGTAACAATCCAACCCGAATCCTCCAAGGTGGCACCCAAATTTCCCATGATATCCGGCAAGGCCACATTCACAATAGTGGTATCAATCAGCTCAAGCAGAGAAGCAGTGAT
Source organism: Bacteroidota bacterium (assembly GCA_018267575.1). Taxonomy (GTDB): domain Bacteria; phylum Bacteroidota; class Bacteroidia; order Chitinophagales; family Chitinophagaceae; genus Puia. Next base: position 11,264 of record JAFDYF010000105.1, read on the forward strand.
CACCGTGATGGTGATGATCCACTTTCTGAATCCATGTTCTGCCATTTTTACAAAATTTTGAAAATTATTTTAAAAGCCGTAAGCCAATAGCCCCAAGCCCACAGCTCGATGCTATTTCGTATGCACCACTACCTGCACACTCATGCCAGGCCGCAAGCGGTTGATGATGGCAGAATCTGCTTGCAGGGTAATTTTAACAGGTACCCGCTGTACGACTTTTACAAAATTACCCGTTGCATTATCGGGAGGGAGCAATGAAAACTTTGCTCCAGTTGCTCCCGCGAAAGATTGCACAACCCCAACAATTTTCTGATCTGGGAAAGCATCCACTTGCACATCCACTTTATCATTCACAGCTAAATGCTGCATCTGAGTTTCTTTAAAATTGGCTGTAACGAAAATCCCATTATCATGCACAATCGAAAAAAGCATTTGCCCCGCCTGTACCAGTTGACCTTCCTGTATACCTTTTTTTGAAACCGTACCTGTAGCGGGCGCCACAATTACCGTATACGACAACTGTAATTTCGCATAATCAATATCCGCCTGCCTACTAGCAATAATCGAAGTCGTTGCCCCAACTTGCGATTGGTTCGAGTTCACTTTTTTAACTTGCACGGGCAATTGGGTCTGCGCAACTACCAGTTGTGCTTCGGCTGCATCTTTGGCAGCTTTGGCATCATCGAATTGTGCCTTCGTGATGGCATGATCATTATAGAGGTTCTGAAAACGTTCAAAATCCTGGGTCGTTTTCCAAACCTGTACTTTGGCCGCATTCACATTTGCCTGTGCAGTAGAGATACCCGTTTTCGCTTCCAACACATTGGATTCAGAAACACTCACTGATTGTTTTGCAGCAAACAAGGCAGCTTCTGCCTGTTGCAATCGTATCTTATAATCGCGGTCATCCAATATTACCAAGGTGTCGCCTGCTTTCACCAATTGGTTATCCTGAAAACGGATTTCTTTCACATACCCGCCAACTCTTGCTACAACCGGGCTAATGTCTGCATCTACCTGCGCGTCATCTGTTACTTCATGGCTTTGATAATACAAATATTCCTTTACGGTAAAGATCAGCGCCCCTACCAATACCAATCCAAGTATTATGGGGAAAATCAGTTTTTTACTATTTTTTGGTTTTGTCTCGCTCATAAATTGGTTCTTTAATCTTTTATAAATAAGATAATATATTTTGGTTGTATATGTCCAGTTGATTTCAGCAAATGGTAATAAGCAATAGTCGCATCCGATTTGGCCAGCTCTAAGTTGATCCGGGCCTGATACAATAAAGTTTGTGCGTCGATCCGATCGGTGGTGGTGGCCAGGTTATTGTGGAATTTCGATTCCATTACCCGCTCATTTTCGGTGGCCTGGGTAATCGCATCCTGTAATATTTTTATTTTATCCAATGCATAATGGAACTGCTTGAATTGCTGGTGCACTTCTGTTTTGATCTGATCTGATTCCGCATCCTTGCTGATTTGTATTTCACGTTGCTGGATCTTTGCTTCGCTGATTTTATTTTTTGTTTTGTACAAAGAAGAAATATCCCAACTAGCATTCAGACCAATCACAAACGGCGCCAAATAACTGCCACTGGTAGGTATCAAAGCTTTGGAAAGATTGATATAATACAAACTGCCGCCTACTCCTACTGTGGGCAATTGCTGGTCATGTATTTTTTTAAGGTTGATGCCTGCCAACTCTGATTGAAAATCGAGTGACCCAAATTCTTTCCGATCCTTCAAGGCCTGTTGTAGGTAGCTGTTAAAATCACTTTCCGCTATCAACTTATAGCTCACATCCTGCACCTCAATTTTGGTGGAATCAGGAAGCCCCAACAACAAATTCATATTATAATTAGCGATAGACTGATTGTTTTCCAGTTCCATCATCAACAGCTCTGTATTGGATTGCTGTAATTCATATCTGAGCACATCGTTTCTGGTCGCTAACCCTTGACCTTCGAATTTCTTAATCTCTTCCAGCTTGCTTTGTATATCATCCAAGTTTTGCTTGATGATAATTTCGCTTTGTTTTATTTTATAAAAATTCAGGTAGCTGTCAATGACAGTAGAAACTACTTCATCCTTATCCTTTTCAGCATCCAGCTTGCTCATTTTCACCAGGAGGTCGGCCGATTGTTGGGCATACTTAAACTGATGGCCCGCAAAGATGGGTTCGTTCACACTCAAGGTAGATTGATAGAGTGTATTGTCAAAAGGAAAGCGAATAGTCCCTGATTTAGCAGTATCGCCCGGTATATGCAGACTCCTGGTGAGCATCAATGCATGGCTATAGCCTGCGCTTATTTTTGCGGAAGGAAGGGCTGCGTCCTTGGATTGCTCCAATTGGGATAAAGCCTGATCAATCTTGCTTTGGGACAGTTTCAATCTTTTACTGTTCTGCACTCCCAATTGTACCGCCTCTTCCAAGCTGAGCGCTTTTGTTTGCGCATGGAGCATAGAAGTAGCCGTTAAAAAGGAAAAAATCCAAACTAATCTTTTCATGTTTTTTTAAAATTTATGATTCCTCATTTTTAATTTTCAGATGGGCATGCAATACTTGTTTCAGATGGGATTTCAATCGTGGGGTCATCTTCTTACGGTAAGCTTCGTCGTTGTCTTTTTCAATATGAAGTATGCGGCTCCAATAATGCCGAGCCTGGGTGAACTGGGAGATCGCACCCATAAATGTGCCAATGGTCAATTCGATATCTATTTCTTTACGGAAAAATTTTTTCCGTTGACCATCCGTGATGATTTTCTTGAGTTGCTCGAAATTTTTTTGTTTGATATCGATAATCAATTCACGGATTTCTTCAGACCGGCTATTGTTCCCTTGCTGAAGCATGAGGTTATGAAAACAAAAATTGCTCATGATCTTGTCCACATAAAAATCAATCACCCGGTCCATTTTCTCGATAGGCGTCAACACCTCATCTTTGTTGAGTTCCTGCAAGGTGGTAAAGCTGGCACGATATTCTATGAGCGCTTCCAGCAATTTTTCCTTGGAGCCAAAATAGTAGGAAATCATGGCCAGGTTCACATTGGCTTGATGAGCAATGTCCCTAACAGAAGTGCCGTCAAAGCCATTTTCCCCAAACAGCTTCTCGGCCACCATCAATATATGTTCTCTTTTGTCCGCCATTCCATTTTTGATTGACGGCACAAAATTAAACAAACGTTTGAATTAAACAAACGTTTAATTAAATTTACAATTCGTTAACATGAGATGGCCCGATTACAAAAAATCTACCTGCGGCTTATTTTGCAAAATACCCTCGATGCGTTCCGTTACCTCTGGGGTCAATTTTTCCAAGCTGCTGATTGCCTTGAGGTTATCATGCAATTGTTCTTTTTTGGTAGCACCCAAAATAGCGGTGGTCACGTTGGGGTTTTTGATGCACCAGGCAATGGCCAAGGAAGCCAAGGACACTTGCAATTCATTGGCAAGCACCGTAAGTTGTTTTACTTTATTAATCCGGTCTTCATGCATCCAGCGGTCGCGGAGCCATTCAAAGCCTTTAATAGCAAACCTTGAATCAGTCGGAAAACCTTCATTATATTTTCCCGTCAAAAAACCCGCTGCCAATGGGCTCCAGATGGTGGTGCCCAAGCCCACATTTTTGAACACCGGAATATAATCCTGCTCCATTTTGAAACGGTCGAACATATTGTATTGTGGCTGCTCCATGGTTGGCCCTATCAACCGGTACTGTTGAGCCACCCGATGCGCTTCCATGATTTCGCCAGCACTCCACATGCTGGTGCCCCAGTATAAAATTTTTCCTTGTTGGATCAGGGTGTTCATGGTCCAAACCACTTCTTCAATAGGCACATTGGGATCGGGCCGATGACAGAAAAACAGATCCAAATAATCCACCTGCAAACGTTTCAATGCTTCCTGACAAGCCTCCATCACATGTTTGCGGCTCAGCCCTGTTTGGTTGGGCCTGTTCTCTTTGCCCCTCCAACCAAAATACACTTTCGAAGAAACCGTATAAGAAGTCCTGTCCCAATTTTTTTTCTTCAACACCCTACCCATCATCAGTTCGCTTTGTCCCAATGCATACACTTCGGCATTGTCAAAAAAGTTGATACCTGCATCGTAAGCAATGCCCATCAGCTCATCCGCCGTGCTGTCCTCGATCTGCTTGTGAAAGGTCACCCAACTGCCAAAGGATAAAATACTTAACTGAAGCCCTGATTTTCCGAGATAACGGTATTCCATGTTGTTCGATTTTATTGTGATGGTAAAAAGTACAAGGTATAAGGTTTGAGGTATAGGGTAAGGCGCTCTAACTATTTACAAATGTACTACAGACTCTTAACTACCGGCTAACGACTCCAATCTTCCCGTCTTTCGGACTTCCTCACTATCGACTCCCGACCACCTTACACCCCATGCCTTTTACCTTAGCTTAAAATTTACTATCTTTGCCCCCAATTAACAGGCGGATTTGTTTATTGTTCAGCCTGTGGTCAATAAAACTGAACTAATAAACGATTACACTTCGGCATACCTACACTGCCAGTTTCTCGTTAATAGTTCAAGAAAATTTTTTTGAAGCGGGCTTCAGCAACCCTATTTCACATTGTTGCGTCGCACTCTTCAACTGAAACAATTCTATTCAGCGCTTAACGGATGAAACATGAAAACAATTCAAGACTGTCTTAAAGAACGCATATTGATTATCGATGGCGCCATGGGCACCATGATACAGCGTCATAAATTGGAAGAAAAAGATTATCGGGGTGAACGCTTCAAAAATTGGCACAAAGATGTGAAAGGCAACAATGATTTGCTGAGTATCACACAACCACAAATCATTGAAGGCATCCATCGGCAATATCTCGATGCTGGTGCGGATATCATTGAGACCAATACTTTTAGTAGCACGGTCATTGCACAGGCCGATTATGATATGCAACCCCTGGCTTATGAAATGAATGTGGCCTCTGCCAAATGTGCCCGCAAGGCCGCTGATGAATACACAAAAAACAATCCAAACAAACCCCGATTTGTGGCTGGCGCTATAGGCCCGTTGAACAAAACATTGAGTCTTTCGCCCGATGTGAACAATCCCGGTTTTAGGGCAGTTACTTTTGATGAAGTGGTGGATGCTTACTATGAACAAATAAAAGGCTTGGTGGATGGAGGAGTGGATTTGCTCTTGATAGAAACCATTTTCGATACACTGAATGCGAAGGCAGCTATATTCGCCATCAAAAAATATTTTAGGGATACGAAAAAGGAAGCGCTGCCCATCATGATCAGTGGTACCATCACCGATGCAAGTGGGCGTACTTTGAGTGGGCAAACATTAGAGGCCTTTTATATATCCTTGATGCATGCCAAGCCTTTGAGCATTGGCTTGAACTGCGCATTGGGAGCAAAAGAAATGCGTCCACACATTGAGGAGCTGAGCCAGATTGCCGGATGTTTTACCTCGGCTTATCCAAATGCAGGTCTTCCCAATGCTTTTGGTGAATATGATGAACAGCCACATGAAACAGCACATATCATTGAGGAATGGGCCGCCAATGGTTGGTTGAATATCGTGGGCGGTTGCTGCGGCACCACCCCAGATCATATAAAACATATTGCCGAGGAAGTGAGCAAATTTCAACCAAGAGTGGTTCCTGAAGTGGAAGAAGTTTTTTAGCCACGAAGGCACAAAGACACCAAGAAGCACAAAGCAATGAATAAAGATTCAAAAGAATATTTAGATTGGCTTGCACAACAAATTGTTGACATTGCATACCATCTTCATGTTGCACTTGGACCGGGTTTGCTCGAAAAAGTCTATGAGGCTTGCTTTTGCCATGAATTAAAAAAAAGGGATATCCCATTTATAACGCAACAAAAAGTTCCAATCATTTATGATGGAATTGAATTTGAAGAAGCGTTAAGGATGGATATTCTTGTTGACAATAAAATTATTATTGAACTTAAAGCCCAAGAAAATTCACATCCTGTATGGGAAGCTCAATTACTAAGTTATTTGCGCTTGACTAATAAGTCCTTAGGCTTTATAATCAATTTCACAGTACCATTGATCAAGGATGGCATCAAAAGAAGGGTCTTATAACTCTTTGTGTTCCTTTGTGCCTTCGTGTCTTGGTGGCAAACGAAAATATTATGAGTATCAAACCATATTTACGATTATGCGGACTCGAACCATTGGTGGTTCGCCCTGAAACAAATTTTATCAATGTTGGTGAACGTACCAATGTTACCGGTTCAAAGAAATTCGCAAGACTGATCCGTGAAGGCAAGTATGAGGATGCGCTTAGTGTGGCACGCCAGCAAGTGGAAAATGGTGCGCAGGTATTGGATGTGAACATGGATGATGCCCTCCTCGATGGCGTGAGTGCCATGACCACCTTCATCAACCTCGTACAAAGTGAACCGGATATTGCCAAGATCCCCATCATGCTGGACAGCTCCAAGTTCCAAATTATCGAAGCCGGTCTTAAATGTGTACAGGGCAAATGCATCGTGAACTCCATCTCCATGAAAGAAGGAGAACAAAAGTTTATTGAGCAAGCAATTATTTGCCAGTCCTATGGTGCATCGGTAATCGTAATGGCATTTGATGAACAAGGACAAGCCGATACCAAGGCAAGAAAAATAGAAATCTGTCACCGTGCCTATAAGATACTAACAGAACAGGTAGGCTATGACCCGCAGGATATCATTTTCGACCCGAATATTTTTGCCGTGGCCACAGGCATAGAAGAACATAATAATTATTGTGTTGATTTTATTGAAGCCACCAGGGAAATCAAAAAGTTGATGCCACTTACAAAAGTGAGCGGAGGCGTGAGCAATATGTCATTCTCCTTCCGTGGCAACGACCATGTACGCGAAGCCATGCACTCAGTATTTTTATATTATGCCATCAAAGCAGGGATGGATATGGGCATCGTGAACGCAGGCCAGTTGGTGGTGTACGATGAAATTGAGCCCACCTTAAGAACACTTTGCGAGGATGTGATATTGAACCGCCATAACGACAACAATGAATCCACGGAAAAATTGATCGCATTTGCAGAAACCGTAAAAGCAAAGGGCAAGGAAACCGTAAAGGATGATGCTTGGAGAAATACTTCGGTTGAGGAAAGATTGAAACACTCTTTGGTCAATGGCATTACCGATTTTATTGAAGCCGATACTGAAGAAGCCCGATTGAAATATCCCCAACCACTCGATGTGATAGAAGGCCCGTTGATGGATGGGATGAATGTAGTGGGTGATTTATTTGGCAGTGGAAAAATGTTTTTGCCGCAAGTGGTAAAAAGTGCAAGGGTGATGAAAAAATCGGTGGCGGTGCTGACGCCATTTATTGAAGCCGAAAAAGAAATAAGAAAACAAGCCCATCTTAAAGCGGGCACTGTGAATGAGGAAGGTGCGGGGGCCGCAAAAATCCTTCTTGCCACCGTAAAAGGTGACGTACATGATATCGGCAAAAACATTGTCGGCGTCGTGTTGGGCTGCAATGGCTACGATATTATTGACTTGGGCGTAATGGTGCCCACCGATAAAATCCTCGATACGGCCATAAAAGAAAAAGTAGACATCATCGGTCTTAGTGGTTTGATAACCCCTTCCTTGGATGAGATGGTGCATGTGGCCCATGAAATGAAACGCCGTGGTATGAAACTACCACTGATGATTGGCGGTGCCACTACTTCACGCATGCACACGGCCGTAAAAATCGCCCCACAATATGATGAAGGGGTAATCCATGTGTTGGATGCTTCCAGAAGCGTGACCGTGGCGGGTTCCTTATTGAGCAATGAGCAAAAGCCCGCTTTCTTGAAAACGATCGGTGATGAATATGCGAAATTGAAAGAAGATTTCGCAAACAAGAAACCGGTAAAACAATTCTTGAGTTTGGCAGACGCCCAAAAGAACAAAACAAAAATCGATTGGGAAAAATTCACCCCAGTAAAACCAAGCTTTACAGGTACCAAAACTTTTGATGATTACCCATTGGAAGAAATAGCCAGCTATATAGATTGGAATCCCTATTTTATTGCTTGGGAAATGCATGGCAAGTTCCCGCAAATACTCAGCGATGAAAAAATCGGTGTCGAGGCAACAAAGCTTTTTAATGAAGCCAAAGCTTTGTTGAAAACGATTATCAAAGAAAAATGGTTGAAAGCAAGGGGGGTGATCGGTTTTTGGGAAGCCAACTCAGATGGGAAGGACACTATTATACTAAAAGACAAAGATTCCACTATACAGTTGGAATCACTCCGTCAGCAAATAAAGAAAGCACCGGGGCAACCCAATATTTCACTCGCTGACTTTATCATGCCAAAAGAAAATGGAAAGCAAGACTATATCGGAGCTTTTGCTGTCACTATTGAAGGCATTGAAGAGCATATCAAAAAATTTGAAGCGGCACATGATGATTATAATAAAATCAGTTTGCAAGCCCTTGCAGATAGATTGGCAGAAGCATTTGCTGAACTGTTGCACGCAAGAACAAGAAAGGAATTTTGGGGATATGTAAAAGACGAAAAACTTTCCAACGAAGAGTTAATCAAAGAAGAATATATGGGCATCCGTCCCGCTCCGGGCTATCCCGCATGTCCCGACCATACCGAAAAGCACAAACTGTTCACTTTATTGGGTGCCACCAAAAATACCGGAATCATTTTAACAGAATCATTGGCCATGTTCCCCGCATCCTCTGTATGCGGCTGGTATTTTGCAAACCCAGAGAGTCGATATTTTGGGGTGGGGAAAATTGAGAAAGATCAGGTGGAAGATTATGCCAAAAGAAAAAACATGTCTTTGGAAGAAACCGAAAGGTGGCTTCGCCCCGTATTGGACTATGATGCCTAATGACGAAAATCATTCAAGATTAGTATGGTAATTGTAACTTCGCGGCCACTATTTTTATTTGACTTATCAGAACACCAAACTCCATTAGTCAAAATGAATTTTATACGGTGGCTTAGATAATTGAAAGAATATGAAAGCAAAAAGTTGGGTCTTCTCTTTAGTGGTTTTGTTTGTTTTAAATGCACCCTTTCGCGCAGCAGCACAGCAACAAGAAAAAAAAAGAAAGCATGAATTCTATTTTTCATGGGGCTACAACAAAGAATGGTATACCAATAGTACCCTGCATGTTTCCCAACCATCTTTAGGCAATGACTTTAGTCTTGTGTCCGTACATGCACACGACCATCCAGGCTGGAACGACGGCATTCTTAATAAAGCCATTAGCATTCCCCAATATAACTATCGCATCGGTTATTTTTTCAACGAGAAAAAAGGTCTTGCCATTGAAATAAACTTCGACCATACCAAATACCTCATTACCGATAATCAGATGGTACATGTTAAGGGAACGATGAATGGAAGTCCAATTGACCGCAATATACTTTTCAAAGAAAACGATGCGGTGGGTTCAGATAGTAGTTCCTATTATTTTCTGAACAATGGTGCCAATTTCTTATTGTTCAATTTGGTCAAGCGCTGGCATTTGTTGAGCAATAAAAAAGAAACGATTAAGATCGATGGTTTGGCCAAGGCAGGTATTGGTCCCTTGGTGCCCCATGTACAGAACAAATTTTTTAATCAACCACCCAATGCGCAACATTTTCAGGTGGGTGGATGGAATATGGGTGTGGAAGGTACATTGAGAGCTACTTTTTACAACCTGGTTTATATCGAATACAATAATAAACTGGATTATGCCAGGTACTCTGGGTTAAAAATATCGCAGGGAACAGCAAGGCAAGCTTTCGGTACTTATGAAATGATTGTGAACCTTGGCTTCAGTTTTCCCGTAGGAAAAAAATTTTAAAGGGAATCGCACATTGTCGGACGGAGACCGTATGACGATGTCCTTGGTAAAAGATGATGTGGGTCAGATGGAGACCATCAGACCCTGTTAGCTCTTCTCAAGCAACCACCACAAAGGTTTTCTGCGTCTTAGTTCATAGTTTGTGTTGATATAGGTTTTGATGTGTCGCATGGATTCATCAATGTCATCGGTCAACAGCACCAGCGACATATCTTCTTTTGAAATGGTGCCCTGCTTCGACATTTCCTCGATGTATTCCCATAATTCCTTAAAATATTCTTTCCCAAATAAAACAATCGGGAAACGCTCCAGCATCTTAGTCTGCACCAGGGTAAGGGTTTCAAAAAATTCATCCATGGTACCAAATCCACCGGGCATAATCACAAATGCGTAGGAATATTTTATCATCAAGGTCTTGCGTACAAAAAAATGGGCAAAAGTGATGGACGTTTGTACATAGGGATTCGGTTGTTGCTCAAAGGGCAATTGGATATTGCAGCCCACCGAGTGGCCATTGTTTTGAAAGGCGCCGCGGTTGGCTGCCTCCATAATACCGGGGCCACCGCCCGTCAGGGTTGTAAAACCCATGGCGGCAATCTGTTTACCAAACTCCACTGCCTCTTTATAATAAATATTGTCTTCCTTGAAGCGGGCAGAGCCAAAGACTGTAATGCATGGCCCTACAAAGTGAAGGGTCCGAAAACCTTTGATAAATTCCTTGAAGATTTTCCAGGCAAAGTCAAATTCATAAAACCTGCTTCTGGGCCCTTCCAGATAAATCGGCTGTTTTGCGGGTATGGGTTTTAGAGGTTGTTGCATAATGATAAATTGTAAATTGCATGGCAATATAACTCAAACATTTTTTATGCCCAATCTAAGGATTATCAGTTATAATCTCAATGGCATACGTGCCGCCATGAAAAAAGGTTTTATAGAATGGTTAAAAACCAATCCTGCAGATATCATTTGCATTCAGGAAACCAAGGCCCATAAGGACAATGTGGACCATAAACAGCTTACCGACCTTGGGTTTCATGATTATTGGTTCAGCGCACAAAAAAAAGGGTATAGCGGAGTGGCTGTTTTCACTAAAATCAAACCCGATCATGTGGAATATGGCACAGGTCATAAAGTAAGCGATGACGAAGGTCGTGTGATCCAATTGGATTTTGGGGATATAAGATTGATCAATGCCTATTTCCCTTCTGGAACCTCTGGCGATGAAAGACAAGATTTCAAGTATAAGTGGTTGGATGAATTTTATAATTATTTGGATAAGCTAAGAAAAAAGCATCCCAAGTTAGTACTCTGTGGTGATTATAATATTGCTCACAAGGAAATTGACATCCATGATCCCAAAGGAAATAAAAATTCATCAGGCTTTCTTCCAGAAGAAAGAGCTTGGATGGATAAATTTTTGGGGAATGGCTGGATCGACAGTTTTCGTGAAAAACATCCAGAACCTCATCGCTATAGTTGGTGGAGTCAGCGCTTTCCTTCGGTTCGTTTACAGAATAAGGGTTGGAGAATTGATTATATCACAGTGACAGAGCCCCTCAAAAAAAATATTGTGGGGTCAGATATTTTCTCAGATGTAAAACATAGCGATCATTGCCCCATTTTTTTGGAGTTAAAAAAATAAGATTGAAACAAACCTATGATTGTTTATAATATCACCTGCAAAGTTGATCCTGCCATTGCAAAAAATTGGTTGATCTGGCAGTTGGAAGAACATATTCCAGAAGTCATGGCCACAAGACTTTTCGATGATTTCAAAGTGCATCGATTATTGGAGCAGAATGATGAAGATGGACCTACCTATACCATTCAATATTTTACCAATTCAATGGACCGATACCAACAGTATATTAAAAACCATGCTCCTCTGCTGCGCGAAAAAGCATTCGCAAAATGGGGCAACCAATTCATTGGTTTTAGAAGTGTAATGGAAGCTGTGCAGTAATTGTGGAAAATAATTAAAATTATTGCGGTTTATAAAATGTTGTTGTACATTCTCACAAACCCTTAGCTGGCAAGCATTCCATGACCTATAGCCGCAAAGCAGCCACTGCATTGCATTTTCAGAGACTGGTCTATTGTTACGCAATTTTTAATTTTTTCAAGTTTCTCGCTAACCCTTATCCAACGTGGATTTTAGCAATTGTTTTAACTATAAAAAAATTTTGCCTGAATCAAAAAGCGGGTATATTTGTCGTCGTTAAAATCTTAAAATATTTCATCATGAACAAAGCTGAATTAATCGCAAAACTTGCTGACGATGCTGGCATTACCAAAACACAAGCGAATGCCTCACTAGATTCTTTTGTTGAAGCCGTCACCAAAACATTGAAAGGTGGTGGTAAAGTTACCTTGGTAGGATTCGGTACTTTCTCCGTATCTAAAAGGGCTGCACGCAATGGCCGTAACCCGCAGACTGGTGCTGTCATTAAAATCAAAGCTAAAAAAGTAGCTAAATTCAAAGCAGGAAAAGAATTATCTGCCAAATTATAATGCCCAAACAAAGCATTTATAAAAGCTCTGACAATGAGCCTGCTTATTGTCAGGGTTTTTTTTATTTTTGCCATTCATTCATAGCAAACAACAAATCAATCGATCATTATGGGAAGAGGAGATAAAAAAACAAAAAAAGGAAAAATTTTCAAAGGTTCATTTGGTAAAACCAGGCCTGCTAAAACAACTAAAAAAGCAGCCCCAAAGAAAGAAACGAAATAAGTTGACCTGTTGATTAGTTGATCTGTTGAATGCCCGGGTATGTATCCATATTGCGGATGTTTAGACAATCAACTTTTCAACAAATCAATCTTAGGGCGCCAATCTTTCCATTTTCCAGTTGCCCCCGCCCTGCAATGAATATTGTATCCGGTCATGGAGTCTATTGGGCCTACCCTGCCAAAATTCTATGTTTACTGGCTTTATGCAATAACCGCCCCAATGCAATGGACGTTTGATCTCCTTCCCCTCAAACTGCTGACGAATTTTCAATTCATTTTCTTCCAACCATTTTCGGCCTGCAATCACATGGCTTTGTGGCGATGCATGCGCACCAATCCTGCTACCTTCTGGCCTACTGTTGAAATATTCATCATTATCCCCTTCGTTCAGTTTTTCAGCAATCCCGGTTATCCTCACCTGTCTTTCCAATTCTTTCCAGAAAAAAACAAGGCATGCTCTTGGGTTCTCCTCCAATTGATGGCCTTTAAAGCTCTCATAATTTGTAAAGAACACAAAGCCTTTTTCGTCGTAACCTTTCAACAATACAATACGTGCAGATGGGATGCCACTCCTGCAACAAGTAGCCAGCGTCATGGCGTTCACTTCGTCGATCTGCGAACGGATGGCTTCTTCCCACCATTTACCAAATTGCTGTATGGGGTCTGCAGGCAGGTCCTTCTCTAAAAGCGTTTGCATTTTATAATCCTTCCGAATATCGGCTATCGGGTTCATGGTGTATGATTAGGTGCTAAAATTACTTAAAAAAGAAAAGACCGAACATGATGTTCGGCCCTTGCAAAAAATATACTTTCCTTCTCAATCACTTTCCTTCTTCGTCTTCAAAATGAGATTTTGAATTTGCAGCCTTTGATAATATCGTTTCCATTTCATTTATGCGGCGCAATTGGTTGTCAATTTTTTTATGGTGTTCCGAAACCTGTTGCAGGTCGTTGTTGAGTTCTTCCAAAAAACCTACTTTTTTCTGGAACTGCATACGTTGAAAATTCGATTCCCTTAACTTATCTTCTGTATCAGACAAAATACGGCTCAGTCGTTGGTTCTCCTCCCACAGACTAATCTGCTTTTGCCTAGCTTCATCATAATCTTTGGTAATCCTGAAATAGGACTCATGAAGCTGTTCATAATCGGGCCCTTTTTGAGGGTTCGACAGCTTGTTTTCTAATTTCTGTAATTTGTCCTGCAGCAAATTAAAATCTGAATACGCTTTGTTCAACCTTTCACTCATTTCATCGGTAATCCTACGCTGTTGGCGCAATTGGTTCGATTCGTCCTCTTTCTCTGCCAATGATTGGCGCAAGTAGTCCAACTGTCTGCTGAGCTGTTCATTTTCTTTTAGCAGACCGGAATATTTATTCTCGGATTCTTTCAATAGTTCTATCTGCTCAAGCAGCCGGTTCACTTTATTATTATGTTCCGATAGGTTTTCCTGGGCCGACCTTAATTGGGCCAAATAATCCACAGACTCACTGGCATGAACAATCTGTACAGGTTGCGCAACTGGATTTTCTGTAGCAGGTGGTTGGCTATGAAGTTTGTACTCCAGTTCGTCCAATTTCTTGTGCAGTTCCTCTACTTCAATCGTCAGTACTTGTTCGTTTTCTCTGGTCTCTGCCAAGCGCTCACGCAACTGTTGCTGCGCTTTCTCCTGCATGTCCATATCATTATAGTACTTCAGTTTCCAGTTGTCGTTTTCACCGATCGTTTCTGGTTCAGTGGAAGTATTGATATTGATGGCTTTCCTCGCATTGAGGAAAAATTGAATAGTGAAGCCCAAAATAATCGCTACAAGAAGCGAGATGATTATCTCCGGCAATCCCACAGTAAGCTGAAAAGCTAATAATATTTGATGGATGTTCATAACGGTTCGGAAATAATTTTACGTACCAATGTTAAGGGGTTAAAAATGCTTAATTAAACTAGCTTTCAAGGGATTGTGAACCGGGAGAAAATAACAAAAACCACCTGTGGGGCGGTTTTTCATGCAGGAAAATTACAAAGCTTTTTACAGAAATGCAAGCTAAAATTAAAATAAATATTATATCTATAGCCTACACCTTAACCAAAGTGCCGACTTTGATACCTGTAACCACTTTCAACAGGTTACCCGGTTTGTTCATGTCGAACACAATGATTGGCAAGCTGTTCTCCATGCAAAGGGTGAAAGCGGTCATGTCCATCACCCGAAGGTTTTGGGATATACACTCTTGAAAAGTAATGGTTTCGAATTTTTTGGCTGTTTTATCTTTTTCAGGGTCGGCGGTATAGATGCCATCCACCCTCGTCCCTTTTAAAATCACATCGGCATTGATCTCAATGGCCCGAAGAGAGCCGGCAGTGTCTGTGGTAAAATAAGGATTACCAGTTCCCGCCCCAAAAATAACCACACGGCCTTTTTCTACGTGCCTGATGGCGCGACGACGGATATACGGTTCAGCGATCTGCTCCATTTTGATGGCGCTCTGCAAACGGGTATACACACCTATTTTTTCCAAGCCGGCCTGCAGCGCCATGCCATTGATCACCGTTGCCAACATGCCCATATAATCACCATGTGCCCTTTCGATACCCGTTTCTGCCTCGTTCATGCCCCTATAAATATTTCCCCCACCAATCACGATCGCTACCTGTACGCCAAGCTCCACGATGCTTTTGATATCCTGTGCATATTGCGCAATGATGGCATTGTCAAATCCAAAACTCTTATCTCCCATTAAAGCTTCGCCGGACAATTTGAGCAGGATACGCTTGTACTTTGGTAACATGTATATATAGGGTTTTAATTTTTTGTAACCAGCATTCGTCCACTATTGAACTTTTATTGCGTCGCACTCTTGTACTATTTGTTCTCTATTCAACAAATCACCAGTTGTGATTTCACTCCGCGACCTCTTTGTGTACTTTGTCTTCTTTGCCTCTTTGCGTGAAATATTTCTTCGTTTGGCAACCAGCATTCGTCCACTATTGAACTTTTATTGCGTCGCACACTTGTACATTTTGTTTTCTATTCAACAAACCATACAGTTCAGTTTCACTCAACAACTTCTTTGTGTGCTTTGTCTTCTTTGCCTCTTTGCGTGAAATATTTCTTCGTTTGCAAAGAAAAGATTTTTCCCAAAATGTCGGGCAAAAAAAAGAGAGCTAGTTGCTCTCTTTACTATTTTTATCCTAATTGAACTCTTTTGAATTCGGTCACTTTCGCATCTCCATCCACACTCTTCAGGTAGTCACCAACCGTCTTGCTCGCATCTTTTACAAATGCTTGAGCTGTTAAGGTGTTTTCCTTGAAGAATGCATTCAGCTTGCCTTCAGCGATCTTATCAATCATCGCATCCGGTTTGCCGGCCATTTTCGGGTCATTCTTGATTTGCTCCGTAACGATCGCCCTTTCTCTTTCCACCACATTGGCAGGAACAGAGTCGGGAGAAACAGCCACTGGGTTCATCGCTGCAATTTGCATAGCAATGTCTTTCCCAGCTTCCAGAACAGCCGGTGAATTTTTGGTAAGACCTACCAACACACCCATTCTGTATGCACCGTGAATATAAGCAGCAACGCCTTCTGCCGTTACTTTTTCAAAGCGGGTCAATTGGATTTTTTCACCAATTTTTGCCACTTGGTCATTAATCTTATCTGCAACCGTAGAACCATCCAACTGGATAGCCATTACTTCTTCCAATGAGTTGGCATTGTTCTTCACCACTACATCCATGATCGATTGGGTGAAGGCTACAAACTCTGCATTCTTTGCAACGAAATCTGTTTCGCATGCCAGCGTGATGATAAAACCAGTTTTTTTATCGGCAGTAGTGGTAGCAATAATCACCCCTTCCTTTGCTTCACGGTCGCTGCGGAGGGCAGCTACTTTTTGTCCTTTTTTACGGAGATAATCAATTGCCTTTTCAAAATCGCCATCGCTTTCTACCAATGCTTTGCGGCAATCCATCATGCCGGCACCGGTTGTTTGGCGAAGCTTGTTAATTTCTGCAGCGGTAATTGTTGCTGTTGACATATAAATACAAAAATTTGAAAATTAAAAAATCAAGGTAAAAGGTTTAAGGTTAAGGGACAAAGTTCATTAGAATTTTTGCCATTCCATATTAAGGAACTTTAAACATTAAACCTTTCGTTTCAACTTATCTCGCTCCTGTCCTTCTTGGTGAATTGGGGACCCTGCGCTTGGGCGCATTGCCACCTTTTACTTTATCACCACCTTTATCACCACCACGACGAGCTCTTGCTGCTTCCGCCTCTGCTTCTGCTTGAAGACGAGCCGCTTTTTTCTCGTTGTCGTCTGTACCTACTTCTTCTACATCATCTTCCTTAGCTGCTTGTCTTTCAGCAAGACCTTCAGCGATAGCTGCTACAATATAATTGGTAATGATAGCGATCGATTTGGTAGCATCGTCATTGGAAGGGATAGCGAAATCCACTTTGTTGGGATCTCCGTTGGTGTCCACCATTCCAAAAGTGGTGATGCCCAATCTTTTTGCTTCAGCCAAGGCGATGTGCTCATGACCGATATCGATGAGGAACAAAGCAGCGGGAACACGTCCCAACTGAGCGATACCGCCCAATACTTTTTCCATTTTATCCCGATCACGGGCCAGAGTCAAACGCTCTTTTTTGGTAATGGTATCGAAAGTGCCATCAGTAAGCATTTTTTCGATGCTCTGCATTTTCTTCACGCTCTTACGAACGGTGTTGAAATTCGTCAACATACCACCCAACCAACGTTCGGTAACATAAGGCATGTTGATTTTTTTAGCACATTCGCTCACGATTTCCTTGGCTTGTTTTTTGGTGCCAACGAACATTATTTTCTTACCACTTTTAGCAATCTGTTTTAAAGCTGCGGCAGCCTCTTGAAGGGCTTCTGTAGTCTTGTTCAAATCGATGATATGGATACCTTTCTTTTCAGCAAATATGTAGGGCAACATTTTAGGGTTCCATTTTTTGCGAAGATGCCCAAAGTGAACACCAGCTTCCAAAAGTTGCTGCTGAAGTGAAGTATTTTGTTCCATGTTGAATTTTATAAAATGATTATTGATATTTATTGGCTCATGGTTCATAGTGGATGGTCAATAGCTTAGGAAATTTCCATGAACTATGGACCATAAACAATGAACAGAAATTAACGCTTGCTGAACTGGTAGCTCCTTCTCGCTTTTTTGCGACCTGGTTTTTTACGCTCCACAGCTCTTGGGTCACGACGAAGAAGGCCAGCGGCTTTCAACACGGGACGCAACTCTGGGTTTACTTCCAGCAAAGCACGGGCAATACCCAATTTGATGGCTTCGGCCTGACCTTTGATACCACCACCAGCAGCATTGACTTTTACATCAAACTTCTCAGTGGATTCAATCGTTTTTAAAGGAAGCTCCACTTGGTTTTGGAGATATGGAAGGTTGAAATAATCTTTATAATCCTTATCGTTGACGGTAATTTTGCCTTCTCCCCTGCTAAGGAAAACCCTAGTTACGGCTTCTTTACGGCGACCAACGGCATTTTTTTGCTTTTCCATTTATGATTGTTTAGCTAATAACTGATTAAAATTTTAATTCCTTTGGTTGTTGAGCAGTGTGTGGGTGTTTGTCACCAACATACACGAAGAGTTTTTTGTACATCTTGCGGCCCAAACGGTTTTTAGGCAACATCCCTTTTACGGCTCTTTCGATCACCACTTCTGGCCTTCTTTTCAGCAGGCTTTTCGCAGTTTCTTCTTTTTTACCGCCGGGGTAACCAGAGAAATTGATATAAACTTTGTCTTCCAGTTTATTGCCGGTAAAAACCACTTTTTCAGCGTTGGTCACCACAATAAAATCGCCACAATCAACGTGGGGCGTATAATAGGCCTTGTTCTTGCCGCGCAGGATGGCAGCAATCTTTGCGCACATGCGGCCAACGGTTTGATTAGTACCGTCCACAACATACCAGTCGCGTTTAACGGTAGCCTCGTTCGCATGTTTGGTTGTAAAATGTAATTTGCTCATTATAAATTTGTTTAGTGAAGCCGTTGCTATCCCAACAGCATGATTTAAAAAGGAGTGCAAAGGTAGGGGGTAGAGATGCTATTTCCCAAAGAAATGGATGCTTATTTTTTATCGCACCTTTGCAATTGATTGATTTACAATAAAAATTTTACAGATTTTTTAAATTGCTCGAAAACCAAGTGTTGTTTTATAGATATTCTGGCTTCTAATTTGTCAAGGGGTAGATTTTCCCAATCCATAATTGACCATTCACATTTAACTTAACACGAAGTTTTAGGATTAGATTTATCATTCTTAAACTTGTTAAAACACCATACCAATATGTCATCACACAATCTCTCATTAGGAAGAACGCAGTTTGGAAAACCAGAAAATAGTGGAAAACTATTGCCGATAGAAGAAGCGCATCAATTATTGAACGAATGGGTAGGTAACGACCGCTTGCGTTTACACATGAAACAGGTGGCAGCGGTAATGAGGGCTTGGGCATTGGAGAAAGAAAACGCTGATGAACTAACAGCCCTGAAATGGGAGCTTGCCGGTTTGTTGCATGATGCCGATTGGGAAAAATATCCCGAAAGCCATTGCCGGGTGATTATTGAAAAATTGGAGGAAATAAATATCGACCCCGAGCTGATCCATTGCATTGCTTCCCATGGTCCCAAATATTTTGGGGTGGAGCCAGAGACCAAAATGGATAAGATGATTTACATGTTCGATGAACTGTCTGGTTTTATACATGCGGCCGCACTCATCCGTCCTACCCGTTATGAAGGGCTCGATGCAAAAAGCATCTTAAAAAAATTGAAGACACTAAATTTTGCCGCTCAGGTAAGCCGAGATGATATCAACGATGCCCTTTCCAGGATTGATGTTCCCTTGGAGGAGATTATTGGGTTTGTGATTGAAAAACAGAAAAATGTGATTTAATTTTTCTGTTTCTTTTCCTTTTTGAAAAGATAGAGCGCATCATTATTCATGGCAACAATAATCATGGTATCCCCATTGGCCGTTTTAATAGGTGCGATGTCCCTTGCTTCGCCCCTTACAAAAAGCCCCGATTCCTTAGGCTCCATATAGTTTAGTTGATTTTTACTATCGGAGAGATAGGTGGTACCATAGTTTGCATCAAAGCGGCCTGTTTGTGGCTTTACACCAAAGAAATTCCCCACCAGGAACAGATCTTTGATGCCATCGCCGTTCAGGTCTGAGGCAAATATGCCAAAAACTGGCGAAAATTGTGCTCTTTGAGGCAATGGCTGCATGGTAAAATTTCCTTTGCCATCGTTCAAAAAAGCTACCGTCTGGGTTTGGTCTACCTTGAGTACAGTTGCCTTCTTCAATTCTTCTTCAGAAAAAACCTGGTCAATACTTTTACCCGCATAATCCGAGAATTTCAGAAACTTCTTTTTCAATTGTGGCAGTTCGGCTTGTAATTCCCCTTTCATAAAATAAGGATAGGCCTTACCATCGGATTTATAATATACCGGGATGCATTCGGTTCGTCCGTTGTTGGAAAAATCACCTACATAGAGCTTGGCAGGATGTTGCTCATCGGCCTTGATCCTTGAGTTTTGACCAAAATTACCCGCTATCAAATCAGGATAACCATCACCGTTAATATCTGCAATAGTCAGGCAATCCCACCAGCCAGATGAATTAGTCAGTTCCTTCACCTTTTGCAATTTTCCATTGATATATTTTAAAACGGTTACGGGCATCCAGTCACCCACTACCAGCAATTCCTTGATGCCATCCCCATCAATATCGGCCCATTGCGCATCGGTCACCATGCCTAGTTTGATCAAATCGGGCGCCATCGTTTTGGTGACATCCACAAAATGCCCGTTCCCAATATTTTGAAACAGTGCACTGGATGGAATTGACCCATAACTACCGGGTACCGATCTTGCCCCAATAAAAATATCCATCTTGCCATCCTGATTAAAATCGATTGGTCTAACGCAAGAGGCATTTACATAGGTGGCTGGCCAACCTTGGGTAGCTTTTGTAAAATTTCCCCTGCCATCATTCAGGTATAACCTGGGATTGTAATATGGAGAGCCTGCGGGTGCTTGACTACCACCAGATGCCAGCACCAAATCAAGGTCGCCATCCCCATCCGCATCAAAAAAAGCAGCACCAATGGTCTCAAAATATTTATCCCGATCAAATGCTCCTTCTGCTTTTTGTACAAAATGGCCATCTTTTTGCTGGATGAATAATTTAGCGGTATCCGTAAATCCGTTGCCGATAAAAAAATCTTCCAAGCCATCGCCGTTCACATCACCTACTGCAATTTTCGGTCCCTCGGTCGAAACCATTTTAGGGATCAGTTTTTCTACATTAAAGTCAATGAACTCATTTTCCTTATGCTTGATATTTCCTTTTATGAATGTGGCGGCCACATTTTCATATAAAGGGGTTTCCTTTTTTATTTCTGGCCTGGCCAAAAGATGGGCGTCTTTCTGATCCAAGACCAATGTGGTATCTGCCTTTATATTTTTTAGTATTTGGGTTTTACCACCTGACCATTTTACAATCAGGCTATCAATCACTCGATTGGTATCCAATCCAAAATTTAATACCGGCTCCACACTGCTTTCAAAACCTCTGCTGGGCATCTGCTCCAGCAACTGTTGATGCTGATTTGAAAAAATGCTGACCCTTGTACCCAAACCAAAAGTATTGGGCGAAATACCATTGAGTTTTATTTTAAGATAATGATGATGCAGTTTTTCAGAAGTCATATTCCTGTACACAAAGGCCTCCAAGTTTACATTGTTTACCACCAGATCCAGATCACCATCCCCATCCAGATCGCCATAAGCAGCACCATTGCTAAAGCTCGGCTTTACAAAACCCAAAGACGCTGCTTCATTCTTGAACCGTAAATTTTTTTGATTTACAAATGCATATTTCAGTAATGGCACCGAGGGCATTTTGTTTAAGATATCCTTAAAGTCAAGCCCCTGTGAACGGGCTTTATTCATAGTTTCTTTGCTGCCAAAAAATTCCAGGAAATCCTGATCGGTCAGGTCCTTGCTGATACCATTACAAACAAAAAGATCTTTCCAGCCATCATTGTCAAAATCAAAACTCAGTGCGCCCCAGCTCCAACCGGTTGCATCTACCCCCGAATACTGCGCAATCTCACTATAAGTGCCATCGTGGTTATTCAATTGTAGGCAGTTGCTGGTAAACTGATGATGGTAATCCAATTGGTTTTTGGCGTTCAACACATCATAGTCATCAAACTTGATGGTGGTTTTTAAACGATAATCGTTTTCAGGGAGCATTTCCGTGGTAAAAATATCCAGATAGCCATCGTTGTTGAGGTCTACCATATCGGAGCCCATAGAGCCTTGACTAAGATGTCCCATGGCATCGTCAATCACTTCTTTAAAAGTGCCATTGCCTTGGTTGATATACAGATAATCCCTTTCAAAAAAATCATTGGAAACATAAATATCTTCCCAACCATCATTATTGAGGTCGCCTACGGTTACGCCCAGCCCCAAACCAATCTCGCTACCGTAAATCCCGGCCTGTTCGCTCACATCCACAAATTTTCCGCCATCATTTCTATACAGGCGGTCACCGTTTTTGGGGTCCCGGATTTCCCTCAGTTTACTACTATAGCCAAAGCTTTCAACGGAACGGTTACTGTTGTTGAGCACAAAGCAGTCCAGGTCGCCATCATGGTCATAATCAAAAAATATGGCTTGGGTAGACTGTCCTTTATCATCGAGTCCATATTCATGTGCTTCTTCTTTAAATGTCCCATCCTTTTGGTTCACATATAGCTCATTTGCACGGTCGTCTCCCGGGAACTCGCCACTATTGCAAACATAGATATCCAACCAACCATCACCGTTAATATCCACCATGGTTACCCCGGTATGCCAGTGATGGATGCTTTTGATGCCTGATTTATCCGTAACATCCTCGAACTGCCAATTGCCTTTGTTGAGGTAGAGTTTGTTTTCATGCTCATTGGAAGTAAAAAAGATATCTGGCTTGCCATCGTTGTTCACATCGCCAATGGCCACGCCGGCCCCGTTGTAAAAATTGCGGTATTTGAAAATGTTGAAGTCCTTGGTATCTGCCACTTGATTGTTAAAAGTGATTCCGGTTTGGGAAGAAGGCTGTAATTGGAAAAGATAGTTTTCTGAATTGGGTTTCTTTGAATCGCAAGAAAAGAATACCGAAATAAGAACAAGCAATAAAAAGAAGGAAATCGAACGATTAATCATGACATCAGGTTCAAGACGTTTTTGAAAAACAAGCTATTACTACTTGGGGATTGGGTAAGCATTCCATATACCTAAGTTTTTAAAATTTGAACCAGTGAAATTACCTCAATTTCTTTTTTAAAAAAATTAAGTTCGCTCCAGATATAAGAAAAATAGCAATTTTCAATGGTTTGTTTTTAATTTGCAGCATATGAAAAAATGGTTAGTGAGCCTCGCGATTGTCCTTGTTTTGTTAGTGGTCAGCGTCTACATTTTAATACCATCCAATCTTAAAATCTCAAAGGTTACATCCATAGGTTGCAGCCTGAATGGGGCGTACCGATGCTTGATCAATGAATCGAGATGGAGCCATTGGCAGCCCAATGATGCTACTGCCCCTATACCTATAGCCCTCAAGGGGAAAAAAGGGTTTCAATACAAATCAAATCACTTTTATTTAGCTCAGGTATTCAGGAACGCTGTGGAAGTATTCATAGACAACCAAGATTATAAACTATCCAGCTCGATTAATTTATTATCCGAAAGAAGCGATTCAGTGATAGCTGATTGGCAATGTAACTTACCCTCAAGCTGGAACCCTATAAAAAGGATTCAACGTTATCGCGAAGCAGTAGGTATTAAGAACGATATGGCGAATATTTTGGACCGATTTAAATCTTATGTCGAGGACAAAAAAAATGTTTACGGCATCCCAATAACAATGTCATCCATCAATGATTCTTTTTTGGTAAGTACCAAATACATTAGCCCCGTTTATCCAAGCACCACCGATGTATACAAACATTTCGATATCCTAAAACAATACATTGCCAAAGAAAAAGCCTTGGAAACAGGCAGCCCCATGCTGAATGTTACCAAACTGGACAGTAACCGTTTTCAAGTAATGGTTGCCTTACCCATAAATAAATTGGTTAAAGCCAATGGGCTGATCTCCCCAAAAGAAATGATCAGGGGAAATTTTATAGTAACTGAAATTCAAGGAGGCGCTTATAGTGTAAACCACGCTTTGGAACAAATCCAGCTGTATTTTCAAGATTATCGCAAAACTGCGATGGCCATTCCCTTCCAATATCTATTAACGGATAGACAAAAAGAAACTGACAGTTCAAAATGGGTCACTAGAATCTACGCACCTGTTTTAAGGTAAAGCAATAAATCCAGTATTAGGCGTGCTTAATACTAACAATTATTTACATGTATATTTTTTTGATTTACCGAAAGTTAATATTAAATTACAGGTCAACAAAGCTGCTTTTGCTGAAAGCTAATCATGAACCCTGCCTTATGTGTACATAAAGCTTTTTTTATCCTTTCCGTATTCTTTTTTTTCTGCGAAAGAACTGCTTCATCACAAGTATGTAATAACGATAGCAGCTTTTTCTCTCTTCAATATCAAGGTAGCAGAAACAACTATTTTTTAAATGCAACCATTAGCCCTCAAAACGAGCTGATTGGCTTAGGGAGCATCCCTCAGATTGGTAATTTTATATCTAAATTTAATCAGCAAGGCAACCTGCTTTGGTCCTATCAGTACAAAACAAATTATGTCATTGTTTCGTGGATGCAATTCCCATGGTATACCAACCTGGTTTTTTCAAAAATCGCCACGGGGCCTGATTCTTCTTATTATGTATCAGGCGGGGTGGTGGAACATGGGGAAACCATTGGGGGAGGGGAAACACCTCCGGCCCATCAAATAGGTGTTTTGATGAAAATTGACAAATTTGGAAAAGTAGTTTGGGGAAAAGCCCTAGGTGCTTGGTATACCGATTATTCAATAGGAAATATCATGACAATGGCCAATGGCGATTTGTTGGTTTACCTGATATCATTCGAATCTACCCCTGTGAACAGGATTATTCGCCTAAATAATAAAGGAAATATTTTATGGGCAACGCCCTTGCTTACACAATGGCCTTGCGCCAGCTATGCCACCCATGCCATGAAAGAATTATCAAACGGGAACATTGTCATAGGGGATGAAGTGTACAGAGACAAGGAAGAGGTTATCCCAAGAAGCCCAACAGGCCTGCCCCCTCCCATAATCATACCCCCGCCAATCTATTACCTCAATTTTTTTGGGTTAGATAAAAATACCGGGACCGTGCTTTGGAATACCAATTATAGGTATGCCCCAGATTCCAGCCTGATGCCCGCTGGATTTATACCAGATATTAAATCGGTGGCCGAACTGCCCAATGGTAACTATTCATTTATGGCCGATTTGTTTGTAACCGACAGCATTTTATCGCCCTATCAGGAAAAGGCCGTCAATATCATTACCAATAACGTTGGGGACCTGCAAAATATCATCGGTTATAACCTGCCAAATACAGAAACCCACCTGATCAATGCCCAAGCAGTTGGGCAGAACGGAGAGCAAATTTTGTTGACCTCAGACTATGCATATAACAATTCAGTGATTGCCCAAATTGACAAAGACGGTCAAGTTGAGTGGTCTAAAAATATATTTTCAAGCCCCAGTGGAGCACTCAATCCAAATTATTTTATAAAGACCAATGCTTCAAACCGAACTTACCTTTTGTTAAGTGGTAACCAATCCACCAACCTACAATTGGTAATATCAGATAAATCGGGGAATATGACCTGTCTGGACAAGCCAGAAAAAATAATTGGAGAAAATGTTACTTGGCAATGGGAGCCTGACCAAATCAGTTTTTCAAACATCAGTCCATCAATCGATTTTGGCTTTCATGACCTTGAATTAAAAAACGTAGACTATCCCTTCACGCAAAGGGTTGATTGCGAAAATCCCATTGTTTGTTGTAAGGATATCATCGACACTAATAATGTTACAAAGGTTCCACTGTGCAAGGGTCTTAGTTATACTTTGCCCGATCAAACCATTGTATCCGATGCTGGTCGGTATTATGTGGTTTTAAAAACCCCAAAAGGATGCGATAGCACTGTTTTTTTCGATATCACTGTTTCAAAAAACCCAAATGACTTGGCACTGGTTAGCGACACTTGCTTGGGTCATTTGGATTCTCTTGTGCTACATGCCACAGATAGTTTTTCAACTTATAATTGGATGAACAGTTTATCCTCACAATCTACGTATACCGTTTTTGCTCCCGGTACTTATTGGGTAAGCGTCAGCAATATCTGTGGCGCCAAGACGGATACGGTGGTAGTGTATGACCAATGCAATTTCCCTGTCAACATGCCCAATTCTTTTACTCCGAATGGGGATGGCAAGAATGATTTATTTAGGGTGCCCATCCAAAATAGAAACCATTTGGTCCGACTCCTGGTATATAATCGTTGGGGTGAGCTTGTTTTTGCCACCAATAATGCTACAACAGGTTGGGATGGATATTTTAAGGGACAAGCACAACCAGCAGGCACGTATATCTATTTTTTAATCATGAATGGACTAGATGGTAAAGAAATCACCTCAAAGGGCTTTGTAGTTTTAATCAGGTAGTCTGGCAAAAGTTTATTTTTTGAATTTTATCACCATC
Organism: Bacteroidota bacterium; assembly: GCA_018267575.1. Taxonomy (GTDB): domain Bacteria; phylum Bacteroidota; class Bacteroidia; order Chitinophagales; family Chitinophagaceae; genus Puia. The sequence continues at coordinate 37,581 of JAFDYF010000105.1, forward strand.
GTACTATCATCATTCCTTGCCAAGATAAATGCTTGCTTATTGGCAATATTGATTTTGCTCACATGGCGTACCTGCCCCTTGATGGCCAGGCCATTGATACCTTCGGCACTAAATGATCCCTTTCCATGATTGATGAGTATGGTACCATAATCCGCATCGTATCGCCCCATCTCGATATTGCTTTCGTAATAATTGCCGACCAATAATATATCTGGCAATGAGTCGTTGTTCGCATTCACAACCACCGCATCCCGATAGGGCGTTAATTGGGCTTCCCATGGCAATGCTTTTGTAGTAAAATTCAAGTGACCGTCATTCATAAGCACGGCGTTTGAAAAATAATCTGCTGTAAAAAGATCCGCACTCTCGAGCTTGGATGCTGAAAAAAGTTCTTTAAGAGAGGCCTTTGCAAAATCCGCTGCGTACAAAAATTTCTTTTTCAATACGGGCATTTGCTTTTCCAACTCTTCTTTATTTGCAAAAGGGAGCTCCCGCCCTTGCAGATAATAGGTAAGCAGCTGTTCCTTCTTACCGTTATCGTCAAAATCATTATAGTATAGTCTTACGGGTTCCTTTTCAGAAGCTTTTAATCGGCTGTTCAACCCAAGGTTTCCTGCAATGAAATCGATATTGCCATCATGGTTCAAATCCACGGGCATTATAAAATTCCACCAGCCCTTTTTATTGGTGATCACCTTTTTACTGAATGAACCTGGATGGTTGATGAAGGCTAGGATGCCCCCCCATTCCAAAGAGAGTATTAAGTCCTTATGACCATCTTTGTCCAAATCGAACCACAGGGCCTTGGTTACAAAACCAACATGCGACAGTTCTTTGCAATATTGTTCAGTGACATCTTTAAACCTACCCGTACCATCATTTTGCAAGAGATAGGAACGCGGAATTTGCCCATAATTCGCAGGTACGGATCTGCCGCCAATGAACAGGTCGGTATATCCATCACCGTTAAAATCATAAGAGATTACACAAGAAGCGTTCATAAAAAGATTATCAAAGGCATCTTCCTTTTTCTTAAAATGGCCGCCACCATCATTTAGATAAACTCTAGGGCTCAGGTTCACATCGTTTCCATAAAATTCATTTCCACCGCTGGCCACAATCAAATCAGGCTTTCCATCATGATTCACATCCGCCACGCAAGCGTCCACATCTTCTTTGGTACTGTCGTTCTCGAGATCAGGCTGTTTACTTTTTACAAATTTTCCGGATCTGTCTTGAAAGAAAATAACGCTTTTCTTCCATTTGGAGGAACCGATAAACACATCTTCCAAACCATCCCCGTTCATATCGGCAACGGTTAAGGCCGGGCCTTCGGTTGATAACATATGTGGCATCAATGGCTCCCGATCAAACTCATGAAAACTATTTTCCTCATGTTTATACAGTAAGTGGGTCTCGTCGGTAATGTCTTCCATGGGAAGGGAAGAGTATTTCCATTGCTTTGTGATTTTTTGGTAATCAAATTTTGGAAGCCCTTTCTGATAACTAAATTTGAGCCAAGGACTGTCGGCTTTAAGCTGTATAGGTTGATAGGTATTATCGGGCCAAACCAGAAAAGCAGAATCAATTTTTGTTTTGTCCAACCCAATATGTATGGGGATTTCAGCAGAGGAAAGAAATCCTCGGACCGGATATTTTTCATAAGTGCGGATACCTGCATTTGCATAGATGATAACTTTTGCACCAAGTGCATTGATATTTTTTTCTGGCCCTTTTAATTTTATCTCTACAAAAGCCTTCTCCTTTTTATCATTGCTCTTGTTTTCATATAGCAGTGCAGGTTCATCGATATTGTTTACCAATACATCGAGATCGCCATCATTATCAAAATCTGCATAAATAGCGCCATTCGAGTACGTTTTTTTATCTTTTTCAATCGCATCCTTCATGTCCTCGAATTGCAGATTGCCCTGATTTTTGAAAAACTTGTTGGGTATTTTTATCTGGGGAAACTTATCAATCAAATCCATATCCCTTTTGTCAAGCCCTCCGGTACGCATTTTTTCCTGTATCGTTTCATTCTCTATAAAATTGACAAAATCAATATCATTGAGCCTTTTGGGGATACCGTTGGAAATGAACAAATCTTTTAGACCATCGTTATCAAAATCGACCCATAGTGGTGACCATGACCAATCCGTGGCCGCAACACCTGCATACAGCCCCACTTCGCTGAACATGCCATTGCGCCTGTTCAGTTGCAGGTTGTTTCGGGTATACTGGTGATTATAGCCATAGCCCAATTTGAGATTGAAAATATCGTAGGTATCCTCGCCCAAAGAGCGTTTTAAAATATAGGGATCGGAAGGTAGCATGTCGACTGTCATGACATCGGGATAACCATCATTATTTACATCGGCCACATCAACGCCCATAGAAAACTGACTGGTATGCATCACCCGGTCGTTCAATTCATCTTTAAAAGAACCGTTCCGCTGGTTAATGTACATGTAATCATTTTCATGAAAATCGTTACCAATATACAAATCCGGATAGCCATCCAGGTTAATATCAGCAGCGGCAATGCCCAAGCCATAGCCAATTACAGAACTATTGATACCAGACTCTTTGGTTACATCGGTAAAATGATTGTTGCCATCGTTCCGGAATAAATGATCACCGGAAACAGGACTATGCGTTTGTAATTTTTCGTTGCGTGCACCAAAAGTACCATTTTGATGAATGGAATGATTGAGCAGGTACATGTCCAGATCTCCATCCATATCATAGTCCACAAAAACGGCCTGCGTGCTAAATCCTGAAAAATCCAACCCATACTCCTTGGCTTCATCCTTATAGTAAGGCACCCCGTTCCCATCGATTCCCTGACAAATCAAAAGTTGGTTTTTACTATGCAAGGTTTCGTGGTTACCCACACGGCAAATATAAATATCGAGGAGACCGTCGTTGTTGATGTCAACCACCGATACCCCGGTAGACCAAGCACCATCTGCGGGAATCTTCGCCTCAACTGTTACATCCTTAAATTTTAAGCTACCTGTATTCAGGAAGAGCCTATTGTTGGTTTGATTGCCCGCAAAAAAAACATCAATCTTACCATCATTATTAAAATCGCCAGCGCCAATGCCTCCGCCATTATAATAATACATGTACTTAAATACATTGAAGTCCTGGGTAGGGGTAAGTTTATTATTAAAATTTAGCCCAGTCTGATTATCATCCAACACCTCGAATAGCGGGTCCTGTTTTTTTTCTGTCTTCACACTACAACCAAATAAAAAAACCAGACTTAGCAATACGACAATGGTGAAATTATATTTCTTCAAAAAACCAATACCAAATACACTCATTCACATATGATTTTGTAAAAATCAGACCCATAGAATAAAAATAAAGCGGATATGATTTTTACTGATTAAATTAAGGCTTCACTTGTTTATTTTATACAAAACCGGATAATCATCATTTCTCAAGAACAATAAATAGTTCTGGTCCTTTCCCTTAATCTCGGCAATATCCCGAATCTGGCCCTCAAGTTGCAGACCGGATTGCTGAAATTGTTGCCAAGTAAATTGCCCCTTGCCATTATTTATTAGTACATGTCCAAAGCTAGCGTCCAACCTACCGAATTGGGGGAGGAAGCCAAATTCATTGCCACCCAAAACCAAATCTGTATAACCATCCTTGTTTAGATCCACACACTTGATTGCATTTACAGAAGAAAGTTCAACCATGGAAGGCAGTTTGTGTATCAAAAAATTTCCATTAGCTTGATTGATGGCCACTATAGAGCTTGGATAATTGAATTCTTTTTCCAAGGCATTTTTCAGCAACTCGGGTGGAAATAGATCCTGAATGGATTTTTTTGCGTAATCCCCATGTTTTAAGTTTTGCTTTTTTATGGAAGGGATCTGTGCTTCCAGATCATGTTTTAAAAATACAGGCATATCCTTTCCATCGACTGTTCTGGTCATGATATCGTCTGCATACCCGTTCTGGTCAAAATCGTTGACCCATAACTTTACAGGATCCAACGAATCGGGATGCAAATAAAAATTCTCACCAATATTTCCCAAAACCAAGTCTTCCTTACCATCCCCATTGAGGTCTTTGGCCGCGATGGATTGCCACCAGCCAAAATAATTATTCAAATTTGAATGGATCTCTTCGAAATGGTCTTGTTTAAATGAAAATATACGTGGGCACATCCAATCGCCCACGATCACCAATTCCTTATTGCCATCTCCTTTCAAGTCTGCCCATACCGCCCCTGTAACCATCCCAATATTTGCGATATCTGGATTTTTTATTTTAGCAATATCCGTAAAATGTCCATGCCCATCATTCATAAACAAATAACTGGGGGGAGAAACGCCATACTCACGAGGTGCACTTCGGCCACCCACAAAAAGGTCTTGATAGCCATCATGATTAAAATCGTAAGCCACAGCAACTGCTGTGTTGCAACCATTATTGGTGCTTTGAAATGCAGAAGCATCCAATGTAAAATTTCCTTTCCCATCATTTTTGAATAGGCGATATTGCATCTGTCTACTATTCGGCATGTGGTTGTTTCCCCCTGGGCCAACAAAAAGATCGATATCACCATCACCATCCGCATCAAAAAACAGAACGGCTTCATCTTCAAAGTCCGTAAACTGATCAAAGGCCGGTTCCTTTAACTTAGTAAATATTCCCGAGAATGTTTGTAAATAAACTTGACCGGGATGTCCTTGGGTGCCTCCAATATAAACGTCTTCCATCCCATCGCCATTCAGATCCGCAACAGCCGCCTTGGGCCCTTCGCGGGAAAGCATTTTTGGCAAATTACGTTCGTAATAAAAATCTTCATAATCATCCTCCACATGTTTATCAAAATCGCTATTCAGCTTTTGTAGTAAAAATTGGGCCGTGTCAATAATATTTGATTCTGTATACGGATTGTTGCTATTTCCTTGCAGAACTTGATAAACACTATCCACGCTAAGGCCTACCCGTTTTGTAAATGATCGGTCGGGCCAAACAATGACCATTGAATCGATCTTCGTTATATTTCCCAAGCCTATAATTTGCTTATAGTCCACGGAAGATTGGAAACCCCGGCTGGGCACTACCTCGCGATAATACACCTGATTGTCTTTGTACAATTTTATTTTGCTGCCAATTGCGAAGCTATTGTCACCTTTTCCCCTTAAAATAACACCGATATAATGGTTCTTATTTAACTCACGGGCATTGTTCCGGTAAACAAAGGCCGGGCCATTTTCATTATTGATCACCAAATCCAGATCTCCATCATTATCCAAGTCGGCATAAGCTGCTCCATTAGAAAAAGAGGCCTGTGTAAAACCCCAATCCTTCCCGATGTCCTGAAAATTCAAATCACCCTTATTGCGATAGGCTTTGTGAAGCATGGGATTGATGGGGATTTTTTTTAGGATCTGATCAATTTCTTCCTTCTTCCCGTTCAACACCATTTTTTGGAGCACATCGTTGGCAAAAAAGTCCATGAAATCGAGATTGGTAACATCCTTATTTACCCCATTGCATACGAAGATGTCGTTATAACCATCGTTGTCCATATCAAACAGGAGTGCACCCCAACTCCAGTCCGTGGCAGATACGCCACTATAGTTGGCGATATCGATAAATTTTCCTGTGCCCGTATTCAACTGCAAACAGTTTTTCATGTATTGATGGTAAAAGCCTGCTTTCAACTTTGCATTGTACAAGTCAATATTATCGAATGCCCCCAATGTTTTTAGCCGATAATCATCTTCAGGCAGCATATCAGTGGTAAAAATCTCGAATCTACCATCGTTGTTGATATCAGCTAGGTCAGCGCCCATGGAAGAAAAACTGGTATGACCGAAACAGTCTTCCAATTCGTCCTTAAAAGTGCCATCCTTTTGATTGATGTATAAATAATCTCTTTCGTAGGAGTCATTTGAAACAAAAACATCGGGCCAGCCATCCCCGTTAATATCGCCAACGGAAACACCCAAGCCAAAACTGATTAAAGAACCATGAATCCCAGCTTCTTTAGTCACTTCCGTAAAATGACCATTATCATTGCGGAACAAATGGTCTCCGCCCCCCTTCAAAAAATTGGCAACAGGCCATTCTGCATCAGGCAGGTCACGTCGGTTTGAATTGTTCAAGGTGTTCACAGGAATGGGGCTGTTGTTGATCATAAAACAATCCAGGTCGCCATCGCCATCATAATCAAAAAAAGAAACCTGAGTGGTATAGGCAGAAATATCCAACCCATATTTTGCCGCCGATTCTGTGAAGGTTAAATCATGGTTGTTGATGTACAATTTATTTTTTCTGTTACCATCGCTCATGTGGCCAGAATTACAAACATAGATATCCAACCATCCATCATGATTGATATCCACAAACACCACGCCGGTGCTCCACATACTATCTTGTTTGAACCCTGCCTTATCTGTAATATCGTCGAATTTAAAATTGCCCTTATTCAGGTAGAGTTTATTGCTGCCCATATTGGAAGTCATGAACACATCGGCCAATCCATCGTTATTGATATCGCCGATTGCCACACCGCCCCCATTATAAAAATTTCGGAAAAGAAAACTGTTGTCGAGCTTGCCGTCCTTAACTGAATTCTCAAAATTAATTCCGGTAGAAGGCATCAAAGTAAATAAAGGATGGGTATCCGTAGTGCCTTGATGACAAGAATTAGAAAATACACAAACTACCAATAGAATCCCGAGTAGGTTGATGATTCGCATAATGTTATTTTAGAATGCTGCAACCTTCAACTGCAAAAGGTTGAATTGGTAAAATTACAAAAGGCCATTGTACAATGGCCTTTTGTTTTTATATGCATATCAGTTTTAACACAATCAATAGAAAGGATTCTGTTTCAGGTTTGGGTTCACAATCAACTGCGTTGCAGGAATTGGGAACAACAGATATTTAGCATTTGCATCTGCTGGTTTCAAATTCCAAGCATTCAGGAATACGCCCAAACGAATCATATCCTGCCTTCTCCAGCTCTCCCAGTATAATTCCTTTTGTCTCTCTTCAAGGATGGTGGTACCATCGTAGAGATTTGATTTATTAACAAGGGAAATAGAAGCTAAAGGTGCAGCACCCCTAGCAGCATGAAGTTGGTTTACCAAGGTCAATGCATCACTAGCACCGCCAGATGCTCCGCTAAGGTCAGCTTCTGCCATCATCAACAATACATCTGCCAAACGGAACAGGATGAGTTGGTTTGAAGCTGAACCAGTGTAGTTGTTATAATCAGGGTAATATTTCATTACACGGATACCATCGCCTTCCAAAGTAGCTACATTGGTTTCAATATTGCTAACGGTAGGTGCAAATACAAGCAGGTTTCCTTTTCTATCATATATATTTTGACCCGCTTCGTTCTTTTGCTGCCCAGCCGCAAAGCCTACATTCAAACCAGACCTTGGGGAAACCCCATAGGAATTTGCTGCGGGGTATGGTACATTGCCCTGACGTGTATCCGTTGCATCAAATGCATTATAAACGTCAGCAATGGTGCTAAAGCCATTCCAGCCAGCACCGCCATAAACACCAGCGGTATCCCAAGAATTATAATGCAGACCCATCATCCATCTTGCTGTGATGCCGCCATTATTTGTTCCATTGGGGTTGGTTGAAGTACCATTGTTATCATAAGCAAAAATCATTTCGGAAGTAGTTTTAGGCCTTCCAAAACCGGGTGAATAACCACCATTATTCGGACTAAAATTATCGAAATAATAAGAGGCAAGTCCGTATTTGGAGTTAGACATAATTGCCTGCCCTAAACTATATACTTGTTGCATATCAGCAGCATCTTGAGCTGCTGGTGCAGACCGGTTCAAGAATACCTGTTTGTTCAACAACACTTTCATCAACAAAAATCTAGCGGCATCTGGATTGGCGGCATATTGATCGTTGCTGGATGGAAGCGTTGTAATCAATCCGGTAAGATTGGCAACTAATGTATCAATGGCTTCAGCAGCGGTCATTACAGGAGCCGCGTCGATAGAATTGTATTTAGCTATCGTTCTATAAGGAACCTGACCATATAAATCAAGGAAATAAAACTGAGCCAATGACCTAAGGAAAGTAGCTTCAGCGGCTTGCTTTGGGGTGGGGTTCAGCGCCAACACCGTAGTGGCATCACTTTCCAAAGTACCCAAACCATTAAAAACAGACGCTGATTGACCATGGGTTGCATCCCATGCATGTGCATGTAATACCCGCCATACCCCGTTATCGTCCCAGTCACCACCACGGGTAGGCACCAAGCTTTCATCTGAAGTGTTTTCTTCGAGAGAAAATATTTGGTCTTGACCATGAAAAAGACCTGCAAGATCATTATAGGTATTCACCAAAAACCCAGTAGCACTTCCGCTACCGCTTCCACCGCCGCTCACAAAGCTTTGGTTGAGGTTTTCGTTCAATTTAGTACAGCCAGCAACTGCTAGTGAAGCAGTGAGTGCCAGGGCAGTAAGTTTATTATTTATTTTGACTTTCATATAAATAAAATATTTATTCTGATTGATTAATAAAGTGAAAAGTTAACCCCGAATTTAAAAGCCCTTGCAGTTGGATAACCAATATAATCCATACCTAATGAAGGGATACCAGCATTGTTATGGTCTTGGTTTACCTCAGCATCAAAGCCTGTATATTTTGTAAATTCAACCAGGTTGGTACCAGTTACAAAAATCCTTGCATTCTTAACTACACCACCAATGCTTCCAAGATTATAGGCAAAAGTGACGTTCCCTATTTTTACAAAATTGCCGCTTTGCAAAAACCGGGTAGATGCAGAAACTGGGTTGGCGAGGCTTTCTTTTGTACCAATCAAAGTAGCAGATATGTTCTTACCATTAGCAATATTGCCCAAGTTGGTCACGCTCACTAAGGTATTGTTGAATATCTTGTTACCAAATGCACCATGGGTGTTAATGGCCAAACTGAATTTTTTGTAATTCAGATCTGTATTTATGCCCAAAATAACATTTGGGTTGGGATCGCCAGAATAATCGGATGCCTGGCTTTTGGTAATGGCAATACCATTTTGATCGAAACCAGTGAATTGCCTTAAATAGAATACATCGATGGGTTGCTTGTTCGCGATGGCTTCAGCATAAGCGGAAGAAACGCCTTGACCATTCACACCACCTGTTAGGTATAATGGTGAATTACCCAAAGCTGCATACACGAATTGGTTCTTTACATATTCTACATTCACATTAAAGTTCCAAGTGAAATCCTTTTTATTTATGATAACAGTACCAACTGAAACCTCAAATCCTTTGTTGGTAATATATCCAGGCAGGTTTTGCCAGATAGTACCTCCAGCAGAAGGAACAGAAAGCGTACCAGGGAATAATGGGTTGGTGGTCTTTTTAGAGAACACATCCACATAACCAAAAATCCTATTTTGCAACAACCCGAAATCGATACCTCCATCGGTAGAAGCGAGGGTCTCCCATCTGAGGTTAGGGTTAGCAAAATTGATAGTAGAAGTAGAGCTTGATCCACTGAAATAAGCCAACTGTTGGGAAGCACCGGCTCTCAAACCATCCTGACCACCTGATTGACCATAACCTACTCTCAGGCCCAATGTGGTGAACAGGTTGCTGTTTTTCATGAAATCTTCCTGCAATACATTCCACCTGAATCCGAATGAAGGGAAATAACCATATCGGTTATTTGTACCAAATTTGCTAGAACCATCTGCACGGAGTGTACCAGTTAAGAAATATTTATCTTGGAAATTCAATTCGGCCCTGCCAAAATAAGAGCTCAAATCGGTTGCAGGAGGCACTTGGCTAGCTGTTACCAGATTTTTCTGGTTCATGCCCTGCATATCGTTATAGTAGGGAATATTTGGATAAGACGGACCACCGGGTACATTCCAAGAAAAACCATAACCATAAGTAAGCTGATATTGTAAGTTTGAAGTTGTCCAATATTCATAACCACCCAATACTTTAAAATTCAAACCAATTCCTAATTTTTTCTCATACTGTAAAGTGTGGGTGATGGTTTGTGACCATATATTACCTCTAGCGGTTTCAGCAGCACCCTTTCCATCAGCATTGCCACCTGTAGCAGCAATCAGACCCTGAAGCTGAGCATCTAAAGTAGCAACACCGTAGTTAAGACCATATAAGAAATTGTATGAGAACCCTGGTGCAATCCTAAAGTTTAAGCCAGCGTTACCAAGCAATTGGGTTACATGTGCATAGTTATCACTATAAGCTGATAATGCCAATGGGTTGATTTGACCAGAAGGGTTTTTTTGATTAAAAGTACCATCACTATTATAGTAAGAAAGTGTGGGGTTCCAGTTCATCGCTGCACTGATCAGGTTACCAGTGCTACCTGCATCGGTACTGATTGGCGCTTGTTGCATCGTATAATGAGAAGCAATTACATTAAAGTTGATCTTTAATCTTTTGTTGATAAAGCTATGCTCACCACTGAAATTCGCATTATACTGCTGCAATCCACTTTTAAGGATTATCCCTTGATTGTTACTGGCGGCAAATGATGCACGATATTTTCCATTCTCACCACCACCTGTCAATGCCAATGAATAAATAGTACTTGGCTTATTTTGAAGAATCGCATTGAATGTGTTGATACTTTGACCAGAGTCTGATTTAAAACCATATACTCCCAATTCAGACCTGTATTGGCTTGCTGAAAGAATATCAGGCTTCTTCATCAATCCACCAAACACGCCAACAGTAACGCCAGCATCGAGGGTCATTTTACCGTTACCTTTATTGGTGGTAATCAATACTACTCCGTTTTCACCCCTAGCTCCATAAATGGCGGCTGAGGAAGCATCTTTAAGGATATCAATCCTTTCAATGTCCCCTGGATTTAAGAATAGTAATGGGTTATTGCCTGGAACAGTTCCTACACCAGCCAAAAAAGATGGCGGGATAGGAGAGGTTGCATCCAAAGGAACCCCATCAATTACATACAATGGGTTGTTACCACTAACAATGGAGTTGTTACCCCTGATCTTTGTAATAGTGGTACCACCTGGCTGACCGCTATTATCGGCAATCTGCAAACCTGCTACTTTACCAATAAGCAATTCCTCGGCAGATACCACCCCTTTGTTAAAGTCCTTTGCTTTCACTGAAGCCACAGAACCTGTAACGTCTTTTCTTTGCGCCGTTCCGTAACCAATGACCACAACATCGTTCAATGTGGAAGTAGAAGGCACCAATGAAACATCGAAGCTTTCTTTGCCTCCGATGCTGATTTCTTGTTGGGCAAAGCCAACACTACTAATAACTAAAGTTTTTGCAGTGGCAGGCACGTTTAATTTAAACATACCGGCTGCATCCGTAGAAGTCCCCGTTCTAACACCCCTAACGGTAACAGTGGCTCCCTGAAGCGGGTTGCCCTTGTCGTCAGAAATTTTACCGGAGATTGTCTTTGTTTGTGAAAACGCAATTTGTGTGAAGAGTACACAAAGCATGAGAACAGAACATTGCCGAAGCAATCGTTTGATGGTCATAATCAATGGTTTAAGCAATTAATAATCAATAGTTATAAAATCAAAACCCAAATTTAACAAAAATTTTTATATGCTTGGACTCTATCAGACAAGGCATTGAAGCGAAATGCTGCATAGAGTTAACTTTTATTTAAATCTTTTCATACTTTTTTTCAGGGGCATAAAAGTAAATTTTAACATACTATTTATTGGCCAGAAACCTCCTTTTTTTACGCAAACGTTTGCGCACCCTATATTCACCTTCACAGAAACTGTTTCAATTTGAGATATACCCCATTCGTCCACCCAAAACCATCCTGATTGGGATACTCGCCACCGCCCGCCGCAAAACCCGTTTCCACCACATTATACTTCTCTGTTAGCTTTCCGCTTTTTTTAAAAATGGATTCCACCGATTGGATCCATCTCTCCTTGATTTCATTTGCCAATCTTGCAAAACCATAATTCATCAATCCTTTGAACCCTATCCATTGCAATGGTGCCCAACCGTTCGGGGCATCCCATTGTTGTCCATTTTCGCACCGTGTGGTAACCAACCCGCCAGTCTTCAGGAATTCATTTTCTATTTTTTGGGCAACCAGCGCCGCCCTTTCATCGGTTGCCAGGTTCAGGAACAAAGGGAACAACATGGCCAAACTTGCTTTTCCGGTGCTCCGCCCTTTTACAAAATCATAGTCTGCATAGTAGGCACCCTGTCCGTCCCATAAATATTTTTGTATGGCTTCCTTTCTTTTATTTGAAAGAACTTGATATTTTTTTGCGTCCTCTTTTTTACCAGCAATTGAAAATGCATTTTCAATTGTTTTTTCCAAATGGTACAAAAGACAGTTCAAATCAATGGGAACAATCTCCGTCGTATAAATCGAACCCATATCCTTTTCATCCCTGAACCAACGGCTACTGAAATCCCAGCCTGATTCTGCCGCCGCACGGATATGGCGATACAACTCTTTATCTTTTGCCTTTGATTCCTTTGCCGTGAGAAGATCGTCCAAATAAGATTCTTCCCTTGGCTCATTTTTATTATCCCAATATCGGTTCAACAATTCACCATCCTTCATCAACACGACATGTTTTTCTGCCAACCCATTTTGATTCAATTTTTCCTGCCCACCCATCCAGAACCCATATTCCTTTTCCAATTGTGATAAATAATCCACCAACACTTTCTCTCCTTTTTCCTCACTCAACAGTTCCACCATCAACGAAAAAAAGGGTGGTTGCGAACGGCTTAAAAAATAAGAGCGGTTGCCATTGGGAATAAACCCAAACTCATTGATCAGGTAAGCAAAATTGTTGACCATGTTTTCGATCAGGTCCGTCCTTTTGGAAACCTGAAGACCCAGCATGGTAAAATAGCTGTCCCAATAATAAATTTCCCTGAACCTGCCTCCGGGCACTACAAATGGGTAGGGCAAATCAATCAAAGAGCTTCCGTTGTTTTCAGTTCGCCTTGTAAGCATGTCCCAGAGCAATTGGATATGGGTTTCCAACGTCTCGGAACGGTCGCTCACAAAATCCGTTGCCGTATTTTTAGGGAAATCAAAATATCTTTTGCAAAATTCAAAGAGCTTAAAATCCTTTTTATCCTTTTCAACTCTGTATTGTTCCAAAATTTCCGTGGGGGAAATCTTTGGGGCACAATCAGTAAAAAATTTCTGGTCCTCAAATACTTTTTGCGATTGTACGTCTACAAAAAGTTCATCCAAATCCTCCATGTAAAACAACTGCACTTTTTTGTTCATGGCTTCCCCTTATCTTTATACAACAGCTTGATTTGGCACAACCCTCAATACCGTTGTTTTGCTTTTTATTTTATTGAACATGAACAGCGATATAGCCAATATACTAATGGGCACCAACGAAAAATAAAATGCATTCACACCACCCACTTCCTTAAACAAATAACCGGTGATCACTGAACCCAAGGTTCCACCCAATGCCGAAAAAACAACAATCAACCCGCTCATGGCCCCATGTCTTGCTTTTGGCAATGTAGCCAACACCAAGGAATTGATCGCAGGGTAAATAGGTGATAAAAATATCCCGATGATGGGGAAAATAAATGCTACTAAAGGCACATCCTTCACTGAGGTAATTGATGCTGGCACTACCGTATGTTTGGTGAGATATAATGATAGTAGTAGCACAAAGGTTGCACCAACCAGACAACCTATCAGCACATATAGCCAATTGAGTTTGCGCAATAACACACCAGCCAGAAACCTGCCAATGGCCATGGAGGCGGGCAGGATACTCGTCCAAATAATCGCCAAGCTTTCGGCGATATGCAATACTTTTTTATTGAAGGTGGGCAACCAGTTCATGGTACTTTGCTCTATCAGCACATAAAAAAAAGCACAAATCACAAATGAGATAACCAGGGGCATCAAAATAAGCTTGAGCATATCAGCCAGGTCCTGCCCAGAAGATTTTGTTGCATCCATTTTGATGGCAGATTCGTCCAAAGGTGCAGACAGTAAAATCAAAAATGCAATCACTGCCAATGCTGCTATCACATAATAGGCATTGAACCAATTGCCCGATTCAGGGTCTTTGGAAAAATAAGCAAACAAAAAATAACCGCTCAATATACCCACCATAAAAAAGCTCTCAATAAAATTCATCATGCTCAGGTGCTCCTTTTCAGAATGGGTTACAATACCAATGGTGCCAAAAACAGAAACCTTGATCAAGCCAAATGCAAAACCAGCAATGGCACATAATATCTTAATAGCAATGAACAGTTTTACAGAAGGCACAATGGCGCAGGCAATGGCAACCGATGCAAGACCAATGAGCATTGATTTTTTGTAGCCAATCTTTGATATAAAGGCGCCCACCAAAAATGAGGCCACACCAATGCTTATATCTTTAAAAGGATCTAAATAAGAAGCTGCTGGCTCTGATACTTTAAAATAGGATTGAACGAGGAGAATGACGGTACCAACACTATTCAACAGAATAGCAAAGAGAAAGTAGTTTACAAAAATTGAAATTTTGATTCTCAGCGTTGGCATCACAAGCAATTAATCGTTATACATCTCATACAAGCATAGCATAGCCATGCTCTCAATCAATGCGGCGTAAAGTTGACTTATAAAAATCAATTAAAATTCATCTGCATTTTCCATTTCTTCATCTGTATTAAGATTATATACCTTAATTTTAAGTTTAAGAGATTAATATCAATGAAAATTGAATACGAAATCATCCATCCCGATGAGGGGAGTTCTTTCAAGCTATTACATACCAACACGGATGCCGAACAGTATGCGTGGCAATACCATTACCATCCCGAATTTGAGATTGCCTGTGTGCCGAGGGGCAGCGGCAGCAGGCATATCGGCAACCATTTCAGCCATTATACGGATGGCAACCTTGTTTTTTTGGGGCCCAACCTACCACATGCGGGTTTTGGGCTGAACTCGCATGGGCCCCATGAAGAAATAGTGGTACAGGTGAAGGGGGAAGTGTTGATGCAATCAGTTGAAAACAGACCCGAAATGCATGCAATCCAAAAACTACTTGAAAAAACAAAACATGGCATTTATTTTACCGGGAAAACAAAAGAACTGATTACCAAAAGGCTTCAAAAGTTTTTAATGATGCCCGCTTTTGAACGGTATTTGGAACTCATATCCATTTTGCAAACCATGGCCCTGTCGAAGGAAATGGTACTCATTAACCCTGAGACCGACCTGGCACAGCTCATCAGCAAGAACAATATTCGCCTCCAGCATATTTTTACTTATGTGGAACAGCACTACAATCATGAAGTGAACATCAAACAAGTGGCTTCGGCTGCCAACCTATCTGTTCCTTCATTCTGTAATTATTTCAAAAAAATTATGGGTACCACTTTTACTGATTTTGTGAACCAATACCGGATCCAACGTGCCTGTATGTTATTACAGCAGGAGAAATCGGTATCCGAAACCAGTTTTGAATGTGGGTTCAACAATGTGGTTTATTTTAATAAGGTCTTTAAATCCATTATTAAAAAAACACCTTCTGAATTCAAAAAAGAAAAAGCAATCCTTTCTTATTTATGATAGATTGCACCTAACTTTAGAAACATTTATTTTTTAGTTACTGCCAGTAGATACGAAGCGCTATATGAAAGAAGTGACCACCCTTAAAAAAATTTCTGAAATCCTCAACCTGAGCATATCGACCATTTCAAGGGCACTGAAGGACCATCCAGAAATTTCTGAGACCACAAAGGAAAGGGTGCGTCAACTGGCCACCAAAATGGAATATGTGCCGGATGCCAATGCTATCCAACTCCGGACCAACAACAGTAAAATATTTGGTCTGTTGGTGCCTTCCGTATCGTATTATTTTTATGATTCCTTTATCGCGGCCGTTGAGGAAGAATGCACCAAGAACGGTTATTCGCTATTGATCCTACAATCCGGCGACGACCCGACCACTGAAATCAACCACCTGAAATTATGCAGGCAGAATAGGATCACTGGTCTTTTTGTTTGTATTACGCCCCATACAAAAGATGTAAACCCCTTTTTGAAATTAAATGAATCGGGCACCCCGGTTATCTTTTTTGACAAAGTGCCTTCCTATGAAGCCTGTAATAAAGTGTGTACGGCAGATGTGGATGCAGCCAGGATTTCGGCAAATGCTATCCTGAGCAAAAAAAAGAAAAAAGTGTTGGCTCTTTTTGGAAACAACCATTTATCCATAACAAAAAAGCGGTTGGCTGCTTTTACGGAAGCTTTCGAGAAATCGAAATCGAAGCCAAAGTTGGTGATATGCCATGCCTTGGACGCCGATGAAGCTAGAAATATAACCCACGAAAATCTTTCATTGAAAAATAGGCCCGATACGATTTTTTGCATGAGCGACGAAATCCTATCCGGATCTATGAAGGCAATTCAGCAATCGGGACTAAAAGTTCCAGAGGAGGTTTCAGTGATCGCCATCAGTAATGGTTTTATCCCCAAATTATATTACCCCGAAGTTACCTATGCTGAAACCAGTGGCTATAAATTAGGCAAGCTGGCTTTTACCAGAATGATGGCCTGCCTCTCCGGTAGCACATTCATCCAAATGCTTTCTGTGGAATCTGTTTTGGTGGAAGGGGGATCTTTATAAAGCAAAACGCCAGACGCGGAACGCTAAACGCAGTGGTTATTGATGGCTTTTATTCCCACTTAAATCTTATCGTTTGCCCAAAGCAGCCCTTCGTCAGACGGAACCGTGTGACGAAGGGAGAAAATCAATGCAGCACCAAGAAGGAGGTCTGCATGGTTTTCGAAGAACTATATAATTTCAAAATATAGACACCGTTTTTCAATGAATAAATATTGAAGGGCAAATCATTGAAGCTGGTTGTGTATGTGCCGGCTTGTTGGTTGCCCAAATCAATATTGAATATTCTTTGCCCGGTGATATTGAATATATTTAGAGATACATCGCTTGCTGCGGGCAAGGTATATTTAATAGATGAGCTGCTATTCACAACAGGATTGGGATTGATCTGCAGGTTTTTTACAGTGCTCGTATCTACCGGTGGAGGCACAACGCCACCACCCTTGCTCGTGTCATTCAGGTTTTTATCGATATATACTTTATAGGCACCGGGATCAAGTGTGATGCTTTGGCTGGCACCCGTTGCGGTAATAGAATCAGTGCCTAAATAATTGTACCAAGTACCAGTGTGCTGGAACAGAACACTACCCGTGGATGCTACCACATCAAAATTCCCAACCACGGTTACATTGATATTGGTACCGGCCACCTGTACCGAACGGAATGCATTCGATAAGGAATAACTCGTACTCGTTGACGTAGCAAGGGAAGGAAAACTATCGCAAAGTTTGAACAAGGATGCATACACATCATGCAAATGTTTTCTTCGGGCATCCTGCAAATAATCCCATCGAACTGGTTTTGGATCCAAACGACAGTTATTATTGATACTGCCACCCACACAAGTATTGATGGAATAATCATAACCCAATTCACCAAACTGCCAAAGCATTTTAGGACCGGGTATCATGGCCCAGAAAGCAGCTGCCATTTCATTCCGCTTCAATCCCGTGGCCGTATCCTTGATATTATAAGAAGCTGTGCTATTGCCATACTGCTCATTCTTAAATTGAAGCCTTTCTTCATCATGGCTTTCCTGATAATTGATAATTCCCTTTTGCGCTACCCCAAGATTGGCCGCAGTAGAACCACTCAAATCCCAACCTGTGTTATAGCCCATGGTGGATTGCTGATAGTTATAGCTCATATTGTTCCATACCATCATACCATTATTGGCATACACCGCTCTTTCATTATTATTGGAGAACATTTCCAAAATACAATAGCTGCCTGGTGAAGCCACTTGCTGCGCTGCATAAAGTATATTCCAAATATTGATGCGGGTAGTATCGTAAGAGGACCAAAGCCCATCATTGCAGGAACCGCCAGTTGCATTGCAGGAATTTACTTTGGTAAAACCAGTTGCCAAATCAAAGCGATAGCCATCAATATGATAATTGGTAAGCCAATAGGCAATTACACGCTCCCTAAAGTTTTGCGTGGCCGGGCTTGAATTATTGAACTGATAGCCCACACTATAATCATGGGTATAATAGGGAGTGAACCATGGGTTGTTTGTTGCGGGCACATTATTTTGACCATCCCAATACATTTGCACCATGGGCGAGCTGCCAAAAGAATGGTTCAATACCATATCCATAATCACAGCTATCCCTTGCTGATGGCAAGCATCAATAAATTGTTTCAAGGCCGTTTCTGTACCATATACTTTATCCGGTGCAAAATAAAAATTGGGATTATAGCCCCAACTGCTGGCGCCTTCAAAATTGTTGAATGGCATCAGCTCGATCGCATTCACACCCAATTTTTTCAAATAGCTGATGCTGTCCATTAGGGTTTGCCAATTGCCAGTTGCCAAAAAATCCCTGACCAATAACTCATAGATCCGAAGATTACTATTGGCTGGTCTTTGGAAATTAGTAACCTGCCAATTATAGACTTGCTTTCCTGTTTGTATGATGCTGACCAACGAACCACTGGCTTGTGCAGGGAAAGATTTTAGATTGGGATAGGTATTGGCGTTAATGGATGGATCCACATTTTTGTCCAATACTTTTTCGGTATTATAATCGGCAAGGATCAAAGTGCCATCAATCACATATTGATAAGCATATTCCACCCCTTTGGAAAGACCATTGATCTGTATCCAGAAATAATTTGAATCGGTTGTTTCGTTCATTTGATAAGTGGTGCTCTGTGTCCAATTATTGAAATCACCAATCACCATGATTTTATTTTTATGCGGGGCAAATAAAACCAGCAGTGCCGAGGTATCGCCCGGAAGATAGTTGATGCCTTCCTTCATGCCTGGCGGAATAGGTGCAAAATTGGTTGCGCCACCAACATAGAAATTGATGGTATCCGATTTAATGATTGTACCATTATTGGCGGTGGCAATGATTTGTTGGTTACCGGGATTGCTGATATTTAAGTTATACAAAATCGAATCAGACGCATTCACTGTGTTCACCAACGTACCATTAAAATAGAGATCCAAGGTGGAAGTTTGGTTGACCAGGTATTTTATAGGCAAACTGTTTCCAACAGAAACCAGTATTGGCTCCGGCACCGGATTGTATTTTGGTTGAAAGGGTGGCAATACGAATTGGGTGGCGAAAGAATTATTGTACACGTTTACGTACATATCAGTACCATCGGCATTGGCCTGCTTTAGTGTTCCAGCTCCGTTCCGAAAGAGGATGGCTACTTTGAGAATGGTTTCCCCTGCAGGCACCCCAAAAAAACTACGGATATTGCTGATGGTATATTTGTATTTGTTGTTTCCAAGAGAAGTCGCATTGGCAAGAGGATTGGTACTGCCCCATGTAAATGGCACATATTTCCAATCCGAACTGCTGCTGCTTAAATTGGTAATCACGCCCACATGCACGTACACATCAGAAGTGGGGGAATAATTCAATAGCCCTTGGTTTCCCTTGGTACAATCCACGGTAATGGTAACCGTGGACGTATCCACAGGAAAACTGGGGGATACCGTTAATAGCTGTGCGGATATTGAAGAATAAAAAAATACAAATATCGCAGGTAAAAGTTTTTTCATTCTATCAATGATTTAGTACTAATTATTTTTTTTCAACTTAAAAACGCCTCCCTTTCAAGGAGGCGTTTTTACAAGGATTTCAAAATTTTTATTGAATCGTATAAGTATAATATCCTGGATTGCCCATATAAAGAATGATCGTATGAGTACCCGGTGGAATGGCAAAATTCTTAGTGGGGTCACCGATATTATCCCCACCATAAGCTAAAGTACCATGTCCACCTGATTCACCCAAGTTGATTGTCCAAGTTGGGTCATTGTTCGCCCTGAATTTAAATTGGTCGCCCGCTGCTGTGGTAATCGTGCCGGTCCAAGTGTTTGTGCCAGCATTAAAAGTCATTGGGGCTTCCGTGTTCCAATTGCTAGTTGCAAAACTACCAATAATACCCCATGAATGGATTGCCGTAGCAGACCATGTTAGTCCTGGGATGTTTGCATTTATTTTATAATAGCCTGCCACTGGGATATTCAAGTTATTGCCACTGGTGCTAAGTATTCCTGATTGACCATTGCCGGCTGTATCTCCATAGTTGGTACCATTCCAATCAGCCTCACTGGCAAATTTAAAGCCATTAGTTGTTGTTGTGATGTTTATATATCCTTCATAGTTGCCGTCATTTTTGGGTGACCCCAATTGTGGTGCTGAAGCAGGTGTCCAATTGGGCGAGCTTTGATACTCGCCTGGTACCCACAATAACCCATATTGCTGAACGAGCACAACAGTAAATTTGCCATGCTGGAAGTCCACGCTAATGGTATACATACCGCTAACAGCAGGGGCGGGGAAATTGGCTTGGTATAAATCTGGCGCTGGCTGGTTATCTACATGAACGCCAAAACTACCGCCTGCACTTAATCCTGATACCGAATTATCGGCCACTGCATATTTGGTTGACCAAGTGTTGGTATTCACAGGCAGCAATAAATACTGGCCACCAGCATTTAAAAAGAAGGTTCCTTGATAGTGGACGGAATCCACCAAAGTAAACTGTTGCGCCGGTACCGGTACGGGGTTACCCCATCCACCAGCAGTAGCGCTGCCCACAATAAATAGTGTTTTTGAACTAGGAGGTGTAACTTTTGGAGGTGTTACATAAGGTGTTACATTAATTGTGATCACATTCGAATTCAACTGTTCGTTATTATTTGCATAGGAAGATATCACGCGTACATCCATATTATAGGCCACGTTATAAGAGAAGCCAAATCCCAATGCAATATTGTTGATCTGCGAAGCCGATATACTATCCACTAATGCGCCAGACACCACCATAGTCACCGCTTTTGAAAAGTTCCTTCCTGAAGAGTCAATCTGTATGGTATATTTTACTGTGGACGAATCCGTAGCGTAGTGCGGGTTGGTCCAGTTAAGCACCAAAGCAGTCGAAGAAGAATCTGTGACTTTAGCCGCGATTGTTGTAGTTGATGACTTTAGTACAATGGCAGTTCCCTTGTTCCAATAGGTCAATGCATCCTTTTTGGAACAGGATGGCAATAAAGCAGCCATTCCCAATATAGCCATCAACAAGATTTTAAAAATAGGTTTCATAATGAAAATGTTTATCAATAAATAATCAATCTTGATTTATCTTTTATTATTGCAAGGTCACGGTAAAAAAGCCTGTCTGGAAATTCACATCTATCACGTAGGTGCCACTGGTGGCAGGCGCAATACAGTTAGCACCATTAAGAACAAATGGTCCTCCATTAGGGTAAGTGTCTTGTGCGGCAACGCTCCATTGTTCTGTCCATTGACCGGGCACAGATACCAATTTGTATTCACCACCACCATTAAGTGCAATGGTAATTTTGTATTCCGTACTACTGATTGTTGTAAACTGTTCCACCGATGGGTCGTTGCTTAAAGGCGGCCAACCACCTGGTGTAGCACTACCCACAATATAAAGAACGCCACCTACTGGTGGTTTCACTGCTGGCGGTGGGGCATACGGGTTAACTACAAATTGCAGCACGTTTGAAGGAAGTGAAACCGCATTATTGCTGCCCAGTCCGGCTACCACTCTCATCTGAATCGTATGTGGCATACCTGTGGCAAGACCCATCTTGTTGGAGAGATCGGCGTTAATTTCATCCACATTAAATGTGTAGCTTAAGTTATTGCTGATTGTCTGTACAAACATTTTTGGGTTGGTAAAATTGGAGCCCAACGTATCCATCTCCAATTGGTAGTTCACATTCTGTGAGCTGATACCCGAACTAAATTGGTAATTGGGATTTGTCCAAGACAAGCTAAAGGAATTGAGCGCTTTATTGGCCGATGTAATGGCTGCTCCGGAATCAGTGAGCGTTAATACTGGCGCTGTTCCTCCTTGATAATAATCCAGGGAGTCGTCCTTTTTACAAGAGGCGAACGCTACTGCCAAGCCTATCATGAGCGACCATTTAGAAATAATGTTCATATCAATTTCTATTTTAAATGATTTAGTAACCGGGGTTTTGAGTCATATTGGGATCTGATGAAAGTATGGTGGCTGGTATCGGGAAAAGATTATAGTGGCTATCCACTCCTTGACCAGACAATACATTCCCTTTCCATGCCCAAGTATAGGCACCGCTAGTAAAGAGGCCATAGCGTATGAGGTCAGTGCGCCTGGTGCATTCCCAATACAGTTCTCTTCCTCTTTCGTCCAATATATCCTGCAATGAAATACTAACTACATCCCCTTTTGTATTTCCATAAGCTCTTTCCCTAAGCGCATTAAAATAGGTTAATGCCTGTGCCTGGCTACCACCTGTACCGCCGCGCAACACGGCCTCTGCATAAATCAGGTACTGCTCTGCCAAACGGAATACCGGGAAATCAGTAGATACCGAAGTACCATCAGCAGATGTAGGCACCCCATTAATAGTGGTAGCTCCCGTAGAGGTAATATTTTTGAATTTCACCACAGGCAAGCCATCGGTAAAAGTGGTGAGGCTATTATTTTCATTGCTGGTACTTGCGCCTGGCCAGGTGAACATGGCCCTAGAATCTGTATTGCCAGAGATGTCAGCGAACAAGCCAGGCAAATTAGGCGTACTGCGGTTGCCGCCCCATCCACCAGTTGCCACACCAAAACTAGCTGGCCCCATATTGCCATTGATAGCAGAGTTGACCAAATAGGTAGTGCCACCATAGATCTGTGATTTGGTGCCATCATATTCCAACGACCATATCTGCTCTGGGTTATTCAGGTTATTATCTGCCAAAAAAAGATTTTGATATTTTGGCATTAAAGAATAACCGCCGCCAATCACTTTGCTCGAATAGGTAATGGCATCTGTACTTCTATCGGTACCTGTATAAGTTTTTGCGTTCAGATAAAGCCTGGCCAAGAGCGCCCAGTCTGCTCCTTGGTCAGCACGACCATAGGGAGCTGTTTTCACAGGCTTCAATAATCCATCAATTGCTTTCAATTCACTTTCTACATAACTAAAAATAAATTGACTGCTTTTTTGTGGTGGCAAGAAACTGCCCACCGGATCTTTTTCGGTGATATAAGCTACATTCCCAAACAGATCCATCAACACCCAATATTGATATGCCCTGATGAACCTAGCTTCTGCTGCATAATTAGCGATATCTGCGGCTTGCGTGCCAGAGATGCCCCTACTACTTACAAGAGTTGGGTCTGACTGTCTGATAAATTCATTGCAAACGGCAATCACATAATAACAACGATTGTAAAGATTAGTGAGGTCGCCGGTTTGGGCCGACCAGTTGAACGTGTGCATTTCAGTAGTGCCCACATTTTCATCGTTCCAAGCACAAATGGCTTCGTCGGTGGAAAGGACTTGTGCGTTCCAATAACCACGGATAAAATCCGAGGAACCCGGGTCAAAGCCTTGCATATCTGAACTGCCATTACCACTATTCCCCGAAAGCGCACTGGCTGCATACATTTTGATAGCAGCGCTTTGGTAACCAGTATAGGTGGAAAATACCTGGTTGGCCGTAACATCATTGGTCGGCAATCGGTTTAGATCCTTGGTGCAGGAAGTAAAACCTAAAACGATCAGTACAGCCCCGGTTAAGTATATTAAAATTTGCTTTTTCATTTTCTTTCAACATTTATTATTTGACTAAACGCTATTTTTTAAAATGTTAGGTTGGCTGATAAAACAACCATTCTTGGGATGGGGTATAAATTGTTATCTATACCGCTAAATATTTCCGGGTTCAACCCAGTGTATTTGGTAATGGTAAAAACATTTTGCACAGTTCCAGCCACCCTCAATCCTACTTTGCCATGATTGATTTTCCCAGCATTATAGGATAGGGTAACATTATCCATTTTCAAAAAAGAAGCATTTTCCAAGTAGTAGTCGGAAAAAAGCTGGCGGGTTACAAAGCCTGTATTATAAACCGATGGGTTGATGTTTTGCAAAGTCACCGCTGAGTTGTTGAACAAGGCATTGGCAAAACCTTGACTCGATGCTTCGTTATTGTACACATAGTTGCCTATATTTCCGTGCAGCACGGTACTGATGGTCCAGCGATCAACCCTGAAAGAAGTATTAAAGCCAAAAATGGCAACGGGGTAAGGTGATTTTTTTGAAACATAAAAATCGTTCTGATCAATTTTACCATCGCGGTTCAGGTCCTCATATAATCCTTCAATGGGCTTGTTGGTTTTGGGATCGTAGATTTGTTTCTCCACATAGAAGGCATTGGGCTCATGACCTACCGCATGTATTTGTATGGTTGATCCAGTACCGCCAGAAATTCCCCCAGTCAATACACCAATATATCTGGGGTCATTGAACAAGGTGAGGTTTGTAATTTCGCGATGGTTGTAGGCCCAGTTAAAACCAACATCCCAACTTATTCTTTTGGTAGATATGGGTACTAGATTCAGTAATACTTCAATACCCTTGGTTTCCATCGAACCCACATTGGCTGTGATCTGGTTTGCGAAATTGGTGCCCGGGGTAACATTCACGGTGTTCAACAGATTGGTGGTTTGCTTATCATATACATCCACCGATCCATTGATCCTGTTTTTCAAAAAGCCAAAATCAACACCAAGGTTGGTGGTAGCCGTTTGCTCCCATTTGATATTGGCATTATAACCGTTCGGTGCATATACATGATAAAAAGAATCGCCAATCTGGTAGAGAGAAGTAATAGTGCTATAGTTATAAAAAGGCAGGTAATTATACAAGCCGATCCCATCCTGGTTACCCGTAACACCATAGCTCGCACGTACATTGAGGGTGGAAACCACGTTTGAGTTTTTCAAGAAATTTTCTTGCTGCATTCTCCAAGTAAGCGCCAAGGATGGGAACACCCCAAATCGGTTGGCGGGAGCAAAGCGGGAAGACCCATCCGTTCTGATGGAAGCAGCCAAAATATACTTATCCTCCAGTGTATAAATCAACCTCGCATAATAGGATAAGAGTGTGAACCTGGGTTTATCAAAAGGGAATGTGGGTTGTGATCCAGGAATCGTATCGCCTGATGAATAAAAATTGGGATAGTTATAATTGACGGTCAGATAATCATAATAACCATAGCCCGCTGTTGCATTGATATTGCTTTTGATAGCAGAAATATTTTTATTATAGTTCAAATAAAATTCCAGGGTGCTATTATTGACCTTCTGCAAATATTTTGAATGATAGCCAAGACCCGAGGTAGTGCCAGTGGCCCAAGCTTGTGCAGCATCCGTTCCTTCGTCTACATGGCCATAACCTTTCTGCCCTTCATAACCAAGGTTCAGGTTGGCATGCAAATCAGGGATAAAAGGAATTTTATAATCGAACTGTACATTACCATATAATTTTTGCGTATGGCCTTTATCAAATTTTTGTTCCAATAACGCAAGAGGGTTTTGTGTTGCCAAAGCCCTTGGCTTTAAGTAACTGCCGCCCCCGGTGGTCGTAACCAAGGTTGTGTATTCATTATATCCACCGAACTGGCTGCCTTTTAAATAAACAGGTTGTGTGGGGTCCATCGCAATGGCCGAGCCAATAGCTCCCTGATTGGCAAAACGGGTATTTACCTGTGCCGCATTGATATTGATATCTACTTTTAAGTGGTCTTTCAACAAAACAGGGGTCAAATGCAACCCTGCTGTGTATCTCTCTAAGTTGTCTGTTTTCAAAATACCAGACTGGTCATTGTAATTTAGGGTGAGCCGATAAGGCATTTTTATACTTTTCATAGAACCCGCGATCCCAATATTATTGTTGGTGCCAATACCCGTCTGAAATATTTGGTCCTGCCAATTGGTACTAGCAGCGCCCATTTCAGCTTGTTGGGATGAACTGCCATAAGTATTGATCATTTGCCTGAACTGGCTAGTTGATAAAACATCTACTTTTTTAGAAGCTTCCGATCCGGAAAACTGAGTGCTAAAGGTGATCACGGGTTTACCACTTTTTCCTTTTTTGGTTGTGATCAAAATAACCCCATTGCTCGCCCTCGATCCATAGATGGCTGCTGAGGCTGCATCCTTTAACACAGAGAAAGATTCGATGTCATCGGGATTAATCAATGAAAGCGGATTGGAAATCCCAGAATTTTGTCCTGTGCCATCCCCTTTCAGACCACCAGTTACAGGCACACCATCAATCACAATCAAAGGATCATTGCTCGCATTCAATGAGGCACCTTGGCGAATACGTATCACGCTCCCCTGACCAGGTTGGCCACCATTGGGTGTGATCGTTACACCTGCTACTTTTCCCGCAATCAATTGCTCTGGTGTGGTAGAAAGACCTTCATTGAAATCTTTCGATCCAATGGAGGAAACGGCCCCAGTGAGGTTCTTTTTCTTTACCGCACCATAGCCAATTACTACTACCTCCCCAAGGGAGCTGGTTGATGGAACTAGTTTAACCTGTAGGTTGCCATTACCAATGGCAAGTTCCTGTGTGGCATAGCCAATAAAGGAAAAATCAAGTGCAATCGTTTGCGGGTTTACGTTAATTTTAAAAACACCATCAGGCCCTGTAACCGTGCCGCCCAAAGCCCCTTTGGGAATAACTGACACTCCAGATAATGGGTTGCCATTGGAGTCCGTAACTTTTCCGGTAATCGCCTTGGTCTGCGCAAAAAGAGAATTTGTTAGTAAGAGCAAAATCGGGATGAGCATCCCGACAAGCAGCCGTTTTCTTTTCATATACAATACAATTGTTTGTTTCTTACAAATATTGTGTAATAGGTACACAATTATAACGTGTAATTAGTACACAATTTATTTGAAAAGATTTCAATATTCCAAATTAAAATTTTAAAAAAAAGCTGGGATGCCCTGAAATTAGTTGGTTTAAAGCTATAAGAGACCTAAAAACTGACTAATATCATATAATCGTATACATATGGGTAGGTCTAACTCAATTGGGATTAAATTATCTAATTTCATATTATGAAGCAACCGAAAAACAGACATGAGTATCTATTATTAACCTATACATTAATTGATCAGAAAAAAGATTTGCTTGGATCTAAAATGAACAATACTTCTTTTAAATGGAGCATAGCGGGGGAACTTATTTAAAATCCATTTTTCAGCCTTCGATTTTTCAAATGATTATTAGATTAAACATGAAATCCGTTCACTTTGTTTTTGGGGTCATACTCTGCGTTTTTGGGGGTTGCAAAAAAACATCCGGGAGCCCTTCTGTTGGCAGTAACACAGATAGTTTGAAAAATGCTTCCGCTTTTATCAAAGGTGCGGATATAAGCTGGCTTACCCAGATGGAAGCAGCAAACATAAAATTTTATGATAGCATTGGTAACCAAAAAGACTGCATGCAAATCATGAAAGGACTTGGAATGAACGCCATCCGCTTAAGGGCTTGGGTAAATCCCAGCAACGGGTGGTGCAACACACATGACCTCAGGTTGAAGGCTATCCGTGCAAATAACCTCGGCTTTAAAATCATGATTGATTTTCATTATAGTGATGTATGGGCCGATCCAGCGCATCAATCCATACCGATAGCATGGAACAGTTTTGGTATCGATTCCTTACAAACCGCGGTGTACAATTATACATTAGAGCTGATGGATACTTTGAAGGCAAATGGGATTATTCCTGTTTGGGCGCAGGTGGGCAACGAAACCAATGATGGCATGTTATGGGAAGATGGAAGGGCATCTACTAATATGCAAAATTTTGCACTATTGATCAATGCTGGGTATAATGCCATCAAAAAATCAAGCAGCGATTCCACCAAAGTGATCATCCATATTTCCAATGGATACGACAATGCCTTATTCCGTTGGATCTTTGACGGGCTTAGCAGCAACCATGCAAAATGGGATATTATTGGAATGTCGCTCTACCCTTCCACCAGCAATTGGCAAACCCTCGATGCACAATGTCTGACCAATATGAACGATATGGTAAGCCGTTATCATGTGCCAGTCATGATATGCGAAGTGGGGATGGATGTAACGGCAGCCACAACCTGTGCATCCTTTCTCATGGATATCATCAGCAAAACAAAATCTGTAATAGGGGGCAATGGGCTAGGCGTTTTTTATTGGGAGCCTGAATGCTATAATAATTGGCAGGGGTATAGTATGGGCGCATTTGACAATACGGGCAAACCCACGATTGCTTTGAACGCATTCAAGAATTGAGAATCTAAAAATCGATCCCAAACCATTTTTTTCTTTCTTTCTGTTTGTATTTTTCGTAGTTGAACCTGTAGAGTTTGCCGGGGCGGTGGGGAACATCGGTTTCATATTCTTTAGTATCTTCCAGCAGACCCATGGTAAAGAATTTTTTTCTAAAATTCCGTCTATCCAGCTTTACATGCAAAATGGCTTCGTACAAGTTTTGCAGTTCACGTAAAGAAAATTTTTTGGGTAAAAGACTAAATCCGAGCGGGTGCTCCTGTATCCTTTTCTGCAACCATTCATGGCAGATGGTCAATATTTTTTTGTGGTCAAAAGCCAGATTCGTCAATGTATTGAGCCGATGCCAATGCAGTTCGTTATCGTGGATCTTGAGCTGATGGTGTTGGATATTGATCAAGGAGCAATAGGCAATGGTAACCACCCTGGCCGCTGGGTGCCTGCCCACCTCGCCGAAAGCTTTCACTTCCTCCAGATATACATCATCCATTCCGGTTCTTTCCTTTAAAATCCGGTAAGCCGCCTCGTTCAAATCTTCATGGTTACCTACCAGATCCCCCAATAAAGACCATTGGCCCTCAAATTTGTCCAAATCTGATTTTATCAATAGCACTTTCAGTTCGTTCTCATCGAACCCAAAAATCACACAATCCACAGAAACCCCAATAGTGCCATCGCTCTTCAATTGTTGCAGTATGCTAGTAAGTTTTTTTTGTTGGGCAGTAATTGGGTTTTGTGCAAGCATCTTTAAACAGTTAAGATTTCAAATATTCAGAGCGAATTTAATATACTGATTCAATTAATCATAACATTTTTTAGAAAGCGAGCATCCAGATATACGATACTATCCTCATTCTCTTAATTTTACCAGACCAAATCATGAGTATGTATCCGCAACAACAAACCCAAAAGCTGCAAAGCCTGACCAGCAAACTTCTTGAAAAAGTGAAGAATCAGCATTTCCAGAATCAGGACCTCGAGGACCTGAGGGAAGTATTGCGTTTTCATGAATATAGGTACTATATACTCAATGAGCCGCTGATCGCCGATTATGAATATGATATCCTGTTCAAGGAACTTGAAAAAATCGAAGCAGCCAACCCTTCACTGATCACTGCCGCATCACCTACACAAAGAGTTGCCAAGGGGTTGACGAAAGATTTTCCCACAGTGGCACATCTGGTACCCATGCTATCATTGGAGAATTCCTATAATGCCGAAGACCTGATCGATTGGGACCGGAAAGCCAAAGAGCTTACTGGTTTGGAAACGATTGAATACTGTATTGAACCCAAATTTGATGGTGCGGGCATTTCGCTCATTTATGAAAACGATTTGTTTGTGCGTGGCGCTACCCGAGGGGATGGGGTAGAAGGTGATGATATCACCACGAATATTAAACAAATCCGATCAGTGCCGCTTTCTGCAAAATTTTCAAGTTATGGTATACAGCAAATAGAGATAAGAGGGGAAGTCATGCTTACCAAAAACAATTTCAAGAAGTATAATGATATGCTTGCCGAACAAAACCTGCCGCCTCTTGCCAACCCAAGGAATGCAGCAGCAGGTTCGCTCCGCATCAAAGACCCGAAGGAAGTGAGTAGAAGAAATTTGGAAGCCTTTTTATACCATGTAAGCTATTATATAAATATAGAAGGATGGCCGATGACCGATGGCAGTACCAGCAACGCATTATTAACTCACAGTGGTTGCTTGCAAATGCTCTGGGACCTTGGTTTCAGAAGCCCTCAAAAAGAAAAAAAAGTGGTGAAAGGTATTCAAGCGGTTATCGATCACTGTCATGAATTTGAAAAGCAACGCGATGACCTTCCTTATGAAGTGGATGGTTTGGTTATCAAAGTAAATGATATTGCCCTTCAGGATAAAATGGGTATGACCACTCATCACCCACGCTGGGCCATTGCTTTCAAGTTCAAAGCCAGACAGGCAACTACCAAATTAAGAGCGGTGGAATTTCAGGTAGGCAGGACCGGTGCTATCACTCCTGTTGCCAAGTTGGACCCCGTTGCTATTGGAGGGGTGACCGTATCGAGTATATCGGTACATAATGAAGAGTATATCAAAGAAAAGGATTTGAAGATAGGCGACACCGTTATTATTGAAAGAGCAGGTGATGTCATTCCCCAAATTGTAAAATCATTAGCTGAATTAAGGGACGGCAAGGAAAAAAATATCCATTTCCCAAAACATTGCCCTATATGCAAAACGCCTTTGGCAAAAGAAGAGGAAGAAGCGGTATGGAGATGCCTCAACATTAAATGTCCTGCGCAAGTGGTTGAACGGATTATTCATTTTACCAGTAAGGACGCGATGGACATACGCAGTTTTGGGGATGCCAATGTGCGCAAGTTTTATGATATGGGCTTTTTGCAGGATATCCCCGACATTTACAAACTGCCATTTGATAAGATTGGTGCTTTGGAGGGCTTTGGCGAAAAAAGTATGACAAACCTCAAAACCGCCATCGAAGCTTCAAAAAAACAACCATTACATCGTTTGATCTATGCATTGGGTATCCGATTTGTTGGCGAGACCACGGCAAAAGTATTATCTAACGCTGTCGATCATCTGCTGGATTTTAAAAATAAATCATTGGAAGATTTGCAAAGCTTGGAAGACATTGGGCCCAAAGTAGCTGGAAGCATCGTGAAATTTTTCAGTATAACAGAGAACTTGAATATGTTGGAAGAACTTGAAAGATTGGGTCTGAATTTTCAAAGCAATAAATCCTCATCTACCAACGGTGGGAATCTATCTGGACAAACATTTTTATTTACTGGTACGCTTATGGAACTTAAGCGAAGTGATGCTGAAGCCATGGTGGAAAAGAATGGTGGTAAACTATTATCTGGTGTGAGCAGCAAACTTAACTACCTAATCGTTGGTGAAGACGCGGGATCAAAATTGGAGAAAGCAAAAAAGATTACATCTATAAAAATCTTATCTGAAAAAGAGTTTCTTCAACTCATCAATGCATAGTTAATTTTAAAAAGTTGCGGATAATTAAAACTTCTTTTTCGTAACTTACCTAAAATTGCATGTCATGATAAAGAAAATTCCCAGCGAGACCTGGAAACCATTAGAGTTTCCGGGCTGGAAGCAACTTAGAAAAAAATATGCATTGTCTTCCCATGGTCGAGTCGCAAGCTATTCTGAAAACATTCATGAAGATGGCAAATTGCTGAACGGCTCCATTACTACCGGTTACAAAACACTTAACCTTCACCGTTCAGGAAGCAACGGCACTTTATACATTCACCGCGAAGTGGCCCGTGCTTATCTGAAAAAAAGTTCACCCAAACACAAATACGTTATCCATACTAATTATAATAAGCTTGACAATAACGCAAAAAATTTAAAATGGGCAACTTTGGAAGAAATGATTTTGCACCAGCAAAAAAGCCCAGCAAAACTAGCATATAAGAAAGTGCAGGCCAATCGCAGCAAAGGGCTAAAACTTTCGGTGACCGATGTACGAAATATCAAAAAACTGCTCAACAAAAAAGAACAGCCCACCACAATCAAAAAACTGGCTGAGAAATATGGTGTAAGCGAAATGACTTTATATCGCATCCGAAGCGGCGAAAATTGGGCCAGGGTTAAATAAAAAAAGTTTAATTAAAGTAAAAGGAATTGGCAAACCCAATTCCTTTTTTATTTGTATAAATTTGAATCAAAAATAAACCATGCTGCAAGCTGCAACCATCAAATTTTTAAAAGACCTTAAAAAGAATAATAACAAACCTTGGTTTGATGCAAACCGGAAACAATATGAAACAGCCAAGGAGGATTTTGAAGGTTTTGTCCAAAAAATAATTGATAAGCATACCAAAAAAGATAGTTCGCTGAAAGAATTGAAAGCAAAGAATTGCCTATTCCGCATCAACCGCGATGTGCGTTTTTCAAAAGACAAATCTCCTTACAAAACCAATTTTGGTGCACACATCAATAGTGGTGGGAAAAAATCGATACTGGGCGGATATTATTTTCATTTGGAGCCCAGCGATAGTTTTGTGGGCGGCGGCATTTGGATGCCCATGCCACCAGAACTAAAAAAAATAAGACAGGAGATCGATTACAATTTCAATGAGTTCAAAAAAATCATCGGTTCCAAAAAATTCAAATCGGTTTATGGCGACTTAAGCAGAAGCGCAGAATACAGTCTGGTTAATGTGCCCCAAGGTTTTGAAAAAGACGATCCAGCTGCAGAATACCTAAAACTGAAAAGTTTCGTGGGGATGAAAAAAATCAAGGAAGCAGACCTTACATCCAAAGAACTGGAAAAGCAAGTGGTTGAAGCTTTTGAAGCACTCCAACCACTTGTTGAATTTATTAATAGGGGGTTGAAGGACTGAGGAGGCAGAAGCTGTGGGGTTTTAAGGTATAAGGAGGAAGGGATTAATGAGCCCATTACCTGAAGAAATTTCAGACTCCGAACTCAAGACTCCTGACTTCCGATTAAAACTGCAGGCACAAGCCCACGCCCTAAACCTTCTACCTTAAACCCTATACCCAATTACAGCATTCCCTTCCCCAGCAAATATTCCGCTATCTGCACGGCATTGGTTGCAGCGCCTTTGCGTAGATTATCGCTCACGATCCATAGGTTCATAGTGTTCGGTTGTGTTTCATCCCTACGGATACGGCCCACAAACACCTCGTCTTTTTCATGTGCATCCTTGGGCATGGGATATTGTTGGTTGGCGGGGTCATCCACTACCACAACACCTGCTGACTGGCTCAATAGCTCCTTCACTTCCTTCAGGTCAAAATCATTTTCAAATTCCACATTCACGGCTTCGCTATGCCCACCCACCACGGGGATACGTACGGTTGTTGAAGTCACACGAATGGAATCATCACGCAAAATCTTCCTCGTTTCATTAACCATTTTCATTTCTTCCTTCGTGTAGCCATTGTCGAGGAACACGTCAATTTGGGGAATCACATTTAGGTCGATGGGATATTTATAAGCCATCTCACCTTGGATGCCTTTTCGTTCGTTCATCAACTGCTCCACTGCTTTCACCCCTGTGCCAGTCACACTTTGATAAGTGGATACCACAATCCTTTTGATTTTATATTTTATATGCAGCGGGTTCAATGCCACCACCATTTGGATGGTAGAGCAATTGGGGTTTGCGATGATCTTGTCTTCTTTCGTTAATGCGTCCGCATTGATCTCGGGTACCACTAATTTTTTGGTAGCATCCATTCTCCAAGCGGAAGAATTATCGATTACAGTGATTCCTGCTGCTGCAAATTTGGGTGCCCAATCCAAGGAAGTGCCTCCCCCTGCAGAAAATATGGCCACTGCTGGTTTTGCTGCAATTGCATCGGTAGCGCTGATCACTTTGTATTTCTTTCCCTTGAAGCTTACTTCCTTACCCACGGATTTCTGCGATGCCACCGGCAATAGCTCTGTGACGGGAAAATTTCTTTCTGCGAGAACCTGTAACATTTTGGTGCCAACCAATCCTGTAGCGCCAACGACTGCAACTTTCATTTTAGTTTATTTAGATTTAAAAAATAATTCTTGTTTCACACAAAGAGCACAAAGAATACAACGGGACAATGCTGAACGTTGTACGCTTAATGCTAAACGCATGCTCTATATTTAATCAACCTTTCAGCCATTCAACTTCCTCTCTGCGTCTCACTGTCTCTGCGGTAATCCTTTTAGCTACGAAATTACTCTGTTTAGCATAGCTCTTCGAAAACTAAAAAGCCTCCCCGTATCCGGGAAGGCTTCTATTATTTTGGCATACAAAACAATCAGGCAGCTTCCCCTTGAGAGAACTGTTTCTTTATTTGCTTTGTATGTTTATTTGTTGCCATTGGGGTGCAAAAATAATTACACATTCCATTCATCCCAAATTTTTTATTTTTCGTAAATTACCCTAGTCAATGAAACCGCTTCTATTATTTTCAATTCTTGGGATATTTCTTTCATCCGCCATATTTGCACAGACTGCAAACCGGTTCGATATTGTAATGGATGAGATCTTTCCAAACCCGACCCCTTCAATGGGCCTTCCCAACGCTGAGTTCATCGAACTCAAAAATGTTTCCAACTCATCATTCAATTTGCTGAACTGGCAAATTAGTGATGGCAAAAGCACTGCTACCATCAGGACGGCTTATAACCTGAAGCCAGACAGCTTTCTAGTGATATGCCCCAATTCAGCGGCTGCTCTTTATACAAGATTTGGCCCCAGCATGGGTGTTACTGGTTTTCCTTCTTTAAATAATAATGGGGATACGCTTTATCTAAAATCACCAGAGGGGCTTACGATCCATGTGGTTACTTATAACCTCGACTCTTACCAGAACCATATCAAAAGTGCTGGGGGCTGGTCATTGGAGATGATCGATACAAAAAACCCTTGCGAAGGCGGCAGCAATTGGAAGGCAAGCAGCAGTGAAATCGGCGGAACGCCGGGACAAAAAAATGCAGTCGATGGCGTTCATAAAGATGAAACAGCTCCTCAACTGTTGAGAACTTATACCATCGACAGCCTTACCATCGTTGCCGTATTCAACGAACCATTGGATAGTGCTAATGCTTCGCATGTTGCGCATTATAGCATTGATAACGGTGTTCAAAACCCTTTGTCAGCAATCCCAAAGCCTCCATTTTTCAACGAAGTGATACTTCAGCTTCCAAAAAGCATTGTCAAAAATACCATCTATCAACTTATCGTTTCGGGCATTGCAGATTGTAGCGGTAACAAAAACTTCGCAAACTCTGTTAGAGTAGGTCTCCCAGAACTGGCACTGAACAATGATATCGTGATAAATGAAATCCTGTTTAATCCCAAACCAACCGGTTATGATTATCTGGAGTTTTATAATCGTAGCCATAAAGTGGTCGATCTGAACAAGCTCTATTTAGCTAGCAGGGATGCTATTGGAAATCTGAAATCCATTTTTCAGTTGAGCAAAATACCACTACTTTTTTTTCCAGGCGACTATTATGTAGTTACTGAAAACAAATGGTGGTTGCAGCAAAATTACTTAGTGAAAAATCCTGATAACCTGTTACAACTTTCATCACTGCCCAGTTTCCCCGATGAGGAAGGAATTGCCGTATTGCTGAACACAGACGAAACCGTTGTTGATGAACTACACTATAACCATAAATGGCATTTCCCTTTGATTGACCAAGAAGACGGCATTGCATTGGAAAGGATAGACTATAATAAACCCACACAAGACCCAAACAATTGGACATCGGCTGCCTCGACGGAAGGTTATGGTACGCCTACCTATCAAAATTCAGAGTTTAACGCTGGCCCACAGTTAAAAGGGGAAATTACAGTTTCGCCAAAAATATTCTCTCCAGACAATGATGGCTATGATGATTTTTGTTTGATCAGCTATCAGGTTCCCAATGCAGGCTATGTAGGGAATATCACTGTTTATGATGCATCTGGCAGGGCAGTGAAGAATATAGCCAATAACGCAACCTTAGCACTGAATGGTTCTTTTAAATGGGATGGACTTGATGACAAACAACAAAAATTACCCTTGGGGGTTTATGTGATTGTTACCAGAATTTTTGATTTGTCAGGAAACACCAACGAATTTAAAAACGTAGTTAGCTTGGCAAGAAAATTATAACTGCTGTTATACTTTAATAAATATTGAGGGGACTTACTGTTATACAAAGGTCAATACCCGAGCAAAAGGCTCGGGTATTGATATGATTTTATACAAGAGAAATATCAAAATTCACCAACTGCACAAATTCCTGGATCCTTTCATCGATATCTGTTTTATTTATTTCGCGCAGACGCTGGGTACCAAATTTTTCCACAGAAAAGCTAGCCATCGCTGAGCCCACAATAATTGCGGTCTTCATGCTTTCGAAAGAAATATCTTTGGTCTTTGCCAGATAGCCGATAAAGCCGCCGGCAAAAGTGTCGCCAGCTCCGGTAGGATCAAACACTTCTTCCAACGGCAATGCAGGTGCGTAGAAAACTTTTTTATCATGAAATAACAATGCTCCGTGCTCGCCTTTTTTGATGATTAAATACTTGGGGCCCATTTTAAAAATCTCGGCCGCTGCTTTCACCAAAGAATACTGACCGCTCAACTGCCTGGCTTCGCTATCATTTACCAAAAGCACATCCACCTTGGCCAGCACTTTTTCAAGATCGGTCATAGCAATGTCCATCCAAAAATTCATGGTGTCCATCGCAATCAGCTTGGGCTTTGTTTTCAATTGCTCAATAACACTCAATTGCACAGAAGGTGCCAGGTTACCCAACATCAAAAACTCACAATCTTGGAAACTATCTGGAACCACCGGTTGGAAGGTTCCCAATACATTGAGTTCTGTAACCAAAGTATCCCGGGTGTTCATATCCATATGGTACTTACCCGACCAGAAAAAAGACTTTTCATCCTTTTTTATCTGCACGCCATCGAGATCCACGCCCCGGGCAGACAAAGCCTTCAGTTCCTCCTTGGGAAAGTCGCCGCCTACTACAGAAATTTGTTTTACCGGGGTAAAATTGGTTGCGCACCAAGCTATATACGTGGCCGCACCACCAACTATCTTATCACTTTTACCAAAAGGGGTTTCGATCGCATCGAAAGCCATAGAGCCTACTACTATTAATGACATGGGTATTTGTTTTTTAAAAATCGCACAAACCTACATGAAATTTGTGTTGTTTCATACAAGGAAGTATTTTGAAATGGAGAAATTAAGATCCAGTAGAAAAGTTGATGGGTTGAAAGGTTGATAAGCTTACAGTTTTGGGTTCTGCATTTAGCCTCAAGCGTTCTTTACCGAAAAACCTAACACTTGTTAGTTTTGCTTATTTTTGAACTTGTATGCCAAAAATCCAAAGCAAAAAAAACAGCACAAAAAAGGAAGTCATCATTGAGAAAGCCGCTAAGCTTTTTATGGAAAAAGGTTTTGGGGCCGCTTCCATGCGGGATATAGCAGAAGCGGTTGGTGTGGAAGCCGCTAGTTTGTACAACCATATCCAATCCAAATCCGAGATCCTGCAAACGATTTGCTTTAAAGTGGCCAATGAGTTTATCTCGCATTTGGAAGTCGTGGAAATGAGCAATGAAACCATTTTGAAAAAAATGGAAATCATCATCCGCTTTCATATACGCATGATGCTCGACCAATACGAGTATATCTATATATCTGACCACGAATGGAGGCATTTGACCGAACCCTATCTTTCCAATTTTTTGAACCAACGCCGGTCTTATAGAAAACGTTTGGGCGATATCATTGAAGACGGTATCCAAAAAAACGAACTAAAAAAGATAGATTCCTATGTAGCCGTACTGACCATGTTGAGTGCTATCAGCGGCATTGAATCTTGGCAACGCTCACGCAAAACCACCAGTGCCGAAACCTTGGAATCGAGCATGGTGAAATATTTGATTGAGGGATTGAAGAAATGAGTCGATAGTCCAAGAGTCCCAAATTCAAAAAAGGAATTAATAAAATAAACATTAAAATCTGAACCAATCTTGTCCTCGCATTTTCATAAGCTTGCCATCAAAGATATCCGTTGGGAGACCCCGGAATGTGTTTCCATTGCTTTTGATATCCCTGAAAAAATAAAAAAAGAATTTGAGTTCACACATGGACAGAACATAACAGTAAAGGCAATCATCAATAATGAGGAAATCCGCCGTTCTTATTCTATATGTACCAGTCCTTTAGAAAAAGAGCTGCGTATTGCCGTGAAAAAATTGGATGGGGGCATTTTTTCTGGATATGCAACTCAACTTAAGCGGGGTGATAGCCTTGAGCTGCTCCCACCCACAGGAAAATTTTCTACACGAGTAAATCCTTCCCTTAAAAAAAATTACCTCGCCTTTGTTGCTGGCAGCGGTATTACGCCCATCATTTCCATTATCAAAACCGTTTTGGCCACAGAAGAACAAAGTTCATTCACCTTGGTATATGGAAATAAGAACAGGGGCTCAATTATTTTCAAGGAAGAACTGGAAGCAATCAAAAACAAATACCTCAACCGATTTGCCTGTCATCATATATTGAGCAGGGAGCAAACCGAGCTGACCATCTACCATGGAAGGATTAATCCTGAAAAATGTGATGAGCTATGCAATGGTCTTGTGAACATCAATGATACCGATGAAATTTTCCTCTGTGGGCCCGAACAAATGACATTTTCCACAAAGGATTGGTTGACATCAAAAAAAATTGATCCCCAGAAAATCCATTTCGAATTATTTACAGTACCGGGACAATCCTCAGTCAAAAGTCAGGAGTCGAGAGTCGGGAGCAAAAATATAGAAGGCAAGTATTCCCTCATTACCATCAAACAAGATGGGCTATCCTTTGATTTTGAATTGGATTACAATGGCGAACCTATATTAGATGCAGCCCTAAAAAAGGGAGCCGCATTGCCCTATGCATGCAAGGGTGGTGTATGCTGTACCTGTCGTGCAAAACTCGTGGAAGGCAAGGTGGAGATGGAGCACAACTATGCATTAGAGCCAGACGAACTCAAAAAAGGATTTATCCTTACTTGCCAATCGCATCCCAGAACAGAAAAATTGGTTATTGATTTTGATGTGAAATAATTCATTTTACAAAACCAAGGTCGAAATGGAATGGGGCAAGGCGGTAACATCAGCCGCTTTTTCAGCAATCCATAATTTATAAGGAATTTTTTGGGCTGTTTGGTTCATCACCACAATCACCAACTTACCATCTTTATTAATGAAAGCCGTGGACAGCAATGCACTTCTGCTCGGGGAGCTGATAATCCTTTTTGCACCGGGTTTTACGAATTTTGAAAAATGGCCGATATAATAATAGGAATTGGTATAAATCAATTGGCCCGTCCTTGTATCCGCATGCACTGGTGCAAAACAAAAATTCTGTACATGGTTTGGGCCTCCCGTCTCGTCCAATAAAATGTTCCAGTCTGTCCAACCCACGGCCCCATTGTTGAAATCATTGATCATGGTACGGCCATATCTTTCGCCAAGCCCCCAACTAGAGAGGCTATCAAAACTAAATGGGCCGTTGCAACCTTCCGTGAATAAAAGATTTTTTTTAGGGAAGGCCTCATGCACCCGTTTTAAATTATCAAACATCTGCTCACCGCCGCTCCAGTCCTCATACCAATGGAAACCCACGCCCCAAACAAATTTAGCGGCATCAGGGTCACTTAATATCGTGGATGCTTGTTGATAAATCAAGTCTTTGTTATGATCCCAAACAATGATTTTTTTTCCTCCCAAACCATTTTTTTGTAATGTGGGGCCCATAAATTTTTTTAGGAAAATCCTTTCATCATCAGCACTATAAACACAAGATTCCCATTTTTGGGTGGCCATCGGTTCGTTCTGGATAGTCAATCCCCAAATCGGTATTCCTGCTGCTTCGTATGCCTTTATAAATTTTACATAATAATTAGCCCATGACTGATAGTATTCAGGTTTCAATTTTCCACCGTGCA
Source organism: Bacteroidota bacterium (assembly GCA_018267575.1). GTDB lineage: Bacteria > Bacteroidota > Bacteroidia > Chitinophagales > Chitinophagaceae > Puia. The sequence goes on from JAFDYF010000105.1 coordinate 77,327, forward strand.
ACATACTGTTGTTGGTTTTCATCCAAGCGGGTGGGCTCCACGGGCTGGCAAATAATATGAGCTTACCGCCTGCTGCTGCCATTGCCTGTTTGATCAATGGGATACGAAATTTTTGATCGTGCGCAATATTAAAGGTCTTCAAGCTTTTATCGTTATCATCAACATAGGTATAAGTATCACTCGAAAAATCGCAGCTATTGATATTGGTTCTTGCCAAGCTATAACCAATGCCCTTTTCTTTATCATAATAAGCGGTCATCAACTCTTGTTGCTTTTCTTTGGAAAGCCTGGCAAAGGTTTCCGCCGATGCATCTGTCAAGGCGCCTCCGATTCCCAGAATTGATTGAAAGGTTTTGGACGGATCGACAAATACACAAACCTGTGTTTCCACGGGTTGAGGCAGGTCACTGAAAGAAGCACTATCGGTGAGGGATAACCGAAGATTGCTGTTCTCTGCGGTGGTATAGATGAATAGTTTTTTATTTGATACAGAAAAGCCATGTGAGGAGGCCGCCATATTCTTGCTCTTTGTTCCCTGACCAAATACAAGAACGGGTAGAAGAAAAGCGGCAAAAATGAATCGTTTCATTTTGATGTATTTTTAAAAAATGATTTACCAAACATAAGTACCCGCGGCCCCAGAAGGTAAGCTGGTGGTCACCCATTTTCCCCTAAACCGAATATTAAAGCCAGCAATTGAATTGTTGTTATTCATCACGATCAATACTTTTTTCCCATCCACGGTAGTAAAAGCCACGCTGTTCAACCCATTCACGGATGTGCTTGACACCCGAACCGATCCCGCAGGAACAAATTTGGAAACTTGTGCAATAATATAATAGCCTACATTTCTAGTAAAGTTTGACCCCGTTATAGTCAAAGCTCCTTTGCAAGTAGTGCAACCGCCGGGAGTATGTGGTCCATAGGAAGGGTCATTGGCCAAATTCCATTCCAGTGCGGTGCGGCTCCAGTTGTACATAGACCCAATGATCACATTGTTTATATGCCATTGAAAATCTCCAGAAAAACTTCCAGTCGAGGCTGTGTATTGTTCGGTGAAATAAAGGTTCTTGTTTGGGAAAGCATTATGCACTTGGCTCAAGGCATTAATATTTCCGGCATACAGGTGAAATGCAGAGCCATCAACGAATGCTGCGGTTGCCGCATCACTAAGAATACTGCTGGCATATTCAGGGTGATCACAATTATGGTCGTACACGATGATTTTGGTGGTCAGCCCTGCATTCAAGAATGCAGGCCCCAGACTGTTTTTGATAAAAATATTTTCAGTCGCCGCATCCATGTACAAACTGGGGTTGTTGTTGGGGTTAAGCGGTTCGTTTTGTGGGGTGATGGCATCAAGGCTAATCCCGTTTGCCTTCATCTGCTGAATGTATTTCACAAAGTATTGCGCATATACATTATAGTAAGCAGTTAATAGGCCACCGCCCATGGTTGCGCCATTGTCTTTCATCCACGCCGGGGCGCTCCACGGGGTTGCAATTATTTTTATGGAAGGGTTGATGGCCAAAATCTGTTTCAGTATTGGTATCAAATCAACTGTATCAGGACCCAAATTAAAATGTTGGAGCAAACTATCCGTTTGTCCTGCAGGCATATCGTCGTAGGAAAAAACAGATGCATTCAAATCCGAAGCACCGATTGAAAGACGCAGATAACTGACACCGATTGATGTGCTATCGTTGCCGAACAATTCCTGCAGCAACTGGGCTTTAGCGGAAGGGCTCATTTGGTTAATGACCGATGCACTTCCACCAGTCAATGTATAACCAAAGCCATCAATGGTTTGAAATTTTTGGGTACTGTCCACATCAATATTTGGGTAAGTATTACTGTTAGTACCAAAAACAAGCGCTGTAGATTGCTTTTGAAGCAATGACCCTTGGTCAGCAGTAGTGAGCCAAAGGCTTATATCATTTTTGATGATCGTGGAATCTCCGGTATTAGTAGAAGGCACCGTCTTTTTGGAGCAGGAGCAAATCATCAACAAAAAGATATATGCTGTGAACTTTGGGCAAAATATATGTTTCATAAAGAACAATCATAAGTGAACTGTCCTCAAAGCTATCCAAGAAAAAGCAGTATAGAACCGATTTATTAAAATTTATTTTAATGGAAATTGATATGCTTGATTCAGGCTGAATGGTAAATTTACCACTGAGAAAAGATAGAAGCCGGCTATCAACAGCAGTTTTAGGACGTTATAAAAGTGTCACTGGGGGGGAAATCTTAGGCCAGAACCAAAAGAAGAAAAGAAAGCATCTAAATAGAAATGAAGGTCACAAAAATTGTAGTAGGATTATCGATACTCCTTATAGGATTATTTTTATATTTTATTGAGCTAAATACTAGAAACGAGGAGTCAAATATTTATCTTAAAATCATTCCCCACGTTTTTATAGTTTCTGGAGGCTATATACTTGGAACTACAAAAAAGAAAAGATAATTTTTTAATCCATTGTCCAAAACCTTAGTATGAGAATTAAAATCAAATTTAACAATAATGATACTCTCAACTTAAAAAAGAATAAATTCCTATTGGGTTTTTTGTTGACTTTAGGGAGTGGTTTTCTGTTAGCCTCGTTAACGCAAATCATTTGTTTGATATTTAAGCCCTCAGGTTACGAAAAGATTATCCAAATTGGCGGGAATAATTATGTAAAACAATTATTATTTGGCATTATGTTTATCGGTTGTTATATCATGATAAAAAAATCAAAAACAACAAACCCTGAATAGCTTATTTTCTTTTTCAAAAACTAACAACCGTTAGCTTTCTTTCGAAAAAAACCTAACTTTGAAAGACAATGCTTGTATATGGAAATCATTGATCTGGAAAAAACATTTCTCGACAAAATAAAAGAGGAAATAAAAATTGAACCAAAGGATTGGATGCCGGTGCAATATCGCAAAACGCTGATCCGGCAGATATCCCAACATGCCCATAGCGAAATCGTGGGCATGCTCCCCGAAGCCAATTGGATCACCCGTGCCCCATCATTAAAAAGAAAAGCCATACTGATTGCAAAGGTGCAAGACGAAGGCGGCCATGGTCTTTACCTCTATTCCGCAGCGGAGACTTTGAATATTTCAAGGCAAGAAATGATCGACCTATTGCACCAAGGCAAGGCAAAATATTCTTCCATCTTCAATTATCCCACGCTGAGTTGGGCAGATATGGGTGCCATCGGCTGGCTGGTGGATGGTGCAGCCATCATGAACCAAGTGCCACTGTGCCGCTGCAGCTTTGGCCCTTATTCACGTGCCATGATCCGCATCTGCAAGGAAGAAAGTTTTCATCAACGGCAAGGGTTTGATATTTTATGGACACTTAGTCGGGGTTCGGAAGCGCAAAAACAAATGGCACAGGATTCCATCAACCGTTGGTGGTGGCCCAGTATCATGATGTTTGGTCCCAATGATGATGCATCGCCCCATACCAAACAAAGTATGGATTGGAAAATAAAACGCTTCAGCAATGATGAGCTTCGCCAAAAATTCATAGATGTATGTGCCGAGCAGGTAAAACTATTAGGGCTTAGCCTCCCGGATAAAAAATTGAAATGGAACGAGCAGAGAAAGCATTATGATTTTGGTGAAATAGATTGGCAGGAATTCTGGAACGTGGTAAATGGGAATGGCCCCTGCAACAAAGAACGTTTGGCCGCAAGAGTAAAAGCACATGAAGAAGGTGCATGGGTGCGGGAAGCAGCCATGGCCTTTGCAGAAAAGAGAGCCTCCCCTAACCCCTCCAAAGGAGGGGAAATAGTTGCAGCGTAATTAATAAAAGATTCCTCATTTTTAATTCATCCACATGAACAAAGAGAATAAAATTAAAACGAGCAATATTTCCAATGCGGGAAAAAAAGATTGGCCCTTATGGGAGATTTTTATTCGCAGTAAACAAGGTCTCGACCATAAACATGCAGGCAGTCTGCATGCAGCCGATGCGCAGATGGCCATCGAAAATGCCCGTGATGTGTATACCCGCCGTATGGAAGGCGTGAGCATCTGGGTAGTGGAATCCAAATACATCCATGCTTCCAGTCCAGAGGAATCCGCTTCCCTCTACGACCCTGCAAACGACAAAGCCTACCGCCACCCTACTTTTTATGAACTGCCCGAGGAGGTGAAGTATATGTAGGTTGTGTGGGATTTGGAATTAGGGATTTGGAATTGGGGGTTAATCAGTTGAAGACCTCTCTGTGATAAAAAAGAGCATTGATGAAATTAGGAATTTGTAATAAGATCTACAATGGAAAATAAGACATCCTATCGTGGTTTTAAAGAATTGGAATGCTGGAAAAAAGGAAGAGAACTGAGAATTAAAATTTCAGGTATAACTCAAAGTTTTCCAAAGGAGGAAACATTTTATTTGACAGCGCAAATAAAAAAATCTTCCCGTTCCATAACCGCCAATATTGCCGAGTGTTATGAGAGATGCACTTATAATGACATGAGGCATTTTTTTATTCAATCGAGAGGTTCTGCAACAGAAACGATAGACCATATCATTACTGCATTTGATGAAGGATATGTAAATGAAGAAACCTGCAATGAAGTGGAAATCTTAGCAGAAACTGTTTTCAAATTGATAAATGGCTTTATTGCATATTTGGATAAATCGAGACTCAGAACAAGTAAGGTCCCAATTCCAAATCCCTAATTCCCAATTCCTAAACTTGAAATAAACAATATGAATCATCAACTCGCCCTTCACCTCGCCGACAACGCACTCATCCTAGGGCACCGCAACAGTGAGTGGACCGGGCATGGGCCCGTGTTGGAGCAGGATATTGCCATTTCCAATATCGCTTTGGATTTGATAGGTCAGGCCAGAAATTTTTATCAATATGCTGCTCAACTTATCAACCAATCAACGCAACAACCAAACATCCCATCAACGGAAGATAGCCTCGCCTACCTGAGGGAATCCCATGAATTCAAAAACTGTTTGCTGGTGGAACAACCCAATGGGGATTGGGCAAAAACAATCCTTCGCCAGTTTTTTTTCAGCGCCTATCAATTTTATTATTACCAAGAATTGCAAAAAAGCAAGGACAGCACATTGGCTGCCATTGCTGAAAAATCGTTGAAAGAAGTAACCTATCATTTGCGATGGAGCAGCGAATGGGTGATCCGTTTGGGTGATGGTACGGATGAAAGCCGTTCACGTATGTTGAAAGCAATTGACGAACTTTGGATGTATACGGATGAATTGTTTGAAAATACCAGCTATGAGCATAAAGCAGCTAGTGAGGGGTTTGGGGTAGATATTTCTTTATTTAAAAATGATTGGGATAAAAAAGTGAAAGAAGTGTTTGAAGAAGCAACCCTTCCAATTCCAACCAAAGAATTGAATAATGTAAATTGGTTTGGCAAGGAAGGAAAGCATTCGGAACATTTGGGAAATATTTTAGCAGAAATGCAATTTTTGCAAAGAGCTTATCCAGGCTGCGAATGGTAACCTACTACGATTAAACTGATTAGGCTGATTCAACCGATTCATTGGCATAAAGGGTATGATAACTAAATCGACATGAAGGAAAATGAAAAAATATGGGAGATATTGGAAACGGTTAATGACCCAGAAGTACCCGTGCTTTCGATTATTGATTTAGGAATCGTTAGGGGAGTGGACAGTTTTATTTCTCCTTTGGGTGGCAATGGAGCCAATATCAGCATCACTCCCACCTATTCCGGTTGCCCTGCGATGGATGTAATCAGCATGACCATTCGAATGGTTTTAATGGAAAATGGTTTTAAGGAAATAAAAATCAATACGGTTCTTTCACCTGCATGGACAACCGATTGGATGAGTGAAGCTGGAAAAGAAAAATTGAAAGCATTTGGCATTGCACCCCCTACACCAAAGCAACAGGTTTGTCATACGCCTTTGTTCCACGATGGGGAGGCCATCCAATGCCCAAGATGCAATTCTTACCATACCAAACTCATCAGTCAGTTTGGTTCCACGGCTTGCAAAGCCATGTACCAATGTTTGGATTGCCAAGAGCCTTTTGATTATTTCAAATGCCATTAGAGAAACAAGAAAATTATAGTTTTTTTAACCACAGAGGGAATGGAGGTAATGCACAGAGGAAATAAGGATTTTTCAACTTTAGTGATTTAACCTTTCACCATTCACTCTTTTACCACAGAGGTAAAGGAGGGAAAGCACAGAGGGGCAAGTTTTTCACAGCATTTTCTTATGTGCCTTGTATGCCTTATGTGGTTCAAAAAATAGTATCCTAATAGCTATATTCGTTAATCAAATAAATCCCATGCAGCCGATTCTTTTTGAAACAAAAAACAATATTGCTTTCCTCCATTTAAATCGGCCTGAAAAGTTCAATTCATTTAATCAGGAAATGGCCTTGCTTTTTCAAAAATTATTGGATGAATGCGCTGCAGATAAAAATATCCGTTGCGTTTACCTCACGGGAATTGGCAAGGCCTTTAGTGCAGGTCAAGATTTGGGCGAACTGGTGGAGGAAAATGCACCGGGATTTGATAAAATACTTTCTGAGCATTATAACCCCATCATTCAAAAAATAAGAAATCTACCAAAGCCTATTGTATGTGCCGTCAATGGAGTGGCAGCGGGTGCCGGTGCCAATATTGCGCTTTGCTGCGATATAGTGCTGGCGAGCACTTCAGCATCTTTCATCCAAGCCTTTTCAAAAATCGGTTTGATACCGGATAGCGGTGGTACCTATTTTTTACCAAGATTGATTGGTTTTCAAAAAGCCGCTGCCATCATGATGTTGGGAGATAAAGTGAATGCAACGGAGGCAGAAAAAATTGGTATGGTCTATAAATCATTCCCTGATGAAATATTTTCTGAGGAATCAATCAAAATCGCCACCACATTATCACAAATGCCTACCAAGGCATTGGCATTTACGAAAGAGGCCTTGAACAATTCTCTTCAAAATTCTTTGGAGCAACAATTGCAGTTGGAAGATAAACTCCAATACGCTTCGGCGCATACAGAAGATTATAATGAAGGTGTTCAGGCATTTTTACAAAAAAGAACACCCTTGTTCAAAGGGCAATAGTCACAAACTTCGAGCATTCAGCTTTTCAAAAAATCATTATGACCCCACAAGACGCACTTGCTCAAAAATCAGTAGATAAAATGTTGGAGCTAGATTATTTCAGCAAATGGATGGGCATTGAGTTGATAGAAACAAGATATCATCACTAGCGTTGCGTTATTGAGTTTTTTAGTTCTTTGAAAGTATTGTCAGTATT
>JAFDYF010000106.1 GCA_018267575.1 Bacteroidota bacterium
AAGAAAAAAAAGATATTCAGCTGAATATCTTCGATTTATAACGCAACGCTAGTGTTGAAATATTAATTCTTGCTCTTCAATTTATCCTTGAACACTTTTTCAAACTTCTCCACTTTGGGACGAATCACAAATGTGCAATAAGGTTGTGAACCGTGAAGCCTGTAATAATCCTGGTGATAATTTTCCGCCGCATAGAAATGCGAGAATGGCGTAATCTCAGTAACGATTGGGTTCTCGTATGCTTTACTTTTCTCTAGCTCTGCTTTATAATGTTCGGCCTTTTGCTTTTGTTCCGCGTTGTGATAAAAAATCGCACTACGGTATTGTGTTCCTACATCATTTCCCTGTCGGTTCAATGTGGTTGGGTCATGCGATTCCCAAAAAACTTCCAGCAGTTCATCGAAGGAAATCACTTTGGGGTCGTACACGATCTGCAGGCATTCCGCATGGCCCGTGTTCCCTGAGCATACTTCTTCATAAGAAGGTTTCACCACCGTGCCGCCCGAGTAGCCGGAAGTCACTTTCAGCACGCCTTTCAATTCTTGGAAAATAGCTTCTGTGCACCAAAAGCAGCCAGTGGCAAATGTCGCTGTGTCGGTCGCCAGTCCAGCTGGGATAATCGTTTCGCTCATATTGTTTTGTTGTGTGTTTGATTGATTGCAAGCCCCTGCAAATAATGACAGTGATGCAAAGAATGCCAATGCGCCCATCGTTTTCATTTTTAATTGGTGATAAAGATTCTGTTTCATTGCCTGCAAGTTAGCGGGCTTAAATTACCGCAATTGTAATGAATATGACAAATGAAAGGGTTTAAATGTTCATTAACATACCGATGGAGGAGGACGGATGGCGATAATCGATGGCAGATGGCCGTTTGCCGATGGCGGGCCCAATTCCAAATTCCAAATTCCGATAGCGGATGGCCGATGGTCGCCCCTAGTTCCAAATTCACTTTCAACTTCTCAACCATTCAACTTCTCAACTTATTTTGGTTTCCAGCTTTATTAACTCCAATTAAACATCCTTGCGTCGCACTCTTGTACGCCGCGAATTCTATTGAGCATCTGTTTCATCCCAATGACAATGGCAGTTGGTCGTTGGCTGATGGCCGACCCAATTCCAAAATCCTAATTCCTAATTCCCAATTCCACTTCAACCACTCTAATGCAAATTCTAACTACAATTTCCCAAACCCCAATTACCTTTGCCCCCAAAACAGCAAGGACGGAATGAAATTTTTCCCAGAATCGGCATTGGCACAATTGGAATTTGACAAGGTAAAAGCATTGCTTGCAGCCCACTGCAAAACTGAATATGCTTCCGAGAAAGCCAATAACCTACGCATTCATACAAGACGAGAATATATAGAACTGGAATTGCAGCAATCCAATGAGTTCAAGCTGATAGCCCAGAATGCCCAATATTTCCCCAATGATTATGTGCTCAACCTCAATCGGCAATTGAAATTATTGGGAATCCCGGGGGCTGTGCTTGGCAGCGAAGATTTTTTGGAAATCCGAAAGCTGGCAGAGAATATGAAGAATATCTTCCGTTGGTTTGATAGCGAACGGAAATTAGCTTACCCCGCACTGGCAAAAGTGATTGCCCATACACACTACGAAAAAGCAATCGTTGCTATGATTGATGAAGTGATGGACGAAGTGGGTATAGTGAAGGATAGTGCCTCTGAAGAATTGGCGAACATACGCATGAGCCTCTACCGAAAGCGCAATGAACTGCGACGGATGTTCGACCGTATTTTATCAAAACTTGCAAAATCAGGTTATGTAGCTGATATTGAAGAGGCATTCCTGAATGGTAGAAGAGTGGTGGCCATTTTTGCTGAACACAAGCGGCTGGTAAAAGGCATCCTGCATGGGGAAAGCGATACGAAAAGAACTTCATTCATAGAACCGGAAGAAACAACTGGCTTGAACAATGAAGTTTTTTCCTTGGAACATGCAGAAAGCCGGGAAGTACACCGCATCCTCCGTGAACTGACGAGCAAACTTTCCGGCTATTCACCACTGTTGACCAATTATCATCAAATATTGGGCGAATACGATTTCATTTATGCCAAGGCAAAACTGGCATTGGACATGAACGGGAATTTTCCCTTATTGCACGACAAAGCACATGTACATTTGAAAGAAGCTTACCATCCTCTGTTATATCTGTACAACAAAAAAAACAATAAGCCTACCATACCTACCCATATCGAGCTGAACGAGAAAAACCGAATCCTCGTTATTTCAGGCCCGAATGCGGGAGGGAAAACAGTGACACTAAAAACGGTGGGTCTTTTACAACTAATGATACAGAGCGGTTTGCTGATTCCTGTTCATCCCAATTCTGAACTGGGCATTTTTCGTCAGTTGATGATCCATATTGGCGATACACAAAGTTTGGAATTTGAGCTTAGCACCTATAGCTCACATCTTACAAACATGAGGCATTTCATGGAAAATGCCAATGGCAAAACACTTTTTTTCATTGACGAATTGGGAAGCGGTTCCGACCCCAATCTGGGTGGTGCTTTTGCAGAAGTGATATTGGAAGAATTGGTTCGCAAGCATTCGCTTGGCATTGTGACCACGCATTACCTGAACCTGAAAGTGATGGCGAACAAAACCCCAGGCATCATCAATGGTGCCATGGCTTTTGACGAAAAAAATCTTTTGCCACTATATAAACTCATTATTGGCAAGCCTGGTTCTTCCTATACTTTTTCGATTGCCGAAAGGATTGGTCTTTCCCCGCACTTGATAAAAAGAGCCAGAACTTTGGTAGATGAAGACCATTTTCGTTTGGACAAATTGTTAAACCGCACCGAGCAGGATCTGCAACATATTGATAAGGAAAAAAAGGAACTGCAAAAACTCCTTAAAGAGAATGAACGATTGAAAAAAGAGATGGAGGTTTTGATAAACAAGGAAAAGCATCAACAACAAGTGGAGCTATTAAAACAGCAGAACCAAATCTCCGAAGAACGCATTGCCTACCTGAAGGATATGGAGCGCAAACTCAAACAAATTATTTTCGACTGGAAAAAAGCAGAAAATAAAAATGAGGTCATCAAACAGATGCAGGCTCTTCTTTTCAAACAGAAAGAAAAACAGGTAAACGAAAAAGTAAAAAAGAAGTTTGATTTAAAATACACAGAAATAGGTGGTGATGCAAAACCCGGCGATAAAGTGATGATGAAAAAAAACCATCAAGTGGGAGTGCTTAAAGAAGTTCGTGGAAAAAAAGCTTTAGTGCAATTAGGTTTGATTGCCATTACCGTTGATTACGCCGATCTAACAGTAGTTAAAGACAAGCCGGAAGAAGTTGAAAAGTTGAAAAGCTGATAGGTTATTCCCTTACTATCAACCTTTCAATATTCCATCAGTTATTCCTGCACCCAATAATCAACTACCGTAGCTTTATCCAGAAAAGGTTTTAGCAGTTCCACAAAAGCTTTATGATCTGGATGCACCAGATAATCATCACGGTCTTTCGTGCTCGAAAAGCTCACTAAAAAACAATGCGTTAACCCTTGGTTCAGGTTCTCGGGGCTATTATTGATGCCCCATTCAAATTTCTTGATCAAATTTATTTTGGTGGCCAATGCCCTAAACCCATCCTCAACGAGCTTTATATCGGCAGGCTTTGCATCGTCTTTGAATTTGAAAAGCACCACATGCCTTAGCCATTGGGTTCCTGCTTTCGCTTTTGAAGTTTCATTTTGCGCGGTTGCTATACCAATCATTGAAATCCCAATACTAATTAGCATGATTGCTTTTTTCATAAAGTTATTATTTTAAAGTTTTACTTTATTTAGCATGGCTTTGTTTGTAATGTTCCAATAGTTCATCACCGCCAAAATCGTGCTTCAGGTCACGGACAACGGAATGAACATGGTTGGCATTGTTCTGGGTATTATCATATTCAATAATCACGGTTGGGCCTTGTACCCGGTAATAAGCTCCCTTCCCAATTACAGGGTCGGTATATCCCGCCCATGCAAACCGAAGATTTTCAAGACCAGCTGCTGTAATTTCCTTTAGCATGTCATCAGCAAATAGTTTAGTGAAGCGGTGAATATAGAGGTTTATCAAGCCCAAAAGTTTTTGTTGCTGTTCGGGGTTCAATTCTGAATACAAGATACCTGTAGGGTGTTCAATCATGGCTACCCGGTTTTGAAAAGTGACGATATCTGCTGGTGCCAGGGTATCGACAATAGCTCTCTTCCTTTGGTCGCTCGACAAAGAGTGCAACATGCCAAAGCCCATTTCTTCTTCATCTTTAAGCACCTGGGTCCCTTTTTGAGGGCCGGAAAGCACAATGGCAGGGTTGGAACCTAAAAAACCAGGTGTACCCGAAACCAGTTTTTTCTTGTCAAATGAAAAGTTGAAAGAAACATGATGGCCTTCAAAACGCCAACCCCAAATGGTATTATTTGCCGGAATGCCGAAAATGGAGATATGGTAATTTCCGGCATCACGGAAATGGTCATCCGGTTTTCTTTGTTCCAAAGCTTTAAGCACATTCTCCAATTGCATGATCTCTTTAGTCTTCTGTAATGCCTCATTTCCCAAGCATGTTTGCAACAAATGGAAAGCCGCAGCTTTTTCTGCTTCGTTCATTTCATTAAAAGTAATGCCCTTTCGCTCTATTGGTACATAATGGTATTGATAGCGTTCATCCCCATCGAATGGGAAAAGGGCTTTTGATTTTTGATCTGCGTTTAGCAAACCAATAAAATCCTTGGCTGCTTTTACAGATTCCTGAGCAGAAATTATAACTGGGCATAAAAGGCACGAAAAAATGATTATAAACAGTGTTTTCATCAGTATTTTTTTTAAATATATGACTATAAATCGAGAAGGAGTCAATCCTTAAATATTTGTTCATTTACGGGCAAATGATTAGTCGTGCCTACAATATGAAAACACTAACAACGTTTGCTTTGGTTAAGCCAATATGTGGCATTAACCAATCCTCAATCATGAGACCAATTATCCTTGCCATATTTGTACTCTCAATGCCTTCCTGCAAAAAGAACCAAGCCCCTATCCCATTTTCAGGAAATGAGCAATGGGCTGTTTCAATTAACAAAATCTATAATTATAAAAACCCTGTTCAGTTAATTGGCACCAACGCTTTACACGTGTTTTCTGCTGGAGGTATCGATATGAACAACTGGCATTTGGATATTGCTAGAGAATTTGTGGGCAATATGGAACAACAACCAATTATGGGAAATGTATTGTTTGATAGCAATGGCACTTATTTGTACCCATTACAAACCATTGTGGATAGTAATCGGGCGAACAATCGGATAACGATCCTATGCCCCTTTGGTTGGAATGGCAAGTCTTCTACCGTTTTCAGCGGGTTGATGCCCACACAAACTTATTGGTGGAAGGATTATAAATCGAAAATGGCCGAATGGGCCGCTCAATTCGCCAACCAGCCCGATGTGTGGATAGAGGTTTGGAACGAACCGTATCGTTATGACCGAAGCGATGGATATACCGATGATATTTGGACTAGCGATATGAACAGCATGGTCAGTATTATCCGTAACGCCGGAAACCAAAATATTGTGCTAGTTCCCTGCGCTGAGCAGGGACAAGATGAAACTGTATTGAACAATAAGGGCAATTCCTTTTTGACGGGCAAAAGCAATATCCTCTTTGATATACATGCCTATGAGAAATGGTTATTGGTGCCTACCCCGGCAATGAGCAGCCGCTTGGCTCAATTACAACAGAATAAACTGCCCATACTATTTGGGGAAACTGCGCCCATGAATGCGGGAACGCTCATGAATCCTGCCCCACTCCTTGATTCAATTTATAATAGAGGCATTTCCGTGTGTGCATGGGTGTGGAAATACGATAGCACCGACCAAGATGCTTTGCTTACTACTCAAGGCCAACCCAATAATACCAACAACCATAATTGGGGAAGTATTTTCCAATTGCTTTGTTTGTCGCCGAGGAAACCATGAGTGGCGGGAAGTTGAAGGTTGAGAAGTTGAAAGGAATTGGGAATTGGGAATTAGGAATTAGTGCAAAATTTGGAGAAATTGAAATGTTGGGAACCTGTGTTCAGCATTAAGCATTCCGCATTTAGCCCTCTACCTTAAACCCTTTCCCTCATAATAAAATTATTGTTTCACGCAGAGACGCAGAGGGAAATTACTAGTTGAAGAGGAATTAGAAATCAGGTCGGCAAACAGCCATCGACCATCCGCCAACGATACTTGGGAAACTTTTCCAAAGTTTGAAACTTTGGAAAAGTGGTAAACTATTTTGCTGGGGTAATCATAATATTCCTAAACTCGATTGGACCATGATCACCTTGCAATAAGATGGGGCCTGGCTCTCCTTCCCTGCTATTGAGCGCACCACCAGTAATACCTGGGATGTTTTGTTTGCAGATCACTTCCTTTCCATTGAAAATAACTGTCACCAATCTTCCTACCAAAGTGATATCATAAGTCTGCCATTCGCCTGCTGGTTTTGCAGCATTTTGGTTAGGGATCAAAAAACCATACACAGCACTGATATAATCAACCGCAGGTTCCATACCATAGTTGTCCTCAATCTGCACTTCATAACGACCGCGCAAGTACACTCCACTATTACTGCCAGCAGGAAGACGAAATTCAATGTGCAGCTTAAAATCCTTAAAAGTTTTATCGGTCATGATATTTTCACCTGAATGTGGGCTTTTCAATATTCCATTCACCGCCTGCCATTGGTTTTCTTTTTCGCCCTCTGTATGCCAGCCCTTCAGGTCTTTTCCATTGAACAATTTAATGGGTGTGCCCCACACTGGTGCTTTATCTCTTTTCAACAAAGGAGCCCGCACGGCTGACCAATTATAAGTTTGACCATCACTGCTGGTAAGAGTACCGGACAAACTATCATTCCCAATCAATGTGGCCTGTATCAACAGATCCTTATCACCAGCCTCCCATTGGTGTGGGATACTAAAACTCATGTTGCCATCATTAAAGTTCACTTTTGAAATTGGGCGGGCAGAACCACCTTCGCCTACAAAACGACCAACAAGTGTATTGGTTCCCGAATGCACCACTTCAAGCCAAGAAGGTACTTGCCGACCCGATTTATCGATGGTAATATCCCAACGACCTACAATGGGAGGATCGCCCATTTTCTGGGACGGGGCAAAACCTGCTTTTACCAAAGGAGAAAGAGCTAGCAGAAACACGGACAATACGAGGAGCTTGCAAGAAATCGAGGATCTCATTTTTATATTTTTTTTAAAAATTAGATGTACAAGATAGTTATTCATAGGCATATTATTTCTAGTTATGGCTTTTCTAATATTGTGTTGCACTGCATGTCCTTTCATTAAAATCTATTTGGCAAATCCTTTTAAAACAGCACGAGCGTCAACAAAAGACCAAAATCTAGACTCTTTTGATCATTATTTTCATCCTCATCCTATTCCCTCCATTACAAACAAATAGGATTACCCAAAATTATAAGGCCGTATTAATTTCCACGTGGGCTGAATGTTGCAGACCAGTTTTTTGCAAGGCCTTATAGCCCCCTTTGATATTGACTATATGATGGAAGCCACGAGATTTTAAAATAGAAGAAGCAATCAGCGAACGATAGCCCCCAGCACAATGGATATAATAGGTCTCGGCAATATCCAGCATGCCTATATTCTTATTGATAAAGTCGAGTGGAAAGTTTTCTGCCCCTATGAGGTGCTCCGTTTCATATTCGCTATGCCTTCGAATATCAAGCAACGAAGGCTTTATATGCTCATTAAATTCGGTGGCGAAATCTTCGGCTGATATTTCATTGATGGTATCCGTATCGCCGCCCGCAGCCAACCAAGCGGCAAGACCGCCTTTTAGGTATCCCTGCACATTATCATAACCAACCCGAGCCAATCGGGTAATCACTTCTTCTTCTTTGCCTTCTTCCGCAACAATCAATATTGGCTGGTCCAGTTCGGTTACCAATGTTCCCACCCATGGTGCAAAGCTATCATCTACGCCAATAAATATAGACCCAGGTATAAACTGCCAAGCAAAAAGTTCCTTGGGGCGGGTATCGATGACCAATGCGTTGGTCGACTGCCAAACTTGTTTAAAGGTTTCCACGTCCAACGGCTTCATGCCATGAGCCAACACTTCATCCAAACCACTGCTACCCTTTAGGTTTAGGAGCACATTGGCAGGAAAATATTGAGGTGGCTCAACGAGCCCGTCCAATAATGCTTTGATAAATTCTTCCTTGCCCATGCCAGCACCTAGGGCATAATTGAATTTTTTCTGTTTACCGATGGTTGATACCGTTTCTTTATCAATCTTTTTACCACAAGCGCTACCAGCCCCATGCCCCGGATAAACCAGTACCTCATCATCAAGGGTCATAATTTTATTGCGAAGCGAATCGTATAGGTGTCCGGCCAATAATTCAGGTGTCACTTCTGCCTTGAGTTTTTGTACCAAATCGGGCCGACCTACATCTCCAATAAACAAGGTATCGCCAGTGAACACGGCATAATCCTTTCCTTGCTCATCTATTAGCAAATAGGTTACTGATTCCATGGTATGACCTGGGGTATGAAGTACTTTAATCTTTACATCCCCAAGTTTGAGTATCTCGCCATCCTTCGCAATATGCGCATCAAAAGCAGGAGTAGCCGTTGGACCAAAAACAATGGTCGCACCGGTTTTCTTGGCAAGATCCACATGACCCGAAACAAAGTCGGCATGGAAATGCGTTTCCAGCACCCATTTGATTTTGGCATGGTCGAGCTCAGCTCTTTGTATATATGGTTTTGACTCACGTAACGGATCAATGATCGCGGCTTCCCCCTTGCTCTCGATATAATAAGCTGCTTCAGCCAAGCAGCCAGTATAAATCTGTTCTAGTTTCATATAGCAATCATTTAGTAAAAAAATAGGATGGTAAAGTTCGCAAAGCAAACCCTACAAAACAACAATTGATCAATACCATTAAAATTTAACCAAATTTCTGATAATGGATGTAACCGAACGATGACAAAGGTCAGTTGGGCGCACGGGTATTGTCATTCATTTCTAAAGATATTTTCCAGTGCATAAAAATAACATGCCATTAATGAGTAAGAATTTCTTTAATTATCTTTCGTCAATTACAAAATCCTGGCATCAAAACACAAATGAAATCGGCATCGCCGCGCTATAATAGAGCAACCAAGCTTATTTTTGTCATAATAATTTACAAGCATCATACAAACCATCACCCATAGCCAAATTAAATAACCCAAAACCAGCATAGCAAAACCAAAACCCAATACAAACATGAAGGCTATGGAAAAACTGAAAGTGGTGGAACTGTTTGCCGGTGTGGGCGGTTTCAGGATTGGGTTAGAGGGCTGGCGGGGCAAATCTGCACTTTCGGGTTATCAGAGCCCATTGCAAAGCATATTCCAAACCATATGGAGCAACCAATGGGAGCCATCCACCAAACTGCAACATGCTTCGCTGATTTATGAACAGCGGTTTGGCAAAGAGAATCACAGCAATGTTGATATTGAAAAAATAAAAACCACAGACATCCCCGACCACGATCTGCTCGTCGGCGGTTTTCCATGTCAGGATTATTCAGTGGCTAAACAACTGAGCCGGTCCCAAGGTATCACAGGAAAAAAAGGTGTGCTCTGGTGGCAAATACATCGCATACTGGAAGAGAAGGGAGATGCGAGACCTAATTATATTTTATTGGAAAACGTGGATAGACTTATCAAATCACCAGTAAACCAGCGGGGACGTGACTTTGCCATCATACTCGCTTCCCTATCGGACCTAGGTTATGCTGTAGAATGGAGGGTGGTTAATGCGGCTGATTACGGACTACCCCAAAAAAGAAAACGGGTTTTTATTTTTGCCTTCCATCAAAGCTCGGCCGTTTCCCAAAAACTGAATAGCCCTGCTGACTGGATCCAGTCGGGCGGCTTGTTTGCCAACGCATTCAAAATAGAAAACGAAAACAACAAGCCTGTGAATTTTGAAATAAAGGGTGACTTAGTACAGATCACAAAATCGTTTAACAAGAAAAATGCACCGATTTCCCCATTCCATAATACTGGACTCATGGTGGGGCGGCAAACTTGGACGATGGAAACAAGAGCTGATTATAATGGCGAACGCATAAGCCTAGGGGATATATTAGAAAAACCCACTGAAGTGACTTCAGCCTATTATATCAATGGGGAAACCGACAAATGGGTCTACCTGAAAGGAGCAAAAAAAGAGCCGCGAAAGAAAACTAATGGGGAACCATTTTATTATACTGAAGGTGCCATGTCATTTCCCGACGATCTGAACAAGCCAGCACGCACCATCATTACTTCCGAAGGAGGTCCGGCACCAAGCAGATTTAAACATGTGATTTTGCAGGGCAAACAATTAAGGAGGCTTACACCCATTGAGTTGGAAAGAGCCAACATGTTTCCCGATAACCATACATTTGGAGTGAAAGATAGTAAACGAGCCTTTCTGATGGGCAATGCACTCGTTGTTGGCTTGGTTGAAAAAGCAGGTAAGACATTAGAAATGCTATTAGCGAAAAAATAATTTTATTTTTCTCGATAAAACAAAACACGCGTCAGCATAAACTTTACTACATGTCAACTGCTTAAACCGCATGACTTCAAAAAAAACCAGCCAACAATAAGAAAACCAGATAAAACTTGTAAATATTTTAGTGCATTAGTACTTCCTGTTCATAGCGAACATCGCGCTTGCCAAAGAAAATATCTAGCATAACGATAACTCCAATCGCAAGCACAACCAGATAAACCAGCATATAAATAATACTAGCATGGCGAAGGATCGAAAAAGGGAGACTTAGACCGCCGAGCATGCCATTGGCCACACCCAAAAAACAATAAATAAATTTTCTTCTGTATTTAGGTCCTCTATCAAAGCGAATAATCAGGTTGGTGATACCCAAGGCCCCAAAAAAAGCGGATAATATGATGGTAATGAGAATAAAAAGATTGCTGTTGGACATTGCATCAGGGTAAGCTACTTTCAGGATTAAGCCAAGCCCCGCCGCAACAATGATGATGGATTTCCAGAGATGCTTGTAGTATGTTCGGTTAAGTTTCAAGAGCAACAATTTAGGATTGAATTTTACACGAATTTAATAAAAAATTCTCATGTTTTTTCATAAGATTAACAATAAAAAAAGCGTAAGAATAAATTAATGACAATCAAAAAAAATTCGACAGGCTGATGTCTGCAAGATTGCTTTAGATAACCGTTATTAAATGCCGTATATTTAATTCTTTAGAAGAAGCTGCCCGTTGCAACTAATTATGACGAATAATACTCATTTTTCCCAATGAAAAAAATACTAAAATGGCTTTTGGGAAGACTTATTGCATGGCTTGCTAAAAAAATATCTTCCGCTCCCAAAAAGGAGGATGTTTTCCTTTCATTAAACCAATTGTTTTCAAAAATTGAATCAGGCAAAAAAGGCAAAGGCCTAATCCGGCAGTTGGATCCGACCATAGATAAGCTGATTATTTTTTCCGACCAGCACAAAGGCGGCAGAGATGATGCAGATGATTTTCGGCCCGCAGAGAAGAACTATTTATCTGCGCTGGAATATTATTTCGAAAACGGGTACCGATTTGTAAGCCTAGGCGACTGTGAGGAACTTTGGAAATACACACCCGAAAAAGTGATGGCAAATAATGGGGATTGTTTTACTGCAGAAAAAAAATTTCAATCCAACAACCAGTACGATCGTGTGTTTGGTAACCATGACTTGGAATGGAAATACAAACTACAGCAAAACCTCTTTTTAAAACCTGTATTTGGAAAATCATTAAAGGTATATGAAGGAATGGTTTTTAAGGTCGACTATCAAAATAATCGTTATTCCATTTTTCTGGCGCATGGTCATCAGGGCGATCTCCGAAGCGATGGAAACGTCTTTAATGCATGGGTGGTGGCCAATATTTGGACGCCCATCCAACGCTATCTGCAGATCAGCATCAACACACCAGCCACTTCTTTTGCGCTTACTGACAGGCATAATATTATTATGCACGAATGGTCAGCTACTAAAAAGAACTTGGTTTTTATTTCAGGGCATACACACAAGCCTGTATTCGCTTCAATGGACCATATTGACCGGCTGAACAAACAATTGCATCAAGCCCAAAAAATTGGGGATAACATTAAAATCACCATAATACAAAAAGAGCTGGACAAAAGAAAGGATGATTATGCCGGAAAAAAACAGACCATTACCCAAACCAAACCCAGCTATTTCAACTGTGGCTGTTGCTGTTTCACAGATGGTGACATCACCGGCATTGAGATAGCGGAAGGTTTTATTCGGCTTATCAAATGGCATGAAACTGAAGGAAACTCGCAAAGATTGGTTCTGGAAGAAGCCGAGCTTTCCGAAGTCTTTGAGCAGTTGCAATAAACCATCCGTGATTTTGCTATGGCATTCCTATTACACAGCTATTTTTCAAACTATCAAGACAAGAAATTATCGCTGTCCCTATATGCTTTGATCAAAGCCATCTCTCCTTCCTTGCCGGGGTTATAAGTGCCATGCTCCATGCCCAACATCCCTTTGAACCCCTTTTTGTAGATATGCCGGAAGATATTTTTATAATCCATCTCACCCGTGGTAGGCTCGCAGCGGCCGGGGTTATTACCAATCTGAAAATAACCGATCTCATCATAAGTCAAGTCAATATTGGGTATCACATTCCCGGTGTTCCGTTGTATATGGTACATGTCAAACAATATTTTGCAAGAAGGGCTATTGACTGCCTTGCAAATCGCATAAGCCTGATCTGCGGTGCGCAAGAAAAGGTCAGGCGTATCGCTTAACGGTTCCAACACCATCACAATTCCATGTGGCTCTAAAATTTCCACGCCTTTTCTTAAAGCCGTGATAATATTGGCAGTTTGGATACCCATGGGCAAATGCCTTTCAAAATCACCCGGTACCACGGTGGTAAGTTTGCTACCACAACGCTTGGAAGTTTCCACTGCACCACGGCAACCTTTCAAAAACACCTCAATATATTCTGCCTTCCCGAGGGCAAGGGTATTGGCACCATTGCCACCCTTATCCAATACAAACACGCCCATGGTCATTCCCAATTTTGCCATGGCATCACCGATCTTTTGTTGTTGCTCCACTGGCCTTCCCATCATACCATTATCCTCCATCGCCCTGAACCCATGGTCGTATGCAAATTTTAATTGGTCGATAAAATCCTTACCAGCATTATTCCCAAACATCCCATCATGGATGGCATAGTTCAAATGAAAGGGAGAATTATCCGAAACATATTTTTTTGAGGGGGCCGCCTTTGTGATCCCAGCGGTTATCAATGAAGCACCACCCAAAAGGGAGCTTTGAAGAAATTGTTTGCGTTTCATATAGCCTGTATAGTTTTATAATAAAAATTGAATTTACAAAATCAAATGGAACTATACGCTTTTATAAAACAATTATCTTTATAGCACATCCTCAAAAATTCATCCTTGAAAATTCAAAATGTCATTTTTGATTTTCAAGGATGAAAAATTATAATTTCGGAATATATTTCCGAAGAAAGGTATCCATACTGCATATCACAATGCCTTCCCTTGTTTTGTATTCCTCCACATCGGGTACTACCACAAAATTCTTTTTTGTCTTCAAATCCTCAATACTCTGGTAGTTTCCCTTGCTGATGGCAGGGGCATTGTTCAATTTTATTTCTGCACAAGCAACTGGCTGAATCCCCTTCACAAGAACGATATCACACTCAGCACCAGCTTGGGTCCGATAATAGTATAAATCAATGCCGGCAGGCTTTAGCTGCTTTACCTGTTCTACCACATACCCTTCCCATGAAGAGCCGATGACAGGATGCCCTTTCAATGCAAACATACCGTGTACATCACTCAGTTGATGCAGCAAACCGCTATCCCGGATATACACTTTGGGGGATTTCACAAGCCGCTTTTTGGTATTTATATAAAAAGCAGGAAGGCGGTGCAGCAAAAATGCACCTTCCAAAAAATCGATATAACGGTTCACCGTGGGTGCGGTAATACCTAATGAACGTGCTATCAATTCGGCATTCCACATATTGCCATTCAAATGTGCCAGCATACTCAATATCCGACGGATGATATTGCTAGTCAACTCCACCCCAAACAAAAAGCTTAAATCCCTTTCTACATAACTGCGAACAAAACTGCCCATCCATTCAGAAGCCGCCTTATCAGTCCTAGTAAGTAATGGTAATGGAAACCCGCCTCTTAGCCAATGTTTGTCCCTGGTTATATTTTCAGGAAGTTCCATATAGTTCACCGGTGAAAGCTCGCGATAAGCGACACGACCTGCCAATGATTCAGAAACCCCCCTTACCAATTGTGGCGAGGCACTTCCAAGCAATATAAACCTCCCATTGCGTCTGTCTTCGTCTATAACAGAGCGCAATACCGAAAATAGGGAAGGGATGGTTTGCACTTCATCAATAATGATGCATTTATCTTTGTTGTCGGTTAAAAAACTGTAAGGGTCAGCCAACCTACGCACATCCAAAGGGTTTTCAAGGTCTAGGTAAAGACTGGGCTTTCCTTGGGTTTCTGCAATTTGTTTTGCCAAGGTGGTTTTACCAACCTGTCTTGCGCCCAATATTGCCACAGCAGGAAACTGCTTCATCAAACTGGTTATTTCCTTCTGCAATTGTCTTTGTATCATCTAACAAAGATAAAAATCATCCTTGAAAATCCAAAATGTCATTTTCGATTTTCAAGGATACTAAAATAACCTCCCCTGCTCCCCAGGCCTCCTAAACTGGGTGGTATCCAAATGCCATTCCTCGGCATTCATGCCATAGAGCTTACCATATTTTTTATATTGCTGGTTCACCATCTGGGCAATACTCCCTTCGCCACGCATGCGGACTCCCCATCGGGTGTCGTTCACTTTTCCATCATGACTCTGCTCAATCAGGTGCCAAACCTTATCGGCACGGTCGGGAAAGTTTTTGTAAAGCCAATCATGGAACAATAATTTGATAGCCCCATTCAACCTGATAAAAGTATACGCTGTAAAAGTCGCTCCGTTGTCCCTTGCCTCTTTCATGATGCGCTGCATCTCATGCTCGTTCAATCCCGGGATCATCGGTCCCATCATGACGCCCATGCGTACTCCGGCATGGCTGAGTTCTTCTATCACTTTTAGTTTTTGCTTGGCCGTGGTAGTGCGTGGTTCCATGATCCTTCGCAAATCTTCATTAAAAGAAGTGATGGAAACCATCGCTGACACGATACGCTTCTTAGCCATCTCTTGCAACACATCTTTATCCCGGAGTATCCAGGAGTTTTTGGTGAGTATCCCCACAGGCTGATTGAATTCATTGCACACTTCCAAAAGACCTCGTGTCAAGCGATAGGTTTGTTCCGCGGGTTGATAGCAATCGGTATTCCCACTGAGCATGATGGGGATACTTTGCCATTTGGGGTTCATCAAAAATTTGCGGAGCAGTTGGGGGGCATTTTTTTTTACGATTATCTTTCGCTCAAAATCCAAGCCAGCACTATAGCCCCAGTATTCATGCACATTTCTAGCATAACAATAAATGCAGCCATGCTCGCACCCTGCATAAGGGTTCATGCTATAGCTCATGCCCACATCGGGACTTTCCACTTTATTCACGATGGTCTTGCTTTCTTGTTCGAGGTATTGCGTACGTACATTCGATTCTTCCCAATCATCGATGGCTTCGATATGTTCCTTTGTAATCTCATCTTTCAAGAAACGGTTCTTTGTATTGATCTGCGCACCTCGCCCGGCGAGGTACTGAACGGTTTCTTCCTTGGATTGCACCGCCACTTTAAAATGGTCTTGTTTTAATTGTTTGGACATAAAAAATATTTTCCACCATAGACAACCATGGCGTAGAGCTCCAACTTAAAGGAAACTCATTTAACACAATCAGTACACGGAGGGAGAGAGAACACGGAGGGAAACCAATGATGGTTCTTAATCAATTGATTTACGAATTTGCAAATGCTGATCCTTAAGTTTTCAACATGCAATATTGATTATATGTATTTATGTAACACAATTAGATAGCCATTCTTTTAATACCATCTTTCATCAGCGGCACATGAAAATTCATGATATAGCCCAGCCGCTTACCGGTCAGTTTCATATAACTGAGCAACTGCGCCTCCCAAACAGGTTGATAAGCTGCTTCTGTTTTTATTTCAATCAAGATCAGCTTATCGATAATCAAATCGATTTTGATCCCTTCGCCTATATTCATGCTATTATATACAATAGGGACTGGTTGCTGACTGGTAAAGGGTATATTTCTTTTAGAGAGTTCATAGCAAAAGCATTTTTCATACACGTTTTTCATCATGCCTGGGCCCAGTGCCTTATGTATAGTGATAGCTATATTCATCAATTGCCAGGTAAGCCATTGCTCTTTTTCCAATTCGGGCTTAAAACTATGGTTGGTCATCATTTCATAATATTAAAAGAGAAATCCATTAGGACAGAGCTTGAGGTAGTGATCGATTTTCAATCACTGTGCCTGCCCATCGGTAAAAAAGGGTACGGATTAATTTCAAAAAAAGAGTTCCCCCTGCTTGGTATTCACCGGCATGTTCTGGAACTCGAAACGCTGCATCTGATAAGGTTCTGGTTTCATATTTTCTTCCACGGCCTTTCTTTTTAGCAATACCATGCTGTCCGCAATAAACCTTCCCGTGAAATTTTTCTGCGCATATTCTTTCCATGCCGCTTCATATTGCCAAGGCTTCAATTGCCTCGCAATGGTCAGGTGTGGTTCATCAATAAAATGCGGTTTGAAATCATCGTTCAGTTTTAATAACCTTTGCCAAGGCTTTATTTCTTTAACCAGATTGCGTATGGGTTCTTTGGTTGTCACGTTTATATATATGGTATGTGTCGGAAAGCTCCCGAAATCTTTCAGTTCCACTTTGATGGGATGCCAGCCCATGGCAATGGTCTTGAGCCGGTTGACGATGCGATCTTCCATCATTTCCAATTGCCTGAACCGTACAAGTGTAATATAAGGCTTGCCCCATTTGGCATTGGGCGCTTGGTAATCTTCATAAAACTGATCCTTTACTGCCCTAATTTTTTTCCGCAGTTCCTCGTGCGGCTCCAATATCAGTAGATATTCGTTCTGACGGTAGCCCACATCATTAATGAACAATGCCTGTTTTTGTGCAATTATCTTTTTCATGTTATATTTTGTTTTAGATATTTTGAAATAAGCATTTCACGCAACGGGCACAAAGAATACAAAGAAACAAAGGTTGAATGCTGATCGGCAAAGACTCAACGAAAAATCGGTTTCCTCTTTTAACCACATGAGGCATAGGAACATAGGTTTACATAGCTATGTGTGACTATGGCTCTACTGTGCCTATGTGTTGAAATAAAAGTTTCACGCAACGGACACAAGGAATACAACGGGACAACGAAATTTTTCCTACCCACATTTATAATACCAGCTATAACAACTCCGATTGGGCATCGTTGCGTCGCAATCCTTTCATCGGTAGTGCTACAATTGAGCTAAGTTTTGTTTCACACAACAGGAGGAAGCAGAACGCATGTCCAGCACGAATCAATTCTACTATCGTTCAACTTTAATTTTCCCCAAACTTTGATTGATTAATAATTTAGCATAAATTTACTAAAATTATTAGTAATACAAAATTATTTTTATGGATGGGGAAATTTTTTATGGTGCCGCCTACAAAGGCTCCAAGCGCTTTTCACAAGACCAGGTAAGGACGGCCAATGCCACTGGCTTCACCGCAGCGGCCGACGATTATATGGAAAGGGGCATCGACCTGAACGAGCAATTGGTCCGCAACAAACCCGCTACCTTTTTCCTCCGGGTAAAAGGTGATGCCATGATTGGTGCGGGCATCTTCGATGGGGATATTGCCATCGTGGACCGTTCCATTAAAGCGGATAGTGGCAAAATAGTGATTGCAACTTTAAATGGAGAAATGCTTATCAGAAGGTTTGAGAAAACATTCAATAAAATCCGGCTTGTTCCTGAAACCAATAAACTTTCGCCGATTGATATTGATATATCCGCTGCGGAATTTTCGGTTTGGGGCGTGGTAACATATACAATACATACACCCGGTGCATTTTGATAACCCCGCCTTTACTAGCCCCGCCCTTAAGGGCGGAGCTAGTAAAGGCGGAGCTAATGAGGGTGAAACAGTAAACCATATTTCATCAACCAATAAATCCTCCTATTATGCCATTGGTTAAAATTTGGATTCACGCAGTTTGGGCAACAAAAAATAGAGAACCGCTATTGACAAAAAAATTGCGTCCCCAACTATTTGCGCATATCCGTGAAAATGCAATGGGCAAAAATATCCACATTGATTTTATAAATGGGTTTATCGAACATGTGCATTGCTTGATATCATTGAACCCAGACCAGTCAATTGCCAAAACAATGCAACTCATCAAAGGGGAAAGTTCGTTTTGGATAAATAAAAACAAATTATGCCCCACAGCCTTTGAATGGCAAGATGAATATTTTGCCGCATCGGTTAGCGAATCAAAGTTGGATGTGGTGAGAAAATACATCCAGAACCAAGAAGCGCACCATAGCAAAAGAACATTCCAACAAGAATATGATGAATTTGCTTCAAAATTATTTTCAACAAACAAAGAACTGAATCAATCAAAAAAATGAACAATCCAAAAACGTGAACCCTAAAACCCAAAACCATTCTATCACTAGCTCCGCCCATTCCAGCCTCACTAGCTCCGCCCTTCAGGGCGGAGGCAATGAGAATAAATTTTACGCCATCGTCGATTGTAATAGTTTTTATTGTTCCTGCGAAAAGGTGTTCCGACCGGATTTATGGAATAAGCCAGTGGTGGTGTTGAGCAATAATGATGGCTGCATCATTTCGAGGAGCGATGAAGCAAAAAAGTTGGGGGTGGGTATGGCGGGCCCTTATTTCCAGGCAAAGCATATCATCGAAAAAAACAACGTGCATGTGTTTTCTTCCAATTATCATTTGTATGGCGATATGAGCATGCGGGTGATGGACACATTGCGTTCGCTTGTGGGGGCCGACAATGTGGAAGTTTATTCGGTGGACGAAGCGTTTCTCAATCTTGAGAAAATACCTTTTGAGCAAATAGAAAGTTTCGCTCATGAGCTAAGGGAAACCGTGGAAAGCTGGACAGGTATTTCTGTTTCAGTAGGCGTGGCACCTTCTAAAACCTTGGCCAAGATTGCCAACCACATGGCCAAGAAAAACAAAAAAGAAACAAGTTGCGTGAAACTATTGATAACCGAAGAAGATATGATAAAAGCACTGAAGCAAACCAGGGTGGACGGCATTTGGGACGTGGGCAGCGCTTATGCCAACAAACTCATCAACTGGGGCATTACCAGTGCCTGGGAGCTGCGCAATATGCCCGAGGAATGGGCCCATGCTAATATGGGTGGCATAGTTGGCATCCGATTGATCAAAGAACTCAAGGGAGAGCCTTCGATCGTGATGAAAAAAGAATTGGAAATAAAAAAAATGATAGCCACCACACGTATGTTCGGCAGGCCTGTAACACAGTTGTCCGATCTAAAAGAAGCGATTGCCACCTACACCACCAGGGCTGCGGAAAAATTGAGAAGGCAACATTGTGCTGCCAAAACAATCAGCGTGTTCATCGTGCCGAAGGAAGATAGTCATACCACCTATTTCAGTCATGGGCCCACAAAAACCGCTTACACCAGTTTGCCATCAGCTACCTCCTTCACACAGGATCTGATAAAACCCGCCGTGGAATTGTTGGATGGTATTTTTGAAAATGGAAGGATATACAAAAAAGCTGGTGTAATGCTGAGCGGATTGGTCCCTGACGAATCGGTACAAGCAAACCTTTTCGAAAAAGAACCCAAAGGGCTCCATCGGTTTTTGATGAGTGCTATCGACAATGTGAACTTCAGCATGCGGGATGATGTGGTGAAATTCTGTGCGGCCGGAGTGAACAAGGATTGGAAGATGCGACAAGAACTCCGGTCAAAAAGGCATAGCAGCAGGTGGGATGAGTTGAAGGAAGTGAGTTGAGGGGACGAGGGATTTGGAATTGGGAATTAGGAATTGGGTTGAGACGTTGAATAATTAATATGTTGATTAGTTTAAAAGTTTGTCGATATGATTTTTGGAACACGGATAAAACGGATGCAAACAACTGGAATACACACTGATCAAGATTCTTAAAAATTGTTCAGAACATGCGTTTAGCTTTAAGCGTTCTGCCTTCAGCTTTAAGCGTTGTCCCGTCGTATTCTTTGTGTCCGTTGTGTGAAACAAAAGTTCAATAGAATATCTACCGTACAAGAGTGCGACGCAACGATGCTTTATCGGAGTTGGTAAAGCTGGTATAATATTAATCTTGAAAAGGAAAAAGCAAAAGTCTTTTGTTCTTATTGTGAATCAAAAAAGTGATCAAGGTCGTAATTTTTCAAAGAAAACCCTCTTGAAGCGTTTTCGGATTGCGGGCCAAAATCCTCCATCAGCCTGTAAACGGCGATCGGTGGTCCAAGCAAAAGCATTTTTATTTACAACATGGTGTAATTTGCCAAAACCTGCATTGCGCAACTTCAACGCCATATAGCCATCTTCAATAGCACCAACAGGATGTGCAAAGGTCCCAATCGAAAGACCATTTTCCCTCTTATATCCCGAGGTAAAGCCATATACATTCATGGCCTCGTCCCTTAGCTTTTTGTTAAAGAGCCTGGTAAAATCCGCAAAGTGTTCATAAAAAAAATAAGTAATTCTTCCTGTTTTACCAATGGGGATAAAAGCAAACTTCCCATAGGTTACCGCTATTTCTTTTCTTTCTAATGGCTCGGCCATCAATTGTGCCCAGTCTCTCGGATATATGGTATCGGCATCTGCATTCAAAATATATTTTCCTCGGGCTGCTTTTAAACCAGCGGTGCGGGCAGCAGCAATCCCCTTCTCCAATTCATTTACACAAGTAACCCCACTACCTCTAACGATTTGCTCCGTTTTATCGGTGGAGTTGTTATTTACAACAATAATCTCGACCGAAAACTTGGTAATATTATTACTCAATGACAACAAGGTACGCAGTATATATTCTTCTTCATTGTATGCTGGAATAACGATGGATACATCGGGCGGACCTTTCAATAAAGAAGCATAGGCTTTCTTAATCGCTTCTTGTTTTTCCACTACCGATAAATCATTTTCCCAATACTGTTTGATATATGTTGGGATAAATATTGGCCTCATAAATTAAAATTAATAGGGTTGATTAAACCTCGGCAATTCCTTCCTTTTTAGGGGTTCGCCCTACTCAAAAAAGAAACGCAATGTACCTAATTTTCGTATCTTAATTATAGTGAATAATAAAGCTTAATCCAGTCAACCAAAGCTGTTAAAAGGCCGTTAATACCCAATCCTTCTAGGAGCGATTTTACCCAATTGCCCGAATACATCCATAAAATAACCGCATGATTCAAAGGTGAAAATGGTTGAAGCTTTTTGAACCTATCCACAAGTAAATATATAATGCAAATCGTCAAAGCTAGAGACCTAAATTCTAATGCTTTTAGAATTAGTCCCACAAAACGAAAGCAATATCCAATAGCTGGTTGAAAACTATGGTTATACCAGGTTCACCTTAGTTCCGGTTCTCGCCGCCAAATAAATAGCATCAATAATCTTAAGATCTTTCACGGCTTCTTCACCGTCAACAGGCACTATGGGCTTTTTCCCTTTTAAGATAATACCAGCCATTTCATCCATTTGAACGGTTTGGTGGGTGATATGGGGCTGCGTCAATGGACCTTTATGTGTTCGCCCCTCAATGGGACCATAGCCTGTGGAAGGTTGTAGTTCAGCAAAACCATCCATACCATTTAAAAAGAAACGATCCAGATTGTTCATGTTATAGGTTGAGAGGCATGAGGCAACGGCTCCACTCGGAAAACCCATTTGAAATTGGATGGTTTCATCGACCCCTTCTTTAAACTTATTGAGATCGGTCTTTGTTTCCTGAGCGGTTACCCAAATTGGTTCCTCCCCAACCATATAACGGGAACCATTAACCGAATAAATACCAATATCCATCATAGCGCCACCACCAGCAAGGGCCTTGTTCAAGCGCCATTGGGTCGGGTCGCCAATCACAAACCCAGATAACCCCTGAAAAAAACTAATCTTTCCAAATTCCCCTTCATTTCGCATCCGGATAATTTCGAGCGTTTTGGCCTCAAAATGCATTCGATAACCGACCAGTAGGTGCACATTGGCTTTCTTGCACGCATCTACCATTTCTTGTCCTTCCTTGGCGCTGATCCCCATCGGCTTTTCGCAAATCACCTGCTTGCCTGCGTTGGCCACTCTTATCACCTGATCGTGGTGGAGCGCATTTGGCGTGATCACATAAACCGCATCGATATCGGGGTTGTTCCGGACCTCATCAAAATTTTCATAGTTATAGCAGTTCTTTTCAGCAATCCCGTATTTCCGCTGCCAGTTTTTAATTTTAGAGGGAGTGCCGCTGATCAAACCAACCAATTTTGCCGATTTGCAATCCCTCATCGCTTCCGCAACCATGCTGGCATATCCTCCCAGCCCCATAATCGCCACACGAAGCACTTGCCCATTATGGTTCTGGAGGTTTTTGTTTCCCGATTTATGTTTAATAGACAAAATGGGCAAGGCTATGGAGGCAACCGCCATCTTTCTCAAAAAGTCGCGACGAGTATCCATATAAAAAATTTTAAGACGATTAAAACATGATATTAACCCAATAACTTATGGTAGTAAAATAATACTGCCGATAATTTAAACCGGATCGGGGGCTTAAAAGTATTTATCCTATTCTATCCAATATTCGAATTAGATTAGTAACATAACCGTTGTAAATATAAACGAAACTAGGATGTTTTTGCCCCTCAGGTGACCATGATGACCTTGTTTAGGCAAAATTTAGCGCTAGCATCGAACAATACTATTTCCATTGATAGCGCTAATCAGTAATAACAAAGTAGGCGTATCCATTTGAAATGATAATAAAAAAGCATTAACGACATTACTTCGTCACCGTCAGTATCCCTTTTAATCTGATATCTCTTGATGAAGCACCAATCATGATTTTAAAATCACCCGGCTCAACTACTTCTTTCAAGTTCTCATCCAACATACTCAATGCCGATGGCCCAACCAAAAAGGAAATTTGTTTTGTTTCACCCGGCATGAGATGCACCCGTTGAAAACCCTTTAACTCCATCACAGGTCTGGCCACCGAGGAAAGAAGATCGCGAATATATAACTGAGTTACTTCATCGCCTTCCCTGCTGCCCCTATTTGTCAATTTAAATTTGACTATCACTGAATCATTGTTGGCAATATTATTTTTCGAAAATTGCAGATTGCTGTATTCAAATTTTGTATAGCTTAACCCATAGCCAAAAGGGAAAAGGGGAAGCCCACTCAAATTATTATAATCATCCCCGCGGCCAGTAGGTTTGTGATTATAGACCAAGGGCAACTGTGATTCCGACAAGGGAAAAGTGATGGGCAGCCTTCCCGCAGGGTTTGCATCACCAAACAAAATGGCAGCCACCGCTTTGCCACCCTCCTCGCCCGGATACCAAAGATCAACTATGCCTTGCGCATCATCGATCCAGTTGTTCATCACCACGGCACTACCACCAACTAATAATACCACCAATGGTTTGCCAGTTGCTGCCACTCGCTTGATCAATTCTTCTTGTTTGCCTGGGAGGGTGAGCATGGCACGGTCGCGGAATTCGCCTTCTTCGATCCCTGCTACCACCAAGGCTATATCGGCCTGTTTAGCAGCTTCCACTGCCTCCTTTATTTTTTTCTCTGTTTCATCTGTAATACCTTGGTTCCAGATCAACTTGATATGCGCATTGCCAACCGGCTCATAAAATTCAACCCGTATGTCATACTCTTTATTTTCCTCAAAAAAGAAATCCTGTAATAGGGTATGATAAGATTGCTTTGACCAATGATCGACCAATAATTTATTATTGATGTATAAACGATAGCCATCGTTCCCATCCAGCCCTATTTTAAAGTGACCAGTGAGGGGCGAACGCAATTTGCCTGTCCACCGGACCGAATAAAAATCTAGGTCCACAGCGGGGTCTGGCGAAAAGAGTGTCCATTGAAAATTGATATCCCTGTCGGTACGGGTCAGATTCGGCTTGCCCGCAAAACTGATATTGTTATAATATTCCCCTTTCAGACCTTGGACTGTTTTATTACCCTCATGATAGCTTAAATATTCATCGGGTATGGTGACCCATTCTTTCAGATACCTACCACAGCCAGGAGCATATGATACATTAATGGAATTGCCTGCTCTTTGTCTTATCCCATCCAGGATATTTATTTTTCCATTGCCCGGGCCACTATAGCCACCTAACCTTGCTTCCACCGCATCAGTCCCAATCAAGGCAATGGATTTAACATGTTTGGAAAATGGCAGTATATCTTTTTCATTTTTCAATAGAACCATTGATTCCTTTGCAGCCTTTTCTGCGATTCCCTTATGTTCTTTAATGATTGACTGATCGATATTGTTTTCTTCTACATAGGGATGCTCAAACAAACCCAATTCAAATTTTGCCCGAAGTACCCGGGAAACGGCATCGTCAATTCTTTTTTTATCAATATCACCGTTCAGAAAAGGATCGATAAACAATCGGTAATGGTCATACGCAGTTTGGAAAATCACATCCAGACCTGCAGTGATGGCCTGTTGCCCTGAGGTTGGATAATCCTTGGAAGTATAATGCAGCACATTGGCACCACCCACAGCACTGGCATCTGAAATCACAAAGCCTTTAAAGCCCCATTCCCTCTTTAGTTTTTTGGTCAACAACCAATCGTTTGCAGAACAAGGTTTGCCATCCAGTGAATTATAAGCCGTCATCATTGAGCGGGCACCTGCTTTTTCTATGGCTGCTTTAAAAGGCGGAAAATAAATCTCATCCAAAATCCGCTCATTAAAATGGATGGGATAACTGTCCCTCCCACCATCGCCCACATTGGCTATAAAATGCTTAGGGGTGGTAACAATATTCATCCTTTCAAAAGCACCCATAAAAGCAACTCCGATAGCTGAAGTAAGAAATGGGTCTTCGCCATAAGTCTCCTCGGTGCGCCCCCAGCGAACATCTGAAGCAATATTGATCACGGGTGAAAGGATCTGGCGAATACCCCTTTGTCTCGCTTCCTCTGCAATCGCATGGGCCACTTGCTGCACCAATAAAGTATCCCAGGTGGCAGCAAGACCGATAGACTGTGGAAAAACGGTTGCCCCCTCACGTACCAAGCCATGTAAGGCTTCATCAAAAGCAATCATAGGTATGCCAAGCCTTGTTTTTTCAATAAAATATTTTTGAATACTATTGATTTTCTTAGCCAACAACAATGCGTTTTCGCTAGTTCCATAATGAAGCATCTGCTGTGCTGCGCCGCCCCCCGAAGAGGCTGCACTCACCTGAAAACCGAAAATGCCGTTCTTGTATTTTTCTTCATCCCCCTTCCCTATTTCACCGGGGATCATGAACAGTTGCCAGAATTTTTCTTCAGGTGTCATTCTTGACAAGAGATCCTTCACTCTTTCCTCCACTGGTAGAGAGGCATTTTTATAGGGCAGCAAATTTTGGGCAGATATTGTTTTTGCAAAAAAGAAGACAGAAAAAAGAAGAATGATATTTTTCATAAAAATGATTGCAATAGTGGGTCTGATGAAAAGAAAATAAAATGTAAAATAGTTAATTGTAAATTTATTGCTTCTATAAATTTCTATTATGGTACAATATGCAAGGCCTTCTACTTTTTTGCTCCTTTTCTTAATGATAGTAAAAACCAGCAGTTTGGCACAAAAAAGTAAGATCCGGAATAATTATGCTTCCCAAAAAAACATACCACAACTCAGCATTGAGCGTAGCATGATCTATGAGCCCGAAAAAAATTGGATGTATTCCCATCATCCGTCCATTGCGCATTTCAAAGGTAGATTTGTAGCCACCTGGAGCAATGGCATCAAGGATGAGGATTCTCCTGGTCAAAGGGTATTGTTTTCAACCTCCACTGATTTTTTTCATTGGAGCATGCCAGAAGTTTTGGCAAATCCGAGTGTTTATGATGGGGATACCCTCAATGTATTGACAGCCGCTGGGCTATATCAGCATGGCGACACATTGGTTGCATACTATGGAGAATATTCGCCTATCAGAACGAATACCCATCTCTGGGCCAAATACAGCAAAGATGGACTGCACTGGAGCGGGCCTCTTAATATGCATGTTCCTGTAAACCCCAATCATGGGCCCACAGCCATTGCCAGCGGCCGTTTGATCATCTGCGGCAATTTCACGTTTCCCTATACCGATGACCCGAGCGGATTGAGAGGGTGGAAAATGTCGAGCTTCTATAGCGATTCACTTTATAAGGAAGATAACCCCGCAACCTTTGAGGCGCCTTCTATCAAAATGCATTTGCCGCCTTTATGCGAAGGCTCTTTTTTCCAAACCGATGACCATGTGATACATATGCTGCTGCGTGCAACAGATGATGGGTGGAAGGGCAAACTCTGGCTTACCGAAAGCAAGGACAATGGAGTGCAATGGTCATTTCCAGTGGAAACCAATTTTACCGACAATGATAGCAAGTTCCATTTTGGAAGATTGCCCGACAAACGATTTTATTATATAGGCATCCCTGATTCTGCCCATCGGTCAGCAAGGATACCCTTGGTTTTTGCCATTTCAAAAAACGGGACTTTTTTTGACAAACAATACATTATTGCCAACCAACCTTATCACCTCAAGCAAGAGGGTCTATGGAAGGACGGGCAATACGGATATCCGCACAACATTATCCATAACGGATATATTTATGTGATCATATCCAGACTAAAAGAATCTGTGGAAATAATCAGGTTCAAACTAAAGGGATTATAACCGTTTTTATTGCTCCTACCATTATGGCAATCCTGTTATCAAAATACGATGTTGTCGCTTTTCATTGGCATCGGTTGTCATAAATATCATTATTTTTCCAAAACAGCCAGAATCAGATTTATAACAAATATGATTAACCGATATTTTCCTGATTATATTACCTAATTTTAATCAAATCATCATCAAAACAGATTCCTATTAAAATGCAGCCAGCTTCTACCGCCAGTCGTTTGGATACATTCTGGGCCCTTGGGCAAGATGAAGTTTTCCAAATACTTTCGTGTAACAAGAATGGGCTATCAGGGGAAGATGCAAGTAATCGGTTAAAACAATATGGGGCCAACAGGATCAAAGCCAAATCCAAATCTTCTGCATTCATCCTTTTTTTATTACAGTTCAAAAGTCCGATCACCCTATTGCTGATTGCTGCGGCCCTGCTTTCTATGGGACTAGGTGATTTTACAGATGCCATTATTATACTGGTTATTATTTTTATTAGTAGTGCCCTCGGATTTTGGCAGGAAAAAGGAGCGGCCAATGCCATCAACGAGCTATTGAAAATGGTTCAGATAAAATGTCGCTTGCTTAGGGATGGAACCGAAACCGAACTACCTGTAGAAACAACGGTACCTGGCGATATTATTTTTTTGTCTGCTGGAGATGTGATACCGGGCGATAGTCTTCTTTTGGAATCCAAAGAATTGTTTATCGATGAAGCAGCATTTACTGGCGAGACATTTCCCGTAGAGAAGAACGTAGCAATTGTACCTAGCAGTTCGCCGCTTGCCAAAAGAAGCAATGCTGTTTTTATGGGGTCGCATGTGATCAGTGGAAGGGCCATTGCCCTAGTTATAAAAACAGGAAAGAAAACAGAGTTTGGAAAAATATCCGACCAGCTTCGTTCAAGAGCAGCAGAAACCGATTTCGAGAAGGGGATACGCCGCTTTGGATATATGCTTATGGAGATTACATTATTATTGGTGCTAATCATTTTTGCAACCAATATTTTATTGCACAAACCACCGCTCGACTCCTTTCTTTTTTCTTTGGCACTGGCCGTAGGCCTAACCCCACAATTATTACCGGCAATCATCACGGTGAACCTTTCTGTTGGGGCCAGGTCTATGGCCAGACAACAGGTTATTGTAAAAAGGCTTTCCTCTATTGAGAATTTTGGCAGCATGAATATTCTTTGTTCCGATAAAACAGGCACCATTACCGAGGGGAAAGTAACTTTAAAAGACACGCTTGATATAGAAGGTAACCATTCAGATAAAACCATCCGTTTTGCCTGGCTGAATGCCTCCCTGCAACAGGGCTTTCACAACCCAATCGATGAGGCTATCTGCTCAAAATACCAAGGGAATAGCCATGAATATTCCGTCCAGTGCGAAATCCCCTATGATTTTATTAGAAAACGGTTGACCATACAGGTTAAAAATGATCATGAGAATTTTGCCGTTACCAAAGGGGCTCTGAATTCTATTTTACAAATTTGTGATACAGCGGAAAAAGCAGATGGGCAAACCGTGCCATTGGCAGACAATCTCGAAAAAATAAAGCTCCAGTACCAGCAATTAAGTGCCGCTGGTTTTCGTGTATTGGGGGTTGCCTACAAAAAGGCTAGCAAAGAAAAAGATTTTACCAGAACCGATGAAAAGGATATGACTTTTCTTGGTTTTATCACATTGTTCGATCCACCGAAAAAAAATGCAGCGCAAACCATTGCCAATCTCCGCAATTTGGGCGTGCAACTAAAGCTGATCACTGGCGACAATGCATTGGTAGCTGAAAGTCTTGCCAAACAAATAGGCATGGAAAGCCCAGTCATTCTTACTGGCCAGCAACTACGCCAAATGAGCGAAGCCGCGCTAACACAACAGGCATTCAAAACCGATATTTTTGCTGAGGTAGAGCCCAACCAAAAAGAAAGAATCATCATTTCATTAAAAAAAAGTGGGCATGTGGTAGGCTTTATGGGCGATGGCATCAATGATGCACCCGCCTTGCATACCGCGGATGTTGGCATTTCCGTTGACTCCGCAGTGGATGTTGCCAAAGAAGCCGCAGACATTGTTTTACTGAATCAAGACCTGAAGGTGCTCAGTGCAGGCATTGTTGCAGGCAGAAAAACATTTGCCAATACCATGAAATATATTTTCATGGCCACCAGTGCCAATTTTGGCAATATGTTCAGTATGGCCGGAGCTTCCTTGTTCCTACCCTTTCTTCCTTTATTGCCCAAACAAATTTTACTGACCAACCTATTGACCGATTTCCCGGAAATGACCATCGCAACAGATCGAGTTGATTCAATCTCCGTGGAAAAACCACATCGCTGGGATATCAAGTTCATCCAACGGTTCATGATCGTGTTTGGCCTACTCAGCTCCATATTTGATTACTTGACTTTTGCTGTATTAATACTGATTATGAACGCAAATGAGAGTCAGTTCCAAACGGGATGGTTTATAGAGTCCGTCATTTCAGCTTCCTTTATTGTATTGGTGATGAGAACCCGCTTGCCATTTTTCAAAAGCTTGCCGGGGAAATATTTGAGCATAGCAACCGTTCTTATTGCTGTTTTTGTGCTCGTTCTACCGCTTATGCCTTTCGCCTCCTTGTTGGGCTTTGTCCGTTTGCCCTATTCCTTTTATTTATGGATGATCGCTATCGTTGTCTGTTATATTTTATCCGCCGAGATTGCCAAGCGATGGTTTTACAATCGGGCATATAATAAAAACTAGAAAGGAGAACCCCTGAAGGCAAATTTCGAAGAATGAAGAAAAGGAAAGTCAATTGCATTTGAACCATGACCAGAGAACAAATAAATATACTGGTAGCCAGGGGGAGGTTTCTGGATCAATGCCCAAAACCCCAATTGATCGAAACGCATATTTCATGGGTAATTCTTTGCGATTGTTTCGCGTATAAAATAAAAAAGCCAATCAAATATTCCTTCCTCGATTTTTCAACACTTGAAAAAAGAAAAGAGGATTGTGAAAAAGAAGTGGTGCTGAACCAGCGTTTGACTGAAGATATCTATATCGGCGTACTGCCTGTAAAACAAGGAGCGAACCACTTTTCGATTGGGGATGAGGAAGGGCAAGTTATTGAATATGCAGTATGGATGCACAAAATGGAAACAGGCAGACGGATGGATTTACTATTATTAAACAATCAAGTTTCCGAGGCAGATATTACCAAGCTCGCTGAAAAGATAGCCAGTTTTCATAAAAAGGCAACGATAATAAATCAAAAAGATATCTGGGCTGTAGAGCATCAGTTCATGGACCTGGAAAATGAAAAAGACTATTTGAAAAATGTATTGGATAAAACTGATACCGACCTAATCGACCGCTCCATATCCACTTCTAAGAAATTCAACCATACACATCAACAGCTTTTAACATCCCGTTTGAAAGCGGGTTTAATCCGTGATGTACATGGCGACCTACATACCCGCAATATTTTTTTGTTGGCCAACCCCCAAGTTTTTGACTGCATAGAGTTCAATGAGGATTTTCGCCGGATAGATGTGCTCAATGAAATTGCATTTCTATGTATGGATCTGGATGCTTTTGGGAGAAAGGATCTATCGGATTTATTTTTTGAAAGCTATCATCGTTTATCCCATAACGTTATAACCGATGCAGACAAGCAGTTATTCATTTATTACAAGGGCTATCGTGCCAATATCCGAGCGAAAGTAAACAGCCTCCGTGCCCAGAGTATTCAAAATAAAAAGGAGAGAGATTATGCCCTAGCTGAAATCAAAAAATATCTTCATCTCATGGAGGATTATTTAAAATCAATATAACCTGATTTTTCCCAAAGAAAATTCCCTGATCTCATTCTTCCCTAGAAAATTTAAAAAAAAGATTAACAAGCCATTAAACCTTCGACGTTCGACCCATTCTTAGTAGCACTCAAAAAAATACTAATATGAAAACAAACAATTTTCTTCGTGTCACCCTTTTGGCTACTTCTCTCAGCATATTCTTTGCCTGTAAGAAGGACAATAGCCAGTCAGCATCAAGCACTACCACATCGGCAACCAGTGTTCAATCAGCAGCAGACGACCAGACGATGGTTTCGAATGAAAACGATGCCGTATCGAACGATGTCACCGCTGCGCTTAATGGGAACCCTGCTGTTTCTGGAAGCTCCATGAGCCGGATGGCAACCACTGGTGTAAACACACTTGGCAGCGGTATTCTAGGTTTCACGATTTGTGATGCCAGCATTACCTACGACACCACTTCAACAACCAAGACCATTACCATTGTTTACAATGGCTTGAATTGTCATGGCAACCGTACCCGCACAGGTACGGTGATTATTTCTGTTCCGAAAGATCAGCACTGGAAAGATGCAGGGGCTGTAGTAAATGTGCAGATACAAGCATTAAAAATCACTCGCAATAAAGATGGCAAATCCATTTTGATCAATGGCAGCAAAACCATCACCAACACGAGTGGTGGGCTCTTAGTTGATCTGGCTTCTTTACAAACCATTACCCATGATTTTCAGGATAGCCTAACAGTTACATTCAACAATGGCAGTAGCCGCAACTGGCAAACCTCGGTCCGAAGGGCATTTACCTATAACGATGGCATTGTGGTTACCACAACGGGCACCCATTCTGATGGCACCCACAATAATATTGCATCTTGGGGCACCAACCGGTTTGGCGTCAACTTCACCAATATGATTACTAGTCCTAGAGTTGTAGAGCAATCCTGCGATATGCGTTTAGTAAGTGGACAGGATTCGATTGTACGGTCAGACAATATCACATCTGTGATTACCTACGGTCTCGATTCAAATGGTAACCCAGTCACAAGTTGCCCTTCCAGTTATTTTTACGCAAAGCTGGTATGGACCAATGGCAATAACGGTAAAGTGTACACGTATATTTATCCTTATTAATTATCAACCATCCATTTTTTTCAAGACCCCTGGAAAATCCAGGGGTCTTATTTTTGGAACAAACAGAGTTAAGTGTGCTTTCTTGATAGTTCTGAATACCAATTGGAATGCACCAATGAGACCTAAATATAATAGGGAGTGATTGTTGATGGATATGTCTCATACAGTTCATATACATTGCCCATACATGATCCCTACAGTACCTATACTGAATATGCGCTTTTACTATACATGATCCATATATAGCCCATATGCCATGGAGATATCGATCATATATTAACGCTTATTATTCAGAGCTTGAACGGTCAGCCAGTTTTATTTTATTGAATATGTTTTAAAAATATACAATTGGGATGTTTTTTATTTGGGGACCCAACAGACCTCCCGAGTGGATGGGCATTGTTTTTGTGCAATAAAAACCATGGCAAGACAGGTTGGACCATTTTTTATGACTGGCACCCTCCGCGGTATTACCTATTATCAAATGGGCAAGGTTTTCTATGCCCGCTCTAAAAGCAGCCTCAGCGGTAAGCGTGTAAAAGAGGACAAGGCCTTCCGGAAAACGATGGAAAATGCGGGCCTGTTTGGCCGGGCTTCCCGTATTGCATCTAGCGTTTATCGGTTGGTTGGTAGGGACAAGAAAGATATTCGGTTGTATCGGAAATGGACGGGGATGGCCCTGCATTTTTTACGCAGGGGCAAAAGTATCGAGGAGGCCAGATATATGCTTTACCGAAAAGTCAGGAGATATTTGGGCCGTACTGAGCAAAAAATGCCGTCCACAGAAACGCCTATATCACAGGAACAACCAAATGTGAATATTAATGGATACCAAGCTGTTTTTTTGCCCAGCATTTACCATCCATCTTTAGATAATAGTTCAGAAGCCTTTGCCCCAGATCCGGCATTTAGAAAAAAGTCGAATTGTTTGGCAGAGATGCGATGATTCAATTTGCAAGCCTTTATTTTATATAATACCAAACTTATTCTGCCAACTGATCGATAACGAATTGAACAAGTATCGCATTGCGGTGATCCGCCACGAAATATTTTATGCCAAAAATAAAAGCTCCTGTTCAGTGTCATAGTAAAATGATATGAACCAAAGCTTACTTTAAGTTAGATAGTCACAAAAATGTTTATAAATGCAATTGGGAAATAGTTGGACCTAATCAATCAGCTTGTTCCTCATACCATACATAATGAGACCCGCAATGGTTTTGGCACCCACTTTTGTTTTCATGTTCTGGCGGATGGTTTCCACGGTGCGGGGACTAAGAAAAACCTCTTTTGAAATTTCCTCGGTTGTTTTGTCTTCGGCCAACAGTTTTAAGATGCGTACTTCTTTTTCGGAAAATTTGATTGGATTGGGGTAAAACTGCCTCACTTGCCTTTTGGTCTGCAGTTTGGAAAGCACAGCCTTATTCACCAGGTCATTAAAATAGAAGTCCTCGTTCATACAGGTGAGTATGGCCTGATAGATTTCTTCGGGGTCGGTTGTCTTGGTAAGATAGGCGTTGGCCCCCATCTCCATCATCTTTGAGATCATTTCCTGATCATCGTACATGGTCAGCACGATAATCTTGACCTCTTCATATTCCTTTCGCAACATCCCAATCGCATTGATACCATCGATTTCCGGCATCCGGATATCCATCAACAGCACATCGGGCTGTTTGAGCCGGATCTTATGCATCAGGTCCTTGCCATCCTCCGCTTCCCAAAGAATCTTCAGGTACTCCTTATCTTTCAAAGCCATACGGATGCCGTCGCGAAAAATTTTGTGATCATCGGCAATGGACACTTTAATAACCAGTTCGGTGCTCATGTGGGCGGTTTGTAAAATTTATGCGATAAAGCTTATTTGTTTATTAGCAATAAAAAGGTTTAATGGCTACTTAACGTGGCTGTCCCAAAAAAATTGAACCCGAACAGCAGGATAATCTGTTTCAAGGAAATATAATCACATAACGGCCAAAGCTTCAATAAAACCCGTCATCAATCACTACAAAAAAGACTTTTAATCGGGTATAAGCGTACAAACACGAATCTTGCACCGAAAATACCACAATATTTTCATAGAGGTTTTACCTTTTTGAAAGTAATTGCTGAACAAGATAGAAAGGGCAGTTCTGCGCTTGTGCGACAAGCAGCCAAGCCCTACTTTTGTTCTGGAAGTTGATTGATAAGGATTATTTCTGAAAACCATCCAATGTCCATTTACCGTCCAGTAAATAATTTCAATATCCTTGAATGCCAATGAAATCCAATATCAGTCAACTTCTTCTATTTTGTTTTTGAACTCCAATATCTGTAGAAGAATCAACCAGCTTTTTTGATAATTAATTAATCCGCCTCATAAGGATTTTTCTGTTATTTGCCCCCGTTTTTAAAAGCTATCCTATCTCCGGAGATTTATACACATTTTACGCCTCGATGGGGAAAACTCGTTTTTTAGTATATTTATCAAAGAAATTTACGATTTTAAAACTAGTAAAAATACGATTTACCTATAGGTATTTTACTAATTTTTAAACCATGTCACTCTCTCAAAAATACCCAAATACATCAGAATTAATAGGTTAGCTCACTTACGCGCTATTTAACTCAATTCCGGACTATTGATAGCAGCCATTTTTGGAGTTCTTTTGAATTGTCAATGAATTTCTAACTACTTAAAACTTACTGTCATGACAAACAAAAGAAACACATCTTGCACTTCTTCATTTTGGCCTTGGGGTGGCTGGGGACGTTAATTCGACCTTAAAAATATTTATTGAAAAACAACGTTAAGTTTTATATTTGACTAAATATAAAACTTTTGTTTGTATTCTACCTATTATTTCAATTTTCCCCTATAGCGTTATATTTGGTTTTTTACAAAAAACTGAAAAAAATATCATTGCTAAAGGGGATTTGTTTTTATGCTGCAATTACTTTAATCGCCGATTTTTTACTTCGGGTTAGAAATATTTCTGCCTTAATTATTAGCTTCTTCGCAATAGCAGAATTTCTCTTCTTCTCCTACTTTTTATTCCATTGTTTAGAAATCAAAAAAAACAGAACATTTATAGTTTTAACATCAACTCTTATTTGCTTTATTGAAATTTTTCTTTTAATTAAAATAAAAGCAAACTTTGATTTTTGGGTTGCTCTGATTAACACATTTATAATAGTTAGTTATTCCATTTTGTATTTTTACGAGCAAGTTAACTCCACACAAGAAACTCTCATTTACGAATCTTATAAATTCTGGGTTGTAGCAGGTTGTATTATATATCTTTCAGGGACTTTATTTGTGTTTCTTTACACTTCTGGAACTAAGGACAAAGATCTTAATTTTTTATGGGGCATAAATGTTGCTTTTGAAATGATTAAATATATTTTATTTTCTATTGCCTTTATAATCGCTGGTAATTATAAAACTAAATATAAAACAAGAGTTTATTGATTCTAATATTCCCGGAAA
This sequence comes from Bacteroidota bacterium, assembly GCA_018267575.1. Lineage (GTDB taxonomy): Bacteria > Bacteroidota > Bacteroidia > Chitinophagales > Chitinophagaceae > Puia. The sequence goes on from JAFDYF010000106.1 coordinate 35,477, forward strand.
CCGCTTTAAATTATAAATTGCGCCTAAACCCGTAAACCCCCTGATGATCTTTTTTTTACAAATCCATGGTCTGGACAGCAATGTGCCCAAAGTAATGTTCTTTGGAACCATTGCCATGTTGGTGCTCACCATTGCTTTGATCTTGTTTATTATCTTCCACCAACGCAAGGTAATCCGCTTCCAGAACCGACTGCAGCAGATGGAATTCGACCAACAGAAGCTTCTGCTCAACGCTTCCATCCGTTTGCAGGAGGAAGAACGCCAGCGCTTGGCTGCCGACCTGCACGATGATGCCGGTCCTTTATTGGCCACTGCCCGCCTTTACCTGAACGAAAACCTGGTGAACCTGGACAAGGCCACCCAACTTCAAAGCATTTATAGTGCCAAGCAAATTATTGACGATACCATCCAACTGATCCGCAATATCTCGCATAGCCTGATGCCTCCCACCCTTAAAAATTTTGGTTTGGAATCGGCCGTGAACGACCTGTTCCAAAAAATAAGTGGTTCGGGATCCATGAATGCCAGTTGCCGTTTTCACGACTATCGGGAACGCCTACAACCAGAAACCGAATTAATCATCTTCCGGGTAATACAAGAACTGGTGAACAATATTCTCAAGCATAGCAATGCCAGTTTTATACATCTTACCCAAAACACCAATAACAATAAATTTTTTATCCGTCTGCACCATGATGGCCGTGGGCTTACGCAAGCTGATTTTGAAAAGCTGAATAAAAGCACGGTTGGGCTGGGTCTAAAAAATATCCAAAGCCGCTTACGCGTTTTACATGGGAAAATATTTTTTGAAAAAGATATTTCACAAACCTATTACAAAGCAACGATCGAGATTCAGAGAGAGAAAGAAATTGCGCCGGTAACCGAATCAGATTAATCAGTATCTTTAAAGCAATTTTATCGCATACCCATGAGCGTAATTAAAGTTGCCATTGCAGATGATCATAAAATTTTTCGGAAAGGCGTTATTCTGTCCCTGCGGCAATACAATAATATCAAATTTGTACAGGAAGCCGAAAATGGGCAGGAATTGATTGATGGACTGCCCGAGTCAGACCCTGATGTCATTTTGATGGATCTCCGCATGCCTTTAAAAGATGGAATCGAAACCACTAAATATGTGGCCAAGCAATTCCCAAAAATCCACATTCTGGCTTTGACCATTTACGAGGATGAGCGTTTTGTGACCCACCTGATGGAGATTGGCGCCAACGGCTATCTGCTGAAAAATGCAGACCCTTCCGAAATCAAAAAAGCCATTGTGGAAGTAGCCACCAAGGGCTATTATCTCAACAATTTTGTAAATAGGATCTTATTAAAAAAATCGCATGCCCGCACCAAGGTGGTGCCCAACCTTAATATTGAAGTAACGCTTGCTGATCGTGAAAGGGATGTGCTGAAATATATCTGCATGGAGTTCACTGCTCAGGAAATCGCACAAAAATTGGAGGTAAGTCCACGTACCGTGGAGGCCATCAAAGATCGGCTTATGGAACGTTTTGGGGCTAAAAACACAGCCGGACTGGTTTTTTTTGCAGTGAAGAACAACTTGGTCGACTAAATCATCCTAACCAAAATAAACTCCCCTTAAAACCACTCATCCAATCTCTCTGAAATACCGGTTGTGCCGAAACAAACGCCCATGCTCAAAACCGGTAATATACTGCTAGATTTATTATCTATTGTTTCTACTTTCAGCCCTCTATGGCCGGCTGCCATCATTTTTTTGAAAAAGCAGTACCAACAGGAAACCCTGAATTTTTTGATGATCCTTTGCCTCTTGAACTTTCTCAGGGGCTTTCAACTTGCCTTTCTACCATTGGAGGAAACCGCCGAGCAGATGATGCTGAATGCTTTTTCGCTAATTGAGTTAAGCTTGATGCTGCTCTTGTTCAAAACCTCCCTGCCATTAAAAACAGACCGGAATGTCCATATTGTTTTGATTATTTTTTTTAGCTTCATTATAACCGCTTATCTATTCAACGGTCTGAAGCAAAAAAATATCCTATTGACCTGGGGCGGGGAAATGGCTATCCTTTTTTTGAGCTTCTTATGCTTAGCCAAACTTATCAGCGAAGAATCGATTTATATTTTTAATAAACCGATTTTCTGGATAGCGGTTGGCAGCTTGTTTTATTTTTTTCCCACCATGATTGTCCAAATAATCGGCTGGTATTATCAGGAAGTCCCCCCATCAAATCATGCTGAAAAAAAAGCCCTATTAGATATAGCGGGTTTGGCGAGGTATTTTTTTTATGCATTGGCTGCTTTGTATTTTAATCGCCATAAAAGAAAAGCAAATACTGATTATTTTTAAATCCTCATTTCGGGTATATTACCTTGCACCAGAAGTTTACCTGTTGTTTTGTTTTTAATTTCTTCCACAGAAACACCGGGCGCCCGCTCCACCAACTTAAAGCCTTGATCGGTTATATCCACAACGGCCAAATCTGTCACTATCCTTTTCACACAATGCAAGCCCGTAAGTGGTAAGGTACAAGTAGGCAATAATTTTGACTCCCCTTTTGGATTGGTGTGTTGCATGGCCACAATAATATTTACTGCACTGGCCACCAGGTCCATGGCCCCTCCCATTCCCTTCACCATTTTCCCGGGTATCTTCCAGTTGGCAATATCCCCCTTTTCAGAAACCTCCATTGCCCCCAAAACGGTGAGGTCTATCTTACCGGCACGGATCATCCCAAAACTTTCAGCACTATCGAAAAAAGAACCGCCTGGCACAATCGTAACGGTTTCCTTCCCTGCATTGATCAAATCAGGGTCAATCTCTTCTTCAGTTGGATAGGGACCCATCCCCAACATCCCATTTTCTGATTGAAGCATAATGCTGATTCCAGCAGGAATATAATTTGCTACCAGTGTGGGTATGCCAATGCCTAAGTTCACATACATGCCATCCTTCAATTCCTGGGCAATCCTTTTTGCAATACCAAATTTGTCGAGCGCCATAAAAAATGTTGAGGTTCCATTAAAAGTCTTGATCGAGACAGAGCTTGAAAAACAAAGTTTTATTGAACAAACCTTAAAATGGTTTTAGATCCGATGATAGTCTTACTGTCCTGCGCTCGATCCTTTTTTCATAATCTTTTCCTTGAAAAATACGGTGCACATAAATACCCGGCACATGGATATAATTAGGATCCAATTCGCCCGGCTCAACCAAATGTTCCACTTCTGCAATGGTAATGGTGCCCGCCTTGGCCATGGAAGTAGAAAAATTCCTTGTTGTTTTCCTAAACACGAGGTTGCCAAACCGATCTCCCTTCCAAGCTTTCACCAAGGCAAAGTCGGCATGGAGGGCCCGTTCCATCAGATACATCTTACCATTAAATTCTCTGGATTCTTTTCCTTCCGCTACTTCTGTACCATAACCAGCAGGTGTAAAAAAAGCCGGGATGCCCATGCCTGCCATTTGTATTCTGGTGGCCAATGTGCCTTGAGGTATTAAATCAACCTGTAGTTCCCCGCACAGTAATTGCCTTTCAAACTCCGCATTTTCTCCTACATAAGAGCTGATCATTTTTTTAATTTGACGGGTCTGCAATAATAAGCCAAGACCAAAATCATCAACCCCCGCATTGTTTGCAATGCAAGTTAGGTTTTTGACATTTTTTCCTTTTAATGCGGCCACACAGTTTTCAGGTATACCACAAAGTCCAAAGCCACCGAGCATAATGGTTGCCCCATCCTGAACATCTTTGATAGCCTCATCGGCATTCGCAAAAACTTTATTCATATAGCATGCCATTTAAAATCAGCACATGCTAATTTAAGGAAATTGGTCATTATCTATCGTTAAAAACATGATGAACCAATGAAGAAGGCTTCATTCAACCTTGGTGATTGGGGTAGGTAAAGGCTTGTTAGGAGTAGTTTGTTGTTTATACAAATCCTGTTGGGACCGATTTCCTTGTGCAGCAAGACTGTCGAAAATAATTTTAAGCAGATCTGGGCGACTTGAATAGAACTGATAACTTTTTGTGAATTCATCCTTGCTAATATGATGGATTTGAAAAACCTCGTCATAAAGCGCCGTGGTTTCCTGTTTCACATTTTTTTTTGCAGAATCCTTCAATACAAACTGTTTCGAGAACTGGTCAGCCTGAATCATATCCCATATGATTTTTTGCATCTCTTTTTTTGGGAGAACGTCATGGGGAATCTTGTCCCTATTTTCACAAGCAATCAGAAAGCAAAAAAACAAAGCCAATATTAATTTGTTCATTGCAGATCTTGTTTGTACAGATTGAGGTTACCTACGTCCAAGCGGGTAAGCAGATCCAGTGCCCTGCTTTTTTCGTCTGGCGTACCATTTTTAAAGGCCTTGGAAATTTCGTTGGCCCTTCCTTGGAAAAAAAATTGGATGATCATGGAATTGGGCGACTCGGTATTCACCGTGTTCAGTTGATTCAATGCTTTCAAAAGCCCATTCCTTGCTGCATTTTCCTTATCGAACATCTGATCCAATCCTTGTCTATAATAATTATACAATGCATCGTGTACCAGTGTGTATTTACTGTTGGTTAGATTTTCCATTAGCCAGTAACGGTTTCGGATACCATCAAAAGCCTTCCATCCGGAAATGTTACTTCCCTCAGGTGCATTGTCCACGATGTTTTGAGCTTTTTGAAAATAGGGATCCCCACCTCTTAACCCAAAAGAGTCAAAATCCAACCCAATGATGGTATAGGCATAATATGCAAATATGGCGCTTAAGTTTGCCGCAAAGGGTTCAGATCCCTGAACCCTTGTTTCATTAAATTCGATTGGCTGATATTCTATATAGCGGAAAATAATATCCCCGTCCTGATAGTTGATCAAAGGACTTTGATAGGTAGAATTATAAACGGGCCGTGCCGCCTGAATAGTTAGTACAGCTTGAAACTGATTATTGTCAAGTGCCGCAGTTATCCTTAGCGAAAAATTGCAAACAATCTTTTCATTGGTTTGAAAAGTTTCATTGGACCATTTTCCTGAATTCATAAAATTGTTCAAAGCCGTCTGTAAAGTTTGAAAAATCTTATGGTCAACCGAATTAGGTATTTGATTGGCTATCACTGTAACCGTAGCCTGCAGTTCCTGTGCTTGGGTAGCACGGTAATGAAGCAGTGAAACAAATACAAGAAATAATATTTTTTTATGCATACATCATTTTTACAATCCTATCAACGATATCTGCCGCAACTTGTTGTTTTGCCTTTCTGTCATAGCTAAGCTCTTGGCCATCTTTCTCAAAAATGGTAATCTTGTTCGTATCATGGCCAAAGCCCGCACCTTCATCGTTCAATGAGTTCATCACGATAATATCCGCATTTTTTTCTGTAAGTTTTTTAATAGCATATTCCCTTTCCTGATGATTTTCCAAAGCGAAACCTACCAATAGCTGCCCATCCTTTTTTTGCTGACCAAGTGTTTTTAATATATCTTTTGTTTTGGCGAGTTCCAGTGAAAATGTTTCGCCGATCTTTTTAATTTTATCTTTTGAAAAATGGATCGGGCTATAGTCAGATACCGCCGCTGACATAACAGCAATCGCTGAAGTAGGAAATTTTTCAAGACAAGCCTCATACATTTCCTTTGCGGTGCTTACCCTTTTTATTTCCACTCCGGGTATATCAGCATTTATGGATGATGGGCCTAAAACCAAATAAACACTTGCTCCTCTTTCTGCCAATTCCTTGGCAATCGCAATCCCCATCTTACCCGAAGAATGATTCCCGATAAAGCGGACTGGGTCAATCTGCTCATAGGTAGGTCCAGCGGTTACCAAAGCTTTTTTTCCAGAGAGGGTTTTCTTGGGCGACAATATGTTTTCCAGATGTTCTATAATTGTTTCAGGCTCCGCCATCCTGCCTTCACCAAAAAGCCCACTGGCTAGCTCCCCATTCCCAACAGGGATCAGTTTATTGCCGTAGGACTCCAATTTATTGATGTTAATCCGTGTGGTGGGATGTTTCCACATATCCTCATCCATAGCGGGAGCTAGAAGCACAGGACAGGTAGCAGACAGATAAACGGCGAGCAATAGATTATCACACTGTCCATTTGCCATCTTGGCTAGGGTATTGCAGCTTAAGGGTGCAATCAGCATGATATCTGCCCATCTTCCAAGCATGACATGGTTGGCCCAAGAACCCTTATCGACCAAATCGGTCAGTACTTGATTTTTTGAAATGGTCGAGAGAGACAGTGGGGTAACAAAATCTTTTGCAGCAGGGGTCATGATCAGTTTCACCTCTGCACCCGCTTTAATAAGCAGGCGGGTTAAAATCAAAGTCTTGTATGCGGCGATACTTCCTGTAACACCAATCAATATTTTTTTACCTCCCAACATGATAAAACCATTTTAACCTATAATAATCATGATTCGGTTAGATGAGCCTGTTAAAATAAAATGCGACAGTTGATAAAACCGCCGCATGTTTGTAATAAAATTAGATTGAAAAACTAACTAAACAGGTCGTCTTCGTTCTTCCTATAATAAATCTTATCTTCCATGAACTCCTGTGTAGCCAACAATGCGGCATTGGGCATTCTTTCGTATGCTTTGGAAATTTCAATCTGCTCTTTGTTTTCGTGGATTTCTTCCAAACTGTCTGTATGGGTTGCAAACTCTTCCAGCTTACTGTGCAATTCTTCTTTCAAAGAAATATTAATCTGGCTGGCACGCTTTGCTACGATCGCAATGGATTCGTAAAGGTTGCCCGTTTTATTTTTTATATCAGTTAGGTTTTTAGTCTCCACCACATTTACTGTGCTAGCACTAACCTGCCGTCTTAGCCTGCTCATTTTTTAATGATTTTATATTGTTTTGGGATAAAGATATATAATTCTGAACTTCTTTAAGAAGCTTACTTTCAGGAAAACGGTCCACAAAATCGTTGCAATCGGTAATCACCTGCCCATAACGGTCTTCCATTTTGTCGGGAACGCTCAATGCTGCGTATTGATAATCAGATTTGATCACAAAGAACTTATACAAATCGCTCTTTTCTGAATCTGGATAGGTATTCAGTAAATTATTAAACACTATGCCTGCCGCTTTATACTGCCCTAGGTTATAATAGAGCTCTGCATTTTTGAAATCCTTCAACTCCAGTTTTGCCCTACATTTATCAATAATATCCGTTGCATCTTTAATACGGGGCGAACCTGGATGGGTGTTTATAAATGCCTGCATAAAACCCATTGTCTTAGTGGTATTTGTCTGGTCAAGCTCATATCTGGGAGATTCCTGATAGAAGGTATAAGCCCTCATATAATCCATTTCCTCTGCTTTGGGGCTATTGGGAAAAACCTCCACAAAACCTTTGAACAGGTTTTCCGCATTCGCATAATCTTTCAGGTAAAAAGAGCAATAGGCAAACTTATAGTAGAGGTCCTCGAATTTTGGGCTGCCCTTCATCACCGAGAAAAGATCCTGGTACAACTGCTGCGCCCTATTATAATCTTTTCGCAGATAGTATTTCTCGGCCATGCCCAATTTATAGTCGTAATCCCTGCTTTTCATCACTTTAGAAAAGCTTTTCTCCCCTTTGCTACCCTTGGCCAAGCCCAGGTTTTTCACTGCTTTATGATAAAAGGAGCAAGACCCCAACGTAGTAATCGCAATAAAAAGTACAAATAATAATCTCATAAAGGCTTGCAAAATTAAGGTATTTAAGCAAAAATGAAAGTATTTAATCTGAACCCCAAAAATAGCCCGTTAATGATTGCATAAAAAACCCCCCGGCATCTGCCGGAGGGTTTTGAAATGATATGCATTAAAATCTATTTCCTTCTCAAATTTGGGTGAGGGGCAGGAACCGTGTTCGGGCCTTCTTCGCCAGTACCATCTTTCAGATCGATGGTATTCTCATCCCCACCTGTTTGACCATAGCGGAAGATAAACCTATCAGCACTAACACCTTCTTTCTCTACCAAATATTTGATCACTTCGTTAACCCTATCCCAACTTAATTGTTGAGCTGCTTTGCTAGATTCGCCATAACCGATTACTGCTACTTTGCAGTTCGGGTTATTACGCATTTTTTGGGCAATGCTGGCCATCAATGCTTTGCTGTCTTTGCTCAGGGTTACTGACCTGCCTTTGAAAGTAATGCTTGGCAAATCGCCGATAGAACATTTTCTACCAAAATTACCATTATCCATCATTGCTTTAAGGTCTTTGCAGCATTGGGGATCTGGGCATTTACCTACACCGTCAGCATCCACTGGTTGGCACTGGGTTGGGGTAATCAGTTCTTTATCCTTGCAATCTGGAACACCATCACCATCGGTATCGCGGCTTACACCATGGGTATCCACTGGGCAACCTTTGGGAGTGTTTGGTTCCAGATCAAATTGGTCTGTAACACCATCGCCATCTGCATCATCCAATACTGGTTTTGGCAGTTTCATATGGCGTGGGGCATTGATCTCGCTGTAAGCATAATCCAATGGGTTGAGCCACCACAAAGGTTCAACAGATTTTTTACCAATATTGTAGTTGATACCTACGCTTGCAAAACTATAAGAATCAAAATCCCTTGTTTGAGCAGGGCTGGTAGAAGTAGCAGGGTTGTAATTTTCCTGCCATTGTTGCCCATCAAGCAAATCGGTCTTTATGAAGGTATGCTTATATTCAACTGCAATATTGAATTTATTATTTAATTTAAATTCCACGCCAGCACCCACTACCATTACTGGATATACAGGCCAGCCTCCTAATTTAGGATGACCATTATCTTCTTGTGCTTGGGTATCAAACTTGCCATCCATAATTGATTTCAAAGCACTTTTAATAGCTTTCCTGTTTGAATAATCAAACTGCCCTGAAGTACCTGCATATTGAGCGTACAGTTGGTCAAACTTGGCGGCATAATTGCCACTGGCGTCATGTGTATTAATGAAAGTATTGTACCTAGCTAAGCCAATACCACCAAAGCCATAGGCGTTAAAACCGGTTTTGGCCCTATGAAAACGAACATTATTTAAAGTAATAACTCCTTGCAACGAAAGCTCGTTTACAGTTGTACGGTAATTATAAAAAACATGGTCTTTAGTAGGGTCATATCCCTGGCCAGTCCATGCTGTGTTATTTACAAAACCTGAAGAAGGCTGAAAATTCAACCCTTTCATGCGCAGCCAATCGAATTCACCACGGATAGAGAAGACATAACCCATCGCTTTTCTAACATGTAGGCCGAAACCACCTGTTGGTCCCCAATACCTAACATCTGTTTCTCCAAATGGAAGCCCGCCTTTAACACCAATTTCCCATTCATTGCGAGGCTTTGCTGGGAAAGGATAAGCGTTATTTAAAAATTCATTGTGCTGGGGCACTCTTTTAGCAGGTATAAGGGAGGAATCCCGCAAGTCGTAGCTCGCACCAATCTGTGCAAAAGAGCTTCCAACCAGTAGGCATAGGATAAAACTAAATAGTAAGTACTTTTTGCTTGCCATAACTGAAGTTTATGTTAGTGAATGGTTTGACCGTCCTTTGAATAATGTGCAAAAATAGAAATTGAAGCTCAAAAAAAAAATTTATTTGATTCCACAATCTAAACTTTAATGTGGATTAATAGCAAAATAGACAAGAGAAATTTAAAATTAGATGCACGCATTGTAGATATTTTCAAAGTAGTAATTTGGCACTTTCTATTTTAATGAAACTATCACAGTCAATATTACGGGAGGAGCTTGCTATTTTCGAAAAGGAATTCAAGGAAGCGGTTAAAAGCCAGGTGCCCCTACTGGACAGAATTATGCGGTTTATTGTAAACCGCAAAGGGAAACAGCTTCGTCCTATGTTCGTGCTGCTTTCAGCCAAGTTATGCGGCCCCATCAATGACTCCACCTACCGGGCGGCTTCATTGGTAGAACTGCTGCATACCGCTTCACTGGTGCATGACGACGTGGTGGACGAATCCATGGAGAGAAGAGGCTTTTTCTCCACTTATGCCCTATGGAAAAGTAAGATATCCGTACTCGTTGGTGACTATCTCCTTGCCAAGGGCATGCTACTGTCATTAGACAATAATGATTTTAGGATATTACAGATCCTTTCCAATGCAGTAAGGCAAATGAGCGAGGGAGAACTGTCCCAAATGGAAAAATCGAGGTCACTCAATTTTAGTGAGGAAGTTTACTTTGAGATCATCCGTTATAAAACTGCCTCACTGTTGGCTTCTGCCTGTTCTGCTGGCGCATTTTCCTCTAGCAAAGATGAGGCAATGACCGAAAAGCTTCGCCAGTTTGGCGAAAAGACAGGTATCGCTTTCCAAATAAAAGACGATTTGTTCGACTATGGCAGCGAAGCCGTGGGCAAACCCACAGGCAACGACATCAAAGAAAAAAAACTCACGCTCCCGCTTATTTATACATTGAGCAAGGTAGATAAACAGTTAAGAAAAGAGCTGATCTATATTATAAAAAACCAGAACAAGGATCCTGAAAAAGTGCAATACGTGATAAAGAAAGTAATTGAGGCAGGCGGAATCGATTATGCCACCAACAAAATGAATGAGTACAAACAACAGGCGCTCGACATTTTACAAGGCTTTGAAGATTCCGATGCACGGAAAGGCCTGGAGGAATTGGTTAACTTTACCACCGGCCGCAAGTATTAAAACGGGAAAACCCGGCCTTCATCCCATGCAAAAAAGATGGAACATCCCTAACACCGCTCCGCAAAAGATAGCGGAACTCCAAGCTGCACTGAAAATACATCCAGCTATCTGTCAAATTTTGGTTCAGCGGGGAATTGAAACATTTAATCAGGCAAAAGATTTTTTCAGGCCACAACTTGGTCAGTTGCACGACCCATGGCTTATGAAAGACATGGACAAGGCAGTGGATAGAATAATGCTTGCTTTCGAGAAAAAAGAAAAAATCATGGTATTTGGGGATTATGATGTGGATGGAACCACATCAGTTGCCTGCATGTTCCAATTTCTGAAAAAAATATACTCCACCGAGCTGATCGACTTTTATATCCCTCATCGCTACCGCGAAGGTTATGGTGTTTCGAAAATGGGAATTGACTTTGCCAAAGAAAACGAGTTTACCCTCATTATTTCCTTGGACTGTGGAATAAAGTCTGCAGATTTAATCAGCTATGCCAAAGATTTGGGGATTGATTTTATTGTGTGCGACCACCACTTGCCCGATGAACTTTTGCCCCCAGCAATGGCCATTTTAAATCCCAAACAAAAAAATTGCAGTTATCCATACAAGGAATTATGCGGTTGTGGTGTAGGGTTCAAATTAATAACAGCCCTTTCTCAACGTTTGGGGCTATCCGAAAAGGAGCCATTTGAATGGCTGGATCTTGTTGCAACCGCGATTGCTGCAGACATTGTACCGATGACTGGGGAGAACCGGGTTTTGGCTTTTCATGGAATGAAAAAAGTAAACGAAAACCCAAACCATGGAATAAAAGCGCTTATCCATCTGAGTGGTTTGAAAAAAGACTTGCACATTACCAATCTCGTGTTCATGATTGCCCCTCGGGTGAATGCGGCAGGCCGTATGGATGATGCCCGTAAAGCGGTGCAAATGTTTATTGCCGAAAACTATGAGGAAGCATTGAGCTATGCGGAAATGCTCCATTCCGATAACACGGACAGAAAAGAAGCCGATACCAATATTACGGAAGAAGCATTAGCTGTTATAGAAAGCAATCCGGTACTTATGAATAGAAAAACAACCGTGGTTTTCCAACCGCATTGGCATAAGGGGGTGGTTGGTATTGTGGCGTCTAGGTTAATCGAAAAATATTATCGTCCAACGGTGGTGCTTACACGAAGCGGGGAAGTGCTGGCTGGTAGTGCCAGAAGTGTGCCGGGATTTAATCTCTACGAAGCCATCCATGCTTGCCGAGAAAATTTATTGGGCTATGGCGGTCATTTTGCTGCCGCGGGAATGACCCTTTTGCCCGAACAATTTGAGGCCTTCAGTAGAAATTTTGAGGAAGTGGTTTCGTCTATGATTGATCCTCAATTATTGATCCCTGAAATCATTATCGATGCAGAAATCAAATTCAAGGACATCACCCCCAGCTTTTATAATATCCTTTGCCAAATGGAACCCTTTGGACCAGAAAACATGCGCCCCGTGTTCATCGCCAAAAATGTATTGGATACGGGTTATTCCAAAATCGCTAAGGAACTCCATCTCCGATTTTCTTTGAAACAGGATAATACTGTTATCACGGGTATTGGTTTCAATATGGCAGATAAATACCCCTTGCTCCAATCGAAAAAACCGCTCGATATTGTTTTTACCATTGATGAAAACGAATGGAACGGGCAGAAAAATTTGCAGTTGAAAATGATGGATGTGAGACTAAGCGAATTGTAAATTCGGGAAGAACTAAAACGAAAAAGTCTTTTTCAATAAGTTCGATTTTATCTCCCCTTTTTTGCTTTCCTGAAACACGAATTTCTTCCCCTGAAGAAAATAGGAAAACACTTCTTTATTGGAAGGGTCGATAATAAAATATTCCTTCACGCCAAATTCCTCGTACAATTTTTTCTTTGTCTCCAAATCATGCTTGCGATCCTGAGATAAAGCTTCCACAATCAAATCCGGAGCACCTTTTACTTTCCCTTTTTGAACAATCCCAAGATTATTGGTGGCAATAAAAAGAATATCGGGCTGAACGGCATTTTTATCCCCCAAATAAACATCCATTGGGGAAAAAATACATTTTCCTAAGGCGTTTTTACGTATAAAAACGTTCATGTCTGTATGCAGGTTGCCTAGCAAGTCCTGGTGTTCGAAATTAGGGGCTGGTGACATATAAAGTTTATTATTGATTACCTCCGCAAGCGTACCTTCCGGAAGCATCTCAAATACTTCCATGGCTGTCCTTGGAGGGGTTATATATTCCTTTATAGTTGTTTCTCCCATTCAAGCAAGTTACAAATTTTCCCAAAAAAATAAAAGCGCAAAGGTTTTACAACCTTCACGCTTTTCGCTTCTTAAGTTTTCCAAAGTTTTAAACTTTGAAAAATTTTATGCGGTGATCTTCGTTTTTTTCTCCTCGCCCATCAGCTCCACGCTCCTATTGATGAATTCGGTAAGATTGTTTCCTTTGAGCAATCCCTGCGATAACAAAGCCAAGTCTGCAAGATTTTGAATTTGTTTTTCCTGTTTGGCCGTATCCGTTTCAGACAACAACGATTGATAAATGGGATGGTTGCCATTCACGGTGAGGGTCACCTCATCGGGCATGTTGGCATAAAAGCCTCCCATTTGACCACTAACCGCAGCCATATCTTTCATACGGCGCATAAACTCTGGGCGGGTTGCTACCACCGGCAAGGCTTCTGGACTAAGTCCCTTCACTTCTACCGTAGCATGCAATCCGGGCATCTCCACTTTAAAAAGGTTTTTCAGTTTTTCCTGATCGTCCTTGCTCAATACGGTTTCAGTGCCTTCTTGTTTGTCGACCAGGTTATCAGCAATCTCACTGTCCACGCGGGTAAAATGAACATTCTCCCATTTGGTTTCCATCTGGTTGATAAAACCAGCATCTACCAAAGTCTCCAATTTCACCACGATATATCCCTTCGATTTCGCCTGCTGTATATAACTGTCTTGCTGAACGGGGTTGCTGGTATAGAGAATAACCAGTTTACCGTCTTTGTTTTTTTGCAAGGCCTTGGTTGCCGATCGATATTCTTCCAGCGTATAAAATTTACCGCCATCGGCATCTTCCATGATGTGGAACTTGTTCGCTTTTTCCAAAAACTTATCATCGGTCATCATGCCATATTTCACGAACAAGCCAAGACTTTCCCATTTTTCCTCAAACTCTTTCCGCTCTTTTGTAAAAATCTCTTCCAGTTTGTCGGCCACCTTCTTGGTAATATGGTTGTTTATTTTCCTCACGTTGGGGTCGCCCTGCAAATAACTACGGCTCACGTTCAGCGGGATATCCGGACTATCAATCACACCGTGCAAGAGCATCAAGAATTCTGGCACAATATCCTTCACTTCATCCGTTACAAAAACCTGGTTGCTGTATAATTGGATTTTGTCTTTCTGTATTTCGTAGCTCTGTTTTATTTTGGGGAAATACAAAATACCGGTCAGGTTGAAAGGATAATCCACGTTGAGGTGTATCCAAAATAAGGGCGCTTCGCCAAATGGATAAAGTTCTTTGTAGAATTTTTCATAATCTTCCTTCGTCAACTCGGAAGGTTTTTTCACCCAAATCGGTTGTGTGTTGTTGATGGGCGTTTCCACTTCTCCTTCTTTTTTCTCTTCGGCCACATCATGAAAATAAATGGGCACCGGAAGGAATTTGCAGAATTTCTCCAAAATGGATTTGATGCGGTAAGCATCCAAAAACTCTTTGCTGTCCTCGTTGATATGCATCACGATATCCGTTCCACGTGATTCTTTTTCTGTTTCTTCAATGGTATATTCAGGGCTTCCGTCGCATTCCCATTTCACCGCTTTAGAACCTTCCTTAAAACTTTTGGTGATAATGTCCACTCGCTCGCTCACCATGAACGCGGAATAAAAACCAAGCCCGAATTTTCCTATGATATTGTTTTCGTTCTGTCCTTTGTATTTGTTCACAAATTCTTCGGCACCAGACAAAGCCACTTGGTTGATGTATTTGTCAACCTCCTCAGCGGTCATACCAATTCCCTTGTCGCTCACAGTGATGGTTTTGTTCGCAGCATCCAAGGTCACGTCTAACCGCAGCTCGCCCAGTTCGCCTTTTGCCTCCCCGATGGAAGAAAGGGTCTTCAGTTTTTGCGTAGCATCAATGGCATTGCTCACCAGCTCACGGATAAAAATCTCGTGGTCGCTGTAGAGGAATTTCTTGATGATGGGGAAAATGTTTTCCGTCTGTACTCGTATACTTCCTTTTTGCATAAAATGGATTGTTTAGTCAGGTTTTGTAATTCTATTCAGCATCGTTGCGTCGCACACTTGTGCTGTAGGTTCTCTGCTGAGCTTTTTTGGCCAAGCCAGCAGCCCCCAATCAACAAACAAGATGCCATTCGCAAAAGGCTGACAAAGAGGCGGGAAGTGGGAGTCGGGAGTCCGAAAGTCGGAAAGTCTGGGGGACAGGAAGTCTGGAGTCGAGAGTTCGGAGTCAAGAAATACTCGCAAGAGGTTGAACGCTAAAGGCTTAAAGCTAGACGCTAAACGCTTGACGTTGAACGCAGTTACCCAATCAACATAACAACCTCTCAACTAATCAACTTATCAACCTTACACCCTAATTCCCAATTCCAAATTCCAAATTCCTACTACCCTACACCCTTCACCCCCACCCTCTACCTTCTCAAAAAGACTTTGCCCTTTCCCCCAAAAGCCCTACTTTTGCAGCCCAATAAAAATTTTTTTTCATCAAAATCAGGGAAATGAACAATTATGAATTGATGGTGATTTTTACCCCTGTGCTGTCTGAGGAAGACTTCAAAGCTTCCCAGAAAAAATACATGACCTTCGTAAAGGATAACGGAGGCACTGTAGTGCACGACAAACCATGGGGACTGAAATCACTGGCGTACCCGATCCAGAAGAAAACCACAGGCTTGTACTGGGTTCTGGAATACAGTGCGCCATCCGACTTCAATGAGAAACTGAACATTCAGATTCTCCGCGACGAAAATATCCTTCGTTTCATGGCTACCAAACTCGATAAATACGCCGTCGAGTACAATGCAAGAAAGAGAAGTGGCGTACCTACCGGAACCGAAAAATTGGAGGCATAAACCATGGCAAAAGCAAATGAGATCAAATACCTCACGGCCATCAAGCCTGAGAAAAGAGCCAAGAAATTCTGCCGCTTCAAAAAATACAAGATCCATTATATCGATTATAAGGATGCTGAGTTTTTGAAGAAATTTTTGAACGAGCAGGGCAAACTTTTGCCCCGTCGCCTTACCGGCAACTCGCTCAAATACCAACGCAAAGTTTCCGATGCGGTAAAAAAAGCCCGTCAAATGGCTTTGTTACCTTATGTAACGGATTTATTAAAGTAGTAAACCCTCACCCTAACCCAGCCTGAAGGCAGGAGACAGTCGCACCAAAATGTGATTGGGATTAAAGGTGAACAAAACAAATATCATGGAGATCATTTTGATACAGGACGTGGACAACCTTGGCGCCGCTCACGAAAAAGTGAAGGTGAAAAACGGTTATGCCCGCAACTTCCTCATCCCCCGCAAACTGGCGGTGGAAGCCAATCCTTCCAACTTAAAGCAATTGGAAGAAAGGATGAAGCAGATGGCGAAAAAAGAAGCCAAATTATTGGCTGAAGTAAACAAGGTAATTGATGTACTGAAACAAGGCCCATTGAAAATCGGAGCCAAAGCTGGTACCAGTGGTAAGATTTTCGGTAGCGTTACTTCCGTACAGATTGCCCGTGCAATACGTGACCAAAAAGGTTATGAGATTGACCGCCGTCGCATCCACATCATCGAGGAAGTAAAAGAACTTGGCACTTATAAAGCAAAAGTAGATTTCGGTCACGGAAACGAAACCGAAGTTGAATTTGAAGTGGTTGCTGAGTAATCAATCTTTCAAAAAAATTCCAAGCCGCACAAAATTGTGCGGCTTTTTTATACCAAAAAATTAGGTGGGATATTTCTATAAATCAAATCAGCCAATCACATAAAGCGACAACAAGTGATCGAGGATTTTTGAAGGGTCTACGCAAAGACCAGGATGCGTTTCAGACGTTTGTATGATGGTGCTTCGCTTAGCAGTAAGCCAACGGAACCTGGAAGCAGGGTCCAATCCGCCAATTGGTTGGGAGTCCTTGTCCCCAGCACATATTCTTTCAAATGCTTGAAGGTGTGCCCTAATTTCTTCTACATCTACTTTTGGGTAAATCGATTTTATTTTTTCCTCATCCATAGAAAAAGCAGCTTTCAAAAATGCAGGCCGCTTGCAATAGACAATCACTCCCACATTGATGAACTCGCCTCGTTCCACCCGCGGCACTACCCGAACAATAGCGTATTCAAATAGTAGATTATCGTTCATGCATAACCTGTTTTATAAGCTCCGAGGAATGGTTTATCCTATTGACCAAAAATTGATAATACACATCCCTTTTTTGTTCTAATGTCCAATCTGTATTTTTTCCAACAAGCCAACTATCTGGGATAAGCGAGACAATCTCCCGAATCTTTTCAAGCGGCAATAGTTGCTTGATCTCTTTATCAACTTTTTCGAGTTCAGTTGCAATAGGAAGCAAAACATGATCCTTGATATTCAAAACAGGCTTCAGGGATTGTTCCTTCCAATTGTCCCAAGTGTGATGAAAGTAGAGCGCCGCACCATGATCGATCAGCCAAAGTTCCTTTTGCCAAACCAGCATATTGGTATTTCGAACCGTACGGTCCACATTGGCGATGATGATGTCCAACCAGAGAATTTTAGAGGCCGTTTCATTATCCATTTTATTTACAATCGGGTCATAGGTAATGGCACCGGATAAAAAATGGATACCCAAGTTAAGCCCCGTACTGGCACGAAGTAAATCCTGTATTTCTTCATCAGGCTCTGTGCGTCCAAATGCTTCATCCAACTCAGCAAATACCAATTCAGGCACCCGCAGCCCAATGGCGCGGGCGAGTTCCGCACCAACCAGATCAGCAATCAATGCATTGGTTCCTTGTCCGGCGCCACTAAACTTAATGACATATAAAAACCCGTCATCGGCTTCAGCGATAGCGGGCAAAGAACCACCTTCTCGCAAAGGGGTAATATAATTGACTACTTTAACGGTCCTTAATTCGAGCTTGTCATTCATCTTTTATGTTGATTTTTCAATCCCACTTTTCCAATTAATACAAGTACTTTAGCCATCATAAACTTTGGCCAAGAAATGTTTTTTTTTGAAGATGTCAAAGATAGACATGTTTTAAAGATCGGGTAAAATGGCCAGGACCTGGCATGGAATATAAAAGCCCAAATCAACGGTCTCGATTAACTGAAAAACCAGCCCCCCTTCCGATCGGCTTTCCCGTTTTCCCAACCCCTAAAACCATGCTCAAACCCCCAAAAAATGGTAGTTTTTAGAATTTTTCCCAAAATTTTCGTTAGTAATAAAAATCCCTATCTTTACAATAGCTCTGTTATTTTGGTTTTACTTTGTTCTGTCGCCACTTCCTGTCTAGTTAGTTTCCTCAGTCCATCGTTAGCTTATGATATCGAGAGTGAGTTTTTTTCATTTTTAATTATTTTTTACATGAACATTTATGTAGGCAACCTCTCCTGGCAAATGACCGATGAGGATCTTAGAAACCTTTTTGAACAGCATGGCACCGTTGGGTCTGCGAAAATCGTTAAGGACAAAGTTTCAGGCCGTAGCAAAGGCTTTGGCTTTGTTGAGATGGAAGACGATGGCGAAGCGCAAGCTGCAATCACCGCTCTTTACGACAGCGAAGTTATGGGTCGTAAAATCATCGTGAACGAATCACAGCCCAAGCAACAAGGCGGCGGCGGTGGAGGGTTCAAGAAGCGCGGCGGTTTTGGCGGCGGAGGCGGTGGCTACAAAAAAGGTGGCTACGATCGCGGCGGTGGCGGCGGAGGCTACAACCGAGACAGGGATTATTAATCTAATTCATCGATACATCTTTGTAAAATCCTTCCATCATTGGAGGGATTTTTTAGTTTATACAGTCACCTAAGAACTCGTGAAATTAGGAAACCCTGTATAATCAAGCTGTAACCTATAAGTCAAACAAGTCGTCTTATAAATGGCATGCAAACCGGACTGACAGATACAGAAATCATAAGCAGGGTGCTAAAGGGCGAACAAAGCATTTTTGCACAATTGGTTGAACGCTATCAAAACTATGTGTTCACCTTGGTTCACCGCATGGTTGAAAGTCGCGAGGATGCAGAAGAAATATCACAGGATATTTTTGTAAAAGCTTACCGATCACTCGCAGATTTTCGTGGAGATTCCAAATTCAGCACTTGGCTATATACCATTGCCCGGACTAGTTCCATCACTTTTTTGAGAAAGAAAAAACTAAACATGGTATCTATGGATAATGAAAAAACATTTATCCAGACAGAGAATCAGGAATCAGGGTTTAAAGCAACCCTGATTGAACAGAAATCGAAACATGCCATGGTAAACGAGGCAATCAAAATGCTTAGCACAGACGATGCGCAGGTAATCACTTTATTTTACAAAGGAGAACAAACACTGGAGGAAATGGGGTTGATATTGGGTCTGGAGCCCAATACGGTGAAAGTGAAACTGCACAGAGCCAGACAAAGGCTAAAAGAGAAAATGGAAAAATTTTTTGCGCATGAATTGACTGAACTACAAACTGATTGATAAAAATGAAAAATGATTTTATGGATGAGCAAATAAATATGGAGCAGCAATTGTGGGATTATATTGATGGCCTGTGCGATGCTGGCAAGAAATCCATTATTGAAGAATTAATCCAAAAAAATACAGAGTGGAGGTTGAAATATCATGAATTGCTTGAAGCAAATCTCTTGATGCAAAGTTCCGAGTTGGAAACCCCCTCTTTACGTTTTACCAAGAATGTGATGGAAGAAATTGCCCGATACCAAGTAGCTCCGGCTACACGTAGCTATATCAACAATAAAATCATTTGGGGTATCGGTGGTTTTTTTCTACTGATGATTTTAGGTTTCTTGATATATGGTTTATCGCAACTGAAACTGAACAATGCTATTGACCCTAAAATCCTGACTGATTATAATCACACAGTAGGCAAATTAGACTGGAGCAGATTTTTCAGTAGTACTTACACCAATATTTTTATGATGGTCAATATAGTACTCGGGTTGATGATACTCGATATTTACCTGAACAGAAAAAAGAACATCAACATGAAAGCCGATAAAAATGGTTTTTAAATTTCATAAACGAAAAACATATCTCAAAGCATGGATAGATTTTTCTAGACTATTAAAAACCGGCTTTAATATAGCTCCAACCTTGTTGTTGCTTCACCACCAGTTCGGCAATGGCAGCAGGCACGGTTTCTATACCAGCAAACAAATCATTTTTTGATTTGGCATTGGCGATGAGCATATTTTCGCAGGCTACTATTTTAACCGACTTGGATAAAAGATCTTCAATAAGGCTGTTCCAAACTCCTTGATCATTGGTCACAAAAGAGAGGCTTTTACCATGACATACCAATTCTATCTCCACCTCATTCTTTAAATCCTTCAACAAATTATGGATCTGCGACGCCGTGCTTTTGATAACGGCATCCTCTCCACTCGATAATTGGATGACTGCTTTATATTTCATGTTTAAAACCCTGATTTTAGATAGCTCCAATGTTCTTCCTGTTTCATTACTACTTCCGCAACCCCCGAAGGAACAAAACCGGCTTCAGCAACAATATCTTCTTTTTGCAGGTTTCTGGCCTTCATACTTTTCATGCAGGCTGAAAATACCGCACCCGCTTTCTTAAACTCGGCTATCCTTTTTTGCTGAGTGGTTTTGGCCAGCATCAGCATTTCAATACCGGGACCATGGCACACGACTTCAATTTGAACCCCATTGGGCCAATGCTCCATCAAGTGTTTCACATTGTTCATTACCCCTTTCCAAACCAAGCTATCGTTACTGGTAACCTCAAAAACAACATGATGACTCAGTTTGCTATTTGTTTTAATCTCAGTGACAGGAAGCCTTTCCTGGGCATGTTCTGTTTTTGTTTGCTGAGCGTTAACCCCCAACACCACTAACATCGCAACCATGCCAATCCATATTTTTTTCATTTTCTTTTTTTATAAAGGTATTTATTTATCGCTTCAGACCTGAGCGCTTGCTTTAAGTATGGTTCAAAAGCAATCAGGACTATCCCTTTTTGTTATCCCTAGTTTTTTGAAAAGCCAGAATTGGTTTGAATGGCCCATATTTATGCTGCTGTTCGGGAAAATGATCAGCATAGGGAGCGAAAGGAAAATCGACTGGTTTTGCGGAAAGGTCTGGCCAATCTTTGGGCTCATTGATATGTGACCTCGGTTGGGAAACAATATAGGCCGCTACGTCCCAAGCCTGTTCATCGGTTAGTTGTGGATTTCTAAAACTAGTACCAAATGGCATATTGTATTTGACATATCTTGCTATGGTCCCTAATCGGAACATACCAGCGGCATCATTAAAACTATGTGGCCCCCATAAAGGAGGGTAGGTATATTCATTGCCCGCTTCATTCAGTTTCCCTTGGCCATCGATCTGGTGGCAGGACTGACAGACTTTAACATAAACCATTTTCCCTTTGTTCGCATCCGCCGCCCTATCGAGATAGGGCAGGTCTTTAAGACCCGAGCCCAATGCCTTTGTTCCTTTGGGAACGTTTGAACCAATAAAATGGAAATAAGCAACAATGGCCTGCATTTCTTTAGTATTGCTATCAAGAGGCTCACCATTCAGGCTTCTTTCCAAGCAATCATTTATCCGTTCATATTCAGTTTCAAAAGTACCCCGTCTTGCCCTATACTTTGGATATAAGGAAGCTACGGACCCAAAATTATTCCCGAACACTGCGGTGCCAGCCAGCAAGTGACAATTTTGGCAATTCATCCCATTGGTTGTTTTCATTAAAGAACCTTTGGGCCCCAGATATTTTGAAGTATGGGCAATGAGTTCCCTGCCATATACCACCTGTTGTTTTTGCAAGGAATCGGTGATTGAATTGATATCGGCAGCAACCCAATATTTAACCGAATCATTTTTCATGGAATGGTTCGGCTGTGGGTTGCCGTTGGTACTGTCTGAAACTTTAATAGAATAGTTGCGACAAGATAGACAAACACAAAATGGAACAACGTATATACATATACGTAATAACTTTCCCATATACTGTATGTAGGTTAGCACTGGATAAAAAAATTTCTGGTAACGGCTTTTGTCCATAAGCTTATTTTGATCTAGATTTTGTAAAGATGGGATATTGAGTTCGAAAAATATCCATTAATATTAGTTTTAGGATTATTCGCATAAATCTGTAGAATGCGATTTACAGGGGAAGGAAGAGCAGACTATTATAGTTATGATGAACTGATACCTAAATCTAGAAAAATGTCTACTATATATTTTAACCATTGAGCGCCTCCAAACAGAAGCCTAATCATGTATGCCATTTCCCTCAAACTTTGCCGAATCTGCTCTCCAGAAAAATGCCCTATTCATTTTTTTATTCGGGTAAAATGATTTGTCTATTGAAGGTTGTAGATCCCAAATGGCTGGTGCAAATAATAAAAAAAACAAAATAAAATTACCTATAATAAGAGCTTATTATTATTTTTAATAAGTTTTTTAAACTTTAAATAAAAAATTTTTAACAATAAATGCAGGAAAAAAAGGCACATTATAAAAAAAGAATCATCCGCCATCTTTATTTTTCTGGCGCATTATCAAGCACTGATTTAAGCTTGCTCACCAAAAAAAGCGTACCGCTCACAAACCGCATTTTGAATGAGTTGGTAAAAGATGGATATGTGGTGGAAACGGGTTTGGCTATTTCTACAGGTGGGAGAAGGCCGCAAACATATTCATTAAAAACAAATTTCAAATATATAGTGGCCGTTGCTGCAGACCAGCTTGTGACCCGAATCGTTATCCTTGATATGCAAAACAAGGAAATTGGGAAAATGCGGCATGTAGATATCCCGCTGGAAAACAACCCTCATGCATTGGAAAAAATGGCCAGCAGCATCAACAACCATATTTTAGAATCAGGGATCCCCAAAAAAGAATTTCTTGGTATCGGCATTGGCATGCCCGGTTTTGTTGATGTGGTAAAAGGGGTCAACCATTCTTTTTTGGAAACCAAAAACGACCAAAGCATTGTAAATATCCTGCAAGAAAAAATCAACATCCCCGTTTGGATCGATAACGATTCTAGTTTGATTGCGCTTGCCGAATTGAAGCTGGGGGAATTGAAGGATATAAAAAATGCGATGGTGATCAATATTGGCTGGGGCATAGGTCTGGGAATGATTGTCAATGGAGATCTATTTAGGGGAAACAATGGTTTTGCGGGAGAGTTCAGCCATATATCCATTTTCGAGAATAACAAAATCTGTAGGTGCGGTAAAAGTGGATGTCTGGAAACCGAAACATCCCTGTTGGTGCTGGTCGAAAAAGCTAAAGAAAAACTAAAGGAAGGAAGATCTTCTTCACTTAAAATGGAAGGGCTTTCGATGGAGGATGCTGGGGGATCAATCAAAACGATTATCGATGCAGCTATCAAGGGCGACCGCTTAGCGGTGGAACTGATATCCGAAGCGGGCTATAATATTGGAAGGGGCATCTCTATCCTCATCCATTTGTTCAATCCCGAACTGATTATTCTAAGTGGCCGTGGCGCACTGGCCGGAAAACTTTGGCTTACCCCTATACAGCAAGCCATCAATGAATATTGCATACCGAAAATCTCAGAAAATACAGAAATCAAGGTCTCCTCCCTCCGCTACCAAGCGGAAATTATAGGGGCTGCTGCTTTGGTAATGGATGGCTTTTCAAAAGGAAAAGAAGATATCCGAGCTAAGACATTGCTTGCCTAATTAAGCATTAATAAAAACTGTTATAAATACATATCATGTCAATTAAATTGACTATTAAATCATTTTGTGTTTTTATTAATCTATACTATAAAAAATAATTTTTCTTTTAATCTTTTATAATATACCCATTTTCAATAGTGCAGACAAAAGTCTTATTTGTTATATGCACAAAACTACGCTTAACACAGATTTTCATATCAAACCGGCCAATTTTAGCCTCACTTATTATTGAAAATTCTCAAATGCTTATTAAAAAGTTTCATAAATCGAATTACTTTGTAAATTTTTTATAAAGTACTATAAATTTAAAAATATTTCAGTAGTTCTGAAAATTAGGTAACCAATCTTCTAACTTTTAAAAAAAAGCTTATGAAAAGAGTAGTACATCTCTTTACTTTTTTGCTTGTCTTTTTATTTCCGCGATTAATTTTAGCGCAAGAGAGCCAAGCCGTTTCCGGTGTTATTAAAGATGCTAGTGGACAATTATTGGCAGGTGCAACCATCACCGAAAAAGGGCATAAAAGCAACACGACCATATCTGATGCGAATGGTTATTTCAAAATGAAGGTTGCGCCAAATGCTACTTTGGTCATCAGCTATATTGGTTTCCAAACAAAAGAGTCCAAGGCTACTGGCAACAACCTCATATTTTCCCTTGAACCTTCAGGTGGAAAACAATTAAATGAAGTTGTGGTGACCTCATTGGGCATTCAAAAGCAAGACAGGTCATTGGGTTACGCCACTACCACCATTAAAGCCGACGAACTGGTAAAAACCATGCCTACCAATTTCGCTACGGCACTTTATGGCAAGGCACCAGGTGTACGGATTGCTTCTGCTCCCGGTGGATCTGTGGCTGGTGTTTCCATCCAGATCCGTGGTATCAATTCACTTTTTAACAGAACACAACCACTGATCGTTATGGATGGAGTACCCATTCACGATGGTGATTTCAACAATGGGAACTATTGGGGCGACCAACGTGTGAGAGGAAATAGTTTGATCGATTTGAACCCTGAAGACATCGAGAGCATTACTGTATTAAAGGGAGCTTCCGCTGCTGCACTTTACGGGTCAGAGGCCACCAATGGGGTTATCATGATCACGACTAAATCTGGTAAGTCCAAAAAAGGGATTTCCGTTGATTTCAACAGTTCCTATTTTCAGGATCGGGTAGCCTATCTTCCCCGCTTTCAAAATGTTCGCGGAGCTGGTTCTCCCGTACAATATGATGTATATGGTGAGGATGCCAATGGATTTAACTCAACTCAATATTCCATCAATGGGCAAAGCTACCGCGCCTTGGTTTCAGGATCACTGAATTTTGGACCCAAGTTCGATGGTCAGCCCATTGCTAGCTGGGACGGCGTTGTGAGACCTTATTCACCCATAAAAAATGGTTGGGCGCATTTGTTCCAGAATGCCAACAACACGACCGAAAATCTGGCTTTCTCCGCTACAGGCGATAATGCTTCCACAAGATTTTCATTTACACACCAGCATTATGAGGGAGTAAGCTTGAACTCAAGTAACGACAAATACATATTCAACATCAATAGCAATTATAAATTCAGCAATAGGATCAGACTAAACCTGATTGTGAATGATATATATGCAAAAGTCAAGAACCGCCCTTATTTGGATGACCGATTGATTAACAACTTTACTGGCATGATGCCCACTTTTGATGATGGCAATTGGTATCGGAATAAATACCAAACCAGCTTGGGTTATAAATATGTTACTGGATCGAACCAAAGCTTGACGCCCAGCGAGAACCTCAAGATTCCGAATTACCGCACGGATATTCTCGACTTTATGTGGAATGTGAACAAAAATCAAACCCTCGAATCAAATAACCGATTGATTGCAAACGCTACAGCATATGTCGATATTACCAAAGGTCTTCAATTAACAGGTAAACTCGCTACAGACTGGACTGCAAGACGGGCTGAGTACGATAACTATTCCACACAGCCCATCGTATTCGGGCCTTCTGGTGGTTATGGCACTGGAACCAATTCCTATTCTATTCTGTACGGCGACTTGTTGTTGACCTATTCCAAAAAATTGAGCAAAGACCTTGACCTGAAGGCCATGGCAGGCTATACCGGCGACAGAGAATCCAGCTATTCCAACAGCATCAGCACTTCTGGTGGGTTGACTACCGAAAACAGATTCGACCTCACTTCTTCGGCAAATTCGCCTTACAATAGCGGACCCGATGTAGGTGCAATGGGCCGCGATCAGAACGGTAATCCGCTGGCAAGAACTTTCTTGACCAAGGATGCGCTCTTAGGTACCGTAAACTTAAATTACAAAGGTTTCTTGTATGTGGAAGGAACTGTAAGAAGGGACAGAACTTCCACGATGAACCCTAATAATAATTCCTTTGTTTATCCCTCTGCCAATGCAGCCTTTGTGATTTCTGATGCATTTAAACTGCCTGAAATTATCAATTACGCCAAATTAAGGGGTGCTTGGGGTACTGTGGGTAATTATCCGCAACCCTACCAAGCGAACGTTGCCTATTCCTTAAATAATTTGGGTGTGCAAAGCTCAGGCAGCAGTGCGGTATTAACCACTACTGCGGCAACAGGTACTTATGGTAATGATAATATTCGCCCTGAGAAAAAGACCGAATTTGAATTTGGTTTAGAAACCAGGATGCTGAACAACAGGTTGAATTTTGACTTGTCTTTTTATGATGCCAAAGTATCCGATATGATTGTGCCATTGGGGCTTGCACCCACTACCGGTGCAAATGGTATATTGGCGAATGTGGGCACATTGCGTAATTATGGATTGGAAGTGAATATCAATGGTACCTTAGTTAGGACCAGGAATTTCACTTGGGAACCCGGCGTGAACTTTAGTTTCAACAATAACAAAATTCTGAAGTTGACTACCGGCTCTTCTGAATTTATTCATGCAGATTATGACGGTAATGCTGCCGTATTGAAATCTGTTGTCGGAAGACCGATTGGCGATTTTTATGCACACCCTATCCTCACAGATGGAAAAGGGCAGAACGTGATTGCTGATTATGGCAATGGTGAGTTCAATTATCAGATTGATGGTTCCAAATTGCAACGGTACGGCAATGCGCTTGTTAAAGCAGTTGGTGGCTTCTACAATAAATTTACCTACAAGAATTTTGCACTTGAAATTTATACTGACTTCAGAATTGGTGGTTCTGTAATGCCAACCGGTTTATTTTGGATGACCAGCCGTGGTCTTACAAAAGAAAGTTTGACTGCGATGGATGCTGCCCATGGTGGTGTTGCTTATTATAAAGATGCCAATGGCAGAGGTATAGCAACAACAGGAGCTACTGGCCCCAATGGCCAAACCGTGTACCATGATGGCATTAAAATGGGTGGTGTATTCCCAGATGGTACTCCCAATACTTATGTGACTTCCCAGTTCTATTATTATTGGGACCAATACAATTGGGGCGGTCCTCAGTACAGCAACTCAGAGTATTTCAAGTACATCGAGACCAATACCTACTGGAAAGTTAGGGAAATCTCGTTTGCTTACACTTTGCCACAGTTCTTGTCAAACAAAATAAAAGCAAATAGGCTTCAGCTATCCGTATTTGGCCGTAATCTATTTTATTTATACAGAACGATCAAAGATATGGATGCAGAACAGTTGACTACAGGGCTTAACTGGGCACAACAAGTAAACAATGCCGGGTCTCAGCCTTCTACCAGAACTTATGGTGTTGCTTTAAAAGCCAACTTTTAATTCTTAATTCATTAAATAATAAATAGATTATGAAAAAAATATTATTATTTGGATTTGTTTCAGTGCTAGCTTTTTCAGCGTGCACCAAGAAACAATTTTCAGATGCTTATTCAAATCCTTCTTCCATCTCCAGTACGACTGTGGATAGACAGTTTGCAGGGTTTATGTCATCGAGTTTAACTTATGTCATGCACCGTTATTATCCCTATTTTGCGGTTTATCAAAACACCATAATACCGGCCAGTCAAACAGCCATCACCCTAAATTCAACAGGACGTTATCTGCCAGGTGCAGCCGCCATGAGTGACCCATGGACCAATTATTATGGTTTTTTGGCACAGTACAAGGAATTGCTCAGGGTGTATTCCAAACTGAACACTACCGACCAACAAACCTATCGGATCTATATTATCGCAGCGACCATTTACTATTATGATTTCACCCAAAAAATTGTTGACCTCTGGGGCGATATTCCATGGAGCGGGGCAGGTCTTTTAGGTACAAACGGAGGAAACTACCAAGCATCTGCTGCTAAATATGATGATGCCGCAACGATATATACCAAAATGCTGGACGACCTCAAGGCATTTTCCGACGAATTGAATACCATCGTTGTTCCAAGTTCCGTTACTACGGTTATGAAAACCCAGGATTTTTTGAACCATGGGGATATCACAAAATGGAAACAATACTGCAATTCCTTGCGCATAAAACTCTTAACCAGGGTTAGTGGGGTAACCGCCTTTCAATCAAGGGTCAGCTCTGAAATGGCAGCCATACTAGGCAACCCCAGCTCTTACCCATTGGTTTCTACCTATACCGATAATATTATGGTAAAGGTATATAACATGAATAGCGGTATCAACAATGGAACAAATACAGGGGCAAGCTCCGATTTCTACAGTGGGCTCATCGGATGGGGCTCAGCCGACCGCGCTGGCAAAGTGATGATCGATATGATGAATAACAATGCAGACCCAAGACTCCGAGTACTTTTTGAACCTGGTGATAGCGCCCAAGGAAAATATATTGGGCTGGACCCCTCATTGACCAGCACTGTTCAAAATGCCATATTATCGGGTGACAGTATTGCCAGATATAACCGGTCTACAACCTCCCAAAACAATCTGATACCAGGCACTTTGATCAATGCCGCGGAGATCGATTTTATGATAGCCGAGTACTATCTGAATGCAGGTAATGATGCCAGTGCCCAAGCCGCTTATGAAGCAGGGGTTACACAATCCACCGACTTCTATTTCTGGCTACGCTCTATGAGCAATGATAATACCGTTGCGGCACCTGCGCCATTGGGCAGTAATGAAATCAGTAACTATCTTGCAGGCACTAATGTTGCCTGGTCCGGTACCTCAGCTCAAAAATTAAACCTGATTGCCACCCAAAAATGGATCAATTACAATGTATTGCAACCTATGGAATGCTGGGCTGAATTGAGAAGGCTTAAACTTCCTGCACTTACTTTCTTACCAGATGTAGGTGTTCAACAATTGCCTCCCAATAGGTGGATCTATCCAACCAGTGAGCATACCTATAATGCAGCCAATTATTCTACCGAGCAATCAAAAGATAATTTTACGACCAAAATATTCTGGGACGTTAAATAACATTTTCTCTATTTAAAAAAGGCACATACTTACTTAGTGTGTGCCTTTTTTTATTTTATTATCCGATCCTGCAAAATATCCAATGTCAACCGCCAACTACATTAACTCTTATAGACTTTTCCCGATAGGCTTTGGGGCTTAGCCCTGTTTCTTCCTTAAAAAGTTTATTGAAATTTGGGACGGTTTTATAACCGCATTTATAGGCAATTTCCGAAATGCCCCAATCGGTGTCCAGCAAAAAATTACAGGCATAGGAAATACGCACTTCATTCAGGTACTCAATAAAGTGCTTGTTTGTTCTCTTTTTGAACATCCTGCAAAAAGATTTTGGGCTGAGATTGGCAATACTTGAAATCGTTGTGAGTGTTATGGCCGTATGATAGTTTGCATGGATATATTTTACGATTTCCGCAACACGGTCTGTCTCCACATTTAAATTGCTTGTTTTATAGCCATCGCTGGTTATAAACCGTAGCTCATCGGAATGGGCAAGCATATCGCATAATTCAAAAAGTCCAGTAATCTTCTCGATACCAGTTTTATGTAGGAGATCTTCCAATTTTTTTGCCACCAATTCCTTGGTCCTACCTTCAACCTTTATTCCCCTTTCTCCCTTTTTCAAAAAAGCACTGATATGGGCGAACTCCTTTACATTATAGAATGCCGGTCCCAAAAGCTTACTATTGAAATAAAGCACGATTGCCTTGGCTCTCAATTCTGGCAAGTCCTTGTAATAGATTTCATCATTTAACCACACATGAGGGAGGTTGCCCCCCACAAAAACCATATCCCCTGCCTCAAAAGGTTCAATCTTATCTCCAATCACTCGGTTGCCATGGCTTTCTTTTATATAAACCAACTCAATTTCAGGATGATAATGGAATGGTGCATCAAAATAAGAGCCATTATGCTCAACCACGGAAACCAGAAAATCATTGACAGCAGCAATTTCAGTTTGGTAGATTTTCATCAAAAAATATTTCTAAACAGTAAACTTCATTCACCCGAATGAGATTAAAGTTAAAAAAATATTTTAGTTTATAGCTAACAATAATATACACGACTGCATATTTTACTATACCTTTTTCGCAAAAATTTGTCATTTGCAAGTAGGCAAACCGATATTAGGCACCCTTCAAAAGCAATGTATACCATAAAAAGAATTTTGTCCCAATAACCGATAGGTCAATTCTTTGGCTAGAATGGTATAATTTGAAATGATCAGCAGAAAGGAGCCAGCATAATAATTAAACCGAGCACAAAAATTTCCTGCAAAGAGCCACCTCATCATCACTAACCTATAATTCAAAGCGGGTCGTATTTTCTTCCTTTGTAAGATGTAGAAAAGGGATGCCGTCCGGCCAAATAATTGAGCCTTGCCAATATTTCCTCATTGGCCGAATGGATGGTTCTTTTGGAATGAGCCTGAATAGAGGTGAGTACTTTTTTTACTGAAGACTTTGCTTTCTTGTTTTTCCGTTGGAATGATGAATGTCGCATAAATAATTTTTTAAAAGGTTAATAGTTAGGTTAAATTATTTTGCTTTTCAGAGAACCGCTCAGGCAAACCATTTTCTCATATACGGAAGCAGAAATGTTAGAAACTTAAGCCAAAATCCATACCAAAGATAAAACAGTAGTTCTCTCCTTTAATTTTTATGAATTAAAACCAAGTTAAAACAGCTAATGGAATGGATGCCAAGCCCCAAAAAAAATCAAACTTGTTTTAATCCTCTTTTAATCGTTGAACATGAGATTTCATTAGGCGTTGGGATAATTTTATATATAGTGTTCAACAACAAAATGAAGCCAAAGCACAAGATATTGATTGTAGAAGACGAAAAAAAAATTGCGGAAGCTGTTTCAAAAGGACTCAGTGAGCATTGCTATTCCGTTGACATTGCCAAAGACGGAATGGAGGGAAAAAAATTAAGCGGCTCCACTTTCTATGACCTTATTCTTCTCGACATCAACCTTCCGTTTATCAATGGGATCGATTTGTGCAGGCATATCAAGGCCAACCAACCAAAAGCTTTTGTTATTCTGATCAGTGCCATTGACGCTGCCCATAACCAAAAAATAGATCTTTATGCGGGCGCAGACGCTTATTTTGCCAAACCTTTCGATTTTAATGAATTGCTACTATGCATCCAGACATTATTAAACTGTGGGGAAAAATTGGGCAATATTGACCAGACCATAAAAGTATCCAACCTAACCATGGATTTGGATGGTAAAAAGGTGACCAGGGGTGATAAACAGATTATACTGACTTCCATGGAATTTCAACTTTTGGAGTATCTTATCAAAAATAAAAACAAAATTGTGTCAGGTGCTGATATTGCTGCGGAACTTTGGGACCTTGATTTAGATGCAAAGACCAATGCAATTGATGTTTATATTAGCTTGTTGAAAAGAAAAATCGACCAGGGCTTTTCATCCAAACTGATTTATTCGCTGGTAGACATGGAATATGTTTTAAAAGAAGAGGCATAATTTGAAGATCCGACACAAAATCATGCTGCTGTTTATCCTGCAGGTTACCGCCATCATATTGGTACTCGGCCTGACGGTATATTATTTTTCATCTTTGGAAAGAAAGGTTGTATTCGATAAACGTCTCAATAATCGGGCAAACTATACGGCAGCCGTATTTTCATTGCTCGGTGACAGCAGTACTGCAATACTCGACAGACTGGACTCCACATCTACAGCAGGCCTGCTGCCACGAAGAAGTGTTGGGATCGTCGACTTGAAAGGGAAAACCCTTTATCAATATAACAAAACCGACTCCCTGTTCCTGCACCCGGACGAAGTATTGATGCATCAATTGGAAATTGGCCGAGAAGTTTATTTTAATCTGGGAAAAAGAGAAGCCGTTGCCATCA
The DNA here is from genome assembly GCA_018267575.1 of Bacteroidota bacterium. Lineage (GTDB taxonomy): Bacteria > Bacteroidota > Bacteroidia > Chitinophagales > Chitinophagaceae > Puia. The sequence goes on from JAFDYF010000106.1 coordinate 67,323, forward strand.
AATACCATTATCCACACAAAAAATTCATAGTGGAAATAGCCGCTTATGACGAGGAAGGGCATCGGCGCCTTGCACATTTGGTTGGTATATTGTTCAGCAGCCTATTCATTGGTATTTTGTTGACGGCTTTGGTAGCCTATCTGTTCTCTAGGCAGTTGCTAAAACCCATCACCCAAATCATTCGTGAAGTAAATGAAATTTCATCCAAAAACCTGCAACATAGGATCCGTGCAGGTAGTGGCCACGATGAACTAAACCAGTTGGCAAACACTTTTAATGAACTATTGGAAAGGCTTCAGAAATCTTTCAATATACAACGCAGGTTTATATCAAACGCATCACATGAACTATCCACACCACTCACCTCTATCTCCAGCCAATTGCAAGTAACCTTGAACAAAGAAAGAACGACTACTGAATACAAGGAAGTGCTACTTTCCGTAAACGAAGACGTACGCCAGATAAAACAGCTCACCAAAAGTTTGCTTGAAATTGCCAGAGCCGATACGGAAGGCAGCATTGAGCTGAGCGAAATGAGGATTGACGAGGTACTCCTGAAAATAATATCCGAACTAAAAAAACTGAATAAAGAATACCATATTGAACTCAATTTTGGGGTTATCAGGGAAGAAGCCATGGAAAATGATTTTGTGGTATTCGGGAACCAGGAATTGCTACATAGCGCCATTAAAAATGTGATAGAGAATGGCTGTAAGTATTCGCCAAATAAAACAGCCATCGTGAACTTGAGTTATGCCGACAAAATAATATATATAAGCATCTCCAATAAGGGAAATACCATTGCAGAAGGGGATTTGCAAAAAATTTTCCAGCCATTTTATAGGGGAACCAATGCCTCCGAGTTCAAAGGTTTTGGCTTGGGCCTCGCCTTATCGCAAAGCATTATAAAACTGCACAAAGGCAGTATCGAGGTAAAATCGGGCATATCCAATACTACCATCTTTACCGTTTCCCTACCTTCCATAGAAGCTTTTCAGATATAACCCCCATCCATTAATGAAACGGTCGTTTACACATTTTTTGACTAAGTCCTATCCCAACGGCATTGCTACCTTTCGGCAAGGGATTCACAGGAAAATGTGTCCTGTACCGTAACAGGACAGTTATCAAGAAACTATATTTTACTTTTATCCTACACTAAAAAAAGCACAAGCACCAATAAGGAGCAGGCAGGTATATACCAATCTTCTTTTTTGTATATGCCGAAAACCAAAGTCTCAAATAAACCATAAAGACATTGTGCAAGCTTATCCCTTGTTGATTGTGCCATTAACCATTTAATCAGACCAAAAGATATTTATGCCTGAGAAAAAAACAACATTCAAGAACGTAAGCTATTTATGGGACCATGCGAAAGCTGCGTCCCTGAATGGAGATGAAGTAGCACTGCTGGTTTATCGTTCTAACCTTTTGGGTACAGACCTTAGGCTGACCAATTATGGCGGTGGCAACACTTCCTGCAAAGCCATGGCTAAAGACCCCTTAACAGGAAATGAAACCGAAGTAATGTGGGTGAAAGGTAGCGGTGGGGATCTAGGTACTATGAAAAGAAACGGATTGGCAGCACTGTATGTTGACAGGCTGCAGGCTTTAAAAAATATTTATAGAGGCATTGAGCATGAAGATGAGATGGTAGCGCTTTTCAACCATTGTATATACGACCTGGATTCAAAAGCGCCTTCCATCGATACCCCTTTGCACGGGTTTCTTCCCTTCAAACATATCGACCATCTGCACCCGGATGCAGCCATTGCCATTGCGGCAGCAAAAGATGGGAAAAAGATAACAGAAGAATTATTTGCTGGTAGCATCGGATGGGTGGAATGGCAAAGACCCGGTTTTGATCTTGGTCTAAAACTAAAAAAATGCTTGGACGAAAATCCCGGTATCCGGGGCATTATGCTGGGCTCCCATGGACTTTTTACTTGGGGCGATACGGCTTATGAAAGTTATATCAATACACTTGAAGTTATAGAGAAGTGCGCCGATTACCTTAATCAGCATATTGGAAAAAAACGCCCCGTATTTGGCGGACAAAAAATAAACCCCTTACTCAAAAATGAACAACTTGAAAAAGCAGCCTTGTTAGCACCTGTACTAAGAGGATTTTGTTCTTCCAAAGTTAGGATGGTTGGCCATTTCACCAATGATGAGCGGGTGTTGGAATTTATCAACTCCAATGATATGGAAAGGTTGGCGCCACTCGGTACAAGCTGCCCAGACCATTTTTTGAGAACAAAAATTTCTCCATTGGTTTTAAATCTGGGCATCGGCGATGACCTGAAAGATGTTACAACTATCAAAGAAAAAATTTCCCCGTTGTTTGAAGCCTATCGGAAAATGTATGCCGATTACTATAATAGCTGCAAACATGCTAATAGCCCAGCCATACGGGATGCCAACCCGGTTGTGATCCTTTATCCCGGAGTAGGCATGTTCACCTTTGCAAAGGACAAGCAAACTGCAAGGGTGGCCGCAGAGTTTTACATTAATGCCATCAATGTGATGAAGGGTGCGGAAGCCATTTCATCCTATACCTCCTTGCCAAGACAAGAAGCATTTAATATTGAATATTGGTTGCTGGAAGAAGCAAAATTACAGCGCATGCCCAAGCCCAAACCTTTGAGCGGACGGGTTGCCTTGATTACCGGCAGTGCCGGTGGTATTGGCAAAGCCATTGCAAAAAGATTTGTAGAGGAAGGTGCCTGCGTGGTGATCAATGATATCAATGACGAAAGATTATCCGCGGCAACAGAAGAATTTAAAAAAGAATTTGGCAAGGACAATATATCCGCAGTGCTTTTGGATGTGACCGACCAAAAAACAATAGCAAACGCCATTCAATCCACTTCCCTTGCATTTGGTGGTGTGGACATCATTGTGAATAATGCGGGTATCAGCATTTCGAAGCCCATTGAAAGTCATACGACGGAAGATTGGGACCGGCTTTATGATATATTGGTGAAAGGTCAGTTCCTTGTTTCTCAGGCTGGGATTGAAATCATGCGCAAGCAGGGTTTTGGGGGAGATATCATTAATATTGTCTCTAAAAATTCAATAGTCGCGGGTCCAAACAATATCGGTTATGGGTCAGCGAAAGCGGCCCAAGCACATCTTTCCAGACTCATGGCGGCAGAACTTGGACCGGATAAAATCCGTGTGAACTCCGTGAACCCCGATGCGGTGATTTCAGATTCCAATATCTGGGCAAATGGTTGGGCCGAGGGCAGGGCCAAAGCTTATGGCATCAGCGTGGAAGAATTGCCTGCTTATTATGCGAAACGCACTTTGTTGAACGAAACCATTTTGCCCGAAGACATCGCCAATGCCTGTTTTGCATTTATAGGCGGCTTATTAAACAAATCCACAGGTAATATTCTGAATGTAGATGGCGGCGTTGCTATCGCATTCATCAGATAAGTTTTTTTGGTATAAGCAATAAATGATCAATAAGGTTGATGATTGTCTAATCTGTCAACCTTTTGATTTTTTAGGAGATCAGCCTAATTGCATATAGATTTCATAAATTGTAAAAGGATTCAATCAAAAAAGAAAGACATGGTTTTGAAAAAAGAATCAATAGAGGAAAGCAACCAAAAATATTTAGCTAGCCATAAACAGAACTTTGAATTTGTGGCAGAGAAGATTAGTGGGATAGATATCATCCTAAAAAAACTGATCGACTTTCAGGTAGCCATACCCAGTTGGGCATTAGGAACTGGCGGTACTCGTTTTGGGCGATTCAGTGGTGGCGGGGAGCCGGGTAACCTTGAGCAAAAAATAGAAGATGTTGGGTTGATCCATGCACTCAACAAATCCAGTGGGGCGATTTCTTTACATATTCCTTGGGATATTCCATCCGATCCAGTGGTGATAAAAAAATTGGCAGCAGTACATGGACTAAAATTTGATGCGGTTAACTCAAACACATTTCAAGACCAACCCAACCAAGCACTGAGCTATAAATTTGGTTCTTTGCAGCATACCGACAAAGCAGTAAGAAAACAAGCCATAGAACATAATATAGAAGTGATACAACATGGCATTGCTTTAGGATCAAAGTCGCTTTCGGTATGGCTTTCTGATGGGTCTTGCTTCCCGGGACAATTGAATTTTAGGAAAGCATGGCAAAGAACCTATAAGAGTCTTCAAGAAATTTACGAAGCTCTGCCGACCGACTGGAAAATGTTTGTGGAATACAAAGCTTTCGAACCTAATTTCTATTCCATGACGGTAGGCGATTGGGGTCAATCTCTTTTGTTCACTTCTAAATTGGGACCTAAAGCATTTACCTTGGTCGACCTGGGTCACCATTTACCGAATGCCAATATTGAGCAGATTGTTTCGCTATTGATGATGGAGAACAAACTCGCAGGTTTCCATTTCAATGATAGCAAGTATGGCGATGATGACTTGACTGTTGGAAGTATCAACCCCTATCAGCTTTTTCTGATATTTAATGAACTGGTAGAAGGGATGGATGCCAAAGGCATGAACCATGCAACCGACTTGGCATGGATGATCGATGCCAGTCACAATGTAAAAGATCCCTTGGAAGATTTGTTGCAATCCGTTGAGGCCATTATGATCGCTTATGCACAGGCATTGATCGTTGACAAAGCTGCATTAGTTGAAGCACAGGAAACAAACGATGTGGTCGTAGCCCAAGAAGTTTTACAGGCCGCTTATAGGACAGATGTTAGACCAATCATTGCGGAGGCCAGGTTAAGAGCTGGTGCGGCATTGGAGCCTTTGCAATTTTTCCGGTCGTCAAAAATAAGAGCACAACTAATCAAAGAAAGAGGAGAAAAAAATATAGCCACCGGTTTGTGAAAGCCATATGTTGATCAAATTCTAATATCGCCCATTGGGTTGAGCCATGAACAAAGTCCCAGTAATTGCCATATTCGATGTTGGCAAAACCAACAAAAAACTTTTTTTGTTCGATGAGCAGTATAAAATCGTATTTGAAGAAACCAGCACTTTAAAAGAAACAGTGGATCCAGATGGGGATCCTCAAGAGGATGTTGTCTTATTGCAGGAATGGGTTGGTACCAGTTTCAAAAAGCTGATGGAATTATCGGGGTTTGAAGTAAAAGCGGTCAACTACTCGGCATATGGAGCCAGCTTGGTGCACATCACAAACCCTAATAAAAAAAGCTTACCGATAGACAACTATTTAAAATCTTATCCCGCAAATGTGCGCAAGGAATTTTACAATAATTATGGCGACGAGATAAAGTTGGCAAAAGAAACTGCCTCTCCGGTTTTGGGAAATCTAAATTCGGGCATGCAACTGTACCGGATCAAAAAACAAAACCCGGAAATATTCAAAAGCATTTACCAAAGTCTACACCTTCCCCAATATATCGGTTGGCTTATCCATCAGCAAGCTTTTTCTGATATTAGCAGTATCGGTTGCCATACCATGCTTTGGGATTTTGAAAAGAACCATTATCACGATTGGGTCATAGCCGAGGGAATCGAAAAAAAATTAGCTCCTATAAAAAAAGCCAATGAAGTTGTAGAAGTCGCATTTCAACAAGAATCCTTGGTTTCGGGCATCGGTATGCACGACAGCTCCGCCGCACTTGTGCCATACCTCATTCTCTTTAATCAACCTTTTATATTAATTTCTACGGGCACTTGGTGTATCAGTCTTAACCCATTCAATAAAAACCCTCTTACAGAACAAGAACTAAAAAGCGATTGCCTTTGCTATATAGAATACCAGGGACAGGTTGTAAAAGCCAGCCGTTTATTTGCAGGGCATGAGCATGAGCAGCAGGTTCAAAAATTAGCCAAGCATTTTTCAAAACCTGTTGATTACTATAAAGGAGTTCAGTACAATACAAGCATTATAGAAAAGCTCAAAAAAAATCCCCCTATTTTTAAACCCGTATTCGAGTTCCCTCCTCTGACGCTGGGCTCATTTGAAAACTATGAGGAAGCCTATCACCAGTTGATGATTAATATTATGGAATTACAGATTGCAAGTACCGAACTGATATTGAACGGTGCAGATGTAAAAAAAATATTTGTGGATGGCGGTTTCAGCAAGAACCACATTTATATGAACTTGATGGCTGCCGCTTTCCCTGAGAAACAAGTATATGCCGCATCCGTAGCACAAGCCAGCGCTTTGGGCGCCGCATTGGCAATCCACCAACATTGGAATCCGAATCCCATACCCAACGATATCATTGAACTAAAAATATACCATCCGCCTAACAATCAAGAATAGATTGCACAACAGTAGTTGTGCGTGTGACAATGGTTTTGTTACAATCATGTTTTTGCCAAAACAAATTCAACTTCTATGCTTATCAAGAAAAAATTATCATTACTAAGTTTTCTCCTTTTTTGCATTCATTGTTTTGGACAAACCATCAAAATAAAAGAAGACCGGATAAATCAAGTGGTATCCTTTAGCAATGAGAAGATCAATATGCAGCTTGACTACCGTGATAAAGCAAATATCTTTTCCCTAACCATCAACAATCAAAACCTGATTGAAAGTAATGCGGGTATCTATTCTGAAATCAAAACTGCTACTTCTACTTATTCCAGTTTAAAACTATTGTCCAAACCCAGCCTACATATTGTGGGCAATACGATTACACTTTCCAATATCGTGTACGGTGATGCTCATGTTAGCATCAATGAGACTTGGAAGTTTATAGTAACAACTAAGGATATCAGATTTGATATAGACAGAACTCTTTCCAAGCCCATTCAAGCAGAACAAATTGCTAGTCCCGTTTTTATGTTCAACCATATCAACGATTGGGAAGGTGCCTATCAGGATTATGGTGGCCTGGCCTGGTTTTATCTTTTCAATACGAAATTGGATACCTATGGGGTGCATAGCCGTTCCTCTGCTTTTTGGAACAGCAAGACCAACAATGGGTTGAATATTTCGGCCAACGCTCCGGGCAAACAGATTGCCATGAGCTATAGCCGAACCAAAGATGACAAACTTGCTTATCGAATCGTGGAATCGGAAAAAGAAATGCCGTTGCGATTTGATTCCGGCACCAATAGAAGAAGATATGTACGTGATACCACAGCAGTATGGGCACCCATAACCATTCATGCGGGTAAAAACAGTCAAAGCATTTTGCTTTCCTATTTCGATTTCAAGGAACGTTATGGCCGTGGAAATTTTGTCGGCGTTAATGGCGATGAGGTAAGCGCTGTGTTGAATACCATAGCACATATTGGCGTGATCGACAAACAGCATTTCGGCGGTAATAGTTGGCATACCCCTTATGGCCCTATTTGTCTACATGAACAATATATTGCTCAGATGGGGCTTGGGATCAATGATGAAGCCTATTTGAAAGGATATCAGGATTGCCTTGACTATTATAGGTACCATGCAATCAAACCCGATGGAAAGGTTTGGCCGAGATGGGCCTATAGCAACGAGGATGCCATGCCGGGCATCTTCACGGATAAAGGTTTTTATGAAGCACAATGGGGCTATCTATTGGATGCCAACCCCGACTTTGTAACCAATGTTTCAGAGCTGTATGACCAAACCGGTAATAAAGTTTGGGTAAAGGGCCAGCAGCAGGCATGTGAAAAAGCATTGGATTGGATATTGAAGCGGGATGGAAACAATAATGGCCTGGTGGAAATGATACCGGATAATCATAGCGAAGGAAAAAGCAGCGATTGGATCGATATTATCTGGGCATCCTATGAAAATGCTTTTGTGAATGCAAAGCTATACCATGCACTCTTGTTGTGGACTGATATAGAAAAGCAATTGGGCAATAAAGCAAAAGCTGATTATTATGCAGGTTTCGCTGAAAAGCTGAAGGCAAATTTTAATAAACCCGTTTCCGATGGTGGCTTCTGGGATGCCGCTAGCAAATGTTATATCCACTGGCGCGACAAGGACGGTTCCATCCATGGAACAAATATGGTAACACCCATCAACTTTATGGCGATTTCTTATGGCATTTGCGATAATGAGAACCGGAAAAAAATCATTCTGGATGCCATTGAAGAACAAATGCAAAAAGAGCATCTTTTCTTTTGGCCCATCTGCCTCTATTCCTATAAAGAAGGGGAAGGAAAAGATTGGCAGTTCCCTTTTCCCAATTACGAGAATGGGGACCTCTTCCTATCTTGGGGAGCTTTGGGCATCAATGCTTATGCATCTTACAAACCAGCACTTGCTTTGAAATATGTGAGGAATGTGTTGGCGCAATTTGCAAAGGACGGGCTCGCATTTCAACGTTATGGCCGTGCCAAGCAAGATGGGCTAGGCGATGATATACTTTCCGGCAATAGTCTTACTGTGGTGGGTCTTTACCAAGCCATTTATGGTATCAACCCACTTTATAACCGGTTTTATTTAAACCCGCATATCACAGCAGAACTCGCTGGCACAAAAATCAATTATAATTTCAGGGGGCAAAAACTGCAGATTGGACTTAATCTAAATGAGTATTCCGTGTCCAATGGGCATTACTCTATTGAGTCAAATCATGATTTTGGTTTTTATGCTACAGGTCAATCCCTTTTCTATTTCAATGGAAAAAATGAAAAGGTCTCCTTAAAAGCAACTACGGAATTCAACAATCTGCATCTTGATATAAAAAGCTGGGGCAATGATAAAATTTCATGGTCACAGTCATCAGTCATTACAAAATCAGGCAAAATAAACTATCGACTATTCCAACTAAAACCCAATACATTTTATAACATCACAATCAACAATAAAATAGTAGAGCATAAAAAAAGTGATGCAAGTGGCAGTCTGCTTTTTAATTGGAAAACAGGAAAAGGCACCGATGAAATATTGATCAGTATTCCGTAAAAAATGATACCATGAAATCATTCTTTCTATTGGTTCTCCAAATAGTCCTATTAAGCAGCATAACGGATGCACAGAAGTTGGTCACAAAAAAACGGATGGAGCAGGTATACGAGGAAGTGAAGACTCCCTTTAAATATGGCATTGTTCTTACAGCACCAGATTCAACCAAAATGGCAGACAGCCCGACCATCTTTCAGATGAATGGTCAATGGTATATGACCTATATTATTTTTGATGGCCGTGGTTATGAAACATGGATCGCAGAAAGCCAGGACCTCTTGCATTGGGCGGCTAAAGGTAAGATCATGTCCTTCACTAAAGATGGTTGGGATGCAAACCAAAAAGCCGGATATCCATCACTGATAGATATTAATTGGGGCGGTAGCTATCAACCGATGAAATATGAAGATCGATATTGGGTCTCTTATCTGGGTGGCTCGGTAAAAGGCTATGAAGCTGGACAGCTAGGAGTAGGCATGGCATTTACAAATGACTTGGGCAGTACACAGGAACTCACCCGGCTACCACAGCCAGTGCTATCGGCTTTCGATTCTGTTGCAAGATGGTACGATAACAAAACGATTTTTAAAAGTTCCATCATTTATGATGCTGATAAAAAAACCGGGCATCCTTTTGTAATGTATTATAATGCTGCGGGAAAAGAAACCAACGGCAAACCTAGTTTTGAAAGTATTGCCATGGCTGTTTCGGACGATATGCAAAAATGGAACCGAATTGGCAACAGACCGGTCATAACAAAAGGGAGGGGCATTTGTGGGGATGCGCAGATTGTGAAAAAAGGAAAGCTGTATATTCTATTTTATTTCGGCTATAATTGGGAAGATGGGAACGGCGGGGCTTTTGATCGCTTCGCCTGTTCTTACGACTTGATCCACTGGACCCCGTGGGATGGAAAAAACTTGATTGAACCTTCTGAAAAATACGATCAACAATATGCACACAAACCATGGGTGATCAAATGGAAGGGAGTGGTTTATCATTTTTATAATGCCGTGGGCGAAAATGGAAGAGTCATTGCGTTAGCCACTTCAAAAGATTTGAGGAACCAATAATCATCCCCATACAGAACAGTGCAGAAAATTCAAAAAAATGCTTTTCGTTTGCTACAAATTTCTGTAAAAAAACTGACTGATTGTATTGTATCTTAGCGCAGCAACAAACATCCATGCCTACCGGATTTGGATATAAAACAAAATCACATGCAGCATTTTCGTTCTGATTTTCTATTGAACCCCGAAATCACTTTCTTGAATTTTGGGTCTTTTGGGGCTTGTCCCAAACCTGTTTTTGAAGCCTACCAAAATTTTCAACTGGAGTTGGAGCGTGAGCCCGTTGAATTTATTATGTCTACAGGCGTAACCCATCTGCAAAAATCAAGAGAAGCATTGGCTGCCTATGTAGGTTGCGATAACCATGACCTCGTTTTTATTCCCAACCCTACTTTCGCGATCAATATCGTTGCGAGAAGCATAAAACTACAAGCCGGGGATGAAGTGCTCGCCACCGATCTGGAATATGGTGCTATGGACCGTACTTGGAATTATTATTGCAGGGAGAAAGGAGCCAAATATATTCGTCAGCATATTAGTTTACCCTTAGTTTCAAAAGAGCAGTTTATTGCAGATTTCTGGAAAGGTTATTCGAGTAAAACCAAGGCGATTTTCATAAACCATATTACCAGCTCGACAGCACTGATTTTTCCAATAAAAGAAATTTGTGCAGAAGCAAAAAAAAGAGGCTTATTGACCATCATCGATGGCGCCCATGTGCCCGGTCATATCCCACTAAACCTAAATGATATCGAAGCGGATATTTATACAGGCGCCTGTCATAAATGGATGATGACACCAAAAGGTTCGTCTTTTCTGTATGTAAAAAAAGAATTTCAAAAATGGATGGAACCCTTGGTCATTAGTTGGGGATACGAAAGTACTAACCCCTCCGATTCTCAGTTCTTTGACTATCATCAGTTCAATGGCACTCGGGATTTTTCTGCCTACCTCTGCATACCCGCAGCAATTGATTATATGAAAAAGAATAATTGGCATCAGGTAGCAGCCAATTGCAGACAGCTTGCCCAAAGCAATTATCAACGCTTTTGCGATTTGCTGGAATCCCAGCCTCTCGCTCCTACTACTGATGAATTTATTGGACAAATATGCAGCATACCCATCAAAACAAGCAACCCGGTTGCATTGAAAAATAAACTGTTCCATGATTATAAAATCGAAGTACCCGTTATGCCTCACGACGATAAAATCTATCTACGCTACTCTATCAATGCGTTCAACTCACAAAATGATTTGGACAAATTATATGATGTGATGAAGGAATTGAAAGCTACTGGGCTATAAGCGAACCCTTAATTACAATACAATATTCTGCAACAACTCGCTCTTGCCGGGATGATCGGTATTGAAATGCAGTCCACGGCTCTCTTTTCGGAACTGCGCTTCCTTCACAATCAGGTAGCCTACCGTAATCAAGTTTCTAGCTTCGCATAATTGGGGCGAAACAGAAGTAGTCTCATAAAGGTTTTCAATTTCTTCATGAAGCAGGTCCAATCTTTTCAATGCCCGCTGCAAGCGAACATCTGTGCGTACAATACCCACATAGTCGCTCATCAACAATTGTAGTTCCTTCACACTTTGTGTGATCAGGATCATCTCTTTCGGCTGCGTGGTACCCTGCGCATTCCAGTCGGGGATATTTTCTTTGAACTCGATTTTATTTACTTCCTTTAGACCATCCAAATAACAACGATGACTGAACACAAGTGCTTCCAACAAAGAATTGCTCGCCAATCGGTTTGCACCATGAAGCCCTGTGGATGCACATTCCCCACAAGCATATAAATGTTTTATGGAAGTCCTGCCCCATTCATCGGTTTTAATACCACCACAGCTATAATGAGCTGCAGGCGCAATGGGTATCAAATGCACGGCCACATCAATACCAATGGACTTGCATTTTTCATAGATGTTTGGGAAATGTTCAATAAATTTTTCATGATCCATATGCCTGCAATCGAGGTATACATGATCGGTCCCCGCTTTCTTCATCTCATTATCAATGGCACGTGCCACAATATCCCTAGGTGCCAGATCTTTTCTTTCATCATATCTTTCCATAAAAGCCTCGCCATCCTTATTACGCAGTATACCGCCATCGCCACGCACCGCTTCTGTTATCAAAAAAGAAGGACTGATTCCCGGTTCAAATAAAGCCGTTGGATGAAACTGTATGAACTCCATATTCTCGATCCTTCCTTTTGCCCGGTAGGCCATGGCCACTCCATCACCTGTAGCAATTTTTGGATTCGTGGTTGTACGGTATACCTGACCGTTACCGCCCGTAGCAAATAAAGTAACCTTGGATATAATTTTTTGGATTTGATTGCTGCGCAGATTTAGTGCATACACACCATAACACTCGATATCAGGGGTTGATTTGGTGACCAGAAACCCAAGATGGTGTTGGGTAATAATATCCAATACAAAACAATGCTTGATGATCTCAATATTTTTTTTCTTGGAAACCGCTTCCAATAAAGCTCTTTCAATTTCCATTCCAGTAACATCCTTATGGTGAAGGATGCGGAATTCTGAATGTCCACCCTCTCTTCCCAATTTATAATCACCTTCGGGATCCTTATCGAAACGAGTGCCCCAATCAATGATTTCCTGAATCCTTTCTGGACCTTCCTTCACTACAATCTCCACGGTTTTGGGGTTGCACAAACCATCACCAGCTATCAGCGTATCCTGAATATGTTTGTCATAACTATCATGTTCCAAATCGGTAACCCCCGCAATGCCACCTTGCGCATATTTGGTGTTTGTTTCATCTGCTTTTGTTTTAGTGATGACCAGCACATTTTTTTCAGGATAATATTCCGCCATTTTCAGTGCATAGCTCAGTCCGGCAATACCGGACCCAACTATCAAGAAATCTGTTTTAATCATAAATTAAAAGTACATAAACTTATTATTAAATAATACCACAAGCAACCAATCGGCGAATCTTAACAAAATCAACCATCTATTGTTAGCCCGACTTCAGATTTAGATATTTACTGATACCCAGCACCAATAAAAATTGCGCAGTAATATAGGTAGCCATTACCGTGAAGCTAGCCATTGGAAAATGAGCCCTGAACTTATCAATAGCCAATAACGAATCCGAGATTACAAAAAACAATGATCCAAGAACACAAATCTTTCCGAAGGATTGCTTTGATATATCAAATGCCTGTATAGCGGACAGAAACATGGCAGAAAGTACCAGCGCATATACCAGTACCGGAATTTTTAGGCTGCCTAAGGATGGTTCCAAAAGCAAAAAAAGAAACACAACATACACTCCTAATAGTATAATAGATAGTAGAGCCCATTTTTTTTCAGGCTGATTCTTAACCCGGATTTGATTAAACAGTAAGATATAAAAAATATGCGCAAGCATAAAGCTGACGAGCCCCATCATAAAATAAATAGGATGGCTTTGCTCAAACAATAAGAAAATATCACCCAAAACAGAGAAGCACAAGGCAGCAATCAAGAGAGTGAATAAGTTATTCCTTTGTTTTGTAGCAACAACAGCATAACCAATCAAAAATAAAATCAGTAAAGGCTTGCTAATAAATCGAACCCTTTCAAGTTGAAAGCTGATGGCCAGCAGTTCCACTGCCACATCCACCATAAAAAGTATCAGCCAGAAAGAAGGCTTCATTTAATCAATCATTTCAATACTCGATGCTATACTCGAATTTTTCGGGGTGATCCAAAAGCTCGGTCAAATTGTATTTGATGGTTACCGTTTTTTTATCATCGGACAGTTTCGCTAGGGAGTTGCCAACACTCTTTGCCGGTTTGGGCAAATGAATAGTTACTGTATAAGGAATTTCCATGCCCATATCACCAGCCTGTTTCATCTGGGCATATTGAGCGCTTTCTTTCAACGCATTGAATTTTTCAGTATTTACTTTTCTTGACAGAAACCCATTCCTACTGGTGAAAGTGTAAATATTATTGAACTGTCCAAAATCTGGGCTTTGCTGGCTATCAGAAGCCGAGGAGTCGTTTTTACCGGGAGCAAGACCTTTCAATAGTTGCCCAGTACCGAGCGACCCGTCACCCATTGAACTATATAATTGTTCAAGTTGCCCCATATTCTTAAATGGGAAATGCATGTCTGTTTTAAAAATTTTTTCATCGATATTCATATCCATATGCAATTTCCCTTCCCTGAGCAATGCCTTTTTTTCTAGGGAAATATTTGTTGCCGTATCCACGAAGGACCTAAAATGGATAGTGGTGTCCATTTTATTCTGGGGTATTTGCTTTTGCATCTCTTCTTTTCCCAAATAATTTTGCATCAGCTCCAAAAGTTTGCTCATATCCATGTTCATGGAATATTCACCACTCCCGTTTTTGTTTATATTGATGTCTTCATTTATTTCCACACAACTACTGAGGAAAATTAAAAAAGTAGCCACAAATAATATCCGGATGAGTTTCATATTTTAGAATTTGGTGGGCAAGTTAATGCTTTTAGTTAATGAATAACTGCTCTTAAACAGTAAAACCGTTAAGCCTGATCTGAGATGTTTAAAGCTTTGACCGGGAATGGGGAAAAAATGTTACCCAAATGAGTTTTGGTCAAAAAATCGTTATTTTTCCAGCATGAAAGAGCAGGTGATACAGTCATTCCGTGAACAGTTCGGCAAAGAGCCGTTATTGGCATCGTCGCCCGGCAGGGTAAATTTAATTGGTGAGCATACCGATTACAACCAAGGTTTTGTTTTGCCGGCGGCCATCGACAAAAAAATCTATACCGCCATTGCAAAAAACGAAACCAATACTCTGAATGTATGGGCCAACCAGTACAAACAAAAACTTTCATTTAGCCTAGAGGAAATTTACCCGGTTGAGGGATGGGCGACGTATCTGCTGGGGATGATATTCCATTTTAGGCAAGCGGGCCATACCGTGAGTGGGGTGGATGTAGTGATTGACGGTAATGTACCGCTTGGTGCGGGCATGAGTTCATCAGCTGCGGTATGCTCGGCTTTTGGTTTTGCATTGAACGAAATGTTTGGCATGGGATTAACGCGGATGGATATCGCCTTAATCGGTCAGAAAACCGAGCATGTTTTTGCTGGAGTAAAATGCGGCATCATGGACCAGTTTGCTAGCCTTCATGGCAAGAAGGGACATGTAATCAAACTGGATTGCCGAAGTTTGGAATATGAATATATCCCTTTTGATTTCCCTGATTACAAAATTGTATTGGTCAATACTATGGTCAGCCACAGTTTGGCCAGCTCAGAATATAATGTACGGCGACAACAATGTGAGGAAGGGGTTTCCATTCTTCAAAACCATTACCCGGGTATCAGCTCGTTGAGAGATGTAAACAAGGAACAATTGGAAATGCATCAAGCCGAGTTGAGTGATATTGTTTACAGGCGCTGCAGCTTTATCGTACACGAAAATGAACGGCTTTTAAAAGGTTGTGCTTTTTTGAATAAGGGAGATTTGAAGTCTTTTGGTCAATTGATGTTTGAAGCGCATGAAGGTTTGAGCAAATGGTATGAAGTGAGTTGTAAAGAATCTGATTTCCTAGTGGAAAAGGCAAAAGAATTTGAAGCGGTTATGGGTGCCAGACAAATGGGGGGCGGTTTTGGTGGATGTACCATCAATATTGTAAAACAGGCGGAGGTAGAAAAATTTTCTTCCTATATCATTGATCTATATAAAAAGGAGTTTGCCGTTTTGCCACTTGTATATATAACACAAATAGAAGACGGGGCGAAGATTATTTAATCCTCATTGATCAATAAGAATTACAGTAAAACGTTGCAAAAAACAAGCTACGCAAATACCTAAAAGTTTTGGCACATATAATATTATTTTTAACTTTATATGTATTAAACTTTTTTTATGAAAAAAATATTTTTCTCAAATCTTATTGTAGCTGCTATATTAAGCTTCATTGGTTGCCAAAAAACAAACACTGCTATTAATACCCAATTGACAGGAACCCAAGGGAAGGTTCTTTTAACAGATAGTTCAGGCTTGGATACTTTATCAAACAGTTCTTGTACAACCATCAGCATTTCCGGCATAGCAAAACCTATTCAAGTAATCACCGATGCAGATGGAAATTTTGTAATCCCTATATCGAAGGCCACCGGTCAGGTGCAGGTTCAATTCAGTCATGTAGGTTATGGTACCATTAAACAATCTTTTACTTCATCTTTCTGGGACAGTCTTCAGCAAAATTTGATTGGTTATTCCCCATTTATAAGTGTTATCACACCTACTAGCTCGGTTCTTGTAAATTCATTAACAGGCACTATTCAAAATGACACTTTGAAGTTACAATGCAATGTAAGTTGCGCCAATACATCATGGCAACATTTTGTCATTGTCTTTTTTGCAAGAAACGATACTACTGTTTCTCCTAGTAATTTTTATGCATCCCGCATGTATCCCGTAAACAATGGGGATAATACAATCAAAGTTTGTCTTTGTGAAAATATTTGTACTACTTGGCAACCAGGTTATACAATCAGCATGAAAGCGTTTGGGGCGGTACCCGTGCCAACATATATTACTCAATTAACACAAGGTTATAACTTGCCCATAGCATATATGGATCCAGCTACCAAAAATATGGTATACCCATCCATAAATGCAAACAGTAATGCCCAAACGCTGAACCTGCTGATTCCTTAGGAGAGAAAGGATAAGTGAAAATGTTCAGATAGCTGAATGAGGGTTAAAGCAAACATGAATATCAGTGAACCAGTACTGTGCCCAAGTACCTTATTTACAAAGGACTCCTTTATGTTTTATTTTAGGCGATTATATCAAAACGGGTATACCCTAGGTATCCTTGGTTTCATATTCTGCCAACATGGAATTGATTTTTTCTAAATGCTTTTCCAATCCTTCCTTTTGCTTTTGAATTTTTTCTTTTAATAAAGACAATTGCTCTTGGGTGCATCTCCCTTTTTTTATTAATTTTTTTAGCCTTTTAGCTTGGTCTTCTATTTTTTTTCGTGTATCAGATCCTTTCGCTGGTGCAAACAACATACCCAAAGCACTGCCTACCGCTATGGTCGCGAATAGTTTGGATGACTTTTTCATTTTATATAATTTGATTGAATGATTGAATTATGGGTCAATAAATCGGATGTTATCTTTCTTTCGTGAATAGAATTCAGGGTTTTCATCCCCATAACCGAGAATAATAGAAAGATAAACATGTTCTGATTTAGGAATCATTAATTTTGGATAACTTCTTGTGTCTTCCACGAATTTGCCGAGACCTACGGGACATGTATCTAAATTTATTGATTTAGCTGCCAGCATCATATTCTGTGCACACATCCCGATATCCATAGGGGACCACTCATTATCATGTGGACCGGTAATGAAGATAACTACGGGTGCTCCATGAAAAATAGGGTCTTCCTTAACATGAAAATTAAAACTTTTGGAAAACCGTAGGAGATGGACGGCTGTTTTTATAGCATCTTTAATCGCAGACCTGAAAAAGCCTTTTAGAGCCACTGATGCAATCTCTTTCGAAAATGTTTTTATCATAGCCTTGTTAGTAAGTACATAAAATTTCCATGGCTGTTTGTTTATGGCAGATGGCGCCATAGTGCCAGCTTCTATTATTTTCAGAATAATATTTTTATCTATTGTCATTCCCTTATACTTTCTTACAGCACGTCGTTCAAAAATAGTTTTGAATGTTTCTGTAATGTCGGCAGTTTTGTTTTCCAAAATGTATTCCATAAAATTTTAATTAAACCTATTCACTCGTTGCCTATTTTAAAATGACCCCAGTCATCGATTTCTTTGATTGTGGTTAAAGGAAGACCTTAAAATTTAAGAGTATAAATCAGTTTATTTTTTCCCTTTTTAATTCCTGCCTATATATTGGGTATGAAAATGAAGGGCATTGTTATTTTGAGGTAATGTGTCGACAAAAGCATAGGAAGCCGTCCTTTATCTTTGTTTCAATGACTGCCGAATAATATTCCGGGAAGGGTCACAGTCTGTGGGTTGAGGAATTCGCATGGAGGTTAAAAAAAAACTCTACTTCAAATTAAACTGCACTAGAAATTGATGAATGTGTAAATGTGTTTATTGAGACTATGAATGGATAGGTTTCATTCTTGGCGATAAATTTATTTTGGGATGCTGTCTTGATTATTTAGTTTTTTCTTTCCCAGCTTACGGAAATAACCTCTAAAAAAAATATTTTGTTGTAATGCCCGAAGGTCCTGATCGAGTTTTTCACTACTGGTATTTAGGTTCTTCGTAATGGTTTTTATATCCGCTGCCATCTGAGGATCATTTAATATTAATCCAGCAGTATTGTCTGTTTTGTTCAGCGATTGGGCACTCTGCTTAATATTTTCTGAAAAGACTGAGATGCTAGCGGAAGCTTCTCTCAGTTGGGAAATTGTTTTTTGCAGATTGGTATACATCAGGGTATCTGTAACCAATTGATTGATGAGCGTTCCCTGTTTGTTAAGGTTTGATGTAAAATCACTTATTTGCGATATTATTTTTTCACTGTTTGCAGATGCTGTTTTAAAATGAAGCAATGTGGAATGAAGGTCTTCTGCAATCTTTCCATCATTAATCAACGATCCCACAGACCCTTTCCCGTCATTTATTTTTTTACTAATGCCTTTGATGTTTTCAGTAATTTCGAGTAGGTTTTTATTGTTTTTTTGCAACGTACTTAACATTTCGTCCGTTGGTATACCTGTTTCACTAATGAGATAATCACTACCCAAAATAGGTCCCGCTTCTGCGGTGCCTCCATAAATAAGTACAATCTTGTTGCCTATCAAACCATCTGAGCCGATTTTTGCTTTGGCATCCTTCATAATATGAGGCTGAAACTCCTTGTCAATATTCATGGTGATTTCTACTGCGTTGCCATTAAGAAAGGCAATTTTTTAAACGACCCCTATTTTTACCCCAGAGAGCCAAATATTGTTTCCGGGCTGCAATCCGTTCACATCAGCAAAAACGGATTTTACGATAACACTTTTTGAAAAAGTATTTCGCTGTGTTCCCACAATTAAAACACCTGTAACAAAAATTATAATGGCGATAAAAATAAAAACGCCCACGATAACAGCTCGGGTAATATGTATGGTTTTCATTTTTTTGCAATAAAATTGTAGTTATAAAATGCTTTGGCATTCGGGTCTTCACTTTCAAAAACTTCATCAAAGGAGCCATTTTTGGTTATTTTCCCTTCGGATAAAATAGCAATGCGGTCAACCGTAGTTTTTGCACAGGTGAGGTCATGGGTTATAATAATAGAGCTCGTATTATACTGTTGTTGCACTTTGTTGATAAGGTTATTAATTTCCACACAGGTGATAGGGTCAATACCCCCGGTAGGTTCATCATAGAACATAATCTCAGGCTTTAGTATCAAGGTGCGGGCGATTCCAATGCGCTTTTTTTGACCTCCAGAGAGTTCGCTGGGCAATTGATTTATTGTTTGCAAAAGACCCACATCATGTAGCACCTGCTCAACAGCATCGTTCACCTGTTTTCTACCCAGCTTTCTTTGATTGCGCACGAGCGGGAACTCAAGATTTTCCCTAACATTCATACCATCGTACAGTGCACCACTCTGAAAGGAAAACCCCATGCGTAATCGAAGCTTTTGCAATTCCTTAAAATTTAATAAATCAATCTGCTCTTGGAACACCGACACTATTCCTTTATCTGGTTTTAAAAGACCTGCGATTATTTTTATCAATACAGACTTTCCACTGCCTGAACGCCCAAGTACTACCACATTTTCGCCTTTATGCAGTTCAAGGTCAATCCCATTCAGCACTTTGTTCTCATCAAAAGATTTATAAAGATTTTTGATGGCGATCACCGCTTCTTTAGTATTGGTATATGGAATATCCGTTGACATGGTACTTTACGTGGTTTTTTATCTCATTGAGTTGACAACCTGTACAATAAGTATTTCTTCAATAAAGATCAAGAACATTGAAACCACTACCGCGGTATTGGCAGCTTTTCCAACCCCAACGGTGCCTTGTTTTGCGTTATAGCCCAAATAGCTACCCGCGATGCCTATGGTAAAGCCGTATAATAATGATTTGAAAAGGGAAGCAAAAATATCGAGGAAAGTGATTTTGCCGAAGGCATCATGGATAAAGGTAGTAAAGCTGGTCTGTTCATTGTGATTGATGTTTAGATAGGATCCCATTAGCCCGACGAAGCAGGCATAAGTCATTAATATTGGCATCGTGCAGGTAATCGCAAGCACCCGGCTTACCACTAAAAAATTAAAGGGGTTGGTGCCTGAAACTTCCATCGCTTCAATTTGTTCTGTGACATTCATGGAACCAAGTTCCGCTCCAATATTTGAACCAATTTTTCCTGCGGCTATCAAAGCAGTAATGAGTGGGGCAAGGGCACGAATCAGTGCTAGCGAAACCAAGGAGGGGAGCCAGGAAGTTGCTCCAAAATCGGCAGGGGGTTGCCGTGACTGTTTGGTAAAGACGATGCCAGTGATAAAACCGGTTAGTGTAATAATCCCTAACGAAAGATAGCCCATAGTGTAGCATTGCCGTATGATTTCTTTGAGTTCATAAGGGGGAGTAAAAGCTTCCCTAAAAAATCGAAAAATAAATTTTTGAATTTCATTTAAGTGGGAAAAAAACAAAAGAATACTTTTTGTTATGGGCTTGTTTATTTCCTCTCCATGAATAATATCGTTAGTGTTTTCCATTGCGAAAGGACTTAATGCAACGTATCGCTTTCATGTTTTTTTTAAATGATTGCCGTTATCGATTTTAATGATTGCAATCAGAAGGAACATATCAAGCCTCGTGTTTATAATAAAAAGTCAACACGGAAATGATGATTCTAATGATTTGGTAGGAGCTCCAACGGACGAATTGATTGAATAGGGTTTTAGATTTAAGATATCTTTCCTTGGTGATTTCAACACAATCGTTTTCAATGATCATATTCAAGGTATCTTCCATTTCCTTTGCAATATTTGGATTGCGCACATCCAAGTTCAGTTCTATGCTGATATACGCACTTATGTTGTTTATGTTATAGGAACCAATAGTGAGCCATTCGCTATCGCAGATGCCCACTTTGGCATGTAGAACAGTGGGTTGATATTCAAAAAGCTGGATGTTGTTTCGAAGTAGCCAATCGTACATCCAGCGCTCTGCATTTTTCGCGAGCCTGATATCAGAAGGCCCCGCAATTAGCACTTTTATTTTCACTCCACGTTTAGTCGCATGTCTCAATAATTTTCGGATAACCTTGCCGGGCAAAAAATAACTGGATACAATGATTATATGTGATTTTGCGTGACGGAGCATTTCAATATAGGTAGCGGATATTTCATTTTTTCGTCGTACCCAATCATTTCGCTTCATTCGCACTTCGCTTTGTTCGCTCTTTTTAAAATCGAATGATATATTTTTTTCTTGGCAAGGGGGGCTATCGATTTTCAAAGGAAAATTATTCCATGTTTTCCAGCAAAGCTCACAAAGCTGTTTTGCTACCTCACCTTCTACGAAGGCCCCAAAATCAAGCCATGCAGGGCTCCCTGAAAAACTATTGTAATGATTGGCTATATTTAGCCCACTCACCAAAGCAAATCTTGCGTCCACCACAAAAATTTTATGATGCATCCTACGACCAAAATAAAAATATTTGCTCCTAAAAAGAGGTTCAAAAAAGCGGAACTGTATTCCCGCCGCTTTTAAATTTTCCACGAATTTATGGTGTAAGCCTTGGGATGCATAGCCATCAACCAGCATATAGACTTTGACATTTCTTTTTACTGCAGCAATCAAGGCGTTGGCAATTGCATAACCGGTTTCATCATTCTCATATATATAGCATTGCAATTGGATTATTTCGGTTGCATGATCGATGAGGGATATGAAAAGATTAAAATATTCCCTGCCACTATGTATTAACCGCGCTTTATTCAGAGATGAATAGGGTGGTGATTTTGTTGAGGTGTGACGCATATTTACTAATGACTCTATCGTTCAAGATACAGCTTTTCATAATATTCGATAGCCATCCTTTTGCTCTCGAATTGTGGTAGGATATCCCTCATCCCATTTTTCATGATTTCAATCCATCGGTTTGGATAATCATAGTACATTGGGATCACTTCTGTTTCCAAAAGTTGGAATAAGGCGGAAGCGTCATTGTCGTCTTGATCATGTTCGGGCAATTGACTATTTCCGGAAGGTATTATAAAGGCATTTATTTTGTCCTTGGCAAATTCGGGGAACCACCCATCAGGCATGCTTAGATTTACGGTTCCATTCATGGCGGCCGTCATGCCACTCGTCCCCGAAGCTTCATGGGTGATACGTGGCAAATTCAACCAAATGTCAGCCCCTAGTTTTAGTAGCTTTGATAGTCTCATTTCATAACCTACCAGAATGGAACAGTTTGGGTATTTTTTGCAAACATCCACAATCTTATCAAATACACCTATTTCATTGTAGTCCATCGGGTATGGACCAATTATTTACATGATTTTTGTAAGTTTATATTAGATTACCGTTCTTACAAATCTAATGGATATCTTGAGTGATTTAATGAGCAAACAATTTTGCAGTGTCTAAACAATTGGTTTATAATATAGGAATGGGTTGGTTCATTTCCTACCCTCTCTGCCCATAGATAATTCAAACGAGGTAAAAGGTCCGAAAACGCACTGTTTTCGGGCTTTTTCATTTTGGATCTCCCAAAATGTTCTTAAAAAGCCATACCTGACATACTGAATTCCTGCACCAAGACAATCCAAACACAAGAGGCAGTCTTAAAACAAAATTTAAGACTGCCTCTTGTGTTTATTTTCTATGTACAAAGTTTTAAAAAAATCTTCATCCCTATTTCCCGATTCTCAATATTGGATAAGGGTACAACAACGTAAAGCTAAACCTGGGCTTGAAATCGGTCTTTTATGATAGTATTTTGTGCTGTGATTCTTGGTAAGTAATTCTCTGTTCAGATTGAATTATTGAAAAAGCAAATTGAGATATACGTTCACAAACATCCCCTGGTCAGATTATCGCTTCGTTATAAGCCCACGCTGACAATCTATTATGTGGAGACCAGCGGGGTCGTTTTTATACGGTAGAAATAAAAGGATGGTTGTCCAGAAAACGAAATCAGGTTGTATGTCATGACAATGGTCCCTTTCATTCAGCGGTTCTCACACCAACAAAAGCCAAAACAGCAAGATTATGACGGTTTTAGTTGTTTGAACCCGAAGGTCTAATTAAATAGTATAATGAAGAATATGAAGATTTTATAAATGCCCTTGGTCAAGCTCATTGGATCCCAACATGCTAATCACAGATAGGATATAAAATTACTTTCACCCATAATTGGCAAACAAGTAAATTTGAAGGACAAAACTAAAACATTTTCGAATGATGGAAGGGGTTTGTTAATAAAATTGAATTGGGGGAGAACCTATAACCAGTAATTGCACTAATGATAATGGTCACAGCCTCAGCCATATTTTTTGTGGCAATCCTTGACAAATTATTCTATTGCCTTGAGTGGTATCAACAATAAAAAATAAAAAAATATGAGAAAAGTAATTTCATTTATGCACCTATCGCTTGACGGTTTTGTAGCAGGACCGAACGGAGAAATGAACTGGATCAAAGTTGATGAAGAGATTTTTGATTATGTCGGTAAACGCATTAGCAAAGGCAATACGGCATTGTATGGGCGAGTGACTTATCAGATGATGGAGAATTACTGGCCTACCGCAGGGGATAAGCCAACAGCCAGTAAGCACGACATTGAACATTCAAAATGGTATAAGAAAGTTCACAAAGTTGTTTTGTCAAAAACAATGAAAAATTCAGATTTGACCAATACCACAATTATCAGTGACAATCTTGCCGACAGAATAAATGAAATAAAGCAAACCGATAATGGCGGGAGCGAAGAAATTTTGCTTTTTGGAAGCCCAACTGCAACACATTCATTAATACAACAAAATTTAATAGATGGCTACTGGCTATTTCTAAATCCCATTATTCTGGGGCGTGGCATCCCCTTGTTTGTAGACATCAAGGATAGGATAAATCTAAAACTATTACCTATTACTCGACAATTTAGCTGCGGTGTAACTGAACTGAACTACATAGTGGACAGGCAATAACAGCAATCAGCGAAAGGAAGCTTGGCATTATTTCGGCGGACGTCCCAGCTTAGTTCATGTAATCAACTTTTGTACCTTTAGCCACTTGGCATCGGTCGGGTGAAGGTTTTCCAAATGCAGTACAAAATGATAAGGCAGTCCTTTGGGGCAAATGCAAAACAAACTTGATTATAACGACTAACAACGAATATAGAATACACAGCAATATCGATACTTGGTTGATAATAATTGACCGAAAATGAAATCTTAAAAGTATAAAACCGAATAATAATTAAAAGTTTCAAGTCTTATTTTTGAGCCTTGTCCCAACAAACATTGGGTACAATACAAGGTGGCTCTGGTTTTAAAACTTTTTTAATCATGCATGATTTAAACAACCTTCTTTTTTCACTGTTCATTTATATTGGTTCATTTTTTGCAGGGTTGCTAGGCTCTTTAACAGGGCTTGGGGGTGGGATAATTATTGTGCCGATGCTTACTGTATTATTCGGCGTGGATATTCATTTTGCTGCAGGGGCATCTCTAATTTCAGTCATCTCCACTTCTTCCGGTGCCGCTTCCGCTTATGTAAAGGAAGGTTACTCGAATATAAGAATAGGGATGTTCTTGGAAATGGCAACTACCATTGGTGCTGTAATTGGTGCATATCTGGCAGGCGTATTTTCAGTAAAAGCGATCTCCATCATTTTTGCTACCATACTTGTTTATTCCGCTATTTCGTCCCTATTTTTTAGAAAAGAGCTAGGCGACTTTAGTAAAGAGAACAAGTATGCCAGAATATTTAAATTAAATGGAAAATATCCGACACCAAAAGGGGAACAAAGTTATTCGGTGCAAAATGTGCCTTTGGGATTTGCTCTTAGCAGCTTTGCAGGCATTATGTCGGGTTTGCTTGGGATTGGTGGCGGCGCAATAAAAGTGATAGCCATGGATAGAATAATGAAAATACCCTTTAAGGTATCCACAACCACGAGTAATTTTATGATAGGCGTAACTGCTGCTGCAAGCGCTGGCATATATTTGAAGAACGGATATATTCATGCATCCCTGGTCATGCCCGTTATGCTGGGTGTTTTGACCGGAGCTTTTCTAGGCACAAAAATTTTGGCAGTAGCCTCTTCTCGAAGTTTGAAAATCGTTTTTTCGATTATTATAATTATTATGGCTTACGAAATGTTAAAAAATGGGTTAAAATGATAAAAGCACAAAGTGAATCGAAAAACATGGATAGGGAATTAGAAATCATTTTGGGTAATCTGCTAAGAATAGGGGTCGTTGTTGCAGGTTCTGTGTTGATTATTGGTGCCATTTTGTTTTTGGTACGACATGGGTCTGAAGTCCCCAGCTATCACATTTTTAAACCAGACAGCATTTCGCTTTCCAATTTTCAAGATTTGTTTCGGGGATTGGTTAAGTTCCAACCTGTTCCAATAATGGAATTGGGAATTTTGCTCCTGATTGCAACCCCTGTGCTGAGGGTCCTTTTTTCAGTATTCGCTTTTGTCTACGAAAAGGACTATATGTATGTTCTTTTCACGGTTATTGTTTTACTTGTTCTGATTTTTAGTTTTTTCCCATAAAAAAAATAGAACCTTAAAAGCAAACAGATTTTAGCGATAGTTTGAGGTTTAAATTAAGCTGACTTAAAAACCCATCATCTATGGCGGTGTTAATATAATTGGGGTTCATTCATTAGGGACCGTTATGTATTTAATCCATTCTAACCAAAGTATTCTTTGTTTCAGGTCAATTGGAAATTCAATATTAAAGCCGCTTCAATACTTGTTCACCCATAGCATCCGTACCCAGTATTTTATCGGCTGGAGTGCTTTTGTCGGCAATATCCCTTGTACGAAACCCTGCTTTCAATACACTATCAACCGCTGCAATGACAGTTTCTGATTCGGTTTTCAGACCGAAAGAAATATCCAGCAAGAGTGCAGCAGATAAAATAGAAGCGAGTGGATTGGCAACCCCCTTGCCGGTGATATCATGCGCAGAACCGTGAATGGGCTCATACACACCCGTGCCATCACCAATGGACGCAGAGGCCAACATACCCATCGAGCCAGCAATCTGTGAAGCTTCATCCGTTAATATATCGCCGAAAAGATTGGCGGTGACCACAACATCAAAACGACGTGGATCTTTGATCAATAGCATGGCTGTGGCATCCACAAACTGATGCTCCACTTCCACATCAGGATATTCCAAGGCGATTTTTTGTACCACTTCTCTCCACAAGCGGCTGGTCTCAATCACATTTGCTTTATCTACCGAGCATAATTTTTTTCGTCTGGTCCTTGCGGCATCAAAGGCTTTGCGGGCAATACGCTCCACTTCGTAGCGACTGTATTCTGCTACATCATAAGCGGTATCACCATTGTTCTTTCTTCCTTTTTCACCAAAATAAATATCGCCAGTCAACTCTCGGAAGAAGAGGATATCAGCCCCTTTCAATATTTCTGGCTTGATACTGGAGGCACCTAACAATTCATCAAACAATTTGATGGGGCGAATATTTGCATAAAGACCCAATTCTTTGCGCATTTTCAACAGACCTTGCTCGGGGCGCACTTTGGCTGAGGGATCATTATCATATTTGGGATGACCAACGGCACCGAACAATACCGCATCTGAGTTTTTCATTTTTTGCAAAGACTCATCTGGTAAGGGTACGCCAGTTTTCTCAATGGCCACATGACCAATCAATGCTTCATCATAGGTAAACTCATGATTGAATTTGGCGGCTATCTTATCCAATACTTTTTTGCCTACGGCTGTTACTTCTTGCCCAATCCCATCGCCGGGAACTATTAAGATGTGCATTTTCATTTGAAGCTATATTTTTTTTGTTTCACACAAAGAACGCAAAGAATACAAAGGGACAAAGATGTGAATGGTGAAACACAGCACCTCGCAACTTTTCAACACCAATTCCCAATTCCAAATCAACCAATCAAAGTCTCAACCACACTCTGTGCTTAACCTCCTTTCCCTCTGTGGTAATTTTTTTTGTTTCACGCAAAGGGCGCAAAGAATACAAAGGGACAAAGATGTGAATGGTCAATAGTGAATAGTGAAACATAGGGCCAACTTCTCAACCAATCAACTATTCAATCTCTCAACCCCAATTCCAAATTCCAACTCAACGTATCAACCTCTCAACTTATCAACCACTCAACCTACCTCAAATCATATTCAACATCTTCTGAGTGGCCTTGATAGCTGAAACTGTTTGGTCGCTATCCAATCCCCGCGTTTTAAACTCCCGATTGTTATAAGCCCAAGTGATAATCGTTTCGCACAAGGCATCTGATTTTCCACCGGGCGGTATACGTACTGCATAATCCGTCAACAAAGGAAGTTCCAGTTTTTTATTTTTATAAATGCTTCTCAACGCAATCATAAATGCATCGTATTGCCCATCGCCCTGTGCATGTTCTTCAAAAACCTGCCCATGCACATCAATCCGCAGTGTAACCGATGGACGCAAATCCTTGGAATGGGTCAGCACATAATTCAGGATTTTCACTTTATCGTCAATGCTGCTGCTATCCAACACATCAGAAATAATATAGGGAAGATCGGATTGAGTGACCACTTCTTTCCGATCACCCAACTCGATAATGCGTTGCGTGATTTTCTTTAAATCCTCATCAGACAATTGGATACCCAATTGTTTCAGGTTATTTTCAATATTGGCTTTACCGCTTGTTTTGCCTAAAGCATATTTTCTTTGGCGACCAAAACGCTCGGGCATCAGGTCGTTGAAATAGAGATTATTTTTTTTGTCACCATCCGCATGTATGCCTGCGGTTTGGGTAAATACATTCTCCCCAACAACAGGTTTGTTATCGGGGATGCGGAAACCAGAAAATGTTTCCACCAGTTTGCTCACGGTGTACAATGATTTTTCCACCACCGATGTTTTCACTTCTTTCACATAATCGTTCATCACGGCGATGGCACTTGCCAAGGGCGCATTACCTGCCCGTTCGCCCATGCCATTCACGGTGAGGTGCAGCCCTTTTGCCCCTGCTTTCACTGCTTCCAATACATTGGCCGTGCCAAGGTCATAATCGTTATGCGCATGAAAATCGAAATGGATATTAGGATATTTTTTTACAATAGAGGAAATATATTGTCCTGTTTCGGAAGGGATCAAAACGCCCAAAGTATCCGGCAATAAAATTCTTTTGATGGGTTGGGTGGACAAAAAGTCGATATATTGAAAAACATATTCTGGCGAGTTGCGCATGCCATTGCTCCAATCTTCTAGGTACACATTGCACTCGATATTATTTTTCCTGGCCAGTGCAATCACATCGCCCACTTCTTTGAAATGTTGCTCGGGTTTTTTCTTTAACTGATGGGTAAGATGATTAAGAGAACCTTTTGTCAATAGGTTCATCACTTTTGCACCCGCTTGCTTCATCCAATCAATAGATGTGTGACCATCCACAAAAGTCAATACCTCAATCTTATCAATGAAACCATTGGCAGTAGCCCATTCCGTAATTTTTTTCACAGCTTGAAATTCCCCCTCCGATACACGGGCAGAAGCAATTTCAATCCGGTCCACTTTTACTTCCGTCAATAAAAGTTGGGCAATCGTTAACTTTTCGGTAGCCGAAAAAGACACACCACTAGTTTGCTCACCATCCCGCAAGGTGGTATCCATTATTTCAATATGGCGGTATTGCTTATTAGGCATAAGGAATCATTGTATGCTCGGTAAAGCAGTATTAATACATGCTATGGGAAGCAAAAGTTTTTATTTCTTCTTTCATGGCTTGCAGATAATCAATATCATCAAAGCCGTTGAGCATATTATGCTTTTTATATCCATTGATAGCGAAGGATTCTTTCTCCCCTGTCGCCAATATGGAAATAGTTTGATTGGGCAGATTGATTTCCAATTCCGTTTTTGGGTCTGCTTCGATGGCTTTGAAAATTTTATCCAAAAACTCAGGGCTAACTGTTACGGGCAGGATGCCAATATTCAAGGAATTGCCTTTGAAGATATCCGCAAAAAAACTGGAGACCACCGCTCTGAAACCATAATCATAAATCGCCCAAGCTGCGTGTTCACGGGAACTGCCGCTTCCAAAGTTTTTTCCGCCCACCAATATTTTACCAGAATAGATCGGGTTGTTCAACACAAAATCACGCTTGGGACTATCATCACTATTATAACGCCAATCCCTAAACAGGTTATCACCAAAACCTTCCCGCTTGGTTGCTTTCAAAAAACGGGCAGGGATGATTTGATCCGTATCCACATTTTCTATTGGTAAAGGAACCGCGGTACTCTTTAAAACTGAAAATTTATCGTAAGCCATTTGATAATTGATAATTAGTAATTAATAATTAAAAAGCCAGAACGCTTTTATAAAAGCTCCCTAGGATCGGTAACAACACCTGTTACAGCAGCCGCCGCAGCTACCAATGGGCTTGCCAACAAAGTTCTTGCCCCGGGACCCTGACGGCCTTCGAAATTCCGATTGCTGGTACTTACTGCATATTTGCCTGCAGGGATTTTATCATCATTCATTGCGAGGCAAGCAGAACATCCCGGTTGACGCAGTTGAAAACCCGCAGCCGTCAATATATCCAAAATGCCTTCTTCTTTTATTTGGCTCTCCACGATATGAGAACCAGGTACCAACCAAGCCGTGATATTATCCGCTTTTTTTCGCCCTTTCACAATAGAAGCAAACGCACGGAAATCCTCGATGCGGCCATTGGTGCAGGAGCCCAGAAAAACATAATCCACTTTTTTGCCGATTATTTTTTCATCCTCCGCAAAGCCCATATAAGCAAGGGATTTTTTATAAGATGCTTCCCCATCTTTTACATGGGAAGCCAAAGGAATTTTTTTGCTAATGCCCGTTCCCAACCCTGGGTTGGTACCATAGGTGATTTGAGGTTCAATATCCGCCGCATCAAATTTCAGTTCCATATCAAACACGGCATCGGCATCAGTCTTCAATGTTTTCCAATAAGCCAATGCTTTGTCCCAAGCTTCTCCTTTGGGTGATTTTTCTTTTCCTTTAAGGTATGCAAAAGTGGTTTCATCAGGAGCAATCATGCCGCCCCTTGCACCCATTTCTATCGAAAGGTTACAAACGGTCATACGGCCTTCCATGCTCATATTCTCAAACACTTCGCCAGCGAACTCGATAAAATAACCCGTTGCACCACTTGCGGAAATTTGTGAAAGGATATATAAAGGAACATCTTTAGGGACGACACCCTTTCCTAATTTACCGTTGATGGTTATGCGCATTTTCTTGGGCTTCGGTTGCATGATGCATTGGGAGGACAACACCATTTCCACTTCTGAAGTGCCAATACCAAATGCAATAGCACCGAATGCACCATGAGTGGAAGTATGTGAATCGCCGCAAACGATGGTCATGCCCGGTAGTGTGATGCCATTCTCAGGCCCTACCACATGCACAATACCATTCTTTGGGTTACCAAGTCCCCAGTGGGAGATGCCATATTTTGCACAGTTTTCTTCCAAGGCCTTCAATTGGTTGGCTGACAAAGGATCTTTAACCGCCAAATGTTGGTTGATGGTCGGGGTATTGTGATCGGCCGTTGCAAATGTCCGATCAGGAAACATCACGCCAATGCCCCTGGTCTGTAAACCAAGAAAAGCCACTGGGCTTGTTACCTCATGAATGAAATGACGGTCGATGAAAAACACATCGGGGCCATCCTCAATTTTACGGATCACGTGGGCATCCCACACTTTGTCAAACAATGTACCTGCCACTTTGCTCATATTCTGTAAATTTTAAAAGCTCCTATTTAAAAAAGAGATGCAAAATTCGACAAAATTTAGCGAATAGCCTTAAATTTTAGGGATTTTATTAATATTTCGCTTTTTTGATAAAAAACAACAATTGGTTCAAAAAATAGCCACTAGAAATGATTCACATTCAATTCTTGGAAGGATCGATTGATTTAGGATTAACCTGTTATGCTATTAGTTTATCAAAAAATAAAGATTGCTTAAAGCTTTTATTCAAAATACTATTTGTTCTTTTTTGCTTGCCCAAAAAAGAACCAAAAAAGGGCACCAGAAAACGAT
>JAFDYF010000107.1 GCA_018267575.1 Bacteroidota bacterium
TTGAAGTTGGGTTATGTTTTCCGTCCGCCGACATAACGCCAAGCCCCATGTTGGTTGCAGTATTATTTATCACACAGGTTCTTTTTCGTTTATTGTCCAAGGAATTGTAAGCAAAAAATTTATTGAAACAACCTCTTCTACATTGTCAAAAAAGCTATCTGCTGGTTTTGTTGAAGGTAAAAAAGCAACTGATAAATTTGAATTCATATCAAAATATTCAATCGAAGATTTTCCGTCTTTCGTTTGAAT
Source organism: Bacteroidota bacterium (assembly GCA_018267575.1). Taxonomy (GTDB): domain Bacteria; phylum Bacteroidota; class Bacteroidia; order Chitinophagales; family Chitinophagaceae; genus Puia. Next base: position 250 of record JAFDYF010000107.1, read on the forward strand.
TTTACAATTTCGTCCGTCTAATAGTTGTCCAGCAAAATCAAACCAAGTGCTGTATAAATGAAGTCCATTTGTTTCTTTGTTCATATGACAAACTTCATATTCTTTGTTCATTTCAACACCAACGTTTTTGAAAAAATTTCTTAATGGCAGGTCAAATAAGTTTTGTCTGGCTACAACATAATTTTTACACATTGAGCAATTACAATTGTCAGCACCTCCCTTTGCGACTGTTAAATAAATACTCTGTGTGAGTTTTTTGTCAACTAAAAAAATCCAGTCTAAAAAACGTACCTGTGTCATTAGGGAGAATATTGCAACCAACGGCCAGGGCTTGGCATGTTGTGGCGGCATTTGAAAAACGTCCCGCCAGGGCCGGTGCTCGATAAAGTTACAAAAGTTGAAAATATATTTTACTGCTCGGGCCTATCCGTCCGCCGAGACCGATGCTGCTGGATAGGTGAAGCTGGGTTATGTTTTCCGTCCGCCGACATAACGCCAAGCCCCATGTTAGGCGCAATATTGTCAACTTTTAATAATTTTTGGATTTTGAATAATATCGGTGGCGAACTTTTGCCTCCATAAATCTAGCCTAATCGCAGTTTGTTCAGTAACGTCATCATAATAAATCCAACAATTGCAATCTTTAGAAAGTTGTTCTAGTTTGTCGATGTCTTTTTGATAGATTATTCCATGCCCAAATTTTCTTTCGCCGTTAGTTATTGCATCCCATAGAACATATTCCAGGTTTTCAAGCCAGCCTGCTGAATAGCAATTTTCTGATATGTCGCTCATGAAATCCGCAAGTTGCTTTTGTCCCGAAGTTAAGGTGTCAAGCATTCTTTAATGTCCTTCGTTGTTAATGTAAAAGTGAACTCTCCATTATGCCCAAGATTAATTCCTTCGGCATTCAAAAATTCGACTTCAAAAGATTCACTGTCCCAAACTTCAATTATTACCCCTTTTGCCCCTTTTGTAATAACAGGGTTTAAGTCTCTGGTCAACTCAATAATTTGGTACTGTCGAAACACGGAGAAAATATTGCGCCTAACGGCCAGGGCTTGGCATGTTGTGGCGGCATTTGAAAAACGTCCCGCCCGGGCC
>JAFDYF010000108.1 GCA_018267575.1 Bacteroidota bacterium
TGTATATTTATAGGCCACGGTAGTTTTTTCACAAACTCCCGTTGCCTGCAATTTTGTAACCTTACATCATGTATTACATCTATTTTGATGAAAGCAAATTTCCTAAAAAGAATTTCATAATTGGTTCATTTGTATTTTGTAAAGAAGACCCTACGAATTTCATTGAGAAATCTCTTGCAATCAACGGGTTCGACCCATTAATCTACGAATACAAGAGCAGCACTCATTTTGGAAGAACTCCCCAAATGGCAGAAGTCAGAAAAGCATTAAAATACTATTTTATGAAAAATTGCTTTTTTGGAATATTAGTTTTGCCTCACTCAGAAATAAAAAATCTTGGGTCACTTGCATTAATGGCATTAAAAGAGTTTTTAGAGATAAATAATCAGCCGCAAAAGAATACAATTTACTTTGATGAAGGCATTTTTCTTAATAAGGAAATGGCAACTACCTTAATTAATACACTAAATCTATATAATAATTCATTTCATTTAGAGCAAGACTCAAAAAAAATTAGAGGCATTCAACTCGCTGATTTATGCGCACATAGTTTAACAACAATTCTAAGAGAGTCAATGGGAGACTTAAAAAAAATAGTCAAAGTCTCATTAGGTTCAACCGACGCCTTGGATGGCGAATCTGAAATTGGATTTGATATCTGGGCATCCATAAGGTACAATTTCATTCATGAACCGACAAAAAAGTATGATAAGGAGGCAGACCAAGAAACAAATTTCACATTCAATGTTGAACCATATGGCCTTTATATTGCCCAAGAATGCGACATTTACTTAGCTTCTAAAGCAAGAGAAACATTTGGGAAAGTATATTTAGGTTGTATTCATTGAAAAAAACTGCAGGCAACATGGGGCTTGGCGTTATGTCGGCGGACGGAAACGCCAATCAGCATTATCTATCTAGGAGCATCGGCATCGGGGGACGGATAAGCCCGATCGTTAGCATATATTTTCAACTTTTGTAACATTAACCAGCACCGGCCCGGGCGGGACGTTTTCCAAATGCCGCCACAACATGCCAA
>JAFDYF010000109.1 GCA_018267575.1 Bacteroidota bacterium
AATACTGACAATACTTTCAAAGAACTAAAAAACTCAATAACGCAACGCTAGTGAGCATTTTTTTCAACTAATACCCATACCAAAACCGTAACCCCTGAAATAATGGTATTCCTCAAAGTAAAAAAAGATAGCAGATCGGTTTTTTGGATAAAATTGTAGCAAAGATAAGTGATCAGAAAAGGCGATAGCAGAATGATTGCACGAAACAGGATTTTCCCAATCAATTTAAACTGCAATAAGGATTGTGCCAATATATGTTGCTGCTTTTGCGATTCAGGTTCAGTTCCTTTTATGATGGAGAGTACCTGGGCATAGCTTTTCATCAGCAATTTACCCAAAGCAGCTAATGGTATTCTGGTGTATAAAAAGCAGGAAGCAATACTTGCTAGAATGATTAGGGCAATGATCATTTTTTAAAAATACGCTTGAAAAATGCAATGCTTTTTTTTATGGGATACCATAAAATGGCGATTAAAAAAGTAAATAGGCTAATCACAAAGCCCACAATCAGTGCTACCAAACCACCCCCAAAGCCAGGGCCTAAATATAAAAATATCATGCTGTTTGCTTTTAAAATGGAATTGTTTTTAAGTACCTGACCAGATTGAACATCTTGATATAATTTCCATTGATCCGCTGGGTGTATATCAATTTTGCTTTAGTACTGTCCCCGATAATCACCCTGCCGTAATTGGTTTCGGCAACAAATATATCCCCATTTTCCAACAGGTTGCACCTGCCTTCTGTTCTAGTTGCAATCCGCTCGTTCACGAACAGTTTTTCGAAGGGAGTGGTCGTTTTATTTGTGCTAAAATCATATACATAGGCATTGTTGTGACCGTACAAGAGTGTATCGCTAAATGGACCAAACCTTAAGGCGTCATTGCCAAAAATCATGATTTTGCTAGTGTCAATAAAACTGCAATGATGCTGTTCTATCCATGGGCCTTGTTTGAGCCATAGGATTTTATTTGTGGATGGCCTGTATAGGAAAACGGTACTTTTGTTACGGAAGGAAACCAATAAATCCCCCTTTTGCCAATATCTCGAATTGGTTAAAGCGGGTTGGATTTCATTTAAATGGATGAGGTCATTTTCAAAATAGCCGCAGTTCAACACATAGCCATAGCCGTTATCCATCAGGATTTGGGCAACCGATTTTTCAAAAAGGGTCTTGCCGGTTCGTGCATCCACACTGCACAGTTCGTCATCGTACAAAAAATTATACTCATTGAAGTGGTATAATTTTGAATGGGTATTCCTTGATGGCACCCAAAGCACAGAATCATTTTCTATTTCAATGGAATGATGGAACATGCCCTTTCTTGCCCACAGGATCTTGGAATTACTGTCAATTTTCACGAGACCATATTCTGTATTGTACACAATTGATTTATCCGAAAACAGCAGGGGATGGAAAGCCCTGAAGTTCAATTTTGTTTTGGCTGGGTCGTACCTTAGGGCGGTATCCACATTCAATTCCCAGGTTTTTAATAATTGGCCTGTCCGGATATTGATCAGTTTTATATTGGGGTCATAATTTTTTTCGTTGAAACTGCTTACCAACAAATAGCCGGGAGATATCTGGGAACTGTCGGTAAAATATTCAAACCCATCCTTGGCACTGCTGTTGCTCACCCATCTCTCATCGTTGGAAGGGTTATTAATGCCTTTCAGGTAATTGAAAACATTGGTTGGGAATGCTGCAAAAGCGAGGATGCTATTATTATATTTTGGGTTGATTCTCTTACCCCCAGTAAGAATATGGAAAACGGTCCAAGCAGATAGCATCGATGTAAGAAAAAGCAAATAGGCAACCAATAAAAATCTTAAAATTTTTCGCCGCATGTGTTAAAGGCATTCTTGTATCGGCAAAACTAAAAAATCTACAAGAGAATCGATTTTTTATTATCGATCGAAAATCCGCATCAGATCTTTATTGGCTATGCGTTATTATTTTATTTTTGGTAGATGGCAAAGAGCAATTTTGAACGGATGATTGAACTGGCAGATACTGCTTTTTCAGTAAGGACGGACCCTAACCAACTCAGTGTTGAACAAAACGTGATTGAGCGCTTGCAGCAAATCCATCCTTCTACCATGTCGGATTTCGATGATGGCAATGGGCCGGTGGTATGGATTTTGGTAATACCGACCACCTCAAGTTTGATGCATCGGTTTATCAATAAGGAAATTTCGGAAAAGGAATTGTTTGAGCTAACCCCATTGGATATCCAGTATGATACTATCTACCTATGCTCTGCCATGGTATTGGAAGAATATAGGGGTAAGGGCCTCGCCAAAAATTTGACAATGGAAGCTATCGAAAACATCAGAAAGGAGTATCCAATAAAAACGCTATTCGTATGGGTTTTTAGCCGCGAAGGGGAAGCGCTTGCTGAAAAAATAGCCGTATTGACCGATTTGCCTTTGAATAAAAGGTAAGCAATCAACGGCCTTGCTTAAAAACAAATTAGTTGATTGATAGCAAAATAAATTCTTGAACATTTATTGAACAAGAGTTTTGTATAATAATCAAAATCTGTTTCGAGATTGCTTCACCAAATTTCCATAATCAAATTCTGTAGACTCAAACCAGTTTCCAATCGCCGCGGATATTTGCTTTTGCCAATCCATTTGCTTCTTCATCATTTTTGAATTGTTCCAATTGTGGGTCCCACTGCAAAGGCCTTTTTAGCCAGTAAGCAATATTGGCAATACAGCAAAGGCTGCTGGTACGGTGACCGACTTCTGCTGGACAGATGGGTTGTGAATGGTTCCTGATGGCCTGCAACCAGTCTTGGTAATGGTTATCGCTTTTGTATAAATGTATTTCGCTTGGTTTGATCTCGGCACTAACGATATTGGCCGGGTCGGTATCAATATAGTCGCGACTGATATTGAGCACCCCCTTCGTGCCTATAAAACGGACGCCAAATCCCCTGCCAAAATCCTCATGCTTGAGTAGGATGCCGTTTTCATATACCATGGTAAGCGATTTGTATTCCTTTCCATCGGGAGGGAATAATTTTACCGGGCCAGTATGATCCATTCCCAATCCCCATTGGGCAATATCGAACATATGGGCGCCCCAATCACTCAGGATGCCGCCCCCATACTCTTTATACTTACGCCAGTTAGGGAAAACATCTTTTTCCACGGGAGGGGAAAGTTCGGCATTAAAAGGTTTGAAGGGAGCTGGGCCAACCCATTTATCCCAATCCAATACAGCAGGAACGGGCTCTCCGGGTAGATCATCTGGAATGGCAGCGCCACCCACATTTACCAATACTTCCTTTATATCGCCAATGTATCCGTTGCGTACCAACTCACAAGCATGCCTAAAATTTACCCATGAACGTTGCATACTCCCCGTTTGCAAAATCACCTTGTTTTTGCCCATCGCCTTTACCATGGCCCTTCCTTCCTCAACAGAATGCCCCAAGGGTTTTTCGCAATACACATGTTTATGGGCATTGGCCGCCATAATACTTGCCACAGCATGCCAATGATCGGGGGTGGCAACCACTACCGCATCCATATCCTTCCGCTCGAGCATTTCCCGAAAATCAGGATAGGTTGTAAACCCTTTGTATGCCGATTTTTGGTTGATTTCAGCATATTTCTTCTGCACATTCCTGCTGAAAAGATCCAGCTTTTGTGAATCCACGTCAGAGCTTGCAATGATTTTGGTGATGGGTGCAAACTGGTTGGCAAGTCCCCTCGCCTGTTTGCCCGTGCCAATAAAACCTAAATGGATCTGGTCGCTAGGAGCGATAAAGCCCTTACCACCCAACACAAATCGAGGGACGATGGTTAAAGCCATTCCGGCCTGTATACTATTCTTGATAAATTCCCTGCGGCCCGGGATTATTTTATGCGAAGGCTTTTTATTGTTCATGGCAAGTTTTTTTTAAATATAAAACCATTTTTTGGCTTATCAGCCAACCCTTATATAATCTCGGAAGAAAAGTTTTGACATATATTTGATACAATAATAATTGATGCTTATGAGAAAACTAGTAACGCCCCTGCTGGCTTTTTTTATTTACCTGAACCATTCCATAGCACAGGAAAAATTAAGCAATAAGGAACAAATCCCCATACTTGCTTGGTACAGTATCCCCGCCAACGAAACATCTATTGCCCGTTATCAGGAAATGAAGGATGCTGGGATTACCTATCAGCTCCACAGCTATCCCAATATAAATGAGATGCAGAAAGTGTTGGATGTGGCTGCCAAACTGGGCATCAAAATAGTGGTTTCCTGCCCCGAACTAAAAACCGACCCGGAAGGCACGGCACGTCGTTTTATGAACCACCCTGCCGTGGCAGGTTACCACTTGATGGATGAACCAGCAATCAGCTTGTTTCCCATGCTTTCAGATTGGGCAAAAAAAATACAGTCTGTAGATAAGAAGCATTTCTGTTATATCAATCTCTACCCCAATGTAGTTGATTCGGTAAGACTGGGCACAGCCGACTATCGGAAATATGTGCATGATTGTGCCAATGATTTGCCGGTTCAATTTCTCTCCTTCGATTATTATCCTGTGCTCAAAGATCGTCTGGCCGAATCCTGGTTCGAAAATTTAGAGGTAGTTGCAGACGAGGCCAAAAAAGCGAACAAAGCTTTTTGGGCATTTGCGCTTACCACCAACTACGATGATGCTAAAGTAACACCTCAGACCCTTGCTTCCATCAGGTTGCAGGTATATGCCGACCTGGCGTATGGGGCGCAAGGCATCGAATATTTCACTTATTGGTCAGCCACTTCCATTAATGCAGCTTCATCGGAGGACCAACGGGGCGCTTTGATCAGTGCCAATGGTAAGAGAACGGTGGTATATGACCGTGTAAAGCAGGTGAGTGAAGAAATTAAAAACCTCTCGGGGGTTTTTGCAGGATCGAAGATGGTTTGGGTTCGGCATACGGGAAAGGGAATGATACCCTCCGGAACAATACGATTGACTTCGTTGCCCGATGCCGTGAAAGTGTTGGAAACGAATGGCGCCCCTGCCTTGGTTTCACTGTTGGAAAAAGGGGAGAACTATTTTCTGATCATCGTGAACAAAGATTTCCTGAACAGCATGAACCTGGTTTTTTATGGTGATGATTCAGTGAAGAAAATTTTGAAAGATGGCAGCATTGTGCCTGCCAGCATTTATGAAAATTCCATGGAGATCGATCCGGGTGATGTGGCGATTTATATGATCCCGAAAGAAAAGGGTAAATAAGGGTAAATAATAATCTGGGTATGAGATACTTGATATAAATCACAGCTAAACACACCTTTTTTTACTCGTTTTTTGTATTAATATAAGGCAAAAAGCCCCTTTGACCATCATGCCTATTTATTATATAAAATATTGTATTATAAATAGTTATATATTATTAGAGGCCTCTTTGGTATGATTGAAACAGGCAAAACATGGTTTGCGGCGCCACCCACCCCTGCTTAACTTTGTGCAACAAATGAAAAACAAGATGACAACAATCAGGTGAATGCCAATAAAATCAAGCGCTTATTTACCGTTTAATGTCTAAATCTTTAAAATTCAATATTCGTTCACGCAAAATTTAAAAAAAACACTATGAAAGGTAATTTAATGTCCTCACTGGTTCAATTGGACAATGAAACAATGCAACAACTGGTTGCCGAAGTAAAAGAAACGATAGCAAAAGAGGTTGATTTTGTGAAAGGAGAAAAGGCTTCGTTCAAATCGATCGATTTTTGGAAGATGGAAAGGAATAAGCGATCAGCTACCAAGACATTTTCCAGGAAAAGAAACGAGATCCCGTTTATTTAAGTAAATTAAATCGCTATATTTCTTTTATTCAAGCCCGCTGTGCGGGCTTTTTTTATGCTAAGCTATTGGGTGCTCTTCAATGGACCAATCTTTTTCTAGCTATGCTGGGTTTCTCATTTGTGCGTATATTTTAATAAGGCCTAGATTCTGCTAAAACAATCTGAGATAACTATAAACATATTTATATTTATAGCAAATTTTGGCTTAATCTAGCTTTCCCCCTTTGTTTGGCATATGCCCGGTATGGTTTCTCAAAGTGTCCACACGATCACCTGCATGGTACGATTGGCTGCCGTTGTACCAATCTACCCGACCAAACCAACAACCTTCTATCTTGGTGCCTGATAGGGGCTGGACATACCCGTTGAGGCTGTTGCAGTTTTCTATCGACCCCAATACCCCAGTCGCAAAAGCCCCTTTGTTCAATGAGATATGTGTGATGCCTGTTATGGTCATGTTCTGGCTATTGGCAGAATAAAGGAAGTTTGCTGATTCACTCCTACAACCGTTTATGATCATGCAGTCGTTCGCGGAATTGGTTACCGCTATGTCCCAACCGTTTGCCTGAAAACCTGTAGAATAAACATTTGCGCTGCCAGCATTGATGCCTATCCCATAATCGCATCCCTGAAAATTGCCACCAATAATGGTGTTCTGGAGCGCATTATAGTTTGCCGTCTCGAGGCCGTTGAAACAGCCTTGGAAGAAGCAGTTCTGGATAAGGTTCTCGCTCCCCATGTAGCCGTTCTTGCCAATATCGAGCCCGATGCGCCCTCCCTGAAAGTAAATGTTGGAGAATGTGTTGGACTGGCAGGCCCCGCCGGGTGAATTGTCCCAGGTGAGGTCGAACAAAGTATATGATTTGTTGCCACTTGCAAGTTGGAAATCGCTCACGGTGGTATATTCAAAACCATTGGTATGGAATATGGTGGAGCGGTCATTTGTGATTGTTGTCGCAAACCTTCCCTGACCTTTTATCACTCCCCCATGAACATGATAAAAATTGATAGGGGCGGTTGTCCTTATCACACCTGCCGGAAGTATAAAAGGTTTATTCAGATACGGGTATTGGTTGCCGTGGAAATGTGCCGAATCACCAAAACAATAATTAGCATAAGCCTGTAGTGCTTTCGTATCATCATGCAGCCCATCAGCATAAACGCCAAACTGTTTCGCAGTACTATCACTATCAGCAGTGGGTTTTTTTTCATGCACTATTTCGTTTGCTTTAACATTGGGAAAAACCAAGATTAAGAGAACAATAAAGTTGATTTTCATTGTTGTTATATTTAGGTTGGGATGTAAAATGTTGGGTAGAATATTGGGACAAAGATATAAATTGGCAGACTGACTAGGATAGCAAATATTGATGATAACCTCACCGAAGTTGATATATAGCTTATCAGAAATGGCCAAGACCGACAAGGCTTTTTTTACTATCCGCAAACCATATAACCGTTTTTGATTGATTGCCCCATTCATCCGCATGCCCCAATAAAGTATCCTCAATAACAATATGGTTTTCCATCAAGAGTTTCTTGTTGCCGGCAAACAGTTAAGCAAATTTCAAAAAGTTAAGAGTAGGTTCAAATTGTTTGTCGCCTTTTTAGATATATCTGGAACGTCAAAATTCTACCCACTAAGAAATAATGGCAATATTGGAGCAAATGGAGATGGGCAAAATCGATTTTCACACACTGTTTTTCCAATGATCTACCAGGAGAATTAAGTAATTTTATTTATGTTATTAAATGCCCCAAACTTTTTGATTACCATTTGCAGTAAAAACTTTGAGGTAAATAATGAAGCACATTTTCAATTTAGGTGGATCAACCTTCGTACAATCATAAAATGGAGTAATGTGCTTGTGCATGGTCTTCCCGATCTTATAAATAAAATCTAGCTAGGTAAAAAATGATGGACTATTTGGAAAAGGTATTGAAGAATTGGGAAGGGTCAGTGTTAACCTATTTGCCCAAAGTTTTTTTGGCTGTTGTCTTATTGATCCTGTTCATATTTCTGGCCAAATTTGCGAACAAGGTGATACTAAGAGCCTATTTAAAGTCAATAAAAATCCATTCCGACCTGTCCAATATTATTGCTTCCATCGTATATTTTTTCTTTATCTTATCTGGTGTTTATTTGGCATTGAAAATTGTTGGGTTAGAACAGATGCTAACCCATTTATTGGCGGGGGCTGGGATTATTGGGATTATAGCGGGCTTCGCTTTCAAAGATATTGCCTCAAACATTTTTGCGGGCCTACTTCTAAAAGTGCAACATCCGATTAAAGAAGATGATTGGGTTAAAATTGATAATAATTATGGTGTTATAATGGAAGTAGGTTGGGTCACGACTACCATCAGAACGGTACCGGGACAAGAAGTTTTTGTTCCCAATCAAATTATCTATAGCACTACCTTCACTAATTATTCAACCTTCCACAAACGAAGAATTATTCTTGAAAGTGGCGTTTCCTATGGTGATGATTTAGATCATGTAAAAACAGTGGCGCTGGACGAGGCCAGAAAAATTGACGAAATATTACCCGACGAAGAGGTGGATTTCTATTTTACCCAGATCGGAAATTCAACCTACAATTTTCAACTTCGATTTTGGATCGAGTTTAATAACAATAATGATTTTCAAAAGGCCATGAGCGATATCATCGTTCGGATAAAAAAGAGATTTGAGAGAAAAAATATTTCAATAGCATACCCGGTTACCACATTGGACTTTGGCGTCAAAGGTGGGGTAAACCTATTTGACAAGGATATCGCCCTTAAAAATATGGGGCAAAGTAAATAATGGATATCGCGTTCAAACCCAAAACTGTAAAGGGAGGCCAAGTCGATAAGGGTTGGTATTGTTGATTTCTCAATGACAAGCGGAAAAGATAGGGAAATGATTTACAGCCAGCAACCCTTTTTGATGTGGGTTGATTCAATAGCAAAATGGAACTGACCCATCTTAATGAGTCGGCTGTTTTAAAAAAAGTAAATATTCCCATAAGCTCGTTAACAATTTGAAAACACAAATAAAGGATAAGCTGCACTAAGGAGTTTAGCAGAAGAACATCTTCTGATTAAATTATTGGGGCTTGCTAAATTTTTTAATCAGCCCATTTGTCGGAACTTTCCTTTTTATGACCATCGATTTATCCCAAAATATTTAACATGCATATTAAAATAGCTACTCTCTGTGCCGGATTTTTTTGTTTTATAAATTCAGTGTCTGCACAAGCAAACCTTGAACCCATTTATGACCCACTTGAGTTGTTCAGCCAAAACCTTTTTACAAATAATGGAAATGAATTTCGGTCGGCAAATGGCGCACCCGGTGCGGATTATTGGCAAAACAGGGCTGACTATACACTTCATGCGACCATCGACACGGTTGAAAACACATTGAAGGTTGTAGAAACCATTTATTATACAAATAATAGTCCAGATGCGTTGCCATCCCTCTGGCTACAACTAGATCAAAATACCTATCGGGAAGATGCCAGGTCCAACTTTTATACCGCTGCCACCATTAGGCCAAAATGGAAGGGAAAAGAACACACGGCGGGCTATCAATTTGAAATGATGACCATTGAGTATAAAGGAAAAATATTTAAAGCAAACTATATTGTCAATGATACCAGAATGCAGATTCGTTTGCCGTTTGCATTAGCATCAAAAGAAAAAATCAACATACATATCCAGTATCAATATTCCATTCCCGGAAAATTTGGTGGCAGAACCGATTTTTTTTCAACAAAAAATGGAAAAATATATGAAATAGCACAGTGGTACCCACGCATGTGCGTGTATGACGATCTTGAAGGCTGGAGCACCTTGCCTTTCTTGGGTAGTGGCGAATTTTACTGCGAGTATGGCAATTTTGATTATTCGGTTACCGTTCCTGCCGGTATGATTGTTGGCGGTAGCGGCGAGCTACAAAACGAAAGGGACGTGCTTTCACAAAAACAAATAGAAAGGCTAGCGGATGCTAGAAAAAGTGATAATACCATCATGATCCGCACGGCAGAAGAAGTACTTCATGATGCGGGAAGAGAACGGGGCAATAAAATGGTAACCTGGCATTTTAAAATGAACAATACCAGGGATGTGGCATTTGGCGCTTCCGCCGCCTATATCTGGGATGCGGCAAAAGTAAATTTACCAGAGGGCAAAAAGGCCTTGGCCATGTCAATTTACCCAGTAGAAAGTGCCGGCCAGGAGGCCTGGGGAAGGGCCACCGAGTATTTAAAAAAATCTATAGAATATTTTTCGGAAAAATGGTTTGTCTATCCCTATCCGGTAGCCATCAATGAGGCGGGCATGGCGGGCGGGATGGAATATCCTGGAATTGTTTTTGACGGTATCGATGACAAAGCAGGGGGAATTATACTGGGTAACGGCGCATGAGATTGGGCACAACTGGTTTCCGATGATTGTGGGCAGCGATGAAAGGCGCTATGCATTTATGGACGAAGGGTTCAATACTTTTATCGATGTTTATGCCGCCGATGAGTTTAATAAAGGGGAGTATGCGCCAAAGCGTGATGGCGAATATGCACCGGGGAAAGGAAACCCTGCCGATGAAATTATTCCCTATTTGAAAGATACCAATGCACCAACCATGATGGCACGTGCCGATCAGTTTCCAGAAAAATACCGTCACCCGATAGAATATTTTAAATCGGCATTTGGCCTGGTTTTGTTACGTGAAGTAATTTTAGGCCCCGACAGGTTTGATTATGCATTTAAAAAATACATCCAGAAATGGGCTTACAAACATCCTTCACCCGAAGATTTTTTTAGGACCATGAACAACGAATCGGGCGAGGACCTGTCCTGGTTCTGGAGAGAATGGTTTTATAACAACTGGCAATTGGACCTTGCGGTACGATTTGTTTCTTACACAGGGGGCGATGCAAAAAACGGTGTGGATATTACCATTGCCAACCTTCAAAAAATGGCTATGCCCTGTACGCTTGAATTGATTTTAAAAGATGGGACAAAGCAGGATCTGCAATTGCCTGTAGAAACTTGGATGCAAGGGGATGCCCATACGGTTCATTTTAATACCACCGAACCTGTTCAATCCGTAACTATCGATCCGTTGCACAAATTACCAGATAGCAACAGGAGCAATAACACATGGAATTAATACTCGGCTAAAATAAAACACATTCAAATTTGTGGATTACGAATCGTCATGCAGAATTGGGACAATCCCATTTCCCATCAAAAGCACATTCAATTGATTTGGATTAATCAAGGAAAGCGATTCATTAAAATATGGAATGTGTTACATAATTCCATCCACTATTATCGATTGGGCTGCGAATTCCCATCCCGCATCCATTCTTTCAACAAAAAATCCCAATAGGGTTATCGGAATAATGAGATCAATATCGGTATTCCCCTCTGTTGTAAATTCCGACAAAACTGTATACCCCAACAGGAAGACCAGATGGTAAGGGGCAGAGGCCAAAAAACTTTAAGTTATATATACAATGAAAACAATAACTGTTTATATACAGATTTACTGCTGGAATATTTCACGTTTGGCTTCATGATTTGCTTGCATATTTTGTAAATTTGACTACCGTGACTCAAGCGGATTCAACTGCCGCAACAAAACGACAAGCCCCATCGTTGTACACAGCCGAATGGGACATTCGTAACTAAAAACATGGTATATTAACTGATCCCAACAATAGGAATGGGGTGATGGTTTACCCCGTCTCTACATTGCCAATGAAACGATATTTGACCATACTCCTATTGATCATTTCCACCTTTGCAGTTGCCCAAAACATTTGTGTTGACTCTTCCATACATGAAAGGTACTCTACCCAATTGCCCCTCTCTGATTCATTGATGTTTCATAAACAAACCAAAACTTTCGATGGGGGGACCTTCACCATAGGGCACATAAAAGCAACAAAGGCCAATGGAGATGCCATAGTCATAAGGACAAACAAATATGGGACTATGGAATGGTCCAAAAGAATAGCCAGCAACCCTTTTTCAGGCTACATAGCGATCGAAACAGTTGAAGAGGCCCACAATGGGAATATCCACATCATTGCCAAATTTAATAACGGGACCTATGATGGCAGGCCCCCATTCCACTTACTCGTCCTATCCCCCAATGGGGACGTGATCGGACAAAAAAGGTTTGGGTTCACGAACAGCCCCAACCTTAACAACAAAAGCGTCAGGGCCTCTCTGATTTTGCGAAAAGGGACCGACAGTCTGTTGTACATATTATCGGGACAGGTCAATGCTTTTACAGAGAACCAGGTTTTCTTGGTAACGGCGGACAATTCAGGGATCATTGGCCCATCGGTTATCATCAATGCACAACCTTCCGGTGGATGGGACTTTCCCGTATTCCGGTATGGTACCTTGGATGGGGGCCAGCTCACCTTATATGGCAGCTCTGGTTTTATTGGCCAGTGTGCCAACAGGCCTGCATTTTTTTCCATCACAATTGATATGGGCAACAAATCGGTTTTATCCAACAAAGCGTATTGTGCGCCGGAAAACTCAGCTTTAAGTGCCGGGTACCAGGCCCCAAGGGATTTTTTTAGTACCGAAGCCTATGACAAGACTTTTATCCAGCCCAACGGGAACATTGTAATGGCAAGGGCATATAATGGGGTAGTCCCCGACCCATCAGGTATGACCAATAAGCTTTTCAGCATTTCCACATTCGATCCATCCTTCAACCATTTACATAGCGAATACGTGGCCACAGGGGATATGATGAGGGATAAAACAGTCCAAGAAATATTTGTTGATAGCGCGGGCACAAGCCACTTCAGTTTTTATGATTTTAAGAACAGGACTATCTATTATGCCCTAGCGGGCCCAAGCAACACATTTTTTTTACAAAAAAAAATACCCCTCCCTTCCTCAAAGCAGTATACGGACTTTACAAGGAACAGTATCGCGGACAACAGATACCTAGTCAATTTCACTGTACTTTCCTATGACAACAGTTCGACCCATATTGACAGGTTTAGGGTCCTGGCCAATGACACATCACAAGTCTGCTTTGGCACTGACACTGCGTTCCTAAGTTTTACACCGGCACAGGTGTCCGCGATAGACTGGCAAAGCCAGTTTTGGGGCGAGGATGGGGCCCTTGAGGAACAACCCTTGAATTTCTTCTCTGTAGACTATCCACTATTGAGGACCATAATATGCAAAATTGTGAGCAGGTGTGACAGTATTAAAATCAATGCCCCTGATACCATCTGCAATATGTCCCAACCTGTTCTTGTTACCGCATATAAAAACCCTTTGTGCAAGGGAAAAGTGGTTTTTACTTTTGATACGGCACTGGTACGATCATACCAGCAGATAAACGACACGACACTTAGCCTTACATTCAACAAAAGCGGCAAACTGAAAATATTTGCACAGCCAAGTGCCTGTGACAGATTAAAAGACTCAGCGGAAATTATGGTATATGCCCCTGTACCTCTTATAGACCTTGGCAGCGACGCGATCTATTGCCCGGGGAGAACCTATTTGCTTGATGCCTCCAGTCCCGATTTCAAAACCTATCAATGGCAAGATGGGAGTATGGGCAATATTTATTTTGTTTCGGCCCCAGGCACCTATTCGGTGATGGCAACAGACCATTGTGACAGGCAATATTTCGACACTATCAGGATAATGGGAAAAGATTTTGGGATAGCCCTGGGTAAGGACAGCACGATATGCAAAAGTGAGAGCATGATTTTGAGCGTTCCTGCTGGTTATCTTTCCTATAATTGGGCGCCCTCATATAAAACAACACATTTAGACCCTAATAAAATTGAGGTCAGTCCTGAGATTAGTACTTCGTATACTGTGGAAATAGAAGTGTTTAATGGCTGTAAAATAAGCGATACCATAAACATTGTGGTTGGCGACTGTGATCAATATTTATATTTCCCAACAGGGTTTACCCCCAACAATGACGGCCTCAATGACCGCTTTAGGCCAATTGCGGGAGGGGGTATTATAAAATATGAACTTCAGATCTATGATCGTTGGGGACAACTTGTTTTCAGGACAACAGATAAAACATCCGGTTTGGACGGTAAATTTAAGGGGCATGTACAAGACAATGGGGTTTTTGTATGGCAATGCAAATATCAATTTTACGGGAAACAAGAAAAATTGATGAATGGCACGGTCATGCTTGTTCGTTGACACAAATTGGGCGACAATACAAAGAGCACGCGTAAAACCTATTTGGCGTTATGCCAGTGGTAGGAAAACATAACCCAACTTCAACTACCCATCAGCTTCAGTCTCGGGGGACGGATAGATCTAAGCGTTAAAACATGCGCTGACCTTTATTAACTAATTTTTAAAATCATGATTCTTGGTTTTAAAAATGGACTTGCTGTGAAACCTAAAATTGTAACTTTGCCCAACTTATAGTTCTTTAAAACGCCTCCCTCGAAACCTGCTGGCAAATTGCTGGCAAAAACGAAGAAAGCCGCCGAAGCGACTTTCTAAGTTGTTGATTATCAGGCTCCCCCTGCTGGACTTGAACCAGCGACCCTCTGATTAACAGTTATATGAAACGGTTTTATCGTTCTTTATCGATGTTTTGTGATTCTTTGTAAACCCTTTACCACAAAGGGTTCTATAAAATATAGTTTTCCAAACGCTATAAATTCTTATCGACTATTTGTAGATTTGTGTATCAAATTGTGTATCACAAAACGCTACATTATGAATGTTACAACCGCAATCCATTTAGACGCTCGGCGTATGAAAGCAGATGAAACCTACCCGCTCAAACTTAGGGTTACCTACAGACGGGAAAGGAAATATTACAACATTGGCATGGACATAAGCTTGGATAATTGGGAAAAGCTTAATGCCCCCAAGCCAAGAGGGGATTTAAAGGATATGAAAATTAAGACTACCCTAATCCTTGAAAAGGCAGATAAGGTCATTGGCGAAATAGAAGAGTTTTCCTTTTATAAATTTGAAAAGGAATTTTTTAAAATACCAAGGGCTGTTCAAAATGTGAAAACAGCTTTTGAAGAAAGGATTGAAAAATTAGAAAGTGAGGGCAGGATAAGTACTGCTAGCTCATATCGTACAGCCCTAAATTCACTATTGGAATTTAAAAGCAGCCTCAAATTTTGGGACATTACCCCCGAGTTTTTACAGGACTTTGAAAACTGGCTTTTAAAGAGAGGAAACTCCCTTACCACAGTTGGGATATATATCCGAAGCCTTCGAACTCTTATTAATATAGCAATCGAAGACGGGAACTTAAAACGGGAATTTTATCCTTTTGGTAAAAGGAAGTACCAAATTCCCAGCGGCTATAATATTAAAAAAGCTTTGGAAATGGACGACATAGCCAAAATTTACAATTACAAAGCAATAGAAGGCTCTCAGGAGCATAAGGCAAAGGACTTCTGGTTGTTCAGCTATTTGGGAAATGGGATGAATATGAAGGATATTTGCCGCCTTAAATACGAAAACATTCAAGAAGGTCGAATCATTTTCCTAAGAGCTAAAACGGAACGGACAAAAAAAAGCAATCAGAAACCTATAGTGGTTATTTTAACTGATGAACTTCAACAAATAATTGATACTTGGGGAAATAAAGAAAAGGGTTCAAACAATTATGTATTTCCAATACTTACGGAAGGGATAACACCCAAAAAGGAAAGAGACCTAGTTCAATTGTTTACCAAAACCACCAATAAATGGATAAATAGGATTGCCCAAAATACAGGTATCAATAAAGCAGTGACCACCTATTCTGCACGACATTCCTACTGTACAATTTTAAAAAACTCAGGCGTACCTACTGAATTTATTAGGGACAGTGTTGGTCATGGCTCAATAGATGTAACGGAAAACTATTTTGACAAATACCCAGATGAGACAAAGCGCAAATACACCTCAAAGCTTTTGCCTTTTAAGTATTCTGCGATTCTTAAAAATATAGCGGGATAGAGGTATCAAATTTTTAAACATGAACTTTTATAACACAGGGAATCAATACGCAGATACTTTTTTTAGTGAGATATATAGATTTAAAACAAACATCTATCCAAAATATTATACAGAAGTATCCTTCCTTCAATATGTAAGCAACATTGATAGGCAAAAGGAAATTTTTAAAAATGATATTCAAAAAAAAATAGAAAATTACCCACAAAGGGAATTATCAATATATTTTATTTCGATAGAAAGCCAGATTTCCGAATTCTTTTTGCCACAACCCAGCTTTACAAAAACTAAACTTGATTGTGCAAAATATTTTGCTGAATACAACATTGAGGAAGAAGAATTATTCGAAAAATCAAATCCTGAAAATAAGTTAAGCATTGTTTTATCAAATACTCAGCAAAATATTATAGCAAAGTTTGGGGAAAGGGACTGGGAGCTTAATTTAGAACCGATTCTAGAAACCTTTTTTGATTATTATTCATCTTGTTATCTCAATGAGATGAAAGCATTCATTAATGAAAGAAGGGATTCATTTTTGAACAATAGGGAATTGAGTGGGCTTTATAATTTAGCCAACACTAATGATTTGAAAAACGTAGTAAGGATTTTAGAAATTTGTTTTAGAATTAGCCAAAAAAATGGCGATGTTTTAAATAATGATGACTTTAAAAGACTTGTGAAAAGTACATTGGAGATGATAAAAGAAAAGGAAGTTCCAAATAATCTTGAAAAAATTAGTGAAACTCCACACAATAAGCATTACCTAATTTATATTTATTTCCTCATCCACAAAACAATGTATGGTAGTGGAAAGCGGCAGGTATTTTTTTATAAATTTTTAAAAGAGATGTTTGCGCAGCTTAGCTCTTATAACATTAAGACCATTGAAGGTAAATTTACTACAGAACCTAAAGGCTTTTATGCAGACTTTCCACAATTAAAGGAATTATTTTCTTAATCTCCCAAATCTCCATTTTTTCACCTTTCGATAGTTTTAGAGCTTTGTATTCAAAGAAAGGAACTAAATGGAGAATCCATTTGATATTTTAAATAAACGTATTGACAGGCTTGAATCAATGCTTGCTTGCATTGAGAAAAAGCTTAGTGGGTTTTCATGCGAATCATCAAAAGAAAAGGATGATTTAGGGGATGTAACATTTGCTAGTAAGATTACTGGTTTGGCAATCCCAACCATTTATTCAAAATCCTCCAAAGGAGAAATCCCATGTATGAAACAGGGCAAGAAACTTTATTTCTCTAAGAATGACCTATTGAGTTGGATTAAGAAGGGTAGTAAAAAGATGATATCTGATTATAAGGATGAGGTGGAGTCCTTAATAAGGAGTAATAAAAGAGCTTAAATACTATAAACGTGCAAAAAAGCAATCAACAAATGCTGTACTACAAAGTGAAAAGATTATTAGAAGAGTGAGGCGATGAAAATACAATTAAGTACAAAACAATTTATGCTAAACAAGGATTTCAAATGTTTTTTTTATAATCAGTAATTTAAAAATAAAATAAAAAGCAATGACAAAGTTTAATGAAATTTCAAACTCAAGTAACACTTGCGAAACAATAGATAGTTACGCCTTAGATGAAATGTTCGAAGTAATTAAGAAAGAACCACCTACTAATTTCATTTATTCAGGAATTAAGGAAAATTCTATAGGATTTATTTTTGGTTCTAGTAAATCTGGCAAAACTATTTTTTGTGAAAATTTAGGCATGAGTATAGCAGCAGGTGCTTGTAAATTTTTGAATGAACCTATTCATAAAAAAAATGGTAAAGTCTTATTTATTTCGTTGGAAGAGTTTTACAAGCCGAGAACTGAAAGAAATAAGAAGCAAGCAATCAAACTAAAAAAAAGTTATGGGAAAGATTGGATTAAGAATTACCGTGTTGTAGACAACTCATTTCCAAGGTATATTTCAACTGACGAAGACTGGCAGATTCTTAATAGTGTTATTGAAAAGTTTGAACCCAATGTAGTCTTTATCGATTCACTAAGTCGCCTATGTCCAGAAAGCATTGAAGAAAGTATAGTTGCCCAGCGAATCATGAAACGTTTAAGAGAACTTTGCAACATTACTAACACGACAATAATTGTAATCCACCATACCCCTAAACTTTATAACACCACTTTATCAATAAATAGCCTTGCTGGTAGCAGAATTTTGGCTCAAGAAGCAGATTTTCTTATTGGTATAAATAAAGCACAAAATGGACAGCGATATGCTAAAGAAGTGGCTTTTCGCTATCACCCTGAAAACGATGAAAAGGTTAAGCTTTTTGAAATTGACAATGATTGTTGGTTGCATTATATTGGAGACGAGGATGAACTGAAAATTATTTCCAGCATTGATGGAAGAAGGACTGATAATACAAGGTCTCGGATTTATGAATTCATGCTTAGTAAAAGAGAACAATATTATAACAATATTCCTTTTGAAATAGTTTGTCAAAGGTTTGTGTCTACGAAAGAAATGACTGCACCTGCTTTAAATGCAAATTTGAATAAGCTGATTGCGGATGAAAAAATTTCGAGAGTTTCAAAAGGTTTCTACAAGATAGCATCAAACTAGCTTTATTAGCTTTATAAGCCTTAATAAGGATGGATATAATTAAGCTAATAAAGATATATAAGGTATTTAAGAGGTAGAAATGGAATCTTATTTTCCCTTATAAAGGAAAGATTGATTTTTTTAAGGCAAAATTATTTCAACATAAATATTGTGGCTTGACATTTTTGTATAATGGCATAAAGGTGAGGTAAAACTAGAAATTTACACTGCTGAACCAAATTTGATAATTTGTAAATTATTCTTGATTCAAAATAATAAAATGAGATTGTTATAGTTGTTGCATGAAAGATATTCTTTATGTGTGACGCTGAGTTTTTGTGATATTCAACATGTTGACAATTATATTAATTTTCGTGCGTTACTTATTATGTTATCCTAATTGAAGAACCCTTCTAAATCCTATGTTATGAAAGTATCTGTTCTTTTTCTCGCTCTTTTGATTTTTTTTTCCAGTTGCAAAAAAAGTGAAAGCTCCTCAAATAATGGGGCGGACAACCAATGGTTTTTTAAATGCAAAGTTGATAATATTGATATGAACATTAGTGGCAATGGAGTGAATGGAGCAGCTATGGATGCAAACGGAAATCAGACGAATAATTACTTTACAGGTGGAAGCTCAAATGGTTACTCTCCCTACCTTGCGATAAACTTAGGCTCAAATTGCAATTCAGTTGCGAACAGCCCTTGCATACAATTTATAACGTATTTTGAATACTTAGCGAATGGAACTTATACAATAAGCAATACAAATTTTAATCTCTTAACTTCCTTTTTTGATATTTACCCCCAAAATAACTCTAGTATAACTTATGCAAACGGTATGACTGGTTTTGTAAATACAAGTGCCAGCTTGAAATTAATTTTAACACATGTTGGGAGCGTAGGTGAAAATATCTCAGGGAGCTTTAGCGGTACAATTGGAAAATATAGTCTTTCCCCACGGTTGACGCCACAGGTATTGAACATTTCTGGAAGTTTTAATGTATATCGTAGTAACTAATTAGAGCCTTTCTGCATTACTTGGGATAACGGAAATTGCTTTTGAGTGTAAGGCGAAAAATATCCAAACAATTTAATTTCTCAATTATCATAGTCTTAGTAAAAATCGGCACTTATTAGTTTGATTCCAGAATTTTTTTATAAGTTTTTAAAGCTTGTAACGAAGTGATGAAAGGAATAAATCCATAATATACTCATCAGGGCTTTGCCCATACCTTTCTGGAAAAGTAAAATAAGTTCCTCCTTCTTCAACAATTCTAATGACTCGAATTAATTCGTCAGCTTCAACTGATGTGCTTATATAAGCATCTGCCTTGTCTATAAACTCTAACATTAAGTCAACCCTAAAATTATATGTAAAAATGATGATTTTTAAATCAGGAAATTTTTCCCTTATAAGGTCAATATTATCCATTGTAGATTCATCATAACGGAGTTTAACCTCAATCAAAAGCACATCTGGTAAAGTAGTTTCTAATACTTTGAAAACATCAAAAAAATCATCTGCTTCACCAACACTCTTCAATCCGGCATCTTCTATTAGTACTAGTTCTTTTACCAGTTCACGCAGACCAGCGAAGCGATGTGCAATCACAACCCTAATTAATTTTTTGCTCATAGCAGACCCTCCTTTTTTTGAAGCATGATAGAACACTTGGATGTTGGTTATTGAATAGAATCAAGAAAAAGATTGGGAAATGCATTCTTATTTTGACAGTATGCCCTTATCATTTTACCACCGTGGAATTGCTATTTCTCGGTTGGTACTCATTAAGAGTTCTTGATAATATAGTAAAATTAGAAAAAATATTCAATTCGGCAAAACACCTTGCCAGAAGGGTGTATGGGGTTTAAAGGAATATCGCTATAGTGGTAGAAAGGATAAACGGTAGGAAAACCATACTATGAATACTTGCAAGAATCCAACTTTATTTTTTAAATAAACACTACCAACAAAATGGTTTACGTGGCGAAGCCCGCCAAAGTAGCCAAATTGAAGTGATTGTTACTGTCTTTTGCATTGGGCTAAAACAGTATCATATTATGCATTTCGATAATCAGCTTTGGTGCTACTCAAATTCGATATCGTTAGTAATTAAATGGTTAAAAAACGGGGCTTAAAAAAATAGTTGAGTATATTTGAGTTGGACACAATAGAGACTATATACTAGTTGTGCATCACCTTAAAAGCGACAGTTCTCCTAAACAAAATATACTAGAAAGTATGAACGATATTATTTGCCCCAATTGCAAGAAGGTTTTTAAAGTTGACGAGGCTGGCTTCGCTGATATTCTTAAACAAGTTCGAGACCATAAATTTGAAGAAGAGTTACAAACCAGATTGGAGCTTGCCCAACAGCAAGAGGAAAATGCTGTTAAACTTGCAGAAGCGAAGCTTAAAAACTCATTTCAGGCTGAGCTTTCTGAAAAGGACAAAGAAATACTACACTTAAAAGCTGCAAGCGAACTTAAATTATCACAGCAAATTGCTGAAAAGGACAATCAACTGTTGGACTTAAAAGCGAAACTTGCAAGTGCAGAAAATGAAAAGCAACTTACAGTTTCTGAAGCGACTAAGAAATTGGAAAAAGAAAGGGATGATAAGGAAAGAGAAATAGTTGAATTAAAAACAAAACTTGACAACGCTGAAACTCAAAAGAAACTTTCGGTATCAGAAGCCACAAAGAATATTGAAAAAGAGAGAGATAGTTTAGCTAATGATTTGAAATTGAAAGAAGCAGAAACACAATTACTTGAAAAGTCATTAAATGAAAAATTTGCTGATAAGATTAAGATTAAAGATGAAACAATTAAAATTAAAGATGAAGAGATAGACCGCCTGAAAGATTTTAAACTAAAGCTTTCAACAAAAATGGTTGGCGAAACACTTGAACAGCATTGTGAAATAGAATTTAATAAACTTCGAGCAACAGGATTTCAAAAAGCTTATTTTGAAAAAGATAATGACTCTAGTACAGGTAGTAAAGGAGATTACATTTACAAAGAAAAAGACGATACAGGTAATGAAATTATTTCCATAATGTTTGAAATGAAAAATGAAGGTGATGAAACGGCAACGAAAAAGAAAAATGAAGATTTTTTCAAAGAATTAGACAAAGACAGAATTGAAAAGAAATGTGAATATGCTGTTCTCGTTACACTTTTAGAAGCAGATAATGAATTATATAATGCAGGCATTGTTGATGTATCCCACAAATATGAAAAAATGTATGTAGTTAGACCGCAGTTTTTTATTCCCATAATTACGCTGTTAAGAAACGCTGCCATGAACTCAATGAAGGCAAAAGCAGAATTAGCTTTAGTAAAAAGTCAAAATATAGACATTACTAATTTTGAAGAAAACATAAATTCGTTTAAGGAAGGGTTTGCCCGAAATTATGAACTTGCCAGTAAGAAGTTCAAAATAGCCATTGAAGAAATAGACAAAACGATTGACCATCTTCAGAAAACTAAGGATGCACTTCTTTCCTCTGAAAACAATCTAAGACTTGCAAATAATAAAGCTGAAGACTTAACTATAAAAAAATTAACTAGGGGTAATCCAACAATGACCGAAAAATTTGAAGAATTAAAAAGTAAGCCTGAAAAATAGAAATGTGAACGCATAAAATTAGTATGGACAATAGTAGGGTTCAGCATCGGAGCATCAGCTATGATAATTCTACGGTGGTCTGGTTCGGGAATTGCAAATATAAAATTCTATACCAGCGTCACTAATTGTCGTTTTGCATCATGTAATTGGGAATAGGAATATCTTAACTTTGAATTTTATAAAACATTCTATATGGCAAACAAAAGAAAGGTTTTCATTAGCTATGACTATATAAACGACAAACATTATAAGAATTTACTTTTAGCATGGGATGCTAACTCGCAGTTTGATTTTTATATTAGCGACTATTCAGCAGATGTTTCTATTAATAGCACCAATGCAACTGCAATAAAATCTACAATCTCCAGATTCATAAACGAAGGGACAGTTTTTCTTGTTATTGTTGGAGCTAGAACCCATCTAAGCTCATGGATTAAATGGGAAATTGAAAAAGCTGTTGAACTGCGAAAAAAAATTGTTGCGGTAAAGACAGACCGAGAAAATATCACTCCAAACGAATTGTACGGCGTTGGAGCAAGCTGGGCGTTATCATTCACCCATTCTGCAATTAAGCAAGCATTAGAAAACGCTTAATATGAAAACCTGTTTCGTTATTATTGGCTATGGCATCAAGCCTGATTTGGCGACTGGAAGAAAGTTAAATCTTGATGCAACATTTGAAAATCTCATCAAGCCCGTTTTTAAATCTTTAAGAATTGAATGTTTCAGAGCAATTGACAAAAACAAAACTGGGGTAATTGATTTGATTATGTATGAATGGATTTTGAAAGCCGACATAGTACTTGCAGATATTTCAACTTTGAATGCAAATGTGATTTACGAGTTAGGTGTAAGGCACGCTCTGCGACCATATAGTACGATAATCATTTCAGAGAAAAAGTTGATGCAAGACCTACCCTTTGATATCGACCATACTATAATTCATCAATATGAGCATTTAGAATCTGACATAGGGCATACTGAAGTTTTGCGATTTAGAAAACTATTGAAAAACGTTTTACTTCCTATTATTGATAAACCCACAACAGATAGTCCTGTTTACACTTTTCTACGAAACCTTGATGCACCAAAATTCAAACGAGCGTTGAAAGAAAAAGTCCGTAAAGGAATCGCAATACCCCCATCGATTTCAGATTTAGTTTTGCCAGCAGAGGATGCTTTGAATAAAAATAATTTTACAGAGGCAAAAAAATTCTTTAATGCAGCTCTTTTTTATGACAAAACAAATACTTATTTAAACCAACGACTTGCTTTAGCTACTTACAAAGAAAGACCAAATAATAAGGCCGCACTAAATTCTGCTCAAAAAATTTTAAGCAAATTAAATCCTAACGAAACCACAGACCCTGAAACCTTAGGTTTGTCAGGCGCAATCAACAAACGACTCTTTGAGATTACTAACAATGAAAATTACCTTGATAAAGCACTGTGGTTTTACGAAAGGGGATTTTACATACAGCAGGATTATTATACAGGAATAAACCTAGCTTATCAGCTTAATGTAAAAGCTAATACCATAACTAGTAAGAATGAAGCAATTAGTTTCTACCTGCAAGCAAATAGAATAAGGGGTAAAGTTATAGAAATTTGCACCCATCTTATCAAAAGCAAATCATTTAAAGACCGAGGGGATAAGGAATGGATTTACCAATCACTTGCACAAGCTATGGTTGGTCTCAATAGAAAGAAAGAACTAAAAAGCGTAATTCATAAAATAAATGAACTATCTAAAGGGAAGTTTGACTTGACAACTTTTAACGAGCAGAATAAAAAATTATTTGCTTTAATGGCAAGTTTTGAAAAGAGGCATGGCAAAATTAGATAGAAAACCTATAGTTTCATGGCACATTATGAAGGCAGAATAAGAGATTTAAAAAATAGAGTCAACCAGCATCTTAAGAAACTTACGGGGCAAGAAATAGATTATTTTTCAAAAATGAAACAAGGTGATTTAGTTGAACTCAAGACAGTCCTTGCTGACATTAATAATGTTTTGACTTTACAAATGACCTTTGCGGCAGCGAAATGGATTTCAAAATACTTTTCAATTGACCAAACAGTTGAAAACAAAATTCTTCAAAAGGTTGATAACACTAAGCCAAATACAAAAGGGTTTGATATACATATAACTGAGCCTTATAGAATTATTGCAGAAGTGAAATGTATTTCACCAGTAAATGACGGTGGAATATTTGGAACGGCACAACATGATTCAATAATGAATGACTTTCACAATCTATTTCATGGCAAAGGAAATTTATTAGACACAACTAATTATTTCAAATTCCTTTTTTTAATAGATCTTGGCGATAGGACAGATCAAGCAATAACCAAACTTATTAAGGTAACAAAAGGGACAACACCAATAGCTAATAAATTTAATTATCTAAAAAAAGATAAAATATTTATACTAACAGATGATATAGCATTAGACAAACTAGACAGCAAAAAATTATATCTAAAAAAAATTAAGTTTAACTAAGGCTACTGCCAACTTCGAGACTTTGCAAACTGCGGGAAGGCAAAAAATCCTTCAATTTTTACTTCATTGTGCCAGCAGCACTTCTGGAGGACGGAATTCTTGAATTGAATGACTTAACTTGAACTTCAAATAAAATTTAACCTTGGTAAGCCAAACAGAAGGAATGCTATGACCCGTACATCGAGCTGCTAGTACCATTATGGGTAGCCCTATTGAAAAATTTCATAAATTATTGAGTTTGACAAATACCTCTAATTTTTCTACAAAGGGTTTAAATTTCTGATAATGTTTTTAGCATTTTTTTGCGATATTGCAAGCAAAAGGATACATTTTATTTAATGGTTAAGTATTCGACAGTAAAAAAGAAACTAAAAATAGCGGTTGACAGAGCGACTGACAACGGTTTGGCTCATCTTACCCATTATTTTCAAAATCATGTTAACGGAGTTTCTCAACATTATAGAAAACCTGCGACAGAATACCTGTCCTTGCTTTCTGACGAGTTAGGTTTGGTTGAAGAGCCGCAAATGCAAATGCTGCTGCCAATGAAGTTTGACGTTCCTTTCCCACCGCCTGTCGAGTATGATTTTACCTTCATAGATTTATTTGCTGGAATTGGCGGCTTTAGAATACCAATGCAAGAAAATAAAGGAAAATGTGTTTTTACTTCTGAGTTTAATTTTCATGCCCAAAGAAGTTATGAATTGAACTTCGGTGAAATACCCTTTGGCGATATTACAACGCTTGATTTAGACATTGTCCCCAAGCATGATGTTTTAACCGCAGGTTTTCCCTGTCAGCCTTTCAGTATTTCAGGGAAAATGAAAGGCTTTGAAGATACAAGAGGAACTTTAATTTATAATGTGTTTCAAATTATCGAAAAGCGACATCCCAAAGTTATTTTCTTAGAGAACGTAAAACATTTAATTCATCATGACGGAGGCAATACCTTAAAGACAATTCTCAAAGACCTAGAAGATTTAGGATACAAAGTATCATGGAAACTATTAAATGCATCTGATTTTGGTGTTCCACAAAACCGAGAGAGAATAATAATTATTGGGCATAAGAGCAAGAAGTTTGATTTTACAAAACTCAAGACAAAGCCTAAGCCTGTTTTGAAAGACATTTTGGAAATAGAGGGCGAATTTGAGTTTTTAAACGAGCCATATACAATACTCGACGACTATAAAGTGCAAGAAAGTGGCTTGATATTTATCGGCTATCGAAATAAATCAATTAGAAAAGCAGGGGTAAGACCCGGAACTATACATTTATCCAGAGTTCATAAACAGCCTAATCGGATTTATTCAACTGATGGCTTGCATCCTGCTTTGCCGTCTCAAGAGAGTTCAGGAAGATTTTGGATTTATCATGAAGGTAAGGTTCGTAAATTAACGATTAATGAATGCTACAGAATAATGGGCTTTCCTGACAAATTCAAAAAAATAAATAACACAGGAGAACTTTATCGTCAAATTGGAAATAGTGTTTGCGTTCCAATGGTAAAAGAGATTACAAAACAAATCAAAGAGCAACTGCTTTAAATGAAAGAGCAAACGCCGACAGATTTTTTAATCGAACTGTACAACAATGCAATGTCAGTTGTTGGTTCAAAGGTGACAATCACTTCAGATTTATCTCAAAGCGAAAAAGAATTGCTTGATATAGTACTTAATTATTCAGAGCAAGCAAAAGGAGTATTGTCTGTTATTATAACAAGCATTACCTACAAAGCATTGCACCCTGAACAAGATATCAGAAACCATCAAGCAAGTATTGCTGGCGGTTATTCAGGAAGAACGTTTGATAAAAAATATATCACACCATTCATGAAGGAATATAAATTTCCTTCAATGGCAGATAGCGGATGGCTGACAAGAGCATTGGAGCATAAGGTTCCTTACGACAAAAATTATTCAGGAGCAATAAAACCCAAAAAACTTAAGCCAGTTTTCCTTGACATACTCGATAAAATTGAAAATGGTGCTGATTGCACATCTTATTTAAGCTATTTATTTCAAGGGTTAATTATTAAACGCAACAAACAGAGAATTGATTTAGCTAAGCCGACTACACTTGCAATCAATTCCATATTGCATTTACTCGACCAGCATTTTAATGGTTCTTACAAAGCAGAAGGGGCTTCCAGACTTCCAGTGCTGGCAATTTATGCGGCTTATCAATGTTTGATTAACGAAGCCAAAAGATTTGAAGGAAAGGAATTGCTGCCTATTGAAAGTCATACATCTTCCGACAAAAGCAGCGGTAGAATTGGAGACATTGATATTCTTGATGAAAGGCAAAGAGCATTTGAGGCAGTAGAAGTAAAGCATGGGATTTCAATTACTTTACAACTTGTGCAGGACGCATATAAAAAATTCCAGACTACACCGGTTGACCGTTACTATATTCTCTCTACCGCATATCCGGACAAAGACGAGTATTCGAAAATTGAAGCAGAGATTCAACGCATAAAAAATGTTCATGGCTGCCAGCTTATTGTAAACGGCATCATGCCGACACTAAAATACTATTTGCGACTTCTTACAAACACCTTCGAGTTCATAGACAATTATGTTAATCTTATAGAAGCTGACCAAGCACTTAAATTTGAACATAAAGAAGGGTGGAATAAGCTCATTAGTGAAATGAAATAGTATTTGGTGGACAAAGAGGGAAGGGAGAAAGTATAACACGAACTTGGCTATGTGTTGACAGATAAACAACATGCCTAACTTTACCTATCCTTCAGCTTCGTCAACCCTTTTTTAGCAATTCTTCATTCTTAGGACAGTGGCTATCTTACAGGGAGGCTGCTATGTACCTCAACAAAAAAATTGATGGGCGCAAACCCTACAAAAAAGCACCTTTGTAAAGTGCAGAGCAATCAAATATAGTCACAGAATTTTGTGACGAATTTATATTGTCACAGATTTTCGTGACAAAATTGTATTCCAAGTGAACATCAAATCCCTTGGCCTTGGAAATTCGGAAATGTTTTGTGGCTTGTTAAGGCATAAGATTTTTTATGTGAGCGGATGGAGGGGAGGGGGCTGAAAAATGCTATAATTGAGCAAATTTTACCTCATTTAGAAAAACGCCACCTAGTATTTACAGTTTATAGCATAAACATGTATTTATTCGACCTTTGACATAATCAATTGATGCCCCTTCCCCCAAAACAGCACAAATTGCATTTCAAGCCTTATTTTCAAGTTAAGCTCACACTATCTATAGCATTAATTTAAAACCTGTATGCGTGCAAGGGCTGCAACTCAGCATTTAACCACTGCCCACTCAAAACACTAACGGAGGTACACCCCCCTCATTCAAAATGAACAAAACTATAGCCACAAAATAAAATTGAGCCATAGCTTAAATTTTATGAGCCTACAAAGCCTAAGATATGGTTGATACGGAGAGCTAGCCGATTAGGATACAAGTCCTTTATAAGGCTGGGATTGATGTATAAGGGCATTCGAGGAAATAATTATCACAAGTTTTCGTGAAAAAAAAGGTTCGAGGTTACAAAACAAGCATTCGAAGCAGGAAATCTAAATATAGAGCTGGAAGTGTATCAAATTGTGTATAAAATGAAAAAGCGTTTATAATATTTAAATTATAAACGCTTGATTATCATGCTCCCCCTGCTGGACTTGAACCAGCGACCCTCTGATTAACAGTCAGATGCTCTAACCAACTGAGCTAAGGAGGAATGTTTTAAAATTTCTGAATTAGTGATTTTGAGATTAAAGATTTGTTTCAAACCAAAACCACTAAACCGAAATCCCGTAAAGGGCTGCAAAAATAAGCATTTTCCCTTTTTAACAAAACCTATCTTTAAAAATGTCTTCTTTTTAATATGGATTATTTCTCCTTCTCTTCAAACCCAATATAAAAACCATCTTTTCGCAGTTCTACCGGGTATACTTTAAGACAAAAACCTTCCGGCGATTTGCTGCGGCCATTTTTAAGACTGAATTTATATCCGTGCAAGGGACAAACAATGTTCCCAGATAGATCAATATAGCTCTCAGTCATTGCTGCCCCGGCATGTGGGCAGTGGTAAGCAAAGCCATACCAATCATTTTTTTGCTTCAGTACACAGATTTTTTTCCCATTTAACTCGATAGTACCAATCCCAGTTCTGTTGAGCTTGAGATAAGTTTCATTTTCTGCCGCCTTGTGCCAGATATATTTTTTCCAGAACATCAAAAAAGAAATTCAGTTTTATAAGGGTACCTGATTTTGTATAAATCCCTCACTTTACCCATGATGCTGTCGCGCAACTCTTCCGTATTCCTTTTTTCGGTGGCCGATATGAACACACAATGGTTCTGTGTTTCATTCATCCACCTTTCTTTCAGTTCGTTCATCATTTCCATTTTTACGGATGGCTCCAGCCATTCGTCGAAAGTTTGTTGTTCGTATTGGTCTATCTTGTTAAAGATGAGGATATATGGCTTTTCCGCAGTGCCGATTTCCTGCAAGGTTTTGTTCACCACCGCAATCTGTTCCTCATATTGCGGGTGTGAAAGATCCACCACATGGAGTAGTAAGTCTGCTTCCCTCACTTCGTCCAAAGTGCTTTTAAAACTTTCTACCAGATGGTGTGGTAGTTTACGGATAAAACCTACCGTATCGCTCAGTAAAAAGGGGGTATTGCCAAAAACGATTTTACGGGTGGTGGTGTCCAAGGTGGCAAAAAGTTTGTTTTCGGCAAACACTTCACTTTTGCTCAACAGGTTCATGATGGTTGATTTGCCCACATTGGTATAACCTACCAAGGCAATCCTAATGAACTCGCCCCGATCCTTTCGCTGGGTAAATGCTTGTTTATCTATTACCGCCAACCGCTTCCTGAGCAATGAGATTTTGTCTTTTACAATACGGCGGTCCGTCTCAATCTCGGTTTCACCAGGGCCCCTGGTGCCGATACCGCCACCCAATCTTTCTAGGTGCTTCCACATACCACGCAAGCGCGGTAGCACATACTGATATTGCGCTAGTTCAACCTGAAGCTTTGATTGCGCTGTTTTGGCGCGATTGGCAAAAATATCCAGTATCAGATCGGAGCGGTCAACGGTTTTTACCTCCAGCACTTTTTCAATATTATTGATCTGTGACCCCGATAGCTCATCATCGAAAATCGCTACCCTTACATCTTTCCCTATAATATAGTTCTTGATTTCTTCCAATTTTCCCTTTCCAACAAATGTTTTGCTATCAGGGTGCTGCATTTTTTGGGTGAAGCGTTTGATGGCGATGGCGCCAGCGGTCTCGGCGAGAAAAGCCAGTTCATCCAAATACTCTTTCACGATATGCTCATCCTGTGATGGCTGTACAATCCCTACCAGGATTGCCTTTTCCTCTTTTTCGATACTGTTTTTCTTTTCTATCAATGATGGGTGCGATTGTTATAAAAAAAATGCGGATATCGATTTGATACCCGCAATATAAGTTTCAAAACTAAATCCTTTCATGCAAAATCACAAGCCGCTCAGGCAGATGCCAATGGAAAATGGGTAAACAATGGGCAAACCATATGCGCCTTTCAATAAACTGGTAAATTGGAACTGCCCAAATATACCTACCGGGCCCTTACTGATTCGTAAGGTGCCGGCCAACTTGATGTTATTGAAATAGGTTTTGTTTTTTACTTTATAAATGGAAGGGTCCTGCATCAGTCCGGTGCCATTTAAAACATCTTTTCCTTTTGCGTATGCACTAAGCATGGTACCTACTTTGGTGCCCACTGCGAATTTCCAGGTCTTATTGGTGTTTTCGGGGTCCAACGCAAACCTCAATTCTATCGGAACTTCTAAAAAAGTGGTAACTACCTTGTATTTTTTAAAATGCGTACCACCACTGGCGTTTTGCTGGGGCACGGGTGATACGGGGGCTGGCTGGCTGCTAAAATATACATTGCTATTGCCAATGCCCAGGCCAGCGGCCACGCTGAACCGCTCATCTGTTTTGAAAGGGAAATCGTACATAAAATAAACATTGATACTTCTTGGCACATTGGTTATGCTTAAGGTATCAGGTTTGCCTGCCCATCCATCATAGCCAAACTGCAACATGAAATGGTCATTGGCACGATGCGAAAGATCTATCTTGGTCCAGTCTTTTTTGTCTTTTCGGACAGTGCTGGTTTTTTTTATAGTAGAATCCTTTTTTGTTTGTGCAAAAACAGTAGTGAGAAAAAATAACGCAGTAGTAACAGTTAAAAGTTTCTTCATAATCTTTAATAATGAGACAAATGTATTTTTCTTAGGGTTAATAAAAGGTTAAAGAACCATATGGAAAAGCCCACAGCAATTTGCCATGGGCTCATTACTATAAATGCTATAAATGATGCGGTTCATTAACGACAGTTCCTCTACTGGAATTGAACCAACGAGCCTCACGACTTACCAGTCGGGATGCTCTAACCAACCGTTTTGTTGATTAATACTTCAAGCCTTGCCCTATTCTTCCAACGCTTTAGTTGTGATTCCCTCGCCATAGCCTCTACTTTAGTAGGGAATTCTTCAATGAGCTTAATTTCCCAATCCTTTGCTTTACCGGTAAATCCTCGGTGGTTAGCAAGATGTTTTTTCAACCTTTCGTTTACATTTTCCGTGAATCCGATATAATATTTATCGATCTCTTTGGAATACAAGATGTAAACAAAAAATGGCATAGCAAAAGACAAAAGTGGACCCTGTTGGAATTGAACCAACGACCCTCTGATTATGAGTCAGATGCTCTAACCAACTGAGCTAAGGGTCCATATAAAAATAAAAGAACTTCAAACAAACCTGTTG
>JAFDYF010000010.1 GCA_018267575.1 Bacteroidota bacterium
ATTGAATATTATATTTTCCAGTTGAAGGGTTCGATCTCAATAAAATAATCAGCAACGCCAAAAGGTTCATGGCATATGATATCATAAAGAGATTGCAAAAAATCGGGCGAGAGGATATTTTAGATCAATTAAGCGCAGGGCTCATGGCAAGAGAGATTGGTAAGGGGCAGAAACATCGGGTATTTGAAGAATCATTTGATGCCAAAGCGAGCTATTCCGAAAATTTTCTGATTCAGAAAATAGGTTATATCCATCACAACCCTGTTTCGGGGAAATGGAATCTTGTGAGTGATTATTCAAAGTATGAGCGCAGCAGTGCTTCTTTTTATGAGGATGGGGAGGCAAAGCATTTTGTTCCCAAGCACTATAAGGATGTATAGATTTATTGCGCGGGGTCGGCTGTGCCAGACCCCTCTATGACTAAAGTATGAATGAATGTTGCATCTTTTTATGAAGATGGGGAAATAAAGCATTTACCCCAAACACTATAAGAAGATATAGGCTTAATTACACCGGGTCGGCTATGCCAGACCCTTCAATGACAAGTGATTTAGGATTTTTCTATTCTTTAGCCTCTTTCAAAGCTAGCAGTTCAATATCAGCCGATAGGCGAAAATTTGTACGCTTTATTTTTCCGAGTAGGGGTTTGATAGATTTGATTGCCCCTATAAGTTTTGCCTTAACAATCACACCAATCGTTCCTGTATAGTTTAAGCCAAGAAATCCTGCAATTTTCCTCGCTTTGTAATCGTCCAAAATCAAGGTGCAACCAGGTGTTTCGAGCGCTAACGCAATCGCACTTGATTCACCTTTATCAATCTGCATTTCCAATAATTGTTGTCTATACTTGTCCGTAACAGTTTCAACAGTGACCCATTCGGGTAGGGGTTCCCCATACTCTAATGCAATGTCATTGGTAGTTACGATCTGTCCATAAACTTTATGCAACAATTCGAGTTCGCCTATGCTTGACAAGATGATAAAACAACTTGTATCAGAAATGATTGTTTTAGGCATTGGCTATATCTCTTGACAGGTCCGTTGCTGGGAAATTAAATATGGAAACATTATAACTTCCCAATAATTCTGCAAATGTCCGTTTGGTAAGCCCTGCCAACTCCGCAGCTTGGCCAAGAGACAGCCTGCCCTGCTCATATAACCTACTCGAAACAAGCATGGCCAAATCCTTGTTGTCTACCTCTAAAGTATCGGGTATATTGAGAGTCAATGTTTTCATAGTTCAAATTTAGCAAATTTTAAGGAATGTTCATTTTTCATCATCCCGAATGGAGCTAGCCATCAACAGGAGTGTTGCGGTCGATTGTTCAAAGTATAAACATGGCAGTCCTTCTTTTATTATTGGTGAAAA
Organism: Bacteroidota bacterium; assembly: GCA_018267575.1. Taxonomy (GTDB): domain Bacteria; phylum Bacteroidota; class Bacteroidia; order Chitinophagales; family Chitinophagaceae; genus Puia. Next base: position 1,370 of record JAFDYF010000010.1, read on the forward strand.
AAATCTTTTCGCCCAATCGTGGTCTGGCGCAGCCGACCCCGATTGATAGTGGAGCCTAGATTGTCATTTCATTTATTTGGGTTGGTCTAATGGCTGTAAAGTATAAACATAGCGATGCCTATTCCATGTATTTCTGCACATTCACCTGTTATGGG
>JAFDYF010000110.1 GCA_018267575.1 Bacteroidota bacterium
AATACTGACAATACTTTCAAAGAACTAAAAAACTCAATAACGCAACGCTAGTGAGGACATATCACTTTAGATAAAGTAATCACCCCAAAATCGGTGGTGCTTGAGGCAGGCGAGTTTACCGCAGCCATAGCCACTTTGAAAATAGAATCATCAGGTCCTTTTACTGTAATGAACAGGAAGCGGCTCACTTGGTTAGGCATTCCAAAAACAGAACTTCACCCATACTCAATCAGTCACAAATAATGAGTTAAAAACAAATTAAAATAATGTGCACCGGTCAATATTGAATCTGGTATTTAGCATATCAATAAAATAAAGCAACCACATCATCGTTGTATTATGATCATGAAAAGAGAGATTGGTGACTATTACCCATTTTCCTTGATTTTCGATCCTTCTGATTAAATGCACTTTTTTTAGTTCATCTTTTGTAATTTTAGATTACTAACCTTTATATGACAACGGAACTCGATTTTAAAATTCAGATGCAATCTGGGATTGAACCTGCAGGAGTCGCTTTGATGGACAACCTTGCATGGCACAATATAAAGGCACAAGTAATGAACGACTTGGTTGGCTATTTGAACGATATCATACAATGTGGTGGTTACGTCTTAATAACCGTTTACCCAGAAGGCAAGAAGTTCACCTACCAACTCATGAACATCAAGAACTTCGAACTTTTAGACCATATATATAGAGATGTATTCCCAAAACCCAGTTTAACTTCAGTAAGGAATTTTTGTTAAGGCAAAAAGGAATAATCATATAGGCAAAGTTTTCCATTACCTGTACTCCCTCAAAAATTTAGTTGCGATAATAACCAACCATACCGTCTCATTTATGAAAACCAAATGTACAGGCGCAAACTGCCTCAATACTTATACAGTCGGTTTCACTTGGATATGAATACCAACCAATGCTCCTACAAATATTCATGTTGGAGAGCCTGATCTGAAATTATTGCCAATTTATTAGGTTTCCATTTTAGTAAATGCTCTTCAAAAGCAAGCTATGATATTTATTTTCCGAATGAAAAAAAGAAAGTCATTCGATAAACCAGATCATGATCGCCATTTATTTTCCCTTTTAGATTGGATAACTTTGTAGCATAATGCGTGTACCAGATATTGGGCAAAATATGAACATGCTTGTTAAGGGTAATATCAAAAGAGGCAAGAAAAAAGGTCTGCTTGGTACTGGATTCCGTATAGCCGGGTATATTGCCAATATATTGTGAGTATGCTGTATTGTTGATATTGGTATTGGGGTTAAAAGCATCAAACCTGACCACATAACTGATTTTGTTTTTAATGATGGGACCACGTACAAAAAAGGAAACCCCTGTTGCACTTGCGTTTAAAGTATCCACACCCAATCCCTTTTTTGTAGCAAAATTGTCCTTCGCCAAATTATTGATATACCCTTCTGCCCCGATCGTAAACGCAGCCGTGCTATAATTAATCAAAATCCTTTCCATGTTTCTATAATGGTGCCAACTGGGTGTCCAGTTCAAACGTTCATAGTCGGAATAAAGGTTCACTTGTAAATGCTTATCAAAAAATTTGCCCCATACTTCTGCATAAAACCACTTGAAATTATCGTTTTCAGGAACGGCTTTGGCGCCATTTCCCACTAGAAGAAAATAGCCATAATTTTTTGTATTGGGATCAAAAACTCCTTGCAGGGAAGCACCAAAATCATAGGTGGGGGTACTTCCAATAAAATCGGTCATCACTCTTTCGAGGGACCGATAGGTCCAGCATTTTTCAGAGTAGGCAGATACTGGGGTGGGCATTAGTCCTATAACACAATCTGTCCCATTCCATATGTTGTTCCATCGTAGATTCATGTATTTAATATAAGGAGCCATCTTGCCATTCTGCAAAAGGTCTCCACTAGCCATAGTTGAAGAAGGCGGATTGCCCGCTGGGGAATTATCTTCCGCAGCTAAAAGCATTTCAGTAGAAAAATTTAGTGAAATATGATAGTCATAGCCCAAATAGATTCTTCTATACTGAAAGGCATTCCTATTTTGGGGTATGCCAGTATACTGAGCCTTGACACCCCGATTTAAAGAATCACTATGACTTTTAAAATAAAAATCGCCGAATGCCAATCCCCAAACACGACCTGAGTTTACCGTGCCAGCATTAAAAGCGGAGTCGTTGTTAATGAGATACTGAGCCCTGGCCGTAAAGAAAAAAAATAAGAGTGAAATAAAAAGGGCGGATTGAAGTAGCAATTTCATTTAGTTCAATTAATATATAAAAATGGTTATAATTTTAGTCTATTAATTTAGTAGGCTTTATAAGCACAACTCTCCCATACGAACCGTTTTTTTTAAGTTATTTGGGGTTTTCGTAAAATCTTGGCGGCAAATCTAAGTGCGATAAAGGAAACTGCAAAATAAAAGTCTATTATTTTAGTAGATTATTAGAATGACGCATTCCAACACTTGGAATAAGAGGTCATTTCTTCTGCCACTGATTAAATGATTTTAAAACAACTCAACAAAGCGGGAGTGGTATATGACATAGACACAGCATATATGTTCTAGGCATGTCAGCTCTTAATACTAAGAGAAAACGATTAACATATTCATTTTTTCATCAAAGGCACTTGTACATACCACATGAAAGTGTGCCTTTGAAGTAGGTTTACCAATTAAAATGTAACCTTAGCAAGGCTACGGAACTTGCCTTTCTTGAAAGGAATAATCATTTCAGTGCTACTTATTTGTTTGGCAAGCCGTGGGAAATATTCATAGTCGAACACAGCTCCTTTAAGTTCCAGATGTTCTTTTAAATGACCGTCGGTATTGAGCGCTCCGGCAGCATTGATGCTTTGAGCAACCAAATAGGTGTTTTTACGAATTTTTTCATTATAAATTAGGTATAGAAGATCCCCAGAAACAAAAATACCATGCCCAATACGGGCATACAACGGGTTATCTTGATTCACAAAAAGTTGTTTCATCCATTGCGCTGAACCATCAGGACCGAAAGACATAACCAATGTGCTACTACTATTGAAATAATGATTTTCACCAAAATATTCCCATTTCTTCCATGGGAAATAATGGTTTTCTTCGTAGGGGTCAAAAAATCGAAATTCATCTACCACCCCTTCGGTTAAATAAGGGAGGTAATCCCACCGATTGCCAAAATAAATTTCCGGAAAGTCAATCAGATCCTGAGCGCAGATAGCAAACCCTCCATCTGCTCGCAATTGTATATGCTGGATAAAAAAATCATTGAGTTTGATTTTCGTATTTTTCTTTTCCTGCCTAAACCTATCCAAAAGGGGTATGGCTGCCATTAATTGGATGCTATCCCGTGGTGCATCCAATATCACGATATTTACCCTGTCGATATCTCCATGATAACTCCCACTTCCCAAGGATGAAAGAATATATTTCTGATTCGCATTGTCAACGGTTAACCAAAAATAATCCGCATATCCTTTTGTGTTTTCGATGGGGTGATAGGAAAGCCTATTGCGATCTGCACTCACCTTAAAAAAATAAAATAGGGCTTCATTGGCTTTGGGTTTTGCTTCATTGAGTCCGACAAAAACAAGATTCCCTTTATCGTCTACCTTAAATTCGGTAAAATAAAAATTGCTTGTTTCAGCAACCACTTCTGAAAAACGAGATTGCGGATTTAAGCTGGAATCAAATAATATACGTGTCAGCAAACAACCAGAATCTGTATTTGCATGCATTTTAAAAGCAACAATATTTTTTTTATTCTCACTAAAAACAACAGAATAAATCTGGCTTTGATGTCGGAGATCAACAATACCAACTGTGTTATCAAGCGCTATTGGGTTTCCGATCATGTTCCCATCCATACCTATTTTTGCCGCCATGCAATAAATAATATCTTTTTTCCTGTATTGATAAAACATATAGAAATACTCCTCGTACACCAAAAAGTGAACCCCAAAGATTTCTTCGGGCAATGATAAAGGGGTTTGTGTCAACAGCTTCATTTGAGAATCATAAATACAGATGCTGCTTTTGATAATCAGGTTAAACGGATTTGACCCCAAATTGAACGAATTAAAAGGGTTAAGACCGTGATACTGATTTTCGGGTAAAAACAAAAATGGATCTTTAAGCTTATAAGGACCGAAAAAATAGTATGATTTATATACAATGATTTGGTCATTCTTTTTTGTGATTATCTCAAGCTTTGATCGCGAAAAATCCTTATTCTCGAAGTCGGCGTGGATTATTTTTTGTGCAAAAATCGGGAGGAGTGAAAAACTAAATAAAATAATAAGTAGCAGCTTTTTTCTTAGCATAAGGTTAAGTTTAAAAAACAAGGACAAATTAAAGTCAGTTGTTTTTCTTTCTAAAATTAAAGAATTTTGACGAAATACACATTATAACCACCATGTTCCAGAGGAGAATAAGAGCAAAATGAATGTCGATGACGGATGATCTAATTGGTCTCAACAATAATCAAGCTATTAACTATGAGACTAGCCCTCGCTTACCCAAATACTGCCGCACGACATATGCTTATGCGCTGAAAGATCTAGCACTCTTGATTAAATAGATAACGGTGGCACTTTCCAGATGGTTGAGGTTGGGCATATATTAAGATAGCGATTTCTTAAAAGATGGTATACTGTTAGCACAGCATATTGGTTTGATGAGCTAAATCCTTCATCAAAATAATTGGGTTTCATTTTTTTTGATTATGCATGTTATACAAAGAGAAGTAGATACTAAACTTATAGAAAAATCGTTGATAAGACTGCTTATCTTGCCTTATTGCATGCTGTCAAATTGACAAAACCAAATGAAATACCTATCCTCGCTACTGCTTTGTTTTTTATTGCTGCAAGCCCAAGCTACTATCCGATATGTTGACCTGGCTGCCACTGGAGCCAATACTGGGGCAAGTTGGACAGATGCAGCCCTTGATATTCAATCCATGCTGAACGCATCTGCCGATGGGGATACGGTTTTTGTTGCTCAAGGCACTTACCAGCCAGCCCCCAACACTTCCTATGTAATCGGTCATAACAATATCAAACTATTTGGAGGTTTTACTCATGGTGGCAATCCGATCCTCGCCTCTCGTAACCCATACTTGACCCCAACCATGTTGAATGGTGATGGCAATATTCCATTGTTTGGCAATCTCTCGAACAATGCAGGTACCATGATTATTGATGGGTTTCAGATGACGGGGGCCGGTAGTTCTACCCAGGGGGGCATTGCTTATATCATGGGTTCTGCGATCATACAATTTTCAAAATGTTTTTTTTATCGAAACAATTCTACCAAACAGGGAGGTATTTTTTATATCAATTCGAGCCCTGTAGTCATCGACAATTGCCAATTTTATTGGAACAATTCTACGGAGCAAGGGGGGATTTTTTATATTAATTCTAGCAACAATGCTGTAATAAGCAATTGTACATTTGATAGCAATACCGGATCTGCAGAGGGAGAAATTTTTTATATCAGTTCTTGCGCACCCCAAATTAACAACTCAATATTCAGGAACAACAATGTCACTGCTTCCGGCAACCTGATATTTGAGATTATGGGTTCACCGCTAATCACCCAATGTAGTTTCTCTAACAATGCGGTGCCTAGAGCCAGTGCCATCTATCTGGACTTTGGTTCGGCTATCATCAGTAAATGTAATTTTTTGGATAATCGGATTGCGGAAGGACTTTTCTATTACAATCAGGCTACGGCCCAAATCAGCCATTCTGTATTTGCTAATAATACCTCTTCCCATGTGGCTATTTTAGAAAACTACAATAGCCCTGGACAGTCAGGTTTTGTGAACTGTGTTTTCTATAGCAACCAAGCAACAAATAATAGCTACGGTGGTCTTTTCTTCAATAGCTCCAGTGCACTCACTATCGACAATTCCACTTTTTATTCAAACAGCAGTTCAGGAACTTCCACTAGTTCTCTTTTCCATAATTCCAACTCGGCTACAAGCACATTCAGCAATTGTATTGTCACAAGCAACAGTTTTACCACTTTAAGCTCGGTACAGTCTAGCAGTGTGCCCAGTTTCAGTTATTCCATTGTACAAGGCATTACCGATCCAGCAAATTTTGTGAACAGTGTAAATCCTCTTTTTATAAACCCGGCCAATCCAATTGGGTCTGACGGCCTTTGGGGTACAGCAGATGACGGACTGGAACTGCTCTCCAATAGTCCCGCCGTGGACAAGGGCAGCAATGCCTCGATACCCACAGGCATCACAACCGATCTTGCTAGTTCACCGCGTATATATAATGTCATCGTGGATAAAGGGGCATATGAATACAGCCCACATCCAGGACCTATTGTGGTTACCACTACAACCAATACGAGTTATTCGCTTCAATCTCCCCCTGTTTTAGTGGACAATGGCGTAACTGTGACCGATGCTAGTAATCCCACACTCGCCAGTGCATCCATTGCCATCACAGGAAATTTTTCAGCTGGAGATGTTTTGGCATTCTCGAATTCAGGGTCGATGGGAAATATTACGGGCTCCTATAACAGCGTAACAGGGGTTCTTAGTTTGACCTCTATTGGCGCAACAGCCAGTATTGCCCAATGGCAGGCCGCTTTGCAATCCATTACCTATAGCAATAGTTTGGCATCCGCCAATCTCTCAAACCGGACAATCAACTTTACCGTCAAGGATGGTACTTACCAAAGCAATACCGCTACAAAAATAGTTGTATTAGTTGCCGCATCCTGTACGCCCACTAGCAGTATCACAAACAAAAGCATCTGTGCATCATCATTGCCTTATACTTGGAATGGGAATAGCTATAATACGTCAGGGTCGTATATCGTACATCTGACCAATGCTGGCGGATGCGATAGCGCTGCAACTTTAAATCTCAGTACAAGTTCAGCAACAAGTAGTATAACCGATCAAACTATTTGCTCAGCATCATTGCCATACTCATGGAATGGGAATACATTTACTAATGCTGGTTCTTACACAGTACACTTGACCAATGCTGGAGGATGCGATAGTGCAGCAACGCTAAACCTCAGTATAAGTTCAGCAACAAGCAGTACAACCAACCAAACCATCTGTGCATCATCCCTACCATATGTATGGAACGGGAATACCTATAATGCTGCTGGCTCTTATACGACACATCTCACAAACATAGGCGGATGTGATAGTACTGCCACACTTATGCTTGCTGTTTCAACATCAAATCCATCTAGCACAACAAAAGTAATAATCTGCTCTAGTGCATTGCCCTATATCTGGAACGGTGTTAGCTATCATAATTTTGGTACCTATACCGCTCACTTTGCGAGTACGGGTTCCTGTGATAGTATAGCCACTTTAAATCTAATAAATATTGGAACCAGCTTCAGTGACTCAAACAGGTTCAGTTTGATATTAGGTCCAAACCCAGCAAGCTCCAATTTGTCGGTAAAAGTGGGCTTCCCCTGCGGCATCATTGTATTTAATGAAACCCCTTCCATAATAATCTATAATATTATTGGGCAAAAACTATTGCAGCAACCGATGCCACTAGATGTTTTGGATATAAATGTATCATACCTTCCAAGAGGTCTCTATGTGATCAAGTACATGGGCAATGGATTTGAAACAGCAGAAAAATTCTTTAAATGGTAGTGCTTAAAAATGCAGGTAGAAAATCATTCCCTACCAAACAGAAAAATAGCGGCAAGCTTGGCCATTGTGATTTGCAAAAGCTGATGGCTTTGCTGTTCTTGTTTTCCTCTTTTAAATCAATAGCGCAAACAAACAACGATGAAGATTGGAGACTTGGTTTTATGGCAGGCACCACATTATATTATAGCAATATGCCTTTGGGCATACATGCAGCAGGCGCTTTGAATGTAATCAAACCGCATATTTTACATAACAATAACCTGACCTTTAGGGCACAATTATCTTATGGCAATCTCAGTGCAAGCTATTATAGTCCTTTGGGTCAAGCACTCCAAAAATTTAATGCCCAAGCTTTGGAGCTGGCTTTGTTGACCGAGTACGATATTTTATCATTGGAAAGAATGGGATTTACCCCTTACTTAGTAGCTGGGGTAGGCCTCGCCAATTATTCAAGTAATAGTGGATATAATATCAACAACAAAGGCACGCCACAAAAATCGACTATCAATTTACCTATAGGCATTGGTTTTAAAATAAGATTGACAGATGAATTGTTTGTACAGATGGAATATCTTCATCGACTCAGCTACCCTGAACCAATCAATGGGCTACAAAAAGATGCTTGGGGCCAGGCGATGATAGGACTTAATTTTCCTTTTCCAAGACAACAAAAAGAAATACTGAAATGTTGGAAGGGATAGAGAAAGAATTGTAATTTTTTCCCGAAAACAGAAACTATTTAATATGCTAAGAAAAATTGTTGCACAAGCTGTAAGGAGCCTTTTATTGGCTCCTGGTCGAAATCTTCCCAAAAAAAATTCTAAATCAAAGAAATTAACCGGCATACCGGGCTTAGGAAACATTTTAAAATAGTACGTAGCCCTGTCAGCGATAGTCAATTTGTTCTAAATGTAAAGTAAACCTCAGCAACCCATTAACCCAACCTCCCTCCTGCCAATATTTTTTTATTCAGCCATTTTCTTAATGGCTCATCATATAGTTTTAAACAGGCATAGCCCAAGGCGATGCTACCAAAAAATACCAGTGCAGCAACGGGAAGCGCTTGTGTCAGCGAAAGTTTTTTATCATAAACCCATGCGGTATAAATATAAATCAGCGGATAATGCGTGATATACATAGGATAAGAAATATCTCCCAAAAATGTACAAAGTTTGGATGCTCTTTTACCAATCCCACTGGAACTTGCGCCCATATAAACCACCAAGGGAAAAATGAGGATAATGGTTAGGGAATCATAAAGTCCATTCATCCATAAATGTGCAGCGCCGCCAACCCTGGGCATGGAAAGGCTAATGAATATGATCAGGCTGCACCAAAAGAAAGCGTTCTTGATGCTGCTCAGTTTCACTGTCCTGAAAAGTAATAGCCCAGCAAAGAATGGAAAAACCATACGTGTAAAACCTATACGCAATTGGGTTGGGTCGATGGCCCAGCCACCGATCACATCACCAGTTGGACTGCTCACCGCAAGTTGTATAAGTGCAATGCATGCCAAAATAACCAAGATAGTAAGCAATGTTTTGGAGAATCTTTTGATCCACAGTCCGTATAGGATATTGCCAATATATTCAAAGAACAAGGACCAGCCCGGCCCATCCAGTGGGTGCATTTCCTGCCAGCCCCTAATATCCATGGATGGTGGAACCGGGATCAGGGTAAACCCAATCAACATAACCAAGAGCATTTTCCAGAAAGGCACTGCTTGAATCATCGGCCATAAAGTAGACTCCTGTAAATAAAAACACAATGCACCAATTATCATTCCCATTATTACCATTGGTTGGAGCCTAATCAATCTTCGCTTAAAAAAATCGGTTACGCTCATTTTTTTCCATCGGTCATCATAAGCATAACCTATCACAAAGCCAGAAAGCAAAAAGAAAAAATCCACCGCTAAATAGCCATGATTGATAATCTGATCCAAATGACTGGTAGAATGTGCTTCGCAAAGATGGAAAGCCACAACGATCACGGAGGCTACGCCACGCAGTCCATCTAGTATCGGATAGTGCGGTTTTGAATTGAGCAGGTTGTTTTGCATTGGTGTATCAATATGAGCTGACCTCGATATTACAAAAAGAGGCTTTTTTAAATTCAGCCCATTTGATAAATATAATAAGAATTAATTTTCATTGCATTTGATTGGAATAATAAAAGATTGGAGGGTTGACTGATATTTATAAGCTTTAGGTAGGTAAACCTCCGTTTAATGAACGATTAGGTGAATATTCATTCTCAAAAAAAAGGGTTAGAGCATCCTCATTAACTCAGCATTATTTTATGACCAACAACTTCAACGCCTCCCCAGTATCCCTTCTTCGAATGATATATACCCCATCAGTAAAATTCCGGTAGAAAAGATTGCTGCCCTTTTTTGCCAGAAACTTAGATATGGACATACCAACCGAGTTAAAAATATCCAATTCAGTATCATTGTCAACCTCCACGTGAAGCCCATCGCCCCGGCTTACCCATGCAGTGAATTTCGGTGTTGCATCCAAATTTACTTTTACAATGGGCGAATAGCTAAAGTTCCCGTCCAAGTCAACCATCTTTAAGCGATAAAAACAGCTATTGACATGAGGAAATTGATAATCCTGATATGAATAATTGTTTTCCAATTCAAGTGAATTTTGCGCAGCTTCGCTAACGATGGTCGTAAAATTGCCCCCATCAGTACTTCTTTCTATTTCAAAATGACTAAAGTCAACCTGATTGCTTGTCTTCCAATCCAACACTACCTTCCCATCCAAAAATGAGCCTGCGAATGATAATAGCTTTACGGGCAATACAACATTTGACATCCCTGAAGACCCGCAAAAACTGTATAATCCAGTTCTTTGGGAAACCTGCTTCGCATCGCCATAAACTCGGAAATAATATAGCCCCCCTGTGATTAGATTTGTCAAAATAACAGAGGTCCCCGAACTGGGACCATTGGAAACCGAACAAGCTGATTGTATTAAAGTGCCACAAGTAAGCCCCCCAGTAAAAGCTTGTATCCCAACTACAAGGGATACATTTTGGGTAATTGATATGGTTGCAGTGCTGCTAGTGGCATAAAACTTAAACCAAATATCAGAGCCCATATCGGAAGCGCTTCCGCAGCTAGGAGTTGGGGCACATGGATCCATGGCCGTAGTGGGCTCACAACTGCTCAGGTTGCTAAAAACGGTGCCTCCACCCGATGTGCCTGTGCAAGAACTGATCCAGGTAGGGTCAAACAAAACAGCATTCGAAAAATTGGTACCGCCTCCGGGGCAGAGCTGAGCATCTGAAATCAATGCTGTGAAAATGAATATAGCGATCAGGGCGGTTCTTTTCATTTTAATTGGATTCAGGCTTTAGTCCAAAACTTGTTTATCATCTCAAAACGATAAACGGTCATGCATACCAAATTTGATTTTACATGCCAAAGTAAGTAGGCTCTATACCAAGCAAAGCCTAATCATCTTGTTAATTATGAAATGGGAGTTTTATACAAAACCAATCTTAATCCAAATCCAGCAACTTGCAACCTAATCAATTCTTTGCGTTTAGCCCTGCGGTCTTTTACGGAAATACAGAACCTCACATGTTATGTGAACATGCAAGAATTGATAACACAACCTTACAGTATTTGTGTAATTGATACTTGAATAGTTTTTCATTGCCTAACCATTATTGCAACTAGAAAAAAACGCGGAGACGTGATTTTTATTATCTAAATTTTATAATTACCCAAAAGCAATAGTAATGATTAATAACGTATTATATTATGCGAAATATGTTTTACTGTATGTGAAATGAAAATCATGGCTAGGAAGTTTTGATACATTTTAGCCAATCACTTTTGATTCTACAGTATATTTAAGATTAAAGAGCGGCCATTGTCACCTCAATAATATTTTTTTCAAACCCAATCCAAATTAAATGAGTCTATGGTGCAAACTACTATCTGCAATATTGGTTCATTAATGCCAATACCGTATTTAGTTCAAATTTATTTCTAGTATTTTCTTTATTTCTTTCAGTCTTTGCTCTGGAAATTCAAAGATTGGGTTTGTTTGGATAAGGCTAGTTGCAGTTTCCACTTCCGCTATGCTTGTGATCAGTTCTTTGGAAGCGAACAGTAAATTATTGGGGTTTACCCTTCGTGTAGTAATGGCATTGTCTACTTTTTTATGACAGCGACAAGCATTTTGCGGGTTTACAAGGCCACAGTTTTGTTTGGTGAATTCATTGATTTTAGTCCTTGCCCTCGAGAGCCTTTTGCGAAATGTTTCAGGCGAAATGTTTTGTATGTATGCCCCATCTGTTGAACTGAATTCCAAAATTTCCCCAAGCACATAGGTAATCCTGCTTTCACTATCCAAACATTGCAACATACCCAATGAGCAACCCATTTTCACTTCCTCCACCCATAATTTTTTTTCTGCACTGTTTGCCTGAAATCCATGATTCAAGCCTTGGGCGAGATCTTTGGCAAAAATTTCAAAGTTAAGTTGTTGCCTTTTTTCCTTGTCCAAAACGTTCAGTAAATAATTGGTAGCAATGCGATAGGTCCAAGTGGTGAACTGGCTTTCAAAATTAAAACTGCTCAGATGGGTGACTATCTTGATCAAAATTTCCTGTGTGGCATCTTTGGCATTTTCTGGATGAAAAAGAATTTTTATAGATATATTGTAGATATACTGCTGAATACTTTCCAATAAAGCGTTGAGGGCGGATTTATCCCCCTCAACCGCTTTTTTGACCAATATTTCTATATCGCTATTTTGGTTCATTGTCCTTTAATATTAAAGCAATTGATAAGCTTACAAGTATTGTAACAGTTGCATCAAATAAAGAAGCTGCGAACATTGCCCATCCGTTTGCAATTGACCATCCCGAGACAATTAAATATCCAGTGATGTTTACACCAAATGCTGATAAAGCTCCTGCTTTAATTCCTTTTTGAAGCCAGGTTTTGCCGGGAATGATTATATTCAATATCACAATGAAAATAGTAAATAAAAATAATCCAATTAGCAAAGCTGGGAAATTCAATCCCACTTTAGCATCTCGAACAATCCCGATTTTTTTATTTAAAAGTGGATTTAAAATTGTAAAAGCCAGGATTGAATTGGCGATAACATTAATAGGAAATCCCAAAGCGATTGCTAAATATTTTTTCTTCATAAATCAAATTGATTTTTAAGGGTTTCCAATTCTTCTATCAAACCTGCAATTCCTGCTTCCCAAGCAGCATTAGGCAGTTCGTCATTTTTGAAAAGAGTAAACAGGTAGGTGGCTCCTTCGGCATTTCTTAATACCCTTGTATGGGTTGGGAAAGGCGTTTCACCAAAAAACAGATCGATGTTCCCGCTTTGCCTGTCACCCTTTACCACAAATTTTACCCTACCCATTGGGGTTAGTGCATAATGCTCGCCCTTTTCAAGGCTTATGTCCTTAATAAAATTGGTTGACCATTCCTTATAAAACAAAGGATTGGTTAGATAGTCAAAAACCTGGTCGTAGGGGACGCCAATACTAATATATTGTGTACTGGTCTTTTGTAGTTTTACCATTTTCGGTCTTTTTAAAAGTTTATAGATAGTTAGACAGAATGGAATGTAGACTGTGACCGAAAGGGGGAAATATTTTATTTACAAATACTTTATTGCTGCGTTAGACCTATAATAGTAAACGATTTTGTCATTTGCCTTTTAAATTTTTGTGTTTGTCTTTCAGATTGAATTGTATTTACGGGGGTAGCCCTCGGAAACACAGGCATAAAGCAAAATCAGTCAAAGCAGCATCAAAAATGGAAAAGCCCGCAAACACTGGGTTTTGCAGGCTTTCTTTATAGAAGCTTATCCTAAATAACTGGCTTTGGCGGAGAGGGAGGGATTCGAACCCCCGTTACACTGTTGAGGCGTAAAACTGATTTCGAGTCAGTCCCGTTCAACCACTCTGGCACCTCTCCTATTGCTATAATACCGATGCAAAAATAAATGAAAATAGATAGAGTGGCTATATTCGGTGACTCATTATTCATTCAAAGCCTCTTTGCCATTTCTCCGATAATCATAATCGTCATAAAATTTTTCATCAAAGCTATAACCCGATGGCTTTCCATATTTTAGTATCACATAAGCCATATAAATAACGAGAAAAGGAGAGAGTGAAAACATGACAAAAACTATCCAATCAGGAACCCCTGCAAAAAAAGAAGCCTGAAAGATAATCGCATATATCGTTAAAAACAGCACGGCAAGTGTAACTTTCTTCATGACACTATTTTAACAAATCAAAATGCTATTTGTTCATCAAACCAATGCCCAAATGTTAATCCAAGATATCAGATCACTGAACCTTTCCCCAAGATCATACAAACCGCTAACTGCTCATTTCTTTCAATGCGCTCACGAGCATATCCAGTTCCTCTGTTGTAGTGAATATATTGGGACAGATCCTGCAACCATGCACATTTGCATAATCGATGGCTACGGTATAAATATGGTATTTGTCCAAAAATTGCTTGGCTAGATCTGCAGGTTTCATCCCCTCGATCCCCACATTGGCAATCCCGCAGGCCCGTGCTGGGTCTTCCGGTGTATTCACCACCACCCTGGGTATTTTGCGGGCTTTGCTAGTCCAATATTGCTGAAGAAAACGCAATCGTTGTTCTTTTCTTTCTGCACCAATTTTTTCATAATAATCCATGGCCCCAGCAATGGCGAGGTCAGTATGTACTGGGTGAGTGCCAATATGGTTGAGCCTAGTTATATCATCCATATCCCGCTCCCCTTCTGCTAACAAAGGCCACACTTTATGCGCATTCCCTTTTTTCACATATAGTATACCTGCTCCTAATGGCGTGCTGAGCCATTTATGCAAACTGGCCCCATAATAATCACAGTTCAGGTCGGAAATCGCATATTGTATATGTGCGAATGCATGGGCGCCATCCACCATCACCTCCACTCCTTTTTCATGCGCCATATCGCATATTTTTCTGACGGGCAAAATATGGCCGGTAATATTGACCATATGGCTTACCATCAACAACTTGGTTTTGGGAGTGATCGCTTTGGCATAAAGTTCCACCATCTCCTCATCGGAAGCAGGATGGTTGGGCACTGATACTATTTTGTTTACCACGCCAAATTTCTTCGCTACCAATTTGAACATCTCCAGCATAGAGCCATAATCCTGCTCCGCCATCACAGCTTCATCGCCTTCTTTCCAATGCAGACCGCCAATAACCATATCAAGGGATTCGGTTGTGTTCCTCGTGATGATGAGTTCCTCAGGGGCACAACCAGCCAATTTTGCCAAGCGGGCCGCAATATTTTTCTTATTGTCAAACTGCACCGTACGCATATAGTATGATGCCTCGTAATTCACCATGCGTACCTTGCTTATAAAATTCTCCAGCAAGGATTCTGGTTGAAAATTATAATAGCCATTCTCCAGATTGATATAATCAGGTTTTAATTTGTACCCGTCCCTAACTGCTGCCCAGTAACGGTCATCACCAACCGCTTCTACATTTGGCAAAGAATGTTGCTTGCCCATCCAGTTTGCCCATGAACCGGAGGAAATAGGGACAGTGGCGCTTGCCAAGGCCAAGCTTTTGATAAAGGAACGCTTATCCATAAATTGCTGTATTATATAATGATGAAAGTAGGATTGAAAAGTACGAACTTAAATACAAACCTGATTGGTGGGAATAAAACATTCTAATTTGACCACCCTGCCTCTAAACCCCGTTTCTAGTTAATGATAAATCGATGCCTATTCTTTTAATTTCCCCTGAATTTAACTATATTTAATAATCATTAACCTTATAAAATACCAATTATGAATTTTTTCGATCGTCTATCCAATGGCTGGAAAATTTCGTTAAACTGTTTTTCCTTACTTAAGGAAAACAAACAACTTATTATTTTCCCCATCCTATCTGGTCTTTCCATGATTTTAATAATGGGTTCCTTGATTGTTGGCATTCTTGCTGCTGCGGGATGGGACACGGGAAACCTCTCAGAAACCAGCAACACAGCCAATTACCTGGTTCTATTTGCTTTTTATGTAGTGAACTATTTTATAGTAGTGTTCTTTAACATGGCACTGATCCATTGCACCCATTTATATTTTATGGGAGAAGAACCAACGGTTCGCAAAGGAATACAATTTAGCCTGAGCCGGATAAGGACCATTTTTTCTTGGGCTGTTATTGCTGCCATTGTAGGCACCATCCTAAAACTACTTCAAGAAAATCTCGGGTCAATAGGCAAAATCATTACCGGCTTGGTGGGCATGGTATGGAATATTGCTGTGTTCTTTGTAGTGCCCATCATTGCCTATGAAAGCCTTGGACCCATTGATGCCATCAAACGTTCGGCACAAATGATGAAGGAAAAATGGGGCGAAAGTCTGGGCGCAAGTTTCAGCTTTGGGCTGATTCATTTTGTGGCTATAGTGTTGGTTGCTGGCACATTGGGCATTATCGGTTTATTGATCCACCCATTGGTCGGCATAACACTTGCCTTATTAGGCGTCCTGTTGGTAGCCGCTATTATGAGTGCCGTGCATACGATTTTTGTAAGCGCTGTATACCATGATGTTACCGGCAACCCTGTAAAACATTTTAACCAGGCACTCGCCGATAATCTTTTTATATCTAAGTAAACTAGCTTGTTTGAATGATTCCAAGGCCTTGCCGTTAACCATTGGCGAGGCCTTCTTCTTTTATATTGACCTATACAGCCATCAAAAAACATGATGGCAATCATATTTTTAGAAATGGGGTTCAACTAATTTTCAGTTTCTTTCACCTCCCCACTGTTTTAGTGGGTTTATAAAATAAGGTTATGGGAGTTTCTGGAGTAGCGAAAAAATCTGGTGAGCAATTATCAGCTAGTTCAATATGGTTATGGCGATTTGCACAGGTCTTGGTTTGGCTTATCGGGTTTGGTATTTTGTTTTGTTTATGGTTCTTTCCTTCATTGGGGATTTTAATGTTCTGGAACATACTGATACCGGTTGCCCCATTATTATTGGTAATAGCCACCGGTGTATGGAGAAATGTTTGCCCTTTGGCTACCACCAACCTCCTACCCAGGCATCTGGGTCTCTCAAAAAGAAAAATCATGACCGCTGCCCAGTTGGGCAAATGGAATCTGGCTTCCGTAATCCTATTGTTCATAATCGTGCCACTCCGCCATCCCTTATTCAATAATAACGGTCATGCCACAGCGCTATTGATTTTCATCATGGTCATCGCGGGTATTAGCATTGGACTTATCTACGAATGGAAAAGTGCCTGGTGTTCGGGGCTCTGCCCTATTCATCCGGTAGAAAAAATGTATGGGCAAAATACTTTGCTGACACTACCAAACGCACACTGCAGCCAATGTATGAACTGTGTGATCCCTTGCCCGGATTCCACGCCGAATATCAATCCGGCTGCTTCGTCAAAAACAATCTATCATAAAATAAGCGGTAACTTGATGGTAGGCGGTCTCCCCGGTTTTATATGGGGATGGTTCCATGTGCCGGACAAAACAGATGGAATCCATTTCAACTCCTTATTGCAGACCTATGAATGGCCGTTGATCGGATTAATGGTATCCCTTTCTTTGTACCTAATCGTATCCAAACTAATCAAACGGAATTCAGAACGTTTGTTGATCAGTGTTTTTGCAGCCACTGCAGTTTCCTTTTATTATTGGTACCGGATACCAGAGCTCTTTGGGTTTGGCCCATTTGATAAGGATGGTTTGTTGATCGATCTCAGCCATCAATTATCGGCATGGATTTTCACGACGATGGCTATCGCTTTTACTATCTTCTTCTGGTACTGGCTAGTGCTCCGGAAACAAAACAAAAAAAGTTGGATCATCAGACCTGAATTTGGTAAAAAGATTAGCAGTGCAAACTATAACCCAATCCATAAGTAAACCCTTTATGAACCTGATTTCACAAACCAAGTAGCTAACCCAAACATCTCAAAAATCAGTAGCCCTATATTTGCTTGCTATAGGGCTACTGATTTCTAAAACTTTTCTACCCGCAGGGTAACAACATCATAAGCTTCCAAAGTAATCTGCCCATCCAGTTCTTGCAAAGAATCTTCCTGGATATTGCTATAAAATGTTTTACCAATAGGGCTATTCCATTTCAACGAACCTGACTGGCTCATCATTGTAGGGTTGTACAAAGTCAGTATCCAAGCCTTGCCATCTTCACTTGGCTTGAAAGCCAGCACCATCAGTTCATCGCTACTGATGGAAAATTTCGGGGTCTTGTATCTTTTGTTTAGCGCTCTGCAAACCACCAAAGGTTGCGAAAGCTCGGTGGAAAAACGGGTTGCCTGCAATGAATTGAAAAAAACATGAGGTTGCAATGCATAGCGCAAACTGATTATCCCCTCCTGCGTAGCACGATAATTGGTTTCCCAGTGATTGTTTAAGGCCCATGAATAAAGTTTTTGTGTGGGTTCAATACTTTTGCGCCACACAGCAGGGTTCGACTGACCTCCCAATAAATTGGCCGTGATCCCGCCCACTTGTATCAATGGTGCATCCAAAGTAGCCAATGTGATACCAAAATCTTTGTTCGACACATCGGCCCAACGACCAACTTCCAACCAATTTTTACAGGCAGAAGGAATCTGATCTCTGACAGGTTGCATGATGGCCAATGGGAGATCCAACCTTACCATGCCATCCGGCACTTGAAATGGAAACCCAATATTCAGGCTTTCCTTTCCTTCTGTATTAGCCCATGCATAATCACCGGGATGCGGGTTCAGGACTGCTGGCCTTTTATCCAGTATGTCGGTGAGTTCCACATAATCCATCCCTTTTACCAATTGTATTTCCCTAGTGAGTTTATTGCAACCTGGAGCATCAGACTCCACCAATAATATTGCCAGTACAGTGCCTTGCTCTTTCACCGAAATTTTTACAGGCCCATTTCTTTTAAGTTGCGACAAATCCTTGCCTTCCAAATAAAGATAGTCGTTCAGGAAATAGCCGCCAGCGGTATCAGCAAACTCATTGTTCAGCCCTATTTTCCGGATACTTGAAATGCCTCCAGACAGTTCATCCAATGTTACCCGGATGATGCCATTGTCGAGAGAATTCCCACTCACCTGAACATTCACTCCATCTTTCATCTTTCCCTTATAAATGGTATACCTTTTTGCAGCATAAGGTGGAACGTCTTGGGCAATAAATGCAAGTTCCCCTGTTGACAACCGTTGTGAGGGGATGACCTGCCCATTTTCATCTTTTACCAAATCTCCTTTAGCAGAAAGTGAGGCAGGCAGTTTTACCAGATTGGTCCTTTCCCATGAACTCGTATTGAACACATCAATAGTATCAACCAAATTTACGTTGTTGGATTCGCCCTTTTCAAATCCAGAAAGAGCACTAGCCATCAGTTCCTTTGATATTTCACTGGCATGTGTAACATAGGATTTCTTGATGTCCCACTGCTCTTTTGTTTTTTGGCTGAGCGGATCGGTAACACTACAATCGGCTCCCCATGTATGCTCGTCATATAACAATACTTGTTTCCAAGCACGGTCAAATTTATCTATTGGGAATTGGTCGGGTTTGAGCATTGACCAAAGTGATTGTGCCTGACTAAGCCGATCGGAAGTAGCCCTGTTTTCTGCCGTTTCCAATGCAGAAGAACCGGCACCATCTTCCCAATAACCCGTCCAGTCCCCTTTTTCAACGGGTAGATAAGTACCATATTTTTCTTCGAATGCATGAAAAGCAGTGCTTGTTGAACTGATAATAAATTTTGGCCAGATAAATTTTGAGCTCCAATTTTTCACAAAATCACTGATCTGCAAATCAGGCACCGCATTATCGCCATGCCCACTCCAACGGATATACGAAATATTATAGGGGTAATCAATGTTCTTTAAATGCTCCACATAGGAAGCCACAAAATCAGGCGAAGGTCCATTGGCCAATCCATGAGACAATGCATAACCTTGATAAGGGATCCACACCAATACCTTTTGCTTTCCAGATTGCGACATCCAATAAAAAGGACGGTCTTCCCATTTTTGAAGGATATCGCCAATCCGATCAAAATTATTGGGAGCAGCAGAAAAATATTTGATACCGGCCTGTGCCATGGCGGCCACAGTCCCCCAAGTGTATCCCGGCACATCACTGATCATGGCTGCATCCACTTTTACATGACAGCGTTTAGCCGTCTCCGTTGTAAATGAAAACAACTTCAGCAGTTCTTCCGGACGGCAAAGTCCGGTCAGTGTATTAAAATACATTCCATTCATGGCAAGATGCCCATCTTCTACCGCTTTGTAAAATTCATTTTGCTGTTCCTTACTCATTCTTTGAAGAAAGAGGTCTGCCGCATAAAAGCCTTCCAGGTTCCATACGAATTTTGCGCCCTCAGGATAATCTTTAGTCAATTGCGCATATTTCATCCCGGTCAACAGGTTGTTGATCTGTTTTTCCTCCACCTTGGTTTGTATTTCTGTATAGCCAAGATCGTTGTGGGAATGGGGCAATATATAAGTTGTCAATTTTCTAACCGGATATACCTGCAGTTCCTTTTTGCTCACGATTTCCTTTCCTTTTTTTAGGATAATGGTCACCGTGGAATCGGTAGCCACTTCCGGAATACGGATATCTGTATTGGTGCTTCCATAGGGCAACCCGATTTGTTGAGGAGCCAATCCATCCACAAACGCTGTAAGATTGGTGGAGTCTCCGGTATTGATGAGTGATAATCCCGCAGCCTGAAATTCCTTCCCTTCATATAAACTAATAAAAGGAAGTGCTTTTACCCTTGTCAACATGATGGTAGCAGAAGAAGGTTGGGACCGAATGGCATTCGGCACATCCAATCCAAGCCAATCATAATAAAACCAGGCATCTCCTTCATTGGTAATTGAGATTGTATTATCTCCTTTTTTCAAAAAAGAAATAGGAAAGCGAATATCCAAAGAAGTAGGACGCACACTTTCCCAATCCCCATCCATCCAAGGTCTTTTGCCGGAAGGCAAATCCCTAACAAAAACATGCCCGTTAATCGAGACATTGATTACTGCTCTTTTACTCTGTATGTCGGCAAAATTGATTTTAAGTGTAGCGCTGTCTATTGTTTTCTTATTGTTTAAAGTAGGCAGTTTTTTTATGCCAAAAAAAATGGAAAAATGGTGTGGCCTTGTCCCCGCCCAGCTATCAGCCGGTGCTGGATGAACATAGGGCCAGTCCTTTGCTGCATCCGATCGACCCACCACAAAAAGTCCATCATTGGTATAATGGCTCCAATCTCCGGGAGCCAAGGAAAACTCTGCAAATTTTTTATCTGGCGAACCAATCTGCCAAAGTTGTTTTTGTTGAGCATTGGCTACCATCATGATGCCGAGGAGTAAGACCCAAAATGTTAATAATTTCCTTTTCATAACATTATTATTTAGAGTGATTGTATTTGTTATAACTGTCTATCCCATTTCTAATTCACTGGAGATGTCTTCCAATGACCTTCCTTTTGTTTCTGGGATATACTTAATAGTGAGCCAAATGGCCGGTGCGCACAAAACAGCAAAAGTCCAGAAAGTAGCTGATGGTCCCCACGTATTGCTTTTCAGCATCCACGGGGTCATTTGTCCAACCATAAAATTGGCAATCCATAATGAAAGCATGGCTAATGACATGGCCCTTCCCCGAATTGCGTTGGGAAATATCTCACCGATTACAATCCAGCAAACCGGCCCGAAGGAAAACGCAAAACAGGAAATAAATAAAAGCAGAAAAAGCAAGATCCAAGGTCCCCCTGTAATGCCCATTTTAAAAAATGCTCCAATAAACAGCAAGGACAATACAGCGCCCCCAATCCCCAATAACAAGAGTGGTTTCCGGCCCCATTTGTCAACTGTAAATATGGCTACCAGGGTGAAGAGTACATTGATAACGCCTATGATCACCTGTCCCCCAAATGCATCGCCCATAGAAAAACCCGCTTTGTCCAAAATACTGGGCCCGTAATAGATAATGGCATTGATACCTGAAACTTGTGAGAAAAATGGAAGGGCAAGCCCGATGAACAAAGCACGATGATAAGGTTTGGAAAATAAAGTAGCACGGTTTTTACGTTCTTCCACTATCACCGATTTCACCTCCTCAATTTCTTTGGATGCCTGTTCCGAGCTAATGATTTTTTCCAATTGCAACCTAGCATCCTCTTCTTGTCCTTTGAGCAATAACCAGCGAGGGGATTCTGGTACTGCAAAAAGACAAAAGAAAAAAAACAAACTGGGGACAAGCCCAAGCCCAATCATTCCCCGCCATTTATCATCGATCAATATATGTCTTAGCCAACCAGACATAACGCTGGAAGCATCAAATTTCAGTATATAGGCATTGGTAAAATAAGCCGTTACAATACCAATGGTAATCGCCAATTGATATAGTGCTACCATCCTACCCCGGAGTGCTGGCGGGGAAAGCTCGGATATGTATAAGGGACAAATCATAGATGCCATACCAATGCCTATACCCCCTATCAATCGGGAGCTGATCAAAAGCGAAGCATTCATCGCCATCATACAACCTATAGCGGAAAGGGTAAATAGGATGGCGGAGACCAACATCATTTTTTTTCGGCCATACATGTCCGTTA
The DNA here is from genome assembly GCA_018267575.1 of Bacteroidota bacterium. GTDB lineage: Bacteria > Bacteroidota > Bacteroidia > Chitinophagales > Chitinophagaceae > Puia. The sequence continues at coordinate 22,302 of JAFDYF010000110.1, forward strand.
ATTTTCCTGTAAACGCAACACCTAGGATGCAGCCCAGTAATGCAGAACTCACAAACCATCCTTCCATGCCAGATCCCAAATGAAACTGGTTTACAACAAATGGGAGAGCCCCTGAAATAACGGCTGTATCAAAACCAAATAAAAAACCACCAATGGCTGCAATAAAGCATACCAGTAAAAAAAACCGGGTATGCAGTTCTCTCTTGTTTTCTAATTTAGGCATATTTAATCGTTGATCGTTTGAACCATCATTTTATAAAAGCTTTTATCAGTTTAGCCGTCCCGGGCCCTTTATTAATAATACGGGCATTGCCTGCCGCAGCCGGTTTCAAAAAAGTCTCGGCATAATAAAACACCTGACTAACCCCATTTTCCGTAAACACCTCAATAGCTTCCCCTTCCACCAACATCAAAACATAACATCGATTATCGGCAGTAAGAATTATTTCTTTTTCAAATTCAATTCGGTGCACATCATAAAAATGAGCTGGATGTGTGGGAAGATGAATCAGTAAATAGCCTTCTCCCGATTCAATGACTGTAGGTTTAGATATATGCTCTTTAGGCACTCTTTCACCCTTACGCTCAAAGTCGAGGTTCTGGAATGCGTGCTCAATATTGATGGGTCTCGGCTTTCCGTCAAGATCCAACCTTACCCAATCGTACATTTTAAAAGTGAAAATATAGGGTGTGGAACTAATTTCCAGCACAAGGTTATTGGTGCCCGAACTATGGATGGTACCATTGGGAATCAAAAAAAGGTCATGCTTGTGCGAAGGATGGAACTGTACGTATCGGTCTATTTCAATTGGAGTTCCCTCTCGCTGGCTAAGCTCCAGTTCTTCCCGGAATTTTTTGGGGTCAACATCATCTTGAAAACCCAAATAAACCCCGGCCTGCTTGTCACAATCCAATATATAGTAAGTTTCATCCTGAGTGATGGTTTCCCCAAATTTTTCCTGTATATACTTTAATCGGGGGTGACATTGGATAGAAAGATTCCCACCATAGAATGTGTCCAGAAAATCAAAACGGATTGGGAATTCCAGCCCAAAGGACTTTGCGTCACGACCAAGGATAGCCGAAGCATCCAGTTCCATGATCCAATCGAAAGAGAGCTCAAGTAAATTCCCATCGCTTTCCATCAGCAGCCCATTTTCTGGTGTGATCAGTTCAAAGGACCAGGCATAGTTAATCTCTCCTTTGTTCAAACCCTGTATATGTTCTTTCATCCACTGACCGCCCCAAGCACCTGCTTCGAACCAAGGCCGCACACGAAGCATGCTTTTCGACATCTGTGCAAGACCTTTTTTTATATCCGCATACAAAGCCCAATTGATATCCGTTCTCCACTGTCCATCAACTACAATGTCTATCCTTTCCTTTAAAGCCTGTCTGTATTTGTTCAAGACGGGCCAATCCACAAAATAAAAACGTTTGTACATCTGCGTTGCCTGCCCGGCTTGGGTCTTACCAAGATTGGTAATATGGCCAGCACGCATCCGGTATTGAATTTCGTTTTTGGGTATATCCACATATATAATGGGGCAATGCCAGTTAGATAATGCGCTTCCGGTGCCAATAATAATATTCAGATCAAAAGCCAAATCGGGTTTTAAAGCCGCCCATTTATCCAATTGAAAAAAATCGGCCACCTTAAGATCGGCTTTTTTGCCCCACACCGAATTGTCATCACCTAAAAATGGCGCCACCAATTTATCAACCTCCATTTCAGGTTTAAGAAAAGCGGAAGCTTCAAACCACAAAACCCGAATACCAGATTCTTTAAATGCCATTGCAAGACCATCACGAATAGCATCCCAATCATTGCCAACATAGCCATCAATGACAACTATTTTTTGAGCCATTACCCTTTTAGCCAAGGAATCGAAACCTGAGTAAATCATCCCCAAACCAATATGGGTATAAGGATAGATGCCATAACAATTCATTGGAAGTTCTATATCATTCACCTTTATTGGCAACAATGGCTGTGTGGACTTTCGCCATTTAACAGTAGAGGATGATTTGCTAGTTTCCATTTTATCTTTCAAATTCTGTACTGCACCTATCATAGCAGATTCTTCTGTTTGCCATGAAATTTTGATAGGAATTTCAACTCCCAATTCAGAAAACCTTTTTTTCATATCCGGTAAAAACAATCCATTTGATTTAGAAATATTGCCACCTAAAACAAGCAAGTCGGGTTCAAAGGATCTAATCCAGGGAGATAGACATTCTGCCAGATTGTTCCCGAAAACACGAAAGAGTTGAATGGCGATTGTATCTTTTTCATTAATGGCTTTCCCCGCCATTTCTTCAACACCTAGATTTTTTCCCGTCTGTGCTGCATATTCCTTTTCTAACCAACGGGTGGAAATATAATCTTCCGCAATGCCATTTTTAAAAGCCGTGTTATATAAAAACCCAGAATCAGGCACTCCTTCCATTCCGTTTGCCAGCTTTTTGTTATGAACAAAAGCCGAGCCTAAACCTGTGCCCAATGTGAGTGCAATCTGTCTTGGATACCCATCTTTGCAATGATAAGCTTCACCCAATCCAAAGCAAGAAGCATCATTTGAAAACAATATGGGCGCCTGCCTTGGTATATTTAAGTGGCTCCTAAAAAACTCCATGATATTCACCCCAAAGAGTTGATCATATTTGTTTACACCACTCATAAGACAAATACCTTTTTCATAATCAAAAGGACCCGGCATTGCAATGGCCAAGCCAATAATATCCGCATCTCCTTTTTGGGAGAGGGAATGATTTAATACATCAACCCATTGGGACAAAATCTGATTGGGCTTTTGGGAGGCATCCAATTTCCTAGAAAAATAACTGTTAAACAATAAATTACCCTGTTCACCACAAAGAGCCGAGGAAAGATGGGAGCCACCAATTTCCGCAACCAAATAACCTTTTATGTAAGTATGTTTGAACATATAAATATCAAAAGAAATTATCGCTTGAGGTTGATGGAATACGTGAACCGATCTGGACGATAGTATCCTAAATTATATTCTACCAGCCGATCCCCTGGATCGTACACAAATCGTTCACGAAATAAAACCGGATCATTTTTTCTTAACTTGAGCAAGGGGGCAAAAGGTCCTGCCAATATGGCCTTAATGTTTTCAAAAGATCGCACCGCCTTCACGCCGTATTTCTTTTCTAGCATTACATAGAGTGGAATCGTAAAATCGTCTTGTTCCTGCACGCCAATCCTCGGGTGGAAATAGCTCTCAAAATATACGATGGGATCAGTTCCTGTGCCCTTTAATTTGGAAAGTTTCAATAATTTCTTATTAGCCCGAATCTTAAAAACCCCAGCGATATGCTCGTCGGGTAACACGAATTGAGCTTGCAATTTGAGGTTGATGACATCGATGCCCAATTGTTTCATCTCCTGCGTAAAACTATACCAATATTCCAATCCTGTTGAAAGAGGAATCTTGGATCCTACCGTAGTCCCTACTCCCTTTTTCCGAATCAATAATCCCTCGTGTTCCAGTTTATTCGTGGCCTGGCGGATGGTATTTCGGGAGACACCCAACTGGTTTGCCAGTTCGACTTCTTTGGGCAAAAATTTTCCGTTTCTGAATTCAGGAGCCTCAATGAGCTTCCGCAATAGCTCTTCAACCTGTATATGAAGGGGCAGTTTACTTTGATGGTTGATCGATAATTTCATTAAGCAGTCCGATTACGTCAATCTTTATATGTTCAAACATACCAACATAAAATGAAATAAAAAAATCAAATAATTATCTAATTTATTGAAATCGAAACGCTTTTGGAAAAATAGAAATCAAGAACATAAAGAGTCCTTCTGCCGCAGTGCAGTTACTGATTCTCGCAATTTTGAACGGTTCCTCCAATTTGAATTACCAAAGGATTGAGGAGAGTATGACTCAGTTTTCAATCATCCAATAAAGTCAGATACTTTTTTATATACTCATCTCGGTGTCTCAATTTGTATTGCTGTATAAAACGAGGATGTTCCAAGATGACCAGTTGATCAAACAATTTTTCTTCTTTGTTGATCTTGCTTAAAAACAATTCATTTTTTTTACCCAATACAAATACTTTTTTTGTATTCAAGCCAAATGCAATCTGCTGTCGAAGGCATTTTATCATAAAAGGTTTTACAGCTTCGAACAACAAAGTGTCATCATAATAATTTGCGTTCAACCATTTGCCTTGTAGGTTTAATCGAACAATCGCCAAGGGGAAAGGGGAATTGATATAAAAATTTGCATAAAATTTTTCTACGCCTCCATATTCCTCAATCATATCGTACATAAACACGGAAGAAACCTCGTGTGATGAAACCGATTTCATTTGAATGCCACAAATCTTGTCCAATCTTTTTGTATCCGTGAATGGCACTCCTGTCAACCCCGCACCATGACGGCTTGGGTTGATGCCGATGATAAATTTTCTTTGTCTTTCATCATTATAAAATTTGCGATAGAATTCTTGCATGACCTGCATCGTCTCTGGGTTTTCACGAAAAGGATTGAGCACATCAAACCCTTTGGGGAGTTTACTGGTACAATGGAGTTTTTTATTGAAATAAATTACATGATCAGCGAGTGTTTTCACTTTTTGTTTTGATTACAATTTAAGATTTTATCTCCATCCTCTTTTTCATGTAGCATTTTAATATCTAGGTTCAGCAAAAAGATATAAATTTGAAATACACCTGTATCACTACCGAATAATACATAAATAGAAAAAACTTCAGCGGTGAATGGTATAGCCATTCACCGCTTGTGATGGAGAATATAAAAATTCTTAACCGCTAGCCCCCTCTCGCGATAAAATAGTTAAACAAATTTTATATGAAAAAGAAATTCAAAATAGGCGACCAAGTGAGTTGGAACTCCGAAGCAGGAAGGGTTTCTGGTACCATCATAAAAATACATACCGCAAACTTCAATTACAAGGGGTACACGCATCATGCTACGGAAGATGACCCGCAATACGAAATCAAGAGCAGCAAAACGGAACATATTGCTGCGCATAAAGGTTCGGCGCTCACAAAAATTTAAAGATGCAACAAACATTTAAAAAAAACCGCCCTTTGAGAGGCGGTTTTACTTCTACCAAGCTTCACTTTAACTAATGGGTTCAGAGGTTGTGAAACGGTCAAAAGCGAAAAGTTTAGTATTTCTTCATTGGATTTGGTTTGGTATAACCGCTTTTCGATTAGTTAACTGGTTTTTCTGGAAATGAGCCTATACCGTTTTCACAGAGTCGTTTTATTAGGTAATCTTGCTAACTAATCTTTTAGCAAAGCCGCTTAATAGCCAGCTATTCATCTGGCAGTTTGGTTTTCGGATACTGGATCAAACGGTTTTTGATATTGGATTTAATTCCCTAGCATTGAAGCCACAAAGGAAATCTTTCGTAGCCCAGAAAAATGTAGAAACAACTATACACGTACGTAATAGTATTTCTACAAAGTGTTTTTAAAATATTTAAAACTTTGCCGCACTCATTTTATCTTTTGCAGCAACATCTTGTGCTATCAACCAAAACAATGGATACCACTATAATTTAAGAGGCTGGGGGTGTTAAAACCATTTACGTTCAAGGTAGGTTGAAGAAATAATAAGCTTCCAATAAAGCAGTACAGCTTTAAATCTATCATATTGGAAATCCAAATCTTAGCTATTTAAGCCGCCAGCTAGCTAAGCCATCAAAAGAAGACAACCCAAGTTCTTTTAAAACCCGCCAGTCTAATTATATCTCATAATAAACCAATACTTTATATTGTAATATAATTTCTACAATTTCTACCAAGCCGTGATATTACTTTTGGAATTGTTCAAAAACTTTCCTAACAAATTTAACAGATGACGAAAGGCACAAAAGTTTTGATTGTGGATGACCATGCGATAGTTGCAAGGGGGCTTAAATATTTAATTGACCTTAATTTTACCAATTACCAGGTTTTTGTAACCGGTTCTATCGAATCAATGAAAAGAATGTTGATAGAGTCAGAGTTTACACACTTAATATTGGATATAAACCTGACTGACGGAAACTCAATGGAAAGCATACCTGAAATTCAAAAATTATATCCGAACCTACATATATTGGTTCATTCCATGGTGTCAGAGGAAATCTATGGTAAGAAATTAATGCAACTCAATATTTCCGGCTTTCTAAGTAAAAATAGCAGCGAATCAGAAAGCCTCATTGCTCTGCGGATTTTTTTGGATGGGGAAACCTATATCAGTAAGAACCTGCGAAAAGCATTGTTTTCATCCACAGGGAAAGAGGTGCAAACAAGTATGTTTTCAGAATTATCAGCGATGGAGCTAAAAGTTTTTGGCATGATGTTGAAAGGTGGCAAAACAAAAGAGATTGCCGTTGCTTTAGATGTAGCGCAACAAACTATTGCCACATACAAATCCAGAATTTTCAAAAAGATGGGCACCGAAAATATCTTTGATCTAAAACGAATGGCAGAAATTGAAAACCTAAGTTTTGATCAACTTTGAAAAAATTTTGCTCTCATATTTATGTGCTCATTTTTCTTCTAGGATGCTCAAAAGCTTTCTCGCAGGACAACCTGAAAGTTACCAACTATAATGCTTCGACCGAGTTCAAACAAAATGTCGTTTTTGACATGGCCTTTGATGAAGATGGCTATCTATGGATAATATCGGTTCAGGGTTTGCTTGAACGGTATGACGGAAGAGGGATAAGCATCATGAATGAAGAGTTGCCCAATCTCAAAAAAAAAGTTTTTGTTAGCATATTCAATATTCCCGGCTCAGAAAAAACCTTTTCAAGAACCATCGATGGGGCCCTGTACGAAATCAAAAATGCGCTGCCCCGACTTTATGCCGACCCAGCAAAAAATTACCAGTCCAACCCAAGCTTAGATGGTTATTACCCTACCGAAAAAGCGATGCAGTTTTTTAACCTACAAAAAAACAGGCCTACAAACCAGTTTGGGGTTGGGCTAAAAAACAATCCCATAGCAGCACTGAACAAAACAGATTTTGCGGTACTGGGAAATGATCCGAGGAAAATCCAGTTCTATAATAGTGAGTCCAAAATCGGGGAACTTTCCCTGAACCAAGGCATCGAAAATTTATTCTTGTTGGGTGACCAGCCAATGGCTCTCGATAGTCTGCACAATTTGTATTTAATAGATAATAATGGCCAGCATTTAAAACCCCAAAGGATCATGTTGGACTCCAGCATGGGCGCCCATGTGCCCATGAGCGCAATATCCTTTTTCGCCGACAGGCACCATAACCTTGTTTTTGCGGAATATAAAAAAAGCATTTATGAACTAAAACAAAATGATGGGGGCATGGGTTATATTTTGCAGAAAAAAATTTCTACCACTAACGATCTGCGGCATGTGACCGCAATTATGTATGAGCCCATTAGTAATAAATATTTTGTGGGCACCATCGAAAATGGCTTTTATGTTTACTTAAAGCCTAAAATACAAACCATCAAAATCAATGACAAGCTGCCCATGAGCTATCCCTACATGGAGAGTCTTTTATATTGTCTACATAACATTGGGGACAATACGGTCATCACCACTACAGGAGTGGCATTGGAAGAAGAAAATAATGAGATCCGTGTGGCACGGAGATTAAAAACCGTGAACTATTGTGGGGTTATTACCTCCAAAGGAAAAGACACTTTGTATACCACCTACAATAACCAAATCAAATATGCCATAAAATCAATGGGATATAAAGAGGGCATTATTAACACATCTTTGAATTTCACCAAAGATCATGTAAAGATAATTTTACCCGAGGGCGATTCCCTTTGGGTATTTGGTGGAAGCAAGTTTATTAATATCAAAAACAACAAAATCAATTTGCTCCATGACAATCATCTACCACCAGATATACGCATCGGCTCTTGGCCTCTTTTTGCGTTAAGGTCCTCGGATGGCGTCTTGTGGGTTTGTCACTCTAAAGCGGTATTAAAAATAAATACAGAAAATGGTATTGCAATCGATACCGTTAAGGAGTTGAACAACTCCGAGGCTATTCATATTTATGAGTATAAAAAAATCCTCATTTTTTCTTCCTCCACTACAGGGCTTTATTTTTATGACCATCGCAACTACTATCACCTGCCCTTGTACCTGGAAGATGGGAGACCAGTTGTTTCTTGGTCATCCTATGTTGACAGCAATGGTTTTCTATGGGTCTCTACCGAAAACGGACTTTATGAAGCTCCTTTCAAAGAGGTCCTCGAATCTACCATCAGTCAAAAGCCCGTGTTCTTTTACCGATATGGAAATGAGGACGGGATTACCAATACAGAGTTCAACGGTGGTGCTACCTGTAATTATGCGGTCACCAAAGATGAAAGACTGTATTATCCTTCCGAAGGAGGGGTTGTGACATTTAAAGCAAGGGAACTTTTCCCATCGTTTTATAACAAAGCGGTTTTTATTGAAAAACTAAGACTGGATAATAAAGTGGTTGAGTTGAATTCCCATGAGCTTGATCTACCCAATAATATTTCGGAGCTATTGTTTAGGCTTACCACTGCTTATTATCAGGACTACCACAATTTGGATATCAGTTATCGCTTGGATAGTGGCGAATGGAAAAATATTGACGCCAGCAAAGCGGATATGGAGATAAAAATCTTCAAACCATCATCGGGACAACATAGCTTATTAATCAGAAAAAGAATCGGTTTTCGTTTAAATGACTTTATTTATTCCAAATATGAAATTCATGTACAAGCAGGCTTGTTGGAAAAATGGTGGTTTTGGCTCTTAATGATAGGGGCTCTTTATCTATTGTTGATTATCTATAGCAATTTTAGGAACGAAGCTATTTTAGAAAGGGAAAAAAAGTTGGAGCTACAGGTATCCATACAAACCCAAGAACTGAAAAAGGAGTTGGAAACAAAGGAAGTATTACTATCCATCATCACACACGACATGATCACTCCATTGAAATATGTTTCCTTCATTTCAGATATTTTAAGAAAGGGGAAAGAGACTGAAAAAGAAAAAATATCCCAGGCATTAGATGATATCAAAGAAACTTCCGACAACCTATTATCGCAATCACAGAACATTGTTAACTGGATCAAATACACTTCCAAAAGGCTATCTGTCACTAAAACCAACCTCCAGCTCGACGAACTGGTGGATTCTATGTTTAAGCTTTTTGCCCCAATGGCTAAGGAAAAGAACGTTGCGTTAGTAAACAATATACCGAGCAAAACGATTGTTTTTTCAGATAGGAATATCTTGTCAATTATCTTGAACAATTTGATATCAAATGCATTGAAGCATTGCCATGAAGGGAAGATAGAACTTGGTTGTATGCAGAAAGCCGGAAAATGTAATATCACCATTTCAGACAGTGGTCTTGGCATAAACGAGCACAACCTCACTGGCATCAACTCCCTACTAGCAGGCCAAAAGGATAGCAATGAATATTTTGAAGATGGGAAATCTGGTATTGGTTATATGATTATCGCTGAACTTGCCAAGGTTTCACAAATAAACGTTGAAGTCGAAAGCAGTATCGACTTTGGCACAAAAGTTCATTTATACTTATAGAAAATAAAATGACAAGCGCAGTGCGGCAATTCCTTTTCCTAAATGCCAAAATTTCCAAATAGTTCTTTTATAAAGTTGCCTGGGGGTTAAATATATAGTTCAACCTTTGTACCCAGGCCCTGTGTACTATCAATAACAATATCCATCTCAGCAATTTTCACAAGCTCTGAGATAATCAGATAGCCCATCCCCGATCTTCCGCCAGCTAGATATTCGCTTTTGGGTGTTTCGCCAGAAAGCATTCTCCGGACTTCGTTCAAAGTATTTTGGGTCATCCCACGCCCAGTATCTTTAACGGTAATTTTATATCGTGCTGATGATTGCACTCCCGATATCTCAATGACTGCATTTTCACAGTATTTAACCGCATTGGATATAAGGTTATTCATAATGATCGGCAAAATATTTTTGTCTGTTTCTACCATGGTGTGAGCGGGTATCAATGAAACAATCTGTATTTGCTTTTCCTTTGCCAAAGGAACAAATATTTTTAAAACAGGGTCAATCACATCGTGCAGGTCTACCAACGCCCTGTCTACTACAATCTTCCCAGAAGTATACTTGATCCATGTTACAATACTTTGAGATTGGGAAAGCAGGTTACCCGAGGTATCCCTAATGTCAACCAATGCTTCTGTAATTTTTGAGGAATCCTTTTCCTTCCCCCTGACAATAATATCTGAAATCAATGACACATACCTAAGCGGGGCAATCATATCATGTGTAATAACCAATAATAGAACCTCTCTCGTTTCGAGCTCCTTGGTCAATTCCAATGTTTGTTGTGATACTTTTTCTTGAAGTTTTTTTTCGCGAGCAAGCGAAGATTTGATTTTGTTGTTGCTATAAGCCACCATCAAAAAATAGAATCCCCCTAATATTAAAAACCAAAACCACCATTTTTCATAAAATGCAGATCGTACATTAAAAGCAACCTTGGAATACATAAAATCATCAGACATGAAGCCGATTCTTTTTCTAATCACTAATTGATGTAAGCCGGAAGAAAGTTTGAACAACCTGATTTCCTTTTTGGGGCTATGGCCAGATGTAATCGTTTCCCAATCCCCATTATCGAGCCGATAGCTGATCTCCTGATTGCTTTGGTCCGTATAGCAGGGGGCCAGCAAATGGAAAGTGAGCACCGATACATTATTTGGCAGATCAATATTACTAAGTCCTGTATCAATTTCTTTCAGGTTGTCCTCCATCAAGGACTCCACAATCACTGGCGTTTTATAAAACAAAGCCTCCACCTTTGTAGGGATAAACGTCACCACGCCACCCATGGATGGGTAAGCAAGCCGGCCGTTCCCAAACACTGCATAATTACAATTCCCACCTCCATTGAATTCAGGGTTGCTGATACCATCGCCCTCCGCATACCTGTAAGAAAAAGTAGGTGGCCTTCCAAAAACCGCCGAAGCAACCGCTTCATGAAAAGGCGTTTCAAAAAGCCCTGTATTGGTAGATAGCCACATAAAACCTTTCCCGTCCACATAGGCAGATATCACATCCTGCAATATATCCCCATTGCTCCATGTGCGCATTTTGTAAAACCGATCTTTGATATAAAAGAAAACACCATTATAGATGGTAGATACAACCAGTGTATCATGAACTGCGAAAACATGACGTGGAACCACCCCTTCCATCATCTGGGTGGTATCAAATGCCACCCCATCCTTGGTATTGAGCCTAAAAAATCGTTTGCGGGAGGAGAGCCAGAACGCTCCAGATCTAGTCCTGTAAGCATATTTCAGCATCCTGTCTTCATCAGATGGCCCTGGCACCTTCAACTCCTTTGAAATATTCAATTTCCCTTTCTTTATATTGACCACTCGCTCGCTTGAAAATATCCATAAAGAATCTGATTCGGGGAATACAAGCGTAATCTGACTTGACTGAAACTGTCCAAAAAGGTTGACTGCATGTGCCACTTTGTATCCTTCAGTCTTAATGGTATAGCTTAAATTATTCTGCCAAACAGAATAAACCGTGTCGCCACTAACCGCTAACATCACACGTGTGCTCGGATTTTTCGAACGCAAAGAGTAGGTCAGTTTCCCAGAGCTGTCCTTAAGCTCGACCCCACTGGTTGTGATGGCCGCATTTTGCCCAACCCCATGGATACAATATAAAATACTTTCCTCAACAGGGAAGTCAGGGGGAAGGATATCATTGACCCTGATTGTTTTCATAGGCGGTTGACTAATCACATAAAGACCATTGTCCAAGGTTCCCAAAAAATATTTTTTGCTTACGGGTTCATAAATCACCCCACTCAATTGATGTATGCCTATATCGGCTTTAAATTCTTTTCTGAAATAAAAGCCTCCCCCATTCTCATTTCTCAATAACCGATAAATTATATTCCCAAATGAACCGAAGACCATATTGTTTGACCTGTCCCAATATAGAGAAACGTTTTCGATACCCTCTTTTGTGTTGGTTATATTGTCCCACTGAAGATGCTCTGTGCTTATCGTTAAGTTCGTTCTTTCTATACTAAACAATTGCCCTGTACTATCCAGCAACATGGGCCTACCATCCAGATTAAAAACATATTTCACAGCATCCCTCAAACTTGAGTCCTTTATCTTAATCCCATTTTCATAAAACAATATTTTTTTGTTGTCAACCCCAATTGCTAAAAAACGATTTTCACTCAAGGGCAATATGGATACATTGATAGCAACCCGCCAACCAAACTTCAGCCTCAAAGTATCATAGGGAAGATAGAAACGATGCAAGTCCTGGCCACTAGAATAATTACCCTGAACCTTTAGATTTTGAAAGAATCCCTTGTGCGGGGGCATATAAAAACTAGGTGCTCCATTCACTATTTGGTAAACTGTGCCATCTTGATTAGTCGCAAAGGTCTTTCCTGAAGTCGGCATCGGAAAAAGGTTGCTAAAAAACCCATTCTTTATACCCAATCTGTTTGTACTGAAAACCTTGATATTTGAGCCATCAAACCTGACCAGGCCCGAAAAGGAACAAATCCATAAAAAGCCTTCATGGTCAAAAGCCATGTCCAATACCGAGTTTTGGGGAAGCCCATTCGAAGCGTTATAATTAATGATTTTGACGCTATCCTGTTCAAATGCAATAATAGGGTTAGCTAAAAATAGAAGAAACGAGATCAATAAATACTGGAGGTAATTCTTCATTAATTGATTAGCTAATTTGTAAACTGTATTTTTTTTCGCTGGCTTTTCAAATTTAAACAGTTTTGATAAGATTAAACTTGTTGGCAGGCTATATTTGAAGGTGGAACATTAAAAGGCGTTTTTGACCAAAATCAAAATACAGCTACCTTTTCTAAAAGAAGCCATATTCCCTAAACACGCATTGAGCCCCCAAAAAAACAGGGGAAAAACTGGCTGGCAGAGGGTTTTAGGTATTTTTTTTCTAAAAGTTTGCTTATTTTTACCACCTGATTTTGTCGGATTTGAACACTCGTTTACCCTATATTAAATTAAACTTTATGAAAAGAAGAAATGTCGGACTTGTTGACAGTATTATAAGAATCAGTGCCGCGGTTATCATAGGTATACTCTATTTTGCCCATGTAATTACAGGAGTATTTGCTGCAATCCTAATCGCTTGCGCCATCATGTTTGTGTTTTCAGGGTTTGTACGGTTTTGTCCTCTATATTTTTTTCTAGGCACCAGCACCTGTCCCGTCAAAAAATCAGATTCTTAATACACCTGATTATGTAAAACAATTTCAAATTAAATCAATAGCAACTAAAACTTTTTATTAGAGGGTCGCCATTTGATTCTACTATTTTCAGTCTAATTTTTTTGCATGCAAGGGGTTTGTCAAACACATGTATATATTTGTGACCTATACATGACCCTTGATCTACCCTTACCCATTTGTGCCCTATGAAAGCTTCGATAATAAAGGACTTCACCCTTTCCCCCTCCGCAATTTTTTCCTGCAGCACAACTTCCTTTATTTCCTCATCCACATTCAATGTATAATTATTTTTTACGGATTTCCATTCTGTAATGGGATTGCCATATTCTTTTTTGATAGCTTCACCCCATTCTTGCAAACGCTTAGTGTCAGCCTCAGGTATGAGACCACGATTGTCTGGTGTTAACCCAATAATCAACGTAGAATTATGCCCAACAGAATTTCGGTACATGTCCATCAGGTTTTTCAATGGGAAAATATGATTGTCTTCATTGGAGTTCCAGAACCAATCGTGTCCACCATCATAACCACGCAAAGGGGCATCGCTCATGGCGGGCATCCAATATTTGCCGTCTTCATCGCCATGCTTTAGCAAAAAAAAGTCATTGGCAAATACAATTTTCTGTTTGGCGGAATGGGAAAACGGGAAAGGGAAAGTCGCCCAACAAGGATATGGCACGGTGCCCGATTCAGATCCACCCCAACGGAAATCTGCTCTTTGTGCATTATGATAGAACAAACAATTGGGTTGATATTTTTGTACGATGGGTAAAATATCTGCGCCATCTTTGTTGGGATCATCGGCACCGCCATCAAACCAGATCATAAAAAGATCGCCATATCGGGTACAGAGTTCCTTTACCATCCCTTCGCACATTTTTTTATAAAAGTGCTGGCGGTTTTTTGCAAATTCATCATTGCCCGCCACTTTATAATCATGTACCCCGAAAAAAGAGTTCCATCGAATGCCCACAAATAAACCGGGGAGTATCCCATATTTTCTGCAGGAGTTGACAAAATCACGCACAATATCTCCCTTACCATCCTGAAATTTGATGGCTTTCATACAATATGGGTTCACATCGCTTTGATACAAGGCAAAACCAGTTTCGTGGGTAACGGTCAGCACGGCAAATTTTGACCCGGCTGATTTGGCAGCCAATATCCATTGATCGGTGTTCAGCTCTTTTGGGTCGAAGATGTTTGCATCGGATATTGGGGTGATCCTGTTCTCCGCCTGATTATAAGGCCTTCCCTGGAACACAGGCAAATCATAGGAAATCAACGCACCCATCTCAGCATCCTGCCAAACCAATTGCGATGCGTTGGGCAATGCAAGATTTAGATTACTAGGCTGAGCAATCGCGTTTTGAACAAGCAGCAACGATACAATAACAGATAGAAAATAATTTTTCATTTTTTATTTTTTTTGAACCACGTCAGGCACGGAAGACACATACGGTGTTTTGAAAATCAATTCGCTTCCTTATGTGCCTTAAATGTCTTATGTGGTTAATTATTTTTACAGTTCATCCGGCCAGGGCACTTGCTTGCCGCTGTTTTTAAAACTGGGCATGGGTGATTTCCATTTTCTTAGGCTATCTGACAATATCTTGGAAAGCTGTTTTACCTTCTGCGGATATTGGGACACAAGATTTTCAGTTTCCCCAATGTCTTTTGTCAGATCATACAATTCGTTTTTTCCATTCCTCATATCATATACCAGTTTCCACCTCCCCATTCTGATGGCACTGAAATAGTTGATGCCAGGCCCATCCTTGCCAGTCCATTTATTAGGGAAATGCCAAATCAATACCCTTGATGTATCTGTATAATCCGAGTTTTTTAAAATCGGGACAAAGCTCCTTCCATCAATGGTTTGAACGGTCTTATAATTTTTGATGCCTGCCAATTGCAATATGGTCGGAAAAAAATCTTCAATAATCAGATATTGTTTTGCCACCGTGTTCGGTTTCACGACACCCGGCCATTTTACGATCATCGGTTCCCGTATGCCCCCTTCATACACAGAACCCTTTCCTGCTTTTAAAGGAAAGTTTTGTGTTTGTGGTTTACCGCCTCGGGGCGGCGCTAGGCTCAACCCGCCATTATCGCTCATGAAAATGATAATGGTGTTCTTATCTACTTTTTTCTTCTTCAAAAAATCCATGATATCGCCCAGACTCTTGTCCATGCCCTCAATCAAAGCAGCATAGATCGCTTCGGTGGAGTCCAATCCTGCATCAAAATATTTCTGTATAAAACGTTTGTCAGCCATGTATGGAAGGTGCACTGCATAATGCGCCATGTTCAAATAGAAAGGTTGTTTGTTCCTGATCGGTGCATCCAATGCCCTGATGGCTTCTTTTGTAAGAGCCTCGGTTAAAAAAGTATCTGTTCCAAAATACTCTTCAAGATCAGGTACGGCCTGTGGCTGCGCTTTGCCGGTAATATTTCCATAATTATCTTCTGCCAGGTAACTCTGCGGATGCCCCCCGGCATGTCCTGCAATATTTACCATAAAGCCCATCTGGTGTGGGTTGGCACCGGGTGTACCACGACTTGCCCAATGACCTTTGCCCACATGGATAGTATAATAGCCGGACTCTCTAAGCAGTTCAGGAAATGTGGTTGCATAGGTTGTTTTTTCAATGTCGGGCACTGGGCTCAGGCCATTGATCATCCATGGTGCGGCCTCCATCTGTTCATCTTTATTGTCTGTATTCGTATTTTTATAGGGCGATGTCCAATTGGTAATACGATGATGTGCTGCATTCATACCGCTCAACATACTGCTGCGCGATGGCGTGCAAACCGGTGCGGCATAGGCATTCGTGAATTTCATCCCCTCTTTCGCAAGCCTTTCCATGTTAGGTGTGTGATATATTTGGTTCTGTGGGGTAGGCTTGTCCCAGAAAGGCAATGAGCAATCCTGCCAGCCCATATCATCCACTAGGAACACAATGATGTTTGGTCTTTTTTGAGGGTGGGCAGACAAAGAAGAAATCAATAACAAGAGGAAAATCAAATTTTTCATATCATAATGTTTTTATTCAATCACCAAAGACTCGGAGGCATATAAAGGTTATGGGATTTATAAATAAATTATTTTTAAAACACCAAAGCTTTCTTCTGAATCTTAAATGCGTTATGGTTTAATCCAATTATTCAACATATTTCAACACATAGTTCACCGTATGATCCTGACCGTAAATATTCGTCCCAGACGCTGCATACAAGTACGCAGGTTTGCCATCGATCATCAATACTTGTGGTCTTTCAAATTTCGCATAATTTCTACCTTGCGAACCATATAAAACAGTTGCTTTTTTCAAATCTACTTTTGTATAATCACTTAAGCGCTTAAAACCTTTTTCATACGATGTGAATTTTATTCCATCCTCCGAGGTCCAAAGAATGCCGCCACCCGCTTCCATGATACCATGGTTATCGGTAGTCAGCAACGCAACTTTTCCCTTGTACGAAAATGCATAACCATCTTCAATCATTGTTTCATTGGTAGTAACGGGAAAGGGCAATTCCACATAGGGACCTTCCAGATTCTCAGCAATGGCGAGCCCCATCCTGGCCTTAGCCGATTTGAAATACAAAAAATAACCACCAGTTGGGTTTTGAAAAAAAGCCGGATTGTTTACCCCATTTGTGGCCTTATAATTCCAATAAAGAGAATCTGTGGGCGGTGTTAAAATCTCCCCATCCTTCCCCACCCTTTTCCAAGGGCCATACAAAGATTTTGATAGAGCCATGCCGATATTTTGGTTGGCGGGGTGTGGCGGCATTTTGGGATTGTCGTTTGCGATATAAAAAAGCACATATTGATTGCCCACCTTATGAATGGTGGGGTTGCTGGTGCTATATTTATCCCAGGTATCTTTCCCCGTTCCCTTTAATGCAATATCTGAAAACCGAAAAGGACCTTCGGGTTTATCGGAGACATAGTGTGCCACTTCGCTATGTGAACGCCAACCGGGATCCACATGGTATTGTTTTGGCCAACGTTCACTAAACAAATGGTATTTGCCATCATCACCCACAATCGGCGATGCACCCCAAGTCATGTAATCGGGTTCATCAATGGCCACGCCTATAAACTGCCAATGATCAGCAAAGGATTTGATTTTATTATTACCATTCTTCGGGGTCCATGAAACCAAGCATGAAAGAAATATTACTAACCCAAATAATTGTTTGACTATTTTATTCCACATATCAGTTAATTATTTACTTATTTGTGTGCATTGCTTTCTATCTGCCATTTGCCCAATGAAGCCCATTCTATACTCAATACCTTATTCTTGTTCGCAATCGTTCCACTACTTTGCCATACTTCCCTTTATTGCAAAATAAATCACATAAGCATAACAGATTACCGGAACAAAGAAGGCGTTTTTAATCCCCCATTTATCCGAAATATATCCCATAATGGGCGGGACAATGGCCCCACCCACAATGCCCATGATCAATAAGGAAGATGCTTTTTTTGTGTGAACCCCCAAATTTCTTATACTCAATGTAAAAATAATCGGGTACATAATGGAAGTAAAGAGTCCGATAATGGCCAGCGACCATATAGAAAAATACCCATGAGAAAAAATAGCACTCAATACCAACAACAACGCCCCACCCGCAGAAACCACCAACATCCTGTTCGGTTTGAAAATTTTCAAAATCGCCGATCCTGCAATTCTTCCCACCAATACCAACAACATATACACGGTAATGAACAGCGCAGATTTTTGTTCTGTCAACCCTTCCAAATGCAAGGACTTAGAATAACGGATTAAAAAACTAACAATACCCACCTCAGCGCCCAAATAACAAAAAACACCAAGCACACCATTGATGGTATGGGGAAATTTGAACAGGTCTTTGAAAGTGCTGGCCCCCTTTCCTTCTTCATCAGCAATGGTTGGCAATTTGATGAAAACTAAAACGATGGCCACTAAAAAAAACAAAATAGCCAGGGATAGATAAGGCAATTTTACTAGGCCTGCTTCATTGTGCAAAAAGATTTCCAATTTTGCTGGCGAATAGCTCGCTATTTCGGCATCGGGAATATCCTTTTCATGAAGGAGCAATAGAGATGCGATATATGGCGCAATGGTTGCCCCAACGGAACCCATCGCCGCCGACAAGCTCAACCTACTCGATGCCCCTTCAGGATCTCCTAGCTTGGAAATATAGGGCGTGGCCGTTACTTCCAAAAAAGTAAAGCCTGCTGCCATCACAAACAAGGCGGTTAAAAACAATGGATAATACCTTGTCTCCGCTGCAGGATAAAATATCGTAGCGCCTACAGCAGCCAACAACAAACCGGTGACCATCCCTGCTTTGTACCCTTTTTTTTGAATGTATAGCCCTGCTGGGATTGCCAATAAAAAATAAGCCCCAAAAAAAGCAGATTGAACCAAGGCTGATTGAAAATCGGTGAGTTGGCATGCTCTTTTCAAATGGGGGATCAGCACATCATTGATATTGCGGCTTAGGTTCCAGAAAAACATCAGGCACATCACAATCAATAAAGGCACTAAAAACTGGTTTGATTGACTTTCTGCTTTTTTCAATAGCAAGTTTTTTATTTTAACCACTTAAGGCATATCAGGCACATAAGAAACACAAACCCTCGAATCAATATCCACAATAAAGAACCCTTTTGTGACTTCTGTTTCTTATGTGGTTCAAAAAAATTATCCATATAAAACACAGAAGACTTCTTGCCTTTTTATGAATCTAAACAATATTTCACAATTCAAAAATTTGATGCATCAAAACCCAATGCTCATCGGGTTTTGCAAATGGGATTTTTTGCTGAAAGCTATTCATCAGCAAAGCCCACTCTTTCTGTCTCTGCAAATCAGCCATTTTTTTGAATGCCTCATTGATTTCTACTTTTTCATCCGCTTCCACAATCATCATTAAACGGTTGCTCACACGATAAATATCCATCCGATCAATTTGGCATTGTTTTATTCCTTGTACGATTTCCGGCCAAATATGTTCCTTCTTGTGATATTGTTCATATTGTGCAATAATCTTTTCATCCTCCTTCAAATCCAACGCATACACATACCTTTTAAGCCCCATTTTTATTGGTTTAATCATTTTTTAATTCACAACTACTTCCAACCTCTTGGGGTGTTAGATAAACCCCGTTTTTGATAGATGCAGGGTATACAAAATGCTTTTGCAAGTGGGGGATATGCTCCAAGAACAAAGCCTCATGACCCAGTTTGATATGGTTGAACAATACCAGGTGCTGGTGCAATTGTCCCATATCTCCCACATGCGGAACTACGGGTATCCCAAATTTTTTACAAAGCAGGCTGACGGTGATAAACTCACTTACTCCCCCCACCCTTAAAGCATCTACCTGTATAAAACCCGCTGACCCAGATTGCAAATAATTTTTGAAGATCACCCGATTTGGTACATGCTCCCCCAAAGCCAATTTGATTGGAGCAATTGCATCAGACAATATTTTGTGTGCTACCACATCATCGGGGTGAGTAGGTTCTTCAATCCAATAAGGCTTCATGGATTGTAATTGCTTGCACACGACCAAAGCCTTGGTCAAAGTCCATTGCTGGTTGGCATCCAACATTATTTTTACATTATCACCAGCAACTTCGCGAACGATATGTGCCCTGCGGATATCCCTTTCAAAATCGGTTGAACCTACTTTCAACTTCATGGCAGAGAAACCTTCAGCAAGTGCTTTTTTACAGTTCTCCCTTATCTTTTCATCACTATAATTAAACCAGCCAATCGAAGTGTCATAGCCGGGATATCCACTTGTCAAAATGGTTTCCCTGTTTTTGGAACCATTCGCCGCTTGCTTAATTAATTCGATTGCCTTTTCACTCGTAAGCTCATCTTCCACATAACTCAAATCAATCGTGTTCACAATTTCTTCGGGAGAAAGACTGATCAATAATTTCCAAAGGGGCAACCCCCTTTTTTTTGCCCAAAGATCATAACAGGCATTGGTAACAGAAGCCAAGGCCAAATGAACAATGCCCTTATGTGGCCCCAGCCACCTGAACTGTTGTTCATTGGAAAGCCAGTTGAATTGGTTTCCAAAATCAGCCATCAGTTCTTCTATATCTTTTCCAACCAGCTTCTCTGCATAAAATTGAGCGGCTTTACAAACCAGATCATTGCCTTCTCCCAAAGTAAACGTAAACCCAGTTCCAATAATTCCACTATCATCCACCAATTCGGTTACTGCGTATGAATATTGGGGATCTTTGTGGATCGCATCACTGCCTGCGCCTCCACTCAGTTCAAATCGCTTGTCCTTTACAATTATTTTTTTGATCATGTTTTTTCAGTAATTAGTATAGTCTAGTCTTTATTATTTGCAATTAAATTTTGCAAGGCCTCATAGGTGATCTTTTTTTACCACGGAGGGGACAGAGGTTTTCACAGAGGGAATTATTAATTGTTAATTGTTCTACTCTTCTTCTCAACTCCGATAGCCTAATTCCGCACCACCGCTCACAGGCAAAATGCAACCAGTGATAAATCTCGCTTTATCAGATAATAAAAAAACGGCAGCATCCGCAATCACATCGCCTTCGGGGCAATATCCCAATGGATGTATTTTTTTAAGATAGTCCTCGATTTCATTTGCATTGGGTTGTTCCTTTGCCCATTGCCTCAAGGTATCCGTCCAAACACCTGCTGGTGCGATGGCGTTCACCCGAATTCCGTAAGGGGCATAATCCAATGCCATACATTTGGTAAGCGCATTCATGCCTCCTTTGGTTGCCGCATACGCAGCATGAATGGTTTGCCCAATTTCCCCCACCAAACTGCTGGTGTTCAAAATCGTTCCTTTCGATTTTTTCAAAGCTTCAAACCCATATTTAGTAGTGAGATAGACACTTTTCAAATTCACGTTCATCAATTTGTCCCATTCGTCCATAGAAGTTTCATGAATTGCTTTCGATGGATAAGCAATACCCGCATTATTATGAATCGCATCTATTCTTCCAAAATAAGTAAGTGCTTCTGCCATGGCAGATTTCACTTCTGCATCATTGCCCACATTGCAAATGATACCCAAATGACCGCTTCCTAGCTGATGCAATGCCGATTCGATTTCTTTTGGACCAATAGATAAAATAGCCAACTTGGCCCCTTCCCGATGATAGGTCTTGGCACATTCCAAGCCAATACCAGCAGAGCCTCCGGTGACGACTATTACCTTATCTTTTAATTGCATTTAAAGTGGTTTTAATGGTGCAATTATGAATATACAAAATACTAACCCTATCCTATGGTTTAAATATAATTATTGCGATTCTCAATTATTTTTCTTTTAAGAAACCCAACGGCAGTCCATTATATACCCTTGCAAAAGTGGCAATCGTTTTTGCGTCCCCGTGCAAACTGTCAAGCGGTGTTTTCAAATAATAATCGATTGGCGGCAATAGCGAAGAAGCCGTCGGCTTGGCAAATCCATATAAACCGATACCTGTTTTCATAGCGTTTTCCACGGTGACAACCGGGTCCTTTCCATTCCAATCAGCAAGACAGGTAATCAATCTGGTTTGCTTGCCAACCATGGTCTTTACTGTATCCAATTTTTTCAAATCTCCATCTTCATTCATCAGCCAATCCACTTCTTTGAACATTTTCGAGTTGATAATATGGGGATGGGTAATCTGATAGCAGGTGAGCCAGATGATACAATTGGGATTGGTTTCTTTTGCAGCTTTATGAATTACCTCCCAAGTTTTTTCAATTGCCAATCGGCTATAAGTATTGTAATCAGCTTCCGATAATTGTTTTTCACCCGGAAAGGGTTTGCCCATCAATTCCAAATAACGTTGCTTTTCACTAGCAATCCAAAGACCGCCTGTGGAAATTCTTTTGGGTTGATAAAACCAATCAATCATAAACCCATCCATCCCAGTTTTACGAACCGCATCACGTATAGCAGAATCCAGATAGGATAAATATTTTTTAGTAAAGGGAATGTGCATGTCACTGGGATAACCATAGCTGTAATCCGGATTTTCCATTCCCCATCTGGTATTCGCACCGATACAATAATAGCCCATCACTTTCATGCCTTCCTTATGACCGAGGGTGACCATCTCCGTGAGAAAATCATGTGTCAGTCCGGGCTGTTCCGGCACTACGCCATCTTTGTACCATGCATACCCATTGCAGGATACGGCAAAGGTTTGAATCGTATTCACGCCAAGTGCCTTGTACCATTTTATATGTTCTTCGGGTGAGGCATCAGCCCAGAGACCCGGTTTGGCAAATGCATTTGGGCCACCTTCGCCCCAATTAAAATCAAGATCATAGGCTTTAATTTCACCCGGATGTCGGGAAGATTGCTGCGCCACTGTATCTATGGATAAAAGCAAGATTGCAAGAATAAAAACCAAAAAATGATTTCGCATAAAATTGATTTATGGATCCCCGATTATTAGTTCTCAAATAAATGAACAATCCTCATCGCATTGCCTTTTGAATGTTGGTTATGATCCTCTCGAATCGTAACCTTTAATACATGTTTTTTGCTTATCAACCCATCTGCGAGTAGAATGTATTGGGGCAGGTGCAGGTAAGCACTATGTGGTTCAAAAAACAGGTCGATGGGGGTTTGTTCTTTTCCATCGATGGAATAATTTATTTTCCCTGCATCCGGACCGCCAGCAATGCTGATGCCCATTGCAGTTCCTTGAAAAGCCAATTCAAAACATGCCCCAGGTTTTTCTCCCACCAACATCGGCACATCGACATAACCTTCTCTTGTCCCGGCTTTATCTGTAGGGTGCCAAGATGGATTAATGACAAAACCATTTCTACCCGAAGCATTTTCCAATGGGATAAAATGGCCGTTTTCATAATCCAATTTTTCTATTGGTTTTGGCAAAACAACAGGCATTTTTTGTGCGGGACCGCTTTTCAGCAAATCATTTCTCAACAATGTTTTGATGGAATTGAAATAAACTTCCTGTCCAAATGGGGAGGGATGCAAATTTTTAAAATCATATTCCCAGGTAAATTCTTTGTTCTTGATTCTTTCGTTTACTTCATCCGCCAGATTGATAAAAGGGACATGATAATATTTCGAAAGCGATTCGTGCAGCGCTACTTCAAATGGTATTTTGCCTGCTTTATAATCATCCAACTTGAACTCATCCACAAAGGCCATTACAACCATATCCATCATGGGGTTTGACTTGTACGCATGGCGAATAACCCCTTCCAAAGCTCTCCGTTGCTGGGTTTCAGGGGTATGGTTTACATAATCGTTCACTGCGGATTCAATGAACATAAGATCTACTCTTCCCAATTCCAACAATTCATTCTGCATCCGGAAAGCATGCGGCAGGCTGCCAAGGGAAGGCACACCCGCATTGATAAATTTGAATTTAGTGTCAGGAAAGAGTTCGGTCAGATAGCGGCAAGTTTTTTGTCGCCAGCCATACATATTGGTGATGGAGCCACCCAAAAAAGCAACCGTCACATCCTGCTTGTTCTGGATCCGGCTCAATACATGATCCAAGTTTCCATAAGGATGAATAAAATTTTCTGAGGGTAAAAATGGCTTTGGATTCGCCGCATATTCATAGATGATATCCGCAATGGCCTTGGGGTTTTCAATATCATAATGATGGCCATGACTTCCCGGATTTTCAACGGGCATCGGCACTACTGTTGCCTGACCGCCAAGAAGGATATAATTGTTCACCAACAGAAAAGTATTTTCTTCATTGGGCACAATGGAATCAGTAAGCCCAATCGCATGCAAGATGGGGACATGAAAACCAGCCAGTCCTTCCAAATTGTCTTTGGGTTGATCGGGATATGCTTTGGCCTGTTCATCATTGGCAAAACCATATTGCTCCTTCAAGCTTTTCCATTCTTCTTTTGAACCAAAGCCCTTCCCTTTGCCACCAGGCCAGCTATTGAAATCGCAAACAGGCCCTTCTCCGTAAATAAAACTAACTTTTGAAGGATTGCGTTTTGCCCAACCATACACAAACAAGCCGCCCCTACTTACTCCTTCCAGTGCAGGCCTAGTTGAAAATGATTTTTGCTTAGTGAGATAATCATAAAACTTATCCCAAATCATCATGGCTTTTGCAGAGCCCAGCATCCCATCGGTATTAATATATGCCACATGAAAGCCTTTTTCCAAAAGAATGCTATCTATCTGTGTATGCCATTCGGGAAACCGGGCATTCCATATCCAGGGGTTTCCCGGCAAGGCATTTTTGGGGGCTAAAATAAATGCAGGGATACCATCAATCTTGAAATTGGTCTTTTCAAATGAACCCCGGTTTGATTTTACTATATCCTTAATGCTTTGTGCATGAAGCTGACCAAAACTTAGACAACAAACTATAAAAATCAGAATCTTATTTCTCATAATTTAATAAAATTATTTACCATAAACATACATATGTTTCAATTGCAATGCGCTGCTTTCGTTTGTCTTTTTACTGATTCGTACATACCGTGCACTGACACCGGGCAATAGGATGCCTGCATTGAATTGGGCCACGGTCGCTTCCCATTGCTGAAATGGCTGGCTCCTAATTTCTGCAAGTACCCATTCTTTTCCATCGGAAGAAACTTCTACCTTGAACAAAGATTTTTCGCTCGGTTCATTTTTTCCGATTTGTATGTCAACCCCAGTTACTGAAAATATTTTGCCAAGATCAATGGTCACAGATGGATTGGGTTCTTTATTTGTTTGAAAAACAAATCCTGATTTGGGATCTTGCCTACTAAATAAAAATGGATGATTTTGAGGGTTATCCGGCACAGCATCACTGCTCATCACAAAGCTGGCCGAGTTTGAAATGATTTTACCATACACAGGATCAGAAAATTTCGACAAGGTAGCCTTGCTGGAAGCCATCTGATCAATTTTGTTTTGAAAACTGCACTCTATAATAATCGCATTGGTATCCAGCTTGGCTTTTGCAAGATCCAGCACAATCCCCTTAGCATTTTGTATATAGCTCACCTTACCACCTGTTATACATTTTGCAGAAATTATTTTATTGTTCAATGGTGGTAAAATCAATTTTCCAGTGGTAGGCGATGTGATATGCAGGTAGGCTTTATTATCCCTGTAGGTGCTTCCACCCCAATCGGCCGGATACCAGGGACCTCCTTTCGTGTTATAAATGGTATAGCCATACTGATTGAGCCATTCGCCCATTTCCTCCAAACGCTCCACTTGCACAGAGTCAAAAGCGCCATCCCATTTGGGGCCCCAACTCAACAACATATTCCCATTGCCATCTGCTGTAGAAGTCAACATTTTTATTAATTCCTTCAAAGATTTGGAAGGCGTAGGCGACCATGACCAAGAATGGCAAAGGGTCATACAACTTTCCCAAGCCCTTGGTGATTGATAGGCACCTATTCTTTGTTCGGGTGTATCAAAATCGCCGGGGATAGATGCGCGGTTGTTGATGACGATACCCGGTTGCAATTTCCGTATCATGCGGGTCAGCTTTTCAGACTCCCACATATCCGCTGTGAACATGCCGCCCCACCAACAGGCATCAAACCAAAATACATCCACTTTGCCGTAATTGGTGCAAAGTTCTCGAACCGCATTGAACTGATAGTCTATATATTTTTGATGGGTAGGACCGGGCAATACTTTTGCGACGCCAGGCTTTGCTTTATAATAAGGAGGCACGGGGATCCGATCGATCAATGAAGTGTCAACTGGGGCATAATCGGGATGGTACCAATCCCGTTGCGAATAATAAATGCCAAACTTCATCCCTGCTGAATGGCAGGCGTCGGCCAGTTCTTTTAGATAATCCCTACCAAATGGAGTGTGCATGATATTAAAATCGGAATATTGGGTATTCCAAAGATGAAAGCCATCATGATGTTTGGCAATAGCCACAATATATTTGAACCCAGCTTTTTTAGCAATGTCAACCCATTCTTTTGCATTGAATTTTTCCATCTTAAAATAATGGGGATATATTGTCCACACACTATCAGGGATGGGTCCGTGTCCCTGATCAGGTGCTTTGCGGGTATAGCACATGCCCCAACTCAAATCCTTGCCGATATAGGTGGACAACCCAAAATGGATGAACATGCCATATTTGGCATCCTTGAACCATTGCATATCCTTTTCGGTGGCAAAATTGCTACTGTTCCATTCTTTCAAAGTAAAGCGTTGCAACAAATTCCATCGCTCATGTTTGGAAGAGTCGTTTTGCAGAATAGACCACTGTGCAAACAAGCATTGAAAATAAAATAGAAAAAATAGAAAAATAAAGACCCTTTTTTTCATTGCAAACAATTTCAGATAATTAAAACAAAAGAGTAGACCAAGAATAATTGGCCTGGTGACTTATACCCAACTGCTAATTTTACTTTTGTTCAAGATTCGTGAATAGGCGTTCCTACAGCTTGACTATTGATAGTGTAATTCCTTTCGTTGATTCTGTTTTAATTTTAATCAACACAAGATTAGCCCAATAAAATTATGAGAAGTTAGTAACCTTTGTTCATTCAATCTTGACCAAATATTATACTATCTTGACATAATACTATGGATAACGATTCTTTTGAGGTCACCAAGACATAACGGTGGATTGAAGAAGTTTTGGAAAAGAAGTGATGAAGCAAGTTCAAATGGAAACTTGATTCATCATTCAAAGTCATTTTTTGGGGATGAATGATAATAGTGTTTATCAGCACTATAATAAAGGCAAATACTTAAATGGATGATCGGGGACGATCACTACCAAGGCATTGAAAATGTCTTCACAAATGTAAAGCACTTCATGGCTTCAATCACGCCTTCCTTGATCCCTAATCCTGAATCTTTAATACCTCCGAACGGGGAGCTTTCAATACGATAACCGGGCACTTCGTTGATGTTCACCGTGCCTACTTTTAACTCTTTTACGAAACGGAGTGCCCAGTCTAAATTGTTTGTGACAACAGCACTGGATAAACCATAGGCTGTTGAATTGCTCAGTGTAATCGCATCATCAATATCCTTGAACCCAAGGATGGGCGCCAAAGGCCCGAACGATTCATGAACGACCATCTCAGCATTTCTTGGCACCTCCACAATCACGGTTGGCTCTAACAATGCACCTTTGCGATTTCCCCCCAACAATATTTTGGCTCCTTGACCAACTGCTTTTTTTACTACCTCTTCTAAATATATCGCAGCAGCCTCATCAATCACTGTACCTACTTTTGTATCAGGAGAGGCGGGATCGCCACAGGTATATTCCTTCGCCTTGGCCACAAATTTTTCTACAAATGCTTCCTTTATGCTTTCTTGTACTAAAATTCTTTTTACGGCGGTACAACGCTGGCCGCTGTTCCGGAACGAACCTTCAGCGGCAAGCGTTACGGCCGTATCTAAATTGGCATCTTCCATAATGATGAGCGGGTCGTTGCCACCCAATTCCAAAATCACTTTTTTATATCCAACGGTGGATGCAATATGCTTACCCACGGCAACACTGCCTGTGAAAGAAACAATTTCAACCCGCGGATCTTTCACCAAGGGCTCTGCAATTTCATTGGTAGGCCCCAATAATACACTGAGCATATAAGGAGGTAACCCTGCTTCATACAACAATTCCACAAACTTGATGGCCGTGAGCGGTGTTTTTTCAGAAGGCTTCAGTATCACCGGTGTGCCCACGGCAATAGCAGGCGCAATTTTATGGGCAACCTGGTTGAGCGGGTGATTAAAAGGGGTGATACAAAGGGCCAATAATAATGGCTCTCTAGTGGTGAATATTTTTCTAGCCTTTCCACTGGGAGAAATATCACAGGAAAAAATCTGGCCATCATCTTTCAAACTTTCCATGGCCGCGAACATCAATACATCATGAGCACGCCCAGTTTCATATCTTGCTTCCCTAATGGCCAAGCCAGATTCCGCACTAATGGTTTGCGCAAATTCTTCTTTTCTTTCCATCAATAATAGCCTCGCTTTATCCAGAATGGAAAATCGGTCATATCTCGTTAAACGCTGACCTCCTTTTAATGCCAGTTCAATTGCCTGTTGCGCATCGCTGGCATTGGCTAATTTCACGGTTCCCACTAACCGCTGATCGTAGGGGCTGCGTACTTCAAGCAAGTTGCCTTTTTCAATAGCCTTACCTGTAATATAGGAAGACAGATGCAACACTGCATCTTTGGTAGTACCCGTTGGCACACTATTATTTGCTGATATTTTTTTTTCGTTCATGTTGATCGAATTGTATTTTTAAAAGGAAAGAGAAGTATTTCCAATTAAAATCTTTTATAGTAAATCCTATTGACTAACCAATAGTCCCATTTACCGTAAAATCAAAAATGTCAAAATTCCTTGGGTCTCCTGCCGCTTTCATTTGATAGGTTTTGTTCAATGGGTGTGAAATGATCATGGGCACCATCTCTTCATAGCGGCCACCATGCGACCGTAAAGTACCATCCAATGCGGAGAGATCGTGATATTGTGGCCTGCGCCCAACCACCACATCCCTACCAGATAATACCACTAGGTCCCCAATACGATCCGCAGGCTGCTCGAGCACCCGCACGGCAGTGGCCTGATCATATACTTCCGTAATCCCGGGCTGTATTTCCAACCACTTCTTAATGTCAGTGATTTTTGATTTATCATCCACATGTACCACCACATAAGAGCCCAATGCACCATGATGTTTTACATAAGGATCGGTAATGGGACAAATTACTCTGAAACCGATTTTACCGAATTGTGCTTCCAACATGTCTTCCACAAATAATACATTGGGACTACCATCAGCCTTGATCTTTGCATTCATACCATGGTCGGCTGTGGCACCCACAATCGCCCCGAGCGAAAGCATCTTCCCAATCTCCGTATCCATGGCTTCATAAAAAGAGACCGACTCCTCCGCTTCTGGCGCATACGTATGCTGCATATAATCGGTAAGGGAGAGGTATAAAAAATCGGCCAGACCCTTTTCAATAAAGGCAACACCAGCACGCAATACAAACAAACTGGCATCCGCACTATAAATAACGGGAGTTTTATATCCAACAATCCGCTCCACCTCTTCGATACCATGCGTGCCTTGTTTTGCTTGGTTTGCCTTTTCTGCAGAAATGGCTATGCCTTTCATTTTGTGGGAAAGAATATCCCTCAACTTTTCTTTTGCAGTTACTACAGCCAACTTTCTACCTGCATGGGATGCGGCCGCCAATAAAGTATCTGCCCGCAGGTATTCCGCCGAATTCATCATCACTTCCTGATCTTTGGCCACATCATAAAAAAAGTTGCCGCTAATTCCATGCACAGCCGGAGAAACCCCAGTAACGATAGAGGAATTATTGACATTGGTAAACGAGGGCAAAGCACCCCTCACCTTTCCGCGGTAGCCGTTCCTGGCCATTTTTTTTAGATTGGGCATCCGATCCAAGGCCATGGCCCTATCCAAATACTCATCGGCCGAGCCATCAATACAAATCACTACAATGGGTTTTGCTTTTGGATGATAGTCCTTTCCATTTGCTGAAAACGGGTTGGTTGAAGCCATGTTCATAATAAAATTGAAAATGAAGTGAAAACGATTGTATACTTATACTAAATAAATGTTTAGTAAAAATAAACATTTATTTGAAACCCCAAAAAAAGTAAGAGAAAATTAATATTGACTACGAAGAGCGGTTTTGTCCAATGATAGCCTTATCAGATTATACAGAAACAAAAATTTAAATCAAGTGTTTATCTATCCCATCCTGCAGGATGATTGGCAAGAGTTGTTTCCCCAAAAAACATGCCGCATAGTTGTAAAGTAATTGTTATTAATATAAAACGTGTTGTGCTATTAGCTTATCAAAAAAAATAGGCATTGATTAAGGCGTTTATTCAAAATATTCTTTGTTCTTTTTTG
>JAFDYF010000111.1 GCA_018267575.1 Bacteroidota bacterium
GGTCCGGGCGGGACGTTTTCCAAATGCCGCCACAACAAGCCAAGCCCCGACCGTTATTGAGAAAATTCAAACATTTACAAAATGACGGTAAAATATTCTTTGACAAAACAGGAATTCATTGATGCATCACTTGCAATAGTATTTAGCAGACCACAATTCAAACGCGTTGTTATAATTTTTTTGTTTTTTATTTTAATATCTTTCGTTCCTTTTATTTCTATTCCGAACTTATTTTCATGGGAAAGTTTAATATATCCAATAGTATTTGCTATGCTTTACTTTGGAATAATATACTATTCTGCAAATAGAAATTTCAATTCTAATCCGAGAGCTTCAGAGGAAATAGAATATACTTTTACCAAAGATTTTTTTATTCTTAAGGGACAGAGCTTCAGCTCAGAATCAACATTAGACAAAGTCTTGAAGGTGACAAAAACAAAAAACTGGCTATTGATTTGGCAATCGAGAAATAATGCGCACGCAATACCGCTTAGGCTTGTAACTGTTAATCAATTAAAAGACTTGAAAGCTGACCTCGACTGGCATAGTGTTAAAAACAATCTTTAATAACTACAGCCTACCTGGGGCTTGGCGTTATGTCGGCGGATGGAACAAATAACCCAGCTTCACTTATCCATCAGCTTCGGCCTCGGCGGGGGATAGGTGCGAGCAGTAAAACTTGTTCTCAACTTTTGTAACTTTATCAAGCACCGGCCCGGGCAGGACGTTTTTCAAATGCCGCCACAAAACGCCGGCCAGGCCGTTAGCGGCCAGGCTATCGACACCCCTCACTTAAACAAAGAAAATGAGACAGAATGTTAACCACAAATTTCTCTTCTTTTCCAATCTTAACAACTGATAGGCTTACTCTTAGACAATTATCAATTGATGACCAGCAAAGTATTTTTGCCTTGCGTTCAGATGCAGAGATAAACAAATATCTTGTCAGACAAACTAGCAGGACAATTGAAGATGCAATAGACTTTATTAATAAGATTAATGATAACATTAAGAAGAATAATTCAATGTATTGGGCAATTACCTTGACACAGACGAAAACATTTGTTGGGGCAATTTGCCTGTTTGACTTTTCAAGTGAAAAAAAAAGTTGTGAAATTGGCTATGAACTTATGACAAATTTTCAAGGACAAGGCATAATGAAAGAAGCAGCAAACAAAGTTATTGACTATGCCTTTCAGGTATTGCAGTTTCAGAAAATTGTAGCATTTACTCATAAAGCCAATCAGAAGTCAACCAAACTATTGACAACATTTAACTTTATAAAATCCATAGTGGCAGACAAAGAAAACCCCGACTTTAATATTTTCACTTTGTTATACTCAAATTGACAACAACAAAGTAAAACTTGTTAAGTGTCTCGTCCTGAAATAGGTTGACTACAAATCAACCAAAAATGGAACTTAAAGACCAGATCATTCAGGAGTATTTAAACCCCAATCTCGGCATAGTTTGTAGTGACAACAATAAAGAAAGCTACCCGGTATGGCTCCCACTCTGGCAAGCTTGGTAGCAGAGCTTTGTGCGTTGGCTATGCTTGTGCCGAATGTTTAAATGTTTGCAAGCACTACTTGTCCCGCCAAGCGGGAAGCTTGGCTTACACACAAACCCAAACTACAACGCTCAGTCGGAGGGAATGGATATTGTCCCAATTTAAACGGGCGGCACAGCAGCATGTAAGGAACAAAGATTATCAGGTTTGGACACACGAAAACCATGCGGTAGAGATAAGCCCGCATATAAAGGGCATGGCGGCAAGCAAGATGGCTTACATCCACAACAATCCAGTTGAAGCGGGGGTCGTCGCAAGGCCAGAAGATTATTTATATAGCAGTGCAAGAGATTATACGGGGATGAAAGGATTGATAAACTTGAAGCTGTGGTGATTTGGGTAAAACCTGTAATTTAAAGAAGGGGCGTAGGCCAAGCCATGAGCCCAGTGGCAGCGTAACTAATTTTTACAACAAGCTACGCTTAGTGCGGGGCGAGCCCCCACGAATCCCTAGCCATGCGAGTTGGTGTGGCGGAGACTCGCCCGAGAACTTAAATTTGGCACGGATACCTATCCTCAAAGAGCATGGCCGTATTTCCGCGGCAGTGTGAACTGATTCTTGTACCACCTAATTTTTTATCTTTCTATTTTGTGATAAGCTACGCCTCACGCTTCGCTGTGGGGTAAAAATTGTTGATTTTTCTATCCGCTTATTTACTAAATAATTTGGTAATTTGAAGTTTGTCCGTAAATTTGTCCGTGTTCGCAAAAACGTCCGCAATATGATCAATGTCAAATTTTACCTTGATAAAGCCGATAAAAACAAACTTTTCCCTATCCATTTGGTATTGCGGCAAAAAGAGGTACAAGTAAAAGTTGCCACGGGCGAAAAAATAAAAAAGAAAGATTGGGACAACAAATCACAGTTGGTAAAGGATAGCTGCTACAACCATATCGGTATCAACAAATTTCTGGCATTCCTAAAACAAGAGGTAGAAAAGCATTTGGAAACGGCCCCGCATGCGCAGTTGACCGATAAAAAGATAAAGGATAAAATACTCTCCCTCGTAAATAGCCGGAAAGTGAATACCGAGGTCAAAATGGTTTGTGATAACGAGGCCTACTATCAAGGCAAAGAGAAAATAAGCTTTTTGGATCTCTTTGCGGGGGCCGGTGGGTTTAGCGAAGGGTTTTTACAAGCAGAATACGGGAACAAATTGTACGACTTTTTATTGGGCAGCGATATAAACGAAAACTGCGAGTTGACCCATCTTGCCCGCTACAATTATCAATTAGGTCTTGATGCCGAGTTTTTGCGTCAGGACATCAGTGAACCCGATTTTCTGGACAATCTTTTGAAAAAATTGAAAGGAAAACAAGTGGATGTGGTGTGCGGTGGCCCACCTTGCCAAAGTTTTAGCCTGGCAGGGAAAAGAAAAAAATTTGACAAGAAGGATGATTTGTTTGCCCATTATTTAAAGGTGATCCGGCAATTGAGGCCGAAATATTTTGTGATGGAAAATGTGAAAGGCATCCTGACCAAAGAAGAAGGCCGGATTCGTGAAATGATATTGCAAGAAATCAGGTCGATTGTTGATCTCAAAGAATTTCACCAATTGATCTATTTTGTGGGCCAATTAAGAAAGCAGGAAAAAACACAGCCATTTATCCTTGACTGCTACAATCTGCGTTTACAATTTGAGACAGCCACTGAAAAAGAAATCGAGGGGTTAAAGGAAAGCTATATCCAGCTTGTGGAAAATAAGTTTAGGCTGCTTACCCCAAAAATTGTTGATTATAAAACCAGTAAAACAGATGCAAGCATCAGCACCATACGCCATGGCTTCAACTTATTGAAAAGGGAACATGAGCTTGCCTATATCCGGAAAAAAGTGATCAATGAAAAGTCGTTTTGCGATTTGGACAATGATTTCTTTTATGAGGATTTCAATAATTTCCTCACGGCCATTGAATCGGAGTCCATTGTAGAAAGGATCAACACGGCCTTTAAAACCTTAAAGCCTACCAAAGAGTATATCAGCGAGGTAGAAGAAATAGTGAAGGCTTTGGAAATCTATGCCCATTCATTTGATGAGTGCATGGAAGGCTTGGCCGGGTTTGTGAAAAAGGCAAAACTGGAAACGGAGTTCAATGAAATACTCTCGCATATACGTCTATATAATGTAGATGAGCCCTTTGTCGCATTGGCATCCAATTATGGTGTTCCCCAAAACAGGGAAAGAGTTTTGTTCATTGGTTGCCGTAAGGACCAACCATTGATCAAGCAAGTGCCGCCAACAGTATCCGAAAAAGAAAAGGTCACCACCTTTGAAGCTTTATACGATTTGGATTTTGTGGGCAATGATGAAGAAAAATTTGATTACGAAAAGGTGGACCTTAAGACAAAGTTCAATGGGACTACCGAAAAGATGTTGGCATTGGTGAGGAAGAGAACAGTGGATGGAAAGACTGATGACCGAAAAGGGCTGACTTATTCCGAATGGTCTAAAAAAGGCCGATTGAATGGTAGGTTTGTGAATGCCAAGAACCCTTTTTATGTAAGGAGCTTTGAAGAGTTGGGCAACCATTTGACCCATATTGTGGCCCCCTTGCATAACCATAAAACCAGCAAACAAAATGAGGATGTGGTAAAGAGGCTGGACGTGATATTGAGTGCGGGGGATTACGAATTAGCAAAGAAAAAATTGAAGCAGATAGGTCTTGAATCTGAAAAAAGAAACTATAACGTTTTAAAACCAGAGGCCCAAAGCCCTACTGTGATGACCATACCAGATGATTATATCCATTACTCCAGCCCGAGGGCATTGACCGTTCGCGAAATGGCTCGTTTGCAATCCTTCGACGATTCCTTTGTTTTTCAGGGAAAGCGCTCAACGGGTGGAAATAAAAGAAAGATGGAGGTGCCGCAGTTTACCTTGGTAGGGAATGCCGTACCACCATTGATGGCAAGGGCGGTAGCTTTGGAGATATTGAAATATATCAAGTAAATTAATTGATGAGGCAACTTTCAACGATAGAAATTAATAGGATAAAATCATTAACTGAAAATTCTGTTGAACTAACCTTGATTGAACCTACCAAAACAGGTTTGGGGAAATCTATCTTGGATGCTACTGGCCCTGTTCGTAGTTATTTAAAAGAGAAACTAGTGCATGATTATGATAAACAAATGCAAGGACAGGAACATAAAATTCTTATTAATTCATATTTAGTTGATAAAGGGACCCTTATTCGCTCAACTGCTTCGCTTTATCGACCCACTACTAAGAAGGGGGACCCAAGGATTTGGTTTAAATCCCTCCCCGAATATGCAGATCCAAATGATATTTTAGGAATTATTGAGTTAAACAATGAACTGTATGTGTTAAACATCACCCAGATCGATGTTGAGAGCTTATTGAAAAGTAAAATAATCAACCCTTTGCAGGACTTAGTTAAACAAATAAAATCAATTTCAGATTTTGTTGCAGATGAATTACTTGGATTATTAAGAAAAGTAGCTAGAATGGGGCCAGTCCCAGCCATGTTAAAAGCGGATACTTCCATTGGGAGAACTCTTGAACGTCTTTTAGGAATCAATATTAATTCATCGAAGAAGCCAGATTACAAAGGGATAGAGATAAAGTCATTTAGGGATGAAAGAAGTAATAGAAAAAATTTATTTGCACAAGTGCCAGACTGGACATTAAGCAAGTTTAAAAGTTCTGCTGAAATTTTAGATAATTTTGGATATTCTCGAGATGCTGATTTTAAATTGTATTGCACAGTATCAACACTTGCTAGAAACTCTCAAGGATTGAAGTTGAACTTAAATACTAAAATCAATCAGCTTCTTGAAAATTCGGACAAGTTGGGAATTGGGGATTTTTGTGTCTGGCCTTTGGATACATTGCATAAACGGTTATTGGAAAAACATAACGAAACGTTTTGGATTGCTGCTGATTCCTTGCAAATTGACGGTGTTGAACATTTCCAATATAAATAAGTGGAGCATACTAAAAAGCCAATGGTTTCTCAATTCGATATTTTGGTTGAACAAGGAATAATAACACTCGACCATTTAATTAAAAGAACTGCTAACGGGAAAGTTGTTGAAAAAGGACCTTTGTTTAAAATCAAACCAGCCGGCATAGGTCTATTATTTCCACCGAGCAAAATTTATAACTTGGTAGCATAATGGCTGAAAATCTAAAATTTAGAATTAGTTCCGCACTCAAGGATATTCTTGGTAGGGGCCCCATTCTCGGCGTAACTAATTGTTACAATATACTATGCTGAGTGTGGGAACTGAGCAAGCACCCCAACTAGCGCAGATTCTGTAGGCAATGAGCGTTAACGTATCTGTGTTTCTGCCACCCTTTCAACAAGCTTGTGGGACTTACCAACCTTGGCACGGATACAGAATCTGGCAAGCGTGGTAGCATTGCTTTGTGCTATAGCCAAGCTTGTGCCTAAATATTATGAATCTGCTAGCTCTACTTGTCCCGCCAAGCGGGAAGCGTGGCGGCTCGCCCACTAACACTAGCTACAACGCTTGCGCTAGTTGCCTCATTTTTTAGCATGCTTGCGTTAGTTGGGAATCGCCTAATAAGTAAAAAACAGTGAAATCCATGAATCAGTGCAAATCCGTGGTTCAGACAAGCAACGAAATGTAAACAAAAAGTAAGGAGCATTTATAGTTCAATTGCCCTTGTCTGAATCACGGATTAAACGGATGAAAAGATTACACGGAATTTTTTATCGCAGTGGAGCGAAAGGAGTTGCCTGCATTGTCCTATCCGGCTCATAGATTAAAAGTTTCCGCTCACAATTTAGAACACTATTGGCTTATCCGGCTCATGGTATTTACTTCGATATGCGCATTCAGGCTGGTATGGGTTTGTCCTTTTTCTTTCATCTTTTGGATGGCATTCCGCAAGGTCTCCTGCAATTGCATGATGCGTTTTTCGGAGTGCTTGATATCTTCCTCGTTTTCATCCTCCGCCCTTATTTTATTTTCATGAAAGGCGATTTTGATCCTAAAGATTTCGGTGAGGAGTTTTTCTGCTTCGGCTACTGTAAAGGTCCCGCTGATCAGTTGTATTTCCATTTTGTTGATTTTTGTAATTGATAATTTTTATTGTCCCTGTGCGGCCGTAAAGCCCGGTTTGCCATCGAAGTAGTAGAGGTTTTCTGTTTTGATAATATCCAGACCAGCACTGTTCAGTTCCTGCATAAGTTTTACCACTTGGTCATAGGAAATTTCGGTCCCCACATTTTCGGGCTTGAATCTGCATCTCCAATGATCGGTACAAAATGTTTCCGGAAAACCATTGGGCCAAACTTTGGTGCCGCGGTTGGTTATCATTTGCAATTGGAGCAATAAATTGGGGGAGGCATTTTGGATGCGCTTGGCCAGATTTTCCGCATGGCGGTCCGTGCTCTGCATAAATATATCCACACCTACCAATTCCCTTTTCTCCGGCTGGTGTACCATGGGCTTATAACTAAAACTGGAGAGTGCACTGTTGAAAGTGACGGGTTTGAGCAAAGAGGGTGACTGTCCCAAACGTTCGATAATCGCATCAGCAAATTCCTTGGTTCCTTTTTGTTCCTTTGAAACGCCTTTCTCGAAAATATCATAGGTATGCACCCCATCCTCCAATGTCCTTAGCCAGGCATTCTGCACTTTGGCTGCCACATCCAACTGGCCAATATGCACCAACATCTGTATGGCACCCAACAAAAGCCCCGAGGGATTCGCTTTGTTTTGTCCAGCAATTCGGGGGGCCGATCCGTGAATGGCCTCGAACATCGCAAAGCCTTCACCGATGTTCGCACTGCCGGCCAAACCCACACTGCCGGTGATCTGTGCGGCCACATCACTGAGTATGTCGCCATAGAGGTTGGGCATCACGATCACATCAAAAAGCTCGGGTGTATCTGCCAGCTTTGCCGCACCGATATCCACAATCCAATGTTCTTTTTGGATGTCGGGGTATTCCGCACCAATTTCATCGAACACTTTATGGAAAAGACCATCCGTCATCTTCATGATATTGTCCTTGGTGAAGCAGGTCACTTTTTTTCGGTTATAGGCCTTGGCATATTCAAAAGCATAGCGCACTATTTTTTCCGTACCGGGCCGGGAGATGAGTTTTAGGCATTGATAGACTTCATCCGTTTGTCTGTGCTCGATGCCAGCGTAGAGGTCTTCTTCATTTTCCCTGATGATGACCACATCCATGATCGGGTGTTTGGTTTTTACAAAGGGATGATAGGAAACACAGGGACGCACATTCGCATACAGGCCAAGCACTTTTCGGGTGGTTACATTGAGGCTTTTAAAGCCACCTCCCTGCGGTGTAGTGATGGGCGCTTTCAAAAACACCCTGGTCCTGCGAAGGGATTCCCATGCCGAAGGTTCAATACCCGCAGAGTTGCCATTCAAATACACTTTCTCCCCAATTTCAATTTCTTCGATTTCCAATTTTGCGCCAGCCGCGTTCAGGATCTTTAGGGTGGCGTCCATGATTTCCGGTCCGATGCCGTCTCCTTTTGCTACCGTAATTTTTGTCATTGTTAAAATTGTTTTATGGAGCAAAAATGGGTTGGGTTTTTCATATATTTTCATTTATATTTATTATATAATGTATAAACAATTTTTATGAATTACACCTTTCACCAATTGAAAGTTTTTATGGCCGTAGTGGAAAAAGAGAGTGTTACCAAGGCCTCCGAGGAACTGAACATGACCCAGCCTGCGGTTTCTATACAGCTTAAAAACCTGCAAGACCAGTTTGAAATTCCCTTAACGGAAGTGATCGGCAGAAAACTCTATGTGACAGAATTCGGGAAGGAACTATATCAAATCGCCAATAAAATATTGCAGGAAGTAGCTAACATCAACTATCGCACACATAGTTTCAAGGGCATGTTGTCAGGCAAACTGAAAATATCCGTAGCGTCCACGGGAAAGTATGTGATGCCATTTTACCTAAAGAGTTTTTTAAAAGCAAACCCCAATATTGACCTGATCATGGACGTGACCAACAAAACACGGGTAATCGAGAGCCTTGAAAAAAACGAAGTGGATTTTTCACTGGTATCGGTGATGCCCGAACAGTTGGACATGGAGCAGGAAATTTTGCTACCGAACAAACTTTTTTTGACTGGGGCGGTGGATCGAGGACTTGATACTAGTAAACCCATGAACAAATCCGTATTTGATGAGTTCCCGCTGATTTACAGGGAAGAAGGTTCCGGCACTCGGGTTACCATGCAGCACTATTTCCAGAAGGCTAAAATAAAACCGAAGGTGCGGTTCGAACTCACTTCCAATGAAGCGGTCAAGCAAGCGGTCATGGGAGGGTTGGGCTATTCGATCATTTCTTTGTTGAGCATCAAAAACGAACTCAAGGCAAAAGAAATACAGATCATTCCGGTAAAAGGCCTACCCTTGGTAGAACAATGGCGTTTGATCTGGCACCGACAAAAAAAAATGTCGGTGGTCGCAAGCGCTTACCTCGATTTCATCAGATTGAACAAGAAGCAGATCTACCAACAACATTTTTCTTGGTTGGAGAAGTACTAGGTGGATTTGCGAGTGACTACACCTTTTTTAAGATCGAATGATTTAACCCCTCAGCAAGCATTTGCCGGATTTGTATTATTTTCCGACATGAAATATTTTTTAATGATGAATAAAATCAGGTTCATTTTTTTGCTGATTGGCATAATGGCCATGAACCATTCGATAGCACAGGACACAGTGAGGGTGAGTGATTTTGGTTATCGTGCCGGTTCGCACGAAAATGCGGTTTTGTCTGTACAAAAGGCTTTGGCGGCATGCAAGTCCAAAAAAAATCCGGTACTGATTTTTCCCAAGGGCAGATATGATTTTTTGTCTGAATACTGCGATAAAAAACTATATTATGAGTCGAATACGGATATGATCCCTTTGAGGCGCTGCCCCATCCTGATCAAGGATTTTAAAAATTTGGTGGTCGATTGCCAAGGATCAGATTTTATTTTTCACGGCCGGATGCAGCCATTCACCATCGACCATAGCCAGAACATCACAATCCGCAATGTGAATATTGATTGGGATGTTCCCATGACGGCGCAGGCAAAAGTGGTGGCTGTCACCAACGACTATATCGAAATCGAGGTCAACGCTTATGAATCGCCCTATCAAATCGAAAATGGAAAACTTGTTTTTATAGGGGAAGGATGGAAGAGCCCAGTGTGGGACTTTATGGAATTTGATGGCAAAACTAAATTGATTGCATCTCAAACAGGCGACGATGGCTGTTTGGGCGAAGGGTTCAACAATTACACCGCAACCGAAATCAGGCGGGGCATGCTCCGTTTGAACTACCCATTCAAAAGAAAGCCCGCCGTTGGAAACTATCTGGTGCTGCGCCATAGTGCTAGGGATCATGCGGGCACTTTTATTGTAAACAGTCGCGATGTGCTGATTGAAAACATGAACATGTTTCAAAATGCAGGGCTGGGGATCTTATCGCAATATTCTGAAAACTTGAGCTTCAAGGAAGTTCATTGCGTGCCCAATGTTGCGAAAGGCCGTGTTTTTTCTGGCCATGACGATGGATTGCATTTTTCAAACTGCAAGGGCCAGATAACGGTTGACCATTGCCGTTTTTTGGCCCTGATGGATGACCCCATCAATGTGCATGGAACCAGTGTGCAGGTGATGGAAAAACTAAGCAATCAGAAATTGCTCTGTCGGTTTAAGCATGACCAGAGTATTGGGTTTGTATGGGCCAACCCCGGTGATGTTGTTGGTTTTATCGAGAATGAAGCGATGAACACGATCGGCGTGGGCGAGGTAAGCTCTTTTGTGGCGCGGGATGACCGGGATTTTGAAATCAGCTTCAAGGATTCCGTGCCGCAAGGTTTGGAGGTGGGCGATGCGTTGGAAAACCTGACATGGACACCCGATGTGCTGATAAAAAATAGTTTTTTTGGGAGCAACCGTGCTAGGGGGATTTTAGTCTCCACACCCGGAAAAGTGATTATCGAAAACAATATTTTTGAATCCAGCGGCTCGGCCATTCTGATTCCAGGGGATGCGAATGGATGGTTTGAATCAGGGGCGGTAAAAGATGTGCTCATCCGGAACAATGTTTTCAATGATCCTTGCCTGACCTCCATGTACCAATTTTGCGAAGGCATTATCAGTATCTATCCGGAAATACCCAAGCTTGATCCAAACAAACCCTTTCATAAAAACATACGCATAGAAAACAATGTGTTCCATCCCTTCGATTATCCAGTACTATATGCAAAATCAACCGATGGCCTGGTTTTCGATAATAATATCATCCAACGCTCTTACCGATTCAAACCTTTTCACCATCGGAAATGTATGATCACGCTGGAAGCCTGCAAAAAAATAGAGATAGCAGGAAATAAATTGGAAGCCGATGTGCTTGGGAAAAATATCCAACTGTTATCTACCAAGCGGAGCGAATTGAAACTGGATAGAAAGCAAGGCATTACCATCTCAAAATAGTTGGGTCGGCTATGTAATTTTTTACATGCAATTTTGATGCCTCAGAATTATTTTAGATGGTTTCTTTAGACATCAGATTCTTCAAGTAGTGATAGCTGCTGTTTTTAAATAACCCAGCGATGAAAAATGGGATGTGACCGATAAAAAAGCCCCCCGAAAAGTTCGGGGGGCTTGGATTTTAAACTAGCGGTCTATGAAAGATATTTGATTTTGACTATATACTAGAAGAGTGGATTACCAAATTATTCGCACGGCAACATAATTTCCGGATGCATCAAAGAGTACCGCATACTTGGTGCTGTTTGCATCAATCACCACCACATAGCCCTGCAGCGTTCCATTCCTTGTCACTGAAAATGCTTTATCGAAAACATAGTTAGGATAGGTTGTGTTGAGATACGCAACTGCGATGGCTGGGAGAGAATCTTGTGCGACTGATTTGATATCCCCATTGAACATGGAAGAGTTATTGGTTAGTGCAACACGTTTCACGAAAACTCCCGTTGAAGTGAACACGCTAGCGTATACTATGCTATCTGTTGAAATGACCAGATAACTGCTATCTATATTCTTATAGGCTCTTAATAAGGTATCGTTCGGATAATTGCTGCTGAAATAGGATCCAATGGTCGAAGGCAATGCACTCAAGGCAACGGTATCACCCTGCAGTCCATTGCGGTTGCCATAACGTCCCCCTGTATGCCATCCGTGTTCGTTGTCTCCGGATTCAGTTTGCTCAAGCACCTGCACAAAGCTTCCGCCGGCACTGAAAAATAATGCCACAGGTTTGCCATTGTATTGTACAATCAGCACATAACCTGCAATAGTGCCAGTGCTATCTTTAATCACAAAAGCTTTCGTAAAACTAAATCCTGCATAGTTGCTGTTTAAATAAGTGCTGATGTTGGATGGAACTGAGGAAGCTGAGATAGAATCCCTGAAAAATCCTCTTGGACATTCTTGTTTTACATAGATGGAATCGCCGCTGACCGAATCAACCGCAACCGCAATCGTAGCAGATGTGGCACTGGTGGTACTGGTCGTGCTACTACTGGTCGATCTAGAAAGGTCTTTATTGCAAGCGCTCAGTATCAATGCTGCAAAAACGGCCACGTAATAAAAATTTCGTTTAAAGAAAAGCGTGTTCATAGTTCAAATTTTAATGATGGAAATTTTAGTTTATTTTTTAAAGATATTTTTATGGACTGTTCTATAAAATCGATGGGTCTAGTTGAAAAAGATTGCCATGATTCTATATGTTTTATTTTTTTCATTTTTTTAGGGCAAAGCAATGCCTTGCAGTATTTCGTCTGTTCAAAAAAGCAATCGTCTTGATGGGTTAAAAGAAAATACTGACCATTCAATTGTCAGTTCCTACGGTAAAATTCAGAGTAGAGTTTGTCGGCAGTGCTTCTATTTAATTTAAAAATATGATTGATACAAACAGATCGCGTCAGCAAAATATCTCGTCGGTCTATCCATCCTGAGCAGAATACGTGGTTGAAAATAATTACGCTGCTTTGAACTTGTTAAAAGCAGGTTAAACGATTTAATGAAGGTTCTATAGTAAAGCATATAATAATTGCACAAGCTTAATAACTCAGATTATATTGTTGGGTCGGGATTTTTTCGTTCACGGCTTTCCAGTTTGCTTTTTTTGCCAACATGGATC
This sequence comes from Bacteroidota bacterium, assembly GCA_018267575.1. Classification (GTDB taxonomy): domain Bacteria; phylum Bacteroidota; class Bacteroidia; order Chitinophagales; family Chitinophagaceae; genus Puia. The sequence continues at coordinate 12,721 of JAFDYF010000111.1, forward strand.
TTAATTTTTCCCTTGCCTTGAAAAGATTGGATTTGGAAGTGCCAACCGATATTCCCAATTGTAGGGCAATCTCTTCATGTGACAGACCTTCTATCACAAAAAGGTTAAAAACACTTCTGTATGCAGGGCTCAGTTCGCGGATGGATTCGAGTATCTCTTTATAGTAAAGGTTATCAAGACCGTTACTGTTCGAATCGGTAACAATGGCATTGTCTGTTTGAATAAACTTGATATTTTTATAGGGGGCATTTTTTCTTAACTGATCAATGCAGGTATTGATCAGAATCCGTTTAAACCAACCCTTTAGGTTGATCAATATATCATCATAGCGATGTTCGTCGAATTGATGGATGTTCTTGAAGAATTTCATAAATGCCAGATTGGAGGTTTCCTCTATCGGTTCTGCACCATAGGCATAACAGGTTTTTGTTGCAAGGCCTTTTAGCATTTCATATAAATGCTTTTGGCTGGCTCGGTCATTGTTTCTGCAGCCTTTTAACAAAATCCTTATTTGTTCGTTACTGGCGATCAAAAGAAAAAAATTAGATGCTAAGGAAAATATTCAGGGGGTATGAAGGATTGGCATTTTCTAACGAGCAAACTTATCAAAATCGCATACCAAAAAACCTTTTTGTCGGTTGATAGTTATTTTGTGTCGGCAATTTTAGTTAACAAAAAAATAACGATAACGCTGCTGTTAATCAGTGGATATCCCAAACGATTTTTATTTGGTTGAAAAACAAACAAAAATGGTAATGCTTACATCAAAGGCGATGAGTTTACTTTAAAAAAATGAACAGGTAGCCATTTTTTCAATCATTAGCAATAATGAATAAGCCAAGTTTAATTCCTGTTGATAAGAGTGAGAAATAAAATAAAAAAAGATTGCGATTTGATTATTCTGCTTGCATCATTTTCTGCAATTTTTTGGTCACCAAAAATAGGATCAATGATGCGGCGCCGGCCATAAACACGAACAGCATAAAAAAATCGTGGAGCGTATTGATTTGATACCCAAAAAAAGATTTGAAGGTGTAAGGTATTTCAAGGCTCTTTAATTTTTGAGCTTCTTCAACCGTGGGTGCAATATGGTTATATAATATATTTGAAAGATTGATGCCTGCTTTTTTAGCTTTGGCAATCTCAGCTATGCCTGGAGGGTACATGCTACTGAGCACACCAGCTAGCTTATTGCCAAAGGCATTGGCTGTAAACCAGATGGCCATGAGTAAGGAAAGAAATTTGACAGGCGATAATTTATTTACCAAGGACATGCCAATTGGTGAAAGACAAAGTTCCCCGGCGGTATGTAGGGCATACATACCCGTTAGCCAGATCATGCTCACTTTTACACCCGGCATTACCCCATCAACGCCCTGTGCAATCCACAAATACCCCAAAGCAAGCAACAATAAACCCAAAGCCATTTTGGTAGGAGAGCTAGGTTCGTTTTTACCAAGCTTTAGCCAGAACCAGGCAAAGAATGGAGCAAACAAAACCACAAATGCAGAGTTGAGTGATTGGAACCAACTGGCAGGAACCTCCTCCAATACCACATGGGTTTGATGCGTTGAAAAAAGATAAATATTTCCGATCACCAAGGCCGCACTAAATAAAATCAACAACCCAAATACGGTTAGGCGAAGGTTTTTGTCAAAGGCAGAAGCTAGGGTTTTTCCTGCCTTTTTGAAAAGAGTGAACACATAATATAAAAGAGCAGCAGATATCAATACGATAATCCAAACGGGGACGCTTAACCCAAGACCATCGCGTTTTGTTTGTTCATCTGCAAAAAAAGTAAGCGAGGCGCCGGCCTGCTCGAAAGCACCCCAAAAAAAGATTACAAAAAAGCAGACCACAAAAATGACGGCCACTTTCTTTTTTTCAGCAGCCGTGAGCGACTTGTCAACAAAAATAATCGCTGGCACAATGATGATACAGGCCGTGAGCAGGTAGAATAGATAGTTAAATTTAGAATCGAGATAAAAAAGTGCGATCATCACAGCAGCAAGGATAATGAGCCCGCTTACAATAATGGGTGTGGAGCTAAATGCTTTTGGACTGTTTTTGGGTACCAAACCCAAAACCTCCTGTTGTGGGTTCACCACATATTTATGTTGGAATAATTTTTGGACAATCACGCTGAGGCACATGCCAATACCACCTACCAGAAAGGCCCATCTAAAATCGGCAGGGTTCCCGGTATCGCCCACCAATCCGCACACAAAAGGCCCTAATGCACCACCCACATTGATGCCCATATAAAAAATAGTATAGGCAGCATCCTTGCGGTTATCCTCTTTCGTGTATAATTGACCAACTAATGATGAGATATTGGGCTTAAAGAAACCATTTCCCGTGATCATCAGTCCCAATCCCGAAAAGAAAAGGAAGGTGGAAAGCTGCGGCGCGGAATGATAAAAACTGCCGCACAAAAAAAGGACCAACTCGCCCACGGCCATCACCAATCCGCCAACAATAATGGATCGCCTATTTCCCCAATAACGGTCTGCAATATATCCCCCCAACAACGGTGACAGGTATACGAGGCTTAAGTAACTGCCATAAAGTTTGGATGCAAATTCATGATTGTACAATAATGCCTTCACCATGAAAAGGGTGAGGATGGCTCTCATCCCGTAGAAATTGAAACGTTCCCACATTTCTGTGGCGAATAAAATATACAATCCCTTTGGGTGATTTTTTTTGACTGCTATTTCGCTCATAAATCTACTCGTTTATAGGTGAGGTTTCTTGAGAAACAAGTACCCAAAATACAGAATAATTCAAAATAAAATGCTTGGAAAGTATAATGGTTAACCGGATAAACAAATTTCTGTCACAGTAGGATGGCTATCCATGTCTTGTGTAAATTAAACATAAAGAAATTCACTTTGCCTTTTATAAAATTCTTTTTTCATTCTGCTTTTGAATTGTGAATTTCGTGCTCGAACAGAAACCATGAATATACTATTATTAGGCTCAGGAGGCAGAGAGCATGCTCTTGCTTGGAAAATCAATCAAAGCGATGAATCACATACGCTGTATATCGCACCGGGAAATGCGGGTACGGCTAACTGTGGGATGAATGTGCTTTTAGACCTCAACGATTTTGCATCCATCGCCAAATTTTGTGTGGAGAACAAAATTGAAATGCTTATTGTGGGTCCTGAGGAACCTTTGGTAAAGGGTCTTTGCGACTATTTCAAATCGAAACCAGCACTTGAAAAAATACTTTTTGTGGGCCCTTCTCAACAAGGAGCTGCATTGGAAGGGTCAAAAGCATTTGCCAAAGCGTTTATGCTCAGGCACCAGATCCCAACAGCGAAGTATAAAGAGTTTACCATAGAAAATTATACCGAGGGCGTACAATATTTACAGCAACACTCATTGCCCATTGTGTTAAAAGCAGATGGACTCGCAGCTGGCAAGGGAGTGGTCATTTGTCATAACCCTGTAGAAGCGATTGCGGAGTTTGAGCTGATGATCCAACAATCAAAATTTGGTGAGGCCAGCAAAAAAGTAGTGGTGGAAGCGTTTTTGGATGGTATCGAGATGAGTGTTTTTGTACTTACCGATGGTAAAAATTATGTGCTATTGCCCAATGCTAAAGATTATAAACGCATTGGGGAGGGCGACAAAGGATTGAATACGGGAGGTATGGGTGCGGTTAGCCCAGTGCCCTTTGCTACTCCCAGTTTTATGGCTAAAGTGGAAGAGCGCATCATCAAACCAACAATCAATGGTCTGCAGGAAGATGGTATAGATTATAAAGGGTTTGTGTTTATTGGTTTGATTAGTGTGGGAGGGGAACCCTTTGTGATTGAATACAATTGCCGCTTGGGCGATCCGGAAACAGAAGTGATTATCCCCAGGCTCAAAAATGATTTGATCGGTCTGTTTGAGCGCACTTGTAAACAGGAATTGGACCAGGTAAAAATCGACATGGATAGCCGCACAGCCATTACCATTGTGGCGGTGAGTGGAGGTTACCCTGGTGCTTTCGAAAAAGGCTTTCCGATAGAAGGATTGGAGATTGAGGTATCGGCTGACAGTCTGGTTTTTCATGCGGGCACAAAATCAGATGGGGAAACCATCCTTACTAATGGAGGCCGTGTTCTTTGTGTCACTTCTTTTGCAGAAACAGTTTACGAGGCCGTGGAAAAATCAAGGGATGTGTTGGAGCAGATTTATTTCGATGGTATTTATTATAGAAGGGATATTGGATATGAGTTTCTGTAGGGGGTAGAGGTTTGTATTTGAGCAAACTTCGTTTTGCAAAGTTTAAGTATTATGAAAGCTTAAGATATTCGTATGTAAAAGGATCGACATAAAAAATCCTGGGACAATTCGTTCCGGGATTTTTTATTATGTTTTGGCCATCACGCATTGATGAGGTATATCTTGAACCCTAAACCAATCGATAGAAGAATAAGTTATTGCAAGATACCTCTTCAGTTTAAATCAGTATTTGGCTAGCAAAATAGGTACACCATCAACAAACAGCACAAAGAATTCATAACTTTATTTTTATCATAAAGTCGTTTCGTGTTTTGATTCGTGGCCTCTTTCAAAAAAATCTTCTTTCAATTCAAGTAGACTCTTATTACCCAACTCAAGTTAAATCATCAATTATGCAAAGGCGAAACTTTATTTCAAAAAATGTTTTTTCAGGTGTGCTCTTGTCCACTGCTTTCGGGAACAGAAGCTTGCTAAATCCCGATGCCATCAAACTTGCAAATCAAGAAACGGATCATCCTACTTTGGGCGATCGCTTTTTTACTGAAGAAGTGGTGGTGGAAAGAGTGACAGAGGGTCAACCCCACAAAGGGAAAATATTGGCAGTGATCCAACCCCACTCCGATGATATTGCTTTTTTTGCAGCAGGAACGGTTGCCAAACTGATTTATGAAGGATACACAGGTTATTTGATCCGGACTTCCAACGATGATGCTGCAGGTGCTGGTACTAGTATGGGTGAGCGTGTATATAATAATGAGAAAGATAATGAAGCAGTGGCCAAATTATTGGGGCTTAAAAAAGTATATAGCTTGAATTACAATAACCACCGGATGGACCAATATAATATCCAAGACCTAAAGAGCAGGTTCATCTTTCTTTTCCGATTATTGAAAGTAGATACCTTGGTTTGCTATGATCCTTGGGGCCACTATGAAGAAAACCCAGATCATTACGTAACGGCTAAGGCTGTAGAGGCGGCTCGTTGGATGTCGGGGATGGCGACTGATTATCCCGAGCAATTAGAAGTAGTGAGTCCACATACGGTAAGTGAAATGTATTATTTCGCAAGAGGGCCGCAACTGGTCAATCGGGTTGTGGACATCGGTCGGTTCATTGACAAAAAGGTGGAGGCAAATCTCATCATCAAAAATCAAGGTATTGGTGCAGGGAATATGGGTTTAATGCTTCGTAAGCAATTGGCTGAAAAAAACTTGAAGCTTCGGGAACTTGGTGATACAGAGGAGGCGGCCAATTTCAATTTCATCAAAGAGTTTGCCTTGGATAAGGATTCCGAGTACATGCGAGGGGTTGCTTCCGATCGAAAAGTTGGGAAACAATATGGGTTGGAATGGGCTGAGCGTTTCCATTATATCAAGAACCCTGTTTCAATAATGGAAGACTATGTTAAGAAGAATGCGGTTGCCATTTAAATAGAGCAAGTTTTATTGATAGAAAAAGCAATTACTATTTGTAAGAAAATTTATTTTATGATTCATTGGATAAATCAATCGTTTTTTTGAAAATAAAACTTAAGTTTTAATCAATCATTATTAACTTATGGCTTGTTAGCTTGGAACAAAATTGCTAGAACCCAAAACTGATTTACACCAATGACTCGAAATTGGAAGCTTATCATCCCCACCATTTTTATTGCACTATTTTTTATTCAATGCAAGGAAAAGTTCCCTCATGGAGATCCAGATAACGGTGGACTTTTTTTGCCAAAAGGTTTTGAAGCCGAAGTGGTGGTAGATAGTCTAAAAGGTGCTGCCAGGCATCTTGCTGTTAATAGCAACGGTGATATTTATGTAAAAACAAGAATCGTCAAAGGGCATCAGGGTGTTATTGCCGCATTAAGGGATAAGGACAATGATGGCAAGGCCGACCGGATCGAATACTTTGACGATTATCCGGATAATTCAAGTTATGGTACGGGCATGAGGATATACAATGGATATCTCTATTTTAGTTCCATCACTACCGTTTATCGACAAAAATTAACAGATGGTGATTTGGTGCCAGACTCAAAAGTAGAGACAGTTCTTACAGATACGCAACCACCCGGTCAGCATGATGCCAAGCCCATTGTGTTTGACGGGAAAGGAAATATGTTTATTCCATTCGGAGCTTCTTCGGATTGTTGTCAGGTAAATGATAGGGTCCCTTTTTCGCCAGGTCAAAATCCTTGTCCTTATTTGGAATTGAGGGCAAGCATTTATCGTTTCGATGCAAACAAGATCAACCAGTTTCAACGAGACGGTTATAAATATGCCACGGGTCTCCGAAGTGTAGTGGCTATGGCATGGGATTCTGCAAGCGATCACTTATATGGGGTAGCACATGGAAGGGATTATTTGCACCCCGATTGGCCTTTATATTATTCAGAATGGGAAAGTGCCATGCTTCCTTCAGAAGAATTTTTGAAATTGGAAGATGGTTCCAATGCGGGATGGCCTTATTATTATTATGATCAAATGCAAGGAAAACTGCTGCTCAATCCAGAATATGGTGGGGATGGGAAAAAGGAAGGGGAAGGAAAAAAATATCAACAACCCCTTATTGGTTTTCCAGGCCATTTTGCTCCCAACGATTTATTGTTTTATAGGGGCAACCAATTTCCAGCCCATTATAAGAATGGTGCTTTCATTGCATTTCATGGATCTACTAGCAGTGCACCCTATCCACAGGCTGGTTATGCAGTTTGCTTTGTGCCCTTTAAAAATGGTGAACCATCTGGGCCTTGGGAGGTCTTTGCAGATGGCTTTGCAGGTATGGACACCATCGTAAATACCAGTGATGCAAAATACCGGCCCATGGGGCTTGCGGTGGGACCGGATGGTTCTTTATATGTTTCTGATTCTGAAAAAGGAAGGATATGGAGGATCATGTACCGGGGAGATAAGAATAAATTCGATAGTACCAACTTGGAGGGGATGGCCTATAGAAAATCACATGCACCCAATTTGAAGACTCCCGATCCCATCAAAGACAATTTGCGAAAAGGAGGTGTTCCCCAAGTGGCCGCCACGTATACCAAATACTGTGCAATTTGTCATCAAGCGAACGGGCTTGGAAACGATCGGTTCCCACCATTGAGTGGGTCAGAATGGGTCAATGGCAACAAAGATTCACTGATTAATATCGTTTTGTTGGGTCTGAAAGGAACTGTTCAAGTGAAGGGGAAAACCTACGATAATAACATGCCAAGATTAAACATGCTCACCGATGAGGAAATAGCGGAGGCGCTGACCTATATCCGTCAGAATTTTCAAAACACTTCCAGTACAGTGTCATCCGATGATGTATCCAAGGCCCGTTTGGCTTTGGATAAGCGAGAAGTTAAAACAAAAGTCATAAGCAAAAAGTGAACAAGCTTGTAATTATAATTATTGGGCTGTTCATAATGAATGGCACATATAGCCAGGTACAATCATCATTCGATTGGACTAAACTATTGCATGTTCCTCATCAATATACCGTCCTGAAGATTGCTGATCAAATAGATATTGATGGAAAGGATGATGAAAAGGTTTGGGCGCAAGCGAAATGGACAGAAGATTTCAGCGATATAGAAACCGGTGTGATCACTGGCGTAAATAATCGGGCAAGGTGCAAGATGATTTGGGACGATACTTATTTATATGTGTATGTTGAAATAAAGGAAGCGAACCTATGGGCCACCTTGACCAAACATGACACCGAGGTTTTTCAGGACAATGCCTTCGAAATGTTTATCTGTCCCAATGGAAACAATTTCAATTATGTAGAATTCCAAATCAATGGGTTTGGCACCGTATGGGATCTGTACTTGCCCAAGCCTTATCGTAATGGTGGTAAGGGGTTGACCAATTGGGATATCAAAGGACTCAAGAAAGCAGTACGATTGAACGGCAGCATCAATAATCCCAATGATGTGGACACAGGCTGGAGCATTGAATTGGCCATACCATTGAATGCGGTGATCATGAATAGAGAGAAGCCACCGAAGGTTGGCAGCATATGGCGGATGAATTTTTCATCTGTTCAATGGGGGCTTGATATTGATAACGGGAAATATTTTCGGTGCATGGACAAGCTTACTGGCCAACCCTTGCCGCCGCATTATTCGGTTTGGTCGCCGCATGGGATTATCGATCTGCATTATCCGGAAAGATGGGGCTATGTTCTTTTTTCAGATAGACCTCAAACAAATAGTTTTCTCTCTGAGAATGTCGAAAATGCAAAACTGGCCATGTGGAAATTTTATTATCTACAACAAGAGTTTAAAAAAATAAATAAGAGATATGCTGCTTCCATCAACGAATTGAAAACATTTTTTCCCAACCCAATTTATTGGGGCAAGGAAGATGAAAATATACAGATGGGTACAGATACGTATCAGTTTTGGATAAAATGCCAATTGCCTGGGTCTGAAATAGGGTGGATGCTTGATAACACAGGGGAGTTTCATGAAATCAAAGTGGTTTTTTAATGGGTTTGGGTAAACGAATAAGTCGCAATCTTTTTCTTCATCGATAAATAAAATAAAATGAAACGTAGGGAAATCATTAAGGGTATCACACTAATTCCTTTTGGTGGGACTATTTTGGGAGGGATGCTTCCAAATGGTTCAGTAGCTGCCCAACCAGCGCCTCTTGTCAAAAGAGACCTTGTAAAAGAATTGGGTATCCGAACTTTCATCAATGCAGCTGGTACATATACCGCTATGACCGCCTCGCTCATGCATGAAGAGGTTCTGGAAACAATCAACAATAGCTCAAAAGTATTTTGCATGTTGAACGAAGTGCATGATAAAGTGGGAGAGAAAATTGCAAAAATTGTTCACTCCGAAGCTGCCATGGTAACGGCGGGTGCTTTCTCAGCATTGACGTTGGGCATGGCTGGCATTCTAACCGGTACCGATCAAAAAAAGATTACTCAATTGCCAACCCGATTGGAAGAGAATGGAATGAAGTCTGAAGTGATTATTCAAAAATCGCATTTTGATGGATACGAAAAAGCCCTATTGAATACAGGGGTTACCATGGTACCAGTTGAAACCGCTGAGGATGTGGATAGGGCTGTCAATGCAAAAACAGCCTCCATGCACTTCTTAAACTGTAATGCATTGGAGGGAAAGATAATGCATGAGGAATGGTTGCAATTAGCAAAAAAACACAACCTGCCCACCAGTATCGATATTGCTGCGGACGTGCCGCCTGTCGAAAACCTCTGGCGCTTCAATGATATGGGGTTCAGCTTTGTTGCGTTGTCTGGCGGCAAAGCCGTGAGAGGACCACAGAGCGCAGGCATATTAATGGGCAAGGCTGATATCATTGCTGCGGCAAGGCTCAACGATTCTCCCAACGGTAGAACCATTGGAAGAGGCATGAAGGTGAACAAGGAAGAAATCCTTGGGATGTATGCGGCACTGGAAATGTACGTAAACCAAGATCATGAAAAAGAATGGAAGATGTGGGAAGACCGGGTTAGTCTCATAACCAATGCGGTGAATAAAATCGATAGTGTAACGGTCACGGTTTCCGTTCCACCCATTGCCAACCATTCCCCCAAAATGAAAATAGCTTGGGACAAGAATAAAATTAAATTGACAAGAACCAGCTTGGGCGAAAAACTAAGGACTGGCGAGCCTTCCATCGAAATGATTTCTTGGGGGGGCGATGAAAATAGTATTGAGCTCACGGTATTCATGTTGAGTAAAGGGGAGGAAAAGATTGTGGCCAAACGTTTGAAAGAAGAACTTACCCAAGCATTGGCTTAAGACTCGTATTTGATTTGGCTTTTTAAAAATGAGTAAAATTATGAAGAACTATTTTTTCTTATGCTGCTTTCTTTTGCTGATGGGTGTCAATCAATCAAGGGCTCAAGTGTATGATATGGTGATCAAAGGTGGTCAAGTGATCGATCCCAAGAATAATATCAATGCGGTGATGGATATTGCGATTAAGGATGGGAAAATAGTGGCAGTCGCTAACAATATCAATACCAAAGAAGCAAAGCAGGTAGTGGATGCCGTTAATAAATTAGTGGTTCCTGGTTTGATTGATATCCATGCACATGTTTTTTATGGACTGCATACTGACCAATACCTAATGGATGGTACCACGGCCGTTGTGCCAGATGGTTTTTCTTTTCGTACAGGGGTTACTACCATGGTAGATGCGGGAAGTTCGGGCTGGCGAAGTTTTCCTTTGTTCAAGTCGCAGGTCATCGACAAATCCCAAACCAGGATACTCGCTTTTTTGAATATTGTGGGTGCGGGTATGCGTGGGGGTGCTTATGAACAAAATACGCATGACATGGACCCGCAAATGGCAGCTTATGTAGCCCGTCAATTCAAAGACTTGATTGTTGGTTTTAAAGTAGCGCATTTTGAACCTGCCACCTGGGATGCGGTGGACAGTGCCGTTCAGGCAGGGAAATTATCAATGCGACCAGTGATGGTGGATTTTGGAGGTGATGATAGTCACCCGCCGCTTTCTATCAATGAACTTTTTTTTAAACACCTTCGTGCCGGAGATATTTATACACATGTATTTACCGAGTTAAAAAGAAGGGATCCTATCGTTGATTTGAACACGCGGAAATTGAAACCCTTCATTTTCGATGCACAAAAAAAGGGGATTGCTTTTGATGTGGGTTTTGGTGGAGCCAGTTTCGATTTTCGTCAGGCAATACCTGCACTGAAAGCGGGCTTTTATCCCAATTCGATTAGTACGGACTTGCATGTAGGAAGTATGAATGCAGCCATGAAAGATATGCCCAATCTCATGTCCATCTTTCTGGCCATGGGCATGGATTTACAAAAAGTAATCTGCGCCAGTACCTGGAACCCAGCACAGGAAATCAATCATAAGGAATTGGGTAATTTATCCGTGGGAGCTATTGCCGATATTGCAGTGCTCAATCTGCGTGATGGCAATTTTGGTTTTTGGGACCGCATGGGTTATAAGATAAATGGCAAACACCGTTTTGAATGTGAAATGACCATCAAGGATGGCCGTATCGTTTACGATTTGAATGGGATTGCGAGCCCTGTGGTGTTACCGTAAAAACGTAAAAGCTTAAACGAATTGTGCTAATAAAAAAATGCTTTTGCCGATTTTGAAGTAATCAGAATGCCACTGTTGTTCATCACAGTAGTACAAATGTTTAATCAAAGTTTATTTTTTTGATAAACTAATAACTCAGCAGGTTAAGGATTGTCTTTGAAAATTTTATCCATATTTTTTAATTATTAAAACTTCAGCTATGCAAACAGAAAGAAGGTCAGTAATCAAAAAGCTATTTGCTTCCACCATGGGCATCATGGGATTAGGTTTGGCAACTAAGGCAAATACAATTAAAAAAAATGAAAAAGAAGTGGGTAATATAACAGAGTTTCAGGAAGTACCACTGTTTTCTGGTCATACCAAACATGGTGATGTTGTATATATCGCTGGCAAGGGTGCCCATGTTGCGCCATTTGATATCCGCAATCATACAGAGATTGTGTTGAAAGAATTGGAGAAAGAGTTGATTGCCGCAGGTTCTTCCATGGAAAAAGTATTAAAAGTAAGTGTGTTCTTGAATGATATTGCCGACTATCAGGGCATGAACGAAGTGTACAAAGGCCGTTTTGGCGCTAACCCACCAGTACGCACAACCGTAGCTGTTGCTAAAGGAGGTGTACCCGGAAATTCCCTAGTGGAAATGGATTGCATCGCCTATATCTAAAAGGAGCAAGGTTTAAAGAAGCATACAATACTAAATATCCATTTGGTAGTGCCAAAGAGTAAATTGTCTATTTAGGACAAAAAGTAAAAATCATTTTATTATCTGAAATTGAAAAAATGAAGCGGAGAGATGTTCTTAAAAATTTAAGTCTGCTACCTTTTGTCGGTACTGGCTTGGCCACGGTTGCATCTAATGAGGCGGCATCTGCGGCTCAAACCTCTAACAAGCGAAACCTATTTGAAGAATTAGGAGTCACACCGGTCATCAATGCTGGGCTCACCATGACTTTTTTATCGGGATCTCTTATGATGCCTGAAGTGTTAGAGGCAATCAATTCCACTGCGCATGATTTTGCGAACATGTTCGAACTGCAAGATAAAGTAGGTGCAAAAATTGCAGAGATGTTGGGATGTGAAGCTGCCATGGTAACATCTGGCGCCTCCTGTGCGATTGTGTTGGGTACTGCCGCTACCATTACTGGTACTGACCCTATAAAAATCAAACAGCTTCCCGCATATACCGGATCACAGCCAGAAGTGATCATGCAAAAAAGCCATCGCTATCTTTTTGATCAGGCGGTTACCACTACCGGTGCAAAAATTGTGGAGGTGGAGGGCCCAACGGAAATGGAAAATGCCATCAATGGCAATACGGCAATGGCCCTGTTTTTCAATGCAGCCGGTAAATCAAGTGTGACCCACGAAGAATTTGTTGCTATCGCAAAAAAACATAAGATTCCTTCTTTTATTGATGCGGCAGCAGATGTGCCGCCCGTGGAAAATTTGTTTCGGTTCCAAAAGATGGGATTCGATCTGATTACTTTTTCAGGAGGAAAGATGATCCGCGGCCCACAGAGTGCTGGATTATTATTTGGCCGTAAAGATCTGATCGAAGCCGCCAAGTTAAATCATAGTCCACACGAGGCGCCTATCGGCAGGCCTATGAAAGTGAACAAAGAGGAAATCTTTGGTATGTATGCCGCACTGAAATCCTATTTGGAAAGGGATCATAAAAAAGAATGGCAGGAATGGTTGGATCGGGTTGATAAAATAAAATCAATTGTGGAAAAAGTTCCCAGCGTAAAAGGAGAACTCTTTGTGCATCCAGGCCCAGCCAATGCCTTTCCAAGCCTGTATGTAAGTTGGGATCATGAAAAAATCAAGATGACCGCTCCTGAAGTAGTGACTGCCCTTCAGAAGGGAAGCCCTAGTATTGTTGCATTAATTGCTACAAAAGGAACCGAGAAGGTTTTAAATATTGGGGTGGTATTGCTTAGACCCGATCAGGTAAAATTGGTTGGGAGAAGAGTGAAAGAGATTTTGGAAAATCAACAAGGATAAATGTCTTGTCCTTGACGTCGAGTTACAATTGTGAACTGAACAGGGAACCAATGCTGTTCATCACAGTAGTACAACGCTTAATCGAAGCTCCTTCCCGAAAACGGGCTGTACTTCGTTTTCGGGTCGCCTTTTTTGGTACTTTTTTGGCGAAGCAAAAAAGTACAAAGAAAGTTTGAACGAAATTTTATATTCATGTTGATGCGTTGAATAGGTTAATGCCTCAACATGTTAGTGATAAAAAAAGTTAGTTTTTAAAAGATTGCTAAAATGAGGTTCATGAAAGGAAGATTATTGCTTTTGTTCACTGTGCTTTTCTTTTTATATGCAAAAGCTCAATCACAGAACTATAGTATCGTGATCAAAAATGGCCATGTCATTGATCCCAAAAATAAGATTGATGACATCATGGATATCGGGATTACGGATGGGAAACTATCTGCCATAGAAAGAAATATCGATACAAAAAATGCGGCACAGATTGTTGATGCAACGGGCATGTATGTGGTTCCCGGGTTGATTGATATCCATACCCATGTATTTTGGGGTGTCAAAAAAGATCATCAATATGCGGATGGCAATCTGGCTATCCAACCAGATGGTTTTACTTTTCGCAACGGCGTCACGACTATTGTGGATGCGGGCAGTTCGGGATGGCGAACCTTTCCCACGTTTAAAGCGCAGACGATTGACCAATCACAAACTAGGGTACTCGCTTTTTTGAATATTGTGGGGGAGGGAATGCGTGGCGGTTACGAACAGGACACTACTGATATGGATCCGCAGATTTCTGCCCTCGTTGCCAAAAAATATAAAAAGGATATTGTAGGGTTTAAGTTGGCGCATTACAATGGTCATGGTTGGTTGCCAACAGATAGGGCTGTAGAAGCAGGGCGCTTGGCTGGAGGCATTCCAGTAATGGTTGATTTTGGTGGGAGCAATCCTCCGCTTTCCATTGAGGAGTTGTTTATGCAGCATCTTCGCCCTGGTGATATTTTTACCCACTGTTTTGCGCAATTGAATTCGCGGGAATACATCGTTGATCTGCAAACCAACCAAGTGAAACCTTTTGTTTGGGAAGCCCGTAAGCGGGGCATTTATTTTGACGTGGGTTATGGCGGCATCAGTTTTGCTTTTTCTCAAGCAATACCTGCCATCAAGGAGGGTTTCTATCCCAACTCCATCAGTACCGATTTGCATGTGGGAAGCATGAATGGCTCAATGAAGGATATGTTAACTACCATGTCAAAATTTTTAGCGATGGGTATGGATTTAAAAGCAGTGATCGATGCGGGTACTTGGGCACCTGCCCGTGAAATCAAAAGAGAAGAATTGGGCAATCTCTCTATTGGCACCGATGCCGATATTGCCATATTGAGCATCCGGAAAGGCAGGTTCGGACTATTTGATTATACAGGTACTAGATTAATGACGGATCAAAAATTAGAATGCGAGCTCACCATCCGTAATGGAAAAATTGTGTACGACCTGAATGGCATTGCTGACCCTATCCAACCAAAAGCTAAAAAAGCAGTGGTTGAGCAAGTAAACACATCGGATCCCAAATGGTTTGCCAACAAAGCATGGTTGCATGGTTTGTCATTAAACCCACATAGGAGCATCAATGAAAAGGAATTTGCGAAGCAGTATCAAAAAAATAATGTTTGGTGGGATGAGGCTTTTGCTTTTTTGAAAACCCATGATCTGGATAGCCTGCCCACAGGTGAATATGTGATCGATCCGGGGAATGTAATAGCCACCGTTTGGGAAGGTAATCCTAAAGAACTGAAAGATATCAATTGGGAAGCCCATCGAAAATTTAACGACCTTCAATATATCATCAAAGGGAAAGTGCGTATGGGATTGGCTTCTATTTCGGATCCTCGGTCGGTGGTCAAGTTGCCTTATAATGATCAAACTGATGTTGAAAATTTTTTGGTTAGTGGCGAAAAATATTATGATGCGCAACCGGGTACTTTCTTTATTTTTTCACCCATGGATATACATCGACCAGCCATCAGGTTGAGGGAAAATGATAACATAAAAAAGATAGTGATCAAAGTGAGAGTGCCATAGCTAACTTTTCTTACTAAAAATAGAGTCTGGTGAACAAGGACTGAATCAAAAATGCGACAACAATAAAGCAATATGAAACCTTATAAAATAATATGCTGGGCATTTGCTCTTTGCTTTTGTATTTCAAATCACTTGAAAGCACAAACCATTTCCAGGGAAGAACTGATTTTCCTTACATCAGAATGGAAGGGAGAGCGGTTTGCGGATGGCAGACCAAAAATTGCCGATGACTTATTGGTAAGAGCAAAAAATATTGGGATTGACGATGCTTGGACGGTGCTAAGGAATTTGGGCTATAACAACCAATTTGAATCAGGTTGGAAAATGGTGAACGATAGTATCACCGTAACTGGTCGCGCCCTCACGGCTATGTTTATGCCCAGTCGACCAGATATAGAAAAAAGTATCAAGGAAAGAGGGCATAAGGAAGGACGAAAAGGGAATACCAATTCATGGCCCATCGATATTCTGACAAAAGGAGATGTGTATGTGGCAGATGGTTTTGGAAAAATAGATGGCGGCACCTTGATTGGTAGCACATTGGGCAATTCCATTTTTGCAAAATCGGGCAACGGAGTCGTTTTTAATGGAGCGGCTAGGGATGTGGAAGGTCTTGCCGATATCAAAGGCTTCAATGCATTTGTACGCGATTTTCATCCCTCCTATATTCGGGATATGGTGCTCATGGGGCTGAACACACCGATCCGTATTGGGCAGGCCATTGTGCTTCCGGGCGATTTGGTGATTGCAGACAGGGAAGGAGTATTGTTTGTACCGGCACAACTTGCTGAACAAGTGGTCGCCACTTCTGAATTTGTGGTGCTTAAAGATAAATTTGGTTTTGAAATGGTAAAAACAAACCGCTACTCTACTGGTCAGATAGACAGTGAGTGGACGGATGAAATTAAAACAAGCTTTATAAAATGGTTGGAGCTTCATCCTGATTTAGGCCGCATGACAAGAGCGCAACTGGATAAGGTCATGAGCAAAAGAACCTGGTAGTTTTCAAATTTATTTTTAGCCCAGATGGTTTTCTTTATCAAAAAGAAAAATGAGTATGGCAGATACAATAGCAAGGCAGCGTTGGACACGCATGATCCCGATTGCATTTATTACCTATAGTTTGGCCTATCTCGATCGGGCGAATTTTGGTTTTGCAGCCGCAGGGGGAATGGCGGAAGACTTGAAGATAACACCCAACATTTCTTCTTTATTGGGGTCACTTTTTTTTCTAGGGTATTTTTTCTTTCAGATACCCGGGGCTATGTACGCTTCAAATAAAAGTGCCAAGAAGCTCATCTTCTGGTCATTGATTTTATGGGGCAGCCTTGCTGCAGCTACCGGACTTACCAGCAATGTGAACATGCTTATTGTCATCCGGTTTTTGTTGGGCGTAGTGGAAAGTGCGGTCATGCCTGCCATGTTGATTTTATTAAGCCGATGGTTTACCAAATCTGAGCGTTCGAGGGCCAACACTTTTTTGATTTTAGGCAACCCAGCTACCATATTATGGATGTCGATTTTGTCGGGCTATTTGATCAGGGCGATAAATTGGAGGGGCATGTTTATTATGGAAGGGCTTCCCGCAATTATCTGGGCCTTTTTTTGGTGGCGATTGGTAAACGACAAACCCAAAGATGCCAACTGGTTAAGCGATGATGAAAAGCTGGCTCTGGAAAACCAGTTGCAGGCAGAGCAAGTTGGGATAAAACCTATCAAGAATTACAAAGAAGCTTTCAGATCAAAAATAGTAATACTGCTTTGTTTGCAATATGCATTGTGGAGCATTGGTGTTTATGGTTTTGTGATGTGGTTGCCTTCGATGCTCAATGATGCTCCCAATATGAATATTGTAAAAACGGGCTGGCTGTCTTCAGTTCCTTATTTATTGGCCATTATATCAATGCTGCTTGCTTCCTATTTTTCGGATAAAACTTTGAATCGGAAATTATTTATTTGGCCTTTTTTGTTGATCGGGTCATTGGCTTTTTATGGTTCCTATCTGATAGGGCCCGGTCATTTTTGGATTGCCTTTATTTTGTTGGTCATAGCAGGCGGTGCCATGTATGCTCCTTATGGACCTTTTTTTGCGGTCATTACCGAAACATTACCTAGCAATGTAGCAGGCGGTGCTATGGGATTGATCAATAGTTTGGGGGCCTTGGGTTCATTTATTGGAGCTTATATTGTAGGCTATCTGAACGGCACCACCGGCAGCCATGCCGCTTCTTATATTTTTATGGCTAGCTCATTATTTATTTCCTCATTGTTAACGATGGTCGCATTAAAGAGTAAAAAAACCGATTCATAAATACTGGCTACCTAATAAACGACTAAGGTTTGATTCTGTGATTATGCTTATAAATGATTTGAGAAAATGATTTAAATCTTAAATCCTTCTACTATTTTTTAAATCCACCCTTTGATTGATTTGATTTTACCTTTCATACTTTCTTTCATTTGCCTATAAAAAAACTCAGACAAACTTGTCTACCTGACTTATTTTTGTCAAATGTTGATTGCAGATTTGTCAGTAAGGGAACAGATTTTGGAAACAGCCAACCGCTTGTTTTACGAACAGGGCTATAACCTTACGGGCATCAATCAGATTATTGAAGAAGCCGGCGTTGCCAAAGCAAGTCTCTATTATCATTTTCCCTCGAAAGAAGACCTTTGTGTGGAGTACTTAAAAAAGCGTTATAAAAATTGGTCTACTTTGCTGCAACGATTTCTTGCTAACGTCGAAGACCCCAAGGAGCGAATCATCAAAAGTTTTGAATGTCGTTCCAAATATTTGGTAGATACCCATTTTGGAGGCTGTAGCTATACACGCATTATAGCCGAAATGCCCCAACGTAGCGTAAAGATCAACGATCAGGTTATTGCTAATAAGGAAAAGCAAAGAATGTTTTTTATCGAACAGATAAAAAAGATGAAAGGAACAAGAACAGTCGCTGTGAGTGATTTGGCAAATGCTATTTTTCTATTGTTCGATGGTGCTACCATGCAGTGCCAAGTATATCGCGACCTGCACCCAATGAAAAATGCGCTAAAGGCCGTGAAAATGCTTTTATAATCTCATGGTTTCAGAATGATACAAACACTTTGCTTTGCCATGCCAGAACAAGAGAAACTAAATGATGAATAAAACTATACTGCCAACCATTATTTTTTGTGCTGCTTTTTTTGCAGGTGATTTACTGTCATATGCACAACCTTTACCTTTGCATTTAACCGATGCTATTAGGATTGGCTTGAGCAATTATCAATCCATCAAGGCTAAACGAAATTATGCGAAAGCCTCGGCTGCTTTGGTTCAAAATACCAAGAACCAATACCTGCCCGATATCACCGCTTCCATCCAACAGGCCTATGGTACTATCAATGGTCAGTTCGGTCCCTCAGGGGTTATTGGTTTTGGTACAGGTATTTCTTCCTCCGGCCCCAATTATGCTAGTCAAAGCTGGAATGCCGCATTTGGTTCCGTATACTTTGTAAGTACCAATTGGGAATTTGTTTCATTTGGTCGGTTACGTTCTAAAATCGAAGTTGCCAACAAACAATTACTATTGGATTCATCCAATCTTGATCAGGAAAAATTTATACAGAGCGTAAAAATAGCGGGTGCCTATCTAAATCTCCTGATAGCCCAACGCTTTGAGCAGAACGCACAAGCCAATATCGACAGAGCCAATTATGTTCAGCAAACCGTGGTGGCTAGGGTATTGTCGGGCTTGAACGCAGGGGTGGATTCCTCCATTGCCAATGCCGATCTTTCGGCCGCCAAGCTTTCTTTGATCCAGGCAATCAATACTGAACAACAGCAACGAAACCAATTATGTCAACTCATCAATATCCCGCCTGATTCATTGGGCTTGGATACCAGTTATTTTTCAAAAGCACCCGCGGTATTCAATACCTCCTTTGCCATTAATAATAACCCGCAGGTACAGTTCTTCAAAAGTCGCATTGATCTAAGTACCTCATCAGAAAAATATTTGCAAAAAAGCATTAACCCAGGACTGAATTTGTTTGGCACTTTACAGGGCAAGGCCTCCGACTTTGGATATAATTATAATCCATTGAATGATGGCAGCTATTCAAAAAACTATTTTGATGCCATTGGCCCCAGCAGGTATAATTATGTGTTTGGTGTTGGTCTTGCTTGGAACATCATGAGCTTGGCAAAAATAAAACAGCAGGTGAAAGCACAACAGTTTGTGACTGCTGCTTTTCAGGATGAGTACGATTTGATAAGCACACAATTAAAAGATCAGCTACTCTTGAGCGACCAACAGATTGCCAACAGTATCAAAAGCATCAATGAGGTACCTTTTGAATACAAAGCGGCCACGGATGCGTACTTACAGAAAACGGTTTTGTATAAAAATGGATTGACAAATATTGTGGATGTGCAACAAGCGCTCTATAACCTGAACCGTGCAGAGATTGACAAAAGCGTTGCCTATATAAATGTTTGGCAGGCATTGTTACTGAAAGCGGCCGCTTCTGGAGATCTGGATCTGTTTGTGAGGCAGGTGAAGTAGGGTGAAAGAGTCGGGAGTTTATAGTCAATAGTCTAGAGTCGTGAGTCGGGCAAATTTTGTGGAAGTAATTTACCATTTTCACTATTCACCATTGACTATTCCCCATTCAAAAAAAATACTAGTATGAATTTAATCAGAACCGCTTTAAGAAAACCCATTACCATTCTTGTATTGGTGGCCGGGTTGTTCTTTTTTGGTATCAAAGCAGTGACCAGCATCAAGATTGATATATTCCCAGACATGAACCTTCCGGTGATCTATCTCTCCCATCCCTATGGTGGTTTTACTCCCGACCAGATGGAATCTTATTTTGGCAAAAGTTATGTGAACCTTTTGCTTTTCGTTTCTGGTGTAAAAAGTATCGAGACACAGAACATACAGGGATTGACCTTGATAAAAATCACTTTTTACGAAGGCACCAATATGGCGCAGGCGGCAGCAGAAGTAACTTCCTATTCCAATCGAGCGCAGGCTTCTTTTCCGCTAGGTTCGCAACCTCCCTTTATAATCCGATTCGATGCATCCACACTGCCTGTTGGGCAATTGGTATTGAGTAGCCCCAAGCGATCCAATAACGAGTTGCAGGATATGGCGAACATCTATATTCGATCTAGTTTTACTTCTGTGCCCGGTCTTGTTTCTTCTGCGCCTTTTGGTGGCAATGCAAGGACCATTGTGATCAAGGCCGATCCAGTTTTGATGCGTGCACATAATTTAACAGCGGATCAATTGGTTGCTGCACTGAGGGTAAACAATCAGGCCACACCTGCCGGTAATGTGCGGATTGGTAATTTAAATTACCTCACCCCCTCGAACACGACCATAAAAGCAGTCAAGGACTTTGAGAATATACCACTGTACACGGGCGGGGTACAGAACCTATATTTGAAAGATGTGGCCACAGTGGAAGATGGTGCTGATGTCACGGTTGGCTATGTATTGGTAAATGGGAAACGTTCGGTATATCTACCCATTACAAAATCGGCTGCGGCCTCCACTTGGGAAGTGGTAAAAAATTTAAAAGCTGCGCTCCCCCGGTTTCAAAGTTTCTTACCGGAAGATGTAAAACTTTCATTCGTATTTGATCAATCTACCTACGTAATCAATGCAGTAAAAAGTCTATTGAGCGAAGGAGCGATCGGTGCCATCCTTACAGGGCTGATGGTTTTGTTTTTTTTGGGCGATGTACGAGGTGCATTGATTGTGATACTCACTATACCTACCTGTATTATTTCTTCTATATTATTTCTATCCCTTTTTCATCAGACCATCAATATCATGACCTTGAGCGGTCTGGCGCTGGCCATTGGTATTTTGGTGGATGAATCGACGGTAACCATCGAAAATATCCATCAACATATGGATATGGGAAAACCAAAATCCTTGGCGGTTTGGGATGCATGTAAGGAAATTGCATTTTCAAAACTGCTCATCCTCTTCTGTATCTTGGCTGTGTTTGCACCCGCATTAAGTATGAATGGGATCCCCGGTTCTTTGTTCCTTCCACTGGCACTGGCCATTGCTTTTGCGATGATCACTTCCTATGTGATGGCGCAAACATTGGTTCCCGTGCTTTCCAATTGGTTGATGAAAGAGGAACATGGTAATGGAAAAAATAAGGATCATAAAAAAACAGATGATGAAATATTTCGAGAATCAGGGATACCTGTTGGTTCCGAAAAAGATATGTTTGCCCAGCATGAATTGTTGGTGGAAAAAACAGAAGCACAGGATTTCACTAAATTAAAGGGCTTTGATAAGATCCGTATCCGGCTTATCAATTTCCTGAAAAGGATGATACCTTATCGGGCACCCATATCGATTGCTTATGTAGTTGGTTCCTTGCTGTTGGCTTATTTGATGATCAACCATATTGGTCGGGATGTGTTGCCAAAATCAAATGCGGGGCAATTTCAGGTTAGGCTGGATGCGCCAGATGGCACACGCATCGAAAAAACAGAGTTGGTTACTTTGAAAGCGATCGATGTGATTGATAGTTTGGTGGGAAAAAATAATGTGGACATCAGTTCTGCTATGATAGGGGTCCATGGCTCACAGTTTTCTACCAATCCGATTTACTTATTTATGGCAGGTCCTCAAGAAGCGGTTTTACAGGTTGCATTGAAAGAAGGATATAAAACCGATTTGGATGAACTGAAAGATCGGTTCAGGGAAAAAATGAAAGCCATTTTACCGGACACCCGTTTGTCATTCGAACCCATAGAACTTACAGACAAGATCCTGAGTCAAGGTTCGCCCACGCCGATCGAAATAAAAGTGCTGAGCAAGAACAAACCACAAAATGTAGAATATGCAAATAAAGTGGTGGATGCATTAAAACAAATCCCCTACTTACGTGATGTGCAAATAAGGCAGGCAATCCATTATCCCGCCATCAATATCAATATCGATCGTGTACGGGCAGCACAATTAGGAGTTACACCCGATCAGGTTTCGAGGTCATTGACCGCTTCCACATCATCTTCCCGCTTCACTGAAAAAAACAATTGGATCGATCAGAAGCAGGGACTTAATTATTTGGTACAGGTGGAAATACCAGAGAACAAAATGACCAGTATCAACGATATTGGCGAAACACCGATAATGCCCAATGCCTCTCGACCTGTGCTCAGTGATTTGGCAACGATAAGCCCAACCACTGTATATGGCGAGAATGATGATATCGGCGCAACACCCGTGTTATCCGTAACAGCCAATTTATATAAAAAAGATTTGGGAACGGCCACCAAGGATGTAGATGATGCCATTGCAAAGATTGGTAAGTTGCCCCGTGGTTTGTTTATAGAAAAAAGAGGGTTAAGCCCTGTGCTTACCGAAACATTGGACAGTCTTCAATCTGGTTTGCTGGTAGCCATTGTGGTTATTTTCCTGATGCTGGCCGCTAATTTCCAATCTTTCAAAGTATCGCTGGTTGTACTCTGTACAGCCCCCGCTGTATTGGTTGGCTCGCTCGCCATTTTGTTTCTTACGAATTCAACGCTCAACCTTCAATCCTATATGGGCATGATCATGTCCGTGGGTGTTTCCATTTCCAATGCGGTATTATTGGTGACCAATGCAGAGCATTTAAGGGTGCAGAATGGCGGCGATGCATTAAAAGCAGCGGTCGACGCGGCCTCCATCCGTTTGCGACCCATATTGATGACCAGCATCGCGATGGTGGTGGGTATGATACCGATGGCAACTGTTTTTGGCGAGGCGGGTGACCAAGCTGCCCCATTGGGACGTGCGGTGATTGGTGGCTTGATTGCATCCACCTTTGCAGCATTGTTCATGTTGCCACTTGTGTTTACATGGGTACAAAAGAAAACAACCATTCAGTCCGTGTCGCTTGATCCCGAGGATAAAGAAAGCAAACACTATATCCCTTCATTGTATGAACAGAACAATAAATAATATGCGTAGGAATAAACTTGTTTTTTGCATTTTTGCTATTGCCTCAATATCCTTTTTTTCATGTTCTTCTTCAACAGAAAAAAAAGAAGATATCAGCAAAGCACAGACTGAGCCGATTGAGCATGAAACTTTTTCCTTGCAAAAAGGGATGCTTACTTCCACCCTACAGATACCGGGTGAGCTAACCGCTTTTCAACAAGTGGATATCTATGCAAAAGTGAATAGCTATGTAAAAAAATTATTGGTGGATGTTGGCTCGCAGGTTAATGCAGGGCAATTGATTGCGGTATTGGAAGCACCAGAGATCACCTCACAATTGGCTGCCGCAGAGTCGAGATTGAAATCGCAGGAGGCTATTTATATTTCAAGCAAAGCTACCTACGACAGATTGTATAAGACCAGCCAAACCCCCGGCACCATTGCGCAAAACGATTTGGATATGGCGATGGCAAAACAAAATTCAGATCTGGCTTTGTTGGAATCTGCCAAGGCGAATTATAAGGAAGTAATGGAAACAAAAAACTATTTGGAGATCCGTGCCCCTTTCAGTGGCGTGATCAGTATGCGCAATGTAAATCTCGGTGCCTTTGTTGGCCCTGCAGGCAAGGGTTCGGATTTACCGATTTTTGTTTTACAGGAACAAAAAAAACTGCGCATGATCATCTCCGTTCCAGAAGCATTTACGGATTATGTCAATAAAAAAAGCGAAGTGAAGTTTACGGTGAAAGCTTTGCCAAACCAAACATTCACCGCTAAAGTAGCAAGACTTGCTGGTGCCGTGGGAAATCGGTTGCGCTCCGAAAGGGTGGAAATGGATGTGTACAACGATAATAAAAAATTATTGCCGGGCATGGCTGCGGAAGTAACTCTTCCACTTCCTTCCAATGATAGCAGTTTTGTGGTGCCCAAGTCGGCTTTGGTAAATTCTACCATCAAACCATTTGTGATAAAACTAGAGAACGGCAAAGCGAAATGGGTAAATGTGGAGCCGGGGAGAGCGGTAGACGACAAAGTGGAAATCTATGGCAAGCTCTCCGTTGGGGATGAACTGGTTAAAACAGCCACCGAAGAAATCAGAGATGGGTCAGAAATAAAAACGGTGCTGAAGATCGGGAATTGAGTCATGTAGGGTAAGCCCATTGTGGCAGAGATTCGTCATTGTAAACCCGGTTCATTTCAGGGACTTCATATAGAAAATGTAAGGGTGAGAAATCTGCTACCCTATTATTGGCTGGGGATTTCCCATCAAAAAAACCTTCCTTCTTTTTCTATTTTCCGATAAGGGGTTGAAAAAAACAGATCCACATTTTTATTGAAATCATCTTTGTACACAATGGGTGTACTATGTCCAGAGTTGGGTAGGATCCATAAATAAGCATTGGGTATATTCTGAAAAATGAGCAAGGTATGTGCGGGCTTAAGGATGTCATGATCGCCACCAATCACCAGCGTGGGGCATTTTATCGAATTCAAATCTGCCAGTGGTATATGGGGCTCATCTACCAACAGGTGCAACAATTTCCATTGTGCTTTTTCTTCGGCAGATTTGTTGCTTTTGTTTTTAATTGACTTGTACATAGGGGTGATCATATCTTCCACATCTTGATTCACCGCTGTTTCATCAGGACCTAGGTTGGCACCGGTTACAGCCAGCTTCTTTACTTTTTCCGGATGCCGTATGGCCAATAACAAACCATTGATGCCACCATCACTCCATCCAATCACATCGACTGAATCGATTTTCATGGCACTCAACAAAGCGGCATAGTCATCGGCCATCATTTCATAGGAAAGGGAATCCCCATCATCTTTTGATTTGCCTTGTGCCCTACTATCGGCAATGATCACTTTATATTTTTGGGCGAAATAGGGAATCTGATAAATAAAATTATTGATCGATCCCCCATTTCCGTGAATGATCAATACTGGTTGGCCTTCTCCATAAGTTTCGCAGTACATTTTAAACCCACGTATATCATAATATTTTCCTGCTGCCGGGTTGTTGCCGTAAGGAACCTTCCCGTTCTTCATTTGGTCCTGAAAATCTTGCATTATTTTTTTTATATCCTGCGAATGGCAGACCAAATAGTTTCCAACGATTAACGAGAGCAGAAAAATTTTTTTCATGACTTGTTTGTATTTTACTGTTTAGCAAAGAAAGTTACAATAATTGATCCTAGGATTCAAAATTGGTTTCTTCCCTTTTGGACAAAATAGATGTATTGCCTACCCAAGACCGTTTGCCACAAGTGACGTGTAAAAACAAAAAGAACCCAATCCTTTTTTATAGCTTATTTTAGCTTTTGAAGCAGTACAATAATTTCAATCGGCCAAACGTTTGGAAGCTGGTTTTGGCAGCCTTTTGGCCGTTTTTGACTTGTCGGTAAAATCGTTGATAAATCAGTTATTCTCTTTGTTTATTCAGATTATTTACTTCAATTTTGCGGGCATTACTTTGGAACTTAAAATCTGACATTCCTCAAAATGGGCTTATTCAACTTTCTCACACAGGAAATCGCAATGGACTTGGGTACCGCAAATACCCTCATTATACATGATGATGAAATAGTGGTAAATGAGCCTAGCATCGTGGCATTGGACCGCAACAACCCGAAAACGGTACTGGCCGTGGGTAAGCGGGCCTTGATGATGCATGAAAAAACCCATGAAAGCATAAGAACCGTGCGGCCTTTGAAAGATGGCGTAATTGCCGATTTCAATGCTGCCGAGCTCATGATAAGGGAGATGATCAAGATGATCTATCCCAAAAAACCGATGTTCCCGCCCAGTTGGCGTATGATGATCTGCATCCCTTCCAGCATTACCGAGGTGGAGAAAAGAGCGGTAAGGGATAGCGCCGAGCAAGCCGGAGCCAAAGAAGTTTACCTGATCCATGAACCCATGGCCGCTGCGTTAGGTATCGGTATCGACGTGGAAGAGCCAGTGGGTAATATGATTATTGATATTGGCGGTGGTACAACAGGTATTACCGTAATCGCCTTGGCGGGTATCGTTTGCGACCAGTCGATCCGTATTGCTGGGGATGAGTTTACGGCCGATATTATGGAAGCGCTCCGCCGCTACCATAGTTTATTAATTGGTGAGCGTACTGCCGAACAGATTAAAATACAAGTTGGTGCTGCCATGAAGGACCTTGAAAACCCACCCGATGATTTTCCCGTAAACGGTCGTGACCTTGTAACTGGTATCCCAAAACAAATTATGGTTAGCTGTCAGGAAATTGCAGAGGCATTGGACAAAAGCATTTTCAAAATTGAGGAGGCCATCCTAAAAGCTTTGGAAACCACCCCGCCTGAGCTGGCAGGTGATATCTATCGCCGCGGTCTTTATCTAACTGGAGGCGGTGCTTTGCTTCGTGGACTTGACAAGCGCTTGAGCCAAAAAATAAAACTGCCCGTGCATATTGCCGATGACCCTTTAAAAAGTGTGGTTCGCGGAACGGGAATCTCTTTGAAAAATTATGACAGGTATCCATTTGTGATGCGTTAAATTATTAATACAGGTTTAAGACATAAGGGATAGGGTAAAAGGAAATCCAGGCCCTAAACCTAACACCTTAAACCTTCAACCTTTTTTAAAGTGCGTAACGTTTTTCTCTTCATCAGAAGGTATTTCAATTTCCTCTTCTTCCTGGTGTTGCAGATTATCTCCCTTGTCTTTCTTTTCCGTTATAATAAATTCCATCAGGCGGCTTTCGCAAACCTGGCCGGCGAAATCACAGGCCGGATTGATGAAAAATACAATAACATTGAATATTATTTCCAGTTAAAGAATACCAATGAAGCATTGGTGAAGGAAAACCTGCGTCTGCACCAACAGTTGAAAGAAAACTATGAAGGACCAGATATAGCGAATAAAACCGTTACGGATACTTTTCTGGTGGATTCGCTTAAAAAAATCGAAAAATTCGTTTACCGGGAAGCCAAAGTGGTGAGCAGTTCCATTTTCTCACAAACCAATTATCTTACAATCCATCGGGGGGCAGCCCAACAGATCAGGCCAAATATGGGAGTCATTAGCCCCCAAGGCATTGTGGGCACGGTGATCAGTACCAGCCAGAACTTTGCCGTCGTCATGAGTATGCTGCATAAGCAATATACCGTAGTGGTGAAATTGAAAAATGGGGGTGAAAGAGGCAAGATCGAATGGGATGGGGTTAGCCCTTCCTTTGTTACATTAAGGGATATACCTAAAAGCGCCAAACTGAACAAAGGTGATAGCATTGTTACCAGCGAAACCTCCTCGCTCTTTCCTCCGGGCATTTTGGTGGGTACGGTTGATGAAGTGGAGGAAGATAATAGCAGCAATTTTTACACTGTTAAAGTGAAAACAGCCACTAACTTTTTTAATGTGGAATATGTTTACGTGATTGATAATATCCAATATGAGGAACAAAAAAATTTAGAAGATTCGACCCATAAAAAAATGCAATGAGCGAACTGCTGAAAAATATCATCCGCTTTATATTGTTCCTGGGGGTGCAGGTATTTGTTCTTTTCAAAGTGCCGCCTTTATCTCGCTTTGTGGTGCCTTACCTGTATTTTCTTTATATACTTTGGCTTCCGTTCAGCTTGCCTAGGGCTTGGCTCACTTTTATCGGGTTTATCTATGGGCTTTCGCTTGATTATTTTACAAACACCCCGGGGCTGCATGCGGCGGCTTGCACACTCATTGCCTATATAAGGCCTTTTATCGTAAACCTATTGATTTCGCAGGAAGGATCGGACAAGAACTATGTTGCGCCCTCCATTACCAGTATGGGCTGGGCTCCTTATGCTACTTATGTTCTGGTACTTACACTGCTCCATCATACATTTATGGTTTTTCTGGAGTGGATGAACTTTGGCACATTTTTCTTTTTCATAAGTAAAGTATTGGCGACCACAGGCATTAGCTTGGTACTGATACTGCTCACCGAACTCTTGTTTTTCAGGAAACAACAATTCAGGACAAACACGGTCTGATCAACAGCTACTACTATTAAAGAAATAAAAAATTTTCTTATTTTCCTATGAACCGCAAACCCTCCTTTATATCTTTATGTTTCAATTCTTGAAAAAGATTGTAAATCGTACACTTTAATGCCTGTTTTTAACCAATCTCGCAGTAATATCATTCGGCTCATTTTTGCAGCTATGTTCTTGATCATAGCGGCGCAGCTATTTAACCTGCAAATTTTTTCGAGTAAATACAAGGCACTGGCCTATCAAAATGCACTGTTCCCCAAGCGTATTTACCCCAATAGGGGGATTATTTACGACCGACATGGCAAAGCGATTTTGAATAATGCCATTCTGTACGATTTAATGGTAACCCCATCGCAGGTTAGGAATATTGATACTGCTTATTTCTGCCAGATCATGGGTATCGATACAGCAGAGTTCAGAAGCCGTATTCTGGATGCCAAATTCAAGAACGGCTCATTTCGGCCAACTATTTTTGAGGATTTGTTGGAACCCGACCTGTATGCCAAACTGGAAGAAAATATCTGGCGATTTTCTGGTTTCAACCTTCAGGAACGTCCGATAAGGGTATATCCTTTTAATGCGGCGGCACATATACTCGGTTATGTGGGAGAAGTGGATTCATCGGTTTTGAAGCGTTCGAGTGGTTATCAACTGGGTGACTATGTGGGGCGTACCGGTCTGGAACAATTTTATGAGAAACAGTTGATGGGGCAGCGTGGTATTGAGTTTTGGATAAAGGATAATAAAAACCGGTTGGTTGGCCATTATGAAAATAAACAACTGGATACCCCCGCCATTGCTGGTAGAAACCTTCGCACCTATTTAGATGTGGAGCTACAGCAGTTTGCAGAAAAACTGCTCAACAATAAAGTGGGGGCCATTGTGGCCATTGAGCCCAAAACAGGTGGCATTATAGCTATGGCATCTAGCCCTGATTTTAATCCCAACTCGTTGACGGGTCCTGATAAACAAAAAAATTATGCTAAACTACAACTGGATGTAAAATCACCTTTGTTCAATCGGGCAATCAAAGGGCAATATCCAGCTGGCTCCACCTATAAACCGCTCGGCGCTTTGATTGCATTGGATGAGGGCATTATTACACCAGCCAGTGGTTATGATTGTCGTGGTGTGTATTTAGGTTGTAACCGCCCGGTCAAATGCGATGAGAAAGCCCCTGGCCATGCAGCTAACCTACGGTTGGCCATTGCACACTCCTGCAATTCTTTCTTCTGCAATACTTTTCGCCAAACATTGGACAATCCCGAATTTCACAGCCCAAGAAAAGGTTTGATGAAATGGAAAGAATATGTGAATGCATTTGGTCTTGGTCATCGGATTGGCGTGGACCTACCAAGTGAAGATGGAGGGAATATTCCAGACACTACTGTCTATGACAAAGATTATAACCACTCCTGGAATTCCTGCACGATGGTTACAATGGGTATCGGTCAGGATAAGATGTTGGTTACTCCTTTACAAATGGCGAATGCCATGTGCATCGTTGCTAATAAAGGATATTTTTATGTGCCCCATTTTGTTGAAAAAATAGATGGTGAAAAACCCGATGATAGTGTACTGGCAAAATATCGCCTAAAGCATGAAGTGCTTACCCATATACCAGATGATGTGTACGAAGTGGTGATCAGTGGCATGCAGGATGTAACCGAGATTGGTACAGCAAAGTCGGTGCGCATCCCCGGCATCAATATGTGCGCAAAAACCGGAACTGCCGAAAACTATTTGGTGATCGAGCATAAGAGAACCAAATTAAAGAACAATGCGATGTTTGTGTGCTTTGCCCCACGCGAGAACCCAAAGATTGCCATAGCGGTAGTGGTCCAGAATGCTGGTTATGGTGCTGCATGGGCAGCCCCGATAGGATCATTGCTGGTCGAAAAATATTTGAACGATACGCTCAGCACGGCAAGCGCAAAAAAAGCGGAGCAGATTATCAATACAGACCTGATGCCAAAATATTTTGTAAGACTTCAGTTTATTCAGGATTCAACCAACGCGGCGATACGGGCACATCGCATGCATGATAGTACCTATTATCTGAAATATATACAATCTTCGTCCAGAGCGGCATTGCTGGATACCTTTAGACGAAATATTCAGACGCCCCAAAAGAGTGCCATGATGAAACCCAAAGCCAATAAGAATATTAAAAAAACAGACTCTGTACTATGAACCAGCGGAATCCAGGTATCACAAAAGGGGTTGATTGGCCATTGGTATGGATCTGGACCATACTTTGCTGCATTGGCATTTCCTGTATTTTCGCAACCACTTACCGGGATGGCGATAATGTTTTCCAATCTTTTATTTCCCTGAAAACAGATTATAGCCGCGAATTGCTGTTCTTTATCATGGGCGGCGTCATCGGGATTTTTATTTTGCTCACGGATAGTAAATTTTTTACCGCCACTGCCAATATATCCTATGCTATTGGTATTTTATTAATGTTATTGGTATTCCCTTTTCACTCACGTGTCAAAGGCACCGAATCGATCATCAGGTTTGGAAATCTTTTTCAATTGCAACCTGCTGAGCTTTGCACCATATTTGTGAATTTGGCGCTGGCAAAATATCTCTCAAGAGTGGAGACAGATTTTTACAAGCCCCGCTCACAACTGATTGCTGCTGCTATTGCACTGGTTCCTGCTATGCTTTCCATACTACAGCATGAAACAGGTTTGGCATTGGTTTATTTTTCTTTTTTCTTGGTCATGTTCAGGGAGGGCCTTTCCCCATCGGTATTGATTGTAGGTTTTTCCTTTGCAGCATTGGTTGTGGCTACCCTTTTGCTGGAGCCCAATACACTGGCCTTGATATTGACCTGCATTGCCATTGTGGCTGTTTATTTGTTGCGCAAACAGGTGAAAAGAAATAGGGGTATGCTCTTCCTGATTGTGGGTATCTGGTTTGTATGTGTGGGCGTACAACGTTTTGTAGTGCCATTTATATTCGATCATGTATTCAGGCCGTATCAGGTTCAACGGATCTATAATGCCATTGGGAAAGATTATATACCGAAAAATGAAGCCGATGCTTTGGAAATTGAACAAAAATCGGATGGCAAAAAAAAGGATGATAACTATAATGTAAAACAAAGTAAGATTGCTATTGGCAGCGGCTCTGTTTTTGGCAAAGGATTGCTAAAAGGCACACAAACGCGTTATGAATTTGTGCCGGAACAAAGTACCGATTTTATTTTTTGCACCGTAGGCGAAGGCTTTGGTTTTGTGGGCAGTATTGTTTTCTTGGGTATTTATCTGCTCCTGCTCATGCGGATTGTTTCAATTGCAGAACGACAGCGAAGTGTTTTTAGCAGGTGCTATGCATATGGTGTTGCTTCCATTTATTTTTTCCATATAGCTGTTAATGTTTGTATGACCATTGGCTTGGCACCCGTTGTGGGCATCCCACTTCCCTTTATGAGCTATGGGGGCACTTCCTTGCTCACGTTTACCATTCTACTTTTTATTCTTATTAGATTGGATGCGGATAGACAAATGGTGTTGAGGTAAAAGGGGTTGAAAGGTTGAATAGTAGATCAGTTGAATTATTGGAACCTTGCGTTCAGCGTACTGCGTTCGGCATTCCGCGTATAGGATTTATTTTTCTTTCGTTCTTTTCTTTGCGTCCTTTGTGTCAAACTTTTTTATTCATGCAAATTTTTCCTCTTACTGAAGGTGCTTTTACAGTAGGCAAATCAAAAAAATTTATCCCTTTTGATAAGGAGAATGATGAATTGCAGCAAAGGGAAACAGGTAGTTTGTTGGTAGAGGTGCAACCTTTTGCGATCGTAACTTCAGAAGATATACTGGTATTGGATACGGGTTTGGGCATGGAAGAAAATGGTAAGCTCCAAATCCATCAAAACCTGTTGAGGGTAGGCGTCGACCCATTAAGTGTAACCAAAGTGTTGATGAGCCATTTGCATAAAGATCATGCTGGTGGTATTAGCCGAACAAACCATGCAACTGGAAAAAGGGAACTCAGTTTTCCCAATGCCCGATATTATATTCAGCAACAGGAACTGGATTTTGCTTTTGAAAAAGGATTCCCTTCCTATATAATAGAAGATCTGGAATGTCTGCGCGATAATGACCAAGTGGTTTTATTGCATGGCAATGGAGTGATTGATGGCTATATCAAATACGAACTGACTGGGGCGCATTGCCCCTTCCATCAAGTGTTCTGGATAGTGGATTCGGGCGAGAAAGTTTTTTTTGGGGCCGATGTAGCACCGCAACTACAGCAAATGAAAAGTAGGTTTGTTGCTAAATATGATTATGACGGAAAAAAATCCATGGAACTGCGAAGACAATGGTGGCAACAGGGACAAGAGGAGAAATGGTCTTTTTTGTTTTACCATGATATCAAGATGCCTATATTCATGGGTTGATTTGTGTAGGCAAAAAAAAGGCCTGCTCTTGAAAGAGCCGGCCGTTGCTAACCTATGAAAAACACCTACTTCAAATGTCGTTCATAGGTCATTCCAAAATAAAATTAATCGGTAAACTAGCAAAAAGTATGGGTTAGTTACGGCTTTAGCAAGGAACGCCTTTGTTGTTGTAACCTCATATTATTTCTTCTTTGCATAAGTTCCCTGGTTACAAAGGCCCCAAATTCTTTTTCGCTGCGAAAGAACAAATCGGCTTTTTGAGGAGACAATACTTTTGAAAACTCACCACTGTATTTTTTTCTTACATTCAATATTTTTTCATCTACTTCCAAATCCGGTTCACTATTTAGATTGGCTTCTTTTCTAACGCTTCTTATTTCTGATGCATACTGGTTATACACCGGCCAAAACCTTTGTGCTTCTTCCGGACTAAGGTTTAATCTTTTAGTGATATAGGCAATTTTCAAGGACTCAAGCCGATTGCCGTTTGGTTGCTGTTTTGAATTTTCCAAATCCTGTGCAACCACTGCCAAACCGAGCCAGCAAATGATGCCTAATATGATTCCAATCTTTTTCATCGTATAATTAATTCGTTGGCAATTCTTTTATTGAATAATGATCATTCACATATTGTTGAAGTTCGCTATCGGGCACATCGGCCAACATATCATCTACCGTGGCTTCCGTTAGGTCCAGCGATGCCATATTGTTGCTGCTGCTATCCACAATAGGAACATTATGGCTTTGCAAGTAGTTCAGGATATCCTCATCCTTTGTATTGTGCAGGCTATCGGCCAATTGGCTAGCATCCAGTTTTGCCAATGCAGTATATGGTTTCCTATAATTCAGAACAAAGAGAGTAGAACTGGCAATAATCCCAACCACGATTGCAGCGGCTGCATAGCGGAGCCAATTTCTTTTTGTTTGTATAGAAACGACTTTTGCCTGCGCTGGTTGCTTAGCTACTTTAAGTAATATGCTTTCGGGCAGGGTTTTAAAATAGCCAATCGGAGCCTCATACGTGCTCTTATTTCTAAGACTCTCCATGAGGGGCGAATGATTTTCCAATTCATCATTCACAAAATCAACCGCCTTGGCACCTCCCACTATATTTTCTGAAAGTCCGGAAAAATATCCATCAGGCATACTGAAGGGAAGTTTTTTCCCGATGCTACTTAAGAGCGGGGAAAGATTTTCCAATTCTGATGTGGCTGTATGCGCTTCTGCAGCCTTGATGCGGCTCATTACACTATCTGAAAAATTTTCAAAATATCCGTTGGGTAGGCTAAAAGAGGTATCCCTTACCAAATTTTCTAATGAGGGGGCAATTTCTTTTAGTTCCTGACTGACCTCATTAGGATTGGATGCTTTGATCTTATCGAGTAGGTTAGTGGCAAAATTTTCAAAATAGCCAGTTGGTACAGTAAAGCTGATTTGCTTATCGGCATTATGTAAGATTGGGGAAATTTCCTCATCTATGGGAGTTGCTTCGTTTGCAGATTGTAGCTTTTTGATTAAACTTTCTGAAAAACCATCAAAATAACCTTGCGGAACACGGAAAGGGCTTGGCTTACCAATTGATTGGCTCAACAATCCTGATAAGCTTTCCATTTCGCTTTTTACAGAGCCAGCTTCAATCATCGAAAGAACAGCGCTTGCAAAATTTTCAAAATAACCATTGGGCGCTTCGAAGACATTGTCGTTGCTAATTTTTGCTACGGTTGGGCTAATTTCTGTCAATTCATTCCATATTTCCGCTTGGGGTCTCACGTAATTGAGAAGGTTTTTGTTAATAAAAGTTTAATGATTCAAAATATAATCTTCAATTTTTTTTACTGCGTGGTGATAGGAGGCTTTCAGTGCTCCTTCGGAGGTTTCCAGCACACGGCTCATCTCCTCATAGGGCATTTCGTCATAATATCGTAAACTGAACACAGCACGTTGTTTTTCAGGTAATTGTTGAATAGCCAACTGAAGTTTCCATTCTAGTTTATTAGCATCGAAATTACTGTCGGCCTTCACTTTGTTCTCCAGTCCAGCTTCCACATCGCTCAAGGATACGGCTGATTTTCTTTTTTGCTGATCCAGAAAGCTCAGGCATTCATTGGTGGCGATCCTATATAGCCAAGTGTACAATTGGGCGTCTTCCCTAAAATTTTGCAGTCCGTTCCAGACACGGATAAAGACGTTCTGGAGCACATCGTTGGCGTCTTCATGTTCCACCACCATCCTACGTACATGCCAGTAAAGCTTTTCCTGATATTTCTTTATGATGGATGTGAAAGCTTTTTCTTTGGTAGCAGGTTCACGAAACTGCACCAATAGCTCCGTATCAGTAGCGGTGACCGCCATAAGGTTAGCCATTTAATAAGATTAAATTAGATAAATAAAAAGCACAATGGTTTAAAACGTTCGGATGTACTGAATATGATTCCATTACTGAAGTATTTACGATACTTTTCCGAATTGTCCGTTTTAAAACGCCTTTAATGAGGTAGATGATGGACGATTCGTATCCTATTTTGATTTTTTGGCCATCACTTTTTCCACGGCAGCAATAATATGCTGCGAGGTAAGGCCATATTTTTCCAACAATTGGTCGGGTGTGCCACTTTCCCCAAAAGTATCATTGGTACCCACATATTCGATTGGGATAGGGAAGTTTTTGGCTGCAATCTGGGCAATAGAATCGCCCAACCCGCCAATGATATTATGTTCCTCGGCAGTAACAGCACATTTGGTTTTGCTGATAGATTTGATTATCGCCTCCGTATCAATGGGCTTGATGGTATGTATATTGATTACCTCAACAGATAATCCTTTTTCCTGTAAGGCTTGGCCGGCTTCAATGGCTTTCCATACCAAATGCCCACAGGCAAAAATGCTAACATCCGTTCCTTCGGAAAAAATTTGGGCTTTGCCGATCTCAAAGGGTAGGTCGGAAGTGAAGATTGGCCATACTGGTCTTCCAAAACGGAGGTATACAGGTCCTTGATAATCTGCTATGGCTATGGTAGCGGCCTTGGTTTGGGCATAATCGCAGGGAACAATCACGGTCATGCCGGGCAACATTTTCATCATGCCGATATCCTCGAGTATCTGGTGCGTAGCGCCATCTTCGCCCAATGTAAGACCGGCATGGGAGGCGCATATTTTTACATTCTTTCCGGAATAGGCAACGGACTGGCGGATTTGGTCATATACCCGACCGGTGGAAAAATTGGCGAAAGTAGTGGTAAAGGGAACCTTGCCTCCAATGGTAAGCCCAGCGGCCACCCCAATCATATTTGCTTCGGCGATGCCACATTGTAAAAAACGTTCTGGAAATTCCTTGATGAACTGCTGAAGTTTTAGTGAGCCAGCTAGATCGGCCGTAAGGGCTACCACATTGGGATTTTTTCTAGCCACTTCCACAATCCCATCCCCAAAACCACTCCTCGTATCTTTTTTGCCTGTTACCTGAATATCTTTTAACATGAACTATTATTTATCTGTTTATGCTGTTGCCCTAATGGGGTTTATAGCAGCAAAAGTAAAAGTTTAAAACAATCGTACAAAGATAAGTTCTTTATGGCCCGGAAATCTCTTTGTGTGAAAATGACCTCTGCGCCAGACCCCTCTCCACTAAGTGGGAGGATTGGGAGAATAGTTGATAAGTTGATTGGGTTAAATGTTTTTGCCGCGTCAAGCTTTAAGCGTTGCGCCCTTTGTCTCCTCTGTGCCCTTTGCGTGAAACAAAAAAATAACCGCAGAGACCGGGAGACAAAAATGAGTTGATAAGTTGATTGGGTTAAATGTTTTTTGCCGCGTCAAGCTTTAAGCTTTCAGCATCAAGCGTTGCGCCCTTTGTCTCCTTTGCGCTCTTTGTGTGAAATCCTCTTTAATTCAGCTCTGAGAATTTACCGTTATAGAATTTTTCGTCCACTTTCAATTTCTGTTCCCATTTCCAAGCGGTAGCCATCATGTCTTCCAGGGTGAACTTGGGGTTCCAACCTAATTTGGTTCGGGCAAGGGTATTATCAGCATAGATAGCTACCACATCGCCGGCACGGCGTGGACCGATAGAATAGTTCAGAGCAAGACCACTCACTTTTTCAAAAGCCTTGATGGCTTCCAGCACAGTTACCCCATTTCCAGAACCCAGGTTGAATACCTCACATTTCAGATCGCTTTTTTTGCCGATCAAATATTCAAGCCCCAAAGTATGGGCGTGGGCAATATCGCATACATGAATAAAATCGCGGATGCATGAACCATCTCTTGTGGGATAGTCGTTTCCGTGAACCGTCATTTTGGATAATTTGCCAATGGCCGTTTGGGTAATGGCGGGGATCAGGTTGGCAGGCCTTCCTATCGGTAATTCCCCAATCAGGATGCTGGGGTGAGCACCCACCGGATTAAAATAACGGAGCAAAATACATTTGGTATTGGCCGCCTTTGAAAACTCATTAATAATCTGCTCGCCCATTTGCTTCGTATAACCATAAGGCGATTCGGCAGGTTTGGGCGGTGTCAGTTCGGTAACTGGGATCTCGTTAGGGTTGCCATATACAGTACAGGAAGAAGAAAAAACAAAATTGGGGATATCAAATTCCTGCACACATTTTAAAAGATTGATGAGTGATACGAGATTGTTCTCAAAATACATCAATGGCTGCTGCACAGATTCGCCCACTGCTTTATAAGCGGCAAAATGGATAATACCGGATATATCATCGTTCTCTGCAAAAATGGCATAGGTGTCATC
The DNA here is from genome assembly GCA_018267575.1 of Bacteroidota bacterium. Taxonomy (GTDB): domain Bacteria; phylum Bacteroidota; class Bacteroidia; order Chitinophagales; family Chitinophagaceae; genus Puia. Next base: position 50,205 of record JAFDYF010000111.1, read on the forward strand.
AAAATTGCAAAGATCAACCTTATAGTTCTTGATTTTCTTTCCAGTTATTTTTTCAACACCTTCCAAGATTCGGGGATTCGATCGGGAATTGTTATCAACGCAAATCACTTCGAACCCATTTTCTATCAAATCCACAATCGTGTGTGACCCAATATACCCACAACCTCCTGTAACAAGAATTTTATTCATTCGTAAACAGTGTTTTTATTCCTTAAAAATACGATAAGACCAATTATGGATTGATGATGTTCAACAAATATTCCCCATAGCCACTTTTGATCAGCGGTTTGGCCATCAGTTCCACCTGTTCTTTATTAATGAAACCTTTTCGGTAAGCAATTTCTTCAATACAGGCAATTTTGATACCCTGTCTTTGTTCGATCACCTGCACAAATTGAGAAGCCTGCATCAGCGAATCGAAAGTGCCAGTATCGAGCCAAGCCGTGCCGCGGTCCATGATTGAAACCTTCAATTTCCCCCGCTTTAAATATTCTTTGTTCACATCAGTGATTTCATATTCACCTCTTGGTGAAGGCTGCAGATTTTTGGCTATGTTTACCACTTCGTTATCATAAAAATATAAACCGGGAACGGCATAATTACTTTTCGGCTTTGCTGGTTTTTCTTCAATGGAAATCGCGTTCATGTCCTTGTCGAATTCAACCACCCCGTAGCGTTCGGGATCGCTGACATGATAGGCATAAACAATCCCACCGTTTGGATGGGTGTTTTTTTCCAGTTGCATGCCCAATCCCGCTCCATAAAAAATATTGTCGCCCAAAACAAGAGCCACATGGTCCTTGCCAATAAATTTTTCACCAATCACAAAAGCTTGGGCAAGCCCGTTTGGTTTGGGCTGTTCTTCATAGAACAATTTGAGCCCGAGTTGTGAGCCATCCCCAAACAATTTTTTGAAAAGGGGGAGGTCATGCGGTGTAGAAATAATCAAGATTTCATTGATACCGGCCATCATCAATGTGGACAGCGGATAATATATCATGGGTTTATCATAAACAGGCATAATCTGTTTGCTGATAGCATAAGTGATCGGGTGAAGCCTGGTTCCGGAGCCGCCTGCCAAAATGATACCTTTCATAAAATGATTTAATTGGCTGCCAAAGTAGTAAAGATTGGCGAATAATAAAAAAGCAGTTGAGTCTTTAGTCGGGAGTTCGCAGTCGAGAGTCGATAGTTGGTAGTTTTTGGTCTGTAGTTCAAAGTTGATAGTCAGTTGTCAATAGCTTTTGGACTCTGGGCTCCTAACTCCTGACTCTTGACTAACGACTATTGACTCCTGACCAAACACTCCCGACAATTCTTCATGCAAACAAATTATGCATCAACATATGGAAAATAAAATAATATACCGCAGCCAGAAAAGCACTCACAGGTATGGTGAGTATCCATGCCCAAAGTAAGTTGATGGTAACCCCCCAACGCACTGCAGAAATACGGCGTGTGGCGCCTACCCCAATAATAGAGCCGGTGATGGTATGGGTGGTACTAACGGGGATGCCTAGCTTTTCGGTAAAGAACAAGGTTAATGCCCCAGCTGTTTCGGCGCTTACCCCTTCCAATGGTGTCACTTTGGTAATGCGTGAACCCATGGTTTTTACGATTTTCCAACCACCGCTCAAAGTGCCTAGTGCAATCGCCGTAAAACAGGCAAAAGGCACCCAGTTGGGAACATGTTTGATATTATCCAGATTGCCATTGGCAACCATAGCCGCTGCGATAATGCCCAGCACTTTCTGTGCGTCATTGCCGCCATGTCCCAAACTAAACAGGGCTGAAGATACCAATTGCAAACGACGGAACCAATTGTCGGCCTTATACGGATTGGCCCTACGGCATATATTAATAATGACCACTGTAATAATATATCCGACGATCATCCCAATAATTGGCGCGAGAAAAATAAAAAGAAAAATGGGAATGACTTTACCATAGTTGATCACCGATTCACCCTGACTGGTAAAACTTCCCGCATGCGTGATAGCTGCACCCATAAATCCTCCCAACAGTGTATGCGAAGAACTGGAGGGGATCCCAAACCACCAAGTGAGTAGGTTCCAGGTAATAGCCGCTAACAAACCCGCCAATATAACCCCCAACGTAATGAAATGCGCATTTACCGATTTGGCGATGCTATTGCCGATTTTAAATTCCCCAAAATAATATTTGGAAATAAAGAAAGCTGCAAAATTGAAAAGGGCTGCCCAAAGCACCGCTTGAAAAGGTGTCAAAACTTTGGTGGAAACAATGGTGGCGATGGAATTGGCAGCATCATGAAAGCCATTGATAAAATCAAACACCAGTGCAAGAACGATGATAACAACCAGAAATGTCATAAGCTGGAAATTGGCAAATATGAAAACTACTTAATTACTCAATGATGCTTTTGTTATCTACACTTTGCTGCATTGATTCATTTTCAAATTTATTATGCATATTTAATAATAATGGATTCGATAACGTTTGCCGCATCTTCACATTTGTCTGTTACGATTTCCATTACCTGATAGATTTCTCTTTTCTTGATCACTTCCTTCGCGTCTGCTTCGTTTTCGAAGAGGCGTTCGATACTCATGTCAAAAATATCATCAGCTTGGTTCTCGATGCTGTTCACCTTCACCAAGGCATCGGTGATCTTGCGCATATCGCGCATATTGCGCAATTCCTTTACAGCGTTTTTTATTTGCTCGGCTGACTGCTCAATCAAATCGGCCATTTTCTGAATGCCCGTATCGTTGGGGTTTACTTTGTAGAAGTTGATTTTTTTTGCTGATGCATAGATATAATCGCAGATATCGTCGAGGGAGGTTGCCAAATAATGGATATCCTCCCGATCGAAAGGCGTAATAAAATTTCTGCCCAGTTCCGTGAAGATACGGTGGGTAAGGTCGTCGTTCACATGCTCTTGGTCTTCCAGTTTTGAAATGATGGCAGCTCTTTTATCAAAATCGATTTCGGCCACTACTTCTTTCATCAGTCTTCCCATATTGGCCACGCCTTCTGCCACCTCTTCAAAAAGTGAATAAAAGACCTTGTCCTTGGGCATAAAAATCTGCATGATAGAGTTCAACGACATGAAACAATAATTTGGGTAAAAATAGAATTATGCATAAGTTTTTACAAATAATAATATAAAATTGATAAAGGCAGTGATTTTTTAATCCAAAAAATTCTTATCAATAGAATTTGGGTTACAGCATATCATCTGCAACAGATGAGTTTGTGTTTTTGGCACTGCCTAGCAGGAGATTTGTTTTATCCTGCGGCAGTTCCTGCACATTACGGAGTTTTCTTTCGATGGCCCTGGTTCTGGTTTCAGAATGGTCGATTACATTGGTTGCTTCGATCAGTTTTCTTTTCGTTTTTGCGAGCACATCGCCAAATTGGCCAAACTCGGTCTTCACGGCACCCAATAGGTCCCATACCTCACTACTTCTTTTTTCAATGGCCAATGTTCGGAAACCCATTTGCAAACTGTTTAGCAAAGCGCTTAAAGTGGTAGGACCGGTAACCGTTATCTTAAACTCTCTTTGTAATTGTTCAAAAAGCCCTGGTGTTCTCAATACTTCCCCAAACAGACTTTCATAAGGAAGAAACATGATGCCATATTCGGTGGTGTTTGGTGGATCGATATATTTTTCTTTGATGTCTTGCGCATTTTTCCGGATGCTTTTTACAAAAGCTTTCCGGTATTCTTCCATGCCTTCAATATCTCCTCTTTCGTAGGCCTCTACCAATGCCTCATAATCTTCCTTGGGGAATTTAGAGTCGACCGGCAACCACAATGTTTTTTCGGTATCACCACCATGCGGCATCTTGATGGCGAATTCAACCACTGCCCCACTTCCTAGTTTTGTTTTCACGTTCTTTTCATACTGCTCGTTTGTAAGCAAATCTTCGATTAGATTCTGCAACTGGTATTCTCCCAAAATGCCTCTCGATTTTACATTCGACATTACTTTTTTCAAGTCACCTACACTGGATGCAAGGCTTTGCATTTCACCCAGGCCTTTGTGAACTGCTTCCAACCGGTCACTCACCTGTTTGAAAGATTCACCCAGCCTTTTCTCCAAAGTTTCATTCAGTTTTTCATCTACGGTTCTTCGCATCTCATCCAACTTTTTTTCGTTGCCTTCCTGCAACTGGGAAATTTTCTTTTCCACGGTATCCCTGATGATATCAAGTTTGCTATTGCTCGTGCTGTTTTGATCAGCCATATTTTTCAATAGTTCGTTGAAATTAGCTCTTTGGTTATCACTGAAATTTTTTAATGAAAGACTAAGTTCAGATTTGAAGCCGTCGAGGTTGGCTTTCAGTTCTTGCCTGCTTTCCTTGCTACTACTATCGATGCTGGTTTTAAAATGTATAAACCTTTCTCCCATAGCTTCCGTAAGCATGGCTAATTGGGTCGAAAAAGTTTTTATGAATTCATTGAGTTGGCCACCGACTTCTTCGCGTAAGTCTTTGGCATTGCTAGTATTTTCTCTTCTGTTCATGGCAAGCTCATTTTTTTGGCCTTGCTCCATATCTTTCAATTGTTGGGACAAGGCGCCCATTAAGTATTTTAACTCATGTTGATTATCCTTTTTACCAACCTGAAGGCTGATAATGATATTTACAATGAGCAATAAGGCAATTACAATAAGTGCGGTATCTATAAAGGTCATTGGTTCAGATTAATATTTGTCTTTCACAAAAGTAAATGATGCCGGGCTTGGGACTGAAACATATTTCAGCGGGGTTTATGGGGTCTTTTGTAAAACGAAGTTCCAAAAAATACGCTTTCATAACCAAACCCTTCTACTGATGATAAATCACATCTGTAGCTATGACTACTATCATATCCCCCCTTCCAATCCACTTCTACTTTTATACTATGAAAAAACGAACGATATGGCAAAGCAACTCAAAAACACAAAGAAATATGTTTATTTCTTCGGTGATGGCAAGGCCGATGGAAATGAATCAATGAAAAATTTATTAGGTGGCAAGGGTGCAAACCTGGCCGAGATGGCTGGGCATCCCAAACTAAGATTGCCAGTGCCGCCGGGCTTCACTATTTCAACAGATGTATGCACTTATTATTATGACCATAAACACAGCTATCCACCTGTGCTTAAAAAAGAAGTGGACGCGGCCTTAAAAAAAATAGAAAAGATCACGGGCAAAAAATTCGGTGACACCCAAAACCCATTGCTCCTGTCTGTCCGTTCGGGTGCTAGAAAAAGTATGCCGGGCATGATGGATACGGTACTGGATATCGGCTTGAATGATGATACCGTAAAAGGGTTGATTAGCCAGTCGGGAGATGAACGATTTGCGTATGATGCTTACCGTAGGTTGGTGATGATGTATGCAGATGTAGTGATGGAAAAAGCCAGTGGCATAGAACCCAAGCACGGAAAAGGGATCCGTAAAATATTGGATGAAAAATTGGAAGCCATCAAGCATCAACAAGGCTATGTTTCCGATACTGATTTAACAGTAGCTGAATTAAAAGAACTGGTGGTAGAATTTAAGGCCACCGTTAAAAAAATATTGGGTAAGCCATTCCCTGAAAATCCTTATGAGCAACTATGGGGTGGTATCGGTGGTGTATTTGGTTCTTGGAACGGAAAGCGGGCTATCGAATACCGCCGCATCGAAAAAATACCAGATGATTGGGGCACTGCCGTGAATGTGCAGGCCATGGTATTTGGTAATATGGGCAGCGACAGTGCAACTGGAGTGGCCTTTACCAGAAACCCAGGTACGGGGGAAAATAATTTTTATGGGGAATACTTGGTGAATGCACAAGGGGAAGATGTGGTGGCAGGTATTCGCACACCAGCACCCATCAACGATTATTCGAAGAATGACCATAGCAAAAATTTGGACACACTTGAAAAATTGATGCCCAAACTCTATAAAGAATTGGATGGCTATCAAAAAAGGCTCGAAAGGCATTATAAGGATATGCAGGATATTGAGTTTACCATTGAAAAGGGAAGGCTCTACATGCTTCAATGCCGCGTGGGCAAACGGAATGGGGTAGCCGCCGTTCGTATGGCCACCGAAATGTTTGCAGAAAAACTGATTGATGCCAAAAAAGCAGTTATGCGGGTTGCGCCTAACCAGTTGGTAGAACTATTATTGCCGATGCTTGATCCCAAAGTGGAAGCTGTAACAAAACCGATTGCTAAGGGTTTGCCAGCCGGTCCCGGTGGAGCTAAAGGCCGTGTTGTGTTTTCATCAGAAGAAGCGGTAGAATGGGCCATGAAAGGAGAGAAAGTGATATTGGTCCGTGAAGAAACTTCACCCGAAGATGTGGATGGCATGCATAAATCACAGGCTATCCTCACCACCAAAGGAGGAATGACCTCACACGCTGCGTTGGTAGCGAGAGGCTGGGGCAAATGTTGCATTGTGGGCTGTAATGATGTGGAAATTCATGGTGACACAAAAACCTTTAAAGCTAAAAATGGGGTTGTCGTGAAAGAAGGGGATATCATCACGTTGAATGGAACAAAGGGGCTGGTGTACGAAGGTGAAATGCCTTTGATCGCCATTGAACTGAACAAAAACAAATCTTATAAGGATTTGATGCAACTGGTAGATAAGACAAAACTCATTGGCGTGAGGGCAAATGCAGAAACACCTGAAGATGCTGTGCATGCGATGTCATTTGGTGCAGAAGGTATCGGATTGTTCCGCACAGAACATATGTTTTATGGGGAAGGCAGCGAACAGCCACTATTCCTACTCCGCAAAATGATCATGAGCAAAACAGAATCAGAGCGCCGCAAAGCGTTGAACGATCTTTTTGTGTATGTAAAAAAGGATATCAAGGATACGATGGAAATCATGAAGGGGCATCCGGTAACCATACGGTTGCTTGATCCACCCTTGCATGAATTTGTTCCCCATGACTCCGCCAAACTCCATGAGTTGAGCAAGGAGCTTGGCATCAGCATGAGCTTGTTGCGCAGACGGGTGCTGGCATTACATGAAAACAACCCAATGTTGGGGCATCGTGGGGTACGCTTGGGCGTTAGTTATCCAGAAATTACCGAAATGCAGATCAAAGCCATTTTGGAAGCAACGGTCGAGATCATCAAATCTGGCAAAAAAGCATTTCCAGAAATTATGGTACCTGTTACCTGCACCGTGAATGAACTCACCCACCAGAAAAAAATTGTGGAAAGGGTTTATCAAGAAGTGTGTGCTAGCATGAAAGTAAAAACTATCCCTTATCTGTACGGCACTATGATCGAGATACCAAGGGCTGCCTTGCAGGCTGGCAATATGGCTAAGGAAGCGGACTTCTTTAGCTTTGGCACCAACGATTTGACACAAATGAGTTTCGGTTTTAGCCGGGATGATGTGGGCGGTTTTTTGCCCATTTATTTGGACCAAAAATTATTGCACGACGATCCTTTCCAAACCATCGACCAAGAAGGGGTGGGAGAACTGATAAAAATAGGTACCGAACGTGGCCGCAAAACAAAACCGAAATTGAAAGTGGGCATCTGTGGTGAACATGGTGGTGATCCTGAAAGCGTGAAATTCTGTCACCGTATCGGGATGAACTATGTAAGCTGTTCCCCATTCCGTGTGCCCATTGCACGTTTGGCCGCGGCACAAGCTGCTGTTGAGTTTGGGAAAGTTTTTTAGTTTCCCCAGATGCTATTTGGGGTTATGGAAATTGAGCCCATTCGGGCTCAATTTCCATGGTTATTTTCGAAATTTTCTTATATAATAAAGCACTGCTTGCAGACTGCTTCAGAGGAGGAGATTTGAACTCCCGACCTTCGCCCAATAGTATACAGCCGTACAAGTGAGTGACACAACCGGAGCTTGGTAGCGATACTAAGCTGGTTAAATTATCAACATTTCAGATTAAGCGATTGCCGGTGTATCCAGTTCGGCCAAGGATTTATTGATGTCCTCTTGGCTTACTTCAAAATCGATCAACTTGCCCGACAAAAATTGTTCATATGCACTCAGGTCGAAATTGCCATGACCGCAAAGATTGAACAGAATGGTTTTTGAAACCCCCTCCTTATCTGCCTGCTTGGTTTGGCGAACCACTTCCGCAATGGCATGATTGGCTTCCGGAGCGGGGATGACGCCCTCGGTGCGGGAGAAAAGCATGCCCGCTTCAAAACATTCGATCTGGTTGATGGCATCGGCCTCGACGATACCATCTTTCAATAATTGACTGATGATGGCACCAGCACCATGATAGCGAAGGCCACCCGCATGTATAGGCGAAGGAATAAAATTATGTCCCAACGTGTACATCGGTATCAAGGGGGTCATACCAACGGTATCGCCAAAGTCATAACGGAACTCACCACGGGTCAGTTTGGGGCAGGAAGTGGGTTCCACAGCAATCGCTCTCACTTTTTTGCCATCCACTAATTTATCTTGAAGAAAAGGAAATGTGATGCCTGCAAAATTAGATCCACCACCAAAAGGGGCAATCACGATATCGGGATAGTCGCCTGCTTTTTCCATTTGTTTTTTGGCTTCCAGTCCAATCACAGTCTGGTGCATGAGCACATGGTTGAGCACACTGCCCAATGAGTATTTGGTATCATCATGTGTGGCGGCCACTTCCACTGCTTCCGAAATGGCGATGCCCAAACTTCCCGGTGATTTTGGATCCTTTGCCAAAATGGAACGGCCCGCATTGGTAAGGTCGGATGGTGATGCATGCACACGGGCGCCCCAAGTGTTCATCATCACTTTGCGATAGGGTTTGCCCTCGTAGCTTACTTTTACCATGAACACTTCGCAATCGATGCCAAAAAGTTTGCAGGCAAAACTGAGCGCACTGCCCCATTGGCCCGCGCCGGTTTCGGTACAGATTTTTTTTACACCCTCCTTATAGTTGTAATAAGCTTGCGGTATGGCCGTATTGGGTTTGTGCGAACCTGCTGGGCTAACGCCTTCATATTTGTAATAGATTTTTGATTGGGTGCCCAATGCTTTTTCAAGGCCTAAAGCACGGAACATGGGCGTTGGTCTCCAGATGGAATAAAAATTCCTGACTTCATCGGGGATCTCGATCCATTTTTCTGTGGACACTTCCTGTTCAATCAATGCCATTGGGAAAAGCGGCGCCAATGCTTCCGGTCCAATGGGTTGGTGTGTGGCCGGGTGTAGCGGTGGCAAAGGTTTGTTCTTCATATCGGCAACAATATTGTACCAATGTGTAGGGATCTCTTTTTCGTCGAGGGTGATTTTTCGCTGTTGAAGCATGGCAAGAGCTTTTTTTCGGTTAATAAATTTGGATGACTAATGTATGATTTTTTTTGGGTGAAGGGATTGACCTGCCATTTTTTTTGAATTCTTCAAATCGGGATGGCTTTTAGTCCCTCATTTTGAAAAATCAATTGTTTTCTTCTCCACCCATATTGTTGGTGTTCTGATCCTTGTCTTTTTTGAACTCGAGCTTGCCAAACTTGCGGATGAAACTAACCCCGAAGGAACGGAAAGGCATTTGGCGATAACTGTTCAATGCAAAACCCTGGCCAGTTACTGTGGTATTTTGCTGAACATAGTTGTTGAAGGGATTGGTGGTGGTAAATCCAATGCTGCCTTTTTTGTGCCAGAGCTGTTTGCGGAAAGCAAAATTATAAGAAGTAAAAGAAGGATAGCGCCCCTGCACCTCATTGCGCGGTGAATTAAAATTACCAAAAACCTCCATCACAAAATCGTCATTCAATTGATAAGTGGCGTTGATATTGATACGGTAATTGAAACTACTGATATTACTTCCGGGAACGAGTTTGTTGATGATATATCGATCAAAAAGAGACAAGTTGGACCTGATGTTTAACTTTTGGGTAAGCGGTATGGATTCATAGAAGTTCAATCCGTAATTATTTTCCACCCCGATATTCTCTGAAGTGCTTACCGAAACATTGTTATAAACGGAATCGCCGATTTTATAGGAGGGGTAGTATTGTATAAAAGGCTGTATATCGTCGGAGGACTGGTGGTAAAAGAAAACAATATTCAAAGACCCGCCTTTTTCGAAAGGCTTGATATAAGCTAGTTCATATCTATTCGCAATTTCTGGTTTCAGCAATGGGTTGCCCGTGGAAATATTTTTAGGGTCAGTGGCATTGATATAAGGGTTTAGTGCTTGGTAGCTGGGTCTTTGTATTCTTCGGGTATAACTGACTTTGATGGTTTCATTGCTTTTGAAACTGTGTGACAAAATAAAGGAGGGTGCCCAAGTATCATAATCGGGTATCTGCACATGCGCTACTTTCGAGAACTGTGCAGCGGTATTGGTGCGCTCATAACGCAGTCCTGATTTTGCATCAAAGAAATGAAGGATTGGGAATGCGATAGCCCCATAAGCCGCATATACATCACGGTTGTACAGTAGCGAATTAGATTGGGTGGTATCCGTATTATAGATATTGGTACTAGGGTCCAAAGTGTTTACCAAGGTATTGCTGGTAATTTTTTTGATCACGGTTTTACCGCCTGCTTCTATTTTTATTTTTTCAGTGAGTGGCTGTTCATAATCGGCCTGTATATCGGTTTCCTGGTCGACTCCCTGATTATTGCTATATGATCCGGTATACAGGGTATCGCCATTGCTGCTGTTTTGGTATTGATCAAAATTGGAATTGTTTTTACCATAACTACTTGAATAAAGCAGGTCGAAGGATTTCCCTTCTTGGGCAAAGGTTTTTTTATAGTTCAGGTTCCAGTCCAGCGATTGGCCCAGAAAGTAATTGTGGGAATGCGCAATCAGGTATTGGTCGGCACTGAGGTTTTGCGTATTATCATAAAGCAATTGCTCCTGATTGAAAATGCCATTGCTGTTGTATCCAAAATGGTGGTACCCGATGCCCCCGTTGATACTGTTTTTCTTGTTGATGCTCCAATCCATCCCAATGCCTGTTTGAAAACCGCTACGATGGAAATGATACTGACCGTTTTGGGTGAGTTTGCCGGAGATATTCCCCAATGAATCGAAAGAAGTCCGATCCATTTTTTTTAATGTGGTGGAAAACAACTGCCCGTTGCCGCTGAAATAGGAACTGAAACCAATATTGTTTTTTCTGGCGTTCAGGTTTATGGAGCCGTTTTCAAGCCTTGATCCAGCGGAGAGATTGATATTGCCATTGACACCTTGGATTTTACTGTCTTTTAAAATGATATTGATAATGCCTCCGGTTCCTTCTGCGTCATATTTTGCCCCTGGGCTGGTAACCACTTCAATGCTTTTTATCTGGCTGGCGGGGATTGATTGCAGCGCATCTGCGAGGCTATTGCCAAATATGCTGGAAGGTTTACCATTGATGAGAAATCGGATATTGCTATTGCCCTGTAGCTCCACGTTCCCATCCACATCCACAGAGATCATGGGTATTTTTTTTAGCAGGTCGGTGGCCACGCCTCCTTGTGAAGTAATATCCCTTTCCGCATTGAATACCATTTTGTCAATCTTGTTCTCAATCAGATTTTTCCGACCAGTAACAACAACACCCGCCAAGGTTTTTGCACTAACCGATAGAGCGATATTGCCCAAATTGAGTCGGCTGCCAGGTTTGCTGATAAGGATTCCTTTTATGGTTTTGGAGTCATAGCCTACAAAATCGAATATGGCATGATAATTTCCGGGCATCAGGTTATCGATCACAAATAAACCTTTATTATTGCTGGTGGCACCATTGACAGGATTAATATTACCATCTTGATAAATGCTGACGGTGGCATAGTCGATGGGTTGAGCATTGGTCGAGTCAATGATTTTACCAGTTAGGCTGGCTCCATTTTTGGGGTTTAAATTATTTTGGGAGAACGAAAAAAAGCTGCTGAAAAGCAGTGATAAGCCAAGAAAATAGCGCATAAGGTTGCGAAGCTATGAACAGATTCTGTATAAATCTTGGGAGTTGAATTAATAAATTATTTTCAGAACCCAGCTTAGCCCTGCACTTTGATATTAACGTGAACCCCTATCCCAAATAATAGGGTCGCTTATTTAAAACAGCAAATTTTCCCTACTTATTTTAACCAATCGTTTACAACCTACCATTGATAAAATTCTCGGTAACCTCCAATTTCCCTTCTTGGTATTTTAGAGTTTTGATATAATCTGGGCTTACTATTTTGATGAAATAAACAGACCTTTCCAAATTGTTTATTTCGGTAACGGACCTAAAGTCATAATCCTCAAACTTTTTGTGTATGGTCGATTTCAGATTCCGACCCAAGGGTTGCTCATCGTAGGTTTTTATAATACATTTGAAAGCTCCATTTCGGGTATAATACACTTTTGGCGCAGCGCCCCATTGTTAAGTCTGGCGACCAGATAATTTTGTTCTCTTAACCAATGCTCGGTACCATCTGTTGAAAAATTATCCCTGAAATGTCTTGCTGCGTACCGGTTTACTTCATTAAGGAGGAGGTATCTACTGTGGGTGCTGGGGTAGCGTGTATTCCCGGAATAATGATTTTGACTAAATGAGTTTTCGGCGAAAGCAATCGTAACAAAAGAAAAAAACAGAAAAGCAATATTGCGCCAAGGCACAGGGCCACTCCCGAAAAGGCAAGCGTATTTCATAAAAGAAGATTTTTGGGATGAATAAATATTTAACCATAAGTTAATTTAACATTAACAAATTGGCAAAACTGTTTTTGTACTTATGAGCCTAGTGGAGAAGGTACTGATTTTAAAGCTTGATATTAAAAACCCTCACAAATGAAACTACTGGTAATAGAAGATGAATTGGAACTATCTAAAAGCATTTGTTCCTACCTGAAGAGTGATAATTTCATTTGTGTGCCCAGTTATGATTTTCAGGATGCGATGAATAAAATCCATGAGACCGATTATGCATGCATCCTCTTGGATATTTCATTGCCCATGGGGAATGGGCTGAATATACTTCGGGAACTCAAAAACCTTGGTAAGGCCGATGGGGTACTCATTATTTCTGCCAAAAATTCCTTACAGGATAAAGTATCGGGTTTGGAATTGGGAGCAGACGATTATTTGACCAAACCCTTCCATTTGCCCGAGCTTTCTGCCCGGGTAGGCGCGATTATCCGAAGAAAAACTTTTGACGGTCAGAACAGGATCATCATCGACGAACTGATTATTGATATACAAGATAAAACCGTAAAGGGAAAATCGGGAAATATCGACCTTACTAGAAAGGAATATGAGTTGCTCGTGTATTTTGCTGGCAATAAAAATAAGGTACTCACCAAGGAGGCCATTGTGGAACATTTATGGGGAGAGCATATTGATATGGCGAACAACAATGATTTTATCTATACCCATATCAAAAATTTGAGAAAAAAATTATTGACCGCTGGTTGCAAAGATTATATCAAAGCGGTATATGGGATGGGCTATAAATTTGAAACAGAAGTAAAAGAAAAGAAACCCAGCAAAAAATGATGAAACTACTCACTCGATTTTCTTTGATCAATTTATTGGTGATGGTTCTCATCTTCTTTGTTTCCAGTTTGGTTATTTATGAACTTTTTCAAGCAATATTGATAAAAGAAATGGATGGCGACTTGGGGGGTATTGAGAAAAAAGTAAAAAATTATATAGCCCAATACCATTCCCTACCAGAGGGCTATCCGCTGGACGAAGAAAAAATAAGTTTTGAGCCCACCGGTCAACAAATAGTGGACAGCAGCAGTAATACGGTTTTGCTTTATAGTGAGCGGGAAAAGAAAATGCACAATTTTCGGCAACGCATTTTCCCGCTTAAATTAAATAATATTTGGTATAGGGTGGCCGTTGCGAAACCCATTGAAGGCATACACCATCTCTCTAGGGCCATTATACGGATTTCTCTGGTTACTATTTTGGTTACCATTTTGGTGGTGGTTCTGCTTAACAGCATCATGCTGCGTAGGCTTTGGAAACCGTTTTATGCTTCTTTGGGTATCATGCGCAATTTTAAATTGGGCAGAACCGCCTCCTTAAATTTTCCCTCGACCAAAGTGGAGGAATTTGCTTTTATGAACGAAAGCCTGTTGCTGGCCACCCAAAAAGCAGAACAGGATTATCTGCTGCTCAAAGAGTTCACCGAAAATGCCTCCCATGAAATGCAGACGCCATTGTCAATAATCCGTTCCAAGCTGGACGTGCTGATACAGGAAAAGGGCCTTTCGGAAAAACAAGGTGAATTGGCAAAGGGGGCATACGCAGCTATCAGAAGAATGTCGCGGCTGAACCATTCTTTGTTGTTGTTGGCCAAAATAGAAAACCATCAGTATGCGCATACAGAAGAGATAGCACTGAAAGAAAAACTGGAGGAAAAGATAAACCAGTTCCAGGAGCTATGGCAAAGCCATCGAATTTCCACCTCTTTTTCTATACAGGAAACGAACATCCATATAAACCCTGAATTGATGGAGGCATTACTGAACAACCTATTCAGTAATGCGAGCAACCACAATATAGCAGGTGGCTCCATATTAATCGAACTTCAAGCAAACCGTTTATCCATTGGAAATACTGGTCATTCTGGAGCTTTGGACGAAAAGCGTTTGTTCACGCGGTTTTATAAGGAATCCATCAATAGCAATAGCAACGGACTGGGGCTTTCCATTATCAAGCAGATTGCCAAAGTGTCTTCTATTACGATTGATTATCGTTTTCAAAATAACCTTCATTCGTTTATACTTAGCTGGTGAAACTTTTGTTTCCGAATGGTTCCGTTCGAAATGACTGGCTACTTTGGTTCTAAAAATCAGTGGCAATGAAACTATAAAATAAAAAAGCACCACCCATTGGTGATGCTTCTTATCAAGATAAAATCAAGATTAATGTTGGTTGCCAGAACCGTTGCTTTGGTAAGCACCGATATCAGAACCAGGAGCAGTTTCATTTGCTCCAAAATTTCCACCTTGTGGCACAATGGCCAGCGGGCTAAAAGAAGTATAGCCTTTGCCGATGGCAGGTGAACTGCTTGACAAATGGAAATCGAAGCCAGTTGCATAAGCAATATTCTGAGGAGTGGATGCCTCTGGTAATGGGAAGTTTACAAACTTAGGGTTCTGCTGCAATGAAGCCACTTGTGTTTCAATACTGGCATAGGTATCGCCAGGATAGAATCCTGTAGGAAGGATACCTGTGATATTGGGAACATCTGAAGCTTGTGGATAAGCCCACATACCTGCTTGAGGTACACCGCCTACGCCTGCTGCCGAAGAGTCTGGGGTAACTGGATAAAACTGGTTAACGCCTGCAGCGGAGTCCGAATAATTGAAAGTATATCCATAATGGCCTCTCAAAGAAGCGGTATCAGCAACCAATAGTGCATTGCCCAAATAAGATTCGGTAGCACCAACAATACGGAAACCAAAACGACAGTTTACGATCATATTATTGTAGGCATTTCCTTTAGCACCTTCTTCATAATTGATAGAACCGCCGCGGCCCAATTCCACCATTCTATACCCACTGTTCACAACAGTATTGTTGTAAAAATTACAATTGGTTTGTGTTCCGCCAACAGGCTGTGCATGGTTGGATGCTTTTGGGCCATTGGTAGCGCAACCAATAAATAGGTTATACGCACAATCACCAACACTGGAACCTTTGCAATTCAGGAAATCACCACCGGTGCCACCGCCTTTTTCAAATGTATTTCTCATTACAGAAAATTTGCCGGATTTCATGCGGATAGCATCATCGGTGCCGCCATAGAGCCAGGAGTCTTCCATAATGAAATTCCCGTTTTTATTTTGGAAAAAGATATCATAGGAATCACCAACGGATGCACCAGCAATCGGAGGTGTGTTAGCGATTGGCGCACCAGCAAATGTGATATTGGTCCATTTGAACACTACGTTTTGAGCAGATGTATCGCACCAGATACCGCCCCACATTCCTTGATAAGCAGGGTCGCTTGCAACGGGAGTTGTGGCAAGGTCCTGTTTAACCGCACCATTATACGTAATGGTAACAACAGCCGTTTTTGACCCCAGTGAAAATAAATTGCCCTTCACCCAAATATTATAAGCACCCATAAAAACCAATCTTGCACCTGGTTGTATGTTCAAGGTATCACCTGCGTTGATCATGATATCACCGTTGACATTATAAGTCTGGCCAGCTTCCAAAGTCCCTTTGATGGAAGTGATAGCGCCTGAGCTACCAATGGGTCCGGGAGATACGTTTTGTCCAACCTGCACATAAGCCGAAGCTACCGTTGAACTGTTTTTCTTACAAGAGATAATAGTTAAAGATGCCATTACAAGCACCCCAAAGGCTTTTAACCTTAGTCCTTTGTTGATGGATAGTTTCATTTTTGTTTTGATTTTTGATGAAAAAATGTTGATTATTTAAATCGTAGGCCGATGATGAAAGTTTGATTGTAAACATCACGTTGAACCGTGACCACATTTTTGTCTGTTTGTCCAGGGTAATTGGCTTTTCCATAATAATATCCCCCGGCGTTATTGTGCAATTCCAAAACGGTAGGGGTGTTGAGCAGGTTGGTGGCTTTGCCAAATAGGCTAAGTCTTTTGGTTAGTTTATAAGTGATAGAAAAATCCAATTGAGAGGTGGCCTTTGTCCAGTAGTCAAGATTATAAAAATTGGAAACGGTTTCAATACGCTTACCGGTGTATACCCAGCTTAACTGGGCCTCCAAACCTTTTTTTACACTTTTATATAGAACTGAAAGATTGGCAATATGGTCGGATTGTCCTTGTAAAGGCCGGGTCTGTGTCACAAATTTCTTGGTCCATCCAGTTACAGGGTCCACATAATAAAGTTCTTTAGCGGTGGTAACAGATGATTTTGTGTAGGAATAATTACCATTGATGGCAAAATTTTTAAAGTGTTTGGTGAAGATCAATTCCAGTCCATAATTAGATGCATGATCCACATTTTTGGGCTCGAAAACATTTAATCCAAAATTCGTAGTATCGATTTGCCATTCTATTGGGTTAGTCAAGTATTTATAAAAACCCCCAACCATAAAGTAATCCTCCGCATCAAAATATTGCTCATACCGCATGTCCAAATTAGATGATTGTATATGTTGGATATTGGGGTTGCCTTTGGTATCGAAATAATCACCCGATTTTTGTACGGGGATATATTCAATAAACTCGGGCCTACTGATACCACTAAAATAGGAGGCCCTGATATCCTTGCTCTCATCAAACTTGTACTTTAGATTGATGCTGGGTAGATAGTCTGTGTAATTATATGATCCGGTTTTGCCAGCCAAATAGATTGATTGCTCTGAAAAATAATTGTGATTGGTGTTTTCGACCCTTAGCCCGCCTAATGCTTCCCATTGATTGTGCTCCCATTTTAATTCCATATAATAGGCTAAAATATTTTCGGTGGCATGATAAGTTAATCCATCTGCTGTGTCCACTCTTTTCATGCGGGAAAAAGAAGCGGCATTAATGTTTGTGAAGGGTTGATTATCGGCATATAATTCATAAGATTCAAAAACATTGCTTTTTTGTTTATGCCTATAAAGTCCGCCCATCGAAAATTTCCATTCGTTATTGATCACATAATGAGCATTTAAATATCCCGTGTGGTCCGTTTCGGTGGAGTGTGTAAAGTTTAAAGGGAAGTCTTGAATGACCCTGCTATCAGAAGTCTGTTTGCCATTTGCATCATAATTGACGATGTTGGAATATTGAAAATCTTCCCAAATAGGCACCAAGCTTTTTGCTTGCGAATACACGGCAGACCAATCCACAGAAAACTTATCGGTTACCTGATGCTTTCCTTGCAAGGAATTGGTCCAAATGGTTTGCCGCTCAAAATAAGAGCGGTCATGGTTATAATCCTGACCAGGAATTTTTAAGTAAACAGATAAGCCTTCTTCCTCAAATCGGTGTTCGGTGAGGTCCAATTGAAAATAAGCTGTGTAAAAACTGATTTTGTTTTTATCATTGAGGTCGTAATTCAATTTTAAATGCGCCCCCGTCCTGTTTTGCAAATTGCTATAAGTTCTGGCCTGAATAACATTGAAGGTGGGTGTATTGGCGACAGGAATCGGTTGTGGGTCACCGTTAGGTGGGTAAAACAAAGAAGAACTTCCTTTATACAAATGCTGGTAACTGATTGCGGCAATAAAACCCAATTTGCGGGTAATCTTATCTCCAATACTTCCATTAAAATAACTGTTTACCGGCGATTTTACAGTGGAATAATTCAAAGGGTTTAAGCTAAAATCCGATGGTGTGAAATTATGCCCGGGGCCATAGTTTTCATAAGGTGTTTTAAACGAAGCGCCCTTGTGGTTGAAGGTGGTAAAGCTGTGGTTGTCAAAAAAATTACTGTACCCGGCTGAACCATTAAAAGAATAGGTGAGTTTTTTGGGTGCATCTTTTAATACTATATTGGTTACACCACCAATTGCGTCGCCTTCCATGGAAGGAGTAAGCGATTTGGATACCTCCAGTTTTTCCAAAAGATCTGATGGGAAAATATCCAAAGGAATGGAACGTGTTTTGTCATCAGGGCTTGGGATTTTAATACCGTTCACGGTAACATAATTGTATCGATCGGCCATGCCTCTAATAATAGCATGTGTTGCATCGCCCGAACTATTTTTTACCACCGATACCCCAGCCGCTCTTTGCAATACGTTCCCCACGGTGAGGTCGGGTGATATTTCAATTGCTTTGGCCGAGATAATGTTCATGATATAATTCGCTCCTTTTTCCGATTGGCGGGCAAACTTGTCGGATTCCCGATTGCTCGCAGAGGTAACAATCACTTCGTTCAATTGATTGGCGTGTTGCTGTAATTCGATATTTTTATTATTGATATTCCTCCCTTTTTTCACATCAACTCTTGACTCTTGATTTTCATAGCCTACAAATTGTATGATTTGGGTGTAGGAGCCTTCGGGAATATTTTTGAAAAGAAATGAACCATCCAATCCGGTTCTGGTGGAGAAAGTATTGGTTGTACTTTTTAGAGTAACTGTTGCATCGACCATGCTTTCTCCCGTATTCCCATCACGTACTTTGCCTTTTACTTCTTGACCATTCACCGTTAAAGAAAATAAAGAAAGAAAAAAGCAAACACAGGTAAAACTCAATAGCAGATTGACTTTCTGGGGCATTTTGAATATCTTGGTTATGATAAAGTGCAAATGTATTGCCAGGCTACCAGCGTTTTTGTTGAAACCTTATCATTAATCGAATGGTAACTATTCAATAATCCAAGGTTAATATTAAATTCAGATTTTCTTCAGAATTTGATAGTGATAGTTGTATTGTAGATATACTGAACACAAAAAACATCACCGCTAATAATTAATAATAACATAACACATAAGCGGTGCTGAAAAATGGTATGCTTTTTTTAGCGATGGCTCTTTCTGAAAATTATCAAATTGTTAAGCGGATAAAATCGAGTAACCAAAATGAATTCGTATTGTAGCTTCGCGCTCTTTTGTTAATTTGATACACGGGAATAAATGCTGGTTAGCAGAATCCTGTTAAGTATGAGCATCATTTTTTGCATGCATTATGAAAAATAATTTTAGGGTTTGTATTTTGTTCCTGTGTTTTGCATCAAACATTTTTGCACAAACCAGTAAGAATAATACCTCATTACTTCAATTTGTGTTTACCTCTGATGCACATTATGGCATTACCCGTTCCGCATTCCATGGCGCAACCAACGTAGATGCCCATTTGGTAAATGCTGCGATGGTTGATAAAATAAATTCACTCGCCCAGCTTACTCTTCCAACTGATAGCGGTGTGAACCAAGGACAACGGGTGGGGCCTATAGACTTTATTGTGGAAGGGGGCGATATCGCAAACCGCATGGAAGGTCCGGTGCAGCCTGCTGCAAAATCCTGGGAACAATTTGAGCAAGACTATCTGAAAGGAATCAAGCTGACCGATCATACTGGACAAAGTGCGTCTTTCTATATAGTTCCCGGAAATCATGATATATCCAATGCGATTGGATTTTATAGGCCAATGGTACCCACTACAGATCCATCGTCAATGATTAATATCTATAACTTGATGATGCAGCCTGCCATTCCGAAGACAATAGAAACTTTTCATTATCCAGAAGACCGGATTAATTATTCAAAAGATTTGGGAGGCATCCATTTCATGTTCATTAACCTTTGGCCCGATTCAGTAGAAAGAATTTGGATGGAGAACGATTTGAAAAAAATACCAACCACCATACCTGTTATTTTGGTGACCCATGATCAGCCGGTTTGTGAAGCCAAACATTTTGATAACCCAGATGAAAAAAGGGGCATCAATGGTCAGGATAAATTTGAGGATTTATTGGTAGAAAAATATAAAGATGGCAGTACGGCTTCGACCGATGGTGGAAAAACAGATATTGAACAACTCGGGTTGGTGGCTTTTTTGAAATCGCACCCGAATATCAAAGCCTATTTTCATGGCAATTCCAACTATAATGAATACTATGTTTACCGGGGGCCGAACAACGATATTGACTTGAATGTATTTCGCGTGGACTCACCAATGAAAGGAAAGTATTCTTCCAAAGATGAAAGAAAACTTTCCTTTCAATTGGTTTCCATCAATACAAATACAGGCGCAATGACGGTGCGTGAATGTTTATGGGACACAGACCCAACCAATCCCGATCAACCTATACAATGGGGTACTGTTAAAACGGTCTCACTAAAATAAAAGATTACCGGGCAATGGGAAATTACAACTCCTGGTTCCTACCACAATTGGTTTTAGGATGCTTGGGTGGGATTGGCTTCAGTAGGGGCTTCGACTTTTTTTACCTTTTTGGGTTTTGCTTTTTTGGTTTTTTTGGGGGCAACAACAGGCATGGCATCAAATAATTTGGAAGCCTTTTTTACCAGATGTTTGAATTTCTTCTCAGGGTATTCCTTTTTTAGATCTGCCAAAGCGGCTTCCAGTTTGGTTTCTATCTTTTTCCGCCGATCTTTTTTTGATAGTTTTTTTGTTGGCTTTTTAGTGTCCTTCTTTTTCATTACAAAATTTTTGTATAAAATGATAACGTAAAATTAATATGATAAACCCGAACCCAATGTTAAGTTTTACTATCGACTGCAATGGGGATGCCACTGATCTTATGGTTTTTAGTAAAAGGTGTATTTGTTCTTAATCAGTGCATCAGTGGCAATGTCAATATCTCAACGGCTATCAGCCCACTCATAACCCTAATATAACCTTCTGTTAAGATTTGGGTTACATGGATATGCTTTCTTTGAAAAACCTCCGCAAATGAAAACAGCCATCACTGCAATCATTTTTGTTTTTTTTGTTCAGATTTCTTTCGCACAAAGCAATACCCCAGCCGAAAATATTTATATCATCACCACCGATGGCTTTCGTTGGCAGGAGCTTTTTACAGGGGCAGACTCTGCTCTAATTAACGATGAGCGATATGTAGGCGATATCCCCTTGATGAAACAGCTTTACTGGGACAATGACATAGAAACACGCCGTAGAAAATTGATGCCATTCATGTGGGAGGTGATTGCAAAGGACGGGCAGATTTATGGCAACCGCTTATGGGGGAATAAATCCAATGCAGCCAACCCTTATAAAATTTCTTATCCCGGCTATAATGAAATTTTTACGGGCTATCCAGACCCACGAATTATGCTCAATATACCCCGATCTAATAAGAACATCAATATATTGGAGTGCCTGAACAACGACCCTACCTACCATGGCAAAGTGGTTACTTTTAGTTCTTGGTATGTGTTCCCATTTATTTTGAGTGCAAAAAGAAATGGACTACCCGTGAACAGTGGCTATGAAAATATGCAGGGGGAGGATTCGGTATTTGGACTGATTGATCGGGTACAGGATAATATTTCACCTAAAAACCATACCCGCTATGATTGGCTCACCTATATCAATGCCAAAGAATATATAGATAAACATCACCCAAAAATTGTTTTTCTGAGCTTGGGTGAAACGGATGAATTTGCCCATGAAGGCCATTATGATCAATATTTGCAGCATGCCAATGCGGTTGACAAAATGATTGAGGATCTCTGGTATTTTGTTCAAACTAGCCCCGATTATAAAGGAAAGACCAGCTTCATTATTACCACCGATCATGGACGTGGTAAAACCCAAGAAAACTGGACCAATCACAGTCTGTTTACCAAGGGCTCTGCCCAAACCTGGTTGGCCATGATGGGGCCAGGCATTGAACCATTGGGCGAAATAAAATTGCAGCAGCAGATTTATCAAAAACAGATTGCCGCAACGATCGCTTTTCTTTTGAACACAGAATTCAAGAATGGCCATAAAATTGGTAGCCCCATACCACTTCCACATGTTCAGGAAAATACGGCACAATTATTTTTAAGTAAGCAGTAGCTTTTTTTGGAGGGTTAGTGTAAATAAGAAGTGCTTGACAAAATGGTCAGATCCTCACGCTATGAATTATAACCCGCATCAGAGAATCCCGAGATGTTTTGACGAGCATTTTGCCAAAAGGAAAAATAATATGACCGATAGCAATAGCCTTCCACTTTTTTTGGGTTAGTTTTGGAATCTAGCCAAACAATCCAAACCAACAAAAGCGTATGTACAAAGGCCCCATTATGGAAGGAGATTCCAACCTGTCCGAAGCCCGAAAGACATGGGCAGCTTCCTTGTCATATACCGAAACCAGTTCATGGCTTCAAGAGGATGCCGAGTTTTTTTTGCATCAGGCCCTTTCTACTCCTTGTCTGGATGTGCTATCAGCCTGCGAAGGAATTTATATCATCAACCTGCAGGGAAAAAAGTATATGGACTTTCATGGAAATTCGGTTCATCAGGTGGGGTATAGAAACCAATATGTGATCGATAAAGTGAAGGCGCAATTGGATGTACTGCCCTTTTCCCCAAGACGCTTTACCAATCTCCCAGCTATTGAATTGGCCAAAAAACTCAGTTCCTTGCTCGCACCTTCCTTGAATAAGGTGTTGTTTGCTCCCGGTGGCACATCGGCCATCAGCATGGCTTTGAAATTGGCCAGGCTCGTTACGGGCAAGCATAAAATCATCTCATGGTGGGATTCCTTCCATGGCGCTTCCATCGATGCCATTGCGGCGGGTGGCGAAAGAGAATTCCGTGCAGGTCTTGGACCATTGGTAGCGGGATGCGAGCGCATTCCCCCTCCCAATAGTTATAGAGGATTGTTTGCCGCAAATAACGATGATGCCTATGCGGATTATCTGGAATATGTAATCGAAAAAGAGGGCGACATTGGTGCTTTTATTGCAGAGCCGATCCGCAACACCGATGTACAGATCCCGTCTAAAGCATTTTGGCAAAGAGTCAGGGAAATTTGCGACCGTCATCAGGTATTGTTGGTCCTGGATGAGATACCCACGGCTTTTGGAAGAACGGGAAAAATGTTTGCACACGAACATTTTGGTATCACGCCGGATATCCTTTGTTTGGGAAAGGGTCTGGGTGGGGCTGTAATGCCACTCGCAGCCATCGTTACCCGGGATGATTTCAACCAATTTGGCAATATTTCATTGGGGCATTTTACCCATGAAAAAAACCCCTTGGCAGCCGTAGCGGCCTTTGCCATGATTGAATATATAGAGCAGCATGCATTGTTGAAGCAGGCAGTAGAACTAGGCACAATCATGGGAGACAGGTTGATGAAGATGAAAGATAAGTATGACCTTATTGGCGATGTGCGTGGTATTGGTTTATTATGGGGTGTGGAACTGGTGACTGACCGCAAAACCAAAACCAAGGCCATTCAGCAGGCCGATGCTATATTATATGATTGTCTTCAAAATGGGCTTAGTTTTAAAATATCACAGGGAAATACCTTTCAATTGGCACCGCCATTGATCATCAGCAAAACTGAATTATCAACGGCAATGGATATCCTAGAAAATGCGATTATCAAACAGGCTGCCCAATAATTTTTATTTTAAACCCCGGCTGAAGTCCCCTCCTGAACTTTCCATTAAAGGCATGTTGATAATAGGAAACCATAGGAGTTTTTAAAAAAAGACTTCCCAATTCTGGATACTCCGACGAACTTGTTCCCATCCTTAGATTCTAAGCTCCAAAAATCGAAGATTCGCTTTGCTAACAGCTTGCTTTAGATGTTATTGCAATACCATTTGTATTTGGTTACAATCGATATACGAACAAGGTCAGGATATTCGTTATTATGTGGTACCCCTATTGCAACTGCCCTTCCAAAAAGGGGCGGGAGCTATAATATATTAAGACAAAGAAGACCCTATGGAAACAATTTACCTGCTAAAATTAGTTCCCTTTATTATTGTTGGCTTATGGATGGCCCTATATCCTGAGCGTGTTCGAAATTTCTACCACCGGTATAGCAAGGCTGGATCCTGGTTGGAACATGTGCCTTCCAAAGAAATCCGGATGGCTGGTATCGTATGGGTGCTTTTTGAAACAGCCATGTGTATGGGGGCAAGCTATACCCACCTGCATCAGTAAAACAATATCATTTTTGATTAGATAAATGTTTCCAGCAGACTGCAGGGAACATTTATTTGCCAATCTGCATAAGGTAAACAACCTGGCAAAAAATGTTCGAGGCCTCTTATTTTAAATGGCTTCTTAAGAACCAAGCCATTTTCTCATGCTCTTCCATGAGCCCAGTTACAAAATCGCTTGTGCCTAGGTCGCATTGGTCGTTTCCTAATTCTGTAATAAACCCGCGCAACATCATGATGATGCTTTCGTGATCGGCCAACAATGCAGAAATAAAGTCTTTGCTATCTTTGGTTTCCCTAGTCTCTTCCGTCAGGCTCGTTAATTTCAAGAAAGCGTTTAATGAAGCGGGTGCATAATGGCCAATCGCACGAATCCGTTCTGCAATATCGTCAATAAAATTATCCAACTGCTCATACTGACTTTCGAAAAATTTATGCTTCTCAAAAAAATCAGGGCCTTCCACATTCCAATGGGCATTCCTTGTTTTTGTGTACAGTAAATACTCATCGGCCAACAGTTTGGCAAGTTTACCAGCAACCACTTGCCTGTTTGCATCAGTGATACCAATATTTGTTGTCATGATAAAAATTCTATATCAAAGGTAAATCTTAATGGCTTTTTTGCTGAAATGCTTTGTGCGGGAGCTTATACTTTAACCCAATCCAAAGGGAAGCGTAGCCGTGTTCTTGTTGAACCTGTATCCTATTCGGACCGGTTTGACCGGGTAGCAAACCCTTTCCCCAATCCGTGTTTTGCTGATGTATATAAACCCTTTGATTGTTACCAAAAATATGGTTGATGTTCCCAAACAACTGCCAAGATTTGTTTATTTTTTGCCTGATCGAAAAATCGTTTTGTATAGTACCTACCTGCCAATAGTCTAACCCGTACCAGCCAGATACGGAAAAAATCCGTTGGCTGGTATAAACCATAGCGACTTGTGCCTGAAACCCCATTTTGCTGTCACTATAAGCAATAACAAGATTGGCGTTGTGCGGGCTCTGCCCTTGTAAGGGCCTGCTCTCCATTTTGCTGACGGTAATGATATTGCTGCTATTATCATTTGGGATTTCCCTTGTTTCAAATTTCTTCACCTGAACAATATGTGAATGTGAATACGTGTAGTTGGCCGAAAAGGTAAACCGCTTTATGGTTTTTGAGGCTGCCAGTTCTAACCCATAAATAGTAGCATTCCCAAAATTCCTGACCTGCTCCGTCAGTTGTTCAGCAGGTGTATAAGCCAAGCCTTGTGAAGGGATGGGATATAGCTCGTCATTCACATCCAATAATGCTTTCTCAAAGGGATTGTTGATTGCTTTATAAAATAACCCAACTTGCAAATAGTCTTTTTTCGAACCTTGGTAATCGAGCCGCAGGTCAAGGTTATCCGATGCCGATCTTTTTAAAAACGGATTTCCTACTACTGCTGCATCCTCATAAGAGATATGGTAAAAACTGAGGTCGTATAGGGCGGGCCGAGTGATGCCTTTGAAATAAGAACCTTTCAATTGTAAGCTTGTGGAAAGTGGATAGATGAGATGTAGGGAAGGAAGCCAATCTTGATATTGGATGCTCAGTTGCTGGCCAATCCCTGGCAAAGGGTTTATAGAAGTATTGATTTGCTGTTCGGTATTTTCCCAACGGATGCCAGAATTAATATCCAATTGCCCCAACTTGAAATTCAACTGGGCAAAACCTGCCTCGATTTTCTCTGTAGCATTAAATGTATTACTGCTACCAATAGATCCTAATGGGTTTTGAGGTTGGTTGTTCAACCATTGTGCATGATAGATATCAATAAAGGGCTGTCCATCCGGATTGGTGATACTGGGCGTAAAATTATAGGCATTATAAAAATTGGATCTCCATTTCTCGCGAAAAAGTCCACCCAATTTTAAAGTGAATACTTTTTGCTTGAATGTGCTTTTGTACTGTAAGTTGGGGCTTATACTCAGGTCCTGTTCTTTGTTGCGTAACCATGTTCTTGTCAATGGTGAAAGGATGAGTGGGGTCTTTACAATGCTTCCGTTGGGCTGTAATAAAAGAGCACTGGTCGCAGTCAGCTCTGACCAGTCGGGATAAAGCCCTTTGGCAATCGAATAGGCGATATCCCAATCCAACAACCAATGTTCAACCAGTTGGTGGATACCTTGAACTTGCGCACTGTACAAATTTTGTAAATGCGTCCGGCTGCGCTGGTATTGGGCAACCCTGCCAGTGCCGGGCAGCGACCTGCCTTGTACCAAATTGGTATCTATCGAAAAACGTGTTTCGAGATCCGTCTGCTGACTGAACATTTGGAAAAAGCTCAGTCTATGATGGTTGTTGATATTATAGTCCCATTTGTTCTGAAGTCCATAACGGGTCAGTCGATTATCATAATGGCGGTTAGTAAAATTGGTAAGGTTGGGCAAATTGTTTATTTGTGGCGCTGCATTTTGTGGAATAAAAAATCCATCGGTGCCTGCATTTTCATTTTGGTAGATAGCAGAAAAAATCAACCCAAGCTTTTTGTCAAAAAAGCGTTTTCCAAAACTGGCTTGGATGTTACCATTGGGGAGCGGAGCCTGACTATGGAAAAATAAATTGTCTTTTGAAAAATCATTGACAGTTGCACTGTATAGGGGGCCATGGATTTCTTCTGGGGATTTATTGGACACCGAGCGATTATTAAAGTAATTATGGCCCCTGTTAAAATAAAGATTATTATATCCAGCGGATATTTGCACATCCACCATGGTTTCATTAGGCGCATCCTTCATCACAATATTCATAGCCCCTCCAATTGCCCCTCCACCCATATCTGCGGTAAGGGTTTTATAAACCTCTAATCTGGATACCATCGCAGCAGGGAACAGTGACAAAGAAATATACCGACTCCGATCGTCAGGGCTTGGGATCTGAAGCCCATTGATCATTGTATAATTGTATTTGGGGTCGATGCCCCTGATGAGGGTTTTGTCGCTCAACCCAATATTGTTTTTGATTACCGAAACACCACTGATTCGTTGGGTAACGTCAGCGATACTAATGTCTGCCGATTTTTCTATGCTTTCAGCAGATTGGATGTTGAGGATGGGCACACGATGGAGTTCCAGTTGTCTTGCCCTTAATTCGGTACTAGCATTGAGAGAACCGATAAAAAGAACTTCAGGTAAACTGTCTACATGAACGATTGGCTGGCGTACAGCTGTTTTTTTTTGTGAAAAAACATTCGTGACCCATAACGTAAGACCCAGAATCATTATCAAGGAAACCGTTCTTGATGGGGCTTGCAAAATCTTGGTCCTGATGATCATGATCCCATACTATTTGACTTAGTGATGTTGATTTCCGGTTCCATCGGTTTGAAAGCAACCGATATCCTTCCCCGGTTTGGTGATTTCGCTGGCTCCGAATACTGGGTCTAGTTTCACCAATGCATAGGGAGAAAAACCGGTATACCCTTTCCCAATGGCAGGGGAATTCGTTTTTAGATGAAAATCGAAAACCCCTTGATAAGATCCGGCAAGAAAATTATACCCTTGACTTACTGGCAATGGAAAGTTCACAAACTGGGGGTTATTAGAGCTAGGCAAGCTAGCATTCCCCCCATTGATATCACTAGCTTGTTGCTGGGTGATATAACCGGAGGGAAGAAACTGCTGTGTGATATCCAGATTGTCACCATAGTTATAGGTGTTGCCATATTTGATATTGGCCGTATCGGCGATAGCAACTGTGCTCCCACCTCCCAATATGCTGAGTCCATATTTACAATTTACCAATAGATTATTAAAAGCATTGCCCCTTCCCGCATTTTCAAAATCAATAGAGCCGCCCTCACCTGCATTTGCCTGCCTAAAGCCAGAATTGATAATTGTGTTGTTGTAACAGTTCATATTGCTCTGCGGTGATAGTCCGCCGCTATTGCTCGTTTTGAAGGAATTGCCCGTTGCACCAATGATAAGGTTATAGGCAATATCACCCACACTGCCGCTTTTGATATTACCATCACCAGCCGAAAAACCACATTTTTCAAAAGTATTACGCATGATATGGTACTTGCCCCCTGTCACCCGGAAATAGTCATCTCGAGTACCATAAATCCAACTGTCTTCCAGCACAAAATTGCCTGATGGGTTACGAAACCATATACCATAGCGTGTCTTGGCTGGTCGGTAGGGGTCGGCCAATGGCCCCAACCCCCCCAAATATTCCAACCTTGTCCACTTGATGATGATATCGCCGCCGCCTACGCCGCCTTGGATGCCTCCCCAGTAACCTTTGTAGGCGGGGTCGGTATTCGGATCTTGTGGATCAAGTGCGTTGTTTGATTTTAGATTAGCATCCTGTAACGTAAAAAGAATGGGAGAGACCCTAGTACCGATAGAAAGAAATGTGCCATTGACAACAATTCCCGGCGCATGCTCCTGGCTGCCAATCGCTGTAGGACCCGTGGATGGCCCCACAATGAGCACGGTAACCCCACTCTGTAACAATAGGGTATCTCCGGCATTCACTACCGCATCCTTAAAATCACTGCTCAGATAATAGGTTTGACCTGATTTCAGGGTTCCTTTGATGGTCCTGCCATTGGAGCCATTCTTGGAATTTAAGGTATCCCCTTGCTGGATATATTCACCAACAGCAAAACGTTGACTGGAAATTTTTACACTACTGTTTTTTTTGCATGAAAAAAAGAAAACTAAGTAAATACAAAAAATGAAAATGGAAGTAAGAAATCTCATAAATCGGTTAGTTGCTGAAGGTTGACGAAAAATTCAAAAATATGGATTTGCGGCAGCTTCAATAATTAATTTTATGTAATCAGGTGCAAAACTTTGGCGTACTGACAAACTAGCGTAACTATTATTTCACATTCCATGAAAAATTTTGATGCTTGGATATAGTATGCGCTATGGTTGAAGACTTTATTAATGATGCATGAAATGGATGGATCGTATGAAGGTTTTCAACCCGTGGCTCACCAAATTTCATAAATAGAAGTGGATCCACCTTTTGCTCCCAAAAAATCTTGTTCCAGTTCAAGACCCATTATGTATTCTACAGGTATTTTATCAGTTTCCCTAATGCCAAAATCTGCTATTGACCTAAAACAAAACCTGATATAAAATACTGGGTTGCCAACTAAAAAAACCGCAGGGTAACCGAGTTCTTTTGCTTTTGCCAATGCATAGCGGATCAGTTTGGACCCAATGCCTTGGTTGCGATATTCAAGCCGGGTGCAAATAGGTGAAAGCAATAAAGTTTCTAATCGTTCTTCACCCTGAATAAGCAAGGTCTTTGTTAGCATGATATGCCCAATAATATGGGCACCGTCTTTGATCACCAATGCGAGTTCGGGGATATAGTTTCCGCTTTTACGGAGTTTGTTTACATAATCCTGTTCGTCGCCATCCGAAACTCTTGCAGTTTGAAAGGCAGTCTTCACCAATTCATAAATTACGGGGAAGTTATTTTCGTTTTCCTACTCTATAATGAGTTCCATAATTTTTATTCAGTTCTTATATTTTCTTATAGCGTGATTTTATACTAGACCTATTTGGGCTTATAGATATGGATTGATTCGGCTACCAATTTCCATTCGCCTTCTATCTTTTCCAAGATCCTGATCTCATAAGAATAGGTTTTCTTTCCATCCTTGGAAGTGGATTCCTCATTATGGCTCACCCAGGCATCGTTCCCATGAATGTTCATTTTATAATTGCTGTTCACCGCACTGCCCCCCTTACCCATACTATTGGGCGATGGGTCAATCATTCTTTCTGGGGGTATGTCAAAAAAATGGCCATCATCAGTGGAGGCCAATACCTTACTATAAGGTTGAATATGCCAGCAATCGGCATGGCCTTTTATATCACCTGCTCTCCAAGTTGCAGATTCTTTTTCCAACAATTGTTTTATCGCTACGGTGTCATTTGCTTGACCAAACCCAATATAAAATAGGCTGGTCAAGAGTGGAATCAAGAACGTTCTTTTCATAAAGGTTAGCTTTTATTAATAGCTGATGTTTTTAATATTTGGAAACAGTTGACCAGATGAGAAGCTATATGAAGGTACAAAAGTGGCGAATATTAATAGAGGGGGCTGAATTCTCTGTCTTCATAACATAAAAGCTATGTTAAGCCACTTACACTTCTAAAATTCAATTAGCACCTTGTGTGATTTCGATGTGTCAAAACCAGAGTAATTTTTTTTTTGCTATGCACCCTGTATGGATCATGTATGGTTAAAGGTCACGTTATAGGTTCAGATGCTTTGCTGTTACGTGATAACCCAGGTATGGCCTTATTTGGTAAGGGCCATTTCATGCACTGGGACAGGCCCAAGGGTTTGTCCCTATTGATCAACGAACACTATCGGCCGGGGATTTCTCGCCCTGTACTATCTTTCCTTAGGGCATGGGCCTCTAAGGTGGGGATTCCAGATGACGTTATTGCTATTGGTTTTGCGCTCGATCTACCTAATCCTATTTTTTATATATTCATATACCAAAACAAGTTCTCCATTTAAAACCATTCAATTGAAAACGGAAAAGATTATATATTTAGCACTAGTCATGCAATTGGGCTCTTTAAGCATATTGGCCCAGCAATCAAAACAGGTCTTCATAATCGGAAACCATCGGGCCCTATTCGATCAGCATGGGATTCTCCAACCTTGGAAACCTTGGCCGGCAATCATTAAAAGCGAAATGGAATGGTATTTGAAATGCCCTATCGAGCATGGTTATCCGAAATTTATTACAATGACCTTTATGGATGGCAATTACAATCCGGATACCAGCCGACATGATATGATCCCCGCGATGCAGGATGGTATGGGCATTATTTCCTACCTGAAATATTATGCTTTTGATGGCCGGCGAAATAAAAAAATCCTTCTTTGGGCAAAGTACATGGGTGATTATCTGATCAAGGAATGCAACACACCCGACGAAGGGAAATATCCCAAATTTACCCGCTCCACTGGTTTGGCTAGCGTTTTTCCCCAGCCTCCCGATTGTGGCCGGCAACATGACCGGCCTTATGAAATAGAGCCTGATAAAGGAGGGATTGCTGGATATGCTTTGTTTTTGTTGTACCAAGAAACCAAGGAAAAAAAATATTTGGATCAGGCATTGCATAATGCGGAAGTGCTTGCCAGCAATATGAAAGCAGGCGATTCTTTACACTCGCCCTGGGCTTTCCGGGTAGATTATAGAACGGGAGCAGAACGGATGCCCATCTCCGGAAATATGGCCTATATTCTTCGATTGTTTGATGCACTGAATGGATCTGGCCATCATTCATTTTTAGGGTCCAGACAAAAATTATGGGATTGGATTCTACATTATCAATTGCCAAGCCTTGAAAAGGATGGCATACTGTGGAATCAGTTTTTTGAGGACCATGATGAAATAACCACCGTGAACAGAACGGCTTGGGCGCCATTAAACCTAGCTCGGTATCTCTTGGAAAAAAAGGCGGAAATAGATATTGATTGGCGCATCCATGCGAAAGCGCTTATTGAATTTGTGATTGCCAATTTTAGCGGTATCCGTATGGGTGTGCCTATTTGCGGGGAGCAGGATACGGACAAAAATCCTTGGGGCGGTATCTTATCAAACTATGGGGCTGTATTGGCCATGTACGCATCGGCTACTGGTTCAAATGAATACAAAGGACTTGCTTGGCAGGCTCTGAATTTCTGTTTGTATGCTGTTAATGACGACGGTTGTCCTAGTGAACAGGCCAGTTACCCGGGTCGCGGTGGTTGGCAGGAAGATTCTCATACCGATAAGATCCATAATCTGGTCGATGCAATGGAAGCTTTTCCAGAATGGAAATCGATAAATGCAATACAAGCCCAAAAGGTCAAATAAATTAATCAAAATTCATATAGGCAGCCAGGTGTAAACGCTATTCATAAAATTTGGGGCCAAGGTCTCCCTTTCCAAATAAAATAGTTTAATAATACAGCCCAATCACCAAGCTTTTCTTCTTTTGTTTAAGTTTTGCAAATGGTAAACGTTAGTGAAAGCGAGATAGTTTGAGCGATATGGCGAAAGGTCAAGATAACTACTTGGAATTTACTATTTAATTTATTTATGTTTAAAATATTGGTTAACAATAATTTAAAATTATAAATTTTTTTACAAATAGACCAAAGCACTGTCGTTTTTGCCCTTGTTAACATTAAGGTAATATTCTGGTAACATTGCGGTTATAGCTTAGTCCTTCTTTTGCGGTCTAAACAAAATGTTAAACTACATGAGAAGGAAAGATTTCGGAAAGCTGTTTTTAACAACCTTGGTTGTTTTTTTATTTTTTGGTTTAGAGGCAAATGCACAAGCATTTTTGAATAGTGATTCCGCTTTTAAGGCAGGGGCAGATAATTCAGGTAGGCTTTGGGGTTATGTTTTTGGCGATTACTATTATAAGCCTCATGCAGATTCATTGAACCGGGGTGGTGGGAATCAGTATACCGGTATCCCACAAAATAGGAATGCATTTGCTTTCCGCCGGATTTATTTGGGCTACGATTTTAATTTCAACAAAAAGTTTTCAACTGAATTATTGTTGGCCGCAGAAGATAATTTTCCTGGGGGGAACCCCCCTTCCACTACGGCTTCTGGATCAAGTGGCGATTTGTTGTCGAATGGCAAAGAAACCTTCTTTATAAAATTGGCAAATGTGAGGGTAAAAAATATCTGGAAAGGGACCGACTTGGTGGTTGGTGAGCAATTCACCCCATCCTTTGCGATGCTGACCGAGAAAATCTGGAACTATCGCTCCGTAGAAAGAACGATTTCCGATATACGCCGTACCCCTTCTTATGATTTTGGTGCTGGCTTACAAGGAACATTTGATCCCAAGACCAAAAATTATGGATACAACTTATTAATAGCAACTGGAAATAGCGACAAACCAGCTACCAATAGTTTCAAATGGTTTTATGGCGATGTATATGCTATGTTCTTGGATAAAAAACTGATAGTGGATGTATATGCAGATTATCAGCGGTTGAACTGGGCTCCCACTTGGCATCACGACCGTCAAATGTTGAAAGGTTTTGTAGCTTACAATACTTCTAAGTTCACCATTGGCGCTGAGGCATACGTGAACAACATGCGTGGGGATACCAAAGCCACTCTTATATCAGGAGGTGCAGATACTATCGCCACCAAGGCATCGGGCATTGCTTTCTTTGTTCATGGCGATATCGTAAAGAACAAATTAAGGTATTTTGCAAGGTTGGATACTTACAACCCCAACAAAAATGTGGATAATGGAAAGTATTCCAGCTATGCGGGGGTTTCTTCCCCAGGTGGTTACAATAGCGTAGGGTATCACATGACCTATAATTCAAGCACTGGTTCACCTACTACTGCCACGGCGAATACAGACCCTACTTCAAAAGAAACCTTCATTACTTTTGGGTTGGATTATATGCCTTACAAGAATATTCATTTTGAGCCAAATATGTGGTACAACAGCTATTCTTCGCAAATGGCAGGTGTTTCCAACAAAGATCATGACTTGGTTTTTAGGTTGACTTTCTTCTATGTGTTTGGGAAAAGCTATAAGAACAACTTTAATCAGTTATAAGAACAACTGATTAAACTAACATAAATATGGAGTGAGCGAAGAGTGATAAAAAGTTTGGTTTATTTTTTTGGGGAGGTTAACTTTCTATTACATTTTTGGCAAATAGCCTATACCAACAAGATGACAGCTATTTTAGCAATTAAATAGAATAACTTTAATACGATAATCGATAATTAAAAACAACAAAAAATGAAATTCTTAAACCTTAAAAGCACATTAGCAATTGCAGCTTTGTTTGGTTCCATGGCCCTGACTTCATGTGGCGGTGGAAGCGGTTCTGATAAAAAAGGGGACAGCACAGCTACTGCGAGTGGCGATGACAACAGCCTGATTGGTGCTGGTAGTTCTTTTGACAACCCTTTGTTTTCAAAAATGTTCTATGACTACAATAGCTCAAATGGGCTGAAAGTAGATTATCAATCGGTAGGTTCTGGTGCAGGTATCGCACAATTGACTAGCCGGACAGTTGACTTTGGTGCATCCGATGCCCCCATGAATGGTAAGCAGGATTCTGCTGTTACCTCCCCCGTACTTCATATACCTATTACCGCTGGTGCAGTGGTATTAAGCTATAACTTGGCGGGTGTAAAAGATACCTTGAAATTTGCCCCTACTGTTTTGGCTGATATTTTCCTGGGAAAAATCACCAAATGGAACGATCCTAAAATTGCGGCTGACAATAAAGGGGTAGCCCTTCCCGATCAAGCCATCACTATTGCACACCGTGCAGATGGTAGCGGCACTACCAGTATCTTTACTTCCTACTTGTCAAAAGTAAGTGAGGACTGGAACACAAAAGTGGGAAAAGGAACTTCTGTAAATTGGCCAGTGGGTCTTGGCGGAAAAGGCAATGATGGGGTGTCCAGTTTGATCAAGCAAACACCGGGTGCTATCGGTTATATTGAATTGGCTTATGCTATCCAAAACAATATGCCTTATGCTAAGATCCAAAACAAAGCCGGTGTCTTTATCACACCTACTATCGCGAGTGTAACCGCTGCTGCAAACATTACGATTCCTGCGGATTCCAAAGTTTCTTTGACCAATACAGATGCCAAAGATGGTTATCCCATCGCTGGTTTTTCTTGGGTACTTATTTATAAGGAGCAAAAATATAATAACCGTTCTGCTGACAGAGCTACCAAGCTTTTGAAATTGTTGTCGTGGATGATCCATGATGGACAAAAATTCAGTGGCGCATTATATTATGCACCGCTTTCACCTGCGGCTGTTTCAACTGGCGATGCCATTTTGAAATCAGCTACTTATGATGGCAAACCGATATTGCAATAGATTATTTCATATGGCTAAAAAGGACTGAAAACACTCAGTCCTTTTTGGCGTTTTAAGAAGTCAAGGTTATTTTTCATTCAACACTCAACCAATGCCTGAAGTTATTCAAATGGAAGAGCAAGCCGAATATCAAGGAGTAGCAACCATAAAATCATTATCGCCAGCCAAAAGGTTACAACGTTCCTATCGTCATATCAGAGTGGAAGGCGCTTTTAAAGTGATGTTAGTTGGCATGGGTATTTTTATGGTGGTTTTGGTTTTCGGTATCCTGCTTACCTTGATTATCGGTTCATCGCAATCCATCAAAACTTTTGGACTGAGTTTTTTGTGGGGGAAAAATTGGGACGCCGTAAATGATGTGTATGGGGCGAGGCCATTTTTGGTGGGAACTTTATTGACTTCTTTTTTAGCGCTTTTTATTTCTATTCCATTTTCCATTGCAGTGGCCATTTTCTTGGGGGAATATTTTCCCAAAGGATGGGTATCCGAAATGTTGAAAAATACCATTGAACTGATTGCCGCAGTGCCTTCTGTTATTTATGGACTTTGGGGCTTTTTGGTGTTGGTGCCTTTGGTACGTGCTATTGAAATTAAATTGGGAATCCAACCACAACAGGGCTGGGGTATTTTTACCGCATCGCTTATTTTGGCGGTGATGATCATTCCCTATGCGGCATCACTTGGGCGTTCGGTGATACAAATGGTTCCATCTGCACTCAAAGAAGCAGCATATGCACTGGGTGCTACCCGTTGGGAAGTGATCCGTAGCGTGATCATCCCTTATACCAAATCCGGTCTTTTTGCGGGTATATTATTATCGCTTGGTCGTGCATTGGGCGAAACCATGGCCGTGACCATGTTGATTGGAAACTCGAATGACCTGCCTAAAAATATTTTTTCAACCGGTAATACCATGGCGAGTGCCATTGCGCTGTTTTTTGGTGAAGCCAATGATTTAAGAAGATCTTCGCTGATTGAATTGGGATTAGTTTTGTTCCTGATTACCTTGGTGATCAATATGCTGGGAAAAAGAGTGATTAAACGTTTCACAAATTAAGAAGCATGAATAGCAGTACGAATATAAAATATAGGATTGGCAAAAGCAGTGGGATGCAGATCCTCACCACGATCCTTGCTTTTTCCATTGTGATCCCCTTGATCTTGATATTGTTGTTTATACTTAAATCTGGCATCCAACATATCAATTGGCAATTTCTCACCAACGTGTACAAGCCAGCAGGGGAGCCTAACCCAGGTATTGCACATGCCTTGCTTGGTACCTTGTTGATTGTGGTGCTTGCATCTGTTGTATCCATTCCCATTGGCATCATGTGTGGGGTTTATTTAAGTGAAAATAAAAAAAGCAAATTGGCTTATTGGAGCAGCTTGTGTGTGGATGTCTTGCAGGGCGTACCTTCCATCGTGGTCGGCATTGTGATATTCGCTTGGATGCACCAACGTTTTGGATATTTTGCATTGTCAGGTAGTTTTGCATTGGGGATCATGATGCTTCCGATCATCATTCGATCTACGGAAGAGACATTAAAATTATTGCCCGATTCATTAAAGGAAGCAGGCTTTGCATTGGGAATGCCATTTCATCGGGTCATTTTAAAAGTGATCATTCCCTGTGGCTTTAGTGGTATTTTATCGGGTATCATGTTATCCATTGCCCGGGTATCGGGGGAAACGGCGCCATTGCTTTTTACCGCAGGGGTGAGTCATTATCTTTCATCCAATGTTTTTAAAGGGCCTATGCAAAGTTTGCCCTTGTTGATATACGATTATTATAGTCTTCCCAGCAGTGAAACGGACCCCAATAGTTTTATTAACCAAGCTTGGGGCGCATCGGTTATCCTATTGGTTTTTGTATTATTATTAAACATCTCTACTAAGCTGATAACAAGAAAATGGAAAGTACAATTGTAAAGTCTGTCGATTACAATGCCTATTTTGGCGATAACCATGTAGTGAAAAATGTGAACATTGAAATTCCCAAGAACCATGTGATTGCGGTGATGGGACCATCGGGTTGTGGTAAGACTACTTTTCTGAGGGGTATCAATCGCATGCACGAATTGATACCAAATGCAAAGGCCACCGGAAAAATATTGCTCAACAATGAAGATGTGATGCAGATGCACCCCATCTTTGTTCGGCTTAAAATTGGGATGGTATTTCAAAGGCCCAACCCCTTCCCCAACCTGAGTATTTACGATAACGTGATTGCAGGGTACAAACTCAATGGCATTAAATTGCCCAAGGATAAAAAGGATCAGATAGTGGAAGAGTCGCTTACCAAAGTGGCTTTGTGGAAGGAAGTAAAGGATTCGCTCACCAAAAAAGGTTCTTTCCTTTCCGGTGGACAGCAGCAAAGGCTTTGCATCGCTCGTGCGGTGGCAATGGCCCCAGAAGTTTTGTTGTTCGATGAACCGACTTCTGCACTTGATCCCATATCAACGTCAACGGTGGAGGAGCTTTTTCACGAATTGAAAAAGAATTATACCTTGATCATCGTGACGCACAATATGCAACAGGCAGCAAGGGTAAGTGATCGTACGGCATTTTTTTATGTGGGTGAATTGGTGGAGTATGATGATACCAAAAAAATGTTCACCAATCCAAAGGATATTCGTACGCAGAATTATATTACAGGTAGGTTTAGTTAATCGTCTGGACGGGGATTTGGGGGGATTTATGGGATGAAAGAGATAGTTGGAGTTGAATAGGGCTTTTTTGTCCTACTATGAACTATCAACTATGAACCCTAGACTATGAACTATCAACTATCACACATCGTAAATTGTAAATAGCATGAATCAGTTAGAAACGGAACTGCAACTTTTAAAGAGTGAGGTAATCAATATGTGGACTTTAGTGAGTTCTCAGCTCACAAAGGCAAAAGCATCTATGATTAATTTTGATAAGGACCTTGCCCGTGAAGTGGTATTGAAGGAAAGGAGGGTGAATGGATCGGAGCTAAAGATTGACCGCGATTGCGAAAATATTTTTGCGTTGCTCACACCCGTCGCCGTGGATCTTCGTTTTGTGTTGGCGGTGTTGAAGATAAATTCCAATTTGGAACGTATCGGTGATATTGCTGAAGGCATCGCTAAATATATTTTGAGTTTGGAAACACCGTTCAAACCCGAACTGCTGGAAGCTACTTATATCAATAAGATGTATGACGAATCGATAGGGATCCTTCAAGATACCTTGGCCGCTTTTGAAAATGAGGACACTTTGCTGGCCCGAAAAGTGTTTAAAAAAGATGAGTACTTGGATGAGATCAATATTAAGGCCAATGAATTGATTGAGGGTTATATAAAAACAAACCCAGAAGATATTAATCAAGCGCTCTATACCTTATCCATCATCCGCAAATTGGAACGCGTAGGTGATCAATCCAAAAATATTTCCGAAGAAATCATTTTTTATCTGGAGGCAAAAGTGCTCAAACACAAACATTCACACTAATAACATTAAAGTAATGTACCGTTAAAGGACGGGTAACATCATGCTTATATCTTGCGCTCAATAACGAACGCAACTCTTTGGTTAGATAAGCAAATGTTAGAATTTTCTCATGCAAGCAAGCCGCCGCATCTTTATGCAGGGGCTTTTTTGTTTTAGGGATGATAGCCACTGATGCACTGATTTGGGATTCACTTATATGGGCAGAGTTGGGAAGTCGGAAAGTCAGGAAGACGGGAAGTCAGTAAGTCGGGAAGCCTAGTTTAGGCTAATCCATATGTCTTCTGCTTTTTGCGTTACCCTTATACCTTAAGCCTTCTGCGCTCGGTATTCTTCGTGCTTCTTTGTGCCTTGCTGTCTTTGTGGCGAATAAACACTCATTTCCCCCTGTGCTTTCCCTCAGTATCATCAGTGGTAAAAGAAAATAACCACAGAGACGGGGGAGATTGGTTGAAAGGTTGAGAAGCGGGAAAAATGGAATTGGGAATTTGGGATTGGAGTTGTCGTTAGCATTCTGCGTTTAGTTTTGAGCGTTTAGCGTTTTGCCACTGATTCACTGATTGGTTGTTTTATGTGTCTTCTATGCCTTATGTGGTTCAAAATAATATTTCTAACAAAGCCGCAAAAGTGCAAAGTATTGCACGCAGAGACGCAGGGGACGCGGGTTGATAAGTTGGGTTTAAGAATTAGGGCAGGGAAGTCGGTTGCTTTAGGCGATAGTTAAGCATTCAGCATTATGTCTTAGTCGGCTTTCTTTGTGCTTCTTCTTTTTGTCTTAGTGCCTTGGTGGCAAAGAAAATAACCGCAGAGAGGGGAGACGAGTTGATGAGTAGGAATTTGGAATTGGTATCGTTAAGTTGATCGTCTTCCTTCAGCCTTATACCTTCAGCTTTCTACCCTTTGCGTGAAACATTCTTTAATTGATCCCAAGCTCTGGATACGCCCAGCCTTGTTGGTATTCACTCTTTTTTAGAGAATGCTCCATCAGGTAATTGATTGTGGAGGCAGTGGAATGATTTTTTGGCAGCAAGATTTTCTTTTCATCCTTAATCCAGTTTTCAAAAACGGTGGGGAACTGTTGGTCCATCGCATCCATGCAAATCACACCCATTTTTCCAAGTGCAGCCGCATTGCACAATTGCTCATACTGACCCCTGATGGGAATGGCCATTAATTTTTTACCCAGACTGAGAGCTTCGGCAGGAGTTTCAAACCCTGCACTGGTAATGATTCCTGAGCAAGCGATCATGCTTTTGTTAAAGCCATCCTTATCAACCGGGGTCAACAGGATATGCTGATGCTGTGTAGGCTGTTTGATTTCTTTGGAAAAGACCTCGAAACGAAAATCTTTGAGTTTGGACAAATACCCGCAAACATAAGCATCGCTATAGGAGGGGAGATATACGGTGATATGCCCGTGGTCTACCGGCTCGGCATCTAGGATATCTTTTTTTATAACCGGGGGTAAAATAAAATGGTCATAGCAATTAAA
The DNA here is from genome assembly GCA_018267575.1 of Bacteroidota bacterium. GTDB lineage: Bacteria > Bacteroidota > Bacteroidia > Chitinophagales > Chitinophagaceae > Puia. The sequence continues at coordinate 90,516 of JAFDYF010000111.1, forward strand.
ATGCAAACCGATATACTGGGAAGCCCTGGCATAATTGCGCAACACCCATTCGCCAAACCATTCTCTTTTTGCAGGACGAGGCACAAGATCGGAATGGAAACTGGCCTGGTGACCGAAATTGACCGAAGGTATATTTTTATGTGCGCAGGCGAGTGAAGTGATGCATTCAAAATCGTTGATCACCAAATCATATTTTTCTACGGGCAGGTCATTGGCTTCACGCAATGCACGGAGAGGAGAAAATTTGCGAAAAGTATCCAAATAATTTAGCCCCCCGCTATTAGAATAAAAAAAGGAAACCCCTTTGCTCCGGTATTTTACCGGGGCATTGATTTGAAGGCTGTTGTTGGCGCCACTAAGGAAAATATCCACTTCGCCATATTGTTCAAGATGTGGGAGTATTTCCATTGCCCGGCTGATATGCCCATTTCCCGTTGCCTGTACTGCGTAAAATATTTTCATAAAGTTCAATTTAAATAGCGGCCAGTGAATTGATGTAAAAACTGATTTCATCAGTCACCACGCTCAATTTTTGTGGTTCGTCCACTTTAGCTTGTGCAGGAAACTGTTTTTCGTCGTATTCAAAAATCGTCCATTGGTTTTGATGGTATTCGAGGGCGGTGCAATGCTCCACCCAATCCCCAGAATTGAGATAGGTTACCTTTCCTGATTCGTTTTCAACCACTCTTTTCTGTGGCAGATGGATATGGCCACAGATCACATAATCATATTTTTTTTCAATGGCCAGCTCTGCAGCAATCAGTTCAAAATCATTTATCTTACTAACAGCTTTGTTTACTCCTGCCATTACTCTTTTCGAGATGGAAACCCTTTCCTGCCCAAGAAGTTTCAAAATAAAATTGACGAAGCGGTTGAAACGGATCAACAGGTTATATCCCTTACTGCCGAGTTTGGCCAGGATCTTTGCGCTGCTCTTGGTGGTATTATCAAATACATCGCCATGGAAAACCCAGGTCATTTTATTATCAATCTCCAACACCAGTTTGTCTGTGAGTGTAAAATTGCCAATTTGTATATCGCTGTAGCGGCGCATCATCTCATCGTGGTTGCCCGTGATATAAAATACACGGGTTCCTTTCGTGATCATCTGCATCACTTCTTTGATGACCTGTATATGAGAAACGGGAAAGAAGCGTTTGCTGAACTGCCAGCCATCAATAATATCACCATTTAGGATTAAGATGTTTGGGGAAATGCTTTTCAGATAGTTCACCAACTCTTTGGCTCGGCATCCATAAGAACCGAGGTGAACATCAGAAATAACAACTACATCTAAGGGTCGCTTGTCCATTATCAGAGGTTTTTCAAAGTTCGCAAGCAAATATTACTAGATGATTAAGGACATGTTAAGTAATTGTGAGATGTTGCTAGGTAATCAATACCTATATGCATGCTCATCATATTGTCGTCTATCAAGAACCGAACAGAAGGAAGTGGTCAGCTGGAACTGAGAAGGGAAATTAGTTCTTGATGAAATGAAAACTTTCTTTCCAAAACAATTAATTAATAATTTATTTACAATCGCATAAACATGTGTTCATCTGCAGCGTATAGTTTTGCCAAAATAGAAAAGAGTTGATTGTGTGTTAAAAACACACAATAATATTTAATGCCAAAATATGTGCATAAGCTGTTACATAAATTTTTTAAATTTATGTAACAGCATGATATTTAGGATAAAAAATATTAACTTAAAATTTTAAACCCAAAAATTACTGCATTATGAAGAAAAACACAAGCCGACTGCGGTTGGCGTTGCTGACCATTCCATTATTAATGGTAATGACTATCTGCTATGCGCAAAAGCCTATTACCGGGCTGGTATTATCGAAAGCAGACCAATCACCCATTGCAGGTGCTACCGTTATTGTGAAAGGAACCAAGATTGGTACGTCCACTGGTTTTGATGGGCGTTTTTCAATCAAAGCAAAAGAAGGAAGTGTATTATTGATTACAGGCGTTGGTATATCCAAACAAGAAATTATGGTTGGCTCCAGTGATTATGTGGTGATCAATGCGGTTACGGATTCCAGAAACTTAAATGAAGTGGTGGTAACTGCTACAGGTATTAAGAAGGAGTCGAAAAAACTGGGTTATGCTATTCAAACCATCGATGCATCCAAACTTACCCAAGCAAGAGAGGCCGATCCCATCAATTCATTAAAGGGAAATTCTGCAGGTTTGACGGTTAACATCAACCAAGAAATTGGTCATGCACCCGATGTGATTATGCGTGGTGAAGGAAGACCCGTTTTTGTAGTAGATGGCGTACCCATTAGCTCAGACACCTATAATATCAATCCGGATGATATTGAATCATTCACGGTGTTGAAGGGGCCCAATGCAGCCGCACTTTATGGCTTTCAGGGAAAAGAAGGGGCCATCATCATAAATACAAAGAAAGGTGCAAGAAATAAAAAGGGATTTGTGGTTGAATTCAATTCTAGCACCCAGTTCAACAAAGGGTTTATCGCTCTTCCCAAATATAACGATCAATATGGTCCTGGCGACAATGGACAATATGCCTACGGCGGTGGCGGATCCAGCCCTTCCTCCTATTTTGGTAGTGGTGCTGTGGGTGTGGGTATCAACGACTATGACTATGACGTATGGGGCCCACAGTTCCGTGGACAATTGATACCTCAATATGATGGTGCTTATGACCCCACAAAATCCTATACAACTACTTTTGCCGATGGCACAAAATATACAGGTCACGTGGCACCTACGCCATGGGTGGCTAGGGGAAAGGACAATTTGAAGAAATTCCTCCAAACGGGCCTTCTCTCAGCGAACAGCATTTCTGTAAGTTCTTCTACCGACAAAACGGATGTTCGTCTTTCATTGGGTAATACATTCCAGCGTGGCATTACACCCAATACCCAATTGAACAATACCAATTTTACAGGTAGCATAACACAGCGGTTCAATAACAAATTAACTTTAACTGCCTATTTCAATTATAGCAGACAGGCTACCCCCAATGTGCCGGATGTGAATTATGGCCCAAACAGTATTATTTACAACATGATTATTTGGGGAGGAGCTGACTGGAGCGTTACCGATCCAAAAATCCGTAACTACTGGCAGCCTGGTAAAGTGGGCATCCAACAAAATTATGAGGAATATTATCGTTACAATAATCCTTGGTTCATGTCTTATGAATGGTTGAGAAGCCATTATCAAAATAATGAGTATGGATATATTTCCTTGAACTATAAGCTAAACCAGAACATTGATTTTCAGTTGAGGCCAGGCATTTCTACTTATGATATGTTCAATTCCGAAAAAATGCCTTATTCCGCTGACGTTTATGGAAGGGAACTTCGTCAAGGGGATTATAGGGAAGATAGAAGGTCACAGTTCGAATCCAATACCGATTTTCAAACAAGGTACCATAAGGATGAAATATTGGGCTTCCTAGATTTGCAAGCAGTAGGCGGTGCAACCGTTAGGAGCCTGAATTTCAATTCTGATTTTGAATCGACCAATTATTTGAACGTTCCGGGCATTTATGCTTTTTCAAATTCTTTGAATCCTTTAACTGGTACCAGTTTTCGTTCAAGCTTATTGGTATTAAGTGCCTATTATTCTGTTGATTTGGGATATAAATCTTATATCACTGCCAACATCACAGGTCGTGTAGATAAGTCTTCTGCATTGCCTTCCAATAGCAATAGCTATTTTTATCCTTCCTTTAACTTGGCAACGGTGGTATCAGATTATGTTACCATGCCCAAAGCCATTTCTTTCTTGAAATTGAGGGCTTCCTATGCAGAAAGTAAGGACGGAGGAACCAACGCATTGTTCACTCCAGACGTGAGTGCTACACCAGCAGGTGGTTATGGTTATACATGGAGCTCTCCTTATGGAGGTCCTGCATACCAATTCTCGCCAACCTATACATTGAACCCTACTTATACCAATCAGAATAGTGCAAGGTTCACCGATCAAACCATCAGCCCTAATATTTATACTCAGGATAGGCAATCAACAGAGTTCGGTGTGGATATTCGGTTCCTGAACAATAAAATTGGCTTGGACCTTACCCGTTATCATTATAAAAACACCCAAATAGTTGGTCAGGGGACTTCTTCCGCTTCTGGATATTCTTCTTATTTGACGAACGGTAATGGATATTATAATGATGGATGGGAAGCAGTCTTGAATGCTCGTCCCATTACGAACCCCAAAGGCTTTAGCTGGAATGTAGTTGCTAACTTTTCTTCTTTCGTGAGAAAATGGTTCAACAATTCCAACCCCAATAACTACGAGTTTAATGGTAAACGTATTGACTTAGTGTATGGAAATGGTTTTGTGCGGACCCCGGATGGTAAAATGGTGATCGATGCTACCTCTGGTGTGTATACCCGGTTTTCCGATTTGGGATCTTCTGCACAAAAAGTGTATGGACATTCCGATCCTGATTGGCAATGGGGCATTGTGAACACAGTGAGCTATAAATCTTTTGCCCTTCGTTTTCAATTTGATGGTTTAGTGGGTGGTGTAATGGAGGATTATGTGAGGAAGAAAACCTTGCAAGGTGGCCGCCATATTGAGAGTGCTACTGGTGCTTTGGGAGCAGCAAGACCTTCTGATGAAGCAAACGTGGCTGCTTATACAGGCGATGGAGTGAACCTGACAGGTGCGGCTATCAATTTAGATCCTATTACTGGTGTCATCACGAACTATAAGTCTTTGACCGTAACACAAAATACAACCAAGAGTCAGGTCCAGCCCTTTGTGACCCGTATGGCTTCCATACCTGATCTGGACATTATTAAGAAGACTTATGCCAAATTAAGGGAAGTGGTTCTTACCTACACCCTTCCTGAAAGTTTGATAGGGGGCAAAAAATCATTCGTCCAAAAAGCGACGATCTCCTTGGTTGGACGAAACCTACTTTATTTCTTCCCCAACAAGTATAGAGATGTGGATGTAGACCAATACACACAGAATAGTGGATCTGGTTTACAAACCCCAACCGTGCGTAATTATGGCTTTAACTTGAACCTTACTTTCTAATCCCCAAAAGCAAATAGTATATGAAACAGATAAAAAATTTATTTTTATTGGTAATGGGTGGGGTGCTGATCATGTCCTGCAATAAGCAGATATTGGACAAGCAAGCAAATCCGAACAACCCAACAAGCGTTCCCCCATATTTGATATTGGGAACGGTACTTTCAGATATTTCAGGCACTGGTAGCCAGGGTAACTTAGGCGGTGTCAATTCCTGGGACAACGTGCAAGATTGGAACCAGTACCATTGCCAGAACTATGACTATTATGGAAATAATATTTATTCATGGACCAATGGTTCTTACGACCCTTATTTGGTAATGAAAAATGTGGTGCAGATGGAAAAGGAAGCAAGTATCAGAGGTGCTGCTGCAGTAAACCCTTATGAAGCAGTGGGTCGTTTTGTGCAAGCTTATTATTACTACAACCTCACTTCCTTGTTTGGGGATGTGCCCCAGGTAGAAGCATTGCAAGCACCTGCTATATCTTCACCTAAATACACTACTCAAGAACAGGTTTTCTTGTATGTGCTTAATCAATTGGACACAGCCAACACCCATTTCGCCACTTTGATATCCAATAATGATAATTCATTATCTAGCAATCAGGATATCCTTTATCATGGTGATCTTGCCAAATGGCAAAAATTGGTAAATGCTTTCAAGTTGAGAGTTCTGGTGAGTTTGAGCAATAAAGCTTCTGATGCCGTGTTGGGTGTGCCTGCGCAATTTTCAAATATTATCAACAACCCTTCTAAGTACCCAATTTTTACGAGTCAAGCAGATGATTTTGAATTTGTGTATAATCCCGGTGGTGCTAATTCATACAGTACTTATCCATTTGACCCTACCAACTATGGATCTATCGCAGGTCGTTTCAATATGGCCTATACGTATGTGAATGCACTCACAACTATCAATGATCCCCGGGTTTTTGTAACCTGTGAACCTGCTGGTGCACTTTGGGCCGGCGATCCCAATCCTTGTCAGTTTAAATTTTTCACAGGCGCAAGCACGGGCGAGCCTGTACAAACCATGTATGGGAATGCCAATGCTGGAAAATACTCATATATCAACAGGGCTCGTTATTATTCCAATTATACGGGTGAACCAGATGTGTTGGTAGGGTATAAAGAAATGTGCTTCAATATTGCGGAAGGTATTGCCCGTGGTTGGGCATCTGGCAATGCGGAGACTTGGTATAAAACAGGGATTACCGAATCCATGGCCTTCTATGGAATTGATGTAACCAAAACAAGTTTTACAGCTAAATTTTTGCCAGCAGGTGCTAACTCGGTAACCCAGGTTGCTTCTTATCCTTTTAGTTTCAACTTTGCTACTTATTATGCACAACCTACCGTACAACTTTCTTCAACGCAAGCAACAGCTATCGGTCAGATAGTGTTACAGAAATATATTGCCTGCTTTGAAAATTCAGGCTACGAAGGGTATTACAATGCTCGTAGAACGGGAGTTCCTGCTTTTCAAGGTGGAAGCGGGGTTGGTAATAATGGCATCGTTCCAAAAAGATGGGCTTACCCAGTTTCGGAACAAACTCAAAATAAAACCAACTATACTGCCGCTTTGACCAACCAAGGTTTTACAGCAGATGACCTGAACCAAACCATGTGGTTGCTTAAATAATTTTAGTATCGTATTTATTATTGCAGAAGGCGAAACGCAAAAGTTTCGCCTTCTGTATTATTGATATGTGAAGTTTCCTCAAGTAGAATCAATTGTTGGGATTGAATTCTAATTTTATACCCAACCATTCCTATAATCTAATTATAAAATTATTTTTGAAGTATAACAGGTTGCTATTTTTATTACATTCACGAACTGTTTGCGTAAATCAAATTGTATGAAATATTTTTTTGGCATACTGTTGTTCTGGTTAGGTAATGTTCATGCGCAAGAACCCAAAACAGAAAACATCATCATCGTTACCATGGATGGGATGCGCTGGCAAGAAGTTTTTGGCGGCGCCGATTCAGCTCTTTTGAACAATCCAAACTATACCCACGAGAAAGATGGTATTGAAAAGGAGTTTGGAGGCAATGACGCTTCTGAAAGAAGAAGAAAGCTATTCCCTTTTTTGTGGAATACAGTAGCAACGCAGGGCCAACTTTACGGCAATCGCAATATCGGCAGTAATGTGGATGTGGCCAACCCCTATAAATTTTCTTACCCAGGGTACAATGAAATTTTCACGGGTTACCCCGATACGGCCGTGAACTCCAATAAAAAGATCAAGAATAAGAATACCAATGTACTTGAATTTATCAATAAGCAAAAAGGCTACCAAGGGAAGGTCGCTGCTTTCAGCACTTGGGATGTAGCTCCTTATTTCTTGAACAAATGGCGCAACGGGCTGTATATAAATGCAGATCAAGACCCGATAGATTTTGGCACACCCACATCAAAAATGCTGAATGATATCCAAACACTCTCCAACAAATCGAATGGGGAAAGATTGGATATTGTTACCTATATATCTGCAAGAGAATATCTGAAAGAGAAAAAGCCCAAAGTTCTCTATATTTCTTTTGATGAGACGGATGAGTATGCGCATCAAGGCGATTATGATCATTATCTTGGGGCTGCCCATGCGGAAGATGGCATGCTGGCCGATATTTGGAAAACCGTGCAATCCATGCCGGGTTATAAGGACAAAACAACCTTGCTTGTAACTTGTGACCATGGCAGGGGCGACAAAATAAAAAGCCAATGGCGCGACCATGGGGAAAAGATTGAAGATGCTGGTCATATATGGATTGCCGTTATTGGGCCAGACACTAAACCCTTGGGCGAAGTGAAAACACCCAAGACTCTTTATCAAAAACAATTGGCACCAACCATGGCAGCATTGCTGGGATTCCATTTTGTTCCAGACCATGGCACAGCAGAAACCATTTCAACTATTGTTCAATAAACAACTATATGGATAAAGAAAAAGCAAGGCAAGTTACAGAAGAGGTTATGGGATTGTATGAAAAGCATGGCGGCGAGGAATATGCAGGAGAAAAGATAACCCAGTTGGAGCATATGGTACAAGCTGCACAGCTTGCAGAAGTGCAGGGTTTTGATGAGGAAGTGGTACTTGCCGCTTTTCTGCATGATATCGGACATATCTGCGAAGCGGGCCATGGTGATAATGAAATGGATGGTTTTGGCATCAAGAACCATGAAGAGATAGGGGCAGATTATCTTTTATCGAAAGGGTTTTCAAAAAAGCTGGCCCGCTTGGTGGAATCGCATGTGGAAGCAAAACGCTATCTTACTTTCAAGTATCCGGAATACTATCATCAGCTATCGGATGCCAGTAAGAAGACATTGGAATATCAAGGTGGCCCCATGGAAGAGGATGAAGCCAATGCGTTTGAGCAATACCCTTTGTTCGACCTCATAATCAAAATGCGCAAATGGGATGAGGAGGCAAAGATTGAACATAAACCAATGCCTGCATTGGCGCATTTCAAAATGATGATACAGCGCCATCTTGAATCTCAAAATAATTAACTGGTTCTTTAGAAAAGAGCCCAAGCTTCTTAGTGCTTTCTGCTAATACAATCACTCATGCAATCTATATCTGTGTCGGGGAATAAAGGGTCCGTTTTGAATTCAAAACTGCAAAAAGCACCCGGCTGGGTATTTGTTTTGTTTGTCTCTTTATCCTCATTCGTGGTGTATGCATGCATGTATGGATACCGCAAACCTTTTACCGCTGCATCCTTTGATGGTATTAGTTTGTTTGGCATTTCATATAAAGTGGTATTGGTGATTGCCCAGGTATTGGGCTATATGCTCGGCAAGTTTTATGGTATCCGTTTTATTGCATCGCTGGACCCGAGCAAAAGGGCGGTGATGATCATTCGACTGATTATGATAGGATGGTTCTCCCTGCTGCTATTTGCTATTGTACCCGCTCCCTATAATTTTGTTTTCATGTTTATCAATGGGTTTCCGCTTGCCATGGTTTGGGGATTGGTTTTTGGTTTTTTGGAAGGACGCAAGGTCACTGAAATCATGGGTGCGATACTCGCTACCAGTTTTATTTTTGCTTCTGGTCTTGCAAAAACGGTAGGGAAATGGCTCATGCTTCATTTTCATATTAGCGAATGGTGGATGCCTTTCGCAGCGGGATCGGTTTTTGTGTTGCCCCTTTTGATAAGTACTTGGCTGTTGAACCAAACACCGGCTCCTACTGCCGAAGATGCAGTAGCCAGAACAGTGCGTAAGCCTATGGACAAAGCGGAAAGAAAAGCATTTATCAAACGTTTCGGGGTTGCATTGGTACCGGTGATCATTGCCTATGTAATGCTCACCATCCTGCGTGATTTCAGTGAGGATTTTGCCAATGAATTATGGACGGAGACTGGGTATCAAAATAACGCGGGCATTTTTGCACAGACAAGTACTTTTATTTCCATATTGGTTCTTGTGGTAATTGGGGGCTTCTTCCTGATCAAAAACAATTATAAGGCCTTCCAGTTGAACAACGTCATTATTATATTCGGGTTCCTGCTTGCGGCATTCAGTACGGTATTGTATCACATGCACCTGATTTCTCCGGTAATCTGGATTGTATGTGCTGCATCCGGTCTTTACTTTGGTTATGTGCCCTATAATTGTTTTTATTTTGAAAGGTTGCTTGCTGCTTATAAAGTGCCAGGCAATGTTGGCTTTCTGATATATATAGCCGATGCCTTTGGCTACTTGGGCACGGTGTTGGTTTTATTGGTTAAAGAATTTATTACCATTAAATATTCTTGGGTCGATTTTTTTACTTGGATCTTTTATATATCCGCTGCAGGCGGCATATTGCTTGTGATTTGGGGTTCTGCTTTGTTTGCTAAAATTTATAAGAATCAGAAATAATTGTTCATGAACAAGAGTTCAGCCATCGTGGTCGGTGCTGGCATTATCGGACTGGCCACCGCAAAAGCATTGGCAGAAAGGGGTTTTTCTGTTAAAGTATTTGACCGTACGCATCGAGCCGTAGGTGCTTCTATCCGGAATTTCGGCATGGTATGGCCAATTGGTCAACCATCTGGTAAATTGTACCAACGTGCCATTAAGAGCCGGGCTATATGGGATGAAGTAGCCGATAAAGCCCATATCTGGAAAGATCCTGTGGGGAGTATGCAGTTGGCCTATCATGCAGATGAGTGGCAGGTATTGCAGGAAGCGCATGAAATATTTTTGAAAGAAGGTAGAAATGTGCGACTACTCAATAAAGATCAAATTGCTGAAAAATCCGAAGCCGTGGTGCAGCAGCGTTTATTGGGTGGATTGTACAGTGCAGAGGAATTGATTGTGGATCCCCGGGAAGCCATTGCCGCAATCCCCGGATATTTATCGGAAAAATTTTCTGTTGAGTTTCATTGGGGCAAATGCGTTTCCTATATCGCAGACCAGACTGCTTATATCGGTAATGGAGAAGAGTATGAAGCCGATCTTATTTTTATTTGCAGCGGCACGGATATGGAAACACTTTATCCTGAAGCTTTTGCCAACCAACCCTTGACCAAATGCAAGCTTCAGATGATGCGCTTGGCAGCCCAACCTTCCGGATGGCGCATTGGTCCTGCATTGTGTGGCGGTCTATCGCTGACCCATTATGGTAGTTTCAAACAAGCAAGTTCGCTGTCTTTATTGAGGGCAAGATATGAGGAAGAGATGGCTGACTATCTGGAATGGGGCATCCATGTCATGGTTTCACAAAATGGGATGGGTGAGCTCAGTGTTGGTGATTCGCATGAATATGGCTTGACTCATGACCCTTTTGATAAGAGCTTTATCAATAAAATGATCCTCGATTATCTTAAAACCTTTGCTCGGTTTAAAGATGAAACTTTGATCGAAACTTGGAATGGGTCTTATCCTGTGATCACAGATGGCAGCACCGATATGTTTTTTTCTCCTGATACCTGTGTGTACGCTATCAATGGGGTGGCCGGCGCCGGTATGACTTTTTCTTTTGCACTAGCGGAGGAATTGGTGGCGGGATTGTAGTTTTTATTAGGGTGTAAGGTTTGGGGTTTAAGGCGAAACGCTGAACGCATAAAGCTTAATGCTATGCCACTGTACCTCAGCGTGAAAACATATTTTGAACCACATAAGGCATATAAGGCACATAAGAAAACCCAATCAGTGCATCAGTGGCAAAACGCAAAACGCTTAAAGCTAAACGCATGAAGCTAGTGGCTCAACGATTCAGAGAATCAACTCCGCGTCCACTGCGCCACTGCGTGAATTTCTTTTTGAACCACATAAGGCATATAAGCCACATAAGAAAACCCAATCAGTGCATCAGTGGCAAAACGCTTAAATCTAAACGAAGAATGCTGACTGGTCAACACCAACACCAATTCCCAATTTCCCCCTCCTTAGTAATCGACCCCGTTTCGTTTTTTATTTTTTACTTTTGCGCATTCTTAAACGAGGGCATCTGGAATGGGAAAATTAGGAACAATATTTTTTGAAAACCGTTATGCTTTTATTGGCTTTAGCTTGTTCTTTTTGGTAGGGGCTTTAGGCTTGCTCTGCTACAGCAAAGCAGATAGCTTTTTTTTGATCAATAGCTACCACAATCAAACCCTCGACCTTTTTTTTACCTATTATACCAATGTAGGCGACGGTCTTTTTTCAATTGGGATTTTTTTAATCCTGCTTTGGAGGCGTAAACCTTTGCCAGCTTGGGAAATTGTAATTGCTTTTCTATTATCGGGATTGGTAGCACAATTGGTGAAGCATTTTTTCCAAATGCCCCGACCCAAGACTTTTTTTGCAGAAGGGAGCTATCATCATTTTATAGAAGGGGTCACGCTATCTGGTTATGCCAGTTTCCCTTCGGGTCATACTGCAACGGCTTTTGCCACAGCGCTACTTCTTTCTATTTTTGCAAAAAATAAAAAATATAGTTTACTGTTTGTATTTGCTGCATGGCTAGTGGCTTTTTCGCGTATTTATCTAGGACAGCATTTTTTGCAGGATGTTTTTGTGGGCGCATTGATTGGTATGGTTTGTTCCTTGACCGTGTTCTTGGTTTTCGATGCACATCCATCCTGGGGCGAAAAACTCAAATTTGGTAAAACGGGTAAATAAACATTACCCAATTGAAAAATGGCTTAGCAATCAGAATGCACATCGTATAATTGAGCTATTTTCACATTTGCTTTGTCTATTAATAAGAACTATGATCAACAACAAAAAATTAGTGATTGTGCTGCCGGCTTATAATGCTGCGCTCACGCTCAAAAAAACCTATCAGGAAATCCCTTTTGATATAGTGGATGAAGTGATATTGGTGGATGACAATAGCAGCGACAAAACCGTAGAGATAGCAAAGGAGCTTGGCATTTCGCATATTATCAAGCACGATAAAAACCGTGGCTATGGTGGAAACCAAAAATCATGTTACAACAAAGCTTTGGAAATTGGCGGAGATATTGTGATCATGCTGCACCCCGATTATCAATATACCCCCAAGCTGATTCCTTCGATGGCTTACTTGATTGCCAACAATGTGTACCAAGTGGTGCTTGGCTCACGCACCTTGGGAAAAGGTGCTCTGCATGGGGGCATGCCTTTGTACAAATACATTTCCAACCGGGCCCTTACTTTTTTTGAGAACGTCATGTTGAGGCAAAAGCTAGCCGAATACCATACGGGTTACCGAGCTTTTTCAAGAGAAATATTGGAGCGTATCAATTACGAGATCAATTCAGAGGATTTTGTTTTTGACAATCAGATGCTGTCGCAAATTATTTATCTCGGTTATGAAATTGCAGAGATCACCTGCCCCACAAAATATTTTGAAGAAGCTTCCAGCATTAATCTGCAGCGTAGCATTACCTATGGGTTGGGGGTACTGAAAGTTTCGGTGGTGCATCGTTTGTGCAAATGGGGGGTGATGAAGCGGAAAATGTATGAGCCTGTCAGGACGGGGATTTTGGGGCATTAGTGTGATGAATGAATAGTAAATGTCGATTGCAAATAACACTATTGACTATTCATCATTCACAAATTCGTTTTTTATAAAGAATCAAAACACCTTATTATTCATGCGCTTTACCAAAATACAAATCATCGTTTTCATTGCGCTACTGGCTGCGGTATTCTTTATCCCATTTCTGGGAAAAGTACACCTCTTCGATTGGGATGAGATCAATTTTGCAGAATGCTCCCGGGAGATGATTAAAACAGGTGATTACAGCCGTGTTTATATTAATTTCAAACCTTTCTGGGAAAAGCCACCCATGTTTTTTTGGATGCAAAGCACGGCCATGAAGATTTTTGGTGTAAATGAATTTGCGGCACGTTTTCCCAATGCGGTATGTGGCATTATCACTTTAATCGTGATTTTTATTTGCGGTACCAGGATCTATGACAAAAAATTTGGGGTGCTTTGGGCGCTTGCTTTTGGCGGTTCTCTTTTCCCCAATATGTATTTCAAATCAGGCATTATCGATCCTTGGTTCAACCTGTTTACTTTTTTGTCTCTGTACAATTTTATTTTATACCATTGGTCTAGGAACGGGTTTGATATGAAGGGGCTGAATAAAAAACCATTGCGCTATGTGGTTTGGTCGGGTGTTTTCATGGGTTTGGCCATGATGACCAAGGGCCAAGTGGCACTTATGGTATTTTTGATGGCAGCCGGGGTTTATTTTGTTTATAACCGCTTTCGTTTTTATTTTAACTGGTGGCATGCATTATTGTTTTTAATCATTACCACGGTCGTATGTGGGGCATGGTATGGATATGAAACCATCAAAGACGGACCTTGGTTCATTACGTCTTTTCTGAAGTATCAATGGCGATTGTTTACCACCCACGATGCTGATCAGAAAGGGTTCTGGGGCTATCATTATGTGGTGTTGTTGATTGGTTGTTTTCCCGCTTCGCTTTTGGCCATCCCTTCTTTTTTCAAAACAAATTATACCAGTAAGTACGACAAGGACTTTAAAAAATGGATGCAGATATTGTTTTGGGTGGTTACGATTTTATTTACCATCGTTCAATCACGCATTATCCATTATTCCTCCATGGCTTGGTTCCCGCTTACATTTTTAGCTGCCTATACCATTTATAAATGGGATACTAAACAACTTGCCTATAAAAAATATGTGGGCACTTTCATTGCCATACTTGGTGGTATCATTGCTGTATTGGTATTGGCTGTGCCCTATTTGGCCATGAGCATTAAAAAACTGGTTCCCTATGTGGATGATAAGTTTGCGCAGGCAAATATGGAAGCGGATGTGCATTGGAGTGGGTGGGAAGGGGTTGTGGGTGTGTTGATGATTATTTCCATCATATTGGGCATTCGGTTGCTTAAGAAAAATGATTTTCAAAAAGCGGCCTGGGTGCTTTTTGGAGGCACGGCCATCATGATTTTTTTGACATCTGCCATCATCGTTCCCAAGGTGGAGCAATACTCGCAAGCTGCTGCGATTGATTTTTTTGAACAAAGACAGGGGGAAAACTGCTATGTGACCACTTTGGGTTATTATAGTTATGCGCCTTTGTTTTATACCCATAAAGAAAAACCAACCAACCCCAATTCATACGATGAGCAATGGTTGCTCACGGGCCCAATTGACAAACCGACTTATTTTGTAACCAGGGTTGATCGGATGGACAAATACAAGCAATACACAGATCTAAAAGAGTTGTACCGGAAAAATGGTTTTGTGTTTTTGAAGCGTGATCCGCAGATAAAATAATGTTTGGATTTGGGTTGTAGCATAGGTGCTAATGGTTTTTAGGGAATGAGTTTCCTATTGTTAGAAATTTTTGTAATGATTTCATTTTCATTTGTTTGCGGAAATAAAAAAATTAAATAACCTCCCTTTTTGGAATTTCTATATTATCTAATTGTTAAGTCTTTTCAAGTCGCATCCATACTTTGGTTGGTTATATTTTTTTGAGGTAAATTACTTTCCCACCAAAGCAATTATTTATGGAAATCTTTGAAATACAGATTGGATTATTGAATAAAAATGCTGTTGTAAAGAAATCCCCCTTTTTTCTTACGGTGATCAACGAACAGCGATTTAATGTTTCTGTTGATAGAGTTCCCCTTATAGAATATTTTGTACTGATAGCAGGTAAGGACAAAACCGAAGACATCAAAATTAAAGTGTACAGAAATATTGCCGATGGCAAATGGTACGATGAGAATTACTCTGTAGATAGCCAGTTCAATTCACCAGAGTTTGGCATCCCATCCATCAATTCAGAGGTAAAAAAGCTCATAGATAGCTATGAGAATCATCTGGTAAAAATCTAGGCCAGTACATAATTTTTATATTGCGAGCTTACTTCTTTTTCCCAGAAAAAAACTTTAGCAGTTTGCTGATGATTTTATCATTGGCGCCCAGCCTTCCTTTGATTTCGGTATAGGCGGATACCATCGCGTTATCGATTTTAACCAATAATTTATTACTGCCATCCCCTGGACGGGCCTGGTAATAAGTAGCGCGGCGGAAAGGTTTTGCCTCTTCTGTATAATAGTATAAAGCAATAGACCTTCTATATTGATCTTCCGGGCAGGTCATGGGCAAAGGATGTCCATGGAAAGAATCCGCATCTGTATTGAAAATCACACAGCGGTTAAAAACAGGAAGTACTTCTGCTTCGCATCCTTTCATTTTCCGGTCCCAGAGTTCAAGTTTGCCGCCCCATTCTTCTTTCCAATCTTTGTTTAGGTACACGAGCACGTTAACCCTACGCTGCCAGTTTTTATGATGGGGATGAACCGTAAAATCAGCATGTATATTCAAAAAACCGCCTTTGCCAGATTGATGGATGCCACCCCCTTCCATCGAATCATCTTTTTGCAGGTTTGCAATGCCCGTAAGATTGGTTAGGAACTGTAAGAAAGCAGGCGAGTTCAATTCGTTGATGGTTGTTTTGATGGTATCTGGTAAAAGGTCAATTTTGTTTAGGCCTCTTTTTTTTTCGTTGTAGTGGGTATAGTTGATCCAACCATCCGATTCATTAAGTTGGTTAAACTCTGTGATGCAATTGTCCAACACTTCGGGGTTCAAAAAATTTTCTAACACAATATGTGGGTAGGGACTGGCTGTTTGGTATTGCTTGGTTAGTTCCGGTAGCTTATTTTTCCAAGTTTCGTAGTCGAATATTTGGGTAGCAGTTTGCACGGTTTTTTATTTTAAAAGCAAAGATACATTATGGAAATTTGCAAAAAGGGGAAGTTGCCGAGTGGGGAAAATGGAATTGGGAATTAGGAATTGGTGTTTCTCGCTAGCATTTTGTGTTTAGCTTTAAGCGTTCACCGTTTTGCCACTGATTGATTCACTGATTAAGGTTCTTATGTGCCTAATATGCCTTATGTGGTTCAAAATAATTTTCATGCAGAGGCACGGAGGACTCAGAGTTGATTGGGTGAAGGTTGAGAAGTGGGAAAATGGAATTGGGAATTAGGAATTGGTGTTGACTAGTCAGCATTCAGCGTTTAGCTTTATGCGTTTAGCGTGCTGCCTTTAACCTTCTGCCTTCTTCGTACTTCTTTGTGTCTTGGAGTCTTCGTGGCGAAGAAAATAACCGCAGAGACAGAGAGACGGGGAAGTTGATTGGTTGTTAAATTGCAGAGTTCGCGACTTGCATTCCGCATTCTACGGTAGGCGTTTTGCCTTAAGCTTTATGCCCTTTACCTTATGCCCCACACCCTATAAAGAGCCCATGCGTTTAGCTAGCTTTAGGCGTTCAGCGTTCAGCGTTTATTCCCTCTTCGCTTCCAACGTAAAACCAACGGTGGTGCCTACATCAGGGGTGCTCCTAACGTGTATGCGTTGTTCATGTGCTTCCACAATATGTTTGCAGATAGCCAGCCCCAAACCGGTGCCACCACGATCGCGGCTGCGGCCGGCATCGGTACGATAGAACCTCTCAAAAATGCGCGGAAGGTGTTCCTCATCAATGCCAATACCATCATCGCTGATTTCCACCAACACATGCATTTCATCTGTTTTATAGATACTGGCCATGATTGAACCCCCATTCCTGCCATATTTGCTAGCATTTTCGATGAGGTTGATAAGAACCATCCTGATTTTCTCCTTGTCTGCAAAAACGGTGATGGGCGATTCGCAACCTTTTTTTATAAACGGGGAGATTTTCTTTTCACTGGTCTTGATGGTCAGTGATTCGAACACTTCCCTAATCAGGTCCTGGATCACAAAATTCTGTTTGTACAAAAGCTGTTCGCCCCTTTCCAGTTTTGAGATCTCGTCCAAGTCGGCCATTAAGTTTACCAGCCTGTCCACATTTCGGGCAGCGTTCTCCAAAAATTTTTTTCTCACTTCCGGTTCTTCCATAGCGCCGTTCAGTAATGTATCCACATAGCCTTGTATCGAAAAGATGGGGGTTTTGAATTCGTGGGCCAGGTTTTGGAGAAACTCTTTACGGTAGGCTTCGTTTTTTTTCAGGACTTCGATTTCCTCATTTCTCTTCTCTCCCCATTTTTCCACATCTTCCCTTACTTCGTCGATACTTTTTTGGGGAAGGATGTACTTGAAATAGACTTCTTCTTTTTTTGTGGCCTTAGTCTGGTGGATAAGTTTATAAATGAGTTTTATTTTCCGGTAAATAAACCTTTCCAGGGTAAACAAGATCAAAGCATAGCCAATTAAAAAAACAATGGCCAGCGATCCCAGGCCTATGCCCCAATTGCCTGTCACAATGTAAGCGCCAAGCGAAACGGGCATTGCCAGCAACGCAGCGGTGTAGGCGGATAATTGTCTTGGTGAGAGGTTTTTCGTGGCGAACATTTTTAGTAAACAGATTGAAGCAATTTAATGCAAGTTGGGCATTTTCCCATACCTTGAACGTATTGCAATGAAGGGAATAAGTAATGAATGGCTCAAACTGCCGCAAGATTTTGAAGAAAATAATATAGCGGCACCGCAGGCTGTTCCTACCTGAATTAGAGATCGAACTTGTACCCAACCCCTTTGATTGTGGTAATGCAGTCGAGCCCCAATTTCTGTCTTACTTTTCGGATATGTACATCAATAGTACGGTCACCAACGATAACATCGTTTCCCCAAACCTGGTTCAGGATCTCATTGCGCAAAAACACCCGGCCGGGCCTGGATGCCAACAGATAGATCAGTTCAAACTCCTTTTTGGCGAGGGTAATGTTTTTGCCGTCAACGATCACCTCATATCTATCTGGATCAATCACCAGGTTCTCCATTTTCAGTACCCTGCCTTCCGGTTCCCTCACAAACCGGCGGAATAAAGCGTTCACCCTGCTTACCAACACTTTTGGGCTGATGGGTTTGTTCACATAATCGTCGGCGCCGGTTTCCAAGCCTTTGATATGGGAGGTTTCGTCGTTGAGCGCTGTTAGGAAAATGATGAGCACTTCTTTGAACTCAGGATCTGCCCTTAAGATCTCGCATACTTCGATGCCACTTTTTTTCGGCATCATAATATCGAGGATGATCAGGTCGGGTTTTGACATTTTGGCTTTTGCCAGTGCATCATCGCCATCCTTGGCGGTGGTTACCTCATATCCTTCCTTTACCAGATTGTATTGAATGATTTCCAGGATATCTGGCTCATCATCCGCAATCAGAATTTTTTTCCCTTTGGATTCCATGAACTCATAATTTACGCAAACCTAATCGAATTTAATCTCAGAGAAGATTTGATTGGGTGAGTTTACAATTTGTTAATATATAATTAGCGCCAAAAAAATGGCAATTCAAGAAGAAATGACTAGTTCATAAAGAAATAAATGTATGTTTTTTTGTTAAGGCTTTTTCAGGAATTTGTTCAAAACTGGCGGTGGCATTAAAAAAACCCCTTTGGAATAGGTTTAGCGTATGAAGTGTCGCTTTTTTACGTTATACAACATGAAATGGTAGTACTTTTGTTTGATTCGTTTTAGTGATCAGAAAGTTATCAAATGTTTAATTTTTAATTCGAATTGTGAGATTTCATTTTTTCCTCTTCCTTTTTGTAGCCATTTTGAGTGGGGCTTCTGCCCAAACTTCTTATCCATATCCAGTGGCTAGGGACCGGATGCTATTCCATGACAATATAGATAGGCAACAAAATAACCTTTTGGAGATACTGGCCAAAAGCAATGTACTGGCTGAAAATAAAAAGCAGATCGTTAAGGAAGCACTGGTGGATAGGGTAGATAAGCTACAAAAAGTTATAGAACAGGATACGGTGTTGAGCAGCAATGATAAAAAAAGGTATTTGCGTGGGCTGGAGTTTATGCTTCAGGGCTATGACAACAATTTTAATAAAAGGGATTTTCCGCCTTCTATGGCAACCAAGCTGGTGGCCTCATTTGAAAAAGCCATGCTGCTTGACAAGAAAAACCTGAGCATAGAGCCTGTGGTAGCAGAAAATGATTATGGCATTGGTCAGATTTTGGTCGATTGTTTTTTGCTTCCTTATCAAAATGTAGGTGTTGAACCATCGAGATTGATATTGTTCAGGAAATATTGTTCGCTTCACCCATCAGAAATTTTGACCAAGCTGCAAAACCATTTGGATTTGCCGTTTACTGACAGCTTGATTGTGGTTGCTGGGCATAATGATATGCGCCAACTCTACGATTTTGCTGCTGCTGACAACTCGCTTGGGCAGCGGATCAGGGAAAGTAGCGATACCTTGGTGCATGTGATCGGGCAGATGGCGACCAGTAAAAGTGGCCAACTTTATTTTCCTTTTTTGGACAACCTGCTGAAAGGAAAACTAACCATCGAGGACATCGACAAGGTGAAGGACGATGGGCTAAACTATTATAAGCTATTGGTAAAAACAAGGCTGGACTATGCGGCTCGGCTGCTCCCCCCAGCTAGGGATACCGCATTGGAGATGGCAGCCCTTACCCAGATGCTGACCAATAAGGCAAGGGATATTTTTGTGAATGAGATCAATGGCCTGCACGACAAGCCCGATGCCATCCGCTTTAAAGTGCTTGAACCACTTTCTGCCGAAGAGCTCTATTATCTGATTGTGTTGAGCGAAGATGTGATCTATACTTCCAGTTATGTACGTGGTGTATACCCAGAGATTTTTCAGCGTATGAAAACACCCCGTGGCGATAGTTTGATTATGCAGGTGCATGGGGATTATTTTAGAAAATTTATTAAAATGGCTGCCGCCTACAACACGCTTGACCATTTCCTTAGCACCATGCCCAAAGAAAATGCCAATACCGTGATGAAGGCATTTACGATAGGTCTTGAAAAGGCCAGCGAGGAAGATGCGGTGGATGTGGCAGATTCCTATAGCAGTATCTTCGAAAAAAATCCGGCCCTTGCAAAATTTGTTTTGCATGAAACCAAATGGAACTATAAAAGAAACCTGGCGGCAAATAATAAAAAAGGGATTATTATTTATAACCTGCTGCAAACCCTTTTTGAATCGGCCGATACCACCAAAAAAATCGATCTTTCCGCAAGGTTGGGCATCGCCCCGATTTATAAAATTGACTATAGTTCGCTCAGAGATTCTGCAGGGCGTGTAGTGGAGCAGGCCTTTTTTTACGGTAACGATGAAGACAAGGATGGTCAGGTTTCCTTTGCTGACTTTATGGCTCTGTTCCGCGGAAAACCGGAATGGAAAATTACGGAGAACCCTCAATGGGTGAGCATTACATCCACCAGGGGAAAGCCGGTATATATTTTTG
Organism: Bacteroidota bacterium; assembly: GCA_018267575.1. Taxonomy (GTDB): domain Bacteria; phylum Bacteroidota; class Bacteroidia; order Chitinophagales; family Chitinophagaceae; genus Puia. The sequence continues at coordinate 111,246 of JAFDYF010000111.1, forward strand.
CCAATAAGCCACTCAATGGTCTGGACGACCCCGACGAAAAAGCACAGGACGATTTAGGCGCTTATCTAGAAGAGAAAGACATGAAACCCGTGATTTATATACACCGAGGCCACAGTTACCATGTTTCTTCCACACTGAAAAGGATTCAGCCATCCGCAAAAATTGTGGTACTCGGCTCTTGCGGTGGGTATAATAACCTGAGCGAGGTATTGAAAATCAGCGACGACGCCCATATCATTTCTTCCAAACAAGTGGGCACTAGAACCGTGAATGAACCCATATTGCAAGCGCTGAATAATGACCTGATTTCTGGAAGAAATATAGAATGGCTATCCATGTGGCGTGAACTGGAAAACAGGTTCAAAAACGATGCGGTTGCCAAAGACCGTTTCAACGATTATATACCTCCTTACAAAAATCTGGGAGCCATTTTTATTAAAGCATACAGAAAGGCAATGGAAAAATAGCCAAGACTATCCAGCATCTCCATTGCATGATGTAAAGTATTTCCCAACTTGTAATTGTATTGTTCAAACGCCAAACTGCTTTTGTATTTTTGCAAACACTATGTCGGAAAAGACCAAACGAAAAATGATTTTTGATTTCAGCTCTTTAAAAAGGGTCTTCCAGTATGCATCGCCATATAGAAAGCGCATTTATGTTTCTATAATCCTTTCAATTGTTTTAGCCATAGTATCGCCTTTGCGCCCCTATTTGATCCAGGTAACCGTGAATGATTATATAAGCAAGGGGGTTGCCGATAGCCTCTCGGTCAAGAATGAAATGATGCGCTTGGTAATCTGGATTACTGTTTTTCAAATCGGTCTGCTGTTACTGGAAACTATTTGCCGGTTTTATTTTTCCTATATCACGGCATGGCTTGGGCAAACGGTTGTAAAAGATTTGCGGACTACCGTGTACAAAAAAATCTTGGGGCTCAATCTCTCCCAGTTCGATAAAACGCCGATTGGCACATTAACCACTAGGACTATCAATGATATTGAATCAATCAATGATATTTTTTCTGATGGGTTGATACCTATTATTGCCGACCTGCTTTCCATCGTTTCTATCTTGGGGTTTATGTTTTATGTGGATTGGAAACTGACCTTGGTTTGCATGGCACCCTTCCCTTTTCTGATTCTCGCTACCTATGTATTTAAAGAAAGCGTGAACAAATCTTTTATCAGGGTCCGCAATGCGGTGGCCAGCCTGAATGCATTTGTTCAGGAACATATTACGGGTATGCAGGTGGTGCAGGCATTCGCCGCAGAGGACAGGGAGTTTGCTAAGTTCAAAAAAATAAATAAGGAACACCGTAACGCCAATATCAACGCCATTTTTGCGTACTCCATTTTTTTCCCCTTGGTTGAGATTATCTTGGCCGTGTCCACCGGTTTGTTGGTTTGGTGGGGCGCAAGGCAGGTATTACAGATTCCCGAACAGGAAGCCAAAGAGTTGTCGGGAAAAATCATTGCTTTCTTTTTATACTTAAACTTGTTGTTTAGGCCACTGCGTGTGATTGCCGATAAGTTCAATGTGCTGCAAATGGGGATGGTGGCCAGTGAGCGGGTCTTCAAAGTATTAGACAATACTGATTTTATACCCTCAACTGCCGAGGGAAACTATGACCCCGAGCATGTAAGGGGCAAAATTGAATTTAATGATGTCAGCTTTGCTTATGTGGACGAACTATATGTGCTCAAAAATATATCCTTCATTGTACAGCCAGGTGAAACGGTTGCCATTGTAGGGCATACGGGTAGTGGCAAAACATCCATCATCAGTTTGCTCAATCGTTTATATGCGATTCAAAAAGGGGAAATCAGGATTGATGATGTCAACATCAATGAGTTTAAACTGGATTCTTTGAGGGGCCATATTGCGGTGGTATTGCAGGATGTGTTTTTGTTTTCTGGTTCTGTGCTCGACAATATCACACTGAGGAACGAATCAATCCCCAGGGAAAAAGTGGAAGAGGCTGCCAGACTAATTGGCATGCACGAATTTATTGAAGCATTGCCCAATGGGTATGATTACAATGTAATGGAGCGGGGAAGTACTTTATCGCTTGGCCAACGTCAGTTGCTATCCTTTATCCGGGCCTTGCTTTATAACCCTTCTATCCTGATCTTAGATGAAGCCACTTCTTCTGTGGACACCGAATCGGAACTTTTGATAGAAGGGGCTATAGACAAATTGGTGAAAGGAAGGACCTCAATCGTGATTGCACACCGGCTTTCTACCATAAGGAAAGCAAGCAAAATTATTGTATTGGACAAAGGGGAAATTAAAGAGATAGGTACACATGAACAGCTATTGGCAATTGGTGGATTTTATAGTAAATTGCATGAGATGCAGTTCAACAAGCTGCCTCATAGTGATAACAAGATATTCATTTAGTAGTGGGTACAAAAAAAATACATAACACAGATAAGAGTTCAGTTCGGGAAGATGCTTCCCCTTATGGATTTGTGCACCGCTCCGATATAGATAAATTGAAAGAAGATATTTATCGCTCCGATAAAGAAAAGCTTCATTTATTTGTGAAAATGCTCCGTAGAAATGCGTTGCTCAATAAAGCTGTTATCACCAACCAACCTGCTCCTTAAAACCATTCCCCGCAATGGATGTTTCCGATGAACAATTAATGAAATTTTGGGCAAAGCTCAATAGCAATCAGGTTCGGTATATCATGATTGGTGGTTTTGCTACTAGGTTTCATGGTTTCAACAGGAATACCGACGATATTGATATGTGGATCGATGACACGAGCGCCAACAGAAAAAACCTAAGGAAAGCTTTTGAGGAATTAGGGTACGGAGATTTGGAATCACTCGAAACTATGGATTTTGTTCCGGGGTGGACTACCTTTTATGCCGCTGGTATTGAATTGGATATTCTTACTGAAATGAAGGGATTAAAGGACCTGAGTTTTGATGAGTGTCTAAAGCTCGCTTCTGTGGCTGATATTGATGGGTTAAAAATCCCATTTCTTCATATCAATCACTTGATCGAAAACAAAAAAGCGGTGAATAGGTTAAAAGATCAGGTTGATGTATTGGAGTTGGAAAGAATTAGGGAAATTCGGGATAGGAAATAATTTAAAAAGGAAGAGGCGCAATCAATTGCGCCTCTTCCTTTTTTTAAGGTCAATTAAATTTATGGTAGAATAACCGTCTTGCTGTAATTGCCGATGGTTATCAAAGCCGTACTATCACAAGTTCCGTTGCCATAGTCAAGAGTGCCATTAAGACTGGCGCTGCCTTTTGTATATTTAAAGCTAACAATGCCAGAAACTACATGTTTGCAGCTTGCTGGGTGTACCAAGGGAGTTGTAACGGTGGCAGTGAGGGTATCTCCATAGGAACTGCCGATGCCATAGCCACCAGTAAGGTTGAAAACAAGGCTTGATGGGATAGTAATATTGCCAGAAGCTAGGGTAACTGTTTTTGAGCCAGCAAAAGAATAAGAGGTATCATTCGGGTAAATTATACTTCCGTTTTTTACGGCAGTGGTCAATGAAATTGAAGTTGTTGAAGTGTTGGTGATAGAATAAGTGCCGGCCAATTTATAACCATTCACCACATAATTGTTGAATGTGGCAGATATCACCGTGCCTGGGACACTCAATTTCCCAGAAAAAACATAAGTGATAGAGCCAGACCTAGTAACACTGTCCGCACTTTTGCAGCCTGTACCAAAATCTACATTTACTGTTACTGGAAATGTAGACCCTGAAACACTCACCGAAGCGCAGTAATAAGGGCCCCCAAGACCTGCCCCATTTGCAGACAAATCAGCTTTTCCACTTTTTAGCTGCATCAGACTATTCAGTCCATTGTCATTACCCGTTTGCAAAGCAATGCCAAAAGCATCATCAAAAGCGTTATCAGAAACGGCACCATTGGCCGACAGGTTCACTGCGCTTGGATTGCTGGCGGTACTGGAGGAAGGGCTATTGTTTTTTTTGCAGGCCGTAATCAGGAGGAATACCGAGAAGGCCAGCATTAAGGTCGCGGAAATCGTTTTTACACTCATTTTCATGGTCGTTTATTTAATGATTAAACTGAAAGGGTATAACGTCAAAACCAAGCTAATAGTGTGCGGTAATCGGGAACTAGAAAATGGTTTCCCGAAACTGGAAAACTACTAATATCTAACTTGAAAGCTTAGCAAGAAAATATGACTATTATCACCTTAAACCTGATTTCATATTTTGGGGCTACGCCCTTATCTTTGCGCAAATTTTCAGGGATATATGTCGCAAAAATGCCTCAAATACTTATTGGTAGCGGTTTTCAGCCTTTCCATTTCGTCTTTTTTCGGCAATTCATTTGCCCAGGAAGGTGGGGAGCAAAAGGAGGCAAAAAAGAGTTTCAACGCCAAAGAAATCATTTTTGGTCACGTTTTGAACAGTCACGACTTTCATTTGATTGATATTATAGGCGATAATGGCGAAAAGCACCCTATTTCCATACCCCTTCCGGTGATTCTTTATTCAAAACAAAGGGGGTTGGATGTATTCATGTCCTCCCATTTTCACCATGGGGAAGAGCCTTACCACAACTATCTGATGCTCACAGATGAAAAGATCGAAGAGCTAAAATTGGATGCCACAAAATACAATGCCCAGGATATTATGGCACTGGACAACCAAGGACAGATCGACCCCACGGTAAAAATCTACGATATTTCCATTACCCGCAATGTGATCCAAATGTTTATTGCCTTGTTTTTGTTTACATGGGCAATGCTGGTGATTGCAAAAAAATATAAAAAAGGTCATGGTGTGGTGTCTGCGCCCAAAGGGACCCAAAGTTTGATGGAGCCTGTGATTACTTTTGTAAGAGATGAGGTTGCCATACCCAATTTGGGGAAGCGTTATGAAGTGTACTTGCCGTTCCTATTAACGATTTTCTTTTTTATTCTGATCAATAATCTCATGGGCTTGATCCCAGGATCAGCAAACGTTACCGGAAATATTGCCTTTACGGCGGTGTTGGGTATCATATCTTTTGTGGTTATTTTGTTTAGTTCCAACAAACATTATTGGGCACATATTTTCAATCCACCCGGTGTACCATTTTTGGTAAAATGTATATTGGTGCCGGTTGAGTTTATCAGCGTATTTATCAAGCCTTTTGCCCTCATCATTCGTTTGTTTGCAAACATGGTAGCGGGTCATATCATCATCATCTGTCTTATTTCGCTCATTTTTATTTTTGGGAACATGAGCGCATATGCGGGATGGGGCACAGCGCCGTTTGCCATTGCGTTCACCATTTTTATATATTTTATTGAGGTATTGGTTGCGTTTATTCAGGCCTTTATTTTTACCATGCTTACCGCAGTATTTATAGGGCAGGCAATTGAGGGGGCGCACCATGAGAACGATCATGATGATGCGGTGATGGTTTAAAAAGTTTTTTTTCACTAATTATAAAGCCACTATTATGGAATTGATGACAATTATGCTAGATGCCACAGCGAATGCGGGCGGTGCTATCGGTGCTGGTCTTGCTGCTGTAGGTGCAGGCATTGGCATTGGCCAGATTGGTAAGGGTGCTGTAGAAGCTATCGCTCGCCAACCAGAGGTTTCCAATGACATTAGGGCTAACATGATTTTGACTGCTGCCCTTGTTGAGGGTGCTGCACTGTTCGCTATCATCGTTGGCTTCTTGGCAATGGTATTGAAATAATATCATTGTTCATCGGATCACTGCATCCAAAGCAAAGGGCGGCGGGTGCAGTTTCTTTAAAAAATAGAATTGAACAGATAGCTCTATTGAGCAATTATCAAATTTGAAATTGGTTTTATGAAATTACTGCTCCCCGAATTTGGTTTATTGATTTGGACCTTGGTGGCCTTCTTGATCGTGTTTTTTATACTGGCTAAGTTTGCCTGGCCCGCTATTGTAAATGGCTTGAAAGAACGTGAACAAGGTATTGCCGATTCATTGGCAACCGCTGAAAAAGTGAAAGCAGAAATGGCCCAGTTGAAAAGCGAGAATGAAGCATTATTGGCACAGGCAAGAGAGGAGCGTGCACAAATGTTGAAAGAAGCCAGGGATACCAAGGACAAAATCATCAACGAGGCAAAAGAACATGCCAAAATTGAAGCCAATAAAATCATTTCAGATGCGCATGTTGCGATCGAGCAGCAAAAAATGTCTGCCATCACGGATGTAAAGAATCAAGTAGGAAAGTTAGTAGTGGAAGTATCTGAAAAAATCCTGCGACGTGAGCTTGGCAATAAAGCTGAACAGGAAAATTATATTAAACAATTAGCGAACGAGGTAAAACTGAACTAAGGAAAAATTGACCCCAATCATCAGCAAAAGCGTTGCCGCCGAAAACTGAGGACTGGAAACAGAAAACTGATACAATGCCCAACCCAAGATTAGCGGAACGATATGCAAAAAGCCTGGTAGGCCTTTCCATTGAGAAAGGCAGTCTGGAAAATGTATATAATGATATGCAATACTTACAAGCTGTTTGCAAATCCAGCAAAGAGTTTGTAAACCTTTTGAAAAGCCCGGTAATCAAGGGAGATAAAAAGACCAAGGTATTGGATGCGATTTGTGCCGATAAAGTAAATCCCTTAACTACTGCATTCAATAAACTTTTGATCACCAAGGGTAGGGAAGATTTGCTACCAGAAATTATCACGGCTTTTATTCAACAATACAAAGATTCCAAAGGGATCGTAACCGTCAAGCTGACAACGGCTACCCCAGTGAGCGAAGAATTGAAAAGCGCTATTGTTGAAAAAATGAAGAGCAGTACTTCGATGAAAAACATCGAACTGAACACGGCGGTTAATGAAAGTTTGATCGGTGGGTTTGTGCTGGAAACCAACGACCAGTTGGTGGATGCTAGCATTGCCTTTGATCTAAACAATTTGAGGAAGCAGTTCCAGAACAATGATTTTATTTATAAAATAAGATAAGCCCCCACCCCCTAAAGGGGTGCTTATTAATTGATACATTTTGCAAAACTCCCTTTTAGGGGAAGGGTATAAAACTAGAATATGCCAGAAATTAAACCAGATGAGATTTCAGCAATATTGCGCCAGCAATTGAGCAATTTCAATATTGCCGCAGAAATGGAAGAAGTCGGTACTGTTCTTCAGGTAGGTGATGGTATTGCCCGTGTGTATGGGCTTAACAATGTACGCAGTGGTGAGTTGGTGGAGTTTGAGAATGGGGTACGTGCCATTGCGCTGAACTTGGAAGAAGACAATGTGGGAGTGGTATTGATGGGAGAGAGCGGTGATATCAAAGAAGGTGCTAAGGTTCGCCGCACCGGAAAAATCGCTTCCATCAACGTAGGGGAAGGGATGCTTGGCCGTGTGGTAAATACCTTGGGCGAGCCAATCGACGGTAAAGGCCCCATCGCCGGAGAGAAATATGAAATGCCACTTGAGCGCAAGGCGCCCGGGGTAATTTTCCGTGAACCGGTAAAAGAACCTTTGCAAACGGGTATCAAAGCGATTGATGCGATGATTCCCATCGGTCGTGGACAACGTGAGTTGATCATTGGTGATAGGCAAACTGGTAAAACGGCGATTGCCATTGATACCATCATCAACCAAAAAGAGTTTTATAAAGCAGGCAAACCTGTTTTTTGTATATATGTAGCTATCGGTCAGAAAGCTTCTACCGTAGCGGGTGTGATGAAAACACTTACGGATAACGGTGCGATGGATTACACCGTGATTGTTGCCGCTTCTGCATCAGACCCTGCTCCTTTGCAGTTCTATGCTCCATTTGCTGGTGCCGCCATTGGCGAATTTTTCCGTGATTGCGGAAAGCCCGCTTTGATTATTTATGATGACCTTTCCAAACAAGCGGTGGCTTATCGTGAAGTGTCTTTGTTGCTTCGCCGCCCTCCTGGCCGTGAGGCATACCCTGGTGATGTGTTCTATTTGCATAGCCGTTTGTTGGAGCGTGCCGCCAAAGTTATCAGTGACGATAATGTGGCAAAGAACATGAACGATCTTCCAGATTCTATCAAGCATTTGGTAAAAGGTGGTGGTTCATTGACCGCGCTACCCATTATTGAAACACAAGCGGGTGACGTATCTGCTTATATCCCAACCAATGTAATCTCCATCACCGATGGTCAGATTTTCTTGGAAGGTAACCTGTTCAACTCGGGTATCCGTCCGGCGATCAACGTGGGTATTTCGGTTAGCCGTGTGGGTGGTAATGCACAGATCAAGTCCATGAAGAAGGTGGCTGGTACTTTGAAATTGGACCAAGCCTTATACCGTGAGATGGAAGCCTTCTCAAAATTTGGTGGTGACTTGGACGCGGCTACCAAGTTGGTAATCGATAAAGGTGCTCGGAATGTGGAAATCTTAAAACAGCCACAATATTCTCCTTTCTCTGTTGAAAAACAGGTTGCCATCATCTACTTGGGTACGCAAGGCCTGTTGCGCAATGTGGCAGTAAAAAGGGTGAAGGAATTTGAAGAACATTTTCTGATGGAAATGGACAACAAATTGCCAGAAGTGATGGCCGAATTTAAGAAAGGCAATCTTCCGGATGATGGTGTAAAGAAAATGGTGGAGCTTGCAAATGGTTTGATACCGCAGTACAAGTAACTCATTCTCACATTATAAACAGATGCCCTTTAAATTTTTAAAGGGCATTTTTGTTTTAGAAGGAAAAAAATTTTCCAAAACACTTGCATTATTAAAATTCTCGTGCAATCTTTGTCTCGTCATCGAAACAATACGTACCCAATCTCCTCCGTAATTACCATCCTCCAATTTTCTTTTAGTCAAACAAGCTTTTTAATTTAGTTGTCATCCGTTCTCCAAATCCGTTCGAAAAATACTGATTCCAATCTTCCGCACTAAAGAGTAATAGATTTTCTTTTAATACTGTTTCCAATTCCTTTTCGAATTATCGTGTTTCTCTTCCAATGACTATGGGCTACTATTAATCATTTAAAGTACCCCAAATTTTTGTTATGAAACAGATTTACCCTACTAGGAAACAAAAACAAATCATTTCGGTTAAATATGCGGTTTTAGCAATTGCATTTTTATCCATCACACTAAGCTCTTTTTCTCAGAAGCTGGTATTCCGTAACCCGGTTTTGGTTTCCGGTGTTGATAAAGCAGATGGCGCTGTTTACCGTTTTTCTAATGTATCGCCAACGCTTGATGCATTGGTTAAAATAATAGGCAGGTCTTCTTGCGATGTAACGTTAGATACGGTGGATGTTACCAGCACCGGATCAGATAGGGCTTTTCAACCTTTTGTGAGCTATAAACATGGTACAGCATCTGGTTCTGCAAACTGGTGGATGGAATTTAATATCACTTTTGTAAGATTAGGTACCTCGACCCCTACAGCATTGGATACGATAAAGGGAACTTCTTATGATATTGATGGGGATGATGCACTACTTCAAGATCAGTTTGTTTCATTTAACCCGCTTAAATGCAATATGTATAACCCTACCAAACTCAGCATGAGTGAAAGCCAAACACAAAGTCAGATTACGGGTTCAAAAAAATGTTATCCAGGAATTGACACTGCAGCTAAGGATGTAATGGTTGACCAATATTATTTAGGTGCCAGTGCAGTAAGGTTTAGATATGGTGCAAATGTAAGTGGAGGCTGCATGACCCAAAGCATCACTGGAAGATACAATTCAATTGCTTTTGAAGTTATTTCCAAACTTGGCAACACACTACCAATGACTATTGTTGCTTTTGATGCGCAGTTGAACAACAATAAGGAAAAGGCTTTGCTCAACTGGTCAACAGCTACAGAATTGAACGCAAGCAATTTTGTTGTGCAGCGGAGCACGAATGGAACGGATTATGAAGATGTGGCTTTGGTCTTCACACAAGAAGGTAATAGCAGCACTATAAGGAATTACAATTATGCTGATGATATCAGTTCTGTGAACAGCAACATCGTTTATTATCGTTTGAAGTTGGTTGACCTGGATGGCAATTTCAGTTACTCGCCTGTTGACCTGATTAGGTTGACAAACGAATCTAAACAAGCTGAAATCGTAACATTCCCCAACCCAGTACAGAACCAATTACATATTACCATACCCAATAGCTGGCAGGGTAAACTGGTATCATATACCATCTATAACGTCAGCGGAAGCCCGATAAAACAAATAGCAAACAGCAATGCGGGACAAACTGAAACGGTAGATATAAGCACATTGCCCATGGGAGTTTATTTTGTGAAAGCGGCAAATGGCAGTCAGACATCAGTACAAAGAATCATTAAGACAAATAATTAAGATTTTAGTTTTAAAGGGTACGATCAACAACGGCCGGACTTTTCTAAGTCTGGCCTTTTATTTTCCAGCGAATAAGAACAGTTTCTTCCAATTGGCAATCATATTGGCTATAGATGTTTTTTTGCCCCTACAATTTTTCGATCATAATGTATAAATTTTATCGGACGTAGATGGGTAGGTAATCTCTGTTACTCTGACTTAAGCAATCAAATCTCCTGTGCTATTAGCATCAATCAGCCCTCCTTTTTACCGATAATCACTTTCCAAGCTTGTCAATGATCAATTTTGCTACATTAGCGGAACAACTTACATTTATTCATTAGCAAAAACTATAGATATGATAAAAACGATTATCATTGACGATGAACGACTGGCAAGGAATGAGCTGAAGAAACTGCTGATGGACTTTCCCGAAATAGAAGTAATAGCCGAAGCTGCCAATGCCAACGAGGGTATTGAAAAGGTGGAAAGTCTGGGCCCGGATTTGATTTTCCTCGATATTCAAATGCCGGGAAAAACAGGCTTTGACATGCTGGCCGAATTGGGGAAAGCACCAGATGTGATTTTTACTACCGCCTATGATGAATATGCACTAAAAGCTTTTGAGGTAAATGCGCTGGACTATCTACTAAAACCTGTGGAACCCAAACGTCTTGCGGATGCATTGCATAAGCTGCAGGTGGAGGAAGATAAGGAACCTCTTTCGGATTACGATATATCCACTAATAGAAGCATTCTGGGCGAGCACGATCAAGTATTTGTAAAAGATGGGGAACGTTGTTGGTTTGTGAAGCTTTCGGATATTCGGTTATTCGAAAGCGTGGGGAATTATGCAAAAGTGTATTTCGGCCCGAATAAACCACTCATCTTAAAATCGCTGAATGCCTTGGAAGAAAGGTTGGATGAGAAAATATTCTTCCGTGCCAACCGAAAACATATTGCCAACCTTCGGTTGATAGAAAAAATTGAACCTTATTTTAATGGGGGTCTCTTATTAGAACTAAAGGGAGGAGAAAAGATTGAAGTTAGTAGAAGGCAAACGGTCAAGTTCAAGGAAATGATGAGCTTGTAATTTCTAAATGAGAAAAGCTAAAAATCAGGAAATGAGATTGCCATTGCATAGGACTTTTTTACTATTAGGGTTCATTCAATTTTACAGTATTCTTGTTTCTGCTCAAAAAATTGATAAGATTATCAATGTAAAAGAAACAGAACGCATTGAAAGAATATTGTCATCCGATGAAATGCAGGGTAGGGCTGCCTTCACGCCTGCCATCGACAAAGCTGCAGATTTTATAAAAAATGAGTTTAAATCTATTGGCTTGGAAACACACGACAATAGTGGCTCTTATCTGCAGGATTTTACGCTGTTGAAAACAAGGTTTATTTCCGCTAAAGCGATATTCGATGGGGACAGTATTGCCATGAAAAATATTGTTTCCTTCACTTCGAACCCTGATTTGGTGATTAATCAAGATAGTGGTTATACGAAAGCGTTTATAAAACCCGGTGATAATTTTAATTCCGAAGCGTTTAAATATATCCGTAGTGAAAAAAGTTATTTGGTTTTAGTGGATACCTCTTTTTATAAAGACCTAAAACGGATGACTGGATTTAAGAGGCCTGTTTTTAATACGCCAAGAAGTACCGTGTTTATCTGTACTGATTTGGACCCTAAAAAATATGAGATTGCCGTAAGGCACGAGGTGACAAAAATGAAAATGGACAACGTGGTCGGTATATTGCCTGGTAAATCTAAACCCAATGAGTATGTGATTTTCTCAGGGCACTATGATCATTTGGGGATTGGCAAACCCGATAATAAAGGGGATTCCATATATAATGGCGCAAATGATGATGCTTCTGGAACTACCGCCATGATTATGTTGGCAAAATATTTTAAACAATTGGGAAATAATGAACGCACCTTGATATTTGCGGCATTCACTGCTGAAGAATCGGGTGGTTATGGTTCTCAATATTTCTCCAAACAGTTTGACCCTGCGAAAGTAGTGGCCATGTTCAATATTGAAATGATTGGCACCGAAAGTAAATGGGGCACCAATTCAGCTTATATCACTGGCTATGAAAAAACAGATATGGGGAAAATATTGGAAAAAAATTTAGAAGGTAGCAAATTTGAGTTTCACCCCGATCCTTATACGGAGCAGAATCTTTTTTATCGGTCAGATAATGCAACCCTTGCCAGACAAGGTGTTCCGGCACATACTATATCCACTTCCAAAATGGATGCTGAACCGAACTATCATAAACAGAGTGATGAAATCGGCACATTGAATTTGAAGAACATGACCGAGATAATCAAAGCAATTGCAGTAAGTTCTACTTCAATTATTTCGGGAAAAGATACCCCTTCCAGAGTGGATACCAGCTCGCTAAAATGATTTTTTACAAAGGAAAAAAAGGTTTAGGGCATAAGGTGGAAGGCAGAAGGCAAAACGCTTAATGCTGAACGCTAGACGCTAAAGGCAATCAGCAAAATGTCGGCTTTTCAACTTCTCAACTGAACTCTCCGTGCCTCTGCCTGAAATCTATTTTGAACCACATAAGGCATATAGGCACATAAGAGAACCCAATCAGTGAATCAGTGGCTTAACGCTATACGTTTAAAGCTAAACGCTGAATACCAGTTGCGTAGAACCCTTTGCGCCTTAGCGTCTTTGCGAGATGCATTATGCCACGAAGGCACTAAGACACAAAGAAGCACAAAGAAATTGCAAGCTTGTGAACCGCATTGACTATTCACTATTGCCCATTCACTTCTTTTCAAATTTCTCTAACACTTTATTCATTTCTTGGGCTATCTGCTCATTGCAAAGATTGCCAATACTTCCTTCGTGGGTATGGTGCAATTGTTTTTTATAATCAAAATTGAACTCTCCTTTATCAATCTGGTTGCCCACTTGTTGGTAAGCCTCCCGGAATGAGACGCCCTTGTTCACTAATTCATTCACGGCTTCCACACTAAACAGGTATTTATATTTTTCATCGTCCAAAATATGGTCTTTGATGCTGATATTGGAAAGCATGAGTCCAGCCAGCTGCAAACAGGATTTCAATTCTTCAATGGCGGGGAAAAGAATTTCCTTGGTAAGTTGCAAGTCACGGTGATAGCCCGAGGGGAGATTATTAATCAGTAAGGTTAATTCGTTTGGTGTGGACTGTATGCGGTTGCATTTGGCACGTATCAATTCAAAAACATCGGGGTTTTTTTTGTGAGGCATGATACTACTGCCCGTGGTCAGTTCATTGGGGAAGGAGATAAAACCAAAATTCTGGTTGATGTACAAACAAGCATCCATCGATAATTTGCCCAAGGTGGCAGCGATGCTGCTCAAGGCAAAGGCTACTATTTTTTCAGTTTTGCCACGGGTCATTTGCGCATAAACAGAATTATAGTTGAGTGATTCAAATTGTAAAATCTCTGTCGTCTGTGTTCTATTCAAAGGGAAGGAGGAACCATAACCCGCACCACTGCCCAACGGGTTTTTGTTTGCAACATGATAAGCAGCACTCAATAATTCCATATCATCCACCAGGCTTTCTGCATATGCACCAAACCAAAGACCGAAAGAGGATGGCATGGCAATTTGCAAATGGGTATAGCCCGGCAATAATTTATCCTTGAACTTTTCGCTTTGTGAAATGAGCAGATCAAAAAACTGTTTTGCTTCTTCTTTGATTTTCAAAATTTCTGATCTTAGATACAGTTTGATGTCAACTGCGACTTGGTCATTCCTACTTCTTCCGCTATGTATCTTTTTCCCAGCTTCACCAATGCGCTTAGTGAGCATGAGCTCAATTTGCGAATGGATATCTTCTACATCTGGGTCAAGAGTGAATTCTGACTGATGGATTTGGTTCAATATTTCAGTGAGACCTTCTTGTATTTTTATTAGATCTTCTTTTGATAATAAACCCACGCTCTCCAACATTTTTGTGTGCGCTAGGGAACCCAATACATCATGCTCGGCTAAAAGGATATCAAATTCTTTGTCACGCCCAACGGTAAAAGCTTCTACTATTTGAGAGGTATTGCTGTTTTCTTTTGACCAGAGTTTCATGTTTTACGCTTAAAGCTAAACACTCAATGCTCAACGCGTCCGACGTTTTGCGTTGAGCGTTCAGCGTTATTTAAATAAATTCATCCAGTAATTGGATATAAGTTTCAATCCCGTCCTTTATTTCATCAATATAAATATACTCATCTGCTGTGTGACTTCTGGCTGAATCACCAGGTCCCATTTTCAACGTAGGGAAGGGCATTAAGGCCTTGTCGGATGTGGTCGGTGAACCATAATAACCTTTTCCCAAAGCTAAGCCAGCTTTCACCAAAGGATGATCCAAAGGAATGGAAGTTGATTTCATCCTGGTGGTACGAGGTTTGAACTGGCTTTTAAGATTGTTTTTCAAAGCCTCCAAAATTTCTTCAAAAGTATACAGCTCATTCACCCGCACATCAATCACAAATTTGCATTGGGATGGCACTACATTGTGCTGTTTGTTTTCGGTATCAATAACGGTAACGCTCATCCGTGATTCGCCCAGCAAATCGCTCACTTTCTCAAAATGATAATTCCGTATCCAATTAATATCATCTATTGCTTTGTACAAGGCATTTTCACCTTCATTACGTGCTGCATGACCAGCACGGCCATTGGCGGTGCAATCAATCACCATCAATCCACGCTCCGCCACAGCCATTTCCAGTTTGGTGGGTTCCCCAACCACACCAAAATCAATTTGACCAAGATAGGGCAATACCAATTCAATACCGTTTACCCCACTGATTTCTTCTTCGGCACTGGCTGCGAAAACAATATTGTGGTTGAGATGCTCCTGCTCATAAAAATAGAGGAAGGTCGCAATCAAGCTCACTAAACAACCACCCGCATCATTGCTTCCCAAGCCGAAAATTTTCCCATCTTTTTCGATAGGGGAGAAGGGGTCATTTGTATAGCCTTTGTTTGGCTTAACCGTATCATGATGCGAGTTCAGCAAAATGCTTTGTTTGGAAGCATCGTAAAATTTGTTCTTTGCATACACATTGTTGCCAACCCGTGAAAAAGGGATTTGGCTTTTTTCAAAAAAAGCACAAATCAATTCGGCAGTATCATTTTCTTCTTTGGAAAAAGAAGGGGTTGCAATAAGCTGCTTCAATAAGCCAATTGAATCGGCTAATAGTTTATCGGTTGTTTGATTGTTCATGTAATTTTTATTTCAACATCAAAAGGGTTTAATGATTGATGTTTGTTATTCATGGATAATCGCTGTACCAGATTCGCCAGCGATTATTTTATCTAAATTTTCAGCTTTCCCAATGATTACTTTTTTTACACCACTGTCCAAGGCGGCAAAAGCATTGTCGATTTTTGGAATCATCCCAGCAAATATTTTTTTATCCGCTTTCAGCTCCGAATAATAATGCCTGTTTAGTGTGGGTATCACCGTTTGATCATCCTCTGCATCCAAAAGCACGCCGCTTTTTTCAAAAGAATAAATCAGTTGCACTTCAAAATCCTTGCTCATCGTTTTTGCAATTTCTTGAGCAATCGTATCTGCATTGGTATTTAGCAATTGACCTTTTTTGTCGTGAGTAATCGGTGCAATGATGGGGGTTAAGCCCAAGTCTAAAAAATGGCTGATGCCTTTTTCATCCACCGTATCAATATCGCCCACAAAACCATAATCAATGCTGGGGTGTTTCCTTTTATGGGCTTCGATCAAATTATTGTCAGCACCCGTCAAACCGATGGCATTGCAACTGAGGGCTTGCAATTGTGCTACAATATTTTTGTTTACATAACCCGCATATACCATCGTCACTATTTTCAGGGTTTCTGCATCCGTAATCCTTCTGCCATCAATCATTTGCTGTTGTATGCCTAAGCTATCGGCCAATTTGGTGGCAAGCTTCCCCCCACCGTGGACAACGATTTTGTAGGAGTCAATGGATGCCACTGATCTGAGGAATGACGAAAGCTTTTCTTCATCATCAATGATATTTCCCCCAATCTTTATGACGTATAATGGTTTCATTTTGCGCTGCTTAATATCTCGCTGATCACGGCTTGTGCTGCCCATACACGGTTTCCTGCTTGTTGCGTTACAATGCTGCTCTTGCTATCCAAAACCTCATCACTCAACTCCACATTCCTGCGTACCGGAAGACAATGCATCACTTTTGCATTATTGGTGGGTTTTAATTTTTCCATGGTCAGCATCCACTCCGCATCGTAGCAATAAATTTTTCCATAATCCTTATAGGTGCTCCAATTTTTTACATATACAAAATCTGCTCCTTTTAAAGCATCCTCTTGGTCGGTGGTGATGGTGGCTCCCTTCGTAAAACGTTCATCCAGTTCATAATCCTCCGGATGGGTGATTACAAAATCTGCCTTGCCCCAATGGTTTACCCATTGTGAAAAACTATTGGCAACGCATTGTGGCAGCGGTTTTACATGCGGTGCCCAAGTGAGCACAATTTTTGGACGACTTCCGACTACTGGCTTCCGACTCGCCAATTCCTCATTAATAGTGATAATATCGGTCAATGATTGCAGTGGGTGCAGCGTGGAACTTTCCAAACTGATTACTGGGATGCCTGCATATTTTATAAACTGATTAATGTACAATTCGCTATAATCATCTTCCCTGTTTTTTAAAGAAGGGAAAGTACGGATACAAAGGATGTCGAAATATTTTCCCATGATGGGTGCTGCATCTTTCACATGCTCCACTGTATTGCCACTCATGATGGCTTCTTCTTCAAACTCGAGTGCCCAACCATCTTTATCCACGTTGAAAACAATGGGTTCCATGCCTAGGTTCTGTGCGGCTATTTGTGTGCTTAGTCTCGTACGCATGCTTGGGTTCAGGAACAATAGTCCGATACGTTTGTTTGCACCCAATGATTTATCTGCATAAGGATTTGCCTTATATGCCAATGCCTTTTTTATCAAAGCATCCATATCGGTCACATCATGAACAGAAATAAAATTTTTCAATGTCCTTAATTTATTGTTGTGAAGGGTGAATAGTGAAAGATTTGGTTTCTCTATTCTTCTTTCAATGTTCGTAATTTACTTTTTTACCACAGAGGTGCTCAGAGGTAAAGCACAGAGGAAACAGAGATTTAATTTCTACTCTGTGCCTAACCTCATTTACCTCTGTGGTGAAATATTATTGAGTTAAGCGACATTTGTCATTGCCCCTATCTCTTCTTTTATTGCTTCCAAAAATTCATCTGCATCTTTTTTTCTCAATGCCAATGAGGGCAATAAACGAATCACGTTCGGTTTTGCTTCCCCGGTAAATACATGATGGTTCATCAATAGGTTTTTGCGCAAATCTTTTAACTCTTCTGGCACATCAAATCCAATCATCAAACCTTTGCCGCGTATGTTTTTCAGTTCTGGGATTTTTCTTAATTCCTCCATCAAATAATTGCCAACTGTTTCGGCATTCTGCATCAATTTTTCTGATTCTATCACTTCCAGCACAGCTAATGCTGCCGCACAAGCCAAATGGTTTCCGCCAAATGTAGTGCCCAGCATAAAATATTTTGCCTGTATTTTAGGAGCAATGATGATGCCTGCCACAGGAAAACCATTGCCCATACCTTTTGCCATGGTATAGATATCAGCATTTACATTGGCATGGTCGTGAGAGAAAAATTTCCCGCTCCTACCATAACCGCATTGCACACTGTCTGCAATGAATACCGCATTGTATTGGTCACATAATTTTCTAATCGCCTGCAGAAATGATGCAGATGCTTCATTGATGCCACCAACTCCCTGAATGCCTTCTATGATAACCGAAGAAATTTCATTTCCATGCTCACTAAAATAACTTTCTAATGCAGCCTCGTCATTGAATGGAAGGAATACGACATTATCCGTCTGGTTCACTGGTGCCACAATACTAGGATTATCCGTAGCCGCCACCGCCAAAGATGTCCTGCCATGAAAAGCTTTCTTGAAAGCAATAATTTTTTTCCTATCGTTATAGAAAGAAGCCAGTTTCAATGCATTCTCATTGGCCTCGGCACCTGAGTTGCAGAGAAAGAGTTGATAATCTTCTTTGCCTGATACCTTGCCCAATTTATCGGCAAGCTCTTCCTGCAAAGGGATTTTTATAGAATTGGAATAGAAACCGATTCTGTTCAGTTGATCCGTGAGCCGCTGTACATAATGCGGGTGTGTGTGTCCAATGGAGATCACCGCATGGCCACCATACATATCAAGATACTGCTGCCCCGCATCGTCCCACACATAGGATCCTTTCGCTTTTACGATGCTGATATTATTGATTGGATAGACGTTGAATAGATTCATAATAATGCTGAAGGCTGAACGCTTTAAGCTAAACGCCCTAGTTCGTACTACCTCCTCTGATTGATTTAATTAAATTTATTAATTTTGCTTTTATCTCATTTACTTTTTCAAAGAGTAAATTGTATTGTTCAATATCTATAAAAGACAAATCTTTAGAAAGTAAAAAACAATATTCCAATTCATTTGCGGATCCTAAGGACATATCTAAAAAATGAGCAAAATCTTTGTCAGAATTTCGCCCACAACCTTCTACTATATTAAAAGGAATTGAATAGGCTGCTCTTTTCATTTGGCTAGTCAACTCAAACTGCTCTGATTTTGGAAATAATGGTGCAATTTCCTTATAAACTATAAGAACCAAATCATGTGATTTTACCCAAACATCATATTTCTTATAATCTCTCATTGTTTAATATTGACATTCCCTTTCTCGAGGCTTTAAGCGTCCAGCTTTGTGCGTTAAGCATTAAAACATATTTCCCTTTAGCCTCAACCCCGCTGTCTCATCCAAGCCAAACATCAGGTTCATGTTTTGCACTGCTTGACCAGATGCGCCTTTCAACAGATTGTCGGTGGCCGAGTGGACAATCAAACGAGTACCCACTTTTTCCAATTGGATAATACATTTGTTTGTGTTCACCACCTGCTTCAAAAAAATTGGTTGTTTACTGACTATGGTAAATGGATGCTCTTTATAAAAATCTTGATACATTCTATATAATTCTGCTTCCTCCAAATCACACACAAGTTGCGAGCTGATAAAAATTCCCCTAGCGAAATCGCCACGCCAAGGAATAAAGTTGACTAGTTGATTGGTTGATTTGTCGGCGGGTGAAACTTGTTTCAACGACTGCATGATCTCACCAATATGCTGATGCGTCAAAGTCTTGTATGCTTGGATATTATTGGTACGCCAAGAAAAATGAGAAGTTTCTGATAAACCCTGGCCTGCGCCGGTGGAACCTGTAATACCCGTGGTATGCACTTCTCCCAATAACCCTACTTTTGCCAAAGGCAATAATCCCAATTGGATGCTGGTTGCAAAACAACCTGGGTTGGCAATATTATGTGCCGTTTTTATGACCGCTTTGTTTATTTCTGGAAGCCCATATACGAATGTCCGATGACCGATGACCGATGACTTGCTTAAACGGAAATCTTGCGATAAATCAATAATCCGAATTTTCTCATCGATGGTATTTGCCTCTAAAAATTTTCTTGCATCGCCATGGCCCACGCACAAAAAAAGCACATCGATATTATTGCTAAGTTCAGAACTAAACCTTAAATCTGTTTCTCCAATCATATCTCTATGAACTTCGTGCACGTATTTGTCAGCATTGCTTTTGCTATTTACAAAAACAATATCCACATTCGGATGGTTGATCAAAATACGAATCAACTCACCGCCGGTATAACCCGCTCCGCCTACAATCCCTACCTTTAGCCCCCTCCGCCCCCCAAAGGGGGAACTAGGGTGTTCGCTTTTTTGTTGAATATTTTTTGCCATTTTATATTTCTAGTTTAATCAACATGAAACCTGTCACCAATGGTTGATGGCTGTGACGACAACAAAAATTCTAGATCTACATTTCCTTCATTGATGATCCGATGATGTTTGCCAGTTGGAATATGAATGCCTTCTTCTTTTTTTACGAGTACCCTTTCCTGTTCTATTTCAAATATCGCTTCCCCTTTGAGGATGAAAAAGAATTGTTGTGCTTTTTCATGGAAATGTTTTTGTTCCGAAGTATGAGGCGGCATTCGCTCCCATTTCACCGATAAAGCATTTTCTTCCACCAAATTCCAGCCATCGCAAAGGTTGCCCCATTTGTAGTGTTTTAGTGGTTTATCTTTTGAGACCACGCTCATTTGCTTTCCTCATTTACCTTATGATAAATGGCGGATTGGTTGCCAAAAATTTTTGCAAACCCTTTCACATCATCGCCGCTCCAGCCTTTGTTCATTTCACCATAGCTACCGAATTTATTGCTCATCAGATCATGACTGCTTTCGATACCAGTGATGGTATAACGATAGGGTTGAAGGGTGACAAACACTTTCCCTGAAACCGTGACTTGGGAATCAGCTAAAAACTTTTCAATATTGCGCATCGTTGGGTCCAACATCTGGCCTTCATGTAGCCAATTGCCATACCAACTGCTCAACTGGTCCTTCCAATATAATTGCCATTTGGTAAGCGTATGTTTTTCCAGCAAGTGGTGTGCTTTGATGATGATGATGGGAGCTGCTGCTTCAAACCCCACACGACCTTTGATGCCGATGATGGTATCGCCCACATGGATATCCCGCCCCACACCAAAAGGTTGTGCAATGGATTGTAAATATTGAATGGCTTGAACGGGATGACTGAATTTTTTTCCATCCACTGAAACCAGTTCGCCTTTCTCGAAAGCCAATTCCAAATTCCGGATACCCGTTGCCGTAACTTGGGTAGGCCAAGCTTCTTCCGGTAGGTATCCATTGGATGTCAAGGTTTCCTTGCCGCCAACCGATGTTCCCCAAAGGCCTTTATTGATGCTGTATTGTGCTTTGGTGAAATTCATTTCCACCCCATGTTCTTTTAGGAAATCTATTTCCTGCTCACGGCTCAAACGCATATCGCGGATGGGTGTCAATATTTCCACGCCGGGCAGCATGCTCTCGAAAACCATATCAAAACGTACTTGGTCATTGCCCGCACCTGTACTTCCATGTGCCACATAATTCGCCCCTATTTCTTTTGCATGCTTGGCCACGGCAATGGCCTGTACCATTCTTTCGGCGCTCACGCTCAATGGGTAAGTGGCATTTTTCAACACGTTACCGTATATCAAGTACTTGATGCAGCTATCATAATATTCTTTGGTAACATCCACACATTTGAAAGAAGCTACTCCTAAGGTTTTCGCCCTTGCTTCAATATTTTTTATCTCTTCTTCGCTGAAGCCGCCTGTGTTCACGGTAAGCGAATGTACTTCCAGGTTTTTTATTTTATTCAAATAAATAGCGCAATAGGTCGTATCCAAGCCGCCACTATATGCTAGAACAACTTTGTCCATTTTGATTTATGATTTTATGTTTTATTTACCGTTATATTTTTTAAGTCATGCAAATCCTTCTCATCAAAAAAATACTTGTGAAAAGAATATTTGCATGAGTGATTTCGGCTTAGCGTTACCGTTAGCTTCCTTTTCCTTTTTCATAAAAGGGGCCAACATTTTCCATTGTTTTATTTTCATAAAACGCTCATACAATTTCCGGTGCTTCTTGAAATCTTCTTTGGTTTCTTCGGGCTCGTAATGATCTTTGGGATCGTAGAGCATGGCTGTGCACATGCAGTTTTTCCTTTCCTTGCTCATCAAAATATCATAGTTCACACAACTTTTGCAGCCTGCCCAAAATGCCTCATCCTGTGTGAGCTCTGAATAAGTGACTGGCTCATAACCTAGGTCAGAGTTTATTTTCATCACTGCCAAGCCCGTAGTGAGGCCAAATACTTTTGCCTCGGGGAATAGTTTCCTGCTGAGATTGAATATTTTCTTCTTGATCTGTTTTGCTAATCCTCCTTTACGGAAAGGGGGTGCTACGATTAACCCTGAGTTGGCCACATATTCGCCATGGCTCCATGTTTCGATATAGCAAAAGCCGGCCCAAATATTATCTTGGGTAAAAGCGATCACCGCCTTCCCTTCACGCATTTTTTGTTTGATATAATCTGGGCTTCTTTTAGCAATGCCCGTGCCTCGTGCCTTGGCCGAAGATTCCATTTCGTCGCAAATGATCTGAGCAAAATCCTGATGGGATTCGTCTGCTATCAATATCTTAAATTCCTGTTCCATTATTTTTTTCTTAGAAGATGTAAGGTGTCCAATGAACCTGCCATTGAATTTTTTCTTGTCCCGGTATACGGGAAAATAGCTCCTGCTTTAAAAGAGGTCACTATAAGGGATGGGGGTATCAACGTCGTACCCAAAAGGGAATGGGGCGAACGGAAAAAATAACGCCAATGGACGTTACAAAAAACCCACGCTTGTTGAAGGCGTGCAATATCACTTCGTTAGAGTGTGATATGGGTGAGTTTTTTTTCATTTCAAATGTGGATGAAATTGAACCAAAATTGGTTTTGAACTGCAAAGAAAAACATTTTTTTATTAGCAGCGTATATTTTAACGTAAAATTTATTTGAGAAGGCGAAAGGTAGGAGGTGGAGGGCGTAAGGTGGGATAGTCGATAGTCTTTAGTTCGCATTTCTATTAATCAACCCCAACTCCCAATTCCTAATTCCTAATTCCCCAATACACAGCTTATACCCCAAACCCTATGCCTTCGGCACGCTTTCCAACGCAACCGCATGTATCGCCTCACTCATCTCTTTGATCAATGAAGCATCTTTTTCAATGGCATTGCCAATCACGATTAGGTCTGCGCCTGCCTTGCAGTTCAGGTAGGCTTTCTCGGGGTCTTTGATGCCACCTCCTATTACCAACGGCACTTCAATTTGTGAAGAGACGGCCGCAATCATTTCTTCGTGGATGGCTCTTTTGGCCCCACTGCCCGCATCCATGTAAATGAGTTTCATACCCAACATTTCAGCCGCCATGGCTGTGCAGATGGCAATTTCATTCTTGTCCGATGGGATGGGCGTGGCATTGCTGATATAGGAAACCGTGGTAGGGGCACCACCATCGATGACCATATAGCCAGTTGAAATGATTTCCAATCCACTTTTCTTTACGGCTGGGGCAGAAATGACATGCTGGCCAATCAAAAGCTCGGGGTTTCTTCCCGAAATAAGTGAAAGATATAAAAGCGCATCTGCGTATCTGGAAATCCCAGACGGAGTGCCCGGGAAAAGGATTACAGGAATGGAGCAATTTTTCTTGATGTGCTGCACCACTTCATCCAGATGGTCGGAAATAACCAGACTGCCGCCCACCAGCAAATAATCCACTTTGGCATCTACTGCTAGCGTGGTAAGCTCTTCAATCTTTTTTTCATTCACCTTATCAGGATCAATCAGGACAGCAAAAGATTTTGCCCCCTTTTTTTTCCTGCCCAGTAATGATTCGTAGATGCTTTGTTTCATTGGAAATTCGGTTGACGCTTGCAAAAATGCAAAAACTTTTCGGCTTTAGGTGAGGATATGGCGAAAAAGATCCAATAAAGGAAGATATTTTAAATATTTAGCAATCTTCATGGAGTGGATTTACACATTCAATAGGGGAAAATAGGTTTAATCCATACTGATAAACTTTTTTTTGTTCCCACCCAAAAAAATTTAGTCTGAAAAAAGAATTTTAATGTGCAAAAATCAATTGGTTCAATGCCAATAAGCGATACAAAATTTGTCAACTGTTTTTTCCACAGCTTGTTAATATTTAAGGACTGGAAATGTCAAAATCAAAAAATACTTTCGTTACCTCCTTAACAATTACTTAATAACACTTTTAAATAGACTTACTACCCAATGGCCAGTAATAATAACCTTATGAAAGGCTTGCAGTTCGCACGCCGATTCACAAAAGACGACATCAACGTCTTTGACCAGTTCGAATACGATTACCGCAGTTCCATCATCCGCAATCCCAGTGGTGAAGTGGTATTTGAGATGAACAATGTGGAGGTTCCCAAACAATGGAGCCAGATAGCCACAGATATCCTAGCTCAAAAATATTTCCGCAAGGCGGGAGTTCCCCAAAAAGATGGTTCACTGGGTCGTGAGACTTCTGTGAAGCAGGTTGCCCATCGCATGGCCAATTGCTGGCGCTCATGGGGCGAGCGTTATGGCTATTTTTCATCCGAAAAAGATGCACAGGTTTTTTATGAAGAACTGGTGTATTGCATCCTGAATCAAGCTTGTGTGCCCAATAGCCCTCAATGGTTCAATACCGGTTTGTTTGAAAGCTATGGCATTAAAGGGAAACCACAGGGTCACTATTATGTGGATCAAGTGGATGGTCAATTGAAAAAGTCAACCTCTGCCTATGAGCGTCCACAGCCGCATGCCTGCTTTATATTGAGTGTGGAGGATGACTTGGTGAACGAAGGCGGTATTATGGACCTTTGGGTAAGAGAGGCTAGGATTTTTAAATATGGTTCTGGCGTCGGCACCAATTATTCCAATATCAGGGGCGAAGGGGAAAAGTTAAGTGGTGGCGGTACTTCCAGCGGTTTGATGAGCTTCCTGAAAATCGGCGATCGTGCAGCAGGTGCTATCAAATCTGGTGGCACTACTCGTCGTGCTGCTAAAATGGTTTGTTTGGATCTGGACCATCCAGAAATTCTGGATTTCATTAACTGGAAAGTGGAAGAAGAAAAGAAAGTAGGGGCTTTGATTGCTGCAGGCTATCCCAGTGATTATGAGGGGGAGGCTTACAAAACTGTTTCAGGTCAAAATTCAAATAATTCAATACGCATACCCAACGAATTTTTCGAAAAACTCGAAAAGGGAGAAGATTGGGAACTGAAAGCCAGGGGCGATGGAAGGGTGATGAAAAAGATCCCTGCCAAAGAAGTCTGGAATCAGATTGCGTATGCAGCATGGCGTTGTGCTGACCCGGGTACCCAATACGATACTACCATTAATGAGTGGCATACCTGCCCCAATGGTGGCCGAATCCGGGCTTCCAACCCTTGCTCCGAGTATATGTTCCTCGACAACACGGCCTGCAACCTTGCATCCGTGAACCTGCGCAAGTTCTTTGAGGAATCCAACAACCAGTTTGATGTGGAAGGCTTTGAGTACACTTGTAGGCTTTGGACCGCCGTGCTCGAAATCTCTGTGTTGATGGCTCAGTTCCCCAGCAAGGAAGTAGCTCAATTGTCCTACGACTACAGGACCCTTGGTTTGGGTTATGCCAACCTCGGTTCCATGCTGATGGTGATGGGCATCCCTTACGACAGCGAGGAAGCCAGGGGCATTGCGGGTGCTATCAGCGCCATCATGACGGGTATCGCTTACAAGACTTCTGCAGAGCTTGCAGAAGTGATGGGTGCTTTCCCCAAATATGAGGAGAACAAGAACGAAATGTTGAGAGTGATGCGCAACCATCGCCTCGCTGCTTATGATGCAGATGAGTATGAGAACCTTCATATCAAACCTCAGGGTATAAAAGCACAGTACTGCCCAGATTATTTGCTGAAAGCCGCTACCAAAGCTTGGGATGATGCCGTGCAATTGGGTGAAAAATTTGGTTATCGCAATGCGCAAACTACGGTGATTGCACCAACCGGTACTATTGGTCTGGTTATGGATTGCGATACTACCGGTGTAGAACCAGATTTTGCGTTGGTAAAATTCAAAAAACTGAGTGGTGGTGGTTATTTCAAGATTATTAACCAATCAGTGCCAGCGGCATTGAGAAACCTGAATTATTCCGAAAAAGAAATTGATGCGATCATAAAATATGCAGTGGGTGCAGGTTCATTTGCTGGTGCGCCGCATATCAATCACCAGACGCTCAGTGAAAAAGGCTTTATCGCGGAAGAGATCAAAAAACTGGACGATGCGGTAGGTTCTGCTTTTGAGATTGGTTTTGTGTTCAATGTGTATGCACTTGGCGAAGAATGCTTGCAGCGTTTGGGCTTCAAGCCAGAACAATATTTCAATTTCGAATGGAGTCTGTTGGAAGCACTGGGCTTTACTGACGAACAAATAGAAGCAGCGAATGATTATGTGTGTGGTACCATGACTGTAGAAGGAGCGCCCCTATTGAAAGAGACACATTTGCCTGTGTTCGATTGTGCGAATAAATGCGGCAAAAAAGGAGAGCGATATATCCATGCACATGGGCATATCCGTATGATGGGTGCAGCACAACCTTTTATCAGCGGTGCTATTTCCAAAACCATCAACCTGCCGAACGAAGCGGTTATAGAAGAAATTGCGGACTCCTATTTGCTTAGTTGGCAATTGGGATTGAAAGCATGTGCACTTTACCGTGATGGTTCTAAATTATCACAACCGCTCAGCAATAAATCGGATAAAAAGAAAAAGACAGAAGAAGCAAGCGATAAAGAACAAGCCGTTGCAACCACAGAGGAATCGAATATTGTGGACATGAGCAAACTGACGGTGCAAGAGTTGTTGGATGAGGTTACCAAACGTGTACAAGCATCTCCTGATACTAAATTAAAACGGGCATTGGCCACCATCGTGGAAAGAAGGACATTGCCTGCCAAGCGCCGTGGGTTTACACAAAAAGCAAAAATAAATGGTCAGGCTATTTTCCTTCGCACAGGAGAATACAGTGATGGAACGGTAGGTGAGATTTTCATTGATATGGCCAAAGAAGGGGCTACCATGCGCAGCATGTCAAACTGTTTTGCCATTGCCATTTCAATTGGATTGCAGTACGGTGTGCCATTGGAAGAATTTGTAGAAAAATTTGTATTCACCCGTTTCGAGCCTTCTGGTATGGTGGATCACCCCAATATCAAGAGCACCACTTCCATTGTGGATTTCATTTTCCGTGCATTGGCTTATGAATATTTGGGAAGAACAGACCTCGTACATGTATTGGACAAGCCCGACGTATCTAACACAGGTACGGATGATTGGGATGAGATCCCTACTTCCTTGGAATACGATAAAAAAACACCAGAGCTCAGCGATGTAAGGATCGTGGGTAAGGTGGGCAGCAATAAACCAACTAGCCAACCAACCAAGGCTACCAAGCCAGTAGCAGTTAAAAGCGAAGCCCATCTGGATGCCGTGAATGCAGCAGCCAAAAGCATGCAAAGTGATGCACCCGCCTGTAACACTTGTGGGCATATCACCATCAGGAGCGGCACCTGCTACAAATGCCTGAATTGTGGAAATAGCATGGGGTGCAGCTAAAATTTAGTAAGCCCTATTCAAAATAATTACGGACGGTTATTTATAAACTTTAAAACCTGCTCATTTCTATGGGCGGGTTTAGTTTTTTTAGGGATTATCTGCAAAATGGGAGGCAACTGTTTTGCCATAGGCAATAAAAAAAGCTGCACTGGGCAGCTTTGAATTTATTGGAACAAAAAAGAAATACTATCTGGATTTATCCTTGATAAATTTCCCCAATGCCTTTCCGCCGTCGGCATAACATTCTGCTATTCTGGCTCCGGTGTCATAATCGCCTCCCCAAAAGGAACGGCCTGGTACTCTATCCATCGATATTTTGGCGATTACCTTATTGTGGTCGGCTGTTTCCACTATCCAGGCATCCGTATTGATTTCTGCATTTTTTTTCCATACCCCAACATTAAAGCCTGGCTCCGTAAAAGAAGTGTGTAGGATAAGGGTATATTTTGCATCTTTTTTGTTGGACAAGTCGCTATATTTTTCAAAAAGCTCATTGAATTTAGGCTCAAAACGGTAGGCTCGGTCGTCGACCCAAGATTTAGCCCAGCTATCGCCACGCCCCGGTTCTTTCTTATTATACTCTTCTTTTTTGGTTCTTACGTAATCTTCCTCTTTGTCAAACTTGCCCACTTTCATATTGTCATAAGTGAATTCAACCTTGATGTTTTTTTCATTTTTTAAAGCGGAAAGGTTGCCATCTGTGAGTTTGATGCGCTGTGCATGGGTGATGCTGCAGGTCACACTGAGTGCCGACATGACCAATAGGCTTTTTAAAAAGTTCATATGAGTCGATTTTAAGTTGTGATGTAATAAATATAGCAAAATAGATTTGTAACGTTTATGCCTAACTAAAATGGGACCAAGGGAGCGGTTCTGGATTCGTTGTGTGGTTGAGGTAATAGGTGAAAAGAACACCGAAGGGTCAATATAATCAAAAATTGGGGTTTTTACTAGCAATTCTCGGTATATTTTCTTTTGGTAGTGAAATTGCCCGATTTTCTTGCAAGGCAATTATATAATATTAATTTCGTTATCAATTAACATAAATCCAATCATGAAAACAACAAAACAAGTATTGGCCTTTTTACTGATTGTAGCTTTCCTTGCTTCCTGTAGCAGGTCGGTTACCCCTTATGAGGCAGCATCGAACCATTATAACAAATGTAGGTCTGTAAGATAATTTTTCAGACATTAAACGAATTAAAAGGCTGCAAAAAATGCAGCCTTTTTTATTTATCCTTATTTTTATCCTCTTAATCTAACTGCTTAATGACAATTTCTTTTAGTTATGACAAAAAGCAAGTGCTTCAAGCATTGAGATACCATTTTATTACCAGGTCTGAAATTAGGATACTTTTGATTGTGGTAAATGTGTTTGCGATTTTGTCGGCCGTACTAGCATATATGCATATCATCCAACCCGCTTCTTTTATGATTTTTTCATTTCTTTGGTTTTCGCTGATCATTATTATTTGGAGGGTACTGCCTATGACCATCTACAAAAAGTCAGATACTTTTCAGGATAGCTTCTCTATGCGCTTCAGTGAACAGGAAGTGGTGTTGGGCACTTCCCGTGGCACACAGGCATGGCTTTGGCAGGACTTTAGCTCCTTTATGGAAAGCCCCTATTTTTTTCATTTATATTTTAATAGCAGGTCTTTTTTTCTGGTGCCCAAAGATGCATTTAGCGGTATCATTGAAATACAAGCGGCCCGCCAGCTTTTCCGTGACAAGATTAAGAAATGATAAAGTTTGTTGTGATTTACTAATATCATGGTCTCCCTCTCAAATAAAGCGTATCTTACGCCCGTTTATGTTGATAACAGCATCAATTCTATTCCAACCTCTACTTAAAGATAGGTAACCGGAAATATTTTTTGTGCTGAGGGTTAAAATTGACCAGCATTAAAGTAAGCCAATCATGACAAAAGTTACCTTTAATAATAAGAACAAAGCGTTTTTTACAGCACTTAAAACCTCTGTGGATCATTATTTTGCTGATAATGGTATCAGGAAGACGGGCAATTTTCAGTTGTTCACCAAAACGGCTGTGTTGTTGACTGCGGCCGTGGTTATTTATCTTTCCTTATTGATTTTCCATTTGCCAGTTTTGGTCAGCCTCCTGCTTTGTGCGATTTTTGGTTTGGTATTGGCCAGCATCGGCTTTAATGTAATGCATGATGCCTGCCATGGCAGCTATTCGAGCCGTGGTTGGGTAAACGAATTATTGGGGCTGAGCCTGAATGCACTGGGGGGAAACGCTTTTATTTGGAAATTCAAGCATAATATTATCCATCATACCTATACCAATGTGGATGGGGTTGATGATGATATTGCCAAAAGCCCATTGATGAGGCAATGCTATTCACAAAAATGGGTGCCCGCCCACCGGTTTCAACATATATATGTGTTGCTTGTTTATGGTATTTCTTCTTTTGCATGGGTTTTCATGATGGACTTTAATAAATACTTTAAAGGAAGGATTGTAGATATGCCATTACAGAAAATGAAAGCCAAAGAGCATATTATTTTCTGGGCCAGTAAAATTTTATATCTATTGTTTTATATCGCAATCCCGGTAATGGTGGTGGGCTGGAAAGCATGGGCAATCGGTTTTACCTGCATGCACCTGACCATGGGCTTTACCTTGGCCATTGTTTTTCAGTTGGCTCATGTGGTGGAGACTACTGAATTTGAGCATGCCGACCCAGGGGCCTCATTAAAAATCGAAGAAGAGTGGGCTATTTTCCAAGTGAAAACAACTGCGGACTTTGCACCGAAAAATAAAATCATTTCCTGGTTTGTGGGCGGGCTTAATTTTCAAGTGGAGCACCATTTATTCCCAAGGATTAGTCATATCCATTACCCAGCCTTGCGCAATATTGTGAAGCAAACCTGCGAGCAGTTCAACATCACCTATAACGAATTCCCTACCATGGGTAAGGCAATCGTCTCCCATTTCAGGATGATGAGGCTCTTGGGCAAAAAGCCGGTGATGGCGACAGTGTAGGTAGTGGTTGAAAGTTCATGGTGAATAGTTCATAGTCGGTAGTCATTAGTCGGTTGCTTATGCGTAGATTTGATTTTTATTTACAGACTACAGACTCCCGACTAAGTACTCTGGACTCGCGACTCAGAACTCCCGACTCGCTCCCTACCTCGGCTTGTATTTCGTTTCCTCAAAAATTTTTCTGGCATCCATCTTCATCAATTCCACGGGAGTAATGGAGGGATTTTTTTCAGCATAACTTTTTACAATCTGCAAGCCCACCCATTGACCAATATTGCCAGGGGCTATGTCTGGCATACCCGGAGTATTAGGGGCATCGCCAATATAATTTTTGATCACATCTGGATCTACAGAATAAAGTTCGTTGTTCGATTGCAAGAAAAAGTTCCAGATCAGTCCTTCATTTTTTTTGCACCATTCCATTTGCTTGCCCGTATATCCCGTGATTAAGCTATCATCGGCATCAGGCATAAACTGGCCTACCAACCACCAGTATTTTCCTTTGTCGATCATTTGCTCGATAAGGGCCTTGCTACCACTTTTATCCACAAATAGATCTTCACTGATGGCCTTCATACAATTGGTAGTGATATAAGCCGGTTCAAACCTTCTAGAGATATAACTGGGATACATTTCCTGCCCCTGCATGCTGGTATAAAAAGAAAAGTTTTTCCCCATATACAATTGTAAGCCAATGGCCAAAGTATATTGGGTGATGGCTACACCCGGTGCATCAAAAGGGCCGATATAGGTAACTACCTTGGGCGGCAACTGGTATTTTGGAAAATAATATTTTACATAACGGAAGCTTTGCTGCAATTCCTTTTCCAGCCAGCCCATATCATCAAACTTTTTTTCTATTGAATCCTTGGCTGGCCAATAGCTGGAAAGAAACTGCCGGGCTGCCATAAACGAGATATTGCTGGTATCGCTCAAAGGTTCTGCACCCAGGATATTGATCATAAAATCATTGGCAAAATAAGGGAACTGTTGGTTGATCTTGAACAGTCCCTGCTGAATATGATTGGTATCCAGTGAGAAAAAGGCCTTGTCAAACCGTTCTATCTTAACGGTCACATCTATCTTTGAAACATCGGGGGCGTTTTTTTTGCTTTTGCAGCCAACTATAAACAAAAGGATAAGAAAAGCAGCAAATATTTTCTTCATGATGGTTAAACGTGTTGGGCTGCAAATTAGTACTTATACTGCCTTCATCCATATATTCGGCCCATAGCGTAAATTTGGGCCATGAAAATCGCCTTAGCACAACAGAACTACCATATCGGCAATTTTGAAGCGAATACCCAAAAGATGATCGATGCGATCGAAAAAGCAAAAAAGCAAAATGCCGATCTGATTGTTTTTTCTGAACTATCAATTTGCGGCTACCCACCAAGGGATTTTCTGGAGTTCGAGGATTTTATAATTAAGTGTTACGAAACCGTCGACAGGATCAAGCAACATGCCGATACCATCGGGGTGATTGTTGGCTGTCCGGTTAGGAATGAGGCAGGTAAAGGAAAAGATTTGTTCAATGGTGCATGGTTGCTTTATGAAAAAGAAATAAAGGGAATTGCTAACAAAACCTGCTTGCCTACTTATGACGTGTTCGACGAGTACCGTTATTTTGAACCTGGTTTTGAATGGCAAACCATCAGTTTTAAAGGAAAGAAAATCGCACTTACAATTTGTGAGGATATCTGGAATCTGGGCGACAATCATTTGTACCGACATTCACCCATGGAAGAATTGATTAAACAAAAGCCCGATTTGATGATCAATATTTCCGCCTCCCCTTTCGATTATGACCATGATGATGACCGTAAGGAAGTGGTGCGAGCCAATGTGCTGAAATATAAACTCCCGATGTTTTATTGCAATGCAGTTGGGTCTCAAACTGAAATTGTTTTTGATGGTGGCAGTTTGGTGTATAATGGTCATGGGGATTTGGTAAAAGAAATGAAATATTTTGAGGAAGATTTTGAACTGGTTGATTTGACCGAAGAGGCTTTTACGAAGGCTGACAAAAATGATAGATCAAGTAAGCAGCCCACAGCCCTCTACAGCTTCGATAAGGAAATGCGAGTATCCAAGCAAAATGACCCCTCCCATGTGATTGCTTACCTGACCAATGAGGAAAATATCAGACAGATACATGCAGCCCTGATCATGGGCATCCGCGATTATTTTAGTAAGATGGGTTTTAGCAAGGCCATTCTGGGTAGTAGTGGTGGTATTGATAGCGCGGTAACCTTGGCGCTTGCTTGCGAAGCATTGGGAAAGGAAAACGTAAGAGCTATCCTGATGCCTTCGCAATATTCCACGGGCCATTCTGTGAGCGATGCGGAGCAACTTTCTAAAAACCTCGATAATCATTATGATATCATCCCTATAAAAAATATTTACGATTCTTTTCTTACTTCATTGGATCCTGTTTTCAAGGATCTACCATTTGGTCTGGCTGAAGAAAATATCCAGAGCAGGTCAAGGGGCAACCTATTAATGGCCATTGCCAATAAATTTGGCTACATATTGTTGAACACTTCCAATAAAAGCGAGTTGGCAACCGGTTATGGAACTTTATATGGAGATATGGCTGGTGGTTTAAGTGTTCTCGGCGATGTGTACAAATTGCAGGTATATGCGTTGGCCAGGTTTATTAACCGCCATGGGGAGATTATCCCCCAAAACATTATTGATAAAGCACCTTCCGCCGAATTGAGACCAGGCCAAAAAGACAGCGATAGCCTACCTGAATATGATTTGTTGGACAAAGTATTGTATCAATATATTGAAAGAAGGCAGGGACCAAAAGAAATTATCGGCATGGGCATTGAAGAGCCATTGGTGAAAAGGATTCTCAAGTTGGTGAATACGAACGAATACAAGCGCAACCAATTCTGTCCCATCATCCGGGTAAGCTGCAAAGCTTTTGGTGTGGGGAGAAGGGTGCCAATCGTGGGCAAGTATCTTTCTTAAATAGTTTCACACAACGAAAGCGAAGAATACGAAGAAAGAAAGTCGGGGAGTGGGGAAGTCGGCAAGTCGGGAAGTTTCACGTCTCAGCGGGGTCGGCTGCGCTAGACCCCGCTGGAACGTAAAGTACCAATTACAAATTCCCAATTCCTATCCTAATAGTTTGGGAAACAAAAAAGGCACAAAGAAAATCTTGTGCCTTTTTTATTTTCTGGGAATAAATTATAAAGTAGCAATATCAATCACAAAACGGTAACGCACATCCCCTTTCAACATTCTTTCGTAAGCACTATTGATGTCTTTGATATCGATGAGTTCAATGTCAGAAACGATATTGTGCTCGGCGCAGTAGTCCAGCATTTCCTGGGTTTCGGCGATACCGCCAATAGCAGAGCCACTAATACTTTTTCTTCCGCCCAACAAACTAAATCCCTGAATCTGTAATGGGGTAGGGGGCACACCAACACAAATATGCGTGCCACTTATTTTTAAAAGACTGAGGTATGCATTATAATCATGTGGCGCGGAAACAGTATCAATAATAAAGTCAAAATAGTTTTTGAACTTCTTCATGTTTTCTTTTTCCGTGGTCAATAGAAAATGATGCGCACCCAAACGCTTGGCATCCGCCTCTTTTGAGGGCGAGGTACTCAGCATGGTCACTTCCGCGCCAAAGGATACCGCAAATTTCACGGCCATATGGCCTAGACCGCCCAGGCCCAGCACGCCTACTTTATGGCCTTTGCCCACTTTCCAATGTCTCAATGGGGAATAGGTAGTGATGCCGGCACAAAGCAAAGGTGCAACAGCCGCAAGGTTTAGCTTTTCGGAAATCTTCAATACAAAATCCTCATTGGCCACCATCAGTTTGGAATAGCCGCCATAAGTGGGGGTTACCTTATCCTGTTCTGTTGAATTGTAGGTGCCCGAATTGCCATTCAGGCAATATTGCTCAATCCCCTCTTTACAGCTATCGCAAACGCGGCAGGAATCCACCATACAGCCCACGCCCACAAGATCACCGAGTTTAAATTTCTTTACATGACTGCCCACTTTGGTAACACGGCCCACAATCTCGTGGCCAGGTACCATTGGAAAAATGCCGGGGAACCATTCGTTCCTTATCTGGTGCAGGTCCGAGTGGCAGACCCCACAGAACAAAATATCAAACTGAACATCGTGATTTCCGGGTTCGCGCCTTTCAAAATTCCATGCTGCTAGGCTGCTGGTAGGTGTTTGCGCTGCATAAGCCTTGGTCGTTGTTGACATAATTTATATTTTTTAAAATGGTTATTACAAAAAAGAGGTTGCTAAAGTTCACAAGGATCGAATATGTATTCAACAATTTTGCGGAGCCAAAATTAGTGCGAATTAATGAGAGCAAGACGGATATCTATAAACGATAAAACGTTAAATGCTCAGGAAATGGGATTGATAGCTTTAAATTTGCAAACTATTCATTAAGTTGGCAAGCTACTTGCTAAGTGAATTCGTATTTTGCAACTTTAATACAATAATATGGTGTATACGGCTGAAGACATTAGGCAATTGAATGAAAAAATACAGTACCAAGCTGTTTTTATTGACCGGCTCCGCGATGAGGTCAGCCGCGTGATCATCGGTCAGCAATACATGCTGGATCGTTTGCTGATTGGTTTGCTGAGCAATGGGCATATACTGTTGGAAGGTGTGCCGGGGCTTGCCAAGACCCTTTCCATCAAATCACTGGCGCAGGCCATCAAGGCTAATTTTAGCCGGATTCAATTTACCCCCGACCTGTTGCCGGCCGATGTGATCGGTACGATGATCTATAACCAACAACGCAACGAATTTGTGGTACGCAAAGGACCTATTTTCGCCAATTTTGTGCTGGCGGATGAAATCAACCGGGCCCCAGCAAAAGTGCAGAGTGCTTTGTTGGAAGCCATGCAGGAGCGGCAGGTGACCATTGGCGATTCCAGCTATAAACTCGATGAACCTTTTCTCGTGCTGGCCACCCAAAACCCCTTGGAGCAGGAAGGCACTTACCCATTGCCCGAAGCGCAGCAGGATAGGTTTATTATGAAAGTGATTGTAGACTATCCGAGCAAGGCCGAGGAACAACTGATCATTCGTCAGAACGTGCAGGGCGGGGCCTTCCCTCAAGTGAGCCAGGTGGTTTCGGTACAGGAAATCTCACAGGCGAGGGAACTCACCAGACAAATTTATATGGACGAAAAAGTAGAGCATTATATTCTGGATATTGTATTTGCCACCCGTACGCCTGAAAAATATAGGCTCGAAAAATTGAAACCCATGATTGCCTATGGCGGGTCGCCAAGGGCCAGTATCAATCTGGCACTGGCAGCAAAGGCCAATGCTTTTTTGAACAAGCGTGGTTATGTGATACCCGAGGACGTACGGTCCATCTCAAAAGATGTGCTTCGCCATCGCATTGGGCTGACCTATGAAGCAGAAGCAGAAAATATAAAAGCAGAACAAGTGATTGACGAAGTATTGAGAGCGATACAAGTGCCTTAGGAGTTAATGAATGGTCGATGGCCGTTCGCAGTAGGCCGACATAAAGTTTAAAATTTTTGATTATGAGTAAATATCAAAACCTAGATGCATGGAAAAGCGCTATGCAATTAGTGAAAGAGATTTATCTCTTGACAAAAAACTTTCCAAAAGAAGAATTGTACGGTCTTACATCTCAAACGAAGAGAGCGGCTATATCGGTTCCGTCAAATATTGCAGAAGGAATGGGGAAGCAATATAAAAAGGATACCCTCCAATTTTTGCATATTTCGTGGGGCTCATTGTACGAGTTGGAAACATTATTGAACATTGCAATTATGGTAGAGATTATCGATGAAGAATGTTTTGTTCAAATAACTCCTTTATGGGAAAAATGCTTGCAGGTTCTTAACGGGTTGATCAAATATTTAGAAAATTCTAAACTAAAATAGTCGACCAACGGCCATCCATCATCGGCCGTCGGTTGTAAAATTCATGCTCACTACTTCAGAAATATTAAAAAAGGTCCGCGAACTGGAAATCAAAAGCAAGCGGCTTACTCGTCATATTTTCACGGGCGAGTACCATAGTGCTTTTAAGGGAAGGGGCATGAGCTTTCGGGAAGTAAGGGAATATGCGCCAGGCGATGATATACGCTTTATCGACTGGAATGTATCTGCCCGTTTTGGCCATCCCTTTAGTAAATTGTTTGAAGAAGAAAGAGAGCTTACCGTGATGCTATTGGTGGATGTGAGCGCCAGTTCTTTGTTTGGCACTGTTCATGCCAGCAAAAAAGAAATCATTACCGAAATATGTGCGGTGCTGGCTTTTTCGGCCATTAATAATAATGATAAAGTGGGGGTGATCTTTTTTAGTGATAAGGTAGAACGCTACATCCCACCCAAAAAAGGCCGTGAACATGCGCTTTTTATTGTGCGTGAAATGCTCACTTCTTCCCCAAAGCAAAAAGGAACAAACCTGAGTGATGCGATCCGGTTTTTAAATAATTCCATCAAACAGAAAAGTATTGTATTTGTGTTGAGTGATTTTATCGATGAAAAATTTGAAGAATCCCTGAAAGTAGCTGGGAAAAAACATGATATCACGGGCATCAAAGTGTACGATAAAATGGATATGCAATTGCCCGCTGTAGGGCTTTTGGAAGTGGCCGATGCAGAAACGGGTACTGTCCAGTGGGTGGATACCAGTGATTATCTGGTAAGGAATAATTATCAACAGCATTTTCTGTCAGCAACAGAAAATTGCAAAACCGCCTTCTTAAGGGCTGGCTGTGATTTGCTGCATATACGCACAGACGAGGATTATGTGAAAGTGCTAAAAAAGTTTTTTATTGGACGAAACCGGCCCGTATAGCGAATGAGAGGAATGAAATTATATGCTGCATGCCTATTGGCCTTATTGATCAGTGCAACGGATACCCTTGCTCAAAACGACTTTTCTGTAACTGCCTCTGTTGACAAAAAGGAGATCTTGATTGGTCAGCAGATTCGTTTGACACTCCAGGCAAAAATGCCACTGGGAGAAAATATTTCCTGGTTCCCCTTGGATACCCTTCCTCATTTTGACATTATAGAAAAAGGGAAAATAGATTCGGTCACTACAATCAATGAAAGAACCTATACCCAGCAGCTACTAATCACGAGTTTCGATTCTGGAATGCACAGTATCGTTCCCCTGCCATTAAAGGTCAATGGTAAAAATTTCAATACGGATTCCATACCCATTAATATCAAGTTCAGCCATTTTGACCCCAAACAGGATTATCATGATATTAAGGATATCCTCGAGGTGCCCAACCCCTATTCGAAATATATTTTGATGGGGATTGTGGTCATCACACTGATATCGGTTGTGCTGATTGTATATTTTATCACTAGAAAGCGGGTTGAGAAAAGCAAAGGACAAAATGAAATTTCCAGACTGGGACCTTATGAGGAAGCGATGGCATCTTTGGATGAATTGAAAAAACAACACATGACACAAAATGGGCAAGTAAAGGCATATTATACCCGACTCAATGATATCTTAAAAGTATATGTGCTGCGGAAACTGGGCATTGTAACAATCGATAAAACGAATGAGGAATTGATCAGGCAATTGAAAAAAACCGATATTCCCCACGATCGGTTCTCACAATTGGTGCAGGCATTGCGGATGAGCGATTTTGTAAAATTTGCTAAATACCAGCCCGGTGAAAATGAAAACGAACAACATTTTGATATTATCAAATCTTCCATTGACATTATAAATGAAATTGCGAAATAGTGCTTTATAATTGGCTTCAATATATCAGTTTTGCATATCCTGTTTTTTTCGGGTTACTCTTGGTCATTCCGCTCATGATATACCGGTATGTGAAAAAGCCCAATGAAGGGGCAGCCACACTCACCGTTTCTACCCTGCGAAACTTCGAAGGCACACAATCCTGGAGGAATTTTTTTATTCATACCCCTTTTGTTTTGCGTTTACTCACGATTGTTTGCTTGGTGCTGGCATTGGCCCGCCCCCAAATCCGAAATGATCAACAGGTGATTAATGGCGAGGGCATCGATATCATGCTCTGTCTGGATATCAGCGGCAGTATGCTGGCGCAGGATTTTACTCCCAACAGAATTGAGGCTGCAAAAAATGTGGCTGCTAATTTTATCGATAACCGCCCATCGGATCGGATTGGGCTAGTGATATTTTCGGGCGAAAGTTTCACCATGTGCCCCATTACAACGGATCATAGTGTTTTAAAAAGCCAGTTGTTCAATGTGCAGAGCGGGTTATTGGATGATGGTACGGCCATTGGCTCTGGACTCGCTACCAGTGTGGATCGGCTTCGTTACTCCAATTCAAAAAGCAAGATTGTGATATTGTTGACGGATGGTGAAAACAATGGTGGACTCATCGATCCGAATACGGCAAAGGAAATCGCTAAATCCATGGGTGTAAGGGTGTATACGATTGGGGTGGGCACCGAAGGTTATGCGCCAGTGCCGATACAGACTCCGAATGGTGTGGTGATGCAAAAGGAGAAAATAAATATTGATGAAAAACTCCTCACACAGATTGCTGATGAAACGGGCGGAAAATATTATCGTGCCAAGGACGATTCCAGTCTGAAGAAAATTTATGCAGATATCGACAAGCTCGAAAAATCGAAAGTGGAAATTGTTTCTTTTAAAAGATATACTGAAAAATTCCTTCCATTCGCTTTGGCAGCAGCTACCTTCCTACTCATTGAGATGATATTGCGGTTTACCGTTTTCCGAAAATTCCCATAGGATTCAACAATGAAATTCCAAGGTGTCAAGCCTCCGCCCAAATAAAAATATGAATTAGGCGTATAGAGCGCATAACCAAGAGGAATAACGTCATTATTTATTCCCGCTGTCGGGACCTGGATTAACGAGATAGCGCTGCGGGATGAGAAACCCTCAGGTATTGGTTAGCTATTTTTCACTCCGTAAAATCATTAAAAATCAGTGAATCAGTGGCATTTTTTTTCAGCCACTGATTCACTGATTTGGAACAATGAAGGACCAATCATAAAAATATTTGCATTACGGTAAAATGTTTTATTGATTTTCATTGCTGTAAATTGCGCTCCAATGCGTGCAAAAGTATATAAGTCAACCGGTAGCTGGTACTCTGTAAAAACAGAAGATGCTGCATTCTGGAATGCGCGGCTCAAGGGCATTTTTAAGATTGATGATATCGTTTCTACCAACCCGATTGCGGTAGGGGATGAGGTGGAAATAGAACCGGAGAATGAACTGGAAAAATCGGCCATCATCACGGTAATACATGACCGAAGAAATTATATCAATCGGCAATCACCCTCGCACAAAATGCAGCACCATATCGTGGCTGCCAATGTTGACCAATGCTTGCTCATGGCCAGTCTCAAAGAGCCCAAAACATCACAAGGTTTTATCGACCGCTTTTTGGTTGCCTGCGAATCCTATCATGTTCCCGCAGTGATTGTGTTGAACAAAGCAGACATCTACAAAAAAAAGGAGATGGACAAATTTGAGGAATGGAAGGAAATGTATGCGGCCGTCGGTTATCAGGTTTTGCTGACCAGTATTAAGGAGGCGATGGGCACGGAAGAAATATCAGCTTTGCTTAAAGATAAGATTACGCTGCTCAGCGGACATTCTGGGGTAGGCAAATCATCCTATGTCAACCATATTTTCCCAAACCTGAAACTCAAAACACATGAAGTGAGCGGTTGGAGTGGTAAGGGCATCCATACCACCACTTTTGCCGAGATGTACGATTTGCCTTTTCCGGGTCAGATCATCGATACACCCGGCATGCGGGAGTTTGGTCTGGTGGATATATCCAAACAGGAACTGTCGCATTATTTCCCGGAAATGCGTATACGCATCAACGATTGTCAATTCAATAATTGCCTGCATGCTGAAGAGCCCGGCTGCGGTATAAAAAAAGCCCTCAATGAGGGCTTGATATATGTTGATCGTTATGTAAGCTATCGTAATATCCTCGATTCTATTGATGAAAAGAATTATTGATTCTTCATGCCTTTCTAAGCGAATTCCCTAGCATTTGTTACTTGCATAAACAGCATGGTTTTCATCCTTTATTTAGGACATAAACCTTTTTGCAGTATTGATCAATAGCTTTGTTTCCAAAAACTTTGCAACTTCCACTACGGCGTCATTGTCTTTCCTGGGCGCTTCGCGGAATTTCCTTGGGTAAATGGAAATGCCGGTGTAGATATTGTAGTGCAAAGTCAAGGTATGGCCTTTGAACATAAAGTCCCACATCAATGAATCAAAATCATCTGTTTTTTGGGTGAATTTAATATCTAGGTCATCGGAGAGGATGTTGGCGACTTCATAAAAACGTTTAAGGCCGCAATCGTCATCAATAACTGCTTCAGTACAACCAAAGTCAGTGCGTAGTGTTAGGCTCATAGAGGGTGGATTTAGGATGTTTATAATAGAGATTGAATTTAAGATTTGAACTTACCTGCTTTAGGCACTTTTTCTCCACTCAAAATCCTTTCCGCACCCACGTTCTTGCCATTACTGGGGCATCCATATTTTGGTCCAAAAACTTTATGGTAGAGACCGCATGAACTGCTGCTCAAAATGAGTGTGGAAATAAAAAGGAAGAGTAATAGGGTTTTGACTGTTTTCATAAGTATTGCTCTAAAACGATTTAAACTTACAAATATTATTTAGTATTTGCAATAGGGGCTGCGCTTTTGATCAATACCCAAGTAAAAGAGAAAGCTGAATTCTAATTGCCTGATAAACTGATGGTTGAAACTAGTATGATTTAAATGGCGTTGGCATCTTTAAACCAGCTTGCATAGTGAATATAGTTGTTGGCAATGCGTTCTATCTGACCGCTGATCAGCTCACTGGAAATATCCTTTATCTTTTTTGCAGGCACGCCTGCATAGATGGAACCTTCTTCAATCTTGGTTCCTTCCAGCACTACCGCGCCGGCCGCAACGATGGAATTGCTGCCCACTTCCACTTCATCCATAATGATGGCGCCCATCCCTACCAACACATTATCGTGCAGCAAACAACCATGAACGATGGCGTTATGGCCAATGGATACATTATTGCCAATCACTGTTTTTGTTTTTTGGAAAGTACAATGCACTACCGCGCCATCCTGTATGTTCACTTTATTGCCAATGCGGATACTGTTCACGTCGCCTCGTATCACGGTATTGAACCACACGCTGCAGCCATCGCCCATTATCACATCGCCCACGATGCTGGCATTGGGGGCTACAAAACAATCTTTCCCGAACTTTGGATGAACGCCTTCTACCGGAAGAATTACTGCCATGATTTTTTATTTGTTGGTGAATGATTTTTTTGAATTCTATTTTTGTAACCAGCATCATCATACGGTTGAACATCGTTGCCATAGTTTATCCCGCTTATTGCGGGACTCGCTTGTACGAA
The DNA here is from genome assembly GCA_018267575.1 of Bacteroidota bacterium. Taxonomy (GTDB): domain Bacteria; phylum Bacteroidota; class Bacteroidia; order Chitinophagales; family Chitinophagaceae; genus Puia. The sequence goes on from JAFDYF010000111.1 coordinate 153,177, forward strand.
AGTAATTCTATTGAACGCTGGAGGCTAAACGCAAAAAGCTGAACACGAATCTCTAACTCCATAACGCAATTCCCAATTCCATATTCCAGACCTATTAACTTTTCCGCCACAAAGACACCAAGACACAAAGAAGCACAAAGAGCTTACAACCTGTGGGCAGCAATTCATAATTCCCACTTAATCCCCAACTCCATATTACACTCTCTGTCTCCCTGCCTCTGCGGTTATTATTTATTAGATGCCTTT
>JAFDYF010000112.1 GCA_018267575.1 Bacteroidota bacterium
TTGAATAAACGCCTTAATCAATGCCTATTTTTTTGATAAGCTAATAGCACAACACATTAATATAGTAAGTATTGAAACTATAAGGAATGGTTTATCTTCTCTGACTGCGCAAGTGGTATTGGATGAGGCTCGGCAATGGAGGGGTAGCTGAAAATGCATCCTTGCAAAATCCCATTCAAATAAGATTGACAACCAGTGAGGAAATTGCCATACGGTGGTATTACTTCTGTACCTTCACTCGAAATATAACTCAGGGCAATTGATCCATGTGGTTGTCGGTGATGTCCATTTGGATAGGTCATTGTTAATTTCTGATGGAAAATTTTACCAAAATTCTTAATTTTATATTGGCTTTTGATTTAATTAAAGCTTGCTAGCTGTATAGAGAATTCTAATTGACCATTTCGAAATTTTTTTTTGCGATGCCATTTTTACCAGCGTTCGATGAGGAGCCTTCCTTGTTACAGGAAGTTGCCAATGGCAATCAAAAGTCATTTAGGCGCTTATTTGATTATTATTTCAACCATATTTATAGCACAGCGCTCGCCTTCACCAAATCTGAAACGGATGCAGAAGAAATTGCACAGGATGTTTTTTTAAAAATATGGGTGCAGCGTGAAAAACTCATATCAGTTAGGAAGTTCAACGATTATCTTTTTATCATCGCCAGAAACCATATCTTCAATCATCTGCGCAAGAAACTGCACGAACAAGCATTCACCGATCATCTGGTCAATTATTTCAAAGAAACTTCACATCTTCCCGAACAACAGCTTTTAGTTAAGGAAACAGAAAAAATAATTAACGACGCTGTCAATCAATTGCCCCGGCAGCAAAAGCTCGTTTTTGCATGAGTAGGCAACAAGGCCTGAGTCAAGAGGAAATCGCCAATCAATTGCACATTTCAAAAAATACAGTAAAAAGCCATATGGGGCAAGCCCTTCAATCTATTCGGTGCTATCTTCAAACCCAGGATATTGCTTATCTGCTCCTAGCGACCCATTTTATCCTGTCCACTAATCAATAATACTTTTTTAAAAAAAGTTAAGCTCCCACTCATACCTAGCTTCTTTTTTCGTGTCTTTATACAAAAGGCATATAGTCCATTTATTTATATTTTATTGAACCATAATGAACAACACGCATTTAGAGGAATTATTGAACAAATATCTTTTGGGTTCGCTCAAGGAACAAGAATTGCAAGAACTAATTCAACTCTTGAAGCAAGAGGAAAATAATGAACAATTGCTACAAAAGATCGAAAGCCAATGGCAGCTTGTTCAACTCAAACCACAAACAAATCTGGATACCCGTGAAAAGCTGTTTCAGCGTATCCTAGAAAAAGCAAATAGCTTTAAAAACCAAGAAAGCGATAGCCCTATTGTATCTATAAACGATTCTACAAATAGCCGAAGGAGGATTTTACCTATTCGGAAAATGATTGCTGCTGCCGCAATTCTCTTTGTAGCTGGCTCAGGGCTTGTTTATTGGGGCGTGTACCGATCGATGCCAGTTAAAACTGCAAAAAAGGAAGAAAAAATTGTCCCCACTATTAAAGACCCCGCACCCGGTGGTAACAAAGCTATTCTGACCATGGCGGATGGTTCGACCATCGATCTGGATGAAGCAGCAAATGGGGTTCTTGCACAACAGGGAAATACAAAGGTTATTCGGCTTTACAATGGCAAATTGCTGTATGATGCACAATCAAAAAATACCAACCAGGTTTACTTTAATACCATAGCTACTCCCCGCGGGGGGCAATATCAGTTGGTATTAGCCGATGGAACCAAAGTATGGTTGAATGCGGCATCTTCCCTCCGTTTCCCCACCAGCTTTGAAGGCAAGGAGAGAAATGTGCAGTTAACGGGTGAGGCCTATTTTGAAGTGGCCAAAAATAAGGACATGCCCTTTAAAGTGGAAGTGGGCGACATGAATGTGCAAGTATTGGGTACCCATTTCGATATCATGGGATATACGGATGAGAATGCGGTCAAAACCACTTTGCTGGAGGGTTCTGTAAAAGTTACCAAGGGATCGGCTACTGCTATGTTGAGGCCTGGGCAACAAAGTTCACTGAATAAATCTACCTCACATATTACGGTTGCGGAAACAGATGTCGACGAGGCCATCGCATGGAAAAGCGGTTTGTTCCAGTTTGTTAGTGATGATATTGGAACCGTGCTGCGGCAGATTGGGAGATGGTATAATATAGAAACTGGTTATGAGGGCAAATTGCCCGATTGGCATTTTACCGGCACCATTTCTAGAAACATCCCATTATCGGAGGTTTTAAAAATGCTGGAAGTGAATGAGGTGCATTTCAATTTTGATGGAAAAAAATTAATAGCTCATCCATAAACCAAATAAAAAACAAAACAACAACTATGTATTTCAAAGACTGATTTTCAGGATCTCATTAGTCATAAAAAAACCAAGGGTGGTGAAGCACCCCTGGCCATTTGATGGGCTAATATTTTACAATCGCTGTATGACTGCTTTATTTTTTAACCCAAACATTGCAAAAGTATGAAAAATGTATGCTGTAAAGTGCCACCTGCCGTGGGACTTTCATTTCGAAAAACTTGGATGGTTATGAAACTAACGATTATCCTGCTAACTGCTATTTGTGTTCAAGTAAGTGCCAAAACCTATTCTCAAAAAATTACGATCACCGAAAAGAATGTGCCGCTCGAAAAAGTGTTCAAACAGATACGCAAACAAACAGGCTACCATTTTTTTTATAAGGATGAGTTGCTGCAAAAAGCGGGAAAGGTTGATATACAGATGAAAGATGCAACTATTGACGAAGTGCTCAATGAATGTTTTAAGAACCAGCCGTTCTCATATCTCATCATTGAAAAAACAATTTTGATTAAAAAGAAAAAAGAGCAAACGGCTCCATCAGCACAGGATTTGGCTCCATTGGCAGAGATCAATGGTCAGGTGACAGATGGTAAAGGGGTTCCATTGCAAGGGGTATCTGTTACCAACCAGAAAACAGGAAAAGGGCTCACAACCGATGCGTCTGGGAAATTCTCTATTTCCGGTGAGATCAACGATGTTCTTGAATTTAGTTTTGTGGGATATAAATCGCAGAAGGTAAAAATCACCTCACTCCAGCAGATCGTACATATTAGTCTTCAGCTTGATATTGCAGAGCTTTCAAATACGGTGGTTATTGGATATGGATCGGTAAAAAAATCGGACCTGACAGGGGCTGTTTCGTCTGTTTCTTCAGAAAAAATCACTCAAGTAAATGCGGTATCGAATGTGGCCCAAGCTTTGCAGGGTGAGGCGGCCGGTGTACAAGTTAATCAGGCATCGGGTCAGCCAGGCGAAGGAATGATCATCAAAATTAGGGGGACCAACTCCATTGGTGCCAGTAATGCTCCCTTGTATGTGGTGGATGGTCTTCCTCTGGACAACCTGAGTTCCCAATTGAACCTCAATGATATTGCCAGCATTGAAGTATTAAAAGATGCATCGTCCACTGCCATTTACGGATCCCGGGGTGCTAATGGAGTCATTATCATCACCACCAAAAAAGGAAAAGAAGGGAAAGCAAAAGTAACCTACTCGGGATATTATGGTATTGAAAGCTTAAGAAAAAAGATCAAGATCATTGGTGCATCTGATTTTGCAGAACTTCAAAATGAAGTCGTCATCAACGACAATGCATCCGGGGTTAATTCTCCAGCACTTCCCCTTCCCTGGACTAGTGCCCAGATTGACTCCTTGAAAGGGAAAGGCACTGATTGGCAGGATGCCGTTTACAAACCGTCTCCTGTGCAAAGCCATGATATTTCCATTTCAGGTGGGAATGCAAATACAAAATACTATACTTCTTTTGGTTATTATGATCAAAAGGGAATTATTGAAAACTCTGGATTTAAGAGACTTTCATTTCGGGGAAATCTTGATCAAGCCATCAATACAAAACTGAGTTTGAACACAAGCCTCTCCATGCAGAACTCTACTTATTCTACGGTGATTGTGAACAATGCCGATTATGGTGGGGTGCCATTCCAATCGATGGTGATGCCCCCTTCGCAAGGTATTTACAAACCCGATGGAAGCTATACCGTTTTTACGGGTGTGTCTTGGGGACAAACCAACCCAGTGGGCATGTCCAAGAATGTATGGAACCCCGCCAATAATTTCAGGATCATTGGCAATACGGCACTCAACTATGAGATAATGGAAGGTTTGAAATTTAAGGCGAGTGTGGGAATGGATAATTCCTGGAACCGGACAGACCTTTACTATAATCCTTTGACGACTTTTGGCCAGCCCAACGGTGTCGCATCGGTCAACTATTCCAATAGCATGACATTTATTTCTGAAAATACGCTTTCCTATCAAAAAAAGATTGGGAAGCATGCTATCGATGCCATTGCCGATATCTCCTACCAATCAAATGTGGCAAAAAGCCTGAACAGCGGCACCCAATCCAATTTTGCCAGCACCATTTTCCAGGACAATTTGCTACAGGCCGCAGCCAACCGCAATTATCCGAGCTCGGGTTATAGCAATGGGAAATTAGTTTCCTATCTGGCACGAGTCAACTATAATTATTTGGGCAGATATTATGCAACCATTACAGGCCGATATGATGGGTCCTCTGTTTTTGGACAAGATAATAAGTTCGCCTTTTTCCCATCAGCCGCATTGGCCTGGAAAATAAAGGAAGAGGATTTTTTGAAGAACAATAATACCATTTCCAACCTTAAATTAAGAACTAGCTATGGTTCTTCGGGGAATCAGGCCATCAACCCATATCAGTCCTTGCCAAGTGTTACGGCCACCTCGGCCGTGTTGAACAATCTTCAGACCACGGGCTATGTGCAAAGTTCTTTAGACAATCGGGGGCTTAAATGGGAAACCACTTGGCAATTTGATGCAGGAATGGACTTGGGCCTCTACAATAACCGCATCATGTTCACCGCAGATTTTTACAACAAAAGAACACAGGACCTCCTGCTGAATGTAACATTGCCGCCAACTACAGGCTTTGGTTCTGTTTTGCAGAACATCGGCGTGGTACAAAACCGTGGTTATGAATTTCAGTTGACCACCATCAATACGACCAAGGTAGTGAAATGGACCTCCACTTTATCTATATCGCATAACCGCACCAAAGTGCTCAATCTGGGGAACGATGCCCAAGGCAAGCCCATCACTTACAAAGAAGTGGGAGCCGGAGGCAATTGGTTTCCTATTATTGTTGGCCAATCCATGATGCAACTATATGGCCAAACAGTAACAGGGGTATACCAAACAGATGCGGAAGCGGTGAAAAATGGAGAGCCGCAAAAGCATGCTGGGGATTTCAAATTTCTGGACTATAATCATGATGGGGTGGTGGATGATAAAGACAAACATACACTTACTCATTTGGAACCCAAGTTCACATTTGGCTTCAACAATAATTTCAGTTATAAAAAGTTTGATTTATCTCTTTTGTTCGTTGGCTCATACGGCAATGATATCGTCAATGAGTTTAGGAAATACAATCTGACGATGAACGGACTTTGGGCACCCACCCAAGATGCGTTCAACCATCGTTGGAGGGGCCCGGGCACCAGTAACTCTATAGATAAACCATCCATCAATAGTATGTCCTATACTAGGGATTATGCGAATAGCTTATGGGTCGAGAATGGATCTTATCTTAAACTAAGGGATATCACTCTGAGTTATACGTTCAGCGCTGCTAAGGTATTTTCTTCTATTAGGGTTTATGTCAGCGCCCAGAATATGATCACCATCACCAATTATTCTGGTTATGACCCTGAAGCGAGTTGGGGACAGGCCACCATCAATGGATGGGACCGAGGGATTTACCCTTCGATGAAATCATTCACCGTAGGGGCAAATATTAATTTTTAATCTCCAAAATCTACCAAGATGAAAAAATATTTTATAAACTCTATTTGCATCATTGCGTTAGCAATGTTATTTTCTAGTTGCAAAAAAGATTTGACCGAAACGCCAAGGACTTTTATCAGCCCCAGTTCCTATTTTACCACAGCCAGCAGTTATGACCAAGCAGTAATCGGTATATACTCAGGGCTCTCAGGTTTGGAAAATGCGAACACCAATATGCTGCTGGAAATGTGCACCGATATTTATGGAACCCCATCAGCATCCTATGAGCAGGCCCTCCCCATGTATCAAAATGCGCCCACTTATTTTTATTACAATACTAGGCAAGCGTGGGCAGGCGCTTATACCATAATTAAAAATGCCAATTTTGTGATTGGTAATCTTCCTTCATCCCTCCTTTCCTCCACCCAGAACAATGCGTTGTTGGCGGAAGCAAAGTTTTTGAGGGCCTATGCATATTTTTATTTGGTTCAATTATACGGTGATGTGCCTTTGCCATTAAAAGTGGTTACCAATTATGCCGATGTAAAAATCCCGAGAACAGCACAGGCAGATGTGTACAAACAAATATTGGATGACCTGACTTTTGCGGAAACCAACCTGCCCGATGTGGCTGCGCAGCAAGGGAGGGTGTACAAATTGGTAGCCACGGCCTTATTGGCAAAAGTGTATCTCACCATGGCTGGCAATCCTTTGAACCAAACCCAGTACTACTCCAATGCCAGGGACAAAGCGCTGTCCGTAATCAATTCTGGCAGGTTTGCCTTGCTCGATGATTACGCAACCGTATTTCATAACACGGCCTATACAAGCGAATCTATCTGGGAACAATTATTTGTGCCAACTATTGGTGGCAACCCCTTGCATGGAATTTGTGCCACTGCAAATAGTTATAAACCTATTTTGGTTCCCGCTCCTTGGTTTATTAGCAGCTTTGCACCGGGTGACCAAAGAAAGGTTTGGGGTATTCAACAGGCATACAAAGACCCGAATAATATCACCTTGCCTCCTTTTTTCCAAAAGTTTGTAAACACCGCCTTCATCGATGCAGGTTATACCGCTACCAGCAGTGCCGTGATTGTGCCTTATACCATGCCAATCCTTCGCTTGGGAGAAATGTACTTGATAGCTGCTGAAGCAGAAAATGAATTGAATGGCCCGGCCAATGCCTATCAGTATATCAACAAAATCAGAAGGAGGGCTAGGGTAAATAAATCGGATCCCACCAATGTGCCTGATCTCGCCGGTCTGTCACAATCTGATTTCAGGCTGGCTGTTTGGATGGAAAGAAAATGGGAATTGTGTTTGGAAGGAAGCTCTTGGTTTGATATGAAACGTACCAACACTTTTTCCAATATACAAACCCTTCGTGGGTCGGGCTTGATTAATCCCATAGGCCCTTATAACCAAACTTGGCTGATTCCGGATAATGAAGTCATCAATAACAATATACCGCAAAACCCTGCCTATTAGTACAGGCGTAGGTCTTGCATTTTAAAATGGAAAATCATCAAACCCCTTCAAAAGTGGTTTGATGATTTTGTTTTTATTTGATCAACAAGAAATACCAATTGAAAAATGAGACGGCTATTTATTTACTTCTTGCTCTTTGTACCTGCATGCTTGTTCGCACAATACAAGATGACCAGCCAAAAAATGCAGGATCCAATTCTCATCAATCCAACATCCATCAACCAATTGTTGGCTTTGGATGCAGCACACAATTTAGGGTTAAAGGAATTCAACCCAGGCTCTACCTTAAATGCCAAACGATTTTGGCTTACCGATCTGGTAAATGGGAATAAAATGGAATGGGCTGTGTTCAATCGACAGAAAGCGGGTTATTTGATTTCTGTTTTACTAAAAGCAAAAGCAGGAACACAACTTAAAATAGAAGCTGGTAGCCATAGCGTTGTTATGGAAGCAAAGGATGATAATTGGCAAAGAGCCACGGCAAAGGCCTTGCTATCGCTGCCCGCTGGGAAAACGATTATTAGTCTGGAATTGATCAATACATCGTCCCCGGTTGATATCAAATCGATTGAATTGGTGAACGCTGCAGAAAAGCAAGATATTGAAAAACGGGTAGCCGCATCCAAAGGTGATTGCACTTGGATGAAGGATGCGGGATATGGTATCATGGTGCAAGGAGGCGGTTGGTCATATCCCCCACATGGAGATAAGAAACCCTGGCCCGGATTTGCCCAAGATTTCGATGCAAAAAAATTTGTGGAGAAGGTGTATGAAATGGGCGGATCCTATATTCTTTGGAGTGCCACATGGATCGATTATTTGTTTCCAGCACCCATCAAAGCTATCGGTGATATCTTGCCAAACCGTATCAGCAAGCGCGACCTGATTGCCGCCCTTATCAGTGAATGCAAAAAAAAGAATATCCGCTTTATGCTTTACTATCATTTGGGGCATGGATCAAAAGAAGTATTGCTGGCAAAAGGGTGGAAAGACAGTTCTGATCAGGATTATGCATCAAGACAAAAATGGTTGAAAACAGAAGAGGCGATTTTGACGGAGATTGGGAACAGGTATGGTACAGGCTTAGATGGTATTTTTTTGGATGATGGCTGTGTTTGGTATCCCGCAGATTTTGAAAAATTGGGGAAGGCGGTAAAAGCAGGGAACCCGAAAAGAGTCATTGCTTATAACCCTTGGATTGCACCCAGCCTGACGCCCTTTCAAGATTTTTATTGTGGGGAGGGTTTTGATGGAAGCACAACTCCTTACAAATTGAATAATGGGATAATCATGGAGGGGCCGCAAAAAGGTTTGCAGCTTTTTGGATGTTTTGTTTTTGATGGTCCTGATTGGGGAATTTATAAACCCAATACCATCATTGATACTCCCAAAAATTGGTCTGTGGACAGAATTGTTGATTTGACTCATAAATTGGTGCAGCAGCATTATACAATCGCATTCAACCTATTGATGTATGAGGATGGAAGTTTTGGAGAGCAAAGCTTTAAGTTATTAAAGCAAGCAGCCATGAAATTGAAAAGAGGGGAATGGAAAAATAAGGAAGGAAATTGAAAATAATCCATCAATTTGAAAGGATAATCCATTGCTATTCTTTTTTATTGGTGGAACTTTATCAGTGTTTATCCAATAATTTTTCTTGGATCAAAATATGTTGACAATGAGTTTAAAATTGAAGTGCGTCGGCTTATCTATTCTATTTTTGGGTTCTTGTTCAGTTTCTAGGCACACAAGTCAGCATGCAGGTTATCCTTTCCCAATCAACCATCAAATCATTCCAAACGATATCCGGGCAAAGCAGATTGCTGATATGAAGTTTGGTATGTTCATCTGTTGGTCGTTTAGCACTTTCTCTGGTCAAGAGTGGACACCCACTGCCGATAAAGATGCAAGCTATTTCAAAGCCACTCGCGCAAACACAGACCAATGGTGCAAAGTGGCCAAGGATGCGGGCATGGCTTATATATTGTTCCTGACCAAACACCATGATGGCTTTTGCTTATGGGATACCAAAACTACTGAGAAGAAAGTGACGAACAGTCCACTCGGGATAGATGTATTGGCCAAGCTAAAAAGATCATGCGATAAATATGGGTTGAAATTGGCACTGTATTATTCTGAAGGTGATTGGAACTGGCCGGGTGCCAAATACGATACCTATGGTGGCTATAACCCAGAAGTAAAGAAAGCCCAATTGAAAGAACTGTTGACCAACTATGGTGACATACAATATATCTGGTTCGATCATGCACAGGGTGATGGCGGCCTGAGCCATGAGGAGACAGCGAAGTTTGTGGATTCCCTTCAGCCCAATTGCTTGGCTGGTTTCAACCACGGCGATCCTGCGGGAAGGATCCGTTTAGGGGAAATGGGACATGCATCGGCATTAGATGACTCATCTGGTGCAGGCTACAATAAAAACAATCTTCATTATAAAGGGTATATAGCGGCTGAATTTACCTATCCCATTTTGCCAGCCCACAAAGGAGGTGCCATGTGGTTTTATTCCCTTCCCAAATGGGATGGACTTTGTTTGCCTGCCGAAAAAATTTACAAGGATTATTTGGGTGCAGTAAAATTCAAAAATATTTTTTCCATTGATGTTGGGCCGGATTATAAAGGTAATATTAGGGCCATCGATGCAAAAACATTAAGGCAGGTGGGGGTGATGATAAAGGGGAACAAAGAGCCTTAGGCTTCTATGATTGTATTTTCCCTATTTCCCAAAACGATGGTGCATTGTAATAGGCAATAGGTTAAATGCCACGCTCATGCTGTTTTGTTTAATTGTACAACGGCATGCGCCTATTCCAACTTTGATCTATTTTTTAGGTTGCCAATAAAAAAAGTGGAGGCTATATTTAAAAGCCCCCACTTTTTTGAACTTGAAAATTTGAATATCCTCTTTATTGTTTAATAAATTTCTGGGTGATGAGGTTGTTCCCAATAATGCTAGTTGCTATATAGGCGCCATCAGCAAGATGGCTAATATCCATCTCCACATAATTATCCCCTTTCTCTACTGTATACATTTTGTTCTGAATCAATCTCCCGTTCAAGCCAATAATAGAAATGGTTATTGCTTGTGTTTGGGAAACTTTTATTTTCATTTTAAGTGTATTTGAAAATACTGGGTTGGGCTCAATGTTAAGTCCGTCAGGCTCGCTATTGTCGATGATCCGGACAGCACTATACCCGAAATTGCCATCCAGGTCCACTCTTTTGATACGGAAATAGTTTGGTCCATCCAATAGGCTGCCAGTTTGGAAGGAGTAGTTGTCGGTGCTAGCGTTATTAGCTGCTACTCTTCCCAGTGATAGATAAGAACTGCCATCCGCAGATTGCTCCACTTCATAATAACCAACGTTCACTTCGTTTGACGTGGCCCAATTTAGTGATGCGCCATTTCCAAGCTTTGAAGCGGTAAAGCTCTGCCAAATGGCCGGTAGTGTGCTCCCGGAAGCATAGGTGACAAGGGTAAAAACCGTATTGTTGTTCAGGCTGATGCCAGTAAAATTGATTAGGTTGCCCGTAATAGAGCTAGCATAATAATGTGTTGGGGTGCCGGTCGCAAATGTAGCATCCGTGTTGCTATTTACTAGGAGGCGATAATTGGAAGCTGTTGTGCCACCCGAGAGAGTTAGCCCCGACATATCAAAGCTCAGGTTCACAGTACCTACCGATCCGGTGTTCTGAACGAGCCAGTTCCTGACCAATCTCTTGGAACCTGAGCTGCCTGATGGCAGGTTGGTAGTCTCTTCTGTTAGTGTCCCTGCGTCATCACCGATCATGAGAAACTGTTGGTTAGCTAAGGCCGTTGCGCTTGAAAGGACCAGATTGCCTTTTGTGCTCTGACCGATACCATTACCGCTACCCGTGTTCATGCTGTTCGATTTGGTCTGTGTTAGTCCAGACCCATTATCTGTGCCGATACCGAACACATCGTGCTGATAAGTGCTGCTGCCGGTCCAGAATTTGGTACTGTTTGAAGAAACATAGTTAACAAGACTGGATGTGCTGCCCAGAGTGATTCCGTACTTGAGAGCCAAATAAGATTCGATCTGATTGATCTGTGTTGCGCTCAATGCACTGGAATAAATAAGTATCTCATTGATATCCCCGGTAAAATAGCGTGACAAGTAGGACCCATTGCCTGCTTTAGCCTGTCTTCCTATTACAAAAGGAGTGTATTCGGGCGGGGTTGGGTTACCTGTACCATAGGTCGAAGACCAAGAAATATCATCACCGCTACCATTTGCTTGAATAAATTGGACTGTTGTACTAGCAGAAACTTTGGAAATACTATTTTGATAAAGAACGGAATTTTGTGCTGAACTACCAAATGGCGTGATGAAACGTAACAGAGTAGAGGTATTAACACTGGTGCTACTTGAAATGCCAGTGGAACCAGTACCGCCATAGTTGGCCGGGTTATAGGCATTAGCTCCGGTGGTACCCAAGCCTAACCCAATCCCATTGTTGGCAAAATGCCCAACATCCACTATAAAATTGTATGAATTGCTTTTGGTTGGGTTGGCCACTACAAAAATGGAATAACCTGTTTGGGCACTACTGGCCGAAGGAAAGTTGGCACCCAAGTTTAGTTCAGATACAGTGGAACTACCACCAAAGCTAAGGGACGGGTTGAAATTGCTTTTGTTCGTATAGAAAATCGGTTTCACGCCAGTTTTATCACCAGCAGGTAGTGCCGAATATTGTATGTTGCCTGCATTGGAAGCATTATAGCCATTCCCGCTCTTATCGTTCCATTGTTGTACCGAATCGCCATTGGCTGCACTGGTGCTGCCTGCGTCTTTGAATACACTTGCATTGGCTTTGAACCAGGTGGCCAAATTGGTGCTTACCCCACCAGGGCTTTGTGCAAAAGAACTGTTTTGTACGAAAAGGAAGATGAGCGAAGCAGACAGATAATGTCTTTTGAAACTGCTCATGGATTGAAGTGGTTTATTTAAGTTTTTCATAAGTATTTAGGTATAAAACTAATCTTCCAAATCTGCTGCCACACCACAAACGGAAATAAGCGGCTTATTATCAATGCGTTATTTTTTGACCTATTTATTTATTTTTCTATAAAATAGATTTTTTTCCAATTTTAAGACTTCGTTTTGTGATCAAGGCCTAGGTTTAGCTTCTATTATTATGTATTCAGCAAAGATTCCTGCCACAGAAAAGAAATCATTGATTTTACCAAATAGCTGAAGGCCTGACTTTTGTTGAAAACATAAATTGAATCACCCACTTATTCTTTAATAAATTTTTGTGTGCTAACACTGTTTGCGAACAGGGTCCTTGCGATATATGCACCCGCAGCAAGATGACCCAGGTCCATTTCCGCAAGGTTTACTCCTTCTTCTAACATAAAAACTTTGTTCTGTAGCGACCGCCCGTCCATGCCCATGATATAGACCGTAGCTTTTTGTGCCTGCGGGGCTACTATTCTCATCCGGAGTGTGCTGCCCACTATGGGGTTGGGCTCAATGCTGACGCTATAGCCTTCCGAGTGGTTGATGATCCTGATATTGCTATACTCGAAATTGCCATCCAGGTCCACCCTTTTGATCCGGAAATAGTTTGGTCCATCCGTTAGACTGCCTACTTGGAAGGAATAGTTGTTGGTGCCTCCTTTGTTGTTGGCAGCCACGTTCCCCAGTGATAGATAGGAACTTCCATTGGTGGATTGTTCCACTTCATAATAACCAACGTTTACTTCATCCGCAGTTACCCAATTCAGAGATGCCCCATTGCCCTGCTTGGTAGCGGTGAAGCTCACCCAGGTGGCTGGTAGCGTGCTTCCGGAAGCGTACGTGACAAGAGTGAAAACGGTATTGTTGTTCAGGCTGACGCCAGTGAAATTGATCAGGTTCCCCGTGATGGAGCTAGCATAATAATGTGTGGGGGTACCGGTCGCAAATGTGGCGTCGGTGTTGCTGTTCACCAAGAGGCGATAATTGGAAGCCGTTGTGCCACCAGAGAGTGTAAGCCCCGTCATGTCGAAACTCAGGTTCACTGCGCCCATGGACCCCGTGTTCCGGACGAGCCAGTTCCGGGCCAATCTCTTGGAACCGGAGCTGCCAGATGGCAGGTTGGTGGTCTGCTCCGTCAGGGCCTTTGCATCGTCACCAATCATCAGGAACTGTTGGTCCGTCAGAGCACTATTGCTCAGTACGAGGTTGCCCTTGGCGCTCTTGCCGCTGCCATTGCCACTGCCCGTGTTCATGCTGTTCGATTGGGCCAGTGCAAGACCGGAACCATTGTCCATGCCAATACCGAACACATCGTTCTGGTAAGTGCTATTTCCGGTCCAGAAAGTGGTGCCATTGGAAGAGACATAATTTACCAGACTGGCTGTGCTGCCAAGGGTGATGCCATATTTGAGAGCGAGATAGGATTCTACTTGGTTGATCTGCGAAGCTGAAAGTGTGTTACCATTATAATAAATCACTTCTGCCATCGCCCCAACAAATATCCTTGACAGGTAACCTTGCCAAGTTCTTCCACCAATCTGGAAAGAATCTTGGGCTGCAGTAAGATTATCTGAGGAGCTACATGCATTGCTTGTCTGTTGTGTACCATTTAATGCGATATATGCATTATTTGCTGTGGTGGTATTATTGTAATAAAGCCTGACCAAGGATGGCACATTATAAACTGAAGGGGTATTGGCACAAGTCGCTCCATTATAATCAGCCCAGTACTCCCCATGCACCGCATCATAGATCATACCTGTAGAACCACCTATTGTATTTGAACTACTGTACACACAGGCGTACTGTTGTTGCCCAGATCCGGTTCTGCCAATCGCCACTGCAAACATTAAGGGCGGGTTTGTAGGGGCAGCGGAATATCTACCTTCTAATCGATAAGAGCTTGTGCCATTAAAAACAATGCCGGGGTAATAATTGATGCTGTTGTTTGAGTCCTTGATATTATTGGATGCGCTAACACCTGCACCAGCCGTACTAGCCTGAGTAATCATTGTGGTGGCAGCTAGGTTCTTCCAAGTTGTAACCTGGCCGGCAGTTTGCGTAACCCCATTGCCAGCGTTTAACCATAAATACAAATTGGAACTTATGCCGCCTGGGTTTGTGCTGCTCAAAACATAATTGCTCACCAGCGTGAACACTGCATTGTTGGGTAGATTGATCCCTGTAAAATTGATGAGGTTGCCATTGATGCTGGCCGGTACGTAATAAGTTTGGGTCCCCGTTGTGAAATCGCTGGAGCTTGCGGTATTGTTCACCATCAAGCGGTAATTAGAAGCAGTACTGCCCCCGGTCAATGTGAGCCCGGTCATATCGAAGCTCAGGTTCACGGCACCAACTGACCCAGTATTTTGTGCCATCCAGGTGCGAGTCAATCTTTTTGAACCATTAATGGCAGCAGGTACATTGGTTGTTTGTTCTGTGAGTGCTCCCACATCGTCGCCTACCATGAGGAACTGTTGGTTGGCTAGGGTATTGGCACTGGAAAGTACTAGGTTGCCCTTGCCGCTCTGGCCTATACCATTGCCAGATCCGGTGTTCATACTGTTCGATTGGGACTGTGTTAGTCCAGATCCATTGTCTGTACCAATACCGAAAATATCGTTCTGGTAGCTTGTATTCCCCGTCCAGAAAGTGGTACCATTGGAAGAGACATAATTGACTGGACTAGCCGTGCTGCCAAGGCTGATCCCATATTTGAGGGCTAGATATGATTCGATCTGTTGTTTTTGAGCAATCGAATTTGCAGAGGTATAAAAAATAATCTCGTGGACATAACCGGAGAAAGGCGAGGCCCCACCGTCAGAACTATTAAGATTATTGGCGCCGATCTGAAATGGATTGTTTGGTCCTACAAAGGGAGAGTAGGAAGTGCCACTGGCAATAGCCCCCCCGTTCAAATAGAGCAGGCGTAGGGAAGACCCGGTAATGGCCGTGGTACTGTTCAAGTAAGAAACCAACAATGGCTGATTGTTGCTGGTGGTATAGGATAGCCGGTTGGGTGTTGGGGCATCGAGGTCACCACTTGTGCCACCGCCATAGTTAAAGCTATGGGAAAACCTAGTGAAGCCAGTCCCCGCCCCTTGATAAATAAGCCAATGGAAGGTGCTTGAATTATTGGAATTGTACACCACATAGTAATTCAGGTTATTGTAACTAGCGCCAGAGGTAAATATGCCTGGTGCCGCTAGCGATAAGAAATTGTTTGTGAACAATAGCCCTTGGTTAAAATTGCAGGCATTCGCCGTTAATGTGGGGCCGGTATAAGTACCCTGGCTCATATTAAAACCCTTGGGGCTTTGATCTTTCCATGCGGTAACCGTACTACCTGAAACCGTAGTGCCCGCATTCCCTTTTAACCATAGGGTCAATCCAGAACTAACTCCTCCCGGGCTCTGGGCAATGGAATTGTTTTGTGAGATTAATAATACAAGCAAGGCAGATAGGCCCTGTCTTGTAATGCAGCTAACACGCTGTAATAGTCGAATGGTGTATTTCATAAGTACTAGATCTTAAAACCAGAATCCCAAATCTGCTGCCAAACCCAAATTGGCCGATATGCTATTTATTATCAATGGGATTTTATATTACGCATTTTTTCTTTTTTCTATTAGATAAAAAATAATTCCCAATCCAAGACGATGGTTCCTGGTAGAATCAAGCTCTGAGAATATATTTTATACGTATAAAACATATAAATATTATCGTACTACAATTTTATCATAAGAAATACTACGTTTTACATATATAAAATACGATTTCGCATTTATCAAACATGATAAAGTGCAGTACTCCCCAAGATAGAGTGAAAGTTTTGAGCATTGTTTCTGTTGGTTGGTCCATCAATTTTTACCAGTAGTTAATAAAATTGATGGAGTATTTATTAAGATGGATATGATTCATAAGCTGTCGATGATTTCTACAAATCATGGTATTGATTTTCCCAATTTGAAATTCATTTTACATATAATAGAATGAGACTATGTGAGCCTGAATGAGGCTAAGTGTATACACATTGATTATCAATAGCAAATTGGCTTGATGCATAATGGCATCCAGCTTGTTTATATCCTTTTGTAAAGCTATACCATGAAAACACCAGTAAAATCTAAACTCCTAATCAATCTGATGATAGGGCCAAAACAAATAAGCAGTTCTTTTCTGCTTTTGTTTTTATGCATCTCTTATTTTAGCTATTCACAAACGGGTAGTTCCAGTTTTCCATTTACCACATTGGGCCAGGCCAGGAACGTTACAGGTTCAGGTATCTATTATTTCAATTTGAGTGGCACTACGTTCAGTACCTATGTCAATAATGGTTGGGTACTGATTGCCAGTGACTATGGTTCCACTCCCGGTGTATTGCCAAAGACCGCTACGCTCAGCAACTCGCAAAGAGGGATATTAAAACCAGGCATACTTGCCGCACTCACAAGCACTAACCTAATAAAGGTATCCACCAGTGATGGCAATGTAAATGATTCCACCAATAGTATTGCACTTATCAGTAGGATGGTTCATGATTCCTCCTTAAACCTTGGGAAGAATGATATTGCACTTAACTCAGGCTGGGTTGGCTCTGGAATATATGCCAGTTCTGTAAAAGGAGCCGGGGCTACCGGTACTTCGGTAAGTCTGGGGGCTCATTTGGATTCCTGTATTTTTTGGCCAGACGGTGATGGAAGCGGCTTCCATTGGATTTCGAGTGGTGGATATCATCGTGAAAAATGGAGCACTACGGGGGAAGCACCCAGTACGGTAGCTTTTGCTCTTTGGGTACAAGCTCCATCCTCAACCTTGCCAATAACCATTGCTTCTTTTGATGGAAATTTATTGAGCAATAATACCATCCAATTAAATTGGACAACCTCAACTGAACTAAACAGCCATTATTTTATCGTGCAAAAATCCTCCGATGGAAACCAATGGTCGGATCTGACACAAATAAATGCCCAAGGCAATTCCAACTCATTGGTAAACTATGGGGCGATGGACTATAATCCCAGCAATGGCAACAACTATTACCGGCTTGAGGAAGTGGATCTGGATGGTGCCATCACCTATTCCAAAATTGTGGTTGTGGCTTATGCATCAGAAACGGCTCCCAGTATTTTCCCCAACCCCACCCACGGTATCGCCTACCTGAAAGGAAACCATCTGGGAAATATAAGGGTCTTTTCATTGACAGGTCAGGATATCACTTCAATGGTAAAACAACAAAAGCAGAGCGATAACCTGATCCAACTGGATTTTGCTTCTGTTGCCAAAGGCATCTATTTTATAAAGGGCGCCAACTATTTGGTGAAGGAAGTGGTGGAATAGTACTGCTCCAGTGGGGCTGGCCAGCAGACCCCACATATAGTCTGAGCTGGGATTTATTGGGTTTATGGCATTGGTGGGATAATGATTGTGGATGTATAATCCTATTTTTTTATTGGGCGATCATCTGATCATTGGTCAACATCGTTGCGACGCTCCGTTCATCGGTTGTACTACTATGCAGCGGCCATGCTCGGTTACTTGTCTGACCGTCCCGGTCTGGCATTGATCAAATTCTGAACTGAGATTTATTTGATTGATGGATGAGATTGCTTCCCATTCTTTGTCTGAATCACGGATCTGCACCGAATAGATTTCACTGATTTTGTTTTTGGGCTCCAGCAGGGTATACGGCCGCCGACCCCGCCTAAATAAACGCTACGAACTTTGGAAAAGTTCGTAGCAGCGGGATAAAATTTATCAGGTAGTTGCAACTTTGGAAAAGTTATGGGCACAGGTCCGCAACAACATGACAAAAATCATCAGCGTTTTTGCAGACCTGTGAGGTCTCTTGTCCAATTGGTATGATATATAATTTTCGCACGACAATTTTAAAGCGCCCAAAAGAATGCGTAACTCAAAGATTATTTATATATTTGTAACCTAAAAGTTACATAATATGGCCAAAGACATTCAACAAACTTGGTTCTTTACCCAACCACCCAATGAGGTTTGGAATTATCTTACAGATGCAGGGCTTATTGAACAGTGGCTGGGCAAAACAGATTTCAAACCGCTAGTTGGTCATAAATTTCAGTTTACAAACAGTTGCGATACGCCTGATGGTAAACCTCATTTTACTTTTTGTAAGGTGTTGGAACTCATTCCAGACAAGCTGTTGGCTTATTCCTGGCAGAAAGGAACTACCGAACAAGAAATAAAACTTGACTCGGTGGTTAGATGGACACTTGCCGAAAAAAAGGCGGCACTGAATTGAAATTGCAACATACCGGATTTACATTAGTAGAGGATACCATTGCCCATGCCGAAGGTTGGAACCAGTGCCTCAAAAACATACAGCAACTTATAAATGCCAAGAGACATGCCAGCGCAAATATTTGATGCATTTCAGGTAATTGCCGACCCCAGCCGCCGCCAAATCCTGCAATTGCTTTCAAAGGACAGTATGACCATTAACGCATTGGCTGAAAATTTTGAGATGAGCCGGCCTGCTGTTTCCAAGCACATAAAAATTTTGTACAACGGTGGTTTTATATCCATTAAAGATATTGGCAGGGAACGCTACTGCACTTTGAAACAGGAAGGTTTTGAAGAATTACAGGACTTCATTAATTATTTTGACAAATTTTGGACGACTAAACTGAATAAATTGCAAAGCATTTTAAACCAAAAATCAAAAAAATGAAAGCTGTTGTTATCGGCAAACCTTCAGGAGCAACCATGGAAATGATTATGGGTGTTTATCCAAGACATAAGGCATTGGTAGATAAATTTGTTGCGCTGGGCGAAGTGATTGGAATTGGACCTTTTTCCGACCTTGGCAATATGGCTATATTCAGAACCCGTGAAGCAGCCGAAGCATTTGCCAAAGAAGACCCGTTTAAATTGGAAGGAATAGTAAAATCCTATACCATTCGGGATTGGAACGACACGATGCTTTGAATTAAAAAAACATCAACAACCGAAATGGAAAATAAAAGTTTCTCCACATCAATTGAAATTTCAACATCACCGGAAGAAGTTTTTAACGCCATCAAAGACATTACTAAATGGTGGAGCAGCGAAGATTTTGAAGGGAGCAGTTCAAAACTGGGGGATGAATTTATCATTCATCATCCAAATCAACATCATTCCGTGCAGCGAGTGATAGAAGTTGTTCCCAACAAAAAAATCGTTTGGCTGGTTACAGGCAGTACACTTTATTGGCTCCAAAAAGACCAACAGGAATGGACAAATACCAAAATGACATTTGATATAAGCCCCAAAGATAAAAAAACGATTCTTCAATTTTCACACGAGGGATTGGTGCCCGAAAAAGAATGTTACGCCATGTGTGAGAAGGGTTGGACAAAGGTTATCAAAGACTGGTTATTTTATTATCTTACTACTGGTACATCTTCACCGGAAATGACAAAAGCAGCGGCAATAAGGGAGCAAAGTTTAAGAGAAAAAAAATTGGAGGAAAACAAAAATTCTTAGTTCCTAGGCGAGTCTCCGCCACTCGGCCTAGCCTTGCTTGGGGTTACAGCGGGACTCGCCGACACCAAAAGCTTTCACATTAGCTCAGGTATGCTATTATCTCACAAAAAACCTAGGACATATAACCTATCAACAATTTCAAGTGAATGAATGGGGTTGATTTGTTCGCTAGTCTCTGTTTGTGCGACGAGTCCCGCGCAGGTTACATCAGCACGTTAGATGCTGTGGCGGAGACTCGCCTGTGGATGATGTATGGCATTAAAATGAAAGCTGCCATTGCGATAAAAAGAAAACTATTCGAAATAATCTATACCGATTATAAAACAGGGGTTACTTATGTATGATAGAGAGTATTTTAAAAACCAAACTCATTTAACGAATAAGTAAAACGGTGCCTTTTTTTGTTGTGCTAATATTATTTTCATCAATCAATGACAGCATCCAAACATAGCCGCCCATTGGCTGGTCGATACCTTTAAATTTCCCATCCCATCCCTGACTAATAT
The DNA here is from genome assembly GCA_018267575.1 of Bacteroidota bacterium. GTDB lineage: Bacteria > Bacteroidota > Bacteroidia > Chitinophagales > Chitinophagaceae > Puia. Next base: position 20,369 of record JAFDYF010000112.1, read on the forward strand.
TGTTGGTAGTGAAAACTTTTGCCCCCATCTGTTATATATGCTCAAATTGAATTGCTTTACCCTGAACGGGTGTATCACTGGCGTCTGAGTGTGGTATTAACTACCAAGTTTCTAAAAAAATTGCGGTTGGCATGAATTATTTATTTAACTGGGGATTGGGAAATACTCATCCCAAAAATGGCAATTATTTTGCATTGCTCGCAAGTTTTACAGATGTAAAAGTTTCAAAAATTATGACACTGGCTTTTTTCCATAGATTTTTTATTTGAGCTTGGATAATACGAATGGGTATTACGCTTCATGGAATATAGCGTTATCGAAAAAGGGTTGTCCCTTTACCTTTTCGAGCATGATGTTCAAAACCATTAAATCCGATGTGGGTGGAAAAATATTTGATTGGAACCTGAGTTTGAATTATGTTTTTTGGAACAAATATACCAGACAAAAAGGTAAATGGTGAATGGTCGAAGTTTGAACATTTCTTCTATTAAGAAATTATAAAAATAAAAAGATGGACTACTTTGCATTTTTTAAAAATTGTACTATGCAATTTTGGATGGTGTTAGCTATGATGCTTTTCTTAAGTTTTGGTGTTGCAGCTCAAAACCAAAAGCCGGTTCCGGCCAGTATACCACTTCTGCCAGATGTAATCTATTTATATGACAATCTCAAGCAAAACCTTCCGAAGGATCAATGGGAAACTTTGGGTGATGGTAGGATTGTTCGTAATGTGGTCGCCCCAACATTGATTCCGGTTTTACCCGACCCAACAAAGGCAACGGGCACTGCAGTTATTGTGGCTCCGGGTGGCGCTTTCCGATTATTGGCAATCGACCACGAAGGTTTTGCAGTGGCTCATTGGCTGGCTGACCATGGAATTGCAGCATTTGTGCTAAAATATCGTGTTGAAGAAACCCCGAGAAATATTGATGACTATATGGTTTTTATGAATAAGCTCATGTCCGGTTTTATGGATGAAATTCATAAAGGTCATTTCCAACCACAAACCCCGGTTGCAGCGCTTGAGGATGCGCAGGCTGCTGTCAGGCTGGTACGTAGCAGGGCGATAGAATAGAAAATCAATCCATCTCATATTGGATCTATTGGTTTTTCTGTAGGTGCTTTAATGGCTGTAAAAGATGCTATAAGCGCAGATACCACCGAACGTGCAAATTTTGTTGGTTCCATGTATGGACAACTGGTTCTTTATCCTGTGCCCAAAGATGCACCACCATTGTTTATTGCAATGGCGTCGAATGACCCATTATCAGTTCAGGGGGGATTTGAATTAATAAATGACTGGCAGAAAGCTGGACGTTCAGTTGAATTGCATCTTTTTGCTGAAGGTGGCCACGGCTTTGGAATCCTCAAGCAGGGTACAACAAGCAATCTATGGATTGAGTAATTTTATTACTGGATGAAAACACTGGGCATGTTGGGAAATCATAGATAAAGAAAAGAAATTTCGCCTCAGCGTGGTCTGGCACAGCCTACCCCGCTTGGATTTAGGATAGTACAAGCCAGGCTTTATGCTTAAACTGCATCAGCCAACTTTTTGTAAGGCACTCTTAAAGGCTATAATGGGGTTTCATAAATACCAATACTACTAATTTCGATTACTTTTTGCAACTGTTTCCAGACCACCGCTTGCCCATGATTAATACTTTTTTAATTGCCGTTTAATTCATTTCTGGTTGCAGTGGGCCGTAGAAATAGGAAGCGGTAGCGCCACCATCAATCAAGAAATCAGCCCCTGTGATAAATGCACCCCTTTCCGATAATAATAGTTCGGCCACATTAGCCACTTCATCTGCCATGCCGGGACGACCTGCAGGTGATTTGGCAAACATATTTTTATAAAAATCACCACGTGGGCCATTGATTTCGTCCAACGCCAATGGTGTAATAATAATGCCGGGCGAAATAGAATTTACCCTGGCACCTCTTTCGCCCCATTTCACAGCTTCTGCCATTACACGTTTCACATTACATCTCTTTGCCATTTGGTAGGCATGCAAAGTGTCTTTGATGTTTTTTGGCTTTAGTATTTCCAAATTCAACAAGTCTTCGGTTGGCGTAATGGCTAATAGTCGGTCTTCTGTGGTTGATAATGCTGGCATCCGGTGTCCTGATTGACTAGAAATGGTTACTGCAGATCCACCTTTTTTAATCACTTTCCCAAATTCTTCCAACAGCACTGCTGTGCCATAAAGGTCAACTGCTAAAATATGTTCTTTGGTAGATTGGCTTGGCGACAAACCTGCTGCATTGATGAACATAGCTATTTCACCTTCTTTCTTTGCAGCTTCAATCAATTCCAAAATGGATTCCCTTGAAGAAATATCTGTTTTATAAGGGACAGCATTAAAGCCAGCTTCAACAAGTGTTTTGCTGATAATTTCTGCATTTCCCATTTTCCAGTCGGCAATAAAAATTTTATTGCCATATGCCATTCTTCGCACTATCGCTACTCCTAACTGGCCTGCTCCTGTTAATACAATTACGTTTTTTGACTTGTTTTGCATTTGTGTATGTTTTTGATATTTTATTATATGGGAATAACATCGGCTTAAAATGCCATTGATTTCCATTCTTTATTTTCTTTTATAAAACTTCCATATAAACTTAAATGAAGATTTACTTTTTGTCGGTAATAGTCAAACACACTGTCTTTTCCTAATCACAGTTTTGGTATAGTTCACTAAAATTACGAGGGTTTATCCCACATGAATGCCATCATGTTTAAAATTTCCGCTGGTCAAAGTTTAAGATATTGTTTTTTGGTTTGGCTACCACCACGACTATTTACTACTTTTTAATTCATCCGATGTGCGAGTTCTCCTTTTTGCATTGTATTCCATTTTGATACTGCAAAGCTGGTCAACAAAAGGGAATCTATAGTTATACGGATTACAGATTTACCTACCATTTTTACGGTTACCATACTGCCCTTTAATTTTGGTTCTCCGATATGGATTTTGGACGAAGACAAAAGTGATGGCTCCATCCTTCTACTTAGTTAACATGAATAATATTTGTGCTTTGTCAGAAAGGGTGGTTATTTTCTCTTTTACGCGGGGTCGGTGATGCCAGACCCCGCTGGGACGCAAAGTGACTAAGAAAAATTATCACCTTTCACTTACTAATTTCGAAACTGTTGCTTTTCTGGTAAAATAGACCCCACTATAATTTGTGCTTGTGCTCGGGGCATAAAGAAATAGATAATTGGGATAGTCTACTGTTGTTGCAAAAGGGGAATCAGAATAATCTCTATTGTATAACTGTAGATTATTCTCTTCATTTTCCAATAAAGTTCCTGTTGCAAAAGAGTGATTAATGGAAGCGATTTTATCTGCAATATTTAGCCCCTCGTCGTTTTTTAGATATAGCCCCATCGTTGAATTGTTATTAAATGGCGACAATCGATTGTGAATATTGCCGCTTAGGGTAAGGGTCTTCCAGGTCGGGTGCAGTTGAATTCTTTTTTTGATTTTAAGATACATTAAACTGTCCCGATTAATATAGCGACTACCTTCCTCCGGGTTGATGTCAAAAAAGAAGATTTCTATTTTGGGATTGTTTTTCAATTTTAAAATAATATCGGCCCATGCAAAGCTGGCTCTTGCATCCATGGACTTTTTTGAAAAAAATGCCGAACGATAAACATTGCTGTCCACCGGGTTTGAAAGATATTTTTTCATCTGGTCGGAGGGAATTTCAAGACCTACCTGAACATGGTTGTTGTTCTTGGTAAGAAGGTCGGCCAGGCTTATAGCAAATTTCGCTGGTTCGTTGCTGCCATGCATCTCGCCAATCATAATGAGTGTATAAGGGCTAATGGCCTTATAAATATCATGGCTCAAATTGTTTGGGTCTGAAATTTCGATCGCATGTTGCTTCAAATAACTTCTGTTTTGACCGTATGAAAACAAATGGGACGCGAGCAGAAGCATCAGGAGATTTTTTTTCATAAAGAAAGGTTTATAGTTTAATTCCTAAATATACCCACTCTTTTTTGTTTTTCAGACTCCGGTGGGATGTTGAGTTAGAAAACAAGTAAAAACAGTTTTTGAGTCTATCAAAAGGATGCCTTATTTCGTAATTTTAATCATTAAATAAATGCATGAGGCATGAACAAATTCACCCGTCGAATATCTACCCTGATTATTATATTTTCCAGTTCAGTTTGTTTTCTTTTTGGGCAAAAAGTAATTGAACCTAAACCTACCAATTTGGAATGGGAGAAACCCTATCCAGCATTTCGTATTGTTGGTAATCTATATTATGTGGGCACTTATGAGTTGGCATGCTATTTAATCACAACAGATTCCGGAAATATTTTGATAAATACCGGCCTTGCATCCTCTGCCGAACAAATCAAACATAATATTGAGTCACTTGGGTTGAGATTTGCAGAAACCAAAATATTATTGAATACCCAAGCGCATTTCGATCATTTAGGGGCAATGGCAAGCATCAAGAAGTCCACAAAAGCGAAGTTCTATATTGATGCCAAGGATTCGATGGAAGTTAAAACCGGTGGTCGTACAGATTATGCGATTGGTGGGTTGGTTTCAAGTTATAAACCCATAAAAGTTGACCGATATTTAAATGATGGCGATACAATTAAATTGGGTGATATGGCATTGCTGTTATTGCACCATCCGGGACATACCAAAGGTTCTTGTAGCTTTTTATTTGATGTGAATGATGGAAATAAAACCTATAAGGTGCTTATTGCGAATATGCCAAGTATCATAATCGATCAACCATTTTCGGCGGTTACAAGCTATCCAACAATTGAAAATGATTATGCCCATACTTTGAAATCATTGAAAAACCTACATTTTGATATTTGGCTTGCGTCTCACGCAAGCCAGTTTGACTTGCATAAAAAACACCAACCCAAGGATACCTATAATCCAAATGCCTTTATTGATCAAGCTGGGTTTGATGCTGAAATGAAGGAATATCAAAGAAAATTTGATAAAAAAATCAAAGAAAAATAATATTCTATTTCTTAGCTGTCCATAGGCAAGGCTCGAAATATCGACGAGTCGGGAATGCCCGACTCAGTTTGGATCAAGAGTGATATAAACCCAGTTTGGGTGCAGCTAATATTTATCTTGAATCCCATTTTCGATCCGTTGCTTTTTGATTTCGTCTTTATTTGTCTTCATGTAATCAATCAATTTTGATAGTCTTTCTTCCCCCTCAGACTTTTCTTTCACAATATCTATCTCAGTTGAAAAATGAATATCCTTGTATACTGCTTGGTAGGGTTGAATATTTTTGATTTCATTTTTTACTAATTCAAGTTCAGCAATTCCTTTGTCAATATCATTGAAACCGTATCCGTTGATGTACTCGCCTACCAGTTGACTGGTTGTGCTGAAAAATTGTTGAAGTTCAAAAGCTTTATCACCGATGCTACCGATATTTTTAGGGTCCAACATGTCGATGAATATGATAGCCCTTGCTTTTGCAGTATGGAACCAATAAAAGGCATCATCTTTTTTGCCCAAGTCATAAAGCCTGATGGATAAAAAGAAAAGTGATTCAATGTCTGTATGATTGATGTCTGCTTTTATTTTTTCTGCTAGGGCATTCAATTTTGTTGTGTCATTCGTTAGCAGTTCATTCTTGTATTTGCCAATCGTAATTTTTAGGGAATCATAATTATAATAAGGCTCGGCGTAAAATGGGATATGCCCTTTTGTTCCTTGTCCATTTGCGGTGCTCATAAAAAGATAGATTAATAAAATGGGAGTGGTGATTGCTTTAATAATTGATTTCAAAGTATAGATTTTTTTTTAAAAAGTTCCTGAAGCACCACCCCCACCAGCACTGCCCCCTCCAAAATTGGTAGGGTTCGTGTTTGTATGGGTGCCTGTTTTGGCAAAAGTTTCTGCTAGTATCAATGCCTCCAAGTTCAACAAAGTGGAATTGGGTTTATTGCTTTGTTTGGAGCTGTATCCATTTTTAGGCATGGAAAGAAATTTGATGAGCCAATAGGACAGCGCTATCAATATAATACCAGCAAGGGATAAGGCTATATCGATGGGTAGGAAAGAATGATAATAGCGAATGGTAAAAACCGCCGCTGCCACCAAAACGATCCCGGTTCTTAAAAGGATGATATCTTTTTTGCGAATGCCATTCCAGATATAGATGGCTGGAATGGCAACGCTGCAAATCCAAAAAATGGAAACTAAAATTTCATTGGGTTTTAGGTTTATATCGCTGTACGAACTATTTGATTGGAACAATTTGTCAATCACAAAATAATTTCCCGCGGCATAGAAAGCAATCAAACCTGCAATATATAAGCAGGTAAATATTTTGTGGAAGTGAATAAATTTAAAATTATCCTTTAATTTTTTGGCAAGCATCAATACAAGCAAGGAGATGGCCATGAGTAAAAAGGGCAGGAAATTCATCCATCCATGATGTAAGCTCAATCCAACAAAAATCAATAGTAAAGCCCCAAAGGCCAAGACAGCCATCAGTCCATCCACAAATCGGTAGGATAGATAAGCAGATACGATAAAACCAATAATCCCAAAACTCAATACTTGATCATTATCGGATACGGTGGTCAGTGCAGCTATTAATATGGCTATCAACAATACATTATCAATTCCGGCATTAAAATACTTTTTTACCCAAACCAATATTTCAAGCGCGGCATAACAAATAACCCCAAAGCTTAGAGCAAATCCTATGAGTGAACGGGAATCAAGCGCAGATAAAGCAACCAAGGCTGCTACTGCAATGCAAATCACAATGGTCAAAACACCAATTCCGAATTGGATGAGTAGGTTGGGGGTATATAATTGGTTTTCCTTTTCGGCTATCGCTTTTCGAAAACTGTTTTCATCAATCAATTGTTCCCGAAAAGCATCCGACAATTGCTGCGCTAATTGTTGATTGTATAACCAAGCTCTATTGTAAGCGATCATTTTTCTTAAACTTTTTGTTGAGATGGATCAATAAAAGAATCAAGCCAATTCCCGAGATAATAAAATAAAAAATGGCAGGGAAAATGATATCGAATGAATCAACGGATATCAGTCTAAAGAAGATATTCGTTAAGGCCACATAACTATAAAGAACAGTAAAAACCATAAAATAATAGGAATTGCTTTTTATGGCATAACGGGAAAAATAAAAAGCACCGAGTACGAACAGAAAGAAATAAAGGATGACCGAGTAGTTATGTGCATCCAGGTTGGTATCATAATTATAGTCTGCATATTTTTGAAACAGCCCTGCCAAACATGCTATAAAAAATAAGTGCATCCCAAAATTCCGATAAATAAAAGCAAAATGGGCTTTGAGGTTTTTACTCTCTGTAAAATGGGCAATGAGAATTAAAAATATTCCCAGAATAACAGCCGTTCTGATAATAATGGGGCTATCAAAATCATTGGCTTTTAATAGTTGCATGGGAGTTATGCTGATACCTACCCAAGCCGCTAAACCTGTAATGGCCAAACTCAATACCCCCAAGTGGTCAAAAGAATAGGCAACAAAAAACAAAACCAACATGGGGATAAAAACCGCAAAGCCCAATCTGTTGCCAAAAATCTGATATTGGTATTGTATATACCCAACAAAAGTCAGTAAAAGCAAACAGCCCAACAATAAAATATAATCGAACCAAATATTGGGAGAGGCAATCTTATTAAAAGAGAATGGCTGTTTGTGTTTAAAACAATATGTAAAACAAGCGATGGTGCCTATGCCAATAAAACCAAGTATGGTAATATGCCCAATGGAATCGATATTGTCAAAAACCAAAACCCCCAACCCGCTGGTGAGTAGCACAATGCCGAGATATAAAATAGTGGTCAGTTCCCAATGAAGGGAAATGACGGCATTCTTTTCATGGGTTTGAATATTGCTCAGTTGCTCGTCCGTAATCAGTTGTTCTTTATGTAAATTTTCGAAAAAAGAAATATTCATTCAGTTCAAATTGAAATTAAATATACAGGGAATGAGGATCATAAATAGCGGAAACAGGCAGAACTGAAAGAATATTACAGGTCACTAGCGTTGCGTTATAAATCGAAGATATTCAGCTGAATATCTTTTTTTTCTT
>JAFDYF010000113.1 GCA_018267575.1 Bacteroidota bacterium
GGAAAGGCCAAACCCGGTTGACCTGAACGAAATTCGGTTGCTCCGCCAGACATTGCTGGAATACAGAACAAACTTTGCGAGGATATCCAACCTGATCGCCACATCAAGCCCAACTCTGTTCATGGAGATAAGGCAAACGATACTCCTGATACAATCAACACTGCAAAAGCACCAGCTATGATCGGCAAGGCAAAACCCAACAAGAGCCTCTCTGCAACACTGGCCTATAACCACAAGCAGGGATCGGAACTTTTCTTCTCACACAATATGGTTGGGGACAATGAGCAGGATCTTGCCATGCAGATGTCCGACCTGCAGAAATGCTATACAGGCAAGGGAAGGAACCTGACCATCCACGCACAGCTCAGCCCAGCGATCGGTGAGGGGAAAAAGCTCACGACAAAAGAATGGCAGAAAATAGCCAAAAGCTTTTTGGAAAGAACAGGGATGTGCAAACTGCAGTGCATGGGTTATCTCCATCGTGACAAAGAACATGTCCACTGCCATCTCGTGGTGAACCGTGTCGATGAAAATACATTCAAGCTATATGATGATTCCTACATCATGCTCAGGGCGATCAGGGCTGCTGATGAAGTGGCAAGGGAACTCGGGATGACAAGGGCGATGCTCGTGAAAGAAAAAATAAACAAGGAAAAGATTGGGAGCAAACAAGAGTTCAAAGTTTTCCTGGAGAACATCCTAATGCAAAACCCAAAAAACCTGGGGGGATATTTTGACGCGATCGGGTCAGGTGGGTACAAACTAAAAGTCCATAGGGACAAAGAGACCGGGGAGGTACGTGGTTATGGCATCTCAAGAGAAGGCACCTACATGGACGCATCGGCGATAGACAGGAAACTCACATTAAGGAACATTGAAAAACATTTCAGGGAAGGGAACTCTATCAAAGAAAAAACACAGACAGTGGGGCAAGATAAGCATCAGAAAAAAATGGATCAAAAAATTAAATTGATAAGTTCCATCAAGCCAGACAAAATCCAAATCCCTTTTGAAATACCAGATGCCCAAAGCTCCACAAGTTTGGCAAGCTCTGGCATGGAAACTTCTGAAACCAATAACCTCCAAAGAAAGAAAAAAAAGAAGAAAAAGCTTGGGCAGGATATTTAAGGTTTCCCTTCATTGATCCTTGCACAAAGTTCGGCTTTTGGCCAAGGGGCGGCAAGGGAATTTCCGGCATAAACCGCTCCG
>JAFDYF010000114.1 GCA_018267575.1 Bacteroidota bacterium
GCCTCTTTTTGCTACATCAAAATATTTCTCTGACACAGTTTAATTTACAGACCCGCTTTTAGCATTAAGCATTAACCTTTGTCTCGTTGTATTATTTGTGTTCTTTGTGTGAAGTATTTTTTCACGATTCACCATTGACCATTCACGGTAAGGAATTAATACGCCGCACCTCATTTCTTTCTTATTGTATCGAAACCAAAGGTTCCAGCTGCCCAATTTCTTCATCCGTAAATAATCTCGAATGAATAAAGAACCGCACACCCAATGGAATCTCTAAAGAAAAACTACTGCCCCTTCCTTTGGTAACATCCAATTGAAGCTGGGTATGTTTCCAATACTCAAACTGATCGGCACCCATATAGAATTTGCAGCCTTCAATTACACCTAGACAAACATCACTAGCCCCAACCTTAAATTCCCCTTCAGGAAAACACATGGGCTGTGATCCATCACAACAACCGCCGCTTTGATGGAACATCAAAGCCCCATTTTTTTCCTTTAACTTTTTGATAAGTTCAACCGCCGCCTCTGTAGCAATTACCCGATTCATTCCCATTTCAAAAAATATTTTTCGTTTTCCAATCCTTTTATATAAGGATGACCTTAGAGGAACAAAGAAAATCGACCTATCAATCTTTGCTCCCCTATGAAGTCCTTCCTACTTTTTGTGGTTAATTATCTACTAAAAAAAACCCAATTTAGACTTGCTATAAGAAATCAGCATGTTCTTGGTTTGCCGATAGTGACTTAGCATCATCTTATGTGTTTCCCTACCAAAACCCGATTTCTTGTAACCACCAAATGGAGCATGTGCCGGATAAGCATGATAACAGTTTACCCACACACGACCAGCCTGAATGGCCCTGGGCACTTGATACAGTTCATGTGCGTCCCTTGTCCATACACCGGCACCAAGACCATATAGTGTATCGTTGGCGATTGCCAATGCCTCTTCTGTTGTTTTGAATGTGGTAACACAAGTAACCGGCCCAAAAATTTCTTCTTGGAAGATGCGCATTTTATTATTGCCTTTAAAAATAGTAGGCTTGATATAATAACCATGCTCCAATCCACTGTTTTGGTGGAAGGCCTCCCCACCGCAAAGCACGGAAGCACCTTCCTGCTTACCGATATCCAGATAGCTCAGAATTTTGTTATACTGGTCCTCACTGGCCTGTGCACCCATCATGGTGTTCGCATCCAGCGGGTTTCCCAGACGTATTGCTTTGGTACGCTGGATAACCCGATCCATGAATTTATCATAGATTTTTTCGTGAACCAGAATCCGACTAGGGCAGGTACAAACCTCCCCTTGGTTCAAAGCAAACATCACAGCACCTTCAACAGCTTTATCAAAAAAATCATCGTCGGCATCTGCTACTGATTCAAAGAATATATTAGGGCTCTTGCCACCCAGTTCCATTGTTACAGGTATCAGATTCTCTGAAGCATATTGCATAATCAATCTACCCGTAGTTGTTTCACCCGTGAACGCAACTTTGCTTGCCTTGGGTGAACTTGCCAATGGTTTTCCTGCTTCCACGCCAAAGCCAGTCACGATATTCAGCACACCGGCTGGCAGAACATTGCCAATCAATTCCAACAAACACATGATGCTGGTAGGCGTTTGTTCAGCAGGTTTTACCACCACACAGCAGCCAGCCGCCAATGCGGGGGCAATTTTCCAGGCAGCCATCAAGAGTGGAAAATTCCAAGGGATGATTTGTCCAACCACACCAATGGGTTCATGCAACTGTATACTCACTGTGGTTTCATCATGCTCGCTGATGGTTCCTTCCTCTGCACGGATCACACCGGCATAATAACGGAAATGGTCAACCACCAAGGGCAAATCTGCCGCCCTTGTTTCGCGGATGGCTTTTCCATTGTCAATCGTTTCCACAATCGCCAGATATTCCAGGTTATCCTCAATAATCTGGGCAATCTTCAACAGAAGGTTGCTCCGCTGTGCGGCAGGTGTTTTGCTCCAAGAAGGGAAGGCAGCCCAAGCAGCATCCAATGCCATATCAATATCCGCAGCATTGCCACGGGCAGCTTGGGTAAACACTTTTCCATCGATGGGGGAAATATTGTCGAAATACTCGCCGCTGGAAGGTTTGGTAAACTTACCATTGATAAAATGGTCGTAGCGGTCTTTAAATTTTGGTCGTGTGGCCACGGTAGACCCTGGCGCTGTCATGGTTGCGGTACTCATATAGAAGCTTTTAATCGTTAAATAATGACCTAAAGATTTGTTTTAAAAACCCAACCGAACGTGAAAATGGTATTCTATTATAGCACAATCGTACTTTTTGTTTGCAGTGGATAGAAAAAGAGTTTATCTTGGATTATCTGTTTTAACCACGATTGTAATGCCTGCTGCCAATTATTTAAGGAAGATAGACCTTACTCATCCCAAATATCTACAAACACTGGTGGAGAACAGGCGCATTTTCAATCTATCCAATTGTGAGTTGAATATTTTCGAAAGCTATCAGGAAACTTATCGGGTGCCACTCACCTTCAACGATTTTGTGATAACAAGCATGGTTAGGGGAAAAAAAGTGATGCACTTGTTCAATGAACCTTCCTTTGATTATTTGCCCGGCGAAACGGTGATTGTACCTGCCAATGAAACCATGGTAATCGATTTTCCGGAAGCTGCCCAGCATAACCCAACCCAATGCATTGCGCTGGCGGTAGATGCCCAATATATCAACAATACTGTCGATTATTTAAATCAATATTATAACAACGATCCTGACACTGAATACGATTGGAAGCTTCGTTATAATCAATACCATTTTGATAATGACGCAGAAATTACCCAGCTCATCAATAAACTAATCAGGGTTTGCAGTAGTACCGACAAAACAAAAAACATTTTTGCCGACTTGAACCTGAAGGAACTACTTATCCGTTTATTGCAGAGCCAGCATTTGATGCAAGTTTCTAACGAAGCGGCCGAACTATCTAATAAAGGCCGTTTACAATTTGTTATTCATTTTATACATGAAAATCTCACGGAAAAAATATTGATCAATCAACTTTGTAGCAAGGCCTATTTGAGCCGCAATGCTTTTTTCAAATGGTTCAGGAAACAATTTGGCATCACTCCCTTGGATTATATCAATAATGAGCGCATCAAGTTGTCCAAACAACTATTGGCGCAAAAAAACAAAAGCATCAAGGAAATTGCCTTGCAATGTGGCTTTAGCGACGAAAACTATTTTGTCCGCTTATTCAAAAAAATAGAGGGAATCACACCCGGTGCTTATCAAAGCTGCATGATATAGTGCTGGCGGGCATAATCCCAAAGTCAAACAAAAGGCAAATAACCTATCCAATTTTACATCATTTATTCTAGCCAATTCACCATATCTTGAGTATTCATGTTGGTTAAATAAAAAAAATATGAAACAGATATTTATCAACCTACCTGTTAAAAATCCAGAAGCATCCATGGACTTTTACGCCCAATTAGGTTTTACAAACTATCCTTTATTTACAGATGAAAACCAAAAGTGTATGGTTTGGAGCGAACAGATTTATGTGATGCTCCAGTCGAGAGCAATATTCAGTTCCTATAACAAAAAGCCCATACCAGATATTAAAAACAATATAGCCGCCACGTTTACACTCCCTGTTGAAAGCCTAGATATGGTTAATGAGATTATTGAAAATGGTTTAAAAGCTGGAGGCAAAGAACCTACGCCGATGCTGGATGAAGGTTTTATGCAAATAAGGGAAATTGAAGATTTGGATGGACATACTTGGTCCGTAATCTATTTGGATTTGGATAAATTTAAAGAAATTAAAGCTAAACAATAAACGTAAGGAATGAATTACGAGCACCAAGTTTGACTTCCATTAGTCCACTAATTGACCACTTCAGCTTGGACTGTTTTATCAATTTTTAAAATCAATCCCTGCAAAACTTTGCCCGGTCCCACTTCCGTAAAGCGGGAACAACCTTCTGCAATCATGGCTTTAACGCTTTGACTCCACAATACGGGACCAGTTAATTGGTCAATGAGATTTTTTTTGATCTCTTCCCTATCCATCACGGCCTTGGCAACAAAATTTTGATAGATGGAAGCAGTGGGACTATAAAAAGTAGTCTTATTGATAGCTGCGCTCAGTTCTTCTTTAGCAGGCTGCATCAGTGGCGAATGGAATGCTCCGCCCACAGGTAGTTTCAATGCTCTTTTAGCACCAGCGGCCTTCATGCGTTCGCAAGCAATATCAATGCCCTTGATAGTACCACTGATTACTAGTTGGCCTGGACAGTTGTAGTTGGCGGGCACTACTATTTCGCCTGTCTCCTTTTGTACTTCATTGCAAATTTCCTCTGCCTTTGCATCATCCAATGCCAGCACAGCCGCCATGGTGGAGGGAACCACTTCACAGGCTTTTTGCATAGCCTTGGCCCTGATTGAAACCAACTGAAGGGCATCTTCAAAACTCAATGCCCCATTGGCCACCAACGCAGAAAATTCACCAAGCGAATGCCCTGCCACCATTTCTGGCTTTACATTATCGATACTTTTAAATGCTATAACAGAATGAAGAAATACGGCAGGCTGGGTCACATTGGTTTGCTTCAGATCCTCCTCATTGCCTCCAAACATGATATCAGAAATGCGGAAACCCAAAATCTCGTTTGCTTGTTCAAATAGGCGCTTGGCGAATGCGCTGTTTTCGTAGTGATCCTTACCCATACCGGGAAATTGGGAACCTTGGCCCGGAAAAACATAGGCGTGCTTCATAAACCTCAATAATTAGGAAAAACAAATATGCTATAAACCAGCGGACTTGCCAAAGAAAATTTGAAGGGAGGCAGAAGGTTTGAGGTAGAAGGTATGAGGCGAAAGGCATAGGGCAAAAACTCCCTACTCCGAACTTAATACTACAAACTTCAAACTAAAGACTCCCTCCTCCAACCCTACACCGTCCCCTAATGCAGTTTCGAAGAAATTAGTTTTGAAAATTCGCTGCGGGTCTCATTTTTTTCAAACTCCCCAAAAAAAGCGGAAGTTGTGGTCACGGAATTTTGTTTTTGAACTCCACGCATCATCATGCAAAGATGTGATGCTTCGATAACCACCGCAACGCCCAAAGGATTTAGAGCATCTTTAATGGCATCTAATATTTGAGTGGTGAGTCTTTCTTGTACTTGTAAACGGCGGGCATACACATCCACCACCCGGGCAATCTTGCTCAAACCCGTAATCCAACCATTAGGTATATACGCCACATGTGCCTTACCGAAAAAAGGAAGCATATGGTGTTCGCACAAACTGAACACTTCAATATCCTTCACAATAATCATCTCGCTCATTTCCTCATGGAATTTGGCAGAATCCAATATGGCTTTGGCATCCAACTGATAGCCCTGGGTCAAAAATTGCATGGCTTTCGCAACCCGCTCCGGTGTTTTTTCCAAACCTTCCCTTTCAGGATTTTCACCAAGTAATGAAAGGCTATTCCGGTATTTTTCAATTAATCTAGCGGTAACCTCTTCATCGTACTGCTCAATCTTCTTATATCCCATATTTTATTTTTTTCCTTTGATTTCAACCTTATTTTATGAATAACGCTGATAATAATATAAAGCCAATTTTATTTTACAAACAAACTTTTGGTTAATCAGTATAATAAGGGTAGAATCATGGTCATGCAGGGTATTCCACAAAATTCCTCTCAGTCTCGTATAACCGAATCTTTAGGTCAAGTTTAACATCAATCTCTTTTCTCAAAATATGGTAAATGACTACTGCAATATGTTCAGCTGTTGGGTTTAAATTAACAAAATAACTTACGTCGAGGTTCAAATTTTTATGGTCAAATTTTTCTAGCACATTTTCCTCAATGATATCGGATAGTTTTTTCAAATCCATTACATAACCGGTCGCGGGGTCTATCTCACCCGTCAGTTTTACTTCCAGTTCATAGTTGTGACCATGGTAATTGGGATTATTACATTTCCCAAAAACCTGATCATTGGTTTGTTCATCCCAAGCAGGATTGAACAAACGGTGCGCCGCATTGAAATGCTCCCTCCGAAAAACAGAAACCCTACTCATATAGATCGGTTCATTGTTGATAGATGATGGCTCATGGCTAAATCACTTCAAAATAACCAGAGTGTATTCCCAAATAATAATTCAATTACTCTCCGAAGTACTCCACATAAATCCTGGGTGTTTCGTACAATTTTATAGCATGCAATTTTACTTGTGGAGGTAAAGCCCTTATCAATTCCTGCCAGATTGCTTTGGCCAGATTTTCGGTTGAACACATTTTCCCCCTCATAAAATCAACATCCATATTCAGGTTTTTATGATCTAACTTTTCGATCACGGATTGGTTGATGATCACACTCAACTTTTTAACGTCAAACAAAAAACCAGTTTCCGGATGGGGTTCCCCTTTAATAGTCACATACAATTCATAATTGTGACCATGCCAATTTTCGTTGGCACATTTTCCAAATACCTCTTCATTTTTTTCCCTGCTCCAATCATTGTTATACAATTTGTGCGCAGCATTAAAATGTTCGATGCGCGTCAGATACAGCATTGCTATTTTTTTTGCAAAGGTAATGTTTAGCGCAAGAATGCAAAGGATACCGATATTTGCAAGATGAAAATATTGCTCACAGCAGCTACCCCATTTGAAATACAGCCAACACTCGACCTATTACAAAATAAAGGGCTAAAAGTTCAGTCCAGTGATATCTCTTATTTAATAACGGGAGTGGGGATGGTTGCTACCACTTATTTTCTTACCAAGAAAATAGGACAAGTCAAACCCCAGCTGATTGTACAAGCTGGTATTGCAGGCAGCTTTACTGAACAAGCTTTATGCAGCACGGTTGTCATCAAGGAAGATTGTTTTGCCGATTTGGGAGTGATGGAGGAAAACCAATTCAAATCCATATTTAATCTAGGTCTTTCCGATCCCGACCATTACCCATTTAACCAGGGTTTGCTAAAAAACCCATATTCTCATTTGATGGACTTAACCAATCTGGAGCACGTAAAAGGGATAACGATAAACGAAATCAGTACGGACAAAAGCAGGATCGACTGGCACCAGCAACGCACAAGAGCTATGGTTGAAACCATGGAAGGCGCCGCTTTTCATTATGTTTGTCTACATGAAAAAATCCCCTTCCTTCAAATCCGCTCCATTTCAAATAGGGTGGGCGAACGCGATAAAAGGAAATGGGAAATCAAGAAATCCATAGAATGCCTGAATGAACAACTTATTTTATTATTGGAAAAAATAGATGCGAAAAATGAAATTTAGTTTAGGGTTTAGTCCTTGCCCCAATGATACATTTATATTTGATGCCTTAGTGAATAAAAAAATCGACACTCTGGGCTATGATTTTGATATACTGTTGGAGGATGTTCAAACGCTTAACCAATGGGCAATGCAAGGAAAATTGGATATTTCAAAAATAAGCTATGGCGTATTGCCATTGGTGATGGAACATTATCATTTACTGGAAGCAGGCGGGGCCTTGGGCAAGGGGGTGGGTCCCTTATTGATTGCAAAAAAACAAATCAATCTTACAGAAATTGATGAATGCCTCATTGCCATTCCCGGTGAAAACACTACAGCCCACCTCTTATTTTCGCTTGCTTTTCCAAAAGCTCAGCGTAAACAGTTTATGATATTCTCTGACATTGAAAAAGCGGTATTGGATGGCAAAGTGGATGCTGGTGTAATCATCCACGAAAACCGTTTCACCTACCAACAAAAAGGGCTTATCAAGCTAATGGAACTGGGCGAATTTTGGGAAAAGGAAACCGGTTGTCCCATACCGTTGGGGGGCATTATCATCAAAAAAAATATTGGTGACAAAATACAGCAAGACATAAACGGCCTGATCAAAAAAAGTGTGGAATATGCTTTCTCCCATTACCCCAAACTTGCCCCTTTTGTAAAAGAACATTCGCAGGAAATGGAAGAACAGGTCATGCGCCAGCATATTGACCTTTATGTGAACCAATATTCAGTTTCACTAGGGGATGATGGGAAGAAATCTATTTCACAATTATTGAAAACCTATCAGGATATTCATCCAGAAACCCAGCAGCAGTCACTCAGTATTATCGAATAGCACTATTGAATTAAGGAAGGATCACCCTTGTTTCAGCACCGAAGCATAGGCTTGCAAAACTCTTTTACGAGCAAAATCATGATCTACGATGGGCTTGGGATAGCTGAACTCCTCCCATTCAGGCACCCATTTTCGTATATACTTCAATTCGGGATCAAATTTTTTTGTTTGTAAGTAAGGATTAAAAACCCGAAAATAAGGCGCCGCATCACAACCGCTTCCGGCAGCCCATTGCCATCCACCATTATTGGCCGCCAAATCGAAATCCAATAATTTTTCAGCAAAGTAAGCTTCACCCCAACGCCAATCGATCAATAAATGCTTGCTTAGAAAAGAAGCCACAATCATGCGTACCCGATTATGCATAAAACCCGTCTCGTTCAACTCACGCATGCCCGCATCTACAATAGGATAACCTGTTTGGCCAAGGCACCATTTTTCAAATTCCTTTTCATCATTTCTCCAGGGTATGTGGTCATAGGCTGGTTTGAAACTTTTCCCCTCCCCTACCTGCGGGAAATGCCAAAGTATCATTTGATAAAAATCGCGCCAAATCAATTCATTCAAAAAAGATTCACTGCCATTCAATGCCTTTTCGATAAGACTTCGGATACTGACCGTACCAAAACGCAGGTGCACACTTAATCTCGAAGTGCCGTTAATACTTGGAATATCCCTTTGCTCTTTGTATTTCGCTATGATTTCTTTGGGAATTTCTTTGGAGGGATAAACGGCATCCGATTTTTCAAAGCCCATCGACTCAAGGGCTGGCAATGGGACCGCCTGCTGTTTATAAAAATGATGGAAATATTTTTCTGTTGGAAAAGCCTTATAATAAAATGTATTCAGCTTCAACTTCCATTTTTTGCTATAAGGAGTGAAGACCGTATAAGGAGAACCATCCTCTTTCATCACTTCGTCTTTCTCGAATACCACCTGATCTTTGAATGTATGAAAACCCACCCCTGATTTTTTTAAGATATCGCCAATCAGCTGATCACGCTTTTTTGCATAAGGCTCATAATCGTAATTGGTAAATACTTTTTCGATCTGATATTTTTTCAAGAGCCCATCAAATACTTTTTCTGGACTGCCATAAAAAACCTCCAAGGAAGAATCCATCTTTAATAATTTCTGCTGAAGTTCTTGCAGGCTATCATAAATAAAATGTACACGACGGTCGCGTTTATCCTCAAGTCCATCGAGGATATTTCTATCAAAAATAAAAATGGGGATTACTGGGAGACCCGCTTTCAAAGCATGATATAATCCGGCATTGTCTTCTAATCTAAGGTCGCGTCGGAACCAAAATAGGTTAATGGGTTGCATGTATATAAAAAGCCCCGCCAAAGCGGGGCATTAGAATTTGATAACAAAATAGGGTTACTATTGTTGTTGGATAATCTTATTTTTTATCGCGTACATCACCAACCCAGCCATCGATTTGGAACCGGTTTTGGTTTTTAGCTTGTCGCGGATGGCTTCCACCGTCCGGGGGCTGATATCCACAATGTCCGCGATTTCCTTGGTTGTTCTTTCTTCGCACATCAACTTGAGCACGGTCAGTTCCTTCTCAGTAAGCGAAGCTTCCTGAAAAATACCACTACCATCAGCACGTTTGGTGCGCAGACCATTCAACAAAGCCTTATTGGTAAGCTCATTGAAAAAGAACTCCTGCTCATAGCAGGTTTTGATGGCTTGGTAAATGGTTTCAGAATCCGAATTTTTGGTAAGATAGGAGTTGGCTCCGATTTCCATGAGCTTCGAGATCATGGAATGGTCGTTATGCATCGAAAGGATAATCACTTTTACATGGGGGTATAGCTTTCTGATCTCGGGCAATGTCTGTATGCCGTCCATGATGGGCATCTGTATATCCAGCAATATCACATCGGGCTCCAAATGCCTTAACAGGTTCAAAAGTTGCATGCCATTATCGGCTTCTGCAATCAGGTCAACATCTTTTTTTATGGAAAGTGCAGTCTTAACACCTGCCCTGAACAAAGTATGATCGTCTGCAATGATAACTTTAATGGGATTCCCTGACTCAGGTCCTTTCATACGATTTAATTTTAAACGGGTTGATCGGCAATAATATTACAATAACTGCAAAAAGAAGGAAAAATTGCATAAGTTCCCATAGTATATTTACGAATAATTTGACTATCATAATCTACTAATTACATCGAGTTTTGGGTATTCTACCAGTTTGCTTAGGTATTTTTCCGATTCCCCAAGACGGTTATTCTACTAGTGGGGAGGTAAATTCTGAATAAACAAAATTGGGCAGAAATGCTATTGCCGGCCTAGGCAATGAGGTCTATATTTGTTCCAGAAGTTGATTGACGAGGAGAAATACCTCTTACTATCCAATGTCCTAAAGATAACCGTCCAGAAAGAGTTTCCAATATCTATTGAAATCCAGAGGAAATCCAATGTCAATCAACTTTCTTTTCTAATCCCTCCCTTTTGCAATAATCCTTCCCTGCTATCTGTTACCCAAGCCTTATACTAATCTACTTTATCCTTTGAATCCCCCTGCCACCTGTTTTTACCCGTGACCTGTGCATAATTTATTACCCTTTGATACCTGATTCCACTGCTAGAAAACGAATTAAACCAAAAAAGCGCAACCCGAGTTGCGCTTTTTTTGTGAATGGTCAATAGGGAATAGTGAAATTTGGAAAGTATCAGATCTTCAATATTCAACTTCTCAAAACACTCCCGACCCCGAACTTAGGACTTAAGACTCCTGACTTATCAACCCCCTCCGCGTTCACCGTGCCTCTGCGTGAAAATTATTTCGAACCACATAAAGCACAAAGGCACATAAGGCTTTGAGAGAGATTATTTCACACAAAGGACACAAAGGACACAAAGAATACAAAGAGACAAAAGCTGACGCTTTACGCTAAAGGCTTAATGCTAAACGCAGTTTCTTCCAATCAACTTATCAACTATTCAACTTAACCAACCAATTCCAAACTCCCAATTCCTTCATCACCTCTCCGAACTCCGGACTAAAGACTACTCGCTAATCCTTCCCATGCCCCTTCAGCTTGCTCTTTTCCTTATAATGTTCTTTCCTCAGTTCGTCCTCATCATCCATATCAGGTCCTTTCATCACTTTTCTCCAATCAGTATTCCGATTGTAACGTTTCATGGCCACTTGCGGGTCAAACACTTCTTTGGAAGGGAATTCTAATGTATATGTGCTGTAATCGGGCTTATCCGTAAAGTAATCCTGCAACAGGCTGGCCGTGGCGTCGTATTGGTTTACAAATGGAACATCCAGAATGGTGTAGATTGTTTTCAGTATGGAACCGAAATTGGCATGAGTATGTGATACATAGCCACGTTTTGCATAGGGTCCAGCCATCATTAACAAACTGCGGTGGGCATCAATATGATCCACTCCGCCTTGTGGATCATCTTCGGTAATGATCACCAGCATATTTTTCCAATAAGGGGTTCTGGAAAGGAAATGGAGAATGCGCCCAATAGCCAGATCATTATCTGCCACATAAGAGTGGTGGAATGGATAGCCATCTTCCGGTCTTGGCCCTGCTGTATGGTCGTTTGGTACTTGCATGGTGATCAGTTGGGGCATCTTCTGTTTCCCTTTCAGCCACATTTTGGTAAACTCCGCCTCAAACTGATCCATACGAAACTGATCAGGGATATTGGTATTAAACCCTGCGTAGTTATGGCTTGTTCGTGGATAAAGTGCTTTTTGCATGGGCACCATCACACCATGACCTGCACCGGTGGCCGTATCATACCAAGCTTCCCTGTTATGGGCTGTTTCGTTGGCTTCGCCAAAATTGTAAAACGACACTTTACTTCTTTCCATCGCTTCCCACAGACCACCACGCTCTGCATAGTCTTCAGGATCCATACTGCCCGTGGTACCCGGAAACCTTCTGCCCGATGCTTTTGAAAAATATTTTGCCGTTTTCTCCACATTTGAATTCGCTTCCACCCATTCGTTCGGAATCACGCCCATCATCCAGTGATGCCCGTGTATGGAAGCATCGCTATCGCAATAATAATTATCACCAAAGACATATTTCTTTGCAATCTTTAGATGGTTGGGGGAAACATTTACATGGTAAGCTGTTTTGTCTTTCTCTATGATATTCACGCCCACCCCATAACGGGCCAAGCTGGAATCCCCATGGGCATAAGCAATCTGACCAAGCATCTCATCATAGGTCCTGTTTTCCTTGGTGATGTACACGATATATTTAATAGGGCTTTTGCGAATCCCCTGTAAGGGCGGCAAAGGGTTTTTTCCATCATCCATCATTTCTGTTTTCACAAAAGTATTTGCGATGGCTTGTTTGGTATATTCGGACAATCGCTGATCATCGGGCATCGGTATTTTTTGAAAGCTGCCCAATTCAATATCGCCAATATAAGTGCCCTGCACGGGCTCCACAAAACCCTTACCACCATTGGGACCTGCACCAAAACCACGGCAACTGGTCACATAGAGCTCTTTTTCATCACTGCTCAATCTTACCCTAGCGGTACCCCATCCGGTTGGGATCAACCCCTTGGTGATCCCCGAGGACGCATCCACTACAGCCACCGCATTGAACCCCAGCAAGGCCACGTACAAGGTTTTTTCATCCTTGCTCAACGTAATACCAAAGGGCAAGTAGCCTCTATATTTATCAATAAGTTTATCCGCCTTAATATCGAAATGGCCAATGATTTTATGTTCACGATAATCTATAACCGAAATATTGTCGTTGCTGGCATTGGTCACATAAGCGTATTTGCTTCCCACGGCTATCGAATTGGGACTGGCTCCACCCACCACTTCGGCGCCTTCCACCATTTGGCCAATCTGATAACCGGTTTTATATTTATCCACCACTTTATTATTGTCTAGGTCGATAGCGTAGACACTCATTGCTTCTGGAGCTAAGGGACTGCCAACACCGGGGATTTTTCTGCCGTTCCAGGTATAGCCCTTTATCGATTCCTTGGTATCGTTTCCGTAGGGATGCCAGGGCAGCAACATGCTATCATAATTCGCTGGGGTAATATCTGGCAATAAGGGATAATCATACATCCCAACATTAGCAACAAATGCGATTTTTTTATCTGGACTCAATGAAAGACCGAATGGCTGTCTCCCCGTTTTGATAGAGGCAGTGATTTTGTTATTGAGGAGGTCGATCCTTACCATCCTAAAATTGCCCCGGTCCAATACCAAAAGCTCGTGGTTATCTTCATTCAATACAAGGTCCGAGGTAAAACTATCTTCGTAATCAACGGAATCCACTTTCCCGTTCAAGGAAATAGAATCGAGTTTTTGAAAGCTGTAGATATCGTACACTACCACGGAACCATTGTCGCCGCCACTCAGATAAACTTTTTTGGAGTCCGCAGAAAAAGCCACCCCCAAAAAAGAACCTTTGGGCAAGGGGGAAGGTATTTTGCCATCATAACTTGGCACACGGGTAGAGTTCATAGTAGCCAAATCAATAATCGTAAATACCCCATTGTGTAAGGTCACAGCTTTTTTTCCATCGGGGGAAATGGCGAGCCCGAAGGGGTCGTGGGTGATGGTAATCGTTTCACCTGCAGGGGTGATATAACGACCACTAGCCAAAACACTGGTGCCTTTGGGGTCGATATGCGCAAATTTATTCTTTCCAGGCACACTCAATACCTGATATTTTTTTTGGGCAATGAGTTGGGAAAATGAAAAAATTCCCAATGCAGAAAATAACAAGTACAAAAATGGTTTCATAAATCCTATAATTATGGGGTTAAATCGGAAGCAATATATTCAATGTTTCGTCCATAGCCGACATTTGAACTTATTTTACAATTTAATAATGGGAACCCTTGCAAATAACGTTTATATAACCCGCTCACATTTTAAATAATTGTAATTTAGCAAAAATCAAATTTAATTTTATGTCTTATAAAGAAAAAATCAGCGACCTGTATAACATGATAGGCCAGGGGAAAATGATGGAGGCTTTTGACAAATATTACGGCGAAAATGTAATTATGGAAGAAGTGGGCGAAGACCCCAAGGTGGGAAAAGCACTTAACCGTGAACGTGAAGAAAAATTTATGGCAGCCATTGAAGGATTTCATGGCATGGGCGTGGATGCCATCACTGCAGACGAAGGAGCGGCCATCACCATGGTTGAAAATTGGATGGATGTGAGCATTACGGGCATGGGAAGGATGATGATGAAACAGGTGGCCGTTCAAAAATGGGATGGCGATTTTATCGTGTATGAAAAGTTCTACCATAAATAGTAGCCTAATTAAGCACTGAAATTGATAAAGCCCCAAGACATAAAGGACAACCTGAATGTCTTGGGGCTTTAACGTTAATGACTATCTGGTAGAAGGATATTTTCTTTCGCCCTTGGCATTGAACCACAAAATCTGGTTCATGATTTTATCATTCCCTCCATCCACTTCATTGAAAGCCTTAGTAGCTGAAAGCTGGGCAAAATATTTTGCCTTGCCCTTCAATACGGCGATGGGCTTGTTCATTTCGTCCAGGGGTATATTGTTTGCCAATAATTGGTAACGATAGTCTTGTTTTTTATTTCCAAAACAATCGAACAATGGCAATGCAGTGGCATCGATCACGGTCATGGGTGGTATGCCCAATATCTGCTCCATGGTCCTCACAATAGAGGTCTGGTTATAATTGGTATGAACCACTTTACCAAGCTTTGAATAAGGGCTGATTACCTGGGCAACGGTGCGATAGGAAGAGATATGGTCCCAGCCAGATTGGGAATCATCTTCCGTCACAAAAATAACGGTGGAATCCCAGTATTTGCTATGCGTGATGGCTTCCACGATTCGGCCAAGTGCCAGATCGTTATCGGCCACCATGGCTTCTGGTGTTGGGTATCGGGGCGACATGCCCGCTGTATGGTTATTGGGCAGCGATAGCACCATCAGATCGGGCATGGTATTGTTTTCTTCCATCTTTTTAAACTCCTCGATAAAAACATCAGCTCGCATTTGATCGGGGAAGTCCAAATTATCATTGTCGGGATAATTGGAAGAAATAATTGGCCGCAGCCTCGAAATCGTAGTAGTATTATAACATTCAATGGGCTCATGGTTTATATATTTCTCATAGATATCAGCCCATTTCATTTTCTCATCGTAATGGGTAAGGCAAGCTTCCCCAAATACACGAACCGTTTTGCCATGATCCAATGCATGGTTCCAAATAAAGCCATTCTTATTATATACCATCGCATCATCCTGCCGATGTGGATAGCTTCTGAACCAAGCTCGAACGCTTTTTTCAATATAGTCGGATACCATTCCTGCATTGGCCCATTGATGACCTTCCGCAGAAGACTTTCCAGAAGCATAATAATTGTCCATCAAACAAAAATCATTCGCCAGTTGATGCTGATTGGGAGTCACCTTTTTCCCATAAATGCAAAAATCTTCGTTTCCCCTACCCTTTGGGATATCCCCAAATACTTGGTCATAGGTTTTATTCTCTTTGATGATGTACAGCACATGTTTGAAAACAGAAGGCTCCCCAATCCTTTCTGGCAATGGCTTTGGGGCAATATTTTTTCTGGGCATACCAAAAGCCATCGCCGTTCGGTTATACAGATTGAGTTTTTTAACTTCCGCGGTATACCGGTTGAGCTGTGCAGGGCTTGGCAAAGGAATAATACTAAGCGATGCCAATTGCTGATGGATCTGATAGGCCTGGAGCGTTTTGCCCAAGGTCCTTTTATATTTTTTGAACTCGTTGGTTCTTGATAAAACCCTTGCGCCTTTCGCTTCGAGGTTCGTTACATATAAATTATGCCCAACCCGGGCAATACCAGAAGGATAGGTTTCCGTGGGAATATATCCAATGACCTTGTTGCTCCCAACTCCTTTTGAAGAACTACCCTTTCCCAATTTAACAACGGCAATGGCATTGTCCATACCGTTGGCCACATACAAGGTTTTACCATCGGCATCCGCCATCAAGCCATTGGGGCTTGACCCATAATAACCATATTGCTCAGTAAACAAACCCACATTGATGGAATCAGCAATCGCTTCTTTGTCCACATTCACCACCGTGATAAAATCACTATTGCCATTGGCGATATAGAGAAAATGGTTATCTGCACTTTTAGCAATCGCATTGGGATGAATGCCCAATGGTAATTCGTTCAATAATTTCCCATTGCTAATATCAATGATGGACAAAGACCCCGGCTTGGTACCACCTGTTGCAGGGTTGGTATAAGCGGCACCCCAAGGAGTTCCCGCATTTTCCTGTGTGGTATCGGTAACCAAGGGAGTAGCCCAATTGGTAACATAGGCCTTACCGTTAATAATGGCAAGTCCATAAGGTGCTACCCCGGTGGGCGATGACCAGATTATTTTTTTGTCATCGAATTTTATTTTCACCAATTGGTTATTGCCATTCAACACCGCATACAAATAAAGAACCCCATCCTCTGTATTCGCGATTATTTGATTGGGCAATGCTTTGCCTGCCGGCGGTAATTTTTCCAAGTAAATAGCATCGATAGCATGGATATTTTTCCCATCCCACTGCGCCAACATGATGGCGGATTTATCGCCACCTCTTCCACCAGCCCCCCACACAATATAAGTGCTGTTATTATAAACAAAAGAAGTGATGCCAGAATAGGTGCTCATCAAATTCCGCCAGGCTTTATCATGATCAAAACTCCAGCGAGCAAGGATTGTATTTTTGGCTAGATCCACAATGGCAATCCCATATCGATCTTCCACTACTATATTTTTTTTATCGGGAAGCAGTGATAAATCCAGCGTATGGTTTTCTTGCGAAGAATCACCATAAGTAATCACTTTTCCCGCAGACCTGACCAACCTATTATAAGGCATTACGGTAAAATGGGCATTGGATTGAAGAACGCTGTCCTCAAAAGGAAGTTTTTTTGAAGATGCTTTTTGAGAAAAAACGAATACCGGAAATAAAACAACAATGGAAAGAAAACCAAACTTACTGTTCATGAAAAAATCAATTTTGAATTTGCTTAGAGAAATGAAGGTATAGAACAAAATTCAAAATTTTTTAGAAAAGCTAATCCGTTAGCTTGTCATCATAATTTATTAAAAAGATAATATTGGTGAAGGGCTTTGCGCAAAAAATTAATTTAGCATTCAGGTTCAATCACCGATCTTATTGCTTCAATATATTATTTCTACATTTTAACCGGTCTGAGCAATTGTGAAAAAGTAATTGGGCCATCTTCCATTTGCCATTATTGTTGTTTTATTGCATCTAGCTGTAGTTAAATGGATAGGTTTTAATTTGATTAACAGCAGGAACCTATTTTAATAATAAGCATCTGCTTTCCGTACAGATTTTATTGAAAACCGTTTGATAGCTCGGTTCCTAAACCAGAAATAAAAAGCAACCAGATGGATATCTGGTTGCTTACTGTTTGAATCAATATTATCAAGGCACCTTTTATAACTTGATAAACTTCATTGTATGTGACATATTGTTTTGCGAAATCTGTACAAAATACTCACCAGCAGGAAGGTTGTTACAAGAAATATCTACTGCACTAGAGCCTTCTGCAAATCTTGACTGCGCCATCATTCTTCCAGAAATATTATAAACAATGGCTGTACCGGTTGATTTTCCAAGACCAACCAGCTTAAGTGCATTGACTACCGGATTGCCTAAAATTTTAGGGCTAGCCGCCTCTGTTGAAAAATCAACCATCGCAACTTGTGTATATGTGCTAACCGCATCCAAATTGTTTAGGGCAAGTTTATAATAGCTCAGCCCGGGCAGTGGGGATGCATCCTGGAATGAAGCTGCCCCAAGCAAACTTTCTTGACCATTCACTTCAATACTGCCAATAGTTTCAAAATGTACACCGTCGGCAGAGCGCAATATGTCGATATTTTTACCACCCAATACCGATTCAATGTTCCAGTTTAAAACAACTTCTGAACCTTGTATGCCAGCCGTGAAATTGCTAACGAGTATTGGTAAGGTGCTGATTACATTAAATGTTTTGCTAGCACTAAGTCCACCATAACCAGCTACACTCTGTACAGTTACACTTCCAGTAGCAGTACTACTAAGGTTCGCAACCAATTGACCACTACTATTGGTAGTCCCAGACAGAGTAGACAAAGTACCGTTACCTGATGTAATGCTCAAAGTAACAGGTTGGTTGGCCAATGCCGCTCCGCCAGCGTCTGTTAAAGTAATGGTTACAGGCTGCTTGGAGCCATTTGCATTCAGTGTTGTTGTTGAAGTACTCATTGCAATCCCCATTGCATCCTGTGCATAAGTGGTCGCACTGGGATTGATTGGTTGATATTGGTTGATTGCATAAAATGAGGTAATAGAATGCCTTTCCATGGCGCCCCCAGTTGCTGCCCCAAAACCCATATAAACGGATGGATTGGTGAAAATGGAAGAAAGATTATAATTGGTGGTAGATAGCGTTGCATTGGTTGGCCTAGTACTTGAATAGCTGATTCTTACTTCCAACAAATGGTTGCTACCATTATAATCAATCCACACATATTTCAGGTTAGCATCTGCCAAATCAAGCGTAGAAGTTCTGATGCTTTTTACCAAACCACCGTTTGTGCTATGATTTACGGATCCGTTCAGGTCAAGGGCAATATGATTATTGTCTGGATCGTAACCATTTTGATAGGTATCAAATTCAATTGCCATATTAGCACCTGTAAAACCGCCATATCCTAGCCCTTCACCAGTAGATGCGGTAGCAGAAGCCGACTGTTGCTGAAGGATAAAAGTAATCCCATCGGCTCTAGAAATATTCTGATCGATCTGGAACGTAAAGAATGTGCTAAAAGAAGCATTGTTCGAAAGGGA
This sequence comes from Bacteroidota bacterium, assembly GCA_018267575.1. Classification (GTDB taxonomy): domain Bacteria; phylum Bacteroidota; class Bacteroidia; order Chitinophagales; family Chitinophagaceae; genus Puia. The sequence continues at coordinate 19,017 of JAFDYF010000114.1, forward strand.
TACCTTTTGTTTCCAAAAGGCAGTCCCAATTTGTGTACCTGTGCTTGGTGTTAAAATGATAGCCGTTGAACTATTGATATTACCAAAACTGGCATTGCCATTGGTCGTCCAACCTGCTTGCTGTGTAGTAAAGTTTGGTTGGAAAATATTAAGACCCACTGTTTGTGCCATTGTTTTGGATGATACAAAAATCATGGTGATCAATAAGCTGAGGTAGAATTTAGATTTCATAGTTTTCATTTTAGTCAACTATGTTATCCAATGACAATGCCAATTATTTAATCATTGATTTTCAATGTTATGAAAATGGCGAATTGAAAATATTTCTATTCAGTAGAATTTTTTTCTATATAATAGAAAATGGAATTAAAAAGCCTGATCAAATGGGATCAAGTTCCCATTTGACCAGGCCCTGCGTTATTAGGAATGAAATACAATAAAATCGATTAATAACCCCAGCTTTTCATGGTATCAAAATCCTGTTTGATGGATTCCAACGGGGTAATCTCCTGATAGGATTCCTGCTCCACAATGAATTGGGTAGTCCCGCCACGCTTGCTAGCCGTATCTACAATTTTTTCAACACCCAACACACCTTTGCCCAAAACTGTACTCTCGTATCCATCCTCCATTTCGCCTGATTTGGCTGTTTTTATTTCATCCTTCACATGCATTAGTTCAAACCTTCCGGGATATTGCTTGTTCAATTCCATTGCTCTGCCTCCTGCCCCATACATATTCCCAATATCCAATTGCTGCGCCACCAAACGAGGGTCTGTATGTTGCAAAATGATATCGTAAATACGCTTATTGTTGATTTTGTTACTGAACTCAAAATTATGGTTGTGATAGCCAAACTTCATCCCTGATTTTTTGCAAAGCTCACCGCTCCTATTGAATACATCGAGCCATCGGAGCAAGCCATCATAATCCTTGCGCAGGTTTTCGTCGAGCCAGGGGCTAATCACATAATGCTGACCAACCGTGGCGGCATCATCTACCGTATATTTCCATTTATCGGTAAAATCTTTTTTCGCCTCATCCCAATGGGTTGCATTCATCACCGTATGTCCACTGGGCATTTTCAACCCCAAATCATCAAGCAATTTTTTGAATTCATTGGCAGTATAACCATAAAATTTTCGGTCAATATAATTGGCATGCTCCACATTTTTATATCCAATAGCCGCAACCTGTTTCAAAGTGCCAGATGGGTCCTTTTTCATATCATCACGAACGGAATACAACTGTACCCCCAATATTCGCTCAGGCTTTTTGCCTGCAAAAATCCTGTTTGACAACAGTGTGCTTCCTGCTACTGCAAGGGTGCCTGTTTTGATAAATGCTCTTCTTGAACTGCTCATGCTGTTTTTTGAATTGATAAATAAATAGGTTTACAATAGATGAATTTATGCAATTGATTTGTAAAAAAGAAAAACCATTCATGACCTATAGACTTAGCAAATTTATCATCAAAAAAAACACCCATAAAGATTATCTTTGTTGCCCTTGTGCCGGATTGTTCAAAAATCAACCTGATTATGTAATTTCCGGTGCAAATGGGAGTAGTTTATTACCTTAGCCGACTGAAAAATCCAGACTATTTCTGTCTGGGGTTTTTTATTGTATGAGCCTCTAAAATAAAACTATTGCAAATGAAACAGGAAGATGATTTTGAAGCAAACCTGGCAGGTGAGGACGGAAAGAGCGAAGAAGCGAAAACAAGTTGGTTCAAGCGCATCAAAAAAGGGATTCTAACAAGCACGGCCGAAAAGAAGGAAGCACCAGAAGGTTTGTGGACAAAATGCCCAAGCTGCAACTATATATGCACGGTAACCGAACTGCGGGAAAACTTATTTGTGTGCCCCAAATGTAACCACCACCACCGCATTGGAAGTACAGAATATTTCGAGATCCTTTATGACGACAATAACTACGAAGTTTTTTTTGAGAATATCCGTTCCAAAGATTTCCTGCATTTTACCGATTTGAAATCTTACGAAAAAAGGTTGGAAGAGACTTGGGAAAAAACCGATATCACGGATTCTATCCGGATTGCGGCAGGCAACGTGAAAGGACACCCTTTGGTAGTGGGTTGTATGGATTTTGAATTTATCGGCGGTTCACTCGGGAGTGTGATGGGTGAACGTATCTCAAGGGCCGTGGACTATTGTCTGGAGCACCGTGCGCCCTTGCTCATCATCTGTAAATCAGGTGGGGCCAGAATGATGGAAAGTGCTTTTTCTTTGATGCAGCTTGCCAAAGTTTCCGGCAAACTATCACAATTGACGGACGCTAAAATACCATATATCTCTTTGCTGACTGACCCTTCCTTTGGTGGCATCTCTGCTTCTTTTGGTATGCTTGGCGACCTGAACATTGCGGAGCCCGGTGCGCTGATTGGTTTTGCAGGTCCCCGTGTGATCAAAGAAACCATTAAAAAAGATTTACCCGAAGGATTTCAACGCAGCGAATTCTTATTGGAGCACGGTTTTCTTGATTTTATCGTGAACCGGAAAGAGCTGAAAGAAAAAATCGCAACGGTTATCACCCTTTTCAATAATTAAATAATCACCGCTTTACTGTAAAATAATTTCTCTGAAATTATTTTTGCACTTGAATGCATATCTGTTTTATGGCCGAAATCAAAAACCGCTCCGCTTATCACGATTATTTCATCGAGGACAAATACGATGCGGGGATGGTATTGGCCGGCACCGAAGTAAAATCGATCCGCGAAGGTAAAGTGAGCTTTGTGGACAGCTTTTGCATCTTTCAAAATGGGGAACTATGGGTCAAGAACCTTCATATTGCCGAATACCGCTTTGGCACTACCAATAACCATATCGCCGTTCATGACCGCAAACTGCTCCTGAACAAGAGGGAACTGCGCAAATTAGAAAACAAGATGAAAGAAAAAGGCTATACCATTGTGCCACTACGAATCTTCTTTAACGAGAACGGATATGCGAAACTGGAAATCGGTCTCGGCAAAGGGAAAAAAGCCTACGATAAACGAGAGACCATGAAAAATCGAGATATAGAAAAAGAAATCAAACGCTACCTGAAAAAATAAATGGTTTCACAATAAAGCCTATCTTTTTTATCATGGGTGGTTCTAACAACTATCCAGCATCGACTCTTTTTTTTATTAATTCTCCGTACATTCGATTATATAAGACCAAACTATCGATTATGGCCTCGTTCTCAGAACGATTGAAAAACATAAAACTCATCAGAAAATTGGTTTACTTGCTGGTAGGGAGTTTCTCCTATCCAGGCTTGGTTTGGTTCAATAAACTAAAAATAAGCGGCACCGAAAATATTGAAAAGCTCCCCCAGAACAAGGTATTGTTCGTGAGCAACCACCAAACCTATTTTGCCGATGTGATTACATTTCTGCACATATTCAGTGCCGTGAAATGGAGAAAGAAAAACAGGTTGGGCATTCCCTATTATTTATTGAACCCTTTCAGCAATGTATATTATGTAGCGGCGGAAGAAACCATGAAGGGCTCATTGATCAGCCGTTTATTTACCCTCGCTGGCGCATTAACCGTAAAACGCACTTGGGTAAAAGGCAGTACTGAAATGCGCAGGGGGTTGGATCCTTCCGATACCAGAAAAATCACGAATGCGCTGGAAGACAGTTGGGTCATCACGTTTCCGCAGGGCACCACCAAACCCTTTGCGCCGGGAAGAAAAGGAACCGCCCTGATCATCAAACAAACCAGACCCATCGTCATTCCCGTTGTCATCAATGGGTTTTGGAGGGCTTTCAATAAAAAAGGGTTAAAGCTTAAAAAAATAGGCACCCAGTTGACGGTGAATTTTAAAAAGCCACTCAATATTGATTATGATGCCCCTGTAGAAACCATCCTAGCCCAGATTATGGATGCCATCGAACAAAGTAAGGATTTCATGATGAAGGGAGCACAGCATTGGGGAAAAGTAGAGGCATAACAAAAGGGAAGATAGAAAGCATAGCTTAATCTTTCACAAACAAAGCTCTTAATTCTTCTGCATCTTCTGGTTTTAATTTGCCACCAAGTATCAATCGCAATTGTCTTCTGCGCAGAGCGCCATCAAACAATCTTTTTTCTTCCTCCGTTTCCACAAGCACTGGTGGTACCAGTCTTGGCTTTTTGTTGGGGTCCAAGGCCACAAACGTATAGTAGGCCTCGTTGCTCTTATATTTATATTGCTGCAGATGGTCTTCGCCCCAAACCCGGATATAGATTTCCATGGAAGTATTGAAAGCACGGCTCACTTGGGCTTCAATATGCACCACATTGCCCAAGCGGATTGGGTTCTCAAATGAAATATTGTCGACCGATGCGGTCACCACAGGCGCATTACAATGTTTGCCCGCAGATAGTGCTGCCGCAATATCCATCCAGTACATCAGTCGGCCTCCCATTAGGTTTCCATGAACATTGGTATCGTTGGGCAATACGATTTCGGTCATGATAATATGGGAATCCATTGCCTTCTTTGGGGTCATGGCTATTAAAATTTGGTGCAAATATAATAGCTGTGCAGTTGATAATTTGTTTTAATGTTATCAAGTTGTAGCATGTAAAAGGCGATGCCATATAAAATTGTTTTTTATATCTCACCTTAACAAACAATATGGGAGCGGCTTGCATTCTTTTTACTAATTTTCGGCATGGTTTCCACAAAATCATTGGCACACACCTCCTTTTTTAAAACGGCCTTCTTATTATTATTGGCCAGTACCATATTTCAAAATGCCAGCTTGGCCCAAAAAGATTTTTTTCAACCCTCCCCTACTTACAACGCCGGCCGTATACGTGGCACCGTGATCGGCGAAGCCATTGCCGGTACCGTGATTACTTTTGGACTGAATTATTTATGGTACAAAAAATTTCCGCACAGCCGGTTCCATCTTTTCAATGACAATGACGAATGGTTGAATATGGACAAGATGGGCCATGCCACCACGGCCTATAATATTGCCGCCATCCAAAATGATATTTTCAGGTGGGGCGGTGTGAAACCCGGCACTTCCGCCGCTATTGGCACATTAACCGCCCTGAGCTTTATGACGATGATTGAAATATTGGACGGCCGCTCCGAGAAATGGGGTTTTTCAAAAGGCGATATGCTGGCCAATATTGCTGGTTGCCTGCTGTTCGAAGGTCAACAATTGATGTGGGGGGAACAGCGTATCAGTCTTAAATATTCTTATCACAAAACTTTGTTTGCCAAATATTATCCACAGGAGTTGGGCAGTAATTGGCGGGAGCGTATGTTGAAGGATTATAATGGCCAAACCTATTGGCTCTCTTTCAATATCGGTTCTTTTATGTCATCCAGAAATGATTTCCCCAAATGGTTGAACGCCTCTTTTGGCTATGGAGCGGATGGAATGATCGGGGCCCGGAGCAACCCAAAGGAAATAAATGGTAACCCGATCCCTGATTTTAAGAGATACCGTCAGTTTTATTTTTCTTTCGATACCGATCTATACCGGATTGACAAGGTTTCGGATTTTTCCAATATGCTGCTAAAAGCCAACCGCACTTTTAAAATGCCCGCACCCACTTTGGAATGGAACAAAGTACAGGGAACCCAATGGCATTGGTTCTATCATTAACCGTCATAAAAAAGGGAATTTGAGTAGGAGTAGAAATAAAAAAGGGACCAGGATAGAAATCCAGCCCCGGTTTAAAATCCAATATCCTATGAAAAACCGAATCATAAACGCAAAAGCCTGCATCATATTTTACAGAAGCCTGACTTTTTATTTCTACAAATGTTTCTGGGTATCAAAAAATCCGGTTCTATTGCTTGTTGATGCTTGTTTTAAAGTTTCCAAGAATATACATCACCGCATTTTTGGGGAAAGCCAAAAAAGTGATTCATTACTGATCGGCTGAAAATAAATAATAAGAAAGCCTCCTTTGAAATTAAAAAAGAGGTAGTTGCAGGGACTGAAGTGAAAATAAAGGTGGTGGGCTGTACTGGGCTCGAACCAGTGACCTCTGCTCTGTCAAAGCAGCGCTCTGAACCAACTGAGCTAACAGCCCTAATTGCGCGAATGTACGATTTTGATGGTTTGGACCAAGTCCATTTAAAAACTTATGGTAGTTACCAAATGAATTCAGCCAACAAGTAAGAAATCAACAAGTGCTATACTCGAACCTAAAGTCACACTTTATATCCCCCTCCGTTTCCTTTCCTTTTTTATTAACCCCAATTCCCGCCCGGTTTGTCCCGACATGGAACTGTTTTCTTCCGCACGGCGCATCAGGTAGGGAATTACATCTTTGATAGGGCCAAAAGGCAGGTATTTGCTTACGCTGCATCCCGCCTTTGCCAAATTGAACGTGATATTATCGCTCATCCCAAACAATTGGGAAAAATGCACATGCGGATGATCCTGCGGCAAGCCTTTTTTCAACAATAACTCAGTTGTGTACAAATTGCTATAATCGTTATGGGAGGCTACCATCACGGCAATCCGGTCGATATGATTGATGCATAGTTCAATGGCAGCATTGTAATCCCGATCTGTATCTTTTTTAGTGGGCTGTATCGGTGATGGGTATCCCAAATCAGCAGCCCTTTTCCGTTCCTTTTCCATATAAGCGCCACGCACCAACTTAGCGCCCAAAATAAAGTTCCGCTGTTGGGCCGCTTCCAAAGAGTCCTTCAAAAAAGCAAGACGATCGTGGCGGTAAAGCTGCAAGGTATTATAGACAATTGCCTTTTGCTTATTGAACTGCTCCATCATTAATATGGTGATTACATCCACCGGATCCTGAATCCAAGTTTCTTCTGCATCGATCAACACACCTATATTTTTTTCTGTTGCCATTCTACAAATTTTTCCCATCCTTTCTTGCACCCTTTGCCATTCTTCTTTTTCAGTGGCTGTTAATTCCTCTACTGCCCTGAAATATCTTTTCATAAGACTACCTGCATGCTGATCAACAGAATGGTCCAGCTTTTCCAGCAAGCCCATTCTTGCAAGTCCCGTCATTTTTATGCTCATGAAGGGTATATTAGGTTGCGTAGCTGCATACTCAATCACCCGGATAAACTCTTCGCAGGAATCATCAAAACCTTTCTCCCCGTTATGCCCCCCCTCTACCCCATAATCCAAAATCACCTGCACATGGTATTGCCCCAATTTCTTTGCAACGGCAGCGGTTTCATCCAAAGTTTCACCACCAACAAATTGTGTAAAAATGGTTTTCCGGATCATCCCATTCACGGGAAGCCCACTACGGATAGCCCAAGGGGTTAGTTTGGTACCTAGTTTTACCAGCCAAGGATGACCCATGGAAGAAAAAAGAAAGTCGGCTTTTTTAAGTTCCTGATCCGATTTGTAAGCAAAAGCATTCTCCGTGTTGTCAAAAGAAATTGTGTCGTTTCTATTATCCATACCTTAATAATTAACGCAGCAAATGTAGGAAGGAAAACTTGATGTATAGGCAATTCAAAAGAGGCTTTCGGAAAAATACGTTTCCATATCCATCGAAGGAAGGTATAAAAGAATTGGAGATGGATAGTTGATTTTATATCTATATTTATTCAAACCAATATTGAGCAGTCCGGCTATCTTTTCCGATATTTAATTTATGAAAATTACCCACACCGAGATTTATAAATTCAGCATCCCCATGCACCCATTCACTATTGCAACGGGCACCATGCATTTTGCGCAAAATATTTTTCTTCGGGTTCATACCAATGCTGGCATCTATGGGGTAGGCGAATGCTCTGCATTTCCCATGATTGTGGGGGAAACACAAGCGACCTGTTTTGAAATGGCCAAAGATTTTGCCAAATTATGGAAAGACAAAGACCCATTATCCATTGAGGAACATATGGACGAGCTTGATCGCTTTACCGCATTCAATAGCACCATCAAAAGTGCTTTTGATATGGCTCTATTTGATTTGGCGGCCAAGAATGCACAAGTTCCCCTATACCAATTTTTAGGAGGGAATAAAAAAGAAATGGAGACCGACCTAACTATCGGTATCGACGAGCCGGCGATTATGGCACAAAAAGCCATTGAATTCAAAGACATGGGTGTCCGGATCGTCAAAATCAAATTGGGCAAAAACCCAAAGGATGATATTGAAAGGGTAAAACAAATCCGTGAGGCTGTTGGGAAAAAACTAGTATTACGAATAGATGCTAATCAGGGTTGGAATTTTGAGGAAGCGAAAAAAGCATTGACAGGCATCAAAGATTTTGATATCCAATTTTGTGAACAACCCATGCGTGTTTGGGAAGATGGCAAACTGCCCGAACTCAAAAAAATTTCAGCCATCAAACTCATGGCTGATGAAAGTGTGTATGACCATCATGATGCTGCAAGACTGATACAATCAAATGCCTGTGATTATGTGAATATCAAATTCGCAAAATCGGGCGGGATTTTGGAAGCAAAGAAAATAAATGCCATCTGTCAGGAAAACAATATTCCCTGCATGATGGGCGGCATGTTGGAAAGCCGTGTTGCCCTTACTGCTTTTGCCCATTTTGCAATGGCCCACAACAATATTGTATTTTATGATATGGACACCTGTTTATTGGGCCACAAAGTAGACCCTGTTATTGGCGGGCTAAATTATAACGGCTTTTTTATTGAGTTGCCCAATGCTTTTGGAATAGGTGCAGATGTGGATGAATCATTTTTGAAAAAGCTTGAATCCATCATTATTTGATTTTGAAAATAAATCGGAAACAATTACTAATAGAGTAAAGACATTTTTCAAGAAAGCAACAAAAAAGCGCTCTTAAAGATAAAAGCGCTTTCGTATGGAAGATAGCCCGTCATTAATTCGGTTTTTTCCAATAGCCCTCAATCCAAACCCAGCCCTCATCTGTATGTTTCCAATGGGCTTCCACCCATTTTCTTCCTTGCGCATCCACGGCACCTGCACTGGGCGTACCGTTAGTAGGCCCGTGAGAATAAACCGTATCGTTTTGATAATAATTATTATTGCTACTGTTGTCCTGGTTCCCATTGTATGAATCGCTTGGCGCATTGCTATTGTTGGGGGCAGGGTTTTCATAATAATATCCCGAACCTGTATTATCATAACTATTATCATAATAAGGGCTACTGTAATAGTAATTATTATAATAGTCCGGATAGCCATAATCGTAATACGGATAATAGCCAAGCCCCAAGCCTACATAAGGCCAGCCGTAATAACCGCCACCATAATAACCGCCACCATAATAGCCACCATAATAATCATCCCAATCGCCGCGGCCATAGTGTCCCCATCGACCGTAACGCCCTCGTTGCCCATAGCCAGCTCGGTTACCCGAATAATTTCTATAGTTGCCGCTATAGGTACCACGATAACCACCACTATAAACACCTCGTGCAGTACCGCCATTGAACCCCGACCTTGCCCCTACATAGCCGCCCCTATTAAAATTACCACCACTAAAGGTTGACCGCGTACCACCATAGGAACTTCCGCCCCTACTAAAACCGCCACCACCAAAGGATCCCCGAGATGAACCAAAGGAACTGGCGCCTCTGCTGAAGCCGCCTCCACCCCCTCTACTAAAACCACCGCCGCCGCCCCTACTAAAACCACCTCCACCACGACTTCCCCCACCGCCGCCGCCTCTACCGCCACGTTGGGCAAAACCGATAGAGCAGGTCAGCAAAAAAGCTGCTGATAAAATTATGATGTGTTTCATGTTTGTTTATTGAGTGTATAATAAAATCTTTTTATTAATCCCTTAATAAAGTTATACACGAAATAAATGAAAAGCGAATGAGCAAAACCCAATTGCAAGCCCTTAACAATAGTTAAAGTTTTACTTAAGATAAGTTTCAAACAGTTTAAAAATACGCTTGTACTCATCCGTCCAACTGCTGGGCTCCACAAAACCATGATCCTCCATTGGATATACAGCGAGTTCCCAATTGTTTTTCCCCAGTTCTATCAACCTTTGAGAAACCCGGACGATATCCTGAAAATGCACATTCTGATCTACCATTCCATGGCACATGAGCAAATGTCCTTTTAATCCTTGCGCAAAATAAATCGGAGAACTTTGTTTATAGGCAATACTATCGGTGAAAGGCTCATTCAATATATTGGAAGTATACCCATGATTATAATGCGCCCAATCGGTTACACTCCTCAATGCAGCACCGGCCGCAAATACATCAGGTTGGGTAAACATGGCCATCAAGGTAATGAAGCCCCCATAGGACCCTCCGTACAAGCCAATATGTTTTGAACTTACACCCAGCTTCTCCACCATAAATTTGGCAGCATCTACCTGATCATCCAAATCCTTGCCACCCATATGGCGATAGATGGCCGTGCGCCAATCACGTCCATAACCAGCACTGCCCCTGTAATCCACATCCATTACCGTATATCCATTATCAGCAAGCAGGTTGTTGAACATATATTCACGGAAATAACTGCTCCACCATTTATGTGCATTTTGCAGGTAACCAGCACCGTGAACAAAAGTCACACCCGGTCTGGATGCATTCGATTCAGCAGGTCGATATAATCTGGCATATACCGAAGCCCCATCCCTCGCTGTGAATGTGATCAGCTCGGGATCTCTCCATGCATAGGATTGGAACTCTTTGCTTGCCGCCAAATGGGTAATCTGCTTGATTGTTCCTCCGGGCTTATTTTCCTGTACATAGAGTTCCCAAGGTTTATTCGTATAAGAATACAGAACGGCAATCTTTTTTTCATCGGGAGATACCGTCACCACATTTGCGCCAGTCATGGTCGTTATCCGTTCCGGCTTACCCCCATTTACCGATAGGCGATAAAATTGTTGTTCTCCCGGATGCACTTCATTACTGATAATGTAAAAATATTTTTTGTTGGAAGATAATTGGGCTTGCTGCACTTCATAGCTGCCGCTTGTCAATGCCGTTTTTTGCCCGTTAGAAATATCTATTTTATATAAATGGGAATAACCTGTTTCTTCACTCTGATACCAAAAAATATTTTCGTTAATCCATCCTAAATTAGCATGGTAGCCAATGCCGGGTCCCCCAATCCAAGCGTCATCATGCTGCCGACTAATCAATGACAGTTTCCCAGTTGCGGCATCAAGCAAGGCGAGCCATCGGTCTTTATGATCTCGCGCATAGATATCCAACACAGCAGCCGATCCATTGCTATTCCATTCTGGGCCCATAAAATTCACTTCCCGAACTACGGGTTTCCTTTTGGCACTATCACTATTAGGATAATATTTTAAATAGGCAGGCAAGTCTGTAATGCCAGGCAACTGATCTGCTTTCACTTGAATAACGGTATCCTTTTCCCGATCGAAAACAAAAAACTCACTGCTTGTGGAAGGAGCGCCTACTTTGGTTCTCCCAGGGATATCCTCAGTAAAGCCGGATTCTGTTATATAGTTGGGCACAATGGTATTTTTAGCCCCAACAGCAGGTTTTATCAGGCGATAGCTAATAAACCGACCATCTGGGCTCACTGTTACATTATTTAAAATCTGGTCACCATAATAAATTTTTCGAAGTTCTTTTGGTTTTGGCAATAAATTCTCCATCGAATCCCTCCATTTTTTTTTCGCATTTCGGCTTTCAAGCACTTCCGAATTTTCCAATGCATCCTGCTCCAACCATTTTTCCTGCGCATTCAATGTGATCGCTTTGGTTTCTTTGGAAGGGTCTTTCCCCTTTTGAAAGTCGGTAAGTTGGGTACTGAGCCCTGTAGCCATATCCCACGCAAATAGATTTTGGCTTCGGGTATACACAACCTTTGAATCATGGAAAGAAAAAATCGGATTGCTTTCCGTTTCGGCTGTTTCAGTGACCCGCTGCTGCTTGCCTGATTTGACATCCATCCAAAACACATCCCCGTCTTTGATGAACAGGTAGGCAGTCCTCTTATCATTATATCGAATATTGTTTGCCGGGACAACCGATTGCCTAAAAACAGCCGATGATTTCAATGGCAGACTATTTTCCTTGCTTATATAATATACAGAATCGCTTACCGCTTTTTCAGGGTTCCAATCGAACAATAGGTATTTGGAATCACTGCTCCAGTAAGGATTGGCGGGAGAGCTGCCTATCCAGTTTTTATCTCTCATTATTTTTTGAACGGTTAAGGGAGTGAGTGACTCCTGAGAAAAAACGGCTGTCCCAAAAATGAATAAGAGCAATAAAAGAAAATAATTTTTCATGTGCGTTGTGTTTGGTTGTCCTAAAGCTTTTTAACAATAATAAAGGTAGGCGATTTCAAAGGCAGAAGACTACCACTTAATCAATTGCACAAAACAATTAGGCATCCCCATTCCAAAAAAAGATTGCCATAGAAGAAACTTGATTATTGTTTCCATAGAATCAGCGTAAACGGTTCAGTACTTCATCTACACAATCTCAAGCTTCCAAATCCTGTGGGCATAAATTTAAACCCAGCACCCAATGCACCGACACATGTTGGAATCTTTCGTATTTTAGGTTATGAAAACGGCATTGCTCTTATTTGGCTTTTTGTTTGCATCTCAATATCTGCTTGCACAGGAGAACAGCAAACTATTCAATGAAGAAAGAATCAACATGACCAAGAATGGCATGATGGCACTTGGCGCATGGGGTACGGTCAATCTAATTTCCGGCAGCATTGGTATAGCCAGTTCCGGCGGTGAGACCAAATATTTTCATCAGATGAACCTGATATGGGGTGCAGTCAATCTGTCGATAGCCTTACCCACTTATTTGGAAATAAAAAAACAAGCATCAAACCTATCAATCGCTGAAACCTTCAAGCAGCAATCACATATCGAGAAATTATTTCTATTCAATGCTGGGCTGGACTTGGTTTATATTACTGGCGGTTTTTACTGTTTAGCAAAAGGGGAAAATGATTCCAGACAAAACCTGTACCGGGGTTATGGTAAGAGCTTGATGATGCAGGGAGGGGGTTTGCTTTTATTTGATGCAGTGATGTATTTTAGCCATACCCATCATGGCAAGAAATTATTTAACCTGCTCAGCAAAGTACAATTTACAGGAAATAGCATTGGTCTATCCTGGAAGTGGCAATAGTATGCAAGGTCGAACTCACTCCGTATTTTTTTCGACGGAAAGAACATGGCCTCCCGTATCAACGAGTGCAGTGATATTATCAACGGATTTCTGCCAAAGGCTATCCCGATAGGTATATTTACAAATCACCCGCATCTTATAAATATTCTCGGGTTGATAAGTGGTCAGTTCATTCTTAAAACTGGCAGGGTTCTTCATGGAGGAACGCAGGTATTTTTTCAAGGGGATGCACGAGCCATCCGTGGTATCCATAAATTGAGCAACCCAGTTATCCTGAAACCTTCCCAATCTTTTACCCTTTGCCATCAAGGCATCCCCAATAGAAAAACGGAGCAATGGTTTCGTGGAATCGTACAGATACACACAGACCATATTGATATTGTCGAATAGATTGAGCTTGTATTTTTTATCAAAATAGGTTTCAGTACCTGTCTTATCTGGATTGGTAATGGAAATCATCACCGCACTATCCTTATAAGCCACATCCTTTACATTGTACAAAGAATCGGCCATTATTTTTTTGACGAGGGAGTCGGTATTTGCATTCTTACCCGACAACAGGAGCACTTTTTTTATATTGGGATGTTTGTCTACATACATTTTGGCCATAATTAACCCGCCAAACAATACAAACGCCGCAAGTATAATGAGAAAAGTTTTGATAAAAAGGAATTTAATAAAAAGCCAAAATACGAATTCTATTGGAATAACAATCCTGTAGCAACCAGCAAGCTGCCCAATTCCAAATTTAACAAGAGGACTACCGACTAACTAAATTCCTTGATATCATGCATGAGGCGAAGAGCAATATTGTTGGCGGTGGTCTCAAAATTGCTTTCTGCATAAATGCGGATAATTGGCTCCGTATTGGAAGTGCGCAGATGCACCCAATCATTATCGAACTCAATCTTTAGCCCATCATCAGTATTGGTGGGTTGGTTCTTGTATTTTTTCTGTATCTGTTCAAAAATCTTCGACACATCCACCCCTTTTTGAAGTTCTATTTTATTTTTTGAGATAAAATAATCAGGATATTTTGATCGGAAAGATTTGATACCATTCTTATGATAGGACAATGCACTCAAAAATAGTCCAATGCCAATCAATGCATCGCGACCATAATGAAGGTCGGGCACAATGATGCCGCCATTCCCTTCCCCACCAATCACAGCCCCCACTTCTTTCATCTTAGTCACCACATTCACTTCACCCACGGCAGAAGGAAAATACTGGCCGCCATGAGCCAGGGTCACATCCTTCAAAGCCTTGGTACTGCTCATATTGCTTACCGTATTGCCTTTCTTTTTCCCCAACACATAATCCGCTACCGCCACCAGCGTATATTCTTCACCAAACATGGAACCATCTTCGCACACAAAGCAAAGCCGGTCAACATCTGGGTCCACTGCAATCCCCAAATCCGCTTTGTTTTTTTTCACCGAGGCACTTAACCCAACCAGGTTTTCAGGCAAAGGCTCGGGGTTGTGCGCAAATTTGCCGTTCACTTCTTCATTCAGCACGGTCACTTCTTCCACACCCAATGCTTTTAATAATGGGGGTATGGCCAAGGCACCCGTCGAGTTGACGGCATCAACCACTATCTTATAATTTGCTTTTTTGATCGACTCCACATCTACCATGGGGTAATTCAGTACTGCATCGATATGTTTTTGTAAGTAAGAAGTATGGAGGCTGTAGATTCCTAATTTGTCAACCGTGGAAAAAACAAAATCTTCGCTGGCTGCTTTTTCCAAAATGATTGCACCTTCTGCAGCACTTAAAAATTCACCTTGATGATTGAGTAATTTTAACGCATTCCATTCTTTTGGGTTATGGCTAGCCGTGATGATAATGCCACCCGCCGCATTTTCCCAACTCACAGCCAACTCAACAGTAGGGGTGGTTGAAAGACCTAAATCCACCACATCAAAACCCATTGCAATCAAGGTGCTCACCACGATATGTGAAACCATTTCACCACTGATCCGAGCATCTCGCCCCACCACAATTTTCTTCCCTTTATTATTAAGACTGGCCCAAGAACCATATGCAGCGGTAAATTTCACAATGTCCAATGGTGATAAATTATCGCCCGGTTTACCGCCGATGGTCCCCCGAATACCTGATATGCTTTTTATCAATGCCACTTGTACTGGTTTAATGGGTTTAATAATTTTCCAAAAATAATGCTTTGCAGAGAAGTAAACTTCAACCAAGCTATGGAATGGCAGGAATTGGAGATATTGAAAAAAAAAGCCAAAAAAATTAAATAGTTTTTGGGTTACCTCCTTGGGATATATAAAACTACCTCTATCAAATTGAATATCATATAAAAGCTACTAATCATTTGAGCATACAATTGGCATATATTTATCATATAAAAATCTTAAAATGGAAAATATCATCGATAAAAATAAAAAGGACAGAAGAAATTTCATTGCCAATTCACTAAAGACTGCAGGGGCAATCGCTTTGACAAAAATACCCGCACAAAAAATGATAACGGGATTGGACAGATACAAAACCGACTATACCATACAGGAAGTAATCGATATCATCCTGAAAGAAATACCAGGCGCTCCACTCAAACAAACCGTGGATACCATCAAGAGTGGGGATGCCAACAATAAAGTTACAAGTATTGTTAGTACCATGTTTGCCACGATCGATACCATCAAAGCAACTGCCAAATTGGGAGCCAATTTCATTATCGCACACGAGCCTACATTTTATAATCACGAAGACGATACCAATTATGTTCCCAACAATAGCATTGTAAAACAAAAACAAGCATTGTTGAAAGAACATAATATCACGGTATGGCGCTTCCATGATTATTGGCATATGCATCAACCAGATGGTATTGGTTATGGAGTGCTTAAAAAAGCAGGGTGGCTAAAATATGTTGAAAAAGAAAAAGCCATTGTGAACATACCTGCCATCCGTTTTCAGGAATTGATCGACCATTTGAAAAAAGCTTTGGGGATAAGCTCTTTAAGAGTGATTGGGAATGCCAACCAGTTATGCAAAAAGATAGCCATCCTGCCCGGCGCCGCGGGTGGACAATTGCAAATTTCAATAGTAGAAAAAGAAAAACCGGATGTATTGATCGTGGGTGAAGTACATGAATGGGAAACCGGCGAGTATATACGCGATAGCCAAGAATTGGGCAACAACACTTCGTTGATTATTCTTGGACATGCACAAAGCGAAGAACCGGGCATGGAATATTTGGCCGAATGGTTGCAGCCTAAAATTCCGGGAGTAAAAATTACACATATCCCTTCCGGCAATCCCTTCAGGTGGGTTTAATAAAAGGATAGCCAATTATTTTACTAAAAAGGCCATATCTGCAAAAGTTTTTCCAAAAACTGCGAAATCAATTTTGATTGATGCGAAATACATTTTTATCAATCTAAAACGCAAATACCTGACCGTTTAAGTTTATTCCCCTCGTTTTTCATAGGCAAAAAAAATCAATCGGCACAACTTGAGCATCCAACTATGCGTTAGTCATCAAGCATAAACCTTTTCTTTTTTGGGGAATTTTCAAGCTAACTAACTAGAATATTTTTGAACAGGTTTAATGATTTAGCTATTTGTTTACAAACGTTATAAAGGGTATGTTTTGTCATTCAGTAAACAAACTAGCAAGAACGAGGGTTTCGGGAATTACAACTTTAAATAAAATCCATATTTTAAAAAATCAATCCAGCTGTATGAAAAATATATACTTCATGCTTTGCATCCTGATTGTATTTTTTTCACAAAAAACCCAATCACAATCTCCGGGTATTATTGTACGTCCAACCTTAGGGAATGGCGTAACCATCCTAAACCCCAATGGCGATGCGTATAGTTCCAAAACTACAGCGGGATTTATCAGCAACGACATCAACGAAAGTGAAATACCATACACAGTAGTACCACCAGCCATATCCGAACCGATTGGCGACCTTGCCACAGGACCTAGTGGTGGCTATTCGGATATTATCCCTACGGTTGATGGAAGCGGGTTCTACATCTTTAAGGATGCCACCAATATTTATTTCCGGTTAAGAATCGGAAGCATCGTGAGTGGCGCAAAAGGATACAGCATATTAATTGATACCGATTTAAAAATGGGTGCAACCGGAACAAGCGCTGACCCCAATTATGTAGCCCCGTCGGGGAATGGGTATGGCAATCCCGGCTTCGAATATGAAGTAGAACTCCAATCCAACTCGCAGGTAGCTGTTTATAATATCGACGGCACGGCCACTCCCGGTAGCCCAACCAATACTTATTCTCTGTCCACCAATTCACAGATATCCGTTGCTTTGTCCACCACCAGCAATAACCCAGATTATTTTTATGATTGGGCTGTTCCCCTAAGTGCAATCGGCAATCCTTCTGCTATCAGGGTAGTGGCAACCACCGTTACTTCGGGCAACTCTGCATTGCAAGGATCAAGGTCTGATATCTATGGCATCAACGATGCAAATTATGCCAATACCCCTGCGGCATGGAAATTGGTCGTGAATGCCCAACCAGCTATCAACCTAACTAGCTTTACTGGTGTTGGTTCAGATTGCACCCCTCCCCCAACCATCAATGCCCCTATTTCAACGGGTAGTTCTATCGTTGTTACGGGAACATGGACGAGCTTGGACCCGAGCAAACCTACGCCTGCCACCATTAGTTTATATAAAAATGGCACATTGGTAAGCACTGTTTCCTGCGCAACAGGAAATACTTGGAGCATCACTGTACCAACCGTTGCCAGTGGAGATGTATTTTACGCTACGGCGCAAGCAAGCGGCGAGTCGCAATGTCTACAATCGAACAACGTGAAGGCAACGGGTTGTACTTCCCCACCAGCAGCACCCGTAATAATATGCGGATCCTTGAAAGGCATTTCCGGCACTATGCCTTCCAATACATCGGGGAATACGATTGCTGTATATATGGTTCCCACCACCACCGCTTCGCCCACTTCTAATTTAGTAAGCGTTCCTATTACCAATCTTACCTACCCAACCTCTACCAGCTATGCATTTTATACCAATGGATGCTCTGGTGGTTCCAACAATGTGGCTGGCGGCATGTACATGGTGCTTACCGTAAATGGATCCTGTGTTTCATCGCCTAATTTTGTGTGCGTGTCCTCGGGTGGCGGTAGTTCAGCCGGAGGATTGTCAACCAATTCTCTGACCCTCACTCAACCTATTTATCCAGGGGCAACTTCAATCAGTGGCTCAGGATCTGCCAGTGGCGATATTTTGAGGTTGTATGTCAATGGGCAATATCAAACAAGCATCTCTGCTACAGGAACTACTTTTTCTTTTACAGGTCTCAATTTGAATGCTGCCGATACCATGTATATTTATTCTCAGACAGGAACAAACTGTATGACCCAATCCAATAAATTTACGGTTAGTTGTTATACCGCTCCCCCACAAATCACTACCAACAATACGGGCAACTTATTAACAGGCGCCACTACCATCAGTGGAACATCCCCATATCCCGGAGCTACCGTGCAATTGTACAAGGGAACATCTCCTTCTGGCGTAGCAACAGGAACTCCTGTAACCGTGAACAGCAGTGGAACCTGGAGTGTGACCGTTTCAGCATTGGTAGGTGGCGACAGCTACTATGCCACCGAAACCTATAATGGCTGTACCAGTGCTTCTTCTGCAGGAGTGACTGTGCTAACACCGGCTACCTGTCCAACCATTACAGGATCATATTCTAATGCCGACACAAAAGTAATAGGTACCATGCCCAGTTCCTTTACAGGCACGATCCGGCTTTATGAGGATGGTGGGCTAATAGGTTCACAAACAATTAGCTCAGCTACCGCTTGGAGCATTACCGTAGCGGCAGGCACACTTTATTATGGAGGGGTACTCACAGCAACAGCGCAAGCATCGGGCGGTGCGGAAAGTTCAGGCTGTACGGGCCCAACAGTAAGTTGCACCTCACCAAGTACGCCTTCGATAAGCCCGACCAGTACTACCATTGGTCTGGGGCAAACAGTAACCTATACCATAAATAATGGTAACGCAGGCACTTGGTATGCTTTATTGGATAATAGTGGGGTAAGTTATGCCACTTCCACTTATCAATCGAGCAGCAGCAGTTTTTCAATGACTTCAAACTCATTTGCAAACTCAGGTACGTATAACTTAAATCTCAGCGCTAATACATTGAACGGATGCCCAGCCAGTACTACTTTCGCTTCCGTTTTCGTATCAGGCACCCTCCCGATAAACCTGATCGATTTTTCGGGCAATAGCACCAACAACCAATTATATTTTTATTGGACCACGTCCGATGAAAAGAATTTCAACCACTTTGAACTGCAAGAAGATGTAGATGGTTATCATTATTCAACAGTCGCTATCATCCCTGCTCAATCATCTTCTGCCAATGTACACCATTATGAATATGATATGAGCAATAACCTAAAGGGAACCACCCCCTTCAGATTAATGATGGTGGACAATGATGACAAGCAACAGTTCAGTAAAATCATTATGCTAAACCCTCCTGTAGTTCAAAAACCGGTTGCGCTTATTAGTCCCAATCCTTTCATCGATGGCATAAATATCAATTATCAAGCGCCTAATAGCAGCACTTTGAATATCCACCTGTTGGATATGTATGGTAGAAATTTGAAAACCAAACTCGTCAATATCGTATCAGGAGAAAATCAAATCACGGTAGACAATCTTGGCAATTTGTCAGCAGGCACTTACCTACTTGTGATTGCCCCATTGGACGGATCCGAAAAAATGATTTATAAAATACAAAGGCGTTAGGGAAAAACGATTTTAGACCTAAGAAATAGATAAGTCCATACAATCAAGGTTGTATGGCTTATTTATTATTCAATCAGCTTGATACCTGTTTCTGTGAAAATGATTTTTCTTTCTTTATACAATTTGCCCGTGGCCATCTTGAAAGTTTTCTTGCTCATCCCAAAAAATGAATAGATATCTTCTGGGGAAGACTTGTCATAATAGGGAAGATAGCCATTATGTTCTTTTAATAGTCGCAAAATCTTTCCAGTCTCATCCTCTACCCGATCGTAGCCAGGCTTGCCAGCAGCAACATCGATTTTATTTTCAAGCAAGATTTTTTTTATGAACCCCTTGAATTGATCGCCCACCTGTATATCCCGATAAATTTCATTGAAATGAAGAACACCCGTATGCTGATTATTGATGATCACCACATACCCAATATCTGTTCTTCGGTAAACCAATAAATCAACGATATCCTTTTCTTTGACCGACAATATTTCGTTACTCAAAAACGGTTCTATTTTTTCGGTGGCAGCCAACCTACCTGTTTTCTCGTCCAAATAGATTTTTACGATATAGTCGCCGTTGACCATCATGCGGGTCAACTGTTGTGATTTGGGCACAAAAATATCCTTCATCAATCCCCAGTCCATAAATGCCCCTTGTGGCGTAACACTAACCACCCGGAGCTTTACAATATCACCCAATATGCCCTTGGGATGTTGGGTGGTTGCAATCACCCTATCCTCACCATCATGATAAAGGAACACTTCAAGCTCATCCCCTATTTGGGCATCCTTCGGCACAAATCTTTTGGGTAGCAAAATCCCCTCCCTACCATCATCCAGTATTAGTCCAAAAGCAAGCTGCTTCACAACCTTCATCACATTGTATTCGCCAATCTTTACCATTAAATGAATTTACGCAAATGTATAACTTATGAAGTAGTCAGGAGTCGGGAGTCTATAGTCGGGAGTCGGGAAGTCCAAACCACGGACTCCAGACTAAAGACTAACGACTCCCGACTCTCGACTCCCTACTTCCCGTCTTTCGGACTTCCTGACTATAGACTTTGGACTAACAACTCCCGACTCTCTTCTTCCCGACTTCCCGTCTTCCCGACTTAAGGACTTCCAGACTATAGACTTTGGACTAACGACACCCGACTCTCTTCTTTCCGACTTCCCGTCTTCCTCTCTTTATTCAGATTTGCTGATTTGCCCCTTTCCAGATATTTTTGCAGCCTATAAATTTTCTATTTGATGAGACAAATTGCTTACAGGGAAGCTTTACGCGAAGCGATGAACGAGGAAATGCGCCGCGATGACCGGGTATTTCTAATGGGCGAGGAAGTGGCAGAGTACAATGGCGCATATAAAGTGAGCCAGGGAATGCTGGACGAGTTTGGCCCCAAACGTGTGATCGATACCCCCATTTCTGAACTTGGTTTCACGGCGGTAGCTGTTGGGGCTGCCCAAGCTGGTCTTCGCCCAATAGTAGAATACATGACCTGGAACTTTGCCGTGCTGGCATTGGACCAAATCCTGAACACCGCTTCCAAAATGTTGGCGATGAGTGGCGGACAAGTTGGCTGTCCCATCGTTTTTCGTGGGCCCAATGGCTCAGCAGGACAACTCGGAGCACAACACTCCACTGCCTTTGAAAGCTATTATGCCAATATTCCGGGCATCAAAGTGATTTCTCCCAGCAATGGATATGATGCCAAAGGCTTGCTGAAACAGGCCATTCGTTATGAAGAGGATCCCGTGATCTTTATGGAAAGCGAAGTGATGTATGGCGAAAAAAGCGAAGTGCCAGAAGAAGAATATTATATCGAGATTGGGAAAGCGGATATAAAAAGACCGGGAAAAGATGTGACTATTGTTTCCTACAATAAAATGATGAAAGTGGCACTCGGTGCGGCCAGTGAATTGGAAAAAGAAGGAGTAAGTGCGGAAGTAATCGATCTTCGCAGCATTCGTCCGCTCGACTGGCATACCATTTTAGAGAGTGTAAAGAAAACAAACCGTTTGGTGATTGTGGAAGAACAATGGCCTTTTGCTTCTGTTTCATCCGAGATCTCTTACAACATACAAAAAGAAGGTTTCGATTATCTCGATGCACCTATCCGCCGCATAACATCAGCAGACGCACCTTTGCATTATGCACCCAATTTGGTGGCATTGGCCCTGCCCGATGTGGCCCGCACCGTTAAGTTGGTGAAAGAAGTGATGTATATGAAGAAATAACCCTTCAAACTATATATGCAACAAACCCTGAACGCAAGCCGTTCGGGGTTTTGTTTTTAAAGTGCAAAACTTTGGAAAAATTAATTAAACATAAATCAATAATTTAGGCTTCCTAAAATTGATTTATGAAAAAGATATTCCTTTTTTGTTCTGTTTTGTTTTTCTCGATCTCTTCATTTTCCCAAGCCAATTATTCCCCCTCGCCCGAAAACCTACAATCCCGAAAATGGTTTGATAGTGCCCGCTTTGGCATGTTCATCCATTGGGGCGCATTTAGTGTGCTGGGCGATGGCGAATGGGTAATGAACAACCGAAATATCAAGGTGAATGACTACAAACGATTGATGTATATTTTCGACCCTTATGATTTCGATGCTAAAAAATGGGTAAGCACCGCAAAAAATGCGGGGATGCAATATATCACGCTCATTACCCGTCACCATGATGGTTTTAGTATTTGGGATACCAAGCAGTCCGACTGGAAAATCACCAACACGCATTGGGGGCAGGATGCCGTAAAGTTGATTGCGGATGAATGCCATAAACAAGGCATCAAGCTTTTCGTGTATTACTCCCTGTTGGATTGGTATAGGGAAGACTACCCACATGAAACAGGTCGTACCGGACAGGGAACGGGAAGAAAGGAAAAGGGCGACTATACCCATTATCTTCAGTTCATGAAAAACCAGTTGACTGAATTGCTCACCAATTACGGCGAAATTGCGGGTGTATGGTTCGATGGTTATTGGGACCAAACCAATCCTGAGGGATCGGCTGACCGTAGTCCCCGAATCGACTGGAAACTGGATGAAATATATGCCCTTATCCATAAACTACAACCGCAATGCCTGATCGGCAACAACCACCATATGACACCATTGCCAGGCGAAGATTTCCAGATGTTTGAACAAGACCTACCGGGTGAAAACAAATCGGGATTGAGTTTTCAGGAAATCTCTTCAAAAATGCCCTTGGAATCTTGCATCACCATGAACAATTCTTGGGGGTTCAATATCACCGACGACAACTATAAATCAGTAAGGGAATTGATCCATTTATTGGTAAAAGATGCAGGTTTGGGTGCCAACCTCTTGTTGAATATTGGTCCGTTGCCAAACGGTAATATACAACCAGAGTTTACAGAAAGACTGAATGCAATAGGGGTCTGGTTGAAAACCTATGGAACCAGCATCTATGGGTCACATGCTGGTTTTGTAAAGCCTCAAGATTGGGGTGCGGTAACCGAAAAAGGAAACAAAGTGTACCTCCATATTTTCAAAACGGATGGTGAGGCCTTTTTCATTAAATTCCCTTATAAGATAAAAGCGGTAAGGGATTTTGCTGGCAATAAAGCTTTAAAATATCAATGGCTAAAAGATGGTTATCTGATGATCGACCTCAAGGACCTAAACAAAAATGATATCGACAATGTGGTGGAAATTGAGGTGGTAAAATAAAAAAGCCTGCAGAAAGCCAAGTTTCCACAGGCATTCAAAATGTACGCCGGAATTTTTATTAGTGTATGGCCTGTAGCATAGAGTTAAAAATCAACAGGAATGAATAAACGAACCCGAGCATAAGGCAACCTAAAATAGTAAGTTTGAAAAATACTTCGCTTGAGGAATGAGCCTGTACTTGATGTTTTGATTTCATAAATGGGTTATTGGATGAATATTTGTTTTTCGGATATTATTGACCACACAAGATACAAATTTGATCGTTTTATGCAAGTGATTTTGCTCATTTTTTAGCATTCTTTAAGAAACCCCAAGCTAAACGGCTCATTACCAAGCACGAAAATGTCGTTCTGGGAAAACCCATTCTGGTGTCACCACAACGCCTTCATTCAATTCATACCAAGGGTTCCCTTTCTGCCCAAAAGGATTGACCACAATATGTATATCCTGTGCAGGCATATAGCTCTGAGCCAACAAGTAGATGATTTTTCCCTTATCGTTTTTTGCCATGTCCATGACCATCATGGCATGTCCGGGAAAGCCGCCTTTGATCAACACATCGCCCGGTTTCACCATTTTCAGATCCACTGTTTTTAATTGCTTTTCAAGCGAGGCTGTGCCACATCTATAAAATACGTTTTCTAGATAAGCATCAAAATGTTTACGGTCGTGGTTAGCTCCTAACCGATAGGCCGTTTTATTATTGTCAAAAAAAATGATCTCTTCAAAACGCTTTTGGGCATATAGGTATTCAGCACGCATCCGCATCACCGCATCTGCGCATTGTTGCAAATCTTTATTGCCCACTGAAATATCGATCAAAGCAAATTGTGCAGTTTGATTTCTCTTAGGCTGACCATTATATAGATAAACTGTTTTGTTTTCCTTTAACTTCAGTGCCTCTAACCAATCGGCAAATGAATTTTTATCTGCTTTCATTCTCGAAAAACCTGCGGGCAGTTCAATGTCTTTGATATGGGCTGGATGACTCCCCTCATTTTCTACAATCGTATTTTTTTGAATGTTGAAAGCTGGCTTTTCTAGTTTAGAATAGATGGGCAAAAAAGTAAAAAACAATGTCATCTGTAGGTATCGTTCCATATTGTTATTTTTGCAAGATGTCAGGAAGATTCTTTCCTGTTATTTTTCCACAAAAAAAGATTGTTAAAACGCATGTCTAATATTCTGATCATTGACGACGAAAAGGCGATCCGCAAAACGTTGGGCGAAATCCTTTCTTACGAAGGTTACAAGTTGGATGAAGCTGGGGATGGTGAAGAAGGTTTAAAAAAAATAAAGGAAAAGGATTATGATGTGATCCTTTGCGATATCAAAATGCCCAAGATCGATGGCATTGAGTTTTTGGAAAAAGCAAAAGAAACCCATCCTGATGTACCCATCATTATGATATCGGGGCATGGAACGATCGATACCGCCGTGGAAGCCGTAAAAAAGGGGGCTTATGATTTTATATCAAAACCACCTGACCTTAACCGTTTACTGATCACCATCCGCAATGCGATGGACAAAACCAGCTTGGTAACCGAAACCAAAGTGCTCAAAAGAAAAATGAGCAAGGTGCAGGAAATGGTCGGTAACTCCGCCCCCATCCAAAAGATAAAAGAGACCATTGAAAAAGTAGCCCCCACTGATGCCCGCATATTGATTACCGGGGAAAATGGGGCAGGAAAAGAATTGGTAGCCCGTTGGGTTCATGAAAAAAGCAATCGCGCAGGCAGCCCTTTAATTGAAGTGAACTGTGCCGCCATCCCGGGTGAACTGATCGAAAGCGAATTGTTTGGCCACGAAAAAGGGTCCTTTACCTCCGCATTGAAACAAAGGATCGGAAAATTTGAACAGGCACATGGAGGCACTTTATTTCTGGATGAGATTGGGGATATGAGCCTGAATGCACAGGCCAAAGTGCTACGGGCCTTGCAGGAAGGAAAAATCACCCGTGTAGGTGGTGACAAGGATATCAATGTGGATGTACGTGTGATCGCGGCTACCAACAAAGATTTACTGAGGGAAGTAGACGAAAAAGCTTTTCGTTTAGATCTTTACCATCGACTTAGTGTGATCATAATACATGTGCCTTCCCTAAACGACCGAAGAGACGATATACCCTTATTGGTCGACAAATTCCTTGGGGATATTTGCTCCGAATATGGAACTACCAAAAAGGGGATCGAGGACGCTGCATTGCAAGCATTGCAGGAACATAACTGGACCGGAAATATCCGTGAACTCCGGAATGTGGTGGAGCGGCTGATCATCCTATCCGGGAAAACCATCAATAAGGAAGATGTAGAAAACTATGTAGTACCAAAGAAATAATAGATGCTGTTATGTTAAGCCAAAATATCGCAAAACACCTCACAGGTTTTAAGTGAAATACATAATAAAATCTGCTATTGAAATCCTAGGAGGCTTAGAAAGCTTGTATTTAACTGAACACTAGATTCATCAGTATCAGCTTATCTTTTAGCAAAACTTTCAAACCTTTTGTTTTGGCGGCAGGATTATTATGGTATTTTTGCCGCTATCTAAACTCTGGCTCAATGAGTACCAACGAATTGTTATCTGTTATTTTAATCGGTCTCTTTTTAGTGATGTTGCCTTCGATTGGCCTGTACGGCATGTTCAAAAAAGCATCTGTGCCTGCCTGGAAGGCCTTTATACCTTATTATAATATTTGGACCATGATCGAGATCGCCCATCGGCCCAAATATTGGTTCTTCCTTCAGTTCATCCCCATTGTAGGTTGGTTTATTACAATTGGTATTTTCATTGAGTTTGTGAAGACTTATGGCAAGTTTCAGTTTTACCAGCATGCACTCGCTTCACTATTGCCCATGTTCTATTTTATATATGTCGGCTTCAATAAAAAAGATAAATTTCTTGGGGTGGATGTTGTAAATAAATATAAAAAGTCACCCACACGTGAATGGATCGATGCGGCTGTATTTGCCATTGTTGCGGCCACCATCATACGCACTTTTGTCTTCGAGGCCTATACCATCCCTACCGGATCGATGGAAAAGACATTATTGATCAATGACTTTTTATTCGTGAGCAAATTCAGTTATGGCCCACGCATTCCCAATACACCGCTGGCAATCCCATTTGTTCATCACACATTGCCAGTCATCAATACAAAATCTTATGTTGAATGGATCAAGATTCCTTATACACGTTGGTTCCCAAGCCCAGTAAAAAGGAATGACGTAGTGGTATTCAATTTCCCTGCGGGAGATACGGTAATCAATAGGGACGAGTTCCAATCTGCAATCACTTATTATGATGTATGCAGGGAACTAGGGCATGGAAATATGGACGAAGGAAGAAAGCTGGTGATGAGCGACCCCGACGAATATCCTTTGGTTTTCCGCCCTGTTGATAAGCAAGAGAACTATATCAAAAGATGTGTGGGTGTGGCTGGGGATAGTATTCAAATCAAAGACGACGTTATTTTCATCAATGGGGTAAGACAGGAGCCTCCCCCCACTTCGCAATTACACTATATTGTAACCACCAATGGGCAATCACTGGACCCAGATATAATGAAGCAGCAATACAATATGGACCTTGACAAAGGCGATTATAGTGCCATTGGGGAACCCAAGGATAATAAGTTCGCCATGCTCCTAACCACCAGGGGAAAAGATAAAATGATGAAAGCTGGCCTCATTAAAAAAATTGAATTGGACTATAGTTATAATGGTGGGGGCGGTTCGGTAATGCCTTATGATACTTACCACACATGGAGCCGCGATAATTTTGGTCCGGTTTGGATACCGAAAAAAGGCAGCACTATTACCCTTACCAAAGAGAATTACGCCATGTACGAAAGGGCAATACGCACTTATGAGGGCAATAAGTTGGAAATGAATGGCGACAAATTCTACATCAACGGTAAGGAAACAAACCAATACACTTTCAAGATGGATTATTTCTGGATGACCGGAGATAATCGCCAGGATTCGCAGGACAGTCGCTATTGGGGCTTTGTACCGGAGGATCATATTGTAGGCCAGGCATCACTCATTTGGATGAGTTGGGACAAAGGCATCCGTTGGAACCGTTTGTTCAATAGGATAAAATAAACCTGTAACCTAGTTTTAATTTCTTTCAGTTTATAGTTTAGGCTTCTATATGCAGGTAAGGGAATATACATTTTCTTTTGAGGTTTTTAATTCCATCGAGGAATTGACAATCCTGGATTCTTTATTGCTCAATAAAGCTAAAGAAGCCACTATACATGCATATGCGCCCTATTCAAAGTTTAGGGTGGCTGCTGCCGCACGGCTTGGCAATGGTGAAATCATTCTAGGCACCAATCAGGAAAATGCCTCATACCCAGCAGGTATTTGTGCCGAAAGGGTATTGTTATCCACCTCATCTTCTATTTTTCCTAGTGTACCCATTGAAACAATTGCCATCACTTATAAAAATGAAAATGGTTTAAGCAATCACCCAATATCACCCTGCGGCATCTGCAGACAAACACTACAGGAATACGAACAAAGGCAAAAAACGTCAATTAGACTTTTATTAGGTGGTTTAGAGGGTAATATATATGTAATATCAAATGCATCTTTATTGATGCCTTTAGCATTCACTAGCAATGAGTTAAAATAGGGTATCGATAACGTTGCTTTAACATAAATTTCCATCCCCTGCATTTTATTTCTCGTATTGATTTGAGTCATACATGCGAATGAACAAATCACTTTTATGAAACCATTTTCTACACAACAGGAAATATTGCTGGTCACTTCAACCAGTTTTTCATCAAGACAACTAAGTATCAACTATGATACATATAGTAATAAACATTTAGATGACATTGAGAGGCTTGAAGAAGCTTGCGTGAACGGTCTGCTGCAGGAAACATTGCCTGAAATCTGCAAAACTACTGACGATGCGCCTAAAGTGTATTTATGGGGTATCACGGAAGGAGAAGCATTCCTTGAATTTGATTTCAGCGAGTTTCCGGAAACAAAGGATGCTTATTTTTCAATCGATCCTTATACATTCATTTCCACAAAATCTGCCAATTGATACATTCAATTGAATAACATTAGCTCAGGCTAACGCCCCAAAAGTATTTCTGAATTTCCACTGCGTATTGAAAAAGACTTCTCTAACAATGCTAATACAAACCACCCTAATTCCCAATTACTAATTCCATGAACCATAGTTAACCCGCACATTCAGTATGGATACTGTATGAACCATGCATGGTGAAAGCCTACTTACTGTATGGAACCTAGGCTCATCTTGCAATGATTATCGGTAAAAAAAGTGACCCCAAAAGAGAACCCCCAAAATTTGCTATTTCAAGTTGATGGTTATAAAGCTGTCATAAAAAATGCCTGTTTAGGAGCCGCACAAACTCAATGATAGTATCCTCGAAATGCAGGAAGGCTCAATTCTCTTCAACGAAAGCCAAACAAAACATCCACCCAATTTATTGAATTTCTTATTCCGAACTCACTTTAAAACGGTTCCCGCTTTTCAATAAATCTCTGGTTGATTGGTAAGGGAAATATTTGCAAAACCGAACAATTAAAATTCCTAATAGTATTCTACATTATAGAAATGGATATCCATTTGCAAACATGTATTACAAAGCCCTTAAATATCATACTGCAACCCATCAATCACAAGACCAGACCTCTCCCATCTTGGGTAACCCTTTTCCTTATTTTGGAAATATGTATAAATTACTAAGTAATAAACGGATGGTAACTAGAATATTAGCTATTGGCAAATTATTGGTGAGTATTGATCGTATCAATGTACCAAGCTATGAAAACGAAATTTACCCTAACCTTATTCTGTGTTGCCATATTATGTATGGCAACGGCTTTGGCGCAAGCCCAGACCTGTACCCTTACAGCTTCCGCAACAACCACCCCGTCCCAGTGTAAAGCAACGGGTAGCATTACCATCAATACTAGCAATGGCTCTGGAAACTATAATTATACCATTACCGGCCCTTCTTATAACTCAATCACCTCTATCAATGTTATCAATGGCTTACAAGCAGGAACTTATGTTGTTATTGTTAAAGACATATCCAGCGGTTGCGCCGATACCATCAATAATATTGTGGTAGGCGGCGATTATCAGGACCCTCGCTTTACACTATCAGGCACCTATATCACTTGCAATGGTGGTAACGATGGAACCATTACGGTCGGGAATATTCAATATGGTACGCCTCCCTTCGCTTTCACCATTATTTCACCCTCTGCATTTGGGGTAGGCACCACCAGTTCAACCGGTGCATTTACCAATTTGCCTGCGGGGGATTATACCATACAAATGTCAGACTCCTGTGGTGGCTTACAAACCAGGATCATTACCTTGGGAACAAGAACCTGGAATATTACCGGGACAGCCGTTACCAAATTCACCTGCGATAGCGCCACTGTTGCTTTAACAGTAACAGACTCATATGGCAATACAAACACGTCAGGAACCAATTTTACGGGATATCTGTATGGATATATAAAAGCACCTGCTGATACCATCTGGTTATCCAATAACACATTCAATTTTTACAAAGGCATTGCCCGCTCTGCCAATTTTGTGATTAAAGATCCTTGTGGGAATATCCAGCTTTCTTCCTGGACAGATAACAAAACACCTACGGCCAATGCCAATGTAGCATTGAGCAATCAAACCTGTAGCAGTTTTACTGCCTCCATTGCCGGACAGCAAAACCTTACCAGTCCACAATATTGTTTGTATGATGCCAATAACAATCAAATATCCTGCAATACTACAGGGGTGTTCAATTCAATTGCCTATGGCTCTTATTGCATAAAAATTACAGACAATTGTTACGATACCAGTTTCCAGCGTTGTTTTACAGCCAGCCAACCCAAGCCTTCTATCTCAAAAATTGTGACCACTCAAAACAGTTGCAATAGCATGAACGCAACCGTTAATTTTAGCAATGTAACCAATGGGCAATTCTGTCTGTATGATGCGAGCAACACACAAATCGCCTGCAATTCAACAGGTGTTTTTTCAAACATCCCTTATGGCAGCTATTGTGTGCATTTACAAAACGACCCAACCTGTTTTGATACCCTCATCGTTAAATGCTTTACGGTATCACAGCCACCCCCAGCAGTTGGCAGTAATATATCTTTCAGTTATTCTTGTAATACATTTACAGCAACGGTCAATGGGCAAAGCAACCTAACCAACCCACAATATTGCTTGTATGATGTAAACAATAACCAGATTTCCTGCAATTCCACTGGCCAGTTCGGCAGTTTGGCTTATGGATCGTATTGTATTAAAATAACCAACGACCCATCCTGTTACGACTCTACTATAACTCGATGCTTTACAGTAACGCAGCCCAAACCCGCGGTTAGCAATAACCCGAATATTGTATATGCTTGCAACTCCTTTTCAGCTAGTATTACTGGACAGCAAAACCTAACCAACCCACAATATTGCTTGTATGATGCCTCGAATAATCAGATATCCTGCAATTCCACTGGTCAGTTTACAAGTATCCCATTTGGGTCCTATTGTATCCATGTGATAAACGACCCTTCTTGCTATGATACTACCATCACCGTTTGCTTTAGTGCTTCGGCTCCAACTTTAAGCGCAACGGTAACAACGGGCCCCAATTGTGTGTTGGGTACTACAGGTTTTGGCGTAACCGTATCAAACGGCATTGCACCTTATACCATCAAGATCTATGACCCTAGTGGTGTGTTGATAAATACAACAGTATCATCTAATAAATATACGCCCATATACAATGTACCCACCCCTACTTTTGCCAATTATTCTGTAGTAGTAGCGGGAGCATGCGGCTCAACCGCAGATACAGTCATAGTAGGGTCTTACCCTTCTGTATTGACTAAAACCATTAAGGCATCAACAAGTTGTCCTGGGGATACCTCTTTATATGGGTTGGGTCAAATAAGCTTTTCGGGATGGGTCAACTGGGGAAATGGTTCTATTTGGCCAGTCATCATCTCACAAAACAATAATCCTGTATATATCCAATACAGTTCCATTGATAATTCGGGGGCTTATATATTTTCAAATCTATCCCCAAGTACTTATGTTATACAAACTTGGACAACCGGCTGTTCGAGCCCTGAACTGGATACGGTGACCATCAATCCTTATCAATATCCATCAATGAACCAATCTGCCATTTACCAGTGCAATGACAACAGCTTTAGCGTAAATGCAGCAGCAACTGGAGGTATCGCTCCTTATAGTTACTCAATCATTGGCAGTACCCCTTCCACCCCGAGCTTGATACAAGGACCGCAAGCCTCCCCAACTTTTAATATTGGTAGCGGCACGGCTTATTCTGTTGTACGTTTAAGGGCGGTAGATGCCTGCGGAAATGCAACGCTTGATGACGCCAGTATTTTGCCGCTCGGTAATACCATTGTTAGCGCCTCATCAAACTGTAGCAATACAACGGTGGTTTTATCGGTTGACACCATCCCAAATGCAACTTACAGTTGGTACAGAAAAACAACTGCTACAGACAGCACTTTAATAGGTACAGACCAAACCTATACGATACAAGAATTGCATATGTATGATACCGGGATTTATGTGAGTGTGGTAAAAGTGAATGATGGTTGTCTTACCCGGATAACAGAATACGACCTAACAGGAAACTGTGGGGGGATTCTGCCTCTCAATGACCTCTCCTTATCGGGTTCATTGCAAAACAATAATGTACTGTTACATTGGAACACTTCGCAATACTTTGGCGCAAATAGTTTTATTGTCGAAAGGAGTAGTGAAGGCCAAAAATTCACATCGATAGGCACTGTCATAACTTCAATCAATAACAATATTTCAGCGAGCCAATACTATTTTACCGATGTCAATGCCTTGTACGGAAAAAATTTCTACCGGCTAAGGATGACGCATACTTATGGGCAGGATACCTATTCACAAATCATATCTGTGAATAAAGGGGGAAATAACAATATAACCGTAGTCCCCAATCCGGTGGGCGAATCGTTCACGATCCAATTTCAACAGTGCCCTCCAGCAAACTATTCAACCAACCTGATTAGCCCAGATGGAAGGAGAATCATGAACGCCGTCTATACGGTATCATCAGGTGAATCAAAAACCATTCAACGAACAAGCGAAATGGCAGCAGGTGTGTATTTCCTTACCATACTGAACCAAACCACACATGAAAGTCAGATAATAAAATTATTGTTCAAATAACCGCAACTTACTTTCTAGTAATAGAAGTGTTTTTAGCTTAGGTATACATTAAAACCGCCGGATTCTTCCGGGGGTTTTCTTTTTTAGGACAGTCCCTACAATAAATGCCTGACAAACTATTTTTTCATATTGCCCAAACCGCTCTTTGGAGAGTACTTCCCCCGACATATGACCACTTTGGCTTTCCAAACCCTATTTTTTCCACTCATCATATAGGTCATAGTTAAAAAATACAGAAAATCAATTCTCATTATATTTGGAACTTAGATAATTTAAAACCGGAATCAATGTCATCAGGACGGATAATCTGTGCTGCATTTCTGCCCATAATTGCTATCTCAGCAATCGCCTGCCACCCTCAAAACAATAAGGGCAAAACGCCCAATGCCGCCCCGCCGCCCATCGTGGATGTGCTCGTTGCTTCCTCACAAACCTTGACCAACGAAATTGAGGCCAATGGAACTGTTGTGGCGAATGAATTTGTAGAACTTCATCCTGAAGCCAGCGGCCGCCTTATCTATCTGAATGTACCGGAAGGTACTTATGTCACAGCCGGAACCATCATTGCAAGGGTAAATGATGCCGATCTAAAAGCACAGTTGGAAAAAAGCAGGGTACAGTTGGAGTTGGCGCAAAAAACAGAAGAACGTTATAAAGAATTGTTGAAGGTAAATGGCATCAATCAAAGCGATTATGACGCTGCACTCAATGCAGTGAACGGTTTTAAAGCCGACATCGACTACAATCAGGCCCTGCTCGAAAAAACCGTTCTAAGAGCTCCCTTTAATGGGATTATGGGACTAAGACAAGTAAGCTTGGGCGCTTATGTTTCGCCTTCCACGCTGATTGCTACCCTGCAACAGTTGGATAAAATAAAAATCGATTTCACGGTACCGGAGGAATATCATTCCATCATTAAAAAAGGAGCACTCGTCAATGTGGATATAGATGCCTCGAAGCAAACCAAGGCCAAGGCACAGATCATTGCGGTAGAGCCACAAATAAACCAACTCTCTCGAAACCTGATAGTGCGTGCCGTATTGCTGAATGCAAAAGCAAACCCGGGTGGTTTTGTAAAAGTGAGCATCAATGATGGGATGGATAAAAAAGCCATCATGGTGCCAACCAATTCCCTCATCCCCTACGATAAGGACAACCAGATTGTTTTGGTAAAAGATGGAAAGGCCAGTTTTGTAAATGTGGGCACGGGCGCACGAAAAGCAAATAATGTAGAAATAACGAGTGGCGTAAAAGAAGGCGATACCGTGGTAGTGACTGGTGTATTGTTTGCCCGGCCCAAACTACCATTGCGGATTCGAAGCGTTAAAACCTTGGAACAGTTTGCCAAATTGAATGGCAGTCTCAATGGGAACTAATGCCAATGAGCCATTATCATGCTCAGAAAAACAAGCTCAGAAAAAACAAGGTCTATCATATAGTAGATTATTGGCCAAGCCTATTGTATAAAATATTTCAACCGACATAGCAGGCATGAACATTTCAGAGTTATCATTAAAAAGACCAGTACTCGCCACCGTTATGAACCTCATGCTGATTTTATTCGGCGTGGTGGGTTTTAATTTTTTAGCGGTCCGCGATTACCCGGCCATTGACCCGCCAATTATCACCGTTTCTACCTCCTATACTGGGGCTAACCCCGACATTATTGAAAGCCAGATCACAGAACCGTTGGAAAAACAGATCAATGGCATTCCCGGCATTCGCACCATTACTTCAAACAGCTCATTGGGCAGTAGCAGCATCACGGTGGAGTTTAACCTAGGAGCCGATTTGGAAGCCGCGGCCAGTGATGTGAGGGATAAAGTGGGCCAGGCTTCCCGCAGTCTTCCCCAAGATATTGATGCCCCACCCATCGTATCCAAAGCAGATGCCAATAGTGATTTTATTTTGCTCTTGGCTATACAGAGCCATTCGAAAAGCCTGATGGAGCTGAGCGATTACGCCGATAATGTTTTGCAACAACAATTACAAACGATTGATGGCGTTAGTTCCGTAAACGTGTTTGGCGACAAAGGTTATGCCATGCGTATTTGGCTTGACCCCAAAAAGATGAGCGCCTACAATATTGCATATAACGATATAAGTGCTGCCATCAACAGTGAAAATATTGAGCTCCCCCCAGGAAAAGTATATGGCAATAATACCGAACTTACCATCAAGGCCCTTGGCAGACTGACCAACGAAAAACAATTCCGTGACCTGATCATCAAATCAGATAGTACTGGTATTGTAAGGCTGGGCAATATTGCAAAGATTGAACTAGGGCCACAATCGCCCGAACAAAATTGGAAATTCAATGGGGTGAATGCCGTGGGGCTTGCCATCATTCCCCAACCAGGCGCAAATAATATCAATATTGCCAATGAATTCAATAAAAAACTGGAAGAAATAAAAAGATCCAATAAATCGGATATCGATTTTAATGTTTTAATAGACAATACAAAAACAATCCGGCAATCATTAAGTGAAGTAAAGGAAACCCTCATCATTGCCCTTTCCCTCGTGGTATTGGTAATCTTCTTTTTCTTTCGTAATTGGTTGATTGCCCTTAGACCGTTGATTGATATCCCAATCTCCCTGATCGCTACATTTTTCGTGATGTATCTAGCAGGATTCACCATCAATATTCTCACCCTGCTCGGTATCGTATTGGCAACTGGCCTGGTGGTGGACGATGGGATTGTGGTCACTGAAAACATTTTCAGGAAACTGGAAGCAGGGTTCCCAATCCGTAAGGCCGCCCTAGAAGGAAGCAAGGAAATATTTTTTGCAGTCATTTCTACCTCGCTCACGCTGGCGGTGGTTTTTATGCCCGTGGTTTTTTTACAGGGCTTTGTAGGCCGGCTCTTTCGGGAGTTTGGGGTTGTACTGGCTGCCGCGGTATTGATATCTTCATTCGTTTCGCTC
Organism: Bacteroidota bacterium; assembly: GCA_018267575.1. Classification (GTDB taxonomy): domain Bacteria; phylum Bacteroidota; class Bacteroidia; order Chitinophagales; family Chitinophagaceae; genus Puia. Next base: position 54,760 of record JAFDYF010000114.1, read on the forward strand.
ACCATCACTCCTGTACTAAACGTATATCTAACCCGAAAAAATTCTTCCCATGGAAAATTCTATCTGATGACAGAGCCCTTTTTCCAGGGTATGGAAAATGGATATAAAAAATTATTGCAAGCGTTTATGCGTATCCGTTGGGTTGCCTGGTTAATTATTGGAGGTTGTGTTCTGATTATAGTGATGATACTTCATTCCATTCAAAGTGAACTGGCACCATTGGAGGACCGGAGTACGATACGATTTACGGCAACAGCCCCGGAGGGTACCAGCTTTAGTTATATGTCCAATATTTCGGATGATATCGCCTCCTATCTATACGATTCAGTGCCCGAGCGTGATTTTGTATTTGTAAGAACCCCTGCCGGCGCAGGTTTCAATTCATCGGCACCTCGGATTGGTCTTATCGACCACAGTTTGAGAAAAAGAACCCAGAATGATATTTACAATGATCTGCAACGGAAACTCACCCGCTTCAATGATGTGAGGATCTTCGCCATCCAGGAGCAAACCATTTCGGTGGGCTCTGGCTCACGTACCAGTTTACCTGTGCAATTTGTACTCCAAAACCAAAATCTGGATAAACTAAAAAAAGTGATCCCCGAATTTCTTGCCGAGGCCAGAAAAGACAAAACCTTTTCCAACGTAGATGCCAACCTAAGATTCAATAAACCAGAATTGGACATTACGGTCGATAGAATGAAACTAAAAGACCTAGGCTTGTCAACCATGGATGTGGTGTCGGCCATGCAGGCTGCTTTCAGTGGCGGCCGATTGGCTTATTTTTATATGAACGGATACCAATATTTTGTAGTGGCTCAAGTTGAACGGGATTATAGGAATACCCCATCGGATATCAAAGACCTTTATGTAAGAAACAATAAAGGGGTGAACATCCCACTCGATGCGGTTATCAAGATCGAACAAAACAGCAACCCTGCCACCTTATTTCACTTTAACCGATTTAAGGCAGCCACCATTTCAGCATCACTGGCTGAGGGGGAAACCATTGGCGATGGGATCAAAGCCATGAATGTCATCGCTGCAAAAACATTGGATCCCAGCTTTCAGACGGCATTGGCAGGGTCTTCCAGGGACTATGCCGAAAGCTCTTCAAATATTTTATTTGCATTTGTACTAGCATTAATCCTGATCTATCTGGTTCTTTCTGCACAGTTCGAAAGTTTTATAGACCCATTAGCCATCATGCTCACCGTACCCTTGGCACTAGCTGGCGCCTTATTGAGCTTATGGATTTTTGGAATGACCTTGAATATTTTTTCAGAAATCGGGATGATCATGCTCATCGGACTGGTGACCAAAAATGGGATTTTGATCGTGGAATTTGCCAATCAGAAAAGAGAACATGGCTTGAACAAAATGCAAGCAGTGATTGAAGCTTCATCTCAAAGATTAAGGCCCATATTGATGACCAGTCTGGCCACTTCACTTGGCGCATTGCCCATTGCAGTGAGCCTTGGTGCGGCCGCTACCAGCAGGGTACCGCTGGGCGTAGTGGTAGTAGGTGGTATTATGTTTTCGCTGTTCTTGACCTTGTTTGTAATACCGGCCGTTTATACTTATCTGTCCGGCAAGCACAAGAAACACCAAACAGAAGTAAATGAATAAATTTATCCAACAATTTGATTCATGATTGACTATTCAATATAAAATGATGAAACGATTTTTGATAAATACGGGCCTGCTTATGATTGTGCAATTTTGCCATGCCCAAGAACTTCGGTTACAGGATGCCGTTAATATTGCATTGAAAAACAGTTTCAATATCCAGATGGCTAAAAACAATGTGGATATAGCCACCCTCAATAACCACTATGGCATCGCTGGTGGGCTACCCTTTGTAGCCGCTACGGCTTCAGACAACGCACAGCTTACCAGTATCCATCAGGAGTTCTCCAATGCCGCCAATAATAAAACCAGCAAAGACGCCAGTTCAAACAATATATCGGCTGGGTTAACAGGCTCTATCCTGATTTACAATGGGCGGCATGTGGTAACGACCAAACACAGGTTGGGAATAACCGAAGACCAAAGCAAAACCCAGCTTAGCTCCAGGGCATTGATACTCGTGTATAATGTAATGCTAAAATACTATGACATTATCCGGCAAGAACGTTATGCAAAAACCCTGCAACAATCCATTGAAGCATCCAAACAAAAACTGGACATCGTTAAAACACAGCAAGCCGTAGGGCTTGCCAATAATGCTGACCTTTTTCAATCGCAGGTTGACCTAAACACACAGGTTCAAAACCTACAGGCTCAACAATTGGTCATCAATCAAGGGAAAACCGATCTGCTTACCTTAATGACTTTAAACCCCGATTCCACCGTCAGCCTGAACGACAGTATTGTGATTGACCAAAATATCAAACTGGCATCCATACTCGATGGGATCCAGAAAAACCCTGATATCATTGCCGCTAATCAACAGGTGGTCATTAATGAGCATATAGAAAAAGAAATAGCCGCCTTACGCTATCCTTCCTTAAGCTTGAATACTGGATATAATTTCAGCCGCACAAGGAATGGCGCGGGCTTTTTCCTATTGAACCAGAGCTATGGCCCTTTTGCGGGAATCAATTTAAACGTGCCCATATTTAATGGCGCCATTTATAAAAGACAGCAACAGATCGCTGCCATCAATAGCCAAAACGCTGCACTATTGAAAGACACGTTGGAGTTTGGATATACTTCCACTGCTGTTAAAAATTTCCAAGCCTACCAAAGCAATCTACAGCAGTTGGAAACGGCTGCACAGAATTACAATCTGTCCAAGCAATTATTGGATCTTGTGGTAAAAAGGTTACAGTTAAGGCAAGCCACTATTGTGGATCTGAAAAACGCCCAGCAAAGTTTTGAGAATGCCGGCTATTTATTGGTAAATATTAGTTATGCGGCCAAGGTTGCCGAGATACAGTTAAAGCGGCTCGCCAACCAACTGGACTATTAAAGGAGCAATTCTCGTAATCATAAAATCTTATCGGAAAAAGAGAAAGATCAAAATAAAGTCTGTACCCCATAAGCCACTTTAGCCTCATGCCCCAGTAACCATTTTTTTCTTTTCAGCCCACCGGCATAGCCCACCAAATCATTCTTGGAACCAATCACTCTGTGGCAGGGTACTACAATCGCAATATTGTTTTTCCCATTAGCCGCAGCGACCGCCCTGATAGCCTTGGGGTCGCCCAAACGTTTTGACAGTTCCAGATAGCTGATGGTTTTACCAAAAGGTATCCGCATCAGTTCGCTCCATACTTTTTTTTGGAATTCAGTTCCCTCCTGATTCATAGGGAACTCAAAAAAGCGTCTTTGTCCCTGAAAATATTGGATCAGTTCCTCAATACAATTAATGAGTAAGGCAGGCATCGCCTCATCGGTTATATCTTCCAATTTTTCAACAGCATCTACAAAACTAATCTCATTAATAAAACTTTCTGTACCTGAAATTCTTATTAGCCCGATGGGTGATTTATAAAAGGCTGTATATATTTGGGCCATATTTTTTGTAGTACTTGATAAGTAAAGCAGAAAGCAAAAGCGGTTATCCTATTTTCAGCCCATCCCTCACTTTCTGCTGTGGCTGCAATAAAACTACTTCATTTTTTTCAGTATACACGCCCAGCACCAAACATTCACTGAAGAAATTGGCGATCTGCTTGGGCTCGAAATTTACAATGGCAATAATCTGCCTCCCCAGTAAGGATTCTTTTTCATACAAAGAAACAATTTGGGCAGAAGATCTCTTAATACCAAGCTCCCCAAAATCGATGCTGAGCTGGTAGGCTGGCTTGCGAGCCTTAGGGAAATCGGCCACAGCGATAATCGTACCTGTCCTGATATCTATTTTCTCGAAATCGTCCCAAGTGATGAACATATTATTCTTTTAGTATTTTACTCAAGGATTAAAAGAATCAACCGTGTCACTGTTATAGTTATTCTTTGTTTCTTTGCATAACTTTAAACAATTGAAACAAAATCGGGTTATCCACTTAAGGTCAACCCAATTCATAATCCAAAAATACAATTTAATGAAACGGACAGCAACGGCCATTTGGAATGGCAATGGAAAAGAAGGTAATGGTCATCTTACCACGCAAAGTGCTACTTTAAACAATACTCAGTATTCTTATAAATCCAGGTTTGAACAAGGCGTTGGCACCAATCCAGAAGAGCTGATTGCCGCAGCACATGCAGGTTGTTTTGCCATGAAACTGAGCTTTGTATTGCAGGCTGCCGGTTTTGTCGCAGACTCATTGGATGTCAACTGCACCATTACCTTAGGAGATGCAGGGATCACTGGTTCCGATTTGGTACTCAAAGCCAAAATTCCCGGAATCTCCGCAGATAAATTCAAGGAAGCTGCAGAGGATGCCAAACTAAATTGCCCCATCAGCAAATTGCTGAACACGGCCATTACATTGAATGCCACCTTGGTTTAAAAAATAATTACAATAAAGTCCCATTACCATGGGGCTTGATTGTCTAAAATAAATATACAATCAACCCTATTTCTTTTGTAACAACGCCGTTCTTTAAGAATTTCAATAATCTTTCCGCGATTACTAACAACTTACATCTACTACCGAAAGATCCCAGGATCAGGCTAATGGGCTTCATGCTTTCGCATACCAAACTTGATAAAACAATCCTTTTTGATGAACGATATTTATTATATAGGACATATCACTAGCGTTGCGTTATAAATCGAAGATATTCAGCTGAATATCTTTTTTTTCT
>JAFDYF010000115.1 GCA_018267575.1 Bacteroidota bacterium
GTTGCGTTTATTAAATTTTTTTGTTATACCTCGGTGGTTCAAGCCTAAGTACTAAATTACGCGGGGTCAGCGATGCCAGACCCCGCTGGGACGAAAAAAACGGCGTAGTCCAAGCCATACGCCGTGCAAGTTTCTTTATTGCTTGCTGCTACGAAATGCGACGAGATTGAGAATTATCTTATCATAATTCCACTTTAAACTGTGTAAAATAAAATCTCCCATCTTTTTTAACAAAGAACCAAGTATAATTGGTTTCATTTTCATCATTATCCTCAAAACTGTATATCCTTACATAGAATTTAGATTGCGAGCTTGATGCAAAAAATCTACCTCGTTTTTCGATTTCTTTATTAACATTCTTCGGAAAAAGCCTACCAAAATTTTTAAAAAAATATTTCTCATCTATTTTATTATTTTCTTTCAAAGTTGTATCCATTGAGGAGAGTGAGGAATTAACAATCGGAAAAATTATATGTGAACGTAAAAAAACAACATCCTTCCTTACAATAGCATCAAAAAAATCTTTTGAGAATAATTTAAACTCTTTAATTTTTTTTGCGCTAGTATCGTACTGAAAAAAAGAAGAAGTTAGGTTACTTGGAAACTCTGTTTTTTTAAAAACTTTAAAACTACTTGAAATAAACAAAATCCCCGCTATTGTTATATAGGTTTTCATAATTGAAATTTAATTAGTGCTTTGAGAGTCCTTTCTTATAAACACCCCATTCATAACATTAATAAAGTTTGTACTTACTGAGCTATGTATTGGTGCGATTAGTAATGGGCCTGTGTAATTTTTAGGCATAAAGAATCCTTCAATATGCATATAACCAATACCTTTAATGTACTGTAAATTTGAAAAAATAGAAAACCTAAGAGTATTTCCTTGATTTCCTCCCAATATTATGTATTTACCATTAGGCGTAAGCCCATACAAAAATCCTATATGCCCTGTAGTTTTTGGGGTTTTTAATTTGGCATCACTGTAATCTCTAAAAACTACAATGGATCCATAATACGGGCTGCATACTTCATTTAATTTACTGAAAACTAAAGGACCGTTCCAATCTCTAGAAGCCGCACTTCTAGGCGCACTGGCGCCAGAATTACGTAATTTATAGCAACCGTAAGAAGCACACCAAGGTGTCTCTGTTGGATCCGCATTTACCCCACCCATTGTAAAATTTAATGCTTTTTGTGCTAGATTCCACGTAGGGTTATCATCCTCAGTTTGGCCCCCAAGTATTTTTGCATCATTTAAAATAGAAGGCATCCATGGAGTAACATCTGAGGGAATATTTACCGGATTTGGATTAGGCGGTGTATTAGGCATTGGTCCAGGTTCTATTATTGGGGCTGGCGGGTGTGGGATGGGAATTGGTTTGGGAGGGGGTGGTTTATGGTCAGGGTAATCAGGTACTATATCATCCGGCGCTAGTCCTAATGGGTCATTTAACAATATAGGGTTATCCATTGCAAAAGAATAAGTGCTCCAATCCTCTGCCATTTCCTCTAAAGGATCTATCTGATTAAATCTGCCAATTTGTGCATCATAATTTCTATAAGTCGCATCATACAACTCAAGTCCTGTGCCATCAGAGAACTCCTTATTTTGTAGCTCGTTGCCACCATTAAATCTAAATTTGTTCTCAAAACATTGACTCTTTACTGCCCTGTCGGATATCCCGGTCATGGCCAGCCCGAACGGGTTAAACCAAATCCCTTCCAAAGCCAAAGCAGGGGATTGTTTCAAAGAGCTCTCTGTTTCATGAAATTAGCAGAAATAGCTTAAAGGAAGGGGTTTGGGATCATGAAACTTTTT
>JAFDYF010000116.1 GCA_018267575.1 Bacteroidota bacterium
GGTTCCTTGATAGGTTCAACATCGGCTAAAGTATTTTTTAATAGCACAACACGTTCATATTAATAATTGGCGCAATAGAAACACAATTTTGCCTCCCTTCCTTTTTTTATGGTTTCTTATTGTTATTTTACAATCTTTATTTAGCAAAATCTTCAGCAACCATGAACCTTCTTGAAATAAAAAATCTAAAAAAATATTTCGCCACACAAAAAGCAGTCGATGATATCAGCTTTGGTCTGAAGCAGGGATCCATATTTGGTCTGCTGGGGCCAAATGGTGCCGGCAAAACCACTTTGATCCGGATGATCACCGGAATATTTTATCCTGACGAGGGCGAAATATTTTTGAATGGCAAAATTTTTGACCCGACAAATGATGTGGGGCAGATTGGCTACATGCCTGAAGAGCGTGGCTTGTACAAGAAGATGAAGATTGGCGAGCAGGCTGTTTATCTAGCACAATTAAAAGGGCTGGGCAAAAGCGAAGCAACTGAAAAAGTGAAAGAATGGTTCGTTAAATTTGAAATGGAAAGTTGGTGGGGCAAAAAAGTAGAGGACCTGAGCAAAGGCATGGGGCAAAAACTACAGTTCGTCACCACCGTTCTGCATGAACCCAAACTTATCATACTGGATGAACCTTTCAGCGGGTTGGACCCCGTAAATAGCAACCTGATCAAGGACGAAATCAATAACCTCGCTAAAAAAGGGGCCACCATTATCTTTAGTACCCATCGGATGGAACAGGTGGAAGAAATATGCGACCATATTATTTTAGTGAACAAAGGGAAAAAGATACTCGATGGCACTGTTGCTGACGTAAAACAACAGTTTAAGGAAAACCTATTCAGTATTGGTCTCGAACAGTTGCCAAACACTTTAACATCGCCACATTTTGAGGTGATTGGAAAAAAAGAAAACAGTCTGGTGATCAAAATAAACAATGGCTTCCGGCCCAATGATGTGTTACAATATTTTATACAGCAAAATATAAACATCCATTCTTTCAATGAGATGCTTCCTTCGCTCAGCGATATCTTTATCAAATTGGTAGAGGGCACCCCATTGGCAAGACAATTTCAATCAGTAACCGCTTAAACAAATCGTATGAGTAAGACTTGGCTGGTTATACAGCGTGAATACCTTTCCCGTGTAAAAAAGAGATCCTTCCTGCTCACCACCATTTTGGTGCCACTTATTATTATTGGCTTTTATGCAGCCATTATTGCCGTGTCCATTAGCGGTAGCAACAACAGCCAAAAAATAGCTGTGCTGGATGAAGACCAGTTGTTCCATGGTAGTATCAACAGTGCTCCGGGCGATAAAACCAGTTTCTCTTTTATCCAGGGTGAAACCGAACAATCTTTCAAGGAGAAATATAAAAAAGAAGGATACTCCTCCTTTCTATACATTCCCAAACTCAATATCGATAAACCCTCAGGGATCAAATTGCATAGTGAGGCGGCGATTAGTTTTTCAGAAAAGGGAAAAATTGAAAGCTTGGTGAACAAAGCCATCGAGAACAAAAGGATGATTGCAGAACAAATTGACCCAGCAAAATACAAAGCAATCAGTTCTGATATTTCAATTGAAAATTCCATTGATTCAGAAAATGGCGAAAAGAAAGCTTTCGCAGGTGTAGCCTATGCTGTTTCCTATGCCGCAGGCATTTTGATCTATATGATCTTGCTTATTTATGGTATGATGGTGATGCGCGGTGTGATGGAAGAAAAAGTAAACCGCATTGCCGAAGTGATTGTTAGCTCCGTGAAACCATTCCAGCTCATGCTTGGGAAAATCCTTGGCATTGGTGCGGTTGGGCTTACCCAGTTTGGGATCTGGTTGGTACTGATGTTTGTGTTACAGCTAGCCATTCCCGTTATATTCCCATCCATGTTCCACCAGATGGCTGCACAGGCGGCACAACCTGGCGCACAGGAAAACATGTTGCTCACGATTACCGAGGGTATCAAAAGCCTTCCAGTGGGGTTGATGGTTTTTTGTTTTATCTTTTATTTTTTAGGAGGTTATTTGATATATGCTTCTTTATTCGCTGCAGTGGGTAGTGCTGTTGGTGAAGACCAGCAGGAAGCACAGCAGCTTACCTTCCCAATCATGATGCCCATTATTCTAGGCTTTGTGATCATGATGAAAGCAGTGAATGACCCCAATAGTAGTCTGGCAGTTTTCGGTAGCCTTTTCCCACTCACTTCCCCCATTGTAATGATGGGCCGGATCGCTTACAGTCCGCCCATCTGGCAAATTGCTGTATCAATGGTCTTGCTGATTCTTGGATTCCTATTCTTTACATGGCTCACAGGGAAAATCTACCGCACCGGCATTTTAATGTATGGAAAGAAAGTCAATTGGAAGGAGATGTGGAAATGGGCATTTAGGAAAAGCTAACCCTTCTAAACGTGAACAAATATTTTTTGATTTTTCTTTAACCGGAAAATTCCTCGTTTGGGATTCAAACTTATTCCAATTGCAAAACCTTTAATAAAGGGAAATCTATATTGTCCAGCCCATCGTCATCGGTCAGTGGTTGGAATTCAACACTAATCTTTACCGTGGTTTTTTCTTTTACCGCAATATTGTTGCGCTCATAAGCCTGATAGCCTTTTTTGCCAAACTTCAAATCAACCTGGGGCACCGGCAATTGCCCAAAACTAAAATAGCCGTCTGCATCTGTAGTCACTATCCGTGCCACGTTCAGACCTGAAGCACTAGCTGAAACCTGTACACCACTCACCGGCTTCTTGGTCACAGCATCTTTTACATAGCCATGTAAAACTGATTCCGGCTTTTCGTTATCTGCTTTTGCAACGACGGCAAAACAGGATAGTGTTACGAATAAAATCAGTTTACCAAACAGTTTCATAAAACAGTTTTAGGTTGATATAATGGGTTTGATAACGCTTCCAAAAATTCTTTCCATACTTCTTTCACAATTTCCCCTGCGGGCAAAATTTCGTGGATCAATGCACTTGCCTGACCTATTTCCAATTCGCCTTCTTCCAACTGCCCATCGAACATACCAAGCTTTGCACGCCCTTTCCCTAATAATTCTTTTAACTCATCGGCACTGGCTCCTTGTTCTTCTGCCTGTTGTATCTTATCAAAAAAAGCATTTTTTAAAAGCCTTACGGGAATCAGTTTTTTCATAGACAACTTAGTATCTCCCTCCCCTGCACTGACCACGCTTTCTTTAAACAGTAGATGTGATGAGGCTTCCCAGCTCGCAACAAAGCGGCTACCCATCTGCACGCCTTCTGCGCCCAATACCATTGAGGCTATCATTTGCCTACCATTTACAATACCTCCTGCTGCCAACAAAGGGATCTGAACTGCTTCCCGAACCGCAGGAATCAAAACCATGGACGAAGTTTCTTCCCTCGCATTATGACCGCCAGCTTCAAATCCTTCGGCAACAATGGCATCGCAACCGGCAGCCTCCGCTTTTTTTGCAAACTTGCTGCTCCCTACCACATGCACTACCGTAATGCCCTTTTGCTTTAAGACGTTTGTGAAGGTAGCTGGGTTACCAGCCGAGGTAAAAATAATTTTCACGCCTTCCTGCTCAATCATTTCAATCTGCTTTTCCACGCCATGATACATCAATGGAAGGTTCACCCCAAATGGTTTTTCCGTTGCCGCTTTACATTTTTGGATATGTTCCTGCAAGGTTTCCAAACTCATGCTCCCTGCACCGATAAGGCCCAGCCCGCCAGCATTACTAACGGCACTGGCTAAACGCCATCCACTGGTCCATATCATGCCTGCTTGAACGATAGGATATTCAATGCCAAATAATTTGGTTATCCGGTTGGAGAAAGCAGTCATGCCATAGTTTTAGGGAATAAAAATAAAGATAAGAAATCCAGCTACCAGAAGAATGAAAGATCTTTTAAAAACACAAGAGTATAGAACTGGAGGGCTAAAAAAAATAGGGAACCAGACACGTATGGAAAGCACAAAAAATAGCTCCGCAAATAAGCAGTAGCTATTTTAATAAATATTTTAAATAAATCGGAGCCTATCGAGCAACCGAAGCAAAAGTCTCTTTTCCGGAATTTGTTACCGATTTTTCCACAGCCACATTCTTACTTGAAGAGGAGGACCCATTCACAACAAAAAACACCGCGGAGCAGACGAAAATTGAAAAAAAGAGTGCAACTACATAAAGACCAACGCAAAACATGAAAGATTGCCAGCCGCCAATTGCAGAAAATGTCTTAGCTTTCATAGACTTAGATTTTGTTTTTCAAGAGTATCGAATCAACTATTATGCCTTATTTTAACGAATCGAAAACTTAAATATTATTTTTTGCTACCAAATAATTTTAAAATTCAAAATTAACAGGAACAGCTTAATCATGCAAGCGCACAAACACCCAATTAAAGAATGGGCAAAAGATGATCGGCCAAGGGAAAAACTACTTAGTAAAAACCCGATGGTCTTAAGCGATTCAGAATTGCTGGCCATTCTCATCAATAATGGAACCCGCGATAAAACTGCGGTCGATCTTGCCCGTGAACTGCTTTTTTTGGGAAAAAACAATCTTAACGAATTGGGAAAGCTAACCATCAAGGACTTGATGAAAATAAAAGGGATTGGGGAAGCCAAAGCCATTACCATTGCCGCTGCTTTAGAATTGGGCAGGAGAAGACAGGCTACGCTTTTTATTGACAAAACTGCCATTCGCGATAGCAAGGAGATAGCTAATTATTTTCAAGCTACCCTACAGGACCATCAGCACGAGGTGTTTGCCGTCGTGTTTCTGAACAGGAGCAATAAAATCATCCATTTTGAGATCATTAGCCATGGTGGGATAACCGGTACCGTTGCTGACCCAAGGATTATTTTGAAGAAAGCCCTTGAAGCCGGTGCGGTTAATATTATCCTTTGCCATAACCATCCTTCCGGGAATTTGAAACCTAGCAAATCGGACGAGGAGCTTACATCAAAAATAAAACAGGCTGCCAGTTATTTGGACATCAAGATCCTCGACCATATCATCGTTGGCGAACAAGGATATTTTAGCTTTGCTGACCAAGGAATACTTTGATTATTAATCGCTATCAATAAACAATCAAACGCCGAATCATGCCTGCGCCGTCGGGCCACCAAAATTCAATGGCAACTGTACTTCTTCAAGTTCTTGTATTTTACCACTGGTAGATTCGAAGCGAGCAATATTTTCGGTGAGCGCTTTCATAAAACGTTTGGCATGCTGCGGGGTAAATATAATCCTCGACTTGACTTTGCTTTTGGGTGTGCCGGGCATCACGTTCACGAAATCAATTACAAACTCTGCATGACTATGTGTGATGATTGCAAGATTGGCATATTCACCTTCTGCTACCTCTTCCGAAATCTCGATATTAAGTTGATTGGGGGCTTGTTGTTCGACCATAAACTTTATTTGTTCAAAGGTACAAAAAGCAGCCTGACCCACAATCATGCTTGGCATCGGCTTATACCCATCTACTTACCAGCTCACTAGTACCTGAGCCCTAAGTTCAGATTTTTTGTTGCCATCAATTTGATCCAATCCACTACCCAAGCTATTTTTTTCGGGGTAAATCGATTGCGCCCATCGCAGCCAAGCTTCTATTTTTACATGTGGAAGCTTAATTGGGCTGAAATGGATATTCACATAATAACGCCAACCCTTATCATAAAAAGAAGGGATGGAAGAATAATACAACACGTCGTTTTCAAAAGCATAGATCCGGGAATTATACCCACCCGTTTCAAAATACTGTAAGCGGATATTGCCAGCAACCTTTCTTTTTTGGGGTTTATAGTAAAAATCAAAAAATGACAGAAAGCCCTCCTCCTTCTTGTTTACATGGTCATCATACCATAAAACCTCCACCCGGTTTCTAACTCGTATCTCGTTATTGACCTGCATAAAGAACTCCGTTCTCCAATTTTGTTTGGTTACAAAGGAAAGAGGTTGAAGAGTATAAAAGTCCCCTGACAAATTATGAAGCTTGGATGTGTTTTTATAACGGGTATAGATAGCCCAAGATTTCTGGGGCTGGTAAATAAGTTGGGTAAGATATTCGCGACCTGTGCTGGGTGCATTTACCAAATATCTAAGCCATGGGAATTTGAACATATCATAATAGACCTGCCAACGAAGCCCTTGCCATGGACGAAATGAAATACCCATATAAAACCCAGACTCATTGCTTGCTGCAGTGTTTTCAGTGAACGCATTTGAATAAAGGGATTGGTACGCCCTATCCAATTTTCGATGTAGCAAAGTCAGGTCAAGTGCGGAGCTTAGGCTGAGCAGACTGCCATTTAGAAAGGCCATATGCCCATTCGGGTCAACAGCCACTTCACCAAAAAAATGGATATTACGGTAAGTATAACTATAATCGATGCTATGGTTAGCCCAAGAATCGCCACGGATTGCAAATAGGTTATAAGGCAGTTCTCTTTTTTGGATCGAACTGGAAAAATGATGATTGACCGAGTTAATGCCTATCCGAAAATTGGGCGTTACAACTGAAATATTGCCACCCATTGTTGTTTGTGCAATATTATTCCGGTCATCATTCTCAGCTTGGGTACGGTGATAGCCCGAGTTTTGGAATGAAGTAACAAAACTGATTCTCCCAACCGAATCCATCACTGAATTGGCACTCATTTTTTTTGAAGATAAAAAAGCAGTGGCCTGCCAATGACCCTTCTGCAAACTGATGCCTGCACCCCGATAAAAATTAAATTCCCCTGCCGAGCGGTAAGGGCGAAGAATGGAAGATGCTCTTTTCACTGGGATTGCTTCTGCTGTTTTGGTAAATGCCAGTGTCTGCCATTGTATAAGCCCCTGCCCCATGTTCACAGTAAAATCGCCTAGTGCCAATGCTTTTACCACACCCATGTTTTTTGAGAAAAAATGAAAGGAATAAAAATCAAACCCATATTGCTGCCGGTCCTTTAAAAATGGTTCGCCTGCATCCTTATCGCCCAAGAAACCAAACTGTAGCAGGTTTTTATAATCGTACCGATATCGAAAGAACAGCTTTTGCCTACTCCCTAAATAGTGTGAGGAGATGGAATCTTTGGGAGTTTGGAATCCCTTTGCTATTTCCATTTGTTGCGAAGCCCTAATCAAGAGATCATTATCGCCCCCAGCTAGTCGCGCTTTGAGGGTTGCGTCCAAACGCTGATTATTATTTACAGTTACATATAACCTTAGTTTTTTGATAGTTTCCAAATCCCAATAAGGGATGGCCTGCAATTCGTACACGCTCAGAAAATTGCCCAGCAAACGGCGATAACTAAAAAAATGGCTCATCTGCAAAGCGGTCAGCAATTGCAAAGCCTCCAGGTCTTCTTCATTGACCCGATTCAAGTCAAGCCGATGTTTTAAATATTCTTGCATTAATTGCAAATAGGCATCATCGTTGGCTTCTGCATCCATTCTTTCCGAATCGTTCTCCAGTGCCATTTCTCTCATTATCGAAACTGGCTGCTCTTCTTGTGCATGCAATTGCCAACAAAAAACCAAGAAGGCCCATATAGAAAAAAATCTTTTCATTTCGGTTTTCTATTCTTTATGATCAAGATCAATAGCCAATAACATAGCAGGGCTAATGCCCAGTTGGGGGTGATAATTGACAGCAACATCTAACCTAAAAAAATTCCAGAGCAACCCGATACCCATATAGGGAGAACCTGTATCCGTCAAGATACCGACCCGCGCAAAAAAAGATTCAGCAAACTGATAATGCAAACCCACATTGAAATGAACGGGTCTATTTTCCTCTTTATTGATGACCGTACTTATAAAAACCTGTTTCGTTAAATCGTAACCCAAACCCATACTGTAAATGGAAGCCAATTTTTCAGTGGAATGTTTCCCAAACCTGCCCCCTGCCGGATTATAAACATGCATGCCTACCCGGAACACATCGCTCAAATTAAAAATAGCACCCACTTGAAACCCAATAGTGCCCGCGCTACCATAACCAGCCATCTGTAAATGATAATAATCAAACTGTACACCCAGATCAACCAATTTGCCAAGCTTTTTTCCATAGGCGATACCAGCCTGCGACTCATTATATTCGCTATAGCCAAAATAATTTAGCTGCAACCCGATGCCCCCGTTTCTGACAGGAAAAGCTACTGCCGTTGTGTATAGGCCCATTTCCTTCAAAAAAAATTTATGCTCGGCATATAGACCAACCGATTTGTTTTCAATTGAGGTCAAGGCAGCCTGATTATGGGTAAATGAAAAAACATCACAATGGGTTTTACTATAGGTGCCTATTCCAGTATAGAGATCTCTTGGTGACAAATGCAGGTTTTGCGCCAACATTTGAAAAGGGGAAAAGCAGAATACGAGTTGCAGTAGTGCATTTTTCATGCTGTTTATTTTGCAAACGGAATTTATTGATCTCTTTTATACCAGACAAGACCCGCTTAGTAGTAGCATTTGTTTTTTGAATGCTCAGGTACATTAACTTTGCGGCATGCAAATTTTAGACGGTCAGGCAACATCGCAAGCAATCAAGGATGCATTAAAATTAAGAGTGGCACAACTGATTTTAGAAGGGCGTAGAGCCCCGCATTTGGTAGCCATATTGGTGGGCAATAATGGGGCCAGCGAAACCTATGTGGGTGCAAAAGTGAAAGCTTGCAGTGAGATTGGTTATAAATCCACTTTAATCCGGCTTGATGAAGAAACATCTGAGCACAAACTGCTAAGTGTGATTGGTGAATTGAACGATGACCTAAGTGTGGATGGCATACTGGTGCAGTTGCCGCTACCTAAACATATTTCCGACGAAAAAGTGATCAATGCCATCAGTGCTTCCAAAGACGTGGATGGCTTTCACCCTATCAGTATCGGCCGCATGGTACAGGGCCTTTCTTCCTTTACCCCTGCCACCCCTTATGGCATTATGCTTTTGCTGGAACATTATAAGATTGATACGAAAGGCATGCATGCCGTAGTGCTTGGCCGCAGTAATATTGTAGGGCGCCCGATCAGCATTTTGTTAAGCAGCAATACCAACCCGGGCAATTGCACAGTAACCGTTTGCCATTCCCATACCAAAAATATCAAAGAGTTTTGTCTCGAAGCAGACATCATTGTGGCGGCGCTCGGTCGCCCTGGTTTTGTAACGGCTGATATGGTAAAAGAAGGTGCAATCATCATCGATGTGGGCATTACCCGTGTTGCTGATGCCGGTAAAAAAAGCGGCTTCTCTATCAAGGGTGATGTTGATTTTACAAACGTATCGCCCAAGTGTGCCTATATCACCCCCGTACCCAAAGGCGTGGGGCCGATGACCATTGCCGCATTGATGAAGAATACGCTGAAAGCTTATTTGGAAAATAATTAAGCTACTTACAGGAACAAAACATAAGCTCTAGGAATTAGTGCGCTATTTTCCCAAGCGAGGTAAGCAAACAAATTTAAACCTGCCTCTTTTCATAGCTTTGAAAAGAGAGTTCTTATTAAAGATCAACTACTACTATTTTAATTTAGGGTATCATTAAGGGCAATCCATTGCACTCCATCGCCTTTCAATGATTAACTTTGCGCCATGCAGGCAAAAACCGAAAATAAAAACAGTACGCTTCCTGTAATGGAATCTTTTTATACCATTCAGGGAGAAGGTTTCCACCAAGGGAAAGCGGCTTATTTCATCCGACTGGGTGGCTGTGATGTGGGATGCGTGTGGTGTGATGTAAAAGATAGCTGGGACGCAGACAAACATGCCCGGATAGAAATTGCAAACATTGTTGAAAAAGCCAAAAAGGCCATTGGTCATCCACATAAAACATCTGGCTCACCGATAGCCATCATTACTGGCGGCGAACCTTTGATGCACGATTGTACCGAGTTGACCAGCCAACTGCATGAAGCAGGTTTCAACACCCATATTGAGACCTCCGGCGCACACCCGTTGAGCGGCAATTGGGACTGGATCTGTTTTTCCCCAAAAAAATTCAAAGCACCCTTGCCCGAAATCTGCAAAAATGCAAACGAATTGAAAGTAGTCGTTTATAATAAATCGGATTTCGAGTGGGCAGAAAAATATGCGGCATTGGTTTCCCCTTCCTGCAATCTTTATCTGCAACCGGAATGGAGCAAATCAGAAACCATCACCCCAATGATCATTGATTATATCAAGCAAAACCCCCAATGGGCATTTTCTTTGCAACTACATAAATATATCCATGTGCCATAGCCTTTACACATGAATCAATACAAATGCTTTCATAAAAATCCCAAATCTGTTCCGCTTTCGGTTTTTCATTTGTAATTTTCGGTCATGAAATGCTTGTTCGTTTTCTTTTTGCTATCTCTTAGCCTCTTTGCAAATGCTCAATATGACGCATCAAAAGTAAATCCTAAAGCTGCGGAACTGTATTCAAAAGCGCAGGAACTTGCCCAGAACGATGATTTTCCCCAGGCCATCGAAACTTTGCAAAAAGCAGTGAAAATCGACAACCAGTTTGAGGACGCATACCTTTCTATTGCAGGCATGTATAGCGAGTTGAAAAATTATCAGGAAGCAATCCGCCATTATGAGATTGCTAAAAGTATTGACAGCATTTATTTCATCGATTATAATCTCTCTTATTCAATCAGCCTTGCAGGTATAGGGCAGTTTGAGAAAGCGCTGGAGGTCGTTAATGCTTTTTTGAGTATCCCTAACCTCAATCGGAGTTCTACCTACTCTGGCGAATATAGAAAGAAATGCTATGAATTTGCAGTGGCCTATGCCCACACACACCCGGTAAAAGACTATAAATTCGACCCTAAAAATATGGGCGACAGTATCAATACCGAAGTGCCCGAATATTACCCCACCATCACCATTGATGCCAACCAACTTGTTTTTACCCGAAGGGTGAACGATAACAATGAAGATTTTTACGAGTCAACCTGGAAGGGTGATCATTGGACCAAAGCAATACCCTTGCCAGGTAATATCAATACCAGCTATAACGAAGGCGCCCAGAACATTTCGCAGGATGGGCAGTGGCTGATTTTTACAGGCTGCAATTTCCCACAAGGCTATGGTTCCTGCGATCTGTATATTTCCTATCTGGAAAAAGATGGTTGGAGCACGCCTGAGAATCTTGGGAAAAACGTCAATACCGAATTTTGGGAATCGGCCCCTTCGCTTTCACCCGATAAGAGAGACCTGTATTTTGCCAGCAACCGACCTGGTGGCTATGGGGGCAATGATCTTTATGTTTGCCATCTATTGCCCACCGGCCGATGGAGCCTTCCCCAAAACCTGGGGCCAGAGATCAATACCTCGGGCAATGAAAGCACCCCATTTATCCATGCTGATAACCAAAGTTTATATTTCACATCGAGTGGTCATCTTGGTTATGGCAACAATGATCTTTTTGTTTCCAGAAAGGATGCCAATGGCAAATGGGGCAAACCAGAAAACCTCGGCTACCCAATCAACACCATTGGCGATGAAGGCAGCATCGTAATATCTGCTGATGGTAAAACCGCGTACTATGCCAGTGACCGCGCAGACAGTCGAGGCAAGATGGACCTCTATACTTTCCAATTGCGTAAGGATATTCAACCCAACCGTACTTTATGGATCAAAGGAAAAGTGTATGATAAAAAAACAGGAAAAGGATTGCCATCTGCTGTTGAACTCGCGAACCTGCAAACAAAATTGGTGACGAGCAAAGTGCAGACCGATGAAAATGGAAATTATTTTATTACCCTGCCTGTTGGAAAAGATTATGCGTTCAATGTAAACAGAAAGGGATACCTGTTTTTCTCGGAAAATTTTCCGCTGAGCAAAAAACAACCTGACTCAACTTACAATATTGATATCCCATTGGAACCAATCGAAGCAAACGCTTCGGTGATACTCAAAAATATTTTCTTCGATATCAATAAATACGAACTGGAAAGTGAATCACAAGTTGAGTTGGACCAAGTAGTACAACTCATGAAAGATAATCCTAATATAAAAATAGAAATCAGTGGCCACACAGATAATGTGGGCAAACCTGCGGACAATATTAAACTCTCTACCAACCGTGCAAAATCGGTGGTCACTTATCTCACCGAAAAAGGAGTCGACCCCAAAAGGCTTTCCTATAAAGGGTTTGGCGATACCAAACCAATTGCTGATAATAAAACGGAAGAAGGCCGTGCCCAAAACCGAAGAACCGAATTAAAGATAGTCAGCAATTGACCTCAATCGGCTTGAATTAAAAATCATACTGGTTTTGGCTTCAACCAAGCCAGTTAATTTTTATATTTGGATAGCATTATCAAGTAATCATGACTGATGAATCCATTTGCAGGCTTGCATTAGGTTATGTCCCTCAAATTGGGTCTTTCCATGCCAGAACACTGGTGAGCCATTTTGGTAACGCAGCTGATATTTTTAAAGCTAAAAAGAGCCAGCTTGAAAAAATAGAAGGGATTGGCAGCGCAAGGGCAAAGTCAATTGTTGACTTTATTGATTTTGCTTCAGCAGAAAAAGAATATGGGTTTATTAAAAAATATAAAATCGAGGCTCTTTTTCTTACCGATAAAAACTATCCCCGGCGACTTTTGAATTGTTGTGACCCACCTACAGTTCTATATTACCGAGGAAATGCCGACCTGAACAGCTCCAAAGCGGTTGCAATTGTGGGTACCAGAGCCAATAGCGATTATGGCAAACAGGTTACGGAGAAATTGATAAAAGAATTATCAGACCACCCTATTTTAATTGTCAGCGGGCTGGCATTTGGCATTGATGCCATCGCACATAAGTCTGCACTAAAACACAACCTAGCAACCGTAGGCGTGCTGGCACATGGAATGGATATTATCTATCCCTCGGAGCATGCTTCCATTGCAAAGGAAATTGTTTATGCGGGAGGTTTGTTAACCGAATTCTGTAGCGGTACAAAACCTGATAAGCACCATTTCCCCACCCGAAACCGGATTGTGGCAGGGATGAGCGATGCCATTGTGGTAGTAGAAACAGGCATCCGAGGGGGGAGTATCATTACGGCTGAATTGGCGAATGGTTACAATAGGGATGTGTTTGCCTTTCCGGGAAAAACCACGGACGGTAAAAGTGCAGGCTGCAATTACTTGATCAAAAGCAACAAGGCTATATTACTTACAGATGCAAAACAATTAATAGAGGCAATGGGCTGGGAAGAAAATCAGAAACCAAAAAACACAAGGCAAAAGGAATTGTTTGTTGAATTGAGCAACGATGAAAAAATAATTGTGGAACTATTAAAACAAAATAAATCGATGCATATCGATGAACTGTACCAAAAATCTGGATTAAGCAGTAGTACGGTTGCAGCAGCGATGTTAAACTTGGAACTTCAAAATCTGATAAGTGTCTTGCCGGGGAAAATGTATAGCCTTGATATTTAAAAAATCGGATTGGCTATCCCCTAAACTCAGATTTAATTTCAAAATACTCAAAGCACATGAGCTTCCAAAAATTCCTTGGCACCCATAACAGGTAATTTGGAAAAATAAAAATCATTCTTGTCTTCGGTAATTATGAACTTGCAACCAGCTTTAAGGGCCGAAAAATATTCTAGGCCGTTCTCAAAATCCTCAACCGATTTTTCCTGAACGGTTTTCATAACCACGCTATCATCAATCTCAGCTATTCCTATTTTTGAGGCCAGTAACCCAATTTTGTTTTTTGCATGGCTCTGACCGCTTTTCTTTTCGGAAAAATAAAATGCAATGGCCAGACAAATGGGTGATGTATAAATTTGAAACCGGGGGTTATCTATTAAGCTAACAACCCTTGAAGAAAAAGTGAACAAGGGATATTCCTTGTTCAATACCGAAACAATGATATTGGCATCAAGAAATACCTTCACTTTTTTGATTTTAAAAATTCTTCCTTAAGTTCCTTACGGCTTCGCTGCTTCGTTTTGTATTCAGCTTGACCTTCGGCAACCATACTTACCCAATCGGAAATGGGAAGTTCTTCGAGGCTTTGATAATGGCCGCTTACAATTCGGCTATACAAAAACTCGGTAAGCCTTGATAGGCTAATATTTTGTGCTTCTGCAAATTTTTTGGCCTTTTGAATTACGCTTTCATCGAAGCTCAAAGTAATTTTTGCATCCATAAAAACTATTTTATACGACAAAATTAAATTTTTTATACGTAAAACAAAATTTTACACCAAAAAAAATTCAGCTTATCAAGCAAAATCAATGTTTTGGTATTGGCTTCCAACCACATTGATGTGGTTTAACAGCACCAAAAGTGAACTCAATCTTAAAATTTTTAAACCTAAAAGGTTATGTAAAAAATATTTTGGCACGAATTTATCCGCTACCCTATCTTTGCACATGGCAAGAATAAATACCCCCGCACAGAATACAAATCAGCAATCAAAATTTTTTGGAGAAGGCCTCACATTCGATGATGTGTTGTTACTACCTGCTTATTCACAGGTATTGCCTAGGGAAGTCAATATCAAAACCAAGCTTACGAAAGAAATCACGTTGAACATCCCCATGCTTTCCGCGGCTATGGACACGGTTACGGAGGCCTCCCTTGCCATGGCAATTGCAAGAGAAGGTGGCATCGGTATGCTGCACAAGAACATGACCATTGAAAGCCAAGCAGAACAGGTGCGTAAAGTTAAGCGCAGTGAAAGCGGGCTGATCATTGACCCCATCACACTCCATGCAGAAGCGACCATTGGCGATGCACTCCGTTTGATGAAAGAAAACAAAATTGGCGGTATTCCCATTGTGGATAATAACCAAAAGCTTGTAGGCATACTCACCAACCGCGACCTGCGCTTTGAGGATGATAAAAGAAAAAAAGTAAAGGAAGTGATGACCAAAGAAAATCTCATCACCGCACCAGAAGGCACCGACCTAAAAAAAGCAGAGAAAATTTTAAAGGGCTATAAAATAGAAAAACTTCCCGTAATCAATAAAGTTGGAAAACTGATTGGATTGATAACCTACAGGGATATCCTCCAACTGACCAGCTATCCCAATGCCGTAAAAGATGCCTTCGGCAGGTTGCTGGTAGGTGCAGCATTGGGCATCACCAAGGACATGCTCGACCGCGCCGCTGCACTACAGCAGATAGGCGTTGACGTGGTTTGTCTCGATAGCGCCCATGGGCATAGCCGAGGAGTGATAGAGGCTTTAAAAAGTGTAAAAAAGAATTTCAAAAAACTGCAAGTGATTGCAGGTAATATTGGTACCGCCGCAGGAGCCTTGGCATTGGCAGAAGCGGGCGCCGATGCAGTAAAAGTAGGTATTGGACCAGGCTCGATTTGTACTACCAGAATTGTTACAGGTGCTGGTGTTCCCCAAATCACAGCTATTATGGAAGCAGCTTCCGCACTTAAAAAGAAAGGGATCCCATTGATTGCAGATGGGGGTATACGTTATACTGGTGATATGGTAAAAGCGCTAGCATCAGGCGCCAATTCAGTGATGATGGGTGGCGTGTTTGCAGGTGTGGAAGAAAGTCCTGGTGATACCATCATCTATGAAGGAAGAAAGTTCAAGCAGTATAGGGGCATGGGATCGATTGGTGCAATGGCACAGGGAAGCAGCGACCGTTATTTTCAGGATGTAGAGGATGATATCAAAAAATTGGTTCCCGAAGGCATCGAAGGCCGAGTTGCTTTCAAAGGTTCATTGAGCGAAGTGGTAGCACAATATGTGGGTGGGCTTCGTGCGGGGATGGGCTATTGTGGAGCGCCTGATATCAAAGCCTTGCAAAATGCCCGGTTTATAAAAATAACGAATGCAGGCATGAAAGAAAGCCATGCGCACGATATCGATATTACCAGGGAAGCACCCAACTATAGCAGGAAATAACCTAATTCAAGAAGCCACTTTCGGGTGGCTTTTTTATTTGTAACTTTCGCTAAAAAAATTCTGATGAAGATTTTTTGCAGATTTGCTTTAATTGCATGCTTCAGTTTTGTTTTTTCACAATCCTTTTCCCAAACAACTGATAGCTGCCATCTGCGTATCAGTCTGCTTACCTGTGGCCCTGGCGAAGAGCTCTACTCCACATTTGGCCATACGGCCATTCGGGTAATCGACAGCTCAACCCGCCTTGATATTGCTTTCAACTATGGCACTTTTGATACAAGCGACCCATACTTTTATGTAAAGTTCACCCGCGGCATCATGCGCTATGCACTATCTGCATATGATTTTCCCAATTTCATGCAAGAATATGTAGAAGATAATCGTAGTGTGACCGAACAAGTTCTATCTCTTAGTTGCGAGGAAAAAATACATCTTTTTGAAGCTTTAAAAAACAATGCCAGCGAAGAGAACCGCTATTATGGCTACCAGTTTTATCTTGACAATTGCACTACAAGGGCAAAGAATATGATAGAAAAGAACAGCAACAAGCCCATCATTTTCAAAAACATTCTATCACCACAATCACCCAGTTTTAGGAACCTGATCAATAATTACTTGGATAGTAGCCATCTCTACTGGGCAAAGTTTGGTATCAACCTTTTGTTGGGCAGCAATCTGGACAAGAAACCCAATAATGAACAGGCTATGTTCCTACCCGATTATTTAATGAAGGGTTTGGACAGTGCTTACCTACAGCAGCAGCCATTAGTAACTGAGAAAAAACTGATACTAAAATCAGTGAGTAAGCCAGAAACTAGCAGCTTGTTTAGTCCTTTAATTTTATTTTCTGTGCTGGCTGTTTTCTTTTTGATTTTATCTTTTTCAAAAAATAAAACAGCTCAAAAAGTATTGCATATTTCCGATATCATATTCTTTTTCATTATTGGTTTATTAGGTTTATTAATTACTACGGTCTGGCTCATTCGTGTAGATGAAGTCTGCCGGAACAACCTGAATATTTTATGGTGCTTGCCCACTAATGTGGTGATGGCTTTTCTTACAAAAAAAGATAAGCCATGGTTAAAAAAATATTTTCTGGTAGCCGGCTCCATGGCATTATTGCTTTTATTGGGATGGGCTTTCCTTCCGCAGGAATTGAACCTTGCATTTGCGCCTTTGTTAATTATTATTTCGGTTCGAAGTTTCTTTATTAGCCTAAAAAAATAATCTATGCCAGAAGAAAATTGGCTTGAAATCAATGGTCAAAAAATATGCTACCGGGACATTGGAAGGGGTATTTGTACCGTACTCATCCATGGTTTCGCCGAGGATGGAAGGATATGGGATAAACAGATTGATGCACTAAAAAATGATTACAGGCTAATCATACCCGATTTGCCTGGGAGCGGCAGGTCTATTATGGATAGCCATGGGCCAAATGCCAAAAATCCGTTAACGATGGAGGATTATGCCTCTTTGATCAAAGGTTTATTGGATAAAGAAAAAATTGATTCCTGTATATTGATAGGCCATAGCATGGGCGGATATATAACATTGGCCTTTGCTGAGAAATATCCAGAAATGTTGGCTGGTTTTGCATTGGTACACTCAACCGCTTATGCCGATTCGGAAGAAAAAAAGGCATTGCGCCAGAAAAGTATTGGGTTCATCCAAAAAAATGGATCGGCGGATTTTATTAGACAATCTACCCCAAACCTTTTTTCGGATTTTACCCAAAAGAACCGTCCTGAAATAATCGAAGAAATAATCGAGCGCTACGACAACTTTAAGCCCGAATCGCTCGTATCCTACTATGAGGCCATGATATTGAGACCCGACCGAGCAGGACTGCTAAAGAACTTCAAACGCCCTATCATGTTCATCATTGGGGAAAAAGACAATATCGTACCTTTGGAAGACAGCCTGAGGCTAAGCCACCTGCCAACAATATCTTATATTCATATTCTGGAAAACACTGGGCATATGGGCATGTTGGAATCTACCCCTGAACTAAATAAATACCTGAAAGATTTTATCATCAAAGTTGGTGTATGATTCGTAAACTGATGAAAATAGGGTTTGGGACTTTAATTTCCATGCTCATTTTTGTGCCTGTTTTTTCACAAAACCAGGCATGCCCTATTAATATCAATTACAATTCAGGTGACCTTACACACTGGCAGGCCTATACGGGCAACAATACCGGTGGCAATGTTCTCTCTGGAAATATCAACCTTCAGCAAAACATTTCCATATATGATTCCACCCAAAACGCACCCTCAGGCACCATTGGGGCAAAATCATTCCCTGAATACAATCTTGGATCGGTAAATGGAATACAGGTAATCACTAATCAAAGTGCAGACCCTTATGGCGGTTTCCTTACCATCCCCACCATCAATGGTTATTCCTATAATTATTCCATACAGTTGGGATCCACGTCCATAACCCATGGAAATGCCAATGGCGGTGGCGGCGGATATGTAAGGGGGGTAAGTTATAAAATCAATGTTCCAGCCACACCTGCCAGCCAGCCTTATACCATGACCTACGCATATGCAATGGTATTGGAAAATGGGGCACATAATTCAAATTTCCAACCAATGGCCAGGGCGATAATAAGCACTAAAGATGGGGTCATTGATTGTGCCTCGCCAAAATATTTCTTACCAGCGAGCGGGGCAAACAGCAGAGGGGGCGATGCCTATCTGGATACAGCCGCTGCGATAGCAAATGGCTTCTCCCTTAGCCCAGTACTCTCACCCAATGCCAATCCCAATTCAAACCAACCCAATGCCGCCCATTTGCAGGATGTATGGTGGAAGGGATGGACAGAAGTGACTTTTGACCTCTCCCCCTATCGTGGGCAGCAGGTAACACTCACATTTGAAGCCGATAACTGTGTGCCAGGAGGCCATTTTTCCTATGCTTATATTGCCATTAGGAATACTTGTGCAGGGCTTTTGATCAGTGGAGACAGTGTAGCCTGCCAAAATAGCAATGCCGTTTATTCCATACCCGCACTTCAAGGAGCGAGTTACCAATGGTCGGTGCCCGCCGACTGGGTAATCAACTCGGGGGGCAACAGCAATATCCTTAAAGTAACAGTAGGGCAAAACGCCGGGTATGTGATTGCCAGAGAGCAAAACAGTTGCGCAGACCTGGTGGATACTTTGAACGTTACCACCAAGCCCCCAACCATTCCCGGCAACGTGACTGCCGATGCGGAAGTATGTGCGGGCATAAACACTACCCTGCTTTCTTTGAGCAACAATACTGGAGATATTATAGGTTGGGTTTCATCCACCAACGGAACAAACTGGACAGCCATCCCAAATCTTACCAATTCCTATACCGCTCTAAACCTGAATAATACCACACAATTCAAAGCCCTCGTGCAAAACGGGCCGTCCTGTTCACTAGACAGCAGTACCGTGGCTACCATCACAGTGGATCCTAAAAGTATCGGTGGGCAAATTTCCCCACTAGATACCAATTATTGTGCTGGTCAAATAATCAGTACCCTTTTTACCCTAAAGGGAAACACTGGAAACGTGGTCAACTGGCAAACATCCTTGGATAGTGTAAACTGGTCAAATATCCTACCACAACAAACAGGTTCAACTTATAATGTCACAAATTTGGCTAATACACAACATTATAGGGCTATTGTGCAAAGTGGTGTCTGTCCGGTTGATAGCAGTTCGGTAGCAAATATTTATTTATACCCTGCAGCTTATCCACAAGCTGCCGTAAATCCTATGGACACTACGATTTGTTATGGCAACACTGCAGCTTTAAATGCGCTCGTTTCCGTGGGTACCAATTATTCATGGGTCAATACCGAACCATTGAATGGCCCCCAAAGTGGCAGCATCCCCACTGTGCCATCTACCATCTCAGCCATTGCTGCCCCTTTACAATCGACTTACTATGTTTTGAATATTCAGAATACCGGTTGTCCCAACACCTTAACGGATTCCATAGCGATAAATGTAATACCACCCATTTGGGTAAATGTGGTAAGCGATACTTTTGTAGTAATCAACCAACCTGTACAATTCAATGCTAGCACCAATGATTCCACTGAAGACCAATTTCTTTGGACCCCCCCCAGCTATCTAGACAATCCTTATATCCCCAACCCCATTGGCATTTATGGCCCCGGTGTGGATAGCATCACTTATACGGTGAAGGCCACCGATGGTTTTGGCTGCTTTGGCCTGGCCAAGGTTAGAGTAAAGGTTTTTAAAACCATGCCCGATATTTTTGTTCCTAATGCATTTACCCCAGAAGCGGGTAGCAATAATATTTTCAGACCAATCCCTGTTGGCGTTTCAACTTTACTATATTTTAGGGTTTATAATAGATGGGGACAATTGGTATATACGACCTCCCAGTTTGGTAGGGGATGGGATGGCACCCTTGGTGGCAGGATGCAGGACGCAGGCACTTTTGTGTGGATGGTGGCAGGCATTGACTATACCGGAAAACCCATCTCAAAGAAAGGTACGATGGTGCTGATCAGATAGGCTCGTTTTTTTTATTAAAAATATGGCCAGTAGATTTTTTCCATTCTTTATATTTTTTTCTCTCTGCACTTTGCAATACATTGCAAATTCCCAAAATTTTCCACATGAGTGATATCGTACTGATTACTGGAGCTACTTCAGGTTTTGGTAAAGCATCTGCCGAAAAATTTGCATCTAATGGTTTTCAACTGATTATTACTGGAAGAAGAAAAGAAAGACTGGATGAAATAAAAAAACAATTGGAAGAAAAATTCCAAACCAAAGTATTGGCACTGGAATTTGACGTGCAGGATAAGAAAGCGGTTTTCAATGCAATCGAAAACCTGCCAGAAGAATGGAAAAATATTTCTATCCTCGTTAACAATGCCGGACTGGCATTGGGAAGGGATTATTTTGAGGAGGCCAGTATGGATGATTGGGAAACCATGATCAATACCAATCTCAATGGCCTGCTCTATGTTTCCAGGGCTGTATTGCCTTATATGATCAAAAACAAAAAAGGCCATATCATCAATATGGGGTCGGTAGCAGGCAAGGAAGTGTATGAAAAAGGAAATGTGTATTGCGCTAGCAAATTTGCAGTGGATGCTATTTCACAAGGAATGCGCATCGATCTACTAAGGCATAAAATAAAGGTAACTTCTATTAATCCTGGAGCAGCAGAAACCGAATTCTCGAAAGTACGTTTCAAAGGCGATGAGGGAATGGCTGCTAAAATATATGAAGGCTATAAAGCTTTGAGTGCCGAAGATGTGGCCGATGTGATTTATTATTGCGCATCATTGCCCCCACATCTCTGCATCAACGATCTTACACTCAGCTGTGTGGCCCAAGCCAACTGTTATTATACCTATAAAGACTCATAAAGATTTATGTACTAAAGAATTACTCTTTTCGCTTGGCTTACTGGTACAAAAATTGCATCAAACCCTTTTAAATATCAATTTCTGTGCTTACATTTACAAGTCCATCATCCGTAAAAACTCAAAGACATGCGAGCATACCCTATTAAAGCCGTCTTTGTCGTACTATTTGCTTTCATTAGCCATTCCATGATGGCGCAAGAAGTAATACGACAAGAAAGTTGCGACATCTCTTCCATGCGCAACGCAATTGACAGTCTCAAAAATATTTACAGTTCCCAAGGATTTATTGTACTTAGAGAAGCATCCATGACAATGCAAAGCGAATATGAGATGCCAATTGTTGTGCCTATGAACCAAGGAAGTTTATATGAATTTGTTTTTATTGGCGACCCAAGCTCAAGGCTTTATGAAGTAAGGATGTATGATGACAATGAAAAACAGGTGATTTATAAGAAAAATATGTGGGGAGATGTGGATGGCAATATCATTAGCTATGCCTATATCCCACAATTCTCCGAATACCATATGATCAAACCTGTGCAGGTAAATAAGAACAAGAAAAAACTCTGCGGTTATGTGCTGCTCTTAAAGAAAGTCAAGTAGTGAATGCTGAATAGGCAATGGCGAATTTTAGAATATAGCCCAAACTTTTACCCTTCACATTTCACTATTCACTCTATAGCTTATTTCGGGAAAGACATCTTATAATCCACTTTTATTTTGCCCTTGCTGATGTCGTCCAGCTTTCCCTTCAGCAATTTTCTCTTCAAAGGTTTGAGGTAATCAATAAAGAGTTTGCCTTCAATATGGTCGTATTCATGTAGGATCACACGGGCGGTGACCCCGTTAAATGTCATTTTGTGCTCGGCAAAATTTTCATCCAGAAATCTTAAGGTTACAGTTTCATTCCGGTTGATATCCTCCCGAATTTTGGGAATACTCAAACAACCTTCGTTATAAGTCCATTCTTCCCCATCCAATTCTTCAATATGCGCATTAATGAACACCTGCTTGATACCAGGACCATCTGGATATTTATCCTTTTCCTCCTCATCGAGGTTAGAGAATATTTGTGTGGAGTCAACAGTAAAAAGGCGGATAGGATGGTTTACCTGGGGAGCAGCCAATCCTACGCCATTACTATAATACATAGTTTCCCACATATCTTCCAAAAGCTCTTGAAGACTAGGGTAATCCTTATCAATATCCTTACACACGGTTCTTAAAATCGGGTCGCCATAGGCAACAATTGGTAAAAGCATAGTTAGAAAATTCAGGCAAATTTAAAAGAATTGAACGAACAAGCCATCGGTAGGCAGATTGCCCCCTTTTAGAAGTTTTTTGGAAGCCCCAGATTACGGTTCCAGATACCCTTGCAACATAATGGTGGCCGCAATCTGATCGATCAAAGCCTTATCCTGACGTTGTTTCTTCTTCATCCCCATATCCACCATTGCACGGGAAGCCATTTTGGAAGTGAAACGTTCATCCACCATTTTTAAAGGGATTTGAGGGAATTCCTTTTTAATGTTTTCGATAGCCTGATTTACAAAGGGTGTGGCATGGGTATCACTGTCATCCAGGTTTTTGGGCTCGCCGATGATTATCAACTCCACGGTTTCGTTTTTAAGATATTCTTTTAGGAAAGCAATCAGTTTATAGGATTCCACGGTTGTCAATCCCGTAGCAATAATCTGCAAGGGGTCCGTAACAGCCAATCCGGTCCTTTTTTTCCCATAATCTATTGCCAATATCCGAGCCATCTATTTTGTTGGGTATAAGTGATAGAATTTCTTAATGGTGAATGAATAAATCTGCGATCACAAAAACCGCGAACACCACACTCGCGATTCCATTGGCGGTCATAAATGCTAGGTTAACCCTACTTAGGTCGTTAGGTTTTACAATGGAATGTTGGTACACCAGCATGCCAACAAAAACGGCAAAGCCTATCCAATACCACCAGCCAAAACTGCCCAAAAAACCCGCGGCCAACACACATAAAAAGCTCAATACATGCAAAAACTCCGAAACCCTCAAGCCCTTTTCCTTTCCCAACCAAGCGGGAATAGAATATAGTTGTTGTGATTTATCAAACTCCTCATCCTGCAATGAATAGATAATATCAAAACCACTTACCCAAAAAATAACAGTGAAAGAAAACAAAAGCGGCAATAAGGCAAAAGCACCAGTAACCGCAAGGTAAGCACCAATAGGTGCAAGAGACAAGCCAAGCCCAAGAACCAAATGACAAAGAGGGGTGAACCTCTTGGTATAGCTATAAAACAACACGACGAACAAAGCCACGGGGGCCAAATAAAAACAAATACGATTGATAAAAAAACAAGAGGCCAAGAACAAGAGACAAGAAACAATGGTAAATGTCAATGCGCTGTTCGCCGAAATAATTCCTTTGGGAATTTCACGAATGGCCGTGCGTGGGTTTTTTGCATCGAAACTCCTATCCAGATAACGGTTGAAGGCCATGGCAGCACTACGAGCAAAGACCATGCAAAGGATTACAAGAAGGAATTTTTGAAAATAATCCCAATTCATAAAATTTTTATGCCCGCCCCATCCAATCGTTTTATTCAAATTCCATTGCCCTATTTGCACAGCTATCCTATTCGGATAGTTCCATAACCCCAAGAAAAATCCAATCATCGCGAAGGGCATGGCGAAAATCGTGTGGGAAAATTTGATGAGCGATAAATAACTATTTATTTTGGGCATATTTTTTCCTATTAATATTTTAAATCTCCTTTGATCCTAGTCCTGACAAGCTCCCATAACACTATCCCCGCTGCCACCGAAATATTCAGCGAATGTTTCATCCCCAACTGGGGAATTTCAATAGAGCCATCACAAAGTTTCAACACTTCTTCCCCCACCCCGCTCACTTCGTTCCCAAATATAACCGCCAATTTAGCCTCTTGTTCGAAATTAAAATTTTGAAGGGCAATACTTTCTTTCACCTGTTCTACCGCAAAAACCTGATAGCCCTGTTCCTTCAATGATTTTACAGCCTCTACCGCATTGGCTGCATATTTCCATTCTACCGTTTCGGTAGCCCCCAATGCCGTTTTATGGATATCCCGATGCGGGGGTTGGGGGGTATAACCACATAAATAAATCCCTTGTAACAGAAATGCATCCGCTGTGCGGAACACACTGCCCACATTGTGCATGCTGCGGATATTATCCAAAACCACCACAATCGGGATTTTTTCCGATTGTTTGAATTCATGCACCGTTTTCCGGTTCAGCTCATCCATGCTCAATTTCTGCATCATGTTTGCAAAAGTAATTGCTTTATGGTACAAGACCGAAAGTCAGTAGTGCCTGAAAGATGATGCCTAGCGGCTTAAATAGTTTCAATACTTCATAATATAGCACCCAATCTTATATACTTCCCTTCCTTCAGCCTTTCCGACCAGTAACTTATATTTGCGCCATGGCAAAAAGCAGCGCAGACACCCCCATGATGCAACAGCACCGGGCTATCAAACAAAAATATCCCGATGCGATACTGCTTTTTAGGGTGGGTGATTTTTATGAGACTTTCGGCGAAGATGCCATTATTGCTTCAAAAATATTGGGCATCACCCTCACCAAGCGGAACAATGGCGCCGCTTCTTCCTCCGATCTGGCTGGTTTCCCACATCATGCGTTGGATACTTATTTGCATAAATTGGTAAAAGCGGGTTATCGGGTGGCTATCTGCGACCAATTGGAAGACCCCAAAGCTGCAAAAGGAATTGTAAAAAGGGGGGTCACCGAAATGGTAACCCCAGGGATTGCTCTCAACGATAAACTTTTAGAGCATAATACCAATAATTTTTTGGCGGGTATCCATTTTGGTGAAAAAAATACAGGTATCTCTTTTCTGGATATTTCTACTGGAGAATTTTTTATTGCCGAGGGCAATGAAGAATATGCAGACAAATTGCTACAAACGCTTAAACCTGCAGAAATCGTTTTCCAACGCAGTTTTCAAAAACATTTCAAAGAAGTATTTGGAGTCAAATTTTATACCTACACACTCGAAAGTTGGATATTCGATGAGCAGTTTGCTACGGAGAATTTGTTAAAGCATTTTCAAACGCATTCATTGAAAGGTTTCGGTGTAGATGAAATGCACGAAGGAATCATTGCCGCTGGGGCAGTGCTCCATTATCTAAAAGACACAGAACATCCGAACCTGCAACATATTACTTCTATCCAGCGGATTGAGCGGGAAGATTATTTATGGATGGACCGTTTTACTATTCGCAACCTGGAATTGTCAGGCACGGGGGTAGAGAATGGCAACAGTCTTTTGAAAGTGTTGGACAATACCGTATCGCCCATGGGCGCCAGAATGCTCAAGCGCTGGATATTATTGCCTCTAAAAAACCTACCTAAAATCAATGAACGGTTGGATTTGGTTTCCTTTTTGATCAAAGATGTAGATATCCGCAATAAAATCATTCAGCATATTAAACAATGCGGGGATATAGAAAGATTGGTGAGCAAGATACCCATGCGGAAAATCAATCCCAGGGAAGTGATGCAAGTTGCTCGGGGGCTTCACCACATCAACGAAATAAAGTTATTGTGTGAACACGCTCCCGATGAATATTTAAAAAGACTTGCAGACGCACTGAACCCCTGCCATTATATAGCTGAAAAAATCAACAATACCATTTCCGAAAATCCGCCAGCACTGGCGGCAAAGGGAGGTTTGATAAAACAGGGAGTGCATACAGAATTGGATGAACTGCGAAATATTGCTACGGGAGGAAAAGAATACCTGATTGCCTTGCAGGAAAAAGAAGCGCAATCCACTGGTATTTCTTCCTTGAAAATCGGATTCAACAATGTGTTTGGTTATTATCTGGAAGTGACCAATTCTCATAAGCACAAAGTACCTGCAGCATGGATGCGCAAGCAGACCCTGGCCAATGCGGAGCGCTACATTACAGCAGAGCTTAAAGAATATGAGGAAAAAATAATGGGTGCTGAGGAAAAAATTTTTAGTATCGAGATCAGTCTTTATGAGCAATTGCTGCTGGAGCTACAAGATTATATTGCACCAATGCAAGTGAATGGCAATGTGTTGGCCATTCTGGATTGTCTCATCTGTTTTGCCAACAATGCCCTCCACTTACATTATAAGAAACCTCAACTGCATGAGGGTAACGAGCTTATTTTAAAAGAAAGCCGCCACCCAGTTATTGAAAGAAATTTACCGGAGGGTGAGCCTTATATTGCCAATGATATTGTGTTGGATCCAGTTGAGCAGCAAATCATCATTCTTACCGGCCCAAACATGAGTGGTAAGAGCGCCTTGCTCAGACAAACCGCCCTCATCACATTGATGGCCCATGCAGGAAGTTTTGTTCCTGCCAATGAGGCTAGGATACCGATGACCGATAAGATTTTTACACGGGTTGGTGCATCGGACAATTTAAGTGGTGGCGAATCCACTTTTATGGTGGAGATGAACGAAACCGCCAGCATCATCAACAATATCACTCCCAGAAGCCTAATACTTTTGGATGAGATTGGAAGAGGCACTTCCACTTACGATGGAATTTCTATCGCCTGGAGCATCGCTGAATATTTACACAACGCCGGTTTTGCCCCCAAAACTCTGTTCGCAACACATTATCACGAGCTCAATGAATTGGAAAACAAATTACCGAGAGTAAAAAATTACCACATCACCAATAAAGAAGTGGGAAATAAAATTATTTTCCTGCGCAAGTTGGCCCCAGGCGACAGTACACACAGTTTCGGTATCCATGTTGCCAGGATGGCGGGCATGCCCCCCACATTAATCCAAAGAGCAAACGAAATATTGAAACAGTTGGAAGATGCACATGACAACCAAGATGGTTCAAAAGAAACCCTGCAACAGCAATTGAATAAAGTAACCGCTCCCAAATTGCAGCTTTCCATTTTTGATGCGCATACAGAAACCTTTGATGAAATCAGAAAACTACTCGAAAAAACAGATGTGAACCGCCTCACCCCAGTTGAAGCATTGTTGAAATTGGAAGAAATAAAAGGGCTGTTAAAATAGTAAAGGGATAGGAAATTGATAAGTATTTTTTTTGCCTGTCTTATTTTAACATTTAAAAAACCTCACCAAGGTTCACTGAAATACCTTGTTGTCCATTGATGCCCACTCCATAATCGATGCAAAGGTTGGCACCGGAAAACTTGTTGAGCTTGATGCGGATACCAGCCCCAACCGCAGGAGCAATAATCTGCAACTCCTTAGAAAGGAACCGCGAAACAGATTGTGCATTGGCAAACACCACAGCCCCAAGCAAACGATTATGCGTTATGGCAAACCGGTATTCTGTTTCCAAATATATCA
Organism: Bacteroidota bacterium; assembly: GCA_018267575.1. GTDB lineage: Bacteria > Bacteroidota > Bacteroidia > Chitinophagales > Chitinophagaceae > Puia. Next base: position 27,615 of record JAFDYF010000116.1, read on the forward strand.
TATCCCTACCGCGAAAACGCCCTTGAATATATCCTCTCCCCGTGTTGTAGAAATCGTCCCAACCGGTACTAGGCAGCAATAAATAAGGGGGAGTCCCATCAACTGTTAACCAATTATAACTCCAAACAGCCAGCACATTTTTCGAACTAGCTGATAAATGAAAATAGCTGCGGGCCTCAATAAGCAGGGATTGCCAATTCGCATCGCTTCCCATAAACTTAAAATTAGGCCGGTCAATCACATTTACATACCAGCCCCCATCCGGATTGATCTGGTTTTTTCGGGAATCCAATAAAAAACGGAAAGCCAGACCGGAGGCAGTCACTGTTTTGGTGAGGCCATATTTTTGAAAACTCGTAACCACCCCAGCAGGAGGATCCACCTCTCGCACGTTCCAGAAATAATCATAATAAAAACCAATACCCGCATATAGGTCGCTGGCAAACTTTTTCAATAGGGTTTGATGTATTTTTGTATACTCAAAGTCAATCGTGTAGCCATTCCCGTGATTGATATTGGCCCGCCCCCCCAACCCAAAAGTAATGGAAGGATAATTCAGGTAGCGCCAATCAGCAATAATATTGTATTCGTTATTCTTTGTCCAGATATCCGCTTGGATAGGGAAAATAATTTGCTTTTTTTGCGAATAGGCAATACTAGTAAGTATACTTGATATTTTTTGGGTATCATGATTCCCTGTCATTGTATAAAAACCAATGTTAGAGCTTATCACAGCAGCAAATTCAGTTTGCTCAGTGTACCCAACTGCGGGAACCATGGAAAGATGAGGATTATTATTTTCTTTTCGCGGTACCGCATTTTTTTTGATGATTCTCTGATAAAGATCGATCAGGTCCAATTCTTTGTCAAACGCTCCCTTCCTCTGAATGGAGGAATCTGCCACAATATCGTCAGCCAACTTATGCTCCGGGGATTGCAATGAATCCTGCCCCCTTACCCGTATGGAGAATAAAAAAAAAGCAAACGATAAAAAAAAAGCAAAATTAATCTTCAACCTATATCTTGATTTTGGAGCAATGAAAAAAAATAATTGCAATAGCTGCGCTCAATTTGTAAATACAATGCAATAGTTGCCTCATTTGACCTACCCACCCAAGGAAAGGTTTAATCGAACGTTTGGGCAAAAGTATTACGGTAATTTCACAAAATAGGTTGCTATTTAGGATGGACGTACCTCCTTGCTTTAAAAGTGTCCAATGGTCTATTCCCAGGAAGGGGTTTGAAATCCTGCTGTCAACTAAATATAGATATTCGGAATAAAATTAAATTTTAAGATCTAAATTTATTCCGAATTGTATGCCTTCACAATAAAGCACATCACCAAAACTTCAATTATGCAGAAAACCATCCAAGCACTGAGCCTATTGATTCTATGCTCTAGCTTATCGCTCAAAAATTTTGCTCAGAAAACAAAGAAAACAAATACCGATGAAAGATTAAAGATGGAGGCCATCTCAGACCTTCAATCGCAATACGAAAGCTATAAAAAAATAGCTTTACAGATTTGGGATTACGCGGAACTCGGTTATAAAGAAACCAAAAGCGCGGCGCTACATGAAAAAACCCTTTCTGATAATGGTTTTGTGGTGCAAACAGGAGTGGCTGATTTACCAACCGGATTCATTGCCACCTTTGGTTCTGGCAAACCAGTCATTGGCATACTGGCTGAATTTGATGCCTTGCCCGGCTTATCACAGGACACCGTGCCTGAAAGGAAATCGCTTGGGAAAGCGGCTGGCCATGCCTGTGGACATCATTTGTTTGGAACTGCGTCCGTAGCAGCAGCCATCGAACTGAAGAAAATAATGGAAGAGCATCATTTAACCGGTACCATCAAACTATTTGGGACCCCCGCCGAAGAAGGTGGCGCTGGAAAAGTGTATATGGTTCGGGCCGGTCTTTTCAAAGAGGTGGATGTGGTTGTTCATTGGCATCCGGCCACTACGAATGCGGTTGCCTATTCGAACTCATTAGCGCTTGTTTCTGCCAAGTTCCGTTTCCATGGCCTGTCTGCCCATGCGGCCGCTGCGCCTGATAAAGGTCGATCTGCATTGGATGCCGTGGAAGGAATGGATTATATGGTTAATATGATGAGGGAACATATCCCTTCGGAAGCCCGGGTTCATTATGTGATCACCGATGGGGGCAAAGCCCCGAATGTGGTGCCCGACTTTGCGGAGTCCTATTATTTTGTTCGCCACTATAACCGCGATATGGTGAAGCAAATCTTCGACAGGATTGTGAAAGCGGGCGAAGGCGCTGCATTGGGCACAGGCACCACATTTGATTATGAGATCATCGACGGGGATTATGATATTCTTCCAAACAGGGTATTATCGGAGGCTATGCAAAAAGACCTTGAAATGGTAGGAGGTGTCAATTACTCCCCAGCAGAAATTGAATTTGGTAAAAAAATACAGAAAACATTTGCTTATAAAGCACCGCCGATTGAATCTGTTTCCAAAGTAGAGCCTCTTTCTTCAACTATGGAAAAAGGAGTAGCATCCTCCGATGTAGGAGATGTAAGTTGGAATGTGCCCACGGTTGGTCTTGGCGCCGCCACTTGGGTACCCGGCACGCCGCCCCATAGCTGGCAGGCGGTTGCATGTGGCGGTACCGAAATTGGCACCAAGGGTATGATGGTTGCTGCAAAAACAATGGCATTAATGGGTATCGACCTGCTAACAAACAAGAGTCTTATTACGCAAGCAACTGAAGAATTTAAAAAAGATCGTGGTGAGGGTTTTGAATACAAAGCCTTATTGGGCGATCGCAAACCACCATTAGATTACCGGAACTAATAAAATTATAAGCATGAAAAATACTTCAAAAGCAATAGTGGCATCTCTTGGTTTCTTATTGGTGGTCGCTAATGCGTGTGCACAAAAAAAGAGCAATAACCTGAATGCGATAAAAACCCTTGCATCGAACGATATCCAATCTCAATATGACGTTTATAAGGGCAAGGCTCTCCAAATTTGGGGCTATGCCGAAGTTGGTTACAAAGAATATAAAAGCTCCGCCTTATTGCAGCAGACGTTGAAGGATAATGGTTATTCCGTAGAAGCCGGAGTAGCTGAAATACCCACCGCTTTTGTTGCCACTTATGGCAGTGGAAAACCAGTCATCGGCATACTTGCGGAGTTCGATGCACTTCCAGGTTTATCCCAGGACTCAGTGGCAGTGAAAAGCCCGATTGCCGGAATGAAATCTGGGCATGGCTGCGGTCATCATTTATTTGGGGTGGCTTCGGTAGCAGCGGGTATCGAACTGAAAAAATTGATTGAAATGGGAAAATTAAAAGGCACGATAAAAGTGTATGGCTGTCCTGCAGAAGAAGGAGGCTCTGGAAAAGTATATATGGTTCGCGCCGGATTATTTAATGGGGTAGATATTGTAATGCATTGGCATCCCGGTTCAGAAAACCAGATTGAGTTAAGAAGGTCAATGGCCAATATCAGTGCCAAATTCCGTTTTCATGGTCTGTCGGCACATGCGGCGGCAGCCCCTGACAAAGGCCGCTCCGCTCTCGATGGTGTTGAAGGCATGGACATGATGGTGAATATGATGCGGGAACATATTCCCTCCAGCACTCGCATACATTATGTAATCACTGATGGTGGAAAAGCGCCAAATGTGGTTCCTGATTTTGCAGAGTCCTATTACTATGTGCGAAACCAGGACCGTGCCATTGTTCAGGATGTTTTTGCAAGGGTCGTGAATGCGGCCAAAGGTGCAGCAATGGGCACAGGCACTACGGTCGATTATGAAATCACTGGTGGTGTCTATGACCTACTGCCAAACAAAACCCTTGCGGAAGCCATGCAAAAAAATTTGGAGCAAGTAGGAGGCGTAACTTATACTGAAAGGGAAATTGCTTTTGCAAAACAGATTCAGTCAAGCTTCAATTATAAAGCCCCTGAAATAGAAAATGCTGAAAAAATAAAACCATTGGTTGAATCAAAAGATGATGGAGGCGGGTCCACTGATGTAGCGGATGTAAGCTGGGCCGTACCGACAGTTGGTCTCAACGCCGCGACTTGGGTGCCTGGCACACCTGCGCATAGTTGGCAAGCTACCGCTTGTGGTGGCACCGATATCGGTATAAAAGGAATGATGGTTGCGGCAAAAACATTGGCATTAACAGGTATTGATCTGTTTACCGATAATAGCATCATACAAAAAGCAACGGAAGAATTCAACAAAGCCAAAGGCCCCGATTTTCATTATAAAGCCTTGCTGGGCAATCGAAAACCAGCACTTAATTATAGGGATTAGAATCCAGTAGCAATTTTTTTGGAGATAATTTGGAAGAAACTCAGGTACACTTAACCGTTAACAAATCATTCTTGAAAGAGTCAACCATGCCAGATAAACAGAAACATGAAAACAGATGGCAAAGGAAACTTAAAGTTTTCCTTTTGGTCGGTATTTGATTAACAAAGCATCCAATACCTGAGCTAATAAAATCAGGAACAATGGCTCGATTTCATAACGAAATCGCATATTTTCTGCATGCTCAAATACAGAGCTGGTAAGGAACACAAAAGCAATGGTGATAAAAATAATCAGGTTCAACAGACTCATGCTTTTGTTTTTTATGGAAGCCCTTATCAAAAAGAAGAAAACGAATAAATAAATCAAAATTTTGGGGATGGCAGAAATAGCAATCGCCAACCTACGCCCCTGCACCCCTGAAAAAAAATGAAAGAGATTGAAGGAATAAGCGATATCGTAATATTTAATTTTTTTTGCCTCATCAACCCCTAATGGGTAAATGGTAGCCGGTGTAAAAAAAATAACGGCTGATTGCATACAGTTTTGTACAAACTTGCCCGGTTTCAATCGAATATATTGCTTGCAGGCTTCTTCATATTTTTTTGATACTTCGATATAGTTAATCTGGTGCTCATTGGGGAAGCCGCTCTTTTTTGTGACATTTAATAAGTCACGGTCATTAATACCCGCAAATTTTTTTTCCCAATCCCCCGAGATAAATTTTTTATATACTTGAATATTGGAAAAAGGCACATATGCTTCAATGTGGGAGCTATCGGCTATCCCCACATCATGAAATACATTTTTTGCCAAGTTCATCCCCATCCATGTAGAAGGGGAAAAACTATCAAATAAAATATAATTTTTTAAGTAAAGCCCCGTTACCATCAATATGGAAACAGATGCCGCAAAAAACAGTTTTCTGCTTCCTTCTTTATTTTTATAATAATAAACTACTGGAACGGTTAGCAATATTAACCAGACCAAATGATACATGGTTCTGCTAAGGCACAATATTGCCAATGGCAAATAAAATCCTAAAGCGAATAGGCAAGTCTTCCTTTGTTGGAATCGCAATAAAAAAAACATACTCAATAAAAGCAGAAAGGAAACATAGGTTGTATAAAACAATTCAACCTCAAATATCATTGTGGCTGGGCTTAGCAGGTACAAAAGACAAAGGGACAAAGGCAAATAGGAATTTGTTGTCAATTTTTTTAAGATACTTAACAGCAAAAAAACATTGCCTAATGTAATCGCCTTGAGCAATAGACTAAAAACGATTGACATATTATCACCTGCCAATTTCATCACAATACCCAATAAAAGATTAAAACCCGGAGGTTGTGCATGATCATACCAAACTCCCAACAATAGGTGATGCTGAAGGGTTTCCATGCTCAGGTATTGCCAGTACCAACGCAAAGGATCAATGTTGAACTGGATACCCATCAAGCCTGCTACAATCCGGGATATCACAAAAATCAAAAGTATGATCAGGACATCTCGGCTAACATATTTTTTAATAGGCATCCAGACTTTGCATTTAAAGGTTCGGTGGTATATAGACACAAAATAAAAGTTATTGTGTTGACTAGCGAAAAAGATTTCGAAAACTAGCCGTTTGTATGAGCATCGCTATTTGTTACACCATCCATTACATTCCTTAATTTTAGCTGATGAAAATGCAATTAATCTCCATTGGGAAAGCACACGAGGCTTTTATAAAGCCGGGGGTGGAAGATTTCACAAAAAGGATTTCAAACTATTTTCCCGCAGAATGGGTGATTATGCCCACGCCCAGAAATGCAGGGGTACTCTCTGAAAAAGAATTGAAGAAAAAGGAAGGCGAGCAAATCCTACAACTGATTAAAAAAGAAGATTGGCTGGTTGCATTGGATGAAAAGGGAAAGCAATGGTCATCGGAAGGCTTGGCACAATTTATTCAGACCAGGGCCAATGAAAGTACCAAAACCCTGATATTCCTGATTGGGGGTGCTTTTGGATTGGATGAAAAAGTGCTGGAACGTTGCAATCATAAATGGTCGCTTTCAAATTTAACTTTCCCGCATCAATTGGTGAGGCTTATCTTAGCGGAGCAATTGTATCGGGCATGCAGTATTTTGCGAAACGAAAAATACCATCATCAATAAAAAAGAAAAACAAGTATGAGCATTACGCTAATCATCATAGCCATCACCTGCGTTGTTTCGTTTATCGGTTTTAGCAATGCCGCACTGATTGACAAACTCATATTTTATCCTCCCGCCATCTCGAACCAAAAAGAATGGTGGCGTTTTTTTACCTGTGGGTTTATCCATAAAGACATACCACATTTGTTGTTCAATATGTATGCCCTTTATTTATTTGGCCAGGGGCAGTCAAGAAGCCTCTCGCCAGGGGTTGAACCTATTTTCGGTTCCATATTTTCAAATGGCAAATTGTTTTATCTGGCTATGTACCTACTGGCCTTACCCATTTGCCTATTACCGACATTCACTAAGAACAAAGAAAACTATTATTACAAAAGCCTGGGTGCTTCAGGTGCGGTTTCTGCCGTGGTTTTTGCATACATCATGCTTAACCCAATGCAAGGGGTGGGACTCATCTTTGTGCCCGTATTCATACCCGGCTTTCTGTTTGGGGCTTTGTATTTATTTATCTCTTACCTGCTGGACAGAAGAGGTGGCGGCGGTATTAATCACTCCGCTCATATTTGGGGCGCTTTGTTCGGGATTGCTTTCGTGATTGTAATGAGCCAATTGTTTTCCAGCTACCCTGTTTTTTCCAGTTTTATCGATTCGGTGAAAACTTTTGATATCAGAAGGATTTTTACAACTTATTGAAAACAATCCTAAGCACTTTTTTTGTTTGGGGAGTCATTTTATAGCGGTCGTCAATTCGCATGCCCATGACCCAAATAATTTTTTTATCCATTTCCATCACCCAGACTTTTTCTTTATCTGTTTGCGAAAGCTTTTGGTCAATAAAAAAACGAGCCAGCTTTTTTTTCTTTTTCATTCCCAAAGGATAAAAATAATCGCCCTTTTCCCATTTTCTCAGTATCAAGGGAAACTTGATTTTTTCTGCATCCAATTGTGCAACCAAGTGGGAAGTCTGCATTTTGAAATGGGATTGATCAACTGTTTCAAACAAAAAGCTGCCATTCATGAATGAATAATGGCCACTAGGTTCATCAATGATAATATGGGCTGCTTCTTTCATTTCGTTGGGGGAAATAATCAACCAATTGCGATTTTTAAGAATCCGATGACTGTGTGACTGTATATATTTCCCAGATTCACTATCTAACAAATGCAATGTTTCATCCACTTGTGCTGAGGAAAAACCATAGTCTTTGATGATTTCATAAACAACCGTTCGTAAAGCTTCCGTCTTTTTTAATTTAAGAACAGGGATGTGCAACTCCTCTCCCTTTTGTTCCAGCAATTTCTTTTTATGCAGTTCGATGGATGCTTTGTACAATACTTCCATCTCCTTGAAACGCTCGATATTGGCAGATAGGTTATTGATTACCATTGGATATATTTTTTCTACCAAGGGGATTATCTGATGCCTCAAAAAATTACGGCTATATTTATCAGAAGTATTGGAACTGTCTTCCACCCATTGCAAGCCAGCAACAGAAGCAAAGCTTTTTATTTCTTCTTTTTTAGCAAACAATAGTGGTCTAATAATTTTTCCTTGTTTGGGTAAAATCCCATGCAGACCGGCTACACCGGTACCCTTAAAAAAATTCATCAACAGGGTTTCTATATTATCATCCAGATGGTGCGCTGTGAGGACGAGACTTGGTGATTGCTCGGGGGTTGAAAACCTTAAACCCGAGGACTGAAAATCCTTTTCACCTATTGACTTTTGACTATTCACTATATCATGAAACCAATCATACCTCAATTCCCGAGCAGCCGCTTGGATCGATAATTTATGTTCAGCCGCATAGGTTTCAGTATCAAATTTTTTTACAAAAATTTCTTTCCCATATTTTTTTGCCAAGCCAATCACAAAGTCTTCATCTCTTTGGCTTTCTGTTCCCCTCAATTGAAAATTGCAATGTGCGATGGCAAAATCATATCCTGCCTGGCTACACAATTCGCAGAGCACCACTGAATCCACGCCCCCACTTACTGCCAATAGCAATTTGTCTTTTGCTGAGAAAAGATTTTGCGCATGCACAAATTCCTGAAATCTTTGAACTAGTTTCATCCCATTCTAAATAAAAATGTGGGAACTCAATACATTAATTCTTCATAAGCTGATTGTAGTTCGCCGTAAGCATGTTTATCGCCAGCCGCTTTGGATGCGGCCATCCCTTTCTCATACCATTGAATCGCCAAATCTTTTTCGCCGATGCCCTCCAACAATTTTGCAAGATGATAATAAGATCCTATATAACCGGGTTCACGATTTAATATGCTTTCAAACAAAGCCCTTGCTTCTTGTATGTTGCCAATCTTAATATATTCCAATGCCAGCGCATGTTGCACAAAGCTATCATTGGGGTTCAAGGCATAAAATTCTTTTAGTTTTTCAATCCTTTCCATGCTTAACAATAAATTATCCGCATTTTGCACATTATAAAGAGGCAACCCTTATCTTTGTATTAGTTGCATAAACAACCTTATTTCTCCATTCAATTTCATTGCCAATGAAAATATTAGTCTGCATCAGCAAAACGCCTGATACCACAGCAAAAGTAGCTTTCAAAGACAACAATACGAAATTCGCATCCGAGGGGGTGCAATGGATCATCAACCCCTACGACGAATGGTATTCCTTAGTACGTGCTATTGAGTTAAAAGAAAAAGACCCTTCCACCATCATCCATCTGGTTACGGTTGCCCTAGCCGATGCCGACCCCATCATCCGCAAAGCGTTGGCCTTGGGGGGCGATGAAGCCATCCGCATTAATGCGGATAGCCATGACAGTTATTATATTGCCGCACAACTGGCAGAGATCGCCAAGCAAGGATCCTATGATTTAATATTCACAGGAAAAGAAACCATCGATTATAATGGCTCAGCCATTGGCGGAATGCTAGCTGAAATGCTGGGTCTCCCCTATATTTCACTAGCAACCAAATTTGATTTGAGTGGTACAACGGCTACGGCTATACGTGAAATTGAAGGAGGTGAAGAAACGGACGAATTGAGTTTACCAGCCGTAGTGAGTTGCCAGAAAGGGGTTGCAGAACAACGTATCCCAAATATGAAAGGGATTATGGGAGCTAGAACCAAACCGCTGAAAGTAGTAGAACCTATTGCCATCGATCCTTTGACTTCAGTGGTTTCATTTGAGTTGCCACCACAAAAAGCAGGTGTGAAGCTGGTTCCAGCTGATAACCCCGAGGAACTGGTCAGGCTCCTGCATGAAGAAGCAAAGCTGATTTAATATACAAATGAACCCTGCTCACAATCATTTTAGGATGTTGTTTTTGGGCAATTAAATAATTATAAATTCTCCATTTATGTCTGTTCTCATTTTTATCGATCATTCCGATGGACAAATAAAGAAATCATCACTGGAAGTTTTAAGTTATGGTGCAAAACTGGCAGCACAAACTGGTTCCGAAGCTTTCGGCCTATTACTGGGAACAGTAACAGAAGACCTCGCCACACTCGGCAAATACGGGATCAAAAAAGTTTATCAGGTCAATAATGAAACGCTGAACCATATGGATACACAGCAATACACAAATCTTATTGCTGAAGCAGCCACCCAGCTTACCGCAAAAATAATCCTGTTCTCTAACAACCTCACGGGTAAGGCCATTGCACCAAGGCTTTCAGCAAAGCTCAAGGCTGGCTTGGTATCAGGCGCTAGTGCACTACCAGATACCGGCAATGGTTTTATAGTAAAAAAATCTGTTTTTTCTGGTAAGGCATTTGCCAATATATCCATCAGCACCGATATCAAAATCATTTCGCTCAACCCAAACTCCTATCACATCGAGTCAGGATCGGGCACAGCCGAGATTGTACAGTTAGGCCTCACCGTGGATGCTGCTAAAACAAAATTGCTTTCCACCCAAAAAGCTTCTGGCGAAGTAGTACTGAGTGAAGCGGAGATTGTGGTAAGTGGTGGGCGAGGTTTAAAAGGTCCCCAGAATTGGGGCATGATCGAGGAATTGGCAAAACTGCTAGGCGCTGCAACAGCCTGTAGTCGACCCGTGGCGGACGAGCATTGGAGACCGCACAATGAACATGTAGGGCAAACCGGCTTGGCTATTGCGCCCAATCTATATATTGCTATTGGCATTTCAGGCGCCATACAGCATTTGGCTGGCGTAAACAGGAGCAAAGTGATTGTGGTGATCAATAAAGACCCCGAAGCGCCATTTTTCAAGGCTGCCGACTATGGTATCGTTGGCGATGCCTTTGAAGTGGTGCCCAAAATTATCGAAGCTGTAAAAAAATTGAAAGCATCCTGATTTCGGCTAGCGCCCATGGTTAAAAACCAGTCTGAATTTATTTTAAAGCCTACCAAATTTTGGAAGGCTTTAATTTTTATATTTGCCTTTTATATAAAATCGTTTCAGGGCGGATTATGAAAAAAATAGAATTGGAAATAGTGGCACTCTCGCACAGCATTACCCAAACCCATTCCTATGCGGTGGTAATGGGCGAAGTGAACGGGCTCAGAAGGCTGCCAATCGTTATTGGCGGTTTCGAGGCCCAGGCCATTGCGGTGGCGCTTGAAAAAATGCACCCTAGCCGGCCCCTTACGCATGACCTGATGAAAAATTTCATGACGGCCTTCAATATCGATCTTCAGGAAATCATCATTTGCGATCTACAGGAAGGCATTTTTTATTCCAAACTGGTTTGCTTTAGTGAACATGATACGGTTGAAATCGATTCCCGCACTTCCGATGCGCTGGCATTAGCGGTACGTTTCGGGTGCCCCATCTACACTTATGAGCATATATTGGAAAGCGCTGGCATACTGATGGAAGACAGTTCAGGCAAAAAGAAAAAGGCAGTCACAACCACCACTACTACCGAAACCACCCCCCGTGAGGACCTGCATTCCCTCTCGCTGGAAGAATTGAACACACTCCTGAATGAGGTACTCGAGCATGAGGATTATATCAGGGCCATTTCTATTCGTGACGAGATCAATAAACGCAAACAAAAATAGGATTGCTTCATAAAGCTAGTCAGAATGTGGTGACCAGCTTCAGCGCAGCAATCGGCATTAGTTGCGTCGCACTCTTGTACAGCATATCTTTACGGAGCAATGGCTTTGTGGTAAATAGAAGAAATATAAAAGGCAAGAGTTCCGGGCTTAACATTTCAGTCCACTACAAGCCATTCATGTTCAACTTTACAAGTTATTGTCAACCACGATAAGCTAATTCCAACATGGTCCTTTTCCCAAATGGCAAGATCAACCTGGGTCTTCATATCACCGGCAAGCGTCCCGATGGCTACCACAACCTCGAAACCGTTTTCTACCCCTTACCGATTAGAGACATCGTAGAGATTATCCCGTCTGACCATTTTGAGTTCCAGGCATCTGGGCTAAGCATCAACGTTGATCCAGATGATAATTTGTGTACCAAAGCCTATCAGCTTTTGAAAAAAGACTTCCCTCAATTACCAGATATCAAGATTTGGCTTCATAAAAACATTCCGATGGGGGCGGGTCTCGGTGGAGGGTCTGCTGATGCTTCTTTTTTGCTAAAACTATTAAATGATAAATTCATTTTAAACCTAAGCACCAACCAGCTTATCCAGTATGCATCACAGTTAGGCAGCGATTGTCCTTTCTTCATACATAATAGCCCTTGTTATGCAACTGGCCGAGGGGAAATATTGGAGCCCATCCAATTGGATTTATCAGCCTATTCTTTTGTGCTGGTGTATCCGGGCATACATATCGGAACCGCATGGGCTTTTTCACAAATAAAATCCTCGCCGCCTACAATTTCTATAAAAGAGATTATACAAAACCCCGTCAGCAATTGGAAGGAAACCCTAAAAAACGATTTTGAACCGCCGGTTTTGAACCACTATCCAGCACTAAAAGACATAAAGGAAAATTTGTACCAATCAGGCGCAGTATATGCCTCCTTGACAGGCAGCGGCTCAGCTTTTTATGGCATTTTCCCTTTCAAACCAACTAAAATAGATACACTGTTCGAATCTTATAAATGCTTTGTTTTTTGAGGTTTCTATACAGCCGTCTATATTTTTTGGTTATAGGAACATCATCTTGCGAACTGCAAATCCAATAAATTCCAAAAAATAAAACTAACTTTGTTTCAAATTATTGGATTATCACACCTCTTAATGCTATATGGCTTTTTCTTGACATGAACCTGGATTTCCTTGATCACAATCCGGTACTCTAGCCTATTCGCCTTTCCATTCCTGTTATCTTAAACTCTTTGGAGTTGGTTTTTTATTTTATCTCTATTTAAATTTTATCATCATGCAATCAATTTCTGGATATACCAATGCAAGCAATTATTATTTTGACCTAGAAGATAAATTCGGTGCCCATAATTACCATCCATTACCCGTGGTTTTAACCAAAGGGGAAGGTGCCTATGTATGGGATGTGGACGGTAAACGGTACTATGATTTTTTAAGCGGCTATTCGGCCGTAAACCAAGGCCATTGTCATCCTAAAATTATAGCAGCCTTGATTGAGCAAGCACAAAAGCTCACACTTACTTCCCGCGCATTCTATAATAATCTATTGGGGGAATATGAGGAATTCATCACCCATTATTTCGGTTATGATAAAGTGCTCCCTATGAATACGGGGGTGGAAGCTGTGGAAACCGCCATCAAACTTTGCCGCCGTTGGGCTTATGAAGTAAAAGGCGTCACTGAAAACCAAGCCAAGATCATTGTTTGCGCCAATAATTTCCATGGCCGAACTACCACCGTGATTTCTTTTAGCAGCGACCCATCTTCTTACAAAAACTTCGGCCCGTTTATGCCCGGGTTTGAAATCATTCCCTATAATGACCTGAATGCACTTGCAAATGCTTTGAAGGATAAAAATGTAGCCGGCTTTTTAGTTGAACCTATACAAGGGGAAGCGGGTGTTATGGTACCCGATGAAGGTTATTTGAAAAAGGCTAAGCAATATTGCGAGGATGCTCATGTGCTTTTTATCGGCGACGAAATACAGACCGGTCTCGCTCGTACTGGAAAAATGCTGGCTTGTGATCATGAAGATGTAAGACCAGATATTTTAATCTTAGGTAAAGCACTCAGTGGTGGCGTGATGCCTATTTCAGCAGTATTGGCTGATGATGAAATCATGCACTGCATCAAACCGGGTGAGCATGGCTCCACCTTTGGCGGGAATCCACTTGCATGTAAAGTGGCTATCACGGCATTGACTGTTTTAAAAGAAGAAAAAATGATGGAGAATGCTGAAAATATGGGAACATTATTAAGGGAGCAAATAAAAAAAATCAACTCTCCACATATTGCTTTAGTACGTGGCAAAGGCCTATTGAATGCGATTGTTATCAAACATAGCAATCCAGAAGCAGCCTGGGACCTTTGCTTGGAACTCAAGGAAAACGGCTTACTTGCCAAACCTACCCATGGAGATAAAATCAGGTTTGCACCACCATTGATCATAACTGAAGACCAAATCATGGATTGTGTAGAAATCATTGGCAGAAGCTTAGATCGATTGAGTTAAGGGAACATTTTGAATTTGCCAAACTTGTCATCTGCCAATTGCTGAACCATTGCAGATAAAAACAATTTTGGAATTTTATTTAGTGGCTGATTGAGCTTCCTATAACAAATTATTTTAATAAGCCAATCATTATCAAGCCAATATGGTAAAAAAACTTATTTACAAGACACTTTTTTTATTATTTTTGTGTTCAATATTGGTCTAGAAAATACAATCTGCTACCTCAATACTACAAGCATGATAAAAAGTTCCTACAAGCTGCTCCGAAAGATTTTTGGGAGCCTTTATTTTTTAGTATTCATAAATGGCTTTTTACTCGCCTCCCTTTTTTATTTTAGAACAGAAGCCATTTATGAGAGGGAAGTGTTTTCCGCTTTAAAAAAAAGTATTGATAAAACGATTGGTCCTGAAGACAATAAAGATTCGATAGTGATAAAGATTATGCGCACTTGTAATGAACTAATGGGCAACAGGTTCCCCGTTTTCGAAGGTTCCAAAGATTTTGTTGGCGTAAAAGTTGATTATTTTCATCCTGCCACCATCGATCTGATGACAGGCAGAGGTGGCTGCGGCAGTTTTTCAATGGTACTGGCTAGGGTTTTACAAGATTATCATTATCCAGTGAGGATTGTTCAAATGTATTCAGAAGGTAGATATGCTGCCCATAATATCATTGAAGTAAATGTTAACACGAAGTGGGTGGTTTTAGATCCGTTATTCAATACGTATTTTGTAAAATCAAACCAAAAAGAGCTGGCAAGCTATGATGATGTAAAAAACAACTGGGCCTATTACAGGAAACAATTACCAGCGGATTACAACCCCGCTTATGTTTATACTGAAGCCAGATATACCAATTGGGAAAAAGTCCCTATCATATTCCCTCTTGCCAAGAAAATGCTGAACCTGGTTTTGGGCAAAGCTAAAGCAGATACCATTTCATTGCGGGTACATTTTTTAAAAATGTATGATTTTTACTATTATCTAACCTTTATCCTGTTTGTACCATTATTCGTGCTGATGATTAGAAAAATGATTAAGCGCAAATTTTTTGCAGCCGCCGCATCGAATCCTTTGGAAAAAACGACAAGGGAGTTTGTCCAAAAATCTCAAGGGGGCAGTATATAAATTAACCGGCTTTCACCCTTCCAGATTTCTTCCATTCACAGTTTTATATAATGGCTATATTTGGCGTGTAAAATTAAAAGCATGCTGAAGGTTGGCGTATTTGGAGTAGGTCATTTAGGTAAGTTTCATTTAAATAATTGGAAGGAAATAAAAGGAGTTGAACTAGCTGGCTTTTACGACCCCAATGATTCCATTGCAAAAGAAGTATCAGATAGATATCAGATAAAGCGATACTTGAGCGAAGATGAACTGATGGACCATTGTGATGTGGCCGATATCGTTGCCCCAACCAATTTTCATTTCGGCTTATGTGAAAAAGCATTGCGGAAAAGTAAACATGTATTTGTAGAAAAACCGCTGGCTAATACTATGGACGAAGCCAAGCAACTGGTGAACCTTGTAAAAGAATCGAATATCAAGATGCAGGTTGGCCATGTTGAAAGGTTTAACCCGGCCTATCTTTCCATCAAGAATATGGCACTCACCCCGATGTTCATCGAAGTGCACCGCTTGGCACAATTCAACCCGAGAGGCACAGAGGTAAGTGTGATACTTGACTTGATGATACACGATATTGATATCATATTAAGTCTGGTGAAAAGCGAAGTGAAAAACATTTCTGCCAATGGAGTGGCCGTAATGACCGAAACCCCAGACATTGCCAGTGTGCGTATAGAATTCAATAATGGCTGCGTGGCCAACCTCACATCGAGCCGGATTTCGATGAAAAAGATGAGAAAGATGCGCTTGTTTCAGAAGGATGCTTATATCGGTATGGATTTCTTGAACAAAAAAACAGAAATCATCAGGTTGAAAACAGAAGATGACGCAGAATCTTTTTCCTTTGATATAGAAACCATGAATGGGAAAAAAACGATTGCCATTGCTAATCCACAAATTCCAGAAGTGAATGCCATTAAAATGGAACTGGAGGAGTTCAGGGATTCCATCATCAATAATACAACGCCTATCGTTTCCGAAGTGGATGGGTTTAGGGCCATGGATGTGGCACACCAAATTCTTCAAAAAATAAAGCATAACACCATCATCAATTGATTGCGGATGCCAGTTTCTAAGAAAATTCATACTGGATGGTATGTTGCAAGCGATTATATAGCTGCGTTAAGCGCTTGGGTCATCATGTATTTTTCACGTAGGGAACTATTGAATGAACCTGTATATTTAAACAATTCAATCTATCTAAATAACCGGTTCTGGCTGGGCGCCACTATCTTCCCATTTTGCTGGCTCATCTTTTATACGCTCATCGGATTTTATAATTCTCTTTATAAAAAATCATTAATCAATGAACTGAGTGCCACATTTGTATCCTCATTGATTGGCTGTACCATCATTTTCTTTGCAATTGTGATGAACGACCCACAAACCGATTATACCTATTTCTATAAAACTTATTTCAGTTTTCTTTCAACCAGTTTTCTTCTCACTTTTCTTGGGCGATGGCTGGTTTTGACAGTAGTGAAAAAACAACTTGAAACAGGTCGGGTCAAATTCAACAGTCTGTTGATAGGCTGCCACCCCATCGCTACAAAAACATTCAATGAAACCAATAAAGGGTTGAATACAATCGGATATCATTATATCGGGTATCTAGCCAATGGTAGCCATCCGAATATCAATAAGCACCTCAAACAGCTTGGGAGCATGGATGAGTTGGAAACGATAATTGACAGAAATGAAATTTCGCTGGTTGTGATTGCGATGGGCAAATCAGAAAAAGCTCAAGTAGAACATATCATTGAAAGGTTGAGTGAGATAGATGTGGAGATCAAGATTGTTCCAAGCATGTTGGACATCTTATCAGGCACCGTCAGAACTAGCAATGTGTTTGGTGCCATGCTTGCCGACATTCAAACTGATCTGATGCCTGAATGGCAGGAGAATATCAAAAGGCTGGTGGATATCAGCATTTCCCTGCTCGCCATGATCTTGTTTTCTCCCATTTTACTTTATGCAGCTTTAAGAGTAAAATTTTCTTCTTCTGGGAATATCATTTATTCGCAAGAGCGGGTTGGGTATAAGGGCAAAAAATTTATGATCTACAAATTGCGGTCGATGATAGACAATGCTGAAAAAAATGGGCCAGCATTATCTTCACTGGATGATGAACGCATTACCAAATGGGGAAAAGTGATGCGCAAATGGCGCATCGACGAACTGCCCCAACTTTGGAACATCTTAAAAGGGGAAATGAGCTTTGTAGGCCCACGTCCAGAACGTCAGTTCTATATTGACCAGATACTAAAAGAAGCCCCTTATTTCCGCTACCTACTCCGGGTAAAACCCGGTCTTACATCTTGGGGCATGGTGCAATATGGTTATGCAGAAAACGTTGAAGAGATGATAGAACGGATGAAATACGATCTGGTCTATATCGAAAACGTTTCATTGGCCCTAGATTTCAAAATAATGTTCCATACCATCAGAATTATTTTTAAAGGCAAAGGGCGATAAACCACATCAAGGTGAAAAAAATCTGGTTATTTTTCGCATATTGTTTACCGTTTTTGTCACAAGCCCAGCAACGCTATTGGCAGCAGGAAGTCAACAATACCATCGACGTATCCCTCAACGATGTGGAGCATAGCTTGGACGGCTTTATCAAAATCCAATACATCAACCATTCCCCTGACACACTTAGGTATATTTGGTTTCACCTATGGCCAAATGCTTACAAAACAGACCAAACCGCTTTTAGTGAACAGTTACTTCAAAATGGAAAAACGGATTTCTATTTTTCCGATAAAGACCAAAGAGGTTATATCAACCGCCTTGATTTTAGGGTAGACGGTACCAAAGCCAGAGTGGAAGACCATCCATTGTATATTGATATTGTAAAAGTATTTCTCCCTACGCCATTAGCGCCTGGGGAACAGATATTGATCACCACCCCTTTTCATATCAAACTGCCTTTCAATTTTTCAAGAGGCGGACACGTTGGGCAATCTTACCAAATCACCCAATGGTATCCCAAACCCGCCGTGTATGACCACAAAGGTTGGCATGAGATGCCTTATTTGGAGCAAGGTGAATTCTATGGTGAGTTTGGTAGTTTTGATGTGCGCATTTCCTTGCCAAAAAATTACGTGGTTGCAGCAACAGGGAATCTACAAAATGACGAAGAAAAAAAATGGATGATATCCGAAAATGGAGAACTTAAGAAAAAACGACTCACAGTCACTAAACCACAACCGAAGAAACAAGAGAACCAATCAATATTTTCCCCTAAAAAACCAGAGACCATTCCAACCCCCGCATCTGACAAACAAATAAAAACAGTTCAATACAAACAAAACCATATCCATGATTTTGCCTGGTTTGCTGACAAAACATTTATCGTAGACCATGATACCATCCAATTAGGATCTGGCAAAACCATCGACGCTTATTCATTCTATCTGCCCTCCGAAAATTCCTCTTGGCAAAAAAGTATCCAATTTATCAAAAAAGCAATCCGGTTCCGCTCACAGGGAATCGGGGATTACTCTTATAATGTGATCAGTGTAGTGGAAGCAAAAACAGGTCTACATGGTGGTATGGAATATCCAACCATTACCAGCATTCCGCCTGGCCTTTCAGCAAGAAAATTGGAAGCGACCATCGAGCATGAAATTGGTCATAATTGGTTTTATGGGGCTCTGGCAAACAATGAGCGGGATGAGCCCTGGATGGATGAAGGCATGAACACTTTTTATGATAATCAATATAGCTTACAGCAAAATGGCTCACCAGTGCAGTTGATGGAAGTCAAGCCCAATTGGCTCAGAAATAAAATGCCAGAAAATATGGCAAGCACGGTTTTGGAAACAAGAACCACCATTAAAAAAGACCAACCCATAGAAACCAAATCCGAAGACTTTTCCAATATCAATTATGGTCTGATTGCCTATATAAAAGCAAGCAGTTGGATGAAACTTTTGGAGAACCAGTTAGGTAAGGATCTATTTACCAACTGTATGAAAACCTATTATCAACGATGGCAGTTCAAGCATCCTTATCCTGAAGATTTTAAAAAAACGATTGAAGAAGTAAGTGGGAAAAACCTAGACGATGAATTTGCCTTATTAAACAAAAAAGGGGCTTTGGAAAATAGCAAAACAAAAAGAAAAGAACGCCTTGCCTTTTTGTTCAACCTGAAGGAAAGCGACAAATACAATTATATTTCCTTGCTACCTGCCATTGGATATAATAACTATGATCAATTGATGATTGGTGCCGCCATCCACAATTTTAGCTTACCACCCAACCATTTTCAGTTTTTTATAGCACCACTATACGCTACCAATAGTAAGCAATTGAATGGTATTGGACTTCTTAAATATACTTGGTATCCCGATGACAAAATCCAAAAAATCGAAACAAGCATTAGTGGACAGCGATTTTCCAGCAAATCGGCAACAGATAGTGTTGGCAATCTGATTTTTGGAGGCTTCTACAAAATTCTTCCATCGATTCGATTTACTTTCAAAAACAAAAACCCCAGAAGCACTGTGGAAAAATGGATTGATTTTAGAACTTATTTGATAGGGGAAAAAGCATTTAAATATATTCTTTATTCAATCGATTCAAACTTGCGCCCCATCAAGCAAAACTATACATTCCGATACCTGAATCAACTTACTTATAATATCGATAATAACAGGGTACTTTACCCTTATGACATGCAAATACAGGTACAGCAGGCAAGCCAATGGTGGCGACTCAACTTCAACAGTAATTATTTTTTCAATTATGCAAAAGGTGGTGGAATGAATGTAAGACTGTTCGCAGCCAAGTTTGGATATATTGGTAATTTAACTACCAGCGAGCAATTCATGAACTACTATTATCAGCCCAAATTGACCGCTTCTACTGGTAGCGACGATTATACTTACAGTAATTACTTTATGGGAAGAAACGAATACTCGGGTTTACCTAGTCAACAGATAATGATGAGGGATGGAGGGTTGAAAATTAGAACAGATATGTTTCAAGACCTGCAAGGAAGGTCCGATAATTGGGTGGCATCACTTAACTTTAATTCTACACTACCACAGCAATTGTTACCGAAATTTATTCCATTAAAACTATTTTTGGATGTTGGAACTTATGCTGACGCTTGGGGCAGCAAACCGCCCACAGGCAAATTTCTTTATGTAGGTGGACTTCAACTATCCTTGTTCAAAAACATTATTAATATCTATGCCCCGTTGTTTTATAGCAGCGATTTCAGAAATTCACTCAAAACACTTGGCTCTGATAATACTTTCGGAAAACGGCTTAGCTTTAGTATCGATATCCAAAACATCACGCTACGAAAATTTTACAGAAACAGCATTTTTGAATGAGCAAAGGCATCCACATAAGCTATCTGCGGCAAAAAGAAATTGATAAACAAAAATGGGATGCATGTATTTCAAATGCAGATAACGGATTGGTTTATCCCTATTCTTTTTATCTGGATACAATGGCAGCAAATTGGGATGCGTTGATGCTGAACGATTACCAAGCCGTAATGCCATTGACATGGAAAAAGAAACTCGGGTTCCATTATTTATACCAGCCTGCATTTACGGCTTCTTTAGGCGTATTTGGAAAACAATTATCAGAGGAATTGGTCATTCAGTTCATTCAAGCCATTCCCAAAAAATTTAAGTTCATAGACATCGCTTTGAATTACAGCAATATTTTCAATCTACCTTCCAATTTCATATCAACCCGTAATAATTATATTCTTTCACTGAATAAAGATTATGCATCCCTTTTTTCCACTTATAAAGAAAATATCCGCAGAAATATCAAAAGAGCGAAGCAGGTCGGTTGTACTATAAAGAAAGATATAGACATTGCACAAGTAATCGCATTAGCGAAACCGAATCTTCAGCAATTGACCAATATCAATGACGACGATTATAAAAATTTCGAAACGGTTTATCAGCATCTGTATCAACAGGGCAAGGCTATTACCTATGGAGTGTATTCGCCCAATCAGAAATTGGTGGCTTCCTGCGCTTATTTCTTCTCGCACCAAAGAGCTTTTTATATTTTGGTGGGGAATCACCCGAATGGCAAAACAATGGGTGCCTCGCATTATATGATCGACCAATTTATTTCCGATCATGCTGGCCAAGACCTGATTTTGGATTTTGAGGGATCGGACATCCACAATCTCGCTTATTTCTATAGCAGTTTTGGGGCTGAACTAGAACTCTACCCCTATCTGAAAATCAACAGACTTCCTTTCTGGATACGCTGGACTAAAAACTAATCTCCGCATCAACTGCTAATTTCTTTCACTCAAAATCCGTTCGGCGATGACGAGATCAATGGGTCTTGTTATTTTTATATTGCTCAGTTCCCCTTCTATCAAGTTTATCTTTTCGCCCATGGTTTCAGCAACGCTTGCCTCATCAGTAAAAGAATCCTGATATTCCTGATCAAATGCAGATTTTATCAAACTTCCCCTAAAAGTTTGTGGTGTTTGTATCACATGAATCTTGTCCCTATCAATCATTACATTGCCAGTATGCGTTTCCACTCTGATGGAATCTACTGGCTTTACTGAGGGTATGGCATTGCCGTTTTTCATTGCCTCCTCAAAACAACGATGAATCAATGCTGAGGTCACAAGACAACGAACAGCATCATGCACAAAAACAATCGAATCTCCCGGTATATGTGCCAACCCGTTTTTCACTGATTGAAAGCGGGTATTCCCTCCCGATACTATTTTAATATGTGCCATCCCAATAGAGGCAGTTACCATTGATTCTGCTATGGTCAGGTATTGTTCAGCGACTACCAGGATGATCTCAATATAATCGTAGGCTTTCAAAAAAGCTTCCAGCGTATGCAAGATGATTGGCTTATCCTTAAGTGGCAAAAACTGTTTAGGTAATTCGGCACCCATTCTTGTACCAGAGCCTGCGGCCACTATTACTGCATATTTTTTCAATAATAAAATTTGTGAACAAAAATAAGTAAGACTGACGAGTCCGTGCTCATTTTCATAAACTCAAATATTGATTTTAAGGAAAGAAAAAATTATTTATAGAGCGCCACCAAATTTCCGCCATCACTGCTTTTCATGGCACGGTACATGCCCGCACTATTGAAGACCAAAGCGGCATTGCCATTTGCATCCACACCAATCATACCGCCCTCCCCTTTTATGGTAACCAGCTTCTCATGTACCACAATATCCATGGCTTCCTGGAGGCTCAATCCTTTGTATTCCATCAAACAACTTACATCATAAGCAGCCACCACGCGGATAAACATCTCGCCATGCCCCGTACAAGAAATACCGCAGGTTTTATTATTGGCATAAGTGCCGCAGCCAATCAAAGGGCTATCGCCAATTCGACCGTATTTTTTATTGGTCATCCCACCAGTGCTGGTAGCCGCAGCAATATTGCCCTTTTGGTCACAAGCAACTGCGCCAACCGTACCAAATTTTTTATCTTTCATCAATTCTTCCAACCGTTGATGCGTATGATCCAATGAATAATTATCTGAATCACGGATGGCTTTCCACTGGTCGTAGCGAAATTGAGAGAAAAAATATTCATCAGGTTCCAGTTTTACTCCCTGCTTGATCGCAAAATCGTTGGCACCTTTACCACTCAAAAAAACATGGTTACTATTCCGCATCACCTCTGTTGCCAGCTCAATCGGATTCCGCACATTGCGTACGCCAGCAACAGACCCCGCATCCAATGTTTTGCCATCCATGATTGCGGCATCCATTTCTTGCACCCCTTTCTTGGTAAATACAGCCCCGCGACCAGCGTTAAAAAGCACATTGTCTTCCAAAATCACCAGCGCTGCTTTTACTGCATTCACCGCAGAACCTTCTTCTTCCAATACTCCATAACCAGCTTCCAGCGCTACTTTCAGAGCTTCAGTATAAGCCATTTCCAAATCGGCTGTCATATCTTCTTTTAGAATGGTACCAGCCCCACCATGAATAGCAATCGTAAACTTTGACATCTTCAACAAATATATGAAACGAAAATACCTAATTAACAGACTTAGAATTTTGAAAATTTTAGAGCAATAGTTAAACACAACTCAATACAGATCTGGTTTTGTTTGAAACTGGTTAATGACGACCAAACAAAAAACCTGTTTTTCTCCGTTTGTTTAGAAAGCACATCTTGAATAGGGAATGAAGCTAAATGCAATATCAACCGTTGGTAGAGTCTATACAAAAATGTTTTCGAGGTTTATTGTTTCTCCTCAAACGTATCGGCCAGGAGCATTATTCTTCGATCAGGCATTTGTTCCATTTCAGCTAAGAAGGTAATTTTCCCATCCTTTCCTTCTATTGTAACGGTCAAATTCATCGGATCAGCTCCACCAGACGGGTTCAGCAATACTTTATAAATCGATTTCCCTTCTTTAAATGGTATTGTCCAATTACAGTTTTCCGATTGAACCGCACCTGTCATTACAGGGTCATTGCCCGGAGCAATGCTAAGGGTAGTAGGCGATAGTTCAATGGTGGATTGTTCATCCACGTTTCTTTGAACAATGCCGGTAGAATCCAGATAAACGGTTTTCGAAGATGTAAGGGCGAGCTTCTGCCCACATTGCGCAAAACCCATCGTACCATCGGCTAAGAATAGACATAAACCCAAAATGATGTTTTTCATTTTTTTTTGTTTGAGGAGGTTAAAAACAATTACGTGTTGTGCTATTAGCTTATCAAAAAAATAGGCATTGATTAAGGCGTTTATTC
>JAFDYF010000011.1 GCA_018267575.1 Bacteroidota bacterium
AGGAGAAAAGTTGAGAAGTTGAATGGTTGAGAAGTTGCGTCTTGCGTTCAGCGTTGCGCATCCAGCTTTAAGCGTTGCTCCCTTTGTATTCTTTGTGTTCGTTGTGTGAAACAAAAAATAAAACATTAACAAAACAACATATCATGATCAAGATTACCGACCTCGAAAAAGTGTACCGTACAGAAGAAGTAGAAACGATTGCACTCAACAAATTAACCATGGAAGTAAAGGAAGGCGAGTTTGTGGCGGTAATGGGTCCCTCCGGCTGTGGGAAATCAACCCTACTGAATATCCTTGGCTTATTGGATGATCCAGATAATGGCAGCTTCCTTTTCAATAAAATAGAAGTGGCACATTTCAATGAGCGTAAACGTGCAGATTTGCGCAAGCATAATATCGGTTTTGTGTT
The DNA here is from genome assembly GCA_018267575.1 of Bacteroidota bacterium. GTDB lineage: Bacteria > Bacteroidota > Bacteroidia > Chitinophagales > Chitinophagaceae > Puia. Next base: position 410 of record JAFDYF010000011.1, read on the forward strand.
CCAAAGTTTTAACCTGATTGATGAACTCACGGTATTTGAAAATGTGGAGCTCCCTTTAATTTATACCGGTGTAAAAGCGGCAGACCGAAAAAAGAAAGTGGAAGAAGTATTGGACAAAGTACAGATCATGCACCGCCGTAACCATTATCCCCAACAACTTTCTGGTGGCCAGCAACAGCGTGTGGCGGTTGCCCGCGCCGTGGTCAACAATCCCAAATTGATATTGGCGGATGAGCCGACCGGTAACCTCGATAGCAGCAATGGTAATGAAGTGATGCAACTGCTTACTGAACTGAACGAGCAGGGCACCACCATTGTGATGGTAACGCACAGTGAGCATGATGCAGGGTATAGCCATCGCATCATCCGCATGTTGGACGGGCAAACAGTGACACAGAATATATTGATATAGGAATGAGTGATGCATATCAAATATTATTAACCATTAGACTAGTCTTATGCTGAAAAATTATTTCAAAATAACCTGGAGGAATTTGCTCCGGAACAGAACATTTAGTATTCTCAATATTGGGGGTCTTGCGATTGGTATTGTATGTGCCAGCTTGATTTTTTTATGGGTCGAGTACTCATTTGAATTTAACAGCCAGTTGCCCAATTCAAAACAGATATACTTGGTTGAAAACAACCAAACCTACGGCAATGATATATATACCATGTCGGCTACTTGCGGCCCTTTGGCACCTGCCATGAAATTGGAAATCCCCGGTATCAAGGAAACCGCAAGGGTTTTGAACAATCAATCTATGTTTTCCTTTGGTGATAAATCACTCCATGAAAATGGTATGTATGCAGATACTAACTTTTTTCAAATTTTCGATTTTCCCATCATTGAAAAGGCTTCTAATAATTTTTTGAATAGTGCTTATCATATTGCTATTTCAAAGAAAATGGCAGAAGCTTTTTTTGGCAAAGAAAATGCTCTTGGCAAAACACTTGTTTGCGATAGAAAGGACAATTTTGTTGTTTCTGCTGTTTACGATATCCCTTCCACCAACATGTGGGTACAGCCAGATTGGGTGATCCCCATACAATACAAATTTTTAGATAGCAACTTTACTAAAAGCTGGAGTGAGTGGGGGCAGTGCGGGATGAACAGCTTTGCTATGTTGAATGAGCATGCCAGTTTGGAAAGTGTGAACAAGCAACTTAGGCCTTTCATCAAAAAGAAATCGGATAACCATGTTGATCAGTTTGTTTTCCTTTATCCCTATACAAAACTCGGGTTATATGGCGTATTTAAAAATGGGGAAGAAGCTCCTTCCGAGGGCGGCATCAAATATGTAAAGATGTTTTCGATGATTGCTATCATTATCCTGTTGATTGCATGCATCAATTTCATGAACCTTTCCACTGCTCGAAGTGAGAAACGTGCCAAGGAAATTGGGTTAAAAAAAGTAGTCGGCATGACCCGTTGGCAATTGGGACAGCAATTTATTTTTGAAAGTCTTTTGATGTCCTTTCTGGCTATATTGCTAGGGCTGTTGTTATTGGCTATTTGTACACCTGCCTTTGGGAATTTGGTGAACATCTCCCTGGGCTTAAATTTAACGGAGCCTTCGCATCTTATTTTTTTATTGTTGATCGGGCTTTTATGTGGGCTGGTTGCTGGTAGTTATCCCGCCTTCTACCTATCTTCTTTCAATCCCATTCGGGCGTTAAAAAAGCAAACTGCAAAGACGGCTGGTGGTGCTAACCTCTTGCGCAAAGGTTTGGTGGTGCTTCAGTTTACAGTCTCTGTTATCATGATTATTTGCACGATTGTAGTATTCAAGCAAATCAATCATACCAAAAACCGTGATCTTGGTTTTGATAAGGACAATATCATGATGCTGGCTAGTTCTGAAAACCTGATGGATGGATACACGGCATTAAAACAAAATTTAATTGGGTCGGGTAATGTAAAGGATGTGGCACTTTCCTGGGGCTCCATGTTCCAGATGTATAGCAATGGTGGGGGGTTTAAATGGAAAGGCTATGATCCTAAGCAGGAAGCCTTGATTACGATGAATGGAATTTCCCCCAATTATTTGTCGATGATGAATGTGAAGCTTTCGTCAGGAAGATATTTTTACGACGATTTCAAATCGGACAGCAACAATATCATCATCAATGCTGCACTGGCAAAATTAATGGGCAAGGAAGGAAAAGTGGGTGGAAGGATTTATCGCAACGATGATGGGAGTGATGTATCAACCATTGTGGGCATTACTAGTGATTTTGTGTACAATGATATTTATGGCAAGCCCCAACCGCTCATATTTTTTCCGGTAGGCCCCAAATCTTTTGCAAGTTGGGGTAGCATATTTGTAAAATTGAAGCCTACTCAAGACAGGCCAAAACAAATAGCTTCTATCCAAGCGGTGTTTAAAAAAATAGATAATCAGTATCCCTTCGATTATTATTTTCTGGATGATAGTTTCAATAGGCTCTTTTCGCAGTCCATGTTCATAGGCAAGCTAGCATTGCTTTTTGGTGGTTTGGCTATTTTTATTTCCTGCTTAGGATTGTTTGGTCTCTCTGCTTTTATGGCAGAACAAAGAACGAAAGAAGTGGGTGTAAGAAAAGTATTGGGAGCCTCTGTGTTTTCTATTACCCAACTGCTCAATAAAGATTTTTTGAGATTGGTGATGATCGCTTTTGTGATAGCAGCCCCGATTGCCTGGTGGGTGATGCACAACTGGCTGCAGAACTATGCATACCGGATCGATATCCAATGGTGGATTTTTTTGTTGGCGGCCCTTATTACCATCGCAATCGCATTGATCACAGTGAGTTTTCAATCCATCAAAGCTGCTGTGGCTAATCCGGTGAAGAGTTTGAAGGTGGAATAACCTCATCCCCGGCTCTTCTCCACGTGGTGGAGAAGAGGGAAAGAGGTGCGAGACAATTGTAAACTGTAAGAACTTGAAAGTTGTAAAATATATTATGATGAAGGAAATAAAGCTCTTGGAAAAGTGCAGAAGTAGATGTGGAAGATAAAATGTTTATTAAAGATACGAAGCACCGCTCCTTCTCCACCCCGTGGAGAAGGAGGATGAGGGAATAGTTGGCAGCAAGTTCGAACTAAAGAAATCACACATCACACATCATATATCGAAAATAGGTTCTTATGCTAAAAAATTATTTAAAGACAGCTTGGCGAAACCTGATCAAGAATAAAGTTTATTCCATGATCAATATATTAGGGCTTGCGATAGGGATGACTGTTGCAACCCTTATTGCCTTGTGGATATGGGACGAGCTAACCTTTAATGATTATCATGGCAACCATAAAGAATTGGCTCAGGTGATGACCACCTTTTATGGCGACCACAATGAAATGGAAACAGGCCCGGCAGTTTCAATGCCACTTGGGGAAGAGCTGAAAACAAAATATGGGAGCAATTTCAAAAATGTATCCATGGCTTCATGGAATTTTGGCCATGTACTAAAGGTGGGAGAAACAAAAATTACGGCAAGAGGTATGTGGGTTGAATCTGATTTCCCTAGTATGTTTTCCTTTAGGATGAAAGAAGGAAATATAAATGCACTTAATGATCCGTCTTCGATTTTGATAAATGCATCTATAGCGAAAGCATTGTTTGGTAAGGAAGATCCTTTGGATAAGACCGTAAGGCTTGACAATAAGGGGGATTATAAGGTAGCCGGAGTTTTTGAGGATTTTCCACACAATACTACCCTGAATGATGCTAAAATATTCCTGCCTTGGAAAAAATATATTACTACCGAAAAATGGCTTAAAGAATCGGCCACTCAATGGAACAATCATTCATGGCAGGCTTTTGTGGAGTTGAACAAGAATGGGGACATGGAGAAGATCTCGGAAAAAATAAAATTGGTTTCCATGGCCCATAAAAATGCGGCTACCGAAGGCAAGGAAGAACTGGTATTGCAGCCAATGGACAAATGGAGACTTTATAGTGAATTTAAAAATGGGAAAGCAATAGCGGGGCGCATACAGTTTGTTTGGCTTTTTGCTATAATTGGTGTTTTTGTGCTGTTGTTGGCCTGCATCAATTTTATGAATCTTTCCACAGCCCGAAGTGAAAAAAGAGCGAGGGAAGTGGGTGTCCGCAAAGCATTGGGGTCGGCCCGTACTCAGTTGATCGGTCAATTTCTCAGCGAAGCCATTTTGGTAGCTTTCCTTTCCTTAATATTATCGATCATACTGGCAGAACTGTTGATGCCAATTTTCAATCGACTTGCTGATAAGGATATTGGCTTGCCATGGGGCAACCCGATTTTTTGGTCCTTGATTTTGGTTTTTACATTTATTACTGGGTTGGTCGCTGGCAGTTACCCAGCATTTTATCTTTCCCAATTTCAACCCATAAAGGTTTTGAAAGGGACTTTCCGTGTAGGGAGGTTTGCTTCACTACCTCGAAAGGTTTTGGTAATAGTCCAGTTCACTTTCTCTATTGCATTGGTCATAGGGACTATTATTGTTTTCAAGCAAATTCAATTTGCAAAAAATAGACCTGTCAATTATAAGTCTGAAGGGTTGATTACCATCAACATGAGCACGCCCGATCTTTTTGGTCATTATGATGCCATCAGAAGCGATTTGCTTGCCACAGGCGTGGTGGATGACATGGCCGAATCTTCAAGCCCCACAACAGGAATTTGGTCCAACCAGATTGGGTTCAGTTGGCAAGGCAAGGACCCAAACACTTTGCCTTCTTTTGGTACCATTGGGGTTACTACTGATTTTGGAAAGACCATTGGATGGAAAATCAAAGAGGGTAGGGATTTTTCAAAAGATTTTTCAACAGATAGCCTGAGCATGATATTAAATGAATCTGCAGTAAAACAAATTGGCATGAAGCAAGATATCGTTGGGCAGATCATTCAGTTCAACGATAAGAAATTTACAGTTATTGGTGTAATCAAAGATATGATCATGGAATCGCCATATAGCCCAGTAACCCCCACCGTGTTTCTTAACGATCCGAATTGGGCAAATGTAATAACGGTGAGCATAAAGCCCGGGGTCCCAACGATGGATGCATTGAACCGTATTGGTTCGGTATTTAAAAAATACAATCCAAGTGCACCCTTTGATTATACTTTTAATGATGAGGATTATGCGAAGAAATTTTCCGCCGAGCAGCGCATCGGAAACCTGGCAAGTTTCTTTACAGTGCTTGCCATATTTATTTCATGCTTGGGTTTATTTGGCTTAGCGTCCTTTGTTGCGGAGCAGCGAAAAAAAGAAATAGGGATTCGAAAAGTGCTAGGAGCTTCGGTATACAATCTTTGGAAAATGTTATCCATAGAGTTTGCGCTTTTGGTTACTATTTCCTTTATCATCTCCATACCCTTGGCTTGGTATTATCTGCATCATTGGGTTCAGCAATACGAATATAGAACGGTTATTTCCTGGTGGGTCTTTTTGGTTTCAGGGATAGGGGCCTTATTGATAACGCTCATAACGGTAAGTTTCCAAGCAATCAAGGCAGCAGTGGCAAATCCTGTGAATAGTTTGCGGACGGAATAATAGTCTGGACGGGGATTTGGGGAGATTTAAAAGATTATGGGATGTTTAGAACTTTTCCAAAGTTCAAGACTTTGGAAAAGTTAGCAGCGAGTTAGAATAAAAGAATAGGATTAGGTAGATAGAGCGCAAACCTACGCTAACAGAGGTTCGTCATTTCGAATCCCCGCTTTAGAGGCCCATGCTCTAAGGAAAGATAGTGCGGGGTGAGAAATCCCCAGCCAATAATTGTGTAGGAGATTTCTCATACCCGCAACGGCATTCATTAAGTCATAAATCCCGAAAGCGGGATTCGAAATGACGCTATTGCTATTGCTATTGCTATTGGTTTTGCGCTCTATCTACCTAATTCTATAAAAGAAATCATATATCCGACATCATACATCATAAATAGCTTCTTATGATAAAGAATTATTTAAAAATTGCATTCAGGAACCTTTTGCACAATAAGGCATTTTCTTTTATCAATATCCTTGGACTTGCGATTGGCTTAACCTGTTTTGTGTTAATGGTAATGTTTGTGAATGATGAATTGCGATATGATAGGTATCCTACCGAAGCAAAAAATATTTATCGTGTTCATTTGTCCGTTACGGCAAATACCGATGTGGCAGAATATCCTAGCGTAGATTTTGGGGTAGGAGAAGGAATGGAAAAGGCATTCCCTGAAATAAAGGCATTTACAAGGTTCATGCCAGTCAGTGATTTTGTGAAGTATAACGACAGGCAGTTTAAGGAAGATAAATTGGTATTTGCAGATTCCAATTTTTTCCAATTTTTCAGCATCCCATTACTTGCAGGAAACGATCAAGACGCCTTGTCTCAACCAAATACTGTGGTGATTTCAAAAGCCTTTGCCAAAAAGTGTTTTGGAGAGGAAGATCCATTGGGAAAAACTTTGTTAATCGGTCTCAACAATGCGGTGTATAAAGTGACGGCTTTGTTTGATCGAGTGCCCGTGAATTCCCACTTTCATTTTGAGGCGGTTTTAAGTATCTCAACCCTTCATATAACGAAACCTACTTGGAGCAATCTGGGCAGTTACACCTATTTGATGTTAAACCCAGGTGCTGACCCTAAGAAACTGCAATCCAAGTTTCCTCAATTGGTGGCCAAATATGTGGTGCCTGAAGTGCAGCATGATATGGGTGTTAGTTACGCCGAGGCGCAGAAGTCTGTTAACACTTTTGTGTTTACCCTGCTGCCATTGACCGATATCCATCTTCGTAGTCATACCAAGTATGAAATAGAGCCAAATGGCGATATTCAGTATGTGTATATATTTTCCGCGCTGGCTGTTTTCATTTTGTTATTGGCCTGTGTAAACTTTACCAATCTTTCCATTGCACTTACTGTAAAAAGAGCAAAGGAAGTGGGTGTGAGAAAAGTAATGGGATCTGAAAAAAAGCAATTGATAAAGCAATTTCTTTTGGAATCAGAATTGACGAGCTTTTGCGCAATGTTGATTGCGGTAATAATAATCATTCTTTTGTTGCCTTATTTTAATGCTGTTGCTGGCAAACAGATTAGTACAGCCTCTTTATTGAGCTATCAATTTATTCTGGCCATGTTGGCACTGGTATTTTTTGTTGGCATTTTTTCAGGTATTTATCCATCCTTCTTTTTATCATCTTTTAATCCAGTACAAGTTTTAAAAGGCATCTCACTAAAAGGCAGCGACAAAAATCGCTTGCGCAGTGGATTGGTGGTTTTTCAGTTCTTAGTTTCCACCGTTCTTATTATGGGTACGATCGTGGTTTATCGGCAGATAAATTATATGCAGCATATAAAGTTGGGCTATGATAAAGAGCAAGTATTGTTTCTTCCAGATGGAAGATTGATGGGCCAAAACCAGGACGCATTTAAACAACATCTTTTGCAGGACAGCCGGGTACTTGCTGCGAGTATTTCAAGATCAGTCCCTGGAGATGATTTTATGGATGGAACTCAAATTTATCCTCAAAACGAAAGAGCAAACGGAACGGATATCCATACCAATATTTTTCATGTGGATTATGATTACCTGAAAACATTGGGCATCCAGTTAGTGCAAGGCAGAAATTTTTCAAAAGAATTTTCTGATTCTAATTCGGTGGTTATTAATCAGGCGGCTGTAAATGAATTGGGATGGAAAGGGAAGGACCCAATAGGCAAAACGATTGTACGTTCTGGTCAGCAAGCGTTTAAGGTGATTGGCGTGGTTGCTGATTTTCATTATACTACAGCTAAACAAAAAGTGGCCCCTTTAATGATGCTACTGGGAAATAATTACGGGGGGCTTGTTTTGAAAGTTAAAACAACTGATATAACCGGGTTTTTAAAAGACCTAAAAAAAGCATGGGATTCATTTAATCCAAAAGGGCCTTTAAATTATTTTTTTCTCGATGAAAGATTTGCTGCGTTATACCAAAGTGAATTAAAAATGCAGCTTATATTTTCTGCTTTTGCAGTGCTGGCTGTGATCATTGCCGGATTGGGGTTGTTTGGTCTTTCTGCATTTATCATTGAACAACGTACAAAAGAAATTGGTATCCGAAAAGTATTGGGCGCTAGTATCGGCCAACTGTTACTGCTTTTGTCCGTAGATTTCTTAAAGTTGGTAGTAATGGCATTTATTATTTCCATTCCGGTTGCATGGTGGGCAATGCACCAGTGGCTGCAGGGTTATGCCTATCGTATCAACTTGGGCGTTGATGTTTTTTTAATGGCAGGTGCATTTACCGTGTTGATTGCTCTTGCCACCATCAGTTTGCAAACAATTCGTGCAGCGCTGAGCAATCCAGTGAAAAGTTTGAGGACTGAATAGAGCCTCCCTAACCCCTCCGAAGGAGGGGCTTTGGCGGAGATCAAAACTGTTAGTGCTTTTACGGGTTTTAATATTTGGGAAAGTTGGGGTAAAACCTATTAGAGAACAAAAAAATGGAGAACCTAAATCAAAATAATATGAAAAAGATTTGCATCATCCTGCTATTGGCTGTATTCTGTTATTCAGCACAAGCACAGGATAATTATCAAAAGTATTTGTGGCTCACAAAATCACTCAGCAATGAATCGATAACGAATGTGGAGGCAGAAACTTCGGGTGGAAATATAGAGCTCAAGGGTGTGGATGCGGACGCAAGGATTGAAGTGTATATCCAAGGGTCAAATAGCAGTGATGGAAAATTGTCAAAGGAAGAGATAACAGCAAGGTTGGAGAGGGATTATGACCTTAACATTTCTACTGCGGATCATAAGCTTACTGCCATTGCCCGACATAAAAAAAATTCCAACAGTTGGAAACATGGGCTAAGTATTTCATTTAGGATATATGTGCCGCATCAATCATCAAGCCATGTGGTTACGAGCGGGGGTAATATCAGTATTGGCAATTTGTCCGGCACGGAGGATTTTACAACTAGTGGCGGCAACCTGATGATTGACCAAGTAAGCGGTCATATAAAAGGCGTTACTTCTGGAGGCAATGTCAGCCTGTCCAATTCACATGACAACATTGACCTTTCTACCAGTGGCGGTAATGTGGTAGCAAAAAATAGCAAGGGCAATATCAACCTTAGCACATCAGGAGGTAATGTGGGGCTTGCGGATTTGCAAGGAAATATCACGGCAACCACCAGTGGTGGAAATGTGGAAGCAAAAACGATTGCAGGCGAATTGCAAGCCAGTACCTCCGGCGGCAATGTGGGACTGCTTGATTTGTCATGTTCACTAGATGCTAGCACCAGTGGCGGAAATATAAAAGTTGAAATTATAGCGCCTGGAAAATATGTGAAACTGAAAAATGCTGGCGGCAATATCGATTTACAAATACCAGAGAACAAGGGCTATAATTTGAAACTCTATGCCGAAAAGCTTGAAATCCCTCACATATCCAATTTCAGTGGAACAGGATCAAATAAAAGAATGGAAGGTACAATGAACGGTGGTGGCATACCTGTAACTGTTGATGCAGGTGATGGCAAAGTTTTCTTGACATTTAAATAGGGCTGAACTGACTGGGATTTGGGAGGATTTGGGAGGATTTGCGGGATTGATGGGATGTTTAAAACTTTTCCAAAGTTGTCAGCTAGTTAGAATCAAAGAAATCCAGTATCCGACATCATACATCATAAATATGTTTTTATGCTAAAAAACTATTTCAAGATTGCTTGGCGTAATATCATTAGGAATCGGTTTTATTCCGGAGTGAACATTTTTGGCCTGTCTATTGGTATTGCTTTTACTTTATTAATCAGTGCCTATATATGGAGCCAATTGATTGTTAATAAAGATTTGAAAAATATTGATAGACAATATATCATTCAAAGTAAATGGAAACTCCCTGACGAGGGATATGATTTTACAACATTAGGGGAATTGCCCAAGGCGCTTAAGAATAAGTTTCCTGATTTGGTTGCCAACTATTTTCGATGGGACGGGATTACTTCCGACGTTTCAAAAAATGATAAAGCTTTTAGGGAAGACATTGCTATTTGCGATAGCACATTTTTGGGGATGTATGGATTTAAACTTTTGCAGGGTAATGCAACTACGGCTTTAAATCAACCATTTTCAGTGGTAATGACAAAGGATATGGCGATGAAATATTTTGGGATATTGGATGTAGTGGGGCAAACGATCACTATTGCCAGTTTTTCAGGCTCAAAGCATGATTTTATGATTACTGGAGTGCTTGATCATTACCCCAATAATTCAGTTACTGACTTGATAGCTGGTTACCCGAACCATATTTTTGTTTCTTCGAGCAACCTTTCTTTTTTTGGAAGGAATATGAATTGGGGGAACCCGCATATTGCAGGCTATATACAGTTGCAAAAAGGCGTATCACCGGAGCAACTGGCGAAGCCAATAAGTCAATTGATAAAAGAGAATGCACCCGAACGAATAACTGCTGACCTTACCGCTATTCTTACTCCTTTAAAAAATTATTACCCCGATGCAAATAATGGCTTAATCAGAAAAATGATTTTGGCATTATCTGCTATCGCTTTGTTTATTCTATTAATGGCGGTAATAAATTTCATAAATATGTCTGTAAGCCGTTCTGCTTCCAGAATCAGGGAAATAGGGATCAGAAAGGTATTGGGTGGAATGAAAACGCAGTTGATATTTCAGTTCCTTATAGAATCTGTGGTCATTGTTTTCATAGCTACAGCATTTGCTTTTATCATATACACATTTGCCCAAAATTGGTTTAGAGATATTTTGGGTCAAGCAATTCCTTCTCTTGCCAGTTTCCCGCTATGGTTTATTATTTATCCTGTTTTATTTATATTGGTTTTGGGAATAATTGCGGGTATTTATCCTGCCTTCATCTTATCTTCCCTAAAATCCGTGGAATCATTAAAAGGCAAACTTACATCCATTAAAGATCATTTTTTAGTCCGCAAGTCTTTGATGATATTCCAGTTTACTACAGCACTGGTTGCGATAGTTGGGGCAATAATCATTTCGGAACAGGTAAATCTCTTTTTGCATAGTAATCTCGGATATAATAAAGATTATATTATTTCGGCACAGCTCCCCAGAAACTGGACAAGGGCAGGTGTGGATAAAATGGAAACCATACGCAATGAATTTGCATCTATGCCTTCAGTTAAAAATGTTTCACTGTCTTTTGAAATTCCTAATGGAAACAATAGTAATACCCTTCCGATATTTAAGTTTGGTAGCGATTCCACGCAAGCAGTAGCGGCCGCAATACTAGAACAGGATGAAAAATTCTTGTCACTCTATCAAATACCAGTTGTTGCAGGCACTTCCTTCGAGGGCCATCGGCAGGATTCCCTTAAAGTGATTCTAAATGAGACAGCGGTACATGCGCTTGGGTGGAATGACCCAGATAAAGCAATAGGCCAGCAAGTAAGAATTCCGGGTAATCCGGAAGTGTTTGAAGTGCGTGGCGTGATGAAGGATTTTCATTTTGGATCCATGCAATCAAAAATACCTGCCATAATCATGTTTAATCTGGAATATGATTTTATTTATCGTTTTCTGTCATTCAAAATTAACCCGGGTAATGTTGCCGGAACAATTGCTGCCATTCAAAAGAAATGGAACAAGCTTTTACCAGGCGCCCCTTTCGAATATAAATTTATGGATGAAGCATTGGCAAAAATGTATCAGTCGGAAATACAGTTGAAGAAAGCTGCTTATACTGCAACAATCCTGGCTTTGATCATTGTGCTGCTGGGTGTGGTAGGGTTGGTATCATTAAATATTCAAAAAAGAACTAAAGAAATAGGTATCAGGAAAGTTTTGGGGTCATCAGTTGCCGGTATAATTGTATTGTTCATGAAAGAGTTTTTTCTGGTAATTATTATTGGCGGTGCAATGGCATATCCACTAAGCAATTTGATTATGAATCGCTGGCTGCAAGATTATGCATATCGTATAAATATAACTGCTGCGCCATTCATAATTTCAATTGTTAGTCTAGGAATCATTACGGCTTTGCTGATCTGCTTTCAAACAATTAAAGCCGCGATAGCCAATCCAGTGAAAAGCTTACGGTCGGAATAGGCTTGCTTAACCCCTGCACGGGAGGGGCTTAAGCTGACAACAAAACTGTTTAGAACTTTTCCAAAGATCAAGACTTTGGAAAAGTTGGCACCGGGTTAGAATCAAAGAAATCATATATCCGACATCATAAATCATTTTTTATGTTCAAAAATTATCTCAAAACGGCATGGCGCAATATGGAGAAGAATAAAGCGCAGTCATTGATCAATATCCTGGGATTGTCAGTGGGAATGGGGGTGGCTATTTTGATTGGCTTATGGATTTGGGACGAACTGTCTTTTAATAAAAGTTTTCAGAACTATGATGGCCTCGCTATCGTGATGCAACACCAGACATTCAACAGTGATGTCACTTCCCAAACTGCTGTTCCTTATTTGATGGGCGATGAACTCAGGAATTCCTATGGAAGTGAATTTAAACAGGTAAGCATGTCTTCTTGGACCAGTGATCATATTCTTAGTGTGGGCGAAAAGAAAATTACGCAATCCGGTAATTTTTATGAGCCCCAGATTACCGAAATGCTTTCGTTAAATATGGTCAAAGGTTCTAGGGCAGCTTTGAAGGACAAATATTCAATTATCCTTTCATCTTCCACCGCCAAAGCTTTGTTTGGGGAGGAAGACCCTTTGGGCAAGACCATTAAGATGGATAATAAATACGATGTAAAAGTTACTGGGGTTTATGAAGACCTTCCTTATAATTCCGATTTCAACAGGCTTAGTTTCATTGCCAATTGGAAATTATTTATTGACAATAATAATTGGTCCGAAAAGTCTACCAATCCATGGCGTAACAATTCTTTTCAAACATTGGTGCAATTGGCGGATCATGCGGACATGGAAAAAGTTTCAAAAAAAATCAAAAACGTGAAATTGAAACGGGTTACCCCGCAGGATGCTGCTTTTAAACCCGTTGTCTTTTTACTGCCGATGAGCAAATGGCATTTGTATTCCGAATTTAAAAATGGGGTGAATGTGGGAGGAAGGATTGAATTTGTATGGCTTTTTGGACTGATAGGTTTTTTTGTGCTTTTATTGGCTTGTATCAATTTCATGAACCTGAGCACGGCAAGATCTGAGAAGCGGGCTAAGGAAGTGGGCATTCGAAAAGCGATTGGCTGCTTAAAGAGTCAATTGGTACAACAATTTTTTTACGAATCGATAATGATGGCCATCCTATCCCTTGGCTTTTCATTGCTGTTGGTGCAACTGGTCTTGCGCTTTTTTAATCAAATAGCCGATAAGAAAATAGGCATTCCATGGGCGAACCCGATTTTTTGGTTCTTTGCGATTGCATTTAGCTTGATCACCGGATTGTTGGCGGGTAGTTACCCAGCTTTTTATTTATCCTCTTTTCAACCGGTGAAAGTATTGAAGGGAACCTTTCGTGTGGGCCCATTTGCCGCTTTGCCACGGAAAGTTTTGGTGGTGTTGCAGTTTACGGTTTCCGTGGTTTTGGTTGTTGCAACCATTATTGTGTTTGAGCAAATTCAATTTGCCAAGAATAGACCGGTGGGATATGACCGCAATGGACTGGTGATGGTGCCCGTGATGACCGAGGATATACATCAGCATTTTGATGCGGTTCGTGATGACCTGAAAAAATCCGGTGCGATTACGGAAATCGCGGAGTCTTCTTCCCCCACTATTTATGTAAATGAGGTGGACAATGGTTTTGAATGGAAGGGGAAAGATCCTTCTCTTCAGGGCGACTTTGCCGTTTCCTTCGTGTCCAAAGATTTTGGAAAAACAATCAATTGGAAAATTATTCAGGGACGAGATTTTTCAAGAGACTTTCTGACGGATTCCAATGCCATCATATTGAATGAAACGGCCGCAAAATTCACCGGCCTGAAAAATCCCATTGGGGAAACCATTGTTTGGGACGGAAAACCTTTCCACGTGATTGGTGTGATCAATGATATGGTCATACAATCTCCCTATTCACCCGTTTATCGAAGCGTGTATGTGACGGACCCCGGTGCGCAGTCGGTGATAAATATCCGGATCAACCCGGCCTCAAGTACTCATGACGCATTGGCAAAAATCGAAACTGTTTTTAAGCAGTACAATCCTGCCCAGCCTTTTGAATATAAATTCATCGATACAGAATATGCCAGAAAATTTGGCGACGAGGAACGTGTTGGCAAACTGGCCAGCTTTTTTGCTGGGTTGGCGATTTTCATTAGCTGCCTTGGTATGTTCGGTATGGCCTCTTTTATGGCCGAAAAGCGTACCAAAGAAATTGGTGTCCGTAAAGTGTTGGGCGCTTCCGTGTTTACCCTTTGGAGAATGTTGTCGAAAGATTTTGTGGTACTGGTGTTCATTTCCCTATTGATAGCAACCCCAATCGCATATTATTTTATGCATGAATGGCTGCTGAAATATACCTACCACTCGGAAATCTCTTGGTGGATTTTTGCGGCGGTAGGGGCAGGCGCGATATCGATCACGCTGATAACCGTAAGTTATCAAGCGATCAAAGCGGCTGTTGCTAATCCGGTGAAAAGTTTGCGTACTGAGTAGCCTCCCCAACCCCTCCGAAGGAGGGGCAAGGCGGGCAGCAAAATAAGTTTGAACTTTTCCAAAGTTTTAAACTTTGGAAAAGTTGATAGGAATTGTAAGATATTGAAAGTTGCAAAAAATAATACGCTGAAAAAATAAAGTGCTTGGAAAGGGACCGAAGTAGATGTGAAAGATAAAATGCTTATTAAAGTGATTCTGTGCCGCTCCTTCTCCACCCCGTGGAGAAGGAGAAGGAGGATGAGGGATAAACCGAAACTATAAAATTTAAATAACCTTTCAAAAGTTTAAAACTTTGAGAAAGTTGAGAAGAAGAGAAGTTGAACCTTAAAAATAAAATTGACATTATGCTAATAAAATACCTAAAAAATGCCTTGAGACATTTATGGAGAACCCGCTTGTTTACTTCATTAAATATTTTTGGGCTAGCCATCAGTATTAGCGCTTGCTGGATTATTTTCAGGATTGTGAATTTTGAATTTGGTTATGATAGGGGCCTTCCCAACAAGGGAAAAATATACCGAGTAGTTACCAGGTTTGTGAACGATGAAAAGGAATCCTATAATAGCGGCGTTTCTAAACCTGTTTACGAGGGAGTACGTGCCGAAATAACTGGTTTGGATCATGTGGTACCAGTATTGGGCATATGGTCTAACTCGGTGGCGGTAAACGCGGTTAAAGGCAAGTCTCTTTCATTTGATGACCCTTCTGGAATAGCTGCTACCGATACATCCTATTTCAACATGATCCAATACCATTGGATTGTTGGTAACAAATCAACTGCATTGAATGCCCCTGAGAATATTGTGCTTACCGAAAGCAGGGCAAAAAAATATTTCCCCGGAGTGAAACTGGAGGATATCCTTCATCGCACCGTTACTTATTATTCATTTGGGGATACCGTTCAAAGAACCATTACGGGTATTGTGGCCGATTTGAAATCCCCTACTGAGTTTACCACACAGGAATTTTGTCCCCTTCCAACCAAAGCATATAAGGTAAGCCAATGGACCAACACCAATGGCACGGATAAATTATACCTGCAATTTAAAGATGGAACAAAACCGAACAATGTATTAAGCCAAATTGAAACACTGGTCAAAAGCAAGACGGCTGAGTTTGAACAAAAAAACGCCAGTCATTTCAAATTCAAAAGATGGTTTGAGTTGATAGCCTTAAAGGATGTCCATTTCGCTACTTATATTGAAGATCAGGAGGTTCATAAAATGAGCAGGAAGCTGCTTTACGGTTTGATAGGGATAGGTCTATTCCTGCTGATACTGGCTTGCATAAACTATATCAATATGAGCGTGGCCGGCATACCATTTAGGGCCAAGGAAATTGGCGTCCGAAAAACCTTGGGCAGTAGCCATCTTCAGTTGATTACACAATTTTTAAGTGAAACAATTATAACCATTTTTTTTGCAGCAATCCTCGCTCACGCATTTAGTTTGTTTGGGTTCTGGATATTGAAGGATATTATACCGGAAGGGGTTAGTCTATTGGAAGGCACCATGCAATTGGTTGCATTTATGCTAGCAATTTCTGTTTTGTGCAGCGTCCTAGCGGGTATTTATCCAAGCTGGCTGATAACAAAGGTGAAAACAATCAACGTGTTCCGGAATTTTTCTAGCACTAAAAATAGCAGTCAAAAATTTAGCTTTCAAAAAGCCCTTATCATATTTCAATTTGTGATTGCACTCGTTTTTATCACCTGCACCTTGATTGTGGGGTATCAATTGCGCTATACCTTGTCATCCGATATGGGTTTTAATAAGGATGCCGTGGTGCTGGTGGATATTCCATTTAAAATTTTGGTCGATAAAAAATATACCAATAAACAGTTTGCACTGCTCAATGAAATTAAAAAAATCCCCGGCATTCAAACTATTTCACTGGGCATGCCCCCTATGTCAGATAATTTCCAATCTAGTCAATATGAATATGCGCAGGAAGGGAAGTTGCCAATCACTAAGAGTGTTTATAGGAAATGTGTCGATACGGCTTATCTTAATTTATATGGGATGAAATTATTGGCGGGTAGAAACCTTCGAGCATCTGATACCACCAATGAATTTGTTATAAACGAAACCGCCATGCATGCATTTGGGTTTAAAAGCCCAGAAGAGGCTTTGGGTAAAATAATTGGACAGGATAATTCTAAATTCCCAATTGTGGGTGTTGTAAAAGATTTTCATTCCCAAAATTTCTATAAAACAATCGAGCCTATGGATTTTGAAAGTGAAAAGGATAATTTAAACACTTTCAATATTAAACTGAAAAATGTGCCACATTCTCAATGGCCAAGCATATTAAGTTCGGTAGGTGAAAAATGGGCTCAGTTTTATCCTACCGAAACCTTTGCCTACAAATTTTATGATGAAACGATCGCTGAAATGTATGAGCAAGAAAGACATTTATCCAAACTGGTTAACCTCGCTACTGGTATCGCCATCTTTGTCAGTTGTATTGGTTTATTTGGTCTCGCTGTGCTCACTGCTTTCCAAAGAACAAAAGAGATAGGCATTAGGAAAGTGCTGGGGGCTTCTGTAGCTGGTATTGTACAATTGCTATCGAAAGAATATTTGGTTTTGGTTATCATCGCCATTTTTATTGCTACCCCTATTTCCTGGTGGGCAATGCATAAATGGCTTGAGGGTTTTGCTTATCGAATACAAATTGAATGGTGGATGTTTGTGCTAGCCGGTATCATGGGTATATTGGTTGCGTTGCTTACAGTAGGTTTCTATGCGCTCAGGGTGGCAAAAGCCAATCCAGTTAAAAGCTTGCGTACAGAATAATTGTCTGGACGGGGATTTGGGGAGATTTGTGGGATAGATGGGATGTTTAGGATTTTTCCAAAGTTTGTTCATTTTGTAAATGAATTTTTATGTTAAAAAATTATTTTAAAACCTCATTTCGTAGCCTCTGGAAAAATAAAAATTTTACTGCCATTAATATTATTGGGTTAACCCTTGGGCTTTCCAGTATCATGGCGTTGGGGCTGATGTTGTACCAGTTCCTTACTTATGATAGCCAGTTTGCTGACAAGGGAAGGATGGCTTATTTTAAGACAAAGGCAAAAGAAGGAACTGAATTTAGGCAAACCCCATATCCTTTATTATATGCAGCTTTAAGCACCTGCCCAGATATTGAGGCGGGAACTCATATACAAACCTGGAACAACCCTTGGTTAAAATACAAGGACAAAGAAGTACAAGAGAACTATTGTGCTTATGTTGACACGGGTTTTTTTCGGGTGTTCTCATTCCCTTTAAAATATGGTTCAGCGGATAATGCTTTAAATGAAAAAAGCAGTATCGTTCTATCAGAGGAAACAGCGATAAAATTATTTGGTAATGAAAACCCGGTTGGCAAAGTAATTGCTGCCGATGATACGGTATTGCTCACGGTAAAGGCTGTAATGAAACATATCCCCAACAATACCAGCATCAAGCCGAAAATCTTATTGACAACGGCATTATTAAACGATAACCCCGGTTTTGTGCAAGGAGCGAATTGGTATAATACCTTTGCTGAAAATTACATCAAATTGAAAAAGGATGCCCACCCAGAAAAACTTGAACAGCAACTTGACCAAATCGTACAGACTCATTACTCTGAAGAGAGAAAATCAGAGAGAATAAAAATTGTTTCCTTTAGGAAACTGGTTCCTGAAACCATGGGAGTGATTGGAAATGCCATTGTTTCAGGTTCTATTGCAGTAATCGCTTTTATCCTTCTTATCGTTATTGTAAACATGGTTAACTTGAATGCGGGGATCATGTATGCAAGGGTTAAGGAAGTAGCTGTTCGGCAAATGATGGGGAGCGGTAAAAGAAGTATTTTTCTTCAATTTTTTGTGGAGAACTGCATTGTTATTTTTGGATCGCTGATTTTCGCTTTTATATTTTTCAAAGGGGTTTTGGTTGCACAAATGAACCAAATGTTCAGTTCGCAATTCGGGGAGATTGAGTTGGATCTTTCTCGTAGTTATCCTTTGGTACTTCTTTTTATTTTACTAGGCTTTCTTATTGCTTTTGCTATTTCAGCTTATCCAGTTTGGCATCTAACTTCTCTAAAAGTGACAGATGCTATCAAAGGTAAATTGAGCCGTGGCAACAGGAAAAGTTATACAAGAACTATTTTTATCACCACCCAATTTGTGTTGTCTATCACCCTTATTTATATCACTATCATATTGAACAAGCAATTGGGTCACATGAAATCGGTTTCTCTTGGTTTTAATCCCAATGATGTAGTGGTAGTGAACCTAGATCTTGCATTCAAGAATAAAAAATCTTCGGAAGCCCGTTTTGATGCCATTCTCAACAATCTTCGAAGCAATACAATGGTAAAATCTTTTTCAACCAATTCGATTATACCCACAGCCTATTGGAACAATTTTAATCAGTACGCAGATGTGCTTACCAATAAGGAAATATCCCTTCGGCAAGCAGGGGCTGATGCTGGCTATTTCTCGACCTATGAAATCCCTTTGCTTGAAGGCAGATATTTTAGGAACCTTCCTGGTAATAGTGAAGAAGGGGATGTGATTATCAACAAAGCGGCCATGAAAGCATTTGGTTGGAAGACGGCTATTGGCAAGCAGATTAAAGCTAAAGGCAGTAACACTGTTTATACGGTCATAGGTGTTACAGATGATTTCAAATATAGAAGTCTTGCGAACGATGTAGAGCCATTAGTGCATTTTTATTCAGGCATGCAAAGCTTGAACAATAATTATTTGAGCATTTGCACCCAAAAAGGAAAGACCATGACGGTGCTGGCACAATTAGAAAATGATTTTAAATCGATGCCGAGCAAGAGAGCCTTTAGTTATGAGATGATGACCGACAAAGTAGACAATCAGTATGGCATGCTGAACAATATTTTGAAAATGACACGCTATGTGGCATTTCTAACCATTTTTATTGCCTGTATGGGTATGCTGGGTCTGATTTCACTTTTTGCAAAACTGCGTGTTAAGGAAATTGGTGTAAGGAAGGTGTTCGGTGCAGGTGTAATGGATATTGTAAAACTACTTTCCAAAAATTTTGTGTTGATGGCAATCATGGCATCTGTGATTGCTGCTCCAATGGCATGGCTGCTGATGAGCAGTTGGCTTCAAAATTTTGCTTACCGTATCCAAATTGAATGGTGGATGTTGATGGTTGGCGCTTTGGCTGCCATATTGATTGTGTTGGTTACGCTGATTTTCCAAGCGATCAAAGCAGCGGTAGCCAACCCGGTGAAAAGCTTGCGAACGGAATAGCCTCCCTAACCCCTCCGAACGAAGGGCTTGGGCGGGCTTCAAAATAAGTTTGAACTTTTCCAAAATTTTCCACTTTGGAAAAGTTCGATTGTTTAGTTGCCCATAAGTCTTTTGCTCAATTCGGGGAAACGCACGGCAGCAGTAATAAATATCATTGCTTCAATGATCACGGGTGTGATGATGGAAAATTGATGTTCCAAATGGGTGGCAATGGCACCGCCCATATAAGCTGCTACCAATAAAGTGCCCAATATTGCTGTACGGGGATAAATAAAAAGCCCGATACAGATCAGTTCCACCACACCAAGTTCCTTAATAGTGGCCAAGGATAGTCCGAAACCGGAAGCGTTTTTTTGCATTTCAGCCTCATTGCCAAACAATTTCATGAATGCACTCGCGATAAAGACAAAAGCAATCAACCCGGTAAGTATCCAACCAATAAGGTTTCTAGTTTTGGGATTCATATAGTATTTTAATTTAATTTAAAGATAGGGAGTCTCTCTCTACCATCATAAAAAAAGTGAAGAGGCAGCAGGCTGTATCAAAACCGTACAGTTTCTGTATCAATACCGAACTTTCTGACTATTTACCAATAACTATCTCTTTGTAAATCATTTGTATTGCGTTTCGGCATGGGGTTGGAGACAGTGTTTTGAACTGGGAATCTATTTTTGTCAAGGAAGGAAACAATAATTTAACCATGCTAAAGAATTATTTAAAAACTGCTTGGAGAAGTCTTTGGAAGAATAAAGGGACAAGCATCATCAATATCACAGGCTTGTCGATGGGTATGACGGCGGCTGTACTGATTTTGCTATGGGTACAAAATGAAACCAGTTTTGATAATTATAAAGATAAAAAAGACATCTATCGCCTTACTACCCGTCTTCCCTCATTGGGCTGGGTGTGGGAGAGTACACCTCTTTTATTGGCAGATGCTATTAAGAACGAAATTCCTGAAGTGGAACAAACGGCTCGGCTCAATACCAATAACTGGCCTGTTTTCAAAATTCATGGAGCCTTATTTTATGAAAAGCAGTGTGCTTATGTTGATAATGGATGGTTCGATTTGTTTCAATATAAATTCCTTGATGGGAACGCCACAAATTTCAATGCACACCCCTTCAGTATCATTCTAGCAGCATCGGAGGCAAAAAAATATTTTGGCGATAAAAAAGCAGTTGGGCAAACAATCCATATCGACAGCATGGATTACAAAGTGAGTGCCGTCATAGCAGATGCGCCAATCAATTCAAGTTTCCAATATAAAGCGTATATACCCATTGCCGCATTGCTTGCCAATACACAGATTCGTGAAAATGACGAACAATGGGGAAATGCAAATTATATCAGCTTCGTTAAAATTAATCCGAACAGTAGTCCAAAAACTATTGAGGAAAAGATTAGCGGTCTTTTAAAGAGAAAATCAAAAGATGCGGATTCTTCTCCGATTACGATGACTTCATTGGTAGATATGCATTTTGACAATGAAATCCAAAATTCGGCATTTGAACATGGCGACTATCTTAGGGTTTATTTGTTTTCCTTCCTTGGTTTTTTGTTATTGTTGATTGCCTGTATCAATTATGTAAACCTGAGCACCGCTAAAGCAAGTATCCGATCAAAGGAAGTGAGCATCCGGAAAATCGCTGGAGCCAATCGTTCAACTCTATTTTTCCAGTTTGTTTTTGAGTCTTTGATTATAAGCATAATCTCTCTTGTTGTCACACTTGTCCTTGTTCAACTTAGCCTACCTGTCTTCAATTGGGTAACGGAAAAATCTTTTACATTGCCATTGACCTCTATTGCCCTTTGGCAAGTATTGGGCATCACTTTATCCATTTCGATATTGCTCAATAGTATTTATCCAGC
Organism: Bacteroidota bacterium; assembly: GCA_018267575.1. Taxonomy (GTDB): domain Bacteria; phylum Bacteroidota; class Bacteroidia; order Chitinophagales; family Chitinophagaceae; genus Puia. The sequence goes on from JAFDYF010000011.1 coordinate 22,116, forward strand.
CTTGCTATTATCATCCTTCAAGCCTCTGAATGTTCTTAAAGGAATAACGGTATTAAAAACAAAGAACACCAGTTTCAGGAAAGGGCTTGTAGTATTACAATTCACCATTTCGGTTATGTTGATTATTGGCACAATCGTGATATTTAAGCAGATGCAGTTTGTTCAAAATAGCAACCTGGGTTATAATCGTTCTCAGCTTATTTCATTTGCCTTGCCTTTTACAATTGACAGGGCAAAAAGGCAATCGACAATCCAGGCAATGAAAAAAGAGCTACTATCACAGAGCGGTATTGAAGGGGTATCTACTTCCAACCAACCAATAGTGGATATGGGCAGTTATTGCAGTGGCTGTGCAAATTGGGAAGGCCATGATACCAGTATCAACCCAAAGATTGCCCAGCTATCCGTTGATGCCGATTTTCAAAAAGTAGCCGAACTACAAATGCGGGAAGGGCGATGGTTCGAGGAAGGCAACAGCTTAGACAGTAAAAATGTGGTATTGAATGAAACCGCTGTAAAGGATTTTAACCTACATGCTCCCGTGGTTGGACAGACCTTTATTTTTAAGGGCGATACAGGCCAAGTGATTGGCGTGGTGAAAGATTTTACCTACAAAACCATGCATGAAAAAATAGGCCCATTGGTTGCCTTCAACGATCCTGACTGGAGAAACCATTTTATGGTTAGGATAGCGCCGAAATCCATTTCGCAGTCAGTTGGGATCATTGAAAAAATATGGCAGAAATATATTCCCGAAAGCCCGATTGAATATACATTTCTAGACGACAGTTTTAATAGCCTGTATAAAAAAGATCGGCAGAGCTCTATCTTGATACTGTCTTTTGCTATAATCGCTATTTTTATTTCGATGCTGGGGCTTTTCAGTCTTGCTGCATTTGAGGCAGAACAACGTACCAAAGAAATCGGTATTCGAAAAGTTTTGGGCGCCTCAGTGATGGGTATCGCCACACTGTTGTCAAAGGATTTTTTGAAATTGGTGATGGTTGCAATTGCTGTGGCTATTCCCTTGGCTTGGATGGCAATGAATAAATGGCTTCAGGATTTTGCATATCGGATCAATATTGGTTGGTGGATTTTTATTTTGGCGGTGGGCATTACCCTTGTCGTGGCATTGATAACGGTAAGCTTCCAAGCCATTAAAGCAGCGTTGGCCAATCCGGTGAAAAGCTTGCGGACGGAGTAATTGTCTGAACTGGGATTTGGGGGGATTAATGGGAGGTGATAGATTCAGTTTTTATGAGCTTTTCCAAAGTTCAAAAATTTGGAGAAGCCCGCAGCGAGGTCGAACTAAAGAAATCATACATCATAAATTGTTTTATGCTAAAAAATTATTTTAAAACCGCTTGGAGAAACTTGATCAAGAACAAGTTTTTCAATGCCATCAATATTGTTGGGCTGGCGGTTGGAATGGCGGGTTTCATCATTATTTTGCTCTACCTGAATTATGAGCTGAGTTATGATACTTGGGATGCATCCTTAAAAAAAGTGTATAAAATTTCGGAGCAAAGCGATGAGGATATCTGGCAGGCTACCCCAGCCCCCTTGGCCAGTTTCTTGAAACAGCATGTGCCAATAATCGTTTCTGCAACGAGAATCCAGGCTCAAAATAATTTCAAAATTTTGCTTGCTGTTGGGGAGAAAAAAATTTATCAGGAAGGGGGTATTGATGTTGACTCTTCATTTTTTAAGGTATTCCCCTACCTGTTTATTGAAGGTAACGCATCCACTGCCTTGGGCAAACCGAATGTGATGGTTATTTCCAAAGAACTATCCACCAAACTATTTGGGAATGTATCGCCGATAGGCAAAACCATTAAAGTGTTCAATGCATTTGATTGTGAGGTAACAGGGATATTGCAAACACCCAAGACCCCTTCCATCCTGAATACGCAGTTTGTTTTTCGAAGCCCTTACGAAAACCAAAATATGTTTTGGGGAAATCTTTCTTATCAGACTTTTGTAAAAACAGTTTTGCCAATAGAAAATGGAAAATTGGAGAAGGAAGTCGATAGCATCTTTTATAATCTGCATTTAAAAAATGATGGTCAATCTTTAACTGCCTTTCGAAAAGCGGGCCATCAAGCAGGGTTATTTGTGGATGCATTTTCAAAACTGCATAATTTTCCCAAACATGGGAACAGCAATTTTACCACGATTTCATTTTTATTGTTATTGGCGGCATTGCTCTTGCTTGCTGGCGCCATCAATTTTAGCAACCTGTCCATTGCTGCTGCCATGGCCCGTGCAAAAGAAGTAGGCGTAAGAAAAGTATTGGGCTCGCTCAACAAGCAATTGATTTCGCAGTTTATGATGGAAATAGGCATGCAATGTCTGGTCAGTTTATGCTTGGCATTGCTTTTTGTAAAGCTGACACTGCCTTATTTCAATGATCAATTTAGTGTCCACCTGAGCATTCTTCATTCAGGTAGCTTTATATCGATCGCGATTCAGATTCTTACTTGCTTGGTTTTGGTAACCTTGTTATCGGGTCTTTATCCTTCTTTGTTTTTGTCGCGTTATAATATCACCAAGGTATTGAAAGGGAACTATAGCACCGGAAAAAAGGGAATCGGTTTTCGGAATGCGCTGATTGTATTGCAGTTTTCGGTTTCCGCTTTTTTTATCATTGGTACGCTGGTGATCCATCAACAGATGCATTATATGCAATCAAAGGACAAGGGGTTTTCTGGGGAGCAAGTATTGTGTTTGAGAGCCCCCCAATCTATACGGGATCGGGATTTTGATATAACTAGAAACACACTGCTAACAATACCTAGTGTTGAGTATGTTTCTAAAGCCACTACAGTGCCCGGAGATGAAATTATTGATACTACTAGCATACCGTACCGGTATAATGGAAAAGAATTTAGGATGAGTTCAGTGAAAGTGAGCGATGATTATTTCAAAACATTGAGTGTGCCATTGCTAAATGGCAGGTTATTCAACAATAGCACTGCTGATGAAAATACACGCTCAGCGATTATCAATGAATCGGCTGCCCACAAACTGGGTCTTCAAAACCCCATTGGTGCCACTATTACTTTTCCCTATTGCGATTCAGTGCCAGTACAAATAGTAGGTGTTGTGAAAGATTTTCATGTATCTGGTTTTGAGGATAAAGTAAGGCCAGTGGTTTTTACCGTGGGAAATAATGCTTGTATGATGCAATCGGGTGGAGCTTTATTGGTTAAGCTCAATAGCAAGGATTTGCCCACTACCATGAAAGCCATTGAAAGTTCTTGGAAAAAAATATCACCCGATTTTCCCATACAGTATTCTTTCTTGGATAAAAATTTTGAACGCTTATTTAGCTCCTATATGCGTTTGCAAGTCATCATCGATTTTTTTGCTTTTACTGCCATATTCATATCCGTTATTGGGCTTTTTGCATTGACCACTTATTTGATCAACCGTCGCATGAAGGAAATCGGTATCCGAAAAATATTGGGAGCCAATTTGAGGGATATCAGTATTCTTTTGGGGAAAGACTTTGTCAGACTGGTATTGATAGCTACCCTGATTGCTGGGCCTATTGGTTGGTGGGCTGCAAACAAATGGCTTCAAAGTTTTGCCTATCGCATTGAATTGAGTTGGTTATTGTTTTTGTATGCTACCCTTGTCTTATTGTTCATCGCGGTTCTTACAATCGGCATACAGGCAATGAGGGCAGCGTTGGCAAATCCGGTGAAGAGTTTGCGGACGGAATAAAGCCTCCCCAACCCCTCCGAAGGAGGGGCTTAGACGGAGAGCAAAACTGGTTACGGCTTTTACAAGGTTTAAACTTTGAAAAGTTGACGGGAAATCTAAAATATTGAAAGTTGCAAAATATA
>JAFDYF010000012.1 GCA_018267575.1 Bacteroidota bacterium
ACGTCCCGCCCGGGCCGGTGCTTGGTAAAGTTACAAAAGTTGAAAATATATTTTACTGCGCGGGCCTATCCGTCCCCCGAGACCAATGCTCCTAGATAATTGAAGTTGGGCCGTGTGTTCCGTCCGCCGACATAACGCCAAGCCCCATGTTGGCGGTTGTTTTTCTAATCTGTCAAAATGAAAATTATTTTCCATCTTTCATAAGCAGCAATCGCTTTGTTGTCAATTCGTGCAGGTCTCCACAGCGGCATTTGATTTAGCATTTTCAAACATACATTGTCAAGGTCTTTACGAACACTTTGGACTATTTTTTTGTCTACCACTTTGCCTTTTTTGTTAATTGTAAAAAGTAAAATTACACTTCCTTGTACACTGTCATTAATCGCTGTCTGTGGGTATTTAATCTTCCGTTTTGCAAATGCAACTAAGTTTTTTGTCCCACCTGGAAACTTTGGTTCTTGTCCGACTTTGCAAAATATTGTGTTTAAAGATGTGTCAACCGAAGACACTTGCATTTCAATGCCACCGGCTTTGATTTCTTTTGTCTGTCCCAGCGAAATTGATGATTCGAAAATCAATATTATAAGTACACAAACTTTATTCATTTAAATAAATGTTTTGTCTGTGTATAGATTTAGAAATCGTCAAATTCCATAAAATGATGGTGTCTCCTTAAAATAACCGCCAACGTTCGAGGCTTGGCGAAGTGCGGGTCATAGCATACCGTCCGCCCGGCTTACCGCTGTTGATTTTTATTTACAGTTCAAGTTAAGATATTTCGCTCAATAGAATATTGTCCGCCGGAACCGGTGATGAAGCAATAAACCAAATGTTGAAGAACATTGTTCGTCTGCCAGCATTTTGCCAAGCCTTATGTTGGCTGCCGTTCATTTCTAATTGTCTTTTGGCAATAGCAGTGGTAATAAAGACTTGTCGCCAAGCTTGTCTGCTATGAAAAGCAACAAAGTATATTCTTCAATAGTCGACGAATTAACTTTTGTCTCCCGTGCAATTGGCGCATGAACTCCAAATCCTTTAATTCCATTGAACACAATCGGTTCTTCAGCAACTATAGTAACTTTTGTCGAACTTGGACTTTGTGCAGATAATTTTATTATAAAGCTGGTTGTATAGTCTAAAGGCTTCCCTTTTGAAAAATAAAGTTTAGATGGCCATGAATTTCCCATTGTAAAGAGGTAAATATCATTCTTCGTGTTAGTATTCCTGAAATAACATTTGCTAAAAATTGAGTCTTTTGTAGTTTCTGCTTTAAAGAATATCGGCATTTCATGTTTTTCACTACTGTCTTCGTCCCATGTGTAAAAGGTAAAAACAGGTTTTAGAATTTCGTTTTTATACTGATTTTCGAAATTGAAAAGCGAAGCGATTGAATCTTTAATCTTCTCAAGACCTATATTAAATATATGCTCTGGGTCATTTCTAATTGAAAATTGTTTAGGTTCAATAGGTTCAGTTGTAATATTATTTTTTTCAATTTGTTTGGCTAGTTGAAAATTTCCATTAATAAGTGCTTGTATATATAAGTCATAGTCTTTTTGTCCAAAAGCTCCCGCTGATATTAAAATGGACAAGAATAAGGTAGTAATACTTTTTTTCACAACTGTCTTATTATAGAATAAATTCAATGCCATCGTCTGCGAATGGCAGCCAACGGCCAGGGCTTGGCGTTTTGTGGCGGCATTTGAAAAACGTCCCGCCCGGACCGGTGCTTGGTTAAAGTTACAAAAGTTGAAAATATGTTTTAAAGCTTGGGCCTATCCGTCCCCCGAGGCCGATGCTGCTGGATAGGTGAAGTTGACGAGTGTTTTCTGTCCGCCGACATAACG
>JAFDYF010000013.1 GCA_018267575.1 Bacteroidota bacterium
CGTCCCGCCCGGACCGGTGCTTGATAAAGTTACAAAAGTTGAAAATATATTTTAACGTTTGGGCCTATCCGTCCCCCGATGCCGATGCCCCAACTAGCGCAAGATTGTCAAAAAATCAGGGACCTGGCGCAAGCGTTGTAGTTTGGGTTTGTGTGTGAGCCAAGCTTCCCGCTTGGCGGGACAAGTAGTGCCTGCAAACATTTAAACATTCGGCATAACTTGTCCCGCCTAAGCGGGAAGCATAGCCAACGCACAAAGCTCTGCTACTAAGCTTGCGCCAGAGTGGGGGTAGATCTGTTATTTTTCAAAAGCACTGATTTTATAAATGATTTTTTTTAGACTATCTTTCTTATTGCATCTTTTAATTTAAAAAAAATCAAATATGCCCAAAAACCCAGTTTTTGAATTCCTTCGACAAACAGGCAACTCAGAAGTTGTGGAACCAATTTTTAATGGAATTCCTATTCTACCCCCAGTAGGCATTCCTTTATTACAAAAGCAAAATATACCCGAGTTCAGCTATAAAGCTTTTATATTTAAACGGGAGGGTGAAATAATTGATTCTATCTATACTAACCCACATCCAACTGATGTATTAGCGGATTCAAGCCTATGGTCTCCTAAAAGACTCGACCTAGTTCGACAACTACTAATTTCGAATTTAATCCGGGTTCTGCCAGATGTCCGAGATGAACTTGTGGATATTGAGAAGCAAAAACCCAGTCCAATGAGGGAGCTTCTTTTCCCTGAAGGGGAACTCAATCCAAGGCTTGTAATTGATAAATATTCTGCTTTAGTAAACCACCAATGGGTGTTGGAACGGTATGTAAATATTCTTCATGTAAGAAAAAAAATCTTAGAAGGTCCTTTTAGTAAATATTTTAAACAAATGGGGCGTCTACCAATAGATAAAGACCGTTCAAAAATTATTACGAAGGCAATGAAGGATGGAATAAGTTGGAGAACAATTAGAATGGCTAATAAAGGTGATTCACGACGCCGATATACTGATGAAGTAATTGCTGTTTACGGAATTCTTAGTCCAATATTAACTGGCAGAGATTGCATTATTCTTACAGCAGATAATGATATATTTGATCAAGTTTTTCAGTTTAGTCAACTACTTCATGATGATTATGGTTCATTTTTGATAGGGCGTGATTACTTAAATAATCCAGAAAAATATCCTCATACGCATAAGTCAACTTCACTTTTTATGGAGGATGGTGCTACTGCTGTAGGTAGGGCACAGAATCCTACATATCTTCTGCCTAAGATTAAAAATACATGTGCTACATGGGTTATTGATGTAAATAATTTACATTGTTTAATATGGATTTCAACTCGGGAGATGAAAGAAGCACTTGATTTTCAGGAAATGGTAAGAGATGGAAGGGTAGCAGACGGGGGCAACGGATATAACGTACATATGTCCCTAGATGATAAAAAATGTAAAGCATCCTCCTTTCATTTTACAATTGGAAAGGATAAAAATATCAAATTAAAAACAGGCGAGAAATCGTTTTTGTCCGAATTCGACCTCTTTCGTGCGTGCACAGATAGAAAGAAATAAGTTGAAATAAACCTAAACTTACGCAGGTATTCAATCTGAAAATAAACATTATTTTTTTAGGCACGGGCCCACACTGGCGAGGATATGCAGCCTTGTTCTTGCGCAGATGGGTATCAGTGCCAAGGTTGTTCAGTTCCACAAGCTGGTTGAAGGGGTGGCTGACGCACAGATACGCTAACGCTCAATGCCCACGCTGCATATCTGCCCTAGTTGGATTTGAACTAAAAATTAAAAATGAACGTCGAGCCCGAACTGCTGCTGATGCTTGCACATGGTTGATGTCTAATTGTCCAGCCCTGCTTTTGCAAATACTTTTGTTGTGCGTTCGCCAAGTCAATACGTTGAGTAAAACTGTGTCAAATAATTTGGTTGGGTTGCATTGATGCTGGAAAGGTTATCACTTAAAAAAAGTATCAATCTGCAATAAGTCCTGTAAACATCAATAAAATCAACATTTACAGAAGCTGGTAGACCATTATGTATTATTAGGTTTCTGTCTTCAATAACGTTCTCAATATTTTTGATGTTTGTGTTCTTGTTGATTTTCCCTTTAAGAACCTTCCAAATCCTTTCTAACATTTTTGCCCTTTTTTGTGTTTCCTGTTTATCGAGCAACAAAGTTTCAAAGGCTATATTTATATTGATTACCTTATCTTCTCGCCTTACTGATGAGAGTGTAAAATAAACTGTGTCAAGAGTTAAATGTTAACTTTAAACACAGTAC
>JAFDYF010000014.1 GCA_018267575.1 Bacteroidota bacterium
TGCAAAATATAATACGCTGAAAGAAATAAAGCGCTTGGAAAAGGACTAAGGAAGAAGTGGAAGATAAAATGTTTATTACAGTTAAAATGCGCAGCTCCTTCTCAACGAAGTGTAGAAGGAGTAGGAGGATGAGGGAAAAGTTGGCACCGAGTTCGAACTAAAGAAATCATAGATCCGGCATCATACATCATAAATTGTTTTCTTATGCTAAAGAATTATTTCAAAACTGCTTGGAGAAATCTGGTAAAGAACAAGTCTTTCTCCTTGATCAATATACTTGGTCTCTCTGTCGGGATTTCGGTGTGCTTCATCATTATGATGTATGTAATGGATGAACTGAGCTATGACCGGTTCAATAAAAATGCAGATCGGATTGTGCGGATCAGTTTTAAAGCCAATATGAATGGGGGCAAAATAAATGAAGCCAGTGTAATGCCACCAACTGCCCAAACTTTAAAATATGACTACCCCGAAGTGGAGATTGCTACTAGGCTTCGTGATTATGGGATCCCCAAGGTAATATTGAACGACAAAAAATTCAATGCAGGGAGACTTGCATTTGTGGACGCTAATTTCTTTTCTGTTTTTACCTTTCAATTTCTTCAAGGAGATCCCGCTAATGCATTACAACTTCCCAACACGATTGTGATTACCGAAGAAATGGCAAAAACCTATTTCGGTAATCAAGATCCCATCGGGAAGACCCTCAAATTCAACAACGATGGCGATGACTTGTATAAAGTAAAGGGTGTGTTCAAAAAACTGCCTTCCAATTCCCATTTCCATTTCGATATGTTGGCTTCCATGGCAAGCTTGCCGGAGGCAAAATCTACTTCTTGGATGCAATCCAACTTTTATACCTATCTGCTTTTGCAAAAAGGCTATGATTATAAAAAACTTGAAGCAAAGTTGCCGGATATGGTGGAGAAATATATGGGGCCACAAATTATGCAGGCCATGCATATCAGTCTTTCCCAATTCCGTACCAAAGGAAATGAATTGGGTTTTGTATTACAACCATTGACCGATATCCATCTGCATTCCATCAATAGTTTTGAGCTAGAGCCTAGTGGCGATATCAAATATGTGTACATTTTTGGAGCCATCGCCATTTTTATGTTGGCGATTGCTTGTATCAATTTTATCAATCTTTCTACTGCCAGTGCTTCCAAAAGGGCAAAGGAAGTGGGAGTTCGGAAAGTGCTGGGTTCGGGGAAATGGGAATTGGTCAAACAATTTTTGTTGGAGTCTGTCCTACTCGCTTTCATGGCTATTTTGATTTCAATCGTATTCGTTCAACTAGCCTTGCCCGTTTTTAATTCGTTATCGGGAAAAAACCTACAGTCAGCATTAAGGTTCAAAAATATTACAAGCCTGCTTTTGTTAGGACTCTTTGTGGGTATCGTTGCGGGAATTTATCCAGCCTTTTTTCTTTCCTCTTTTCAGCCAATTGCTGTGCTCAAAAATAAACTGCGCAGGAACGTAAAAAGCCTCAGCTTGCGCAGCAGCTTGGTGGTTTTCCAATTTTTCATATCCGTTTGTTTGATAGTCGGTACCATCGTGGTTAGCCAACAAATGAAATTTATTCAGAACAAAAAGCTGGGTTATGATAAGGAGCAACTTTTGGTAATCCCCAACTCCTATCTGTTGGGGAGCAATGAAAAAGTTTTCAAAGACGAGTTATTGAAAGACCCTCGTGTGGTAAATGCGACTGTTTCTGCTTATCGCCCAGCAGGGCCTACTAATAGCAACAATTCTATGCTGTATCCCGATGGCGATGAGAACAAGCTCATCAGAACTTTGCGTTACGATGTGGACGAACAGTATATCCCAACTTTAGGAATGTCGATGGTCGCTGGAAGAAATTTTTCAAAAGATATGTCCACCGATTCATCGGGTGTCATCATCAATGAAACAGCTGCCAATACCTTTGGATGGGGCGATAAAGCCATCGGCCACACGCTTACTTGGATGAATGACAATAGTGGTGGCAAACTCAGTCTTCATGTGATTGGCGTGGTCAAGGATTTTAATTTTAAATCACTGCATGAAGCCATTACCCCATTGATCATGGTGCTGCAACCGGAAAGTGGGTTGATCGTAAAAATTAAAACAGCGGATGTTGCCGGGCTTCTTAGCTCGATGAAACAAGCGTGGGCAAGCTATAAAACCGAAGAACCCTTTACCTATGCTTTTATGGATGATCTCTACAACAACACCTATTTAGCGGAGCAAAAATCTGGCACCATCCTGAACATCTTTGCGGCACTCACCATATTTGTGGCCTGTCTTGGTTTGTTTGGCTTAGCCACCTATACCGCAGAACAGCGCACCAAAGAAATCGGTATCAGAAAAGTGCTGGGTGCCAGTGTTTCCCAAGTAACCGGAATGCTCTCTAAAGATTTTTTGAAACTCATCCTGATCGCATGTGTGCTGGCATTCCCCGTTGCTTGGTGGGCCATGAACAATTGGCTGAAGGATTTTGCCTACCGGATACATATCAGTGTATGGGTATTTGTATTGGCAACGGTCGCGGTGATTGTGGTTGCATTGGTCACTATCAGCTACCAGGCAATCAAAGCAGCGTTGGCTAATCCGGTGAAGAGCTTAAGGACGGAGTAAAGCCTCCCCAACCCCTCCGAAGGAGGGGCTTAGGCGGGCAGCAAAATGAGTGAGGATTTTTCATTTTTTTTGAAATGAGTTTTCAAATAATTATCGAAAAAAAATGAAAGCCTCTGCAATTCCTTAAAATGAGGGGCTTAGACGGAGAGCAAAACTGGTTACGGCTTTTACAAGTTTTAAACTTTGAAAAGTTGACGGGAAATCTAAAATATTGAAAGTTGCAAAATATA
>JAFDYF010000015.1 GCA_018267575.1 Bacteroidota bacterium
CAGCGTTTAGCTTTGTTCCTTTGTATTCTTTGCGCTCTTTGCGTGAAACAAAAATATTGCAAAGACGCTATGAACCCGAGTCAATAATCCAGTTTCCCCAATTTCGCCAAGGCATAAAAGATAGCAGTGACATGCATACTTTGAATAATCTGGTTTTCGCGGAGCATCTGTTTTAACTCATCGATACTAAAAAGATAGACTTCAATTTCCTCATTATGGTCGAGCTTTTGATCTTGCATCAACTTGCCACCTATAGCGAGATACATGTGCATCCAATTATTATTGGTAGAAGGGTTAGAGGATGTTTTACCCAAATATTCAAATTTCTCGAAACGATACCCTGTTTCTTCCAGCAGTTCACGAGCAATCGCATCTTCCAAATTGGCATCAGTATCATCCACGCAACCACCGGGGATCTCATAATTTGTCAACCCCAGTGCATGTCGATATTGACGCTCTAATATTACCTTTCCATCTTCTGTTAAAGCAACAGCCGTCACCCAAGTAGGGAACTCATATACATAATATGGCGAAATGATTTTACCTTCCTTGGTTTCACAAGTCTCTTTTTTGATCGTGAACCAAGTATCATGGTATAAATATTCCGAAGAAACCGTTTTCCAACTTAAATCTTTCATGGATGCATGTTGAAGGTGTAAGGTTGAGGGTTAAAGGCATAGGGAGTTCAGACTCAGAACTCACGACTATCGACTTTTGACTGGCTAAAATTACCATTTGTTTTTCTCCCTCAACTCGGTGATATGTGCCGCATGATGTTTTCCATGCCATGCATACATTCCCAAAAAGAACCAGAGGCTGATGTTTTTCTCCTGTAGAGGATGATAAGCGGTGCGTTGCCAATCTACTTCGGAAATATTTTTAAATGCTTCATACCATCTACGATGAAGTGCATGCAAAAGAGTTAAGGAAACATTGGTAGGAAGTTTTTTCACATCATCCAGTTCTGCCCATTTTTTTTCATCATAGGTTTTGATCGTGGGATTATCTTCAGTTAATACCAGTTTAAAACGGATATAAGCATTCATATGACTATCGGCAACATGGTGTACCAACTGCTTTACCGTCCAACCACCTTCACGATAAGGAGTATCCAATTGGTCTGCATCGAGATTCAATATGGAATGTTCCAAAAGTTCGGGTAGATACTTAATGTCATTGAGCCAAATCTGTTTCTGCTCTTCTGAAAATGGCCTTGGTTCATATTTACCTATCGGATAACGAGGATCTTCTGTCATAAATGGTTATAAATGGGTGATGATAATGGGGCTGCTTATTAAAAATTGTTCAAAAGAGCCCATATCAGGATTCTTCTCTCAGTGTATGGCCTGTTAGATTGATGAAAACATCTTCCAGATTGGCTTGCTTTACTTCTTTAGGTTTTTCAAAACCTGAAGCCACCAAGTTATCGATGAGCTTATCGGGTGAGTCCATCGCGATGATTTTACCCGAATCGATGATGGCCACACGATCGCAAAGTACCTCCGCTTCATCCATATAATGCGTGGTGATAATGACAGTGGTGCCTTTGGCGCGAATATCTTTTACCAAGTCCCATAAATTTCTTCTAGCCTGCGGGTCGAGCCCAGTAGTGGGTTCGTCCAGAAAAATAATTTTGGGATGGTTGATGAGCGTGGTAGCTATAGAGAAACGTTGTTTTTGACCACCGCTCATTTCCTTGTATTTGGCTTTGGCTTTGTCGCGAAGATTTACCATATCCAATAATTCCATGGGGTTCACCGATTGGTTATAGAGACCGCCAAAAAGTTCAATCAGTTCAGTCAGGTTCAAACCGGGATAATAACCGGATGTTTGCAATTGCACCCCAATGATTTTTTTGATTTGGTCGGGAGCCTTGTCCAAATCGATACCATCCACCATTACAGTCCCGCTGGTTTTTTCCCGAAGGGTCTCTATAATTTCAAGTGTAGTAGATTTACCTGCGCCATTGGGACCTAATAGTCCAAAAATTTCTCCCTCATATACATCAAAACTAATGCCCTTGACAGCTTCAAAATCGCCATATTTTTTCCGCAGGTTATTGACTGAGATGATCGTTTGATTTTCCATAAGATGGCAATTTACGTCAGGATACTTTTTGTACCAACAAATTTAATAATTTGTCAGAAGCTTGATTTGGAGAAACAATTCCTTGTTATCTGGTGAATATTTCTGTGAAATATACAACCCCATCCTTGTCTTTGGCAGTACCGATACCCGTATAGAGATAATTACCTTCAATATTTTTCCTGTGCGGTGGACTTTGCAGCCAAGTATCCAACACTTCTTTGGCGCTCATGATTCCATAAGCCACGTTTTCGCCGCTAGCGCTAATGGCGCCCATTTGTCCTGATATGGTCTGAATCCTTTTCCGAAAACCATCGTGACTAAAAGGCACTTTTCCCGAGGCCATATCCCTACTATGTTTTAAAGCTTCCGTACTTTCCACCTTGCTGAGCTTTAAGGCAGTAAGCCCCATTGCTTGACGATGTTTGTTTACCAACAAAAAAATTTCTTCTTCCAGATTGTTATTATTCGCTTGATCTATTTGCTCATGCAATGGGTTTGCATGGGACCGAGCACTTGTATCAAAAGAATGTATCGTGAAAAGAACGGTCAAGGATATAAAAGTCGAGACCACTCGTTTGATTGCCATCATTTTTATTTTCTTTGAGAACAGAATAAGCAAAAGGTTTAATTGTTCAGTGAATTTGGGAAGACCAATTCCATCCTGACATCCGCTGTTACAAATGGGGAATTGATCACCGGCACATGCTGGAAACCATATTGGGTATATAGTTTGATTGCCGTTTGTAATTGGCTATTGGAATAAAGCATTATTTTTTTGGCACCGATTTCCTTTGCTTTCGCCAAACATTTTTCAATCAGCAATTTGCTGATTCCCCTTCCCTGATACAAAGGAGATACAGACATTTTAGCAAGCTCATAAACGCCTTCTCCTTCTTTCATCAAGGAAGCTGTGCCCACAATCTCATCCCCACTCTTTGCCAGATAGATATAGCCGCCACCATCAAGAATGGTTTTTCTTGGATGGTCGAGTACCATCAGGTCATGAGTTTCTACCAGATTGTATTTATGTAGCCACTCGAGGTTCAAATTCCTAAAGTACTCTTCATATTGGTCCTCATAATCAATGATTGTTAGCATGTATAGACTTAGTTACTGTTTTTCATACAATCTTCCAGTTCTTCCATCATGTGCTGGCTACCGCCAAAAAAAGCTGAACGCTGGTGCAGTGTTTCCGGTACGATATCCAATATGCGCAGCTTTCCGTCGGTTGCTTTCCCGCCTGCCACTTCAATCAAAAAAGCAAAGGGATTGCATTCATATTGTAAACGCAATTTTCCATTCTGCTTATCCGTAGTAGCGGGGTACATAAAAATACCGCCCTTGATCAGATTGCGGTGTACATCCGATACCATACTGCCAATATAACGCTGCGAATAAGGGCCACCGTTAGACTTATTTTTTTTCTGGCATTGGTCAATATATTTTTTCACCCCATCACCAAACTGAAAAAAATTACCATGGTTTACCGAATAGATATTCCCTGAAAGCGGGCATTTGATATTGGGATGACTAAGTGTAAACTCTCCAATGGATGGATCCAATGTAAACCCATTTACGCCCCTTCTGGTGGCATATACCATCATAGTGGAAGAACCATAGATGATGTAGCCAGCCGCCACTTGTTTGATACCCGCTTGCAAAAAATCTGCTTTAGTGCAAGGGCGCCCTTTTTCAGAAACCCTTCTGTACACGCCGAAAATGGTACCGATGGATACATTGACATCGATATTTCCACTGCCATCCAAGGGGTCGAAAAGGCAAACATATTTGGATTGGTTACTGATCTCATCATCAAACACGGCAATATCATCCAACTCTTCACTACCGATACCCGCACAACTGATGCCATGCCTTAATACTCCCATAAATTGGTTGTTGGCAAACACATCCAGTTTTTTGACATCCTCCCCCTGCACATTCATATTCCCTGCATCACCCAGGATATCCACTAGTCCAGCTTTGTTCACTTCCACATTCACCCTTTTGGCAGCAAGACCGATATCTCTGAGCAGGTTACTTAATTCGCCAGTCGCATTTGGAAAGTCCCTGAGCTGTTGGATGGTAAATTCATCAAGGGTAAGAACCCTCCTGTTCACATTCATAGTTGTTGGTTTGGGTGAACGATATTGGCAAAATAAAGGAATAATTCTTGAAGCGGGATGGGGTGAGCTATAATAGCGAGTAGCGTTTAGTTAGGAGTGAATAGTCAATAGTGAATAGTGAAAATTTAAGAATTGAACATTTTGTTTTGAGAAATAAAACCGAATGCAACACTTATCGCTAGCTTATTCAGTGTAATGATATATTTTTTTTAGAATGTCGAAAAAATTATCTGATCATTTAATCGAAGCCATTTTCCCAACCATCTTTTTTCAACTTGGCAATTCTTTTTAATACATCGGCTTCCAAAGATTTTTTATACTCCACAACCCTTTCTCCCACGGATGTGTCAAATGCGCCAATGATGCTGGCTGCTAATATACCTGCATTCTTGGCCGCATTCAAGGCAACGGTAGCAACGGGGATACCATTGGGCATTTGTAAAATAGATAGGATCGAATCCCATCCATCAATGGAATTGGATGATTTGATAGGCACGCCAATCACAGGGAGACTGGTGATGGAAGCAATCATGCCGGGCAAATGTGCCGCGCCACCCGCCCCTGCAATAATCAATTTGAGCCCACGCTCTTTTGCCTTGCTTGCATATTCTACCATACGGAGTGGCGTGCGGTGGGCCGAAACCACAGTAAGCTCAAAAGGGACTTCCAATTGTTTCAATATGTCGGCCGCTGCCTGCATTACTGGCAAATCGCTATCGCTGCCCATAATGATGCCGACCAATATGGTTGGCTTATTTTTATCCGTTGTTTGTTCTACTGACATACTGATTAAATTTTTGAGTTTTTACTCTCCAAAAATGGTATATCTAAATTATTGTTAACAAAAATTATAAAGCCCTTACTTTAATAGTCTGTTTTATTTTATTGGCAGAAAAGACAAGGTCCTGCCTATCCTTCCCCAAAATAGTGATATGCCCCATTTTCCTTCCCGGCTTGGTTTGTTTTTTGCCATAGATATGCACAAAAATATTTTCCATTTTCAATACCTCTGCTAGACCCTCGTATTGGGCAGTGCCGCTAAATCCTTCCGCTCCCAGCAGATTTACGATAGCGGAAGGCATGATGTGTTTGGTGTTGCCCAAAGGATAACCCAACATTACCCGCCAAAGCATATCGAACTGTGAACTGAAATTACCTTCAATGGTATGGTGGCCACTATTATGTACCCTGGGTGCTGTTTCATTCACAAATACATCACCATTTCTGTCCACAAACAATTCCACTGCAAAAATACCGGGGCTTTGCAATTCCTTCACAACTTTCAAAGCAATCGCTTCCAATTTCCATAATGTTTTTTCGGGCAGCATCGCTGGGCTCAATTGATAATCGAGCAGGTTCAAATGCGGGTCAAAGACCATGTCCACGGGAGGATACAAAGCGGTTTCCTTTTTTTCGTTGATGGCTATGATCATGGCGATCTCCTTATCGATATTCACCATTTTTTCCAAAACAGCAGGGGCATCAAAACCCAATGGAAGATCTTCTTTTGTCCTGATCAGTTGAACGCCGCGTCCATCATAACCGCCCATGGCTATTTTATGCACCGCGGGTATAAAAGCTTCCTGCAATTGCAATGCTTGTTGGTTTTCTGTAATAACAAATGCGGAAGTGGGGATTTCATGTTCCTTATAGAATTGCTTCTGTGCAATTTTATTCTTGATGGTCCGGAGCGCTTGGGCACGGGGATAGACTTTCACACCCTCGTTTTCCAATTTCTCTAAAGCATCTTCATTGACGGACTCAATTTCGATGGTCAGCGCATTCAAATGTCGGCCGAAATTGTATACATCATCAAAATTCCTGATATCCCCCTTTGTAAAATGATGGCAGAGATGGGCTGCCGGACAATCAGGATCGTTTTCCATCACAAATGTCTCCACGGGATAATTGGCCGCAGCCTGCAGCAGCATCCTTCCTAATTGTCCCCCGCCCAAAATCCCGACTTTTAACATATAGCAGTTTTAGGCAGTGAAGATACCAAGTGAAAATGATTTTTTAACATACTGCCTTTTTACAGCCCGAATTAAAAAATTTATCTTTGTCAAATACATGATTCCAGATTATCCCCATAAAATTTTTAAGGACCAGCGCATCAGTTATTGCCTGCTTATGGAAGCGCTGGCCATGGTGGCGGGCTAAATAAAATATTGATAGGCATCCATCCCTCATTTACTGGATTTTATATTCATTACAAGCAATTTTTTTAGAACTACTTTTCAATCATTATTTAAACCTATTGATATGGCTACGCTTCTTTCCAAAAAGAAAAAAGACGAAACATTAAAAGATTTTCTGCCTCTGGAAGGCACCGACTTTATTGAATTTTATGTTGGCAATGCAAAGCAGGCTGCCCATTACTACCAATCAGCGTTCGGTTTTGAGCCATTGGCCTATGCCGGTCCAGAAACAGGCATCAAGGAAAAAGTGAGCTATGCTCTCAGACAAAATAAAATAACATTTGTTTTTTCCACTGCTTTGCATGCCTCGCATGATATAGCGGCCCATGTGCATCTGCATGGAGATGGTGTGAAGACCATCGCACTTCGGGTAGCCAATGCGGAAACCGCCTGGAATGAAACAACCAAACGGGGAGCCAGATCCTATTTGGAAACTACTCGGCTGCAGGATAATTATGGGGAATTGGTTATGAGTGGGATCCACCTCTATGGGGAGACCATCCATTTATTTATTGAAAGAGAAAATTATAATGGGGCATTTATGCCTGGATATACAGCATGGAACCCTACCTACCAAGGTAGCCCTACCGGGCTCTTATATGTGGATCATTGTGTGGCCAATGTGGGCTGGAACCAGATGAACCGATGGGTGGATTTTTATGAAGAAGTCATGGGCTTTCGGAATATCCTTTCTTTCGATGATAAAGATATATCCACCGAATATTCCGCTTTGATGAGCAAGGTCATGAGCAACGGCAATGGATATGTGAAATTTCCCATCAACGAACCAGCGGAAGGGAAAAAGAAATCGCAGGTGGAAGAATATCTTGATTTTTATCAGGGCGAAGGAGTGCAGCATATTGCCATGGCTACCCATGATATTATCAAAACTGTATCGCAGCTTCAGCAAAGAGGTATAGAATTCCTGAAAGTACCAGACTCTTACTATAAGGACTTGCTCAGTAGGGTTGGCAATATTGATGAGCAGTTGGAGCCTTTACAGGAATTGGGCATCTTGGTCGACCGTGACGATGAGGGCTATCTGTTGCAGATTTTTACCAAACCCGTGGAAGATAGGCCCACCTTATTCTTCGAAATTATACAGCGCAAAGGAGCCCAAAGTTTTGGTAAAGGCAATTTCAAAGCCTTGTTTGAAGCTATCGAAAGGGAACAGGAAGCAAGGGGAAATTTGTGATAATCATTAAGGTTATTAAGGCTGGGAACCCAATCATTTATAAGTCTAAAAGTATAATAACGGCTAGTTTCGAAATAGCCGTTATTCAATAGCCCACAATTGCAGGTTATTAACACCTGTTAGCATTTTTATTGGGCAAGCTTTTTGCATTTTATAATATCTTTATCCAGCCTGCGTTAAATGCAGGGGATCTAGAATTTTTGAACATGATTAATACTCGCCTTATAAAAACTGTTTTTGTAAGCGGTTTCACGCTTTTTTTATTAACCTGCCTTCAGGCACAAACCTCGGTGTCTAACATTCACTTTATTGACAACCAGCGATCTATCCCAAAGATTGGGGATGTCATGAAAAGAAAGGAGGATACATTGATGAAGCAGTTTGAGGAAAAAAAGCTGGTATGGCCCGCTAATTATATCTATATACGCTCCTTCAAATACGATAGCGAACTGGAAGTATGGGTAAAGAACAAAAAAGAAGATAAATATAAATTGTTCAAGACCTATAAAGTTTGTGCGTTGGCCGGTACCCTGGGACCCAAAAGGATGGCTGGCGATTATCAGGTTCCGGAAGGGGTCTATTATATCAACGAATTCAATTCACGAAGCCAGTATCATCTTTCCCTGGGTCTTAATTATCCAAATGCCTCGGATAAATTATTGAGCGACATCTCACAACCGGGCGGTGATATCTATATTCATGGATCTTGCGTAACAACGGGCTGCATCCCTTTGACTGATGAAAAAATAGAGGAGGTTTATATTTTGGCTGCCCATGCCAAGGCCAATGGGCAGGACTTTATTCCCGTTCATATTTTCCCTATCAATTTCAAGAACAGTAAAAGTGTTGCCTACCTGAACCGTTATCTGCAGAGTTTCTCGGAGTACGGACCTTTTGTAAAAAACATGAGGAATATTTTTTACTATTTCGAAAAATACAGGGAAGTGCCGTTGGTGCTCATCAATGGCAAAGGCGATTATGTTACCCAAGATATTACCCCACCCGATGAATCAAAAGTAGTAAAGACTGCTGTCAAGAAAACAGTACATAAGCCCCAGCCAATCAAGGATGAGGATTTGGCCACATCGGTGGACAACCTGCCTGTTTACCCCGGCGGCAATACCGCTTTTCAGGGTTTTTTGGACAATTTGAGCAATGAGATGTCGAAAGACCTTGAAAATGGGCAGCGTAAAACATATGTGTTGGTGGAGTATATTATCGACGCGAATGGCAAACCTGTTTTTGCCAGGGTGCTGCGTGGCGGGAACGATGATATGAACGAAAAAATAGAGAGCGCTTTTGAACATATGCCAGCATGGTCGCCAGCCAAACATCATGGAAAAAACATCGGCATCAAGCTCAAGCAAAGCTTTATGGTAGGTGAGGAATAGTTTTCGAAACCATCGAATAAAAAATCACTTCATTAAAATTTGAACCGTTGTTGGCGACTGCTGCCTGAGAACAATCGTTTTCCCCTTCGTCAAATCATTTAAAGTTTGCTCATCATAATGCCTGATGGTCAACAGTGTCAACCCTTTTTCAATATTCACATCAAAAAAAGAAGCAGCAAGGGAAGCAAGTTTTTCTATCTTTTCACTTCGATCATCCAAGCAAACAGCCAGACTCACTGCACCAGTTTGTATTAGATTGGGCTTGATTTTTAGTTCCGCAAAAAGCGAGTAGAGATTGGCCATAGGTTGTTCGCCTACAAAGGAAAAATCGGTGGAATGCAAATGCAATAGCAGTTGGTTTTCTTTGATCACGATAATGGGTGGCAGATTTTTGACTGCTTTCTGATGGATTACAGTTCCCGGCAAGGAAGGGTCAAGAAAGCATTTCACATACAAGGGGATATTTTTATTTTGTAGCGGCTTTAGGGTCTTAGGATGGATCACCTGCGCCCCGTAATAAGCCATCTCAATCACTTCCTCATAATCCAACTCGCTGATGAACTGGGCATGGGGGAATTGTTTGGGGTCCGCATTCATCACCCCTTCCACATCTTTCCAAATGCTTAGGCTTTCAGCATTCAATAAGTTGGCAAAAATAGCGGCAGAATAATCACTTCCCTCCCTTCCCAAGCTGGTGCTTTCATTATCTACGGTTGATCCAATAAACCCTTGGGTGATGACCAAATCTAACTTTTTAAAAATGGGCGCAATTATTTCATTTGATTTTTTGTCTGTAAAGTCCCAATCGATATTGGCATCCCGAAAATTGTTATCGGTGCGTAGGATGTCCCTTACATCCAACCATTCATTGACCAGTCCTTCTTCATTTAAAAAAGCACTGATAATAGCGGTGGATAATAATTCTCCCATACACACAATTTGATCATAATAGTAGTCATACCCACGTTGTGGTTTATCATGCAATAGCCATTCCACCTCGGTGAACAAATCGTTGAATATTTTTTCGGTAGTGTTATAATTTTTGACCAATAAATATTTGGTCGTATTCAAATGGTTTTGCTTGACTATCTGAAACAGTTTCAGTGCTTCTTCTTTTTTATTGGCATAAAACGACTCGGCCACTTTTTCCAGTGCATTGGTGGTTTTGCCCATGGCCGAAATAACAATCAATATTTTTTCGTTTGGATATAACCGAAGAATGGAGGGAATTTTTTGGATCCGTTCAACCGTGCTGGCACTGGCGCCACCAAATTTAAAAACCTTCATTATGTGTAAATAGATTGGTTTGATAAAGCTGCAATTTAGGGTTTAGATTTTGGTAGTGTTTGATTTAAAGAATTCTTGTCAGTATTTTTGTGGAGCCGTTTTATTTTTGAACTGGCATTGCATAAATAAAACCGAAGTCATCTATCGCTATGATGCTGGTCATGTTTTGGGTTTGTACCTGCTTATACTTTCGTGTGTTAATAACCAAGATATGGAGTCCCAAGATTTGCTGACAAAATATAATATCCCGGTTCCCCGGTACACCAGCTACCCAACCGTTCCCTATTGGAAGGAAGGTATTTCTGTGAAGGATTGGAAAACGGTTTTTAGTGAGACCTTCAAGGAAAACAATCGACAAGAAGGTATCAGCCTTTATATACATCTCCCTTTTTGCGAATCGCTTTGCACTTATTGCGGCTGCAATAAAAAAATCACCACCAACCATCGGGTAGAAAATGAATACATGATAGCCCTGCTAAAAGAATGGGACATCTATCGGGCACTCATGCCCGAATCTCCTATACTGAGGGAAATTCATTTGGGCGGTGGCACCCCTACTTTTTTTTCACCGGAAAATTTACAGTTTCTCATCAACTCCATATTACAGGTTGCAACGGTGCACCCTGACCGTAATTTCAGTTTTGAAGGCCATCCCAATAATACAACCCGAGAACATCTCGACACTTTGTACCAATTGGGTTTCCGGCGTGTGAGTTTTGGTGTGCAGGATAATGATGCGGAAGTACAGCGGGTGATCAACCGTTTCCAGCCTTTTGAAAATGTGCAAAGAGCCACCGCGAATGCAAGAGAAGCGGGCTATGAGTCCGTAAACTTTGACCTGATCTATGGCTTGCCACATCAAACGTTGGAGAGTATCCGGAAAACCATCTTGGAATGTATTACGCTCAGGCCCGACCGCGTGGCCTTTTACAGCTATGCCCATGTGCCTTGGGCAAGCAGGGGGCAAAGATTGTTCGACGAGAACGACCTGCCCAGCACCTCTTTGAAAATGGAATTGTATAAGTTAGGCAGGCAAGTATTTATCGAAAATGGCTATCAGGATATTGGTATGGATCATTTTGCCCTGCCTGATGATGAACTTCATAAGGCATGGGGAGATGGTACCCTCCACCGGAATTTTATGGGCTATACCACACAGCATACCAGTTTGTTGTTGGGCCTGGGCGTGTCCAGCATCAGTGATGTAGGCAAGGCTTTTGCTCAAAATGCAAAATCAATACACGAATATTATAACTATATTGAAAAGAATGAGCTACCAGTAGAAAAAGGATATTTTTTAAGCGAGGAGGACCTCGTTTTCCGTAAACATATCCTCGATATGAGTTGTCGTGGCGAAACTTTTTTTAACCCAGTATACAAAAAACAAATTGAATCGCTCAGCATTCCCGAACTTCAAAAACTAAGTGATGATGGGTTGGTTGAATTTGATGATTTTCATGCCAAACTTACTGTTCAGGGAAGAAATTTCATTCGCAATGTTTGCCGGGCATTTGATCTTCATTTATTAAGGAGCGCCCAAACCCAGGAAAAAAAATCATTCAGCAAGGCGATATAACTTTTTTAAAGCTTTTTGATTTACAAAATATACCCAGTTTTCTGGGTATTTGTGAAAGCTGACACTACAAATATTCCCCCCTCTCCCATTAACAATTACTTTAAGATTTGTTAACAAATTTAAACAACCGAATTACGTTTGTACTTAACCGTAATGGTCATAGCACCGTTCTTCTACGGCTATAAAACTGTTGTTATGAAAATATTTTTAAAACAATGACCCTTCATTTTGTATAATATAAAATAATAATGTGTTTTTTATTATGCAAGTAACCGGATATCCAGGATTTTATGAAGACCAAAACGCTACTTTTATTATTGCTAAACCCTTTTATCCAGGTTCACGGTCAGGACAGTACAGAAAAATGGCAACCTTTTTTTGCAGGTGTGATTTTTAATAGTGTTCCCGTCAATAGCATTACGGGCAAGGACACCGGATATGCCAACGCACTTTCCATTGCGCCTTATATTGCCATCAGAAGTCGGAGTGGATGGGGTATCAAATATTCACCAAGGATTGTTTCTGGAGCGAGCAAATCGGGTGTTTATCTTCATCAGCTATCGGCAGGTGTATCGCAATACGACAAGCCGCTAGTTAATTACGAAGCACAGTTAAGCCATTATTTTTTTAGTAACAATACCAGTGTTCCTTATAGTCCATTGAGCAATGAGTTCTACGGGTCTTTTACCTACAAAAAGCCCTGGCTGGCACCCATGATTGCCACATCGATTGGGTTTGGTCACGATACCACATCAGGGAACCCCAAGTCTGCCTATGATGTTGGATTGGCTATTGGCATCAGTCATGCTTTTAATTGGGATGGGGATGCTTTGAGCTGTTCTTTGATTCCCAAACTACTAATGAATGCGGGCACCAATCAATATTTTTCTTTCTTGAATGTCAACAAATTCGTTGGTAATAGCAAGCATTTCCTGAACTATGTAAAAACGATACCCGGAACATCCACCTCAGCCAGTGCTACTGGCAGAGGCCGGGGAAGGGGATCCACAACGACTACGACCACGACTACCACAACCTCAAGTAGCAGCAGCCCAGAAAGATTTGAACTCAGCAATTTCGAAATCGGGTTTGACGGAGAGATAGATTGGGGCCATTTTGCTGCCCGCCCTGAAGCAAGCATTTTTATACCAGCCGGTACTGCAGCAGGTTCAAACGTTTTTGGATATTGGCAATTGACACTCGAATATAATTTCTAACCGTTGTTGGAATTGTAAGAGATAAGGATTCGCTTTTAAACAGTGATGCCATATCTATTCACAATGATTGATTATTTTTTGATGAACAGGTATGGCATCACTAACTTATCAATGGGTGGAGCTTTGCTGAATCCCTAATTTTTTGATCTTGATTAGATTTACAATGAGAATCAATAAGGTGCCCCAAACGCTTAGTGCGATAGAATAGGCTAAAATCAACAGCCAGATTGGAGCCTTGTTGCGTGTTGCGAATAGGGTTCTTTTATCAAAATTATTTTCAGCAACAAATTTCGAACCCCAAGGCACGATTTTTTCAGCCGTTAGGTTTCCATATTTATCATTGTCGTCAACTTTTGCTACCAGCACTATATTCCCTTTTAAGTCGCCGGGAATATTATCCCTTTTAAAATCAGCACTGGCCTGACCAGTAGAGTCAGTTGAAAAAGTAGGGGTCTCATTTATATTAAGGTAGGCATCCATGCGCCGGATGGTAAAGCCTACATCAACGCCCTTTAACGGCACCCAATTGGTATCCTGAAGTTCGTACACAGTAGCAAGCACTTTTTTGTCGCTGCTGGTATCGATGGAAATTTTTGCCCTGACAATACTCACATCCGCTTTTGTAGCTTCATATTTTTTATCCCCATCAAATACTGCTATAAAATCGTGTTTGGTAAATGGGGACCATTTACCCTTCAAAGAAGGTGGTATTGAAGCCACGGCTTGACCGTTGTCATCGGTCACTACCTTGCCAATGAGGTTGGCTGTACTGTCTGCATCCAGATATAAGGCAAGAGGGATGCTACTGATCTGTTTGAATTTGCCATCAATTTTGCTTTTTACTTTCACCCCCAAATAAGGGATTTTATTGTTCTCGTTGTAAAAGCTCAATGTAATGTTCAAACTGTTTTTGGTTGAGTCTTGCGCAAATACAACCAACGAAGAAAAGAAAAAGACGAAGCTGGCCAGAAAGGCGATATTTCTATTTAGCGATCTCATGGTTTTGTTCAGTTAAAATGGCTTGATGATGATGTTCGGTTAAGGTTTCCTGTATTGGCACAATGGGGAATATTCTGCATAGGATGGTAATGACCAGCATGCAACCCGCCAAAGAGGCAATCGCAATTGACCATTCTTCCCAAGTGGGAAAATAATGTCGATAATTTTCAGGCACATTGTGCATGGGCAGGAAGGGATGCAGTAAGGTGGGGGTTACAATCAGGTAACGTTTGAACCATGCACCGATGACAACCATAATGCCGGCTATAAAAGCGGGCAAGGGTCTTCGTCCTCTTCTAAAAATCAAAATCAATATGGGTAAAATCATGCCCACCAAAATGGCAAACCAGAACAAGGGAGCAAACTCGCCTGCGAAAAGTCCGGTCAAGTGCGCATCCTCTGATTTTTTCATTTTAAATGCGGGTACCAGATATTCATTCACGTTAAAATAGAGATAGAGCAAAGCAAGCAACACTACAATCCTACCCATTTTTTCAAAATGCCCCCGGGTAATATAGTGTTCCAGACTGTACGCATTCCTCAATATATACATGGCCACAATTACGCTCCCCGCACCAACTAGAAATGCTCCAGAAATAAAATAAGCGCCGAAATTGGTACTGTCCCAACCAGGGCGGTAAGTGGTTGCAAATAGCCAAGAGGTAACAGTGTGAATACAGAAGGCAACTGGAATGATGGTGACACTCAGCACATGGAGCGCATTTCGGCTCAACCGGTTTTGTTCTTTGGTTCCTTTCCAGAAGGAGCCAATAAATGAATAGAACTTGTTCAGTCTGGACCCATTCTTTTCTTTAAACTGAAGCAGGATTTTTATATCAGGCAACAATGGATAATACAAGAGTAGGATACTGATCACAAAATAGGTGGAGATTACGATCACGTCCCAGATAATGGGCGATTGTACCCGACCATAGAGGAAGAGATTATAGAAGCGTTCTGGACTACCCATGTCCACTATGATGATGATCGATGCGAAAAGAATGGCCGCGACCGCAATCATTTCCGAAATCCGCGTAAGCGGTGTGCTCCATTCCACATGTGCCAATCTGAATACGGCTGTGATCAATGACCCGACCAGACTGATGGCAACAAAAAATACAAAATTTGAAATATAAATGCCCCAAGATGCATAATCCCGCATGGCAGTTACAACTAGGCCATATCTCAATTGCCGATAGTAAGCAAAAAGACCAATCAAGCAAACTAAGCTAAGACCAATTACCCATAGTATACCCTTTCTATTGAACTTTTGCGGAAAAAGATCCTGGATAATTTTTTCTTCTGATGCTGAATATGAATTTTCCACTGATATATGATTTGAGGTTAACTTTTGTCTTTAGTTTCATTTTCGAGCCCTGATTCATAAGGGAAATTGCGACTCACTGGTGGCAGATAATACACACTGGGCTTGGTGCCCAAATCTTCCATCAGCCGATAGCCTGCTTTGTCTTTTATCAAGTCGCTGAAACGGAAAGTGTCGGAACCATTGGTTACCGTGTCTTCATTCATATCACCAAAGAAGAAGGTACCATTCGGACAGGCAGAAACACAATGAGGAAGCTCCCCCCTTCTTGTCATATCCGGGCAAAAATCGCATTTGCCAACCGTACCCTTTTTTTGAGGAACACTGCTCTCGCAGGAATAAGGCTGCTTAGCAATCTCTTCAGGAATATCAGGTGCGGACCAATTGAATACCCTGGTGGAATAGGGACAGGCCGCCATGCAAAAACGGCAACCGATACAACGGTCGCTATCGATAAGCACAATTCCATCCTTCCTTTTAAAGGTAGCATCCACGGGGCACACTTTTACACAGGGCGGTTCGTCGCAATGCATACAGGTAGTGGGCTGCCAATAAGGAGCAGTATGTTCAGCGTCCTGCATCGGATACACTTTTACCCAGTTCTGACCTGGGTTTACATGGTGCATGTGGTTACAAGCTTCCTGACATTTGCGGAGGTTCTTGCATCTGGAGAGGTCGATCACCATCACAAACTTTTTACCGTCAATGCCTACCCTGGCTTCACTATTCGACACAGGGGGCAATTCAGGAACGGGTTTCAGGTAGGCCTCATCCACTTCAATGATATCTCCATCCACGGAAAGCAGTTTTACTTTTTTGCCAGTGGCTATGATGTCGCTATCTGCACCAGCTTCAAAGGCATTTTTTTTGGACGAACAGCCCGCCACCGCACCGGCGGCCAACAAGCCCGTTAACAAAAATTCCCTTCTTGAACTATTTTCTTGATTCATTGGTATTGTTTTGAAAGAGTCTGATAATTACTTTTTTATCCAATGCTGAAGTTCTTTGTCACTAATCTTTCTTTTGTTTTGAGTGAGAAGTGACTCATCTATTTCAACCAATCTGCCATCTTGCGAAAGCATTTTTATTTTTTTGCTTTCTGGTTTACAGGCGATGGCGTTTTTTTTAGCAGCTATGGGAAACCGTAAAAATGTACTGATGGCTGCCAATATAGAAAGAATGCCCACTCCGTAAAGTATCTTCCTGCGCGTGGGTGTTTCATTTTCTGTAAGTGCTGTATTACTATCCATAAAAGACATTTAATTTCAATTATGTAACAAATCTATCAAGTGATAGATTTTATTTAATGACCAAAATCAGGAGTGGAGATGATAGAATCCATTAAATATTTTTGCCCAAAGAAAAAGCAGTATGCCACCTGGTTGAATGGCAATACTGCTGGAAACATGACCATGATGTCTCTCAAGGTTTTGCAAAATGATAGAAAGGGCTTGGGATTGTACATGCTGCTAATGAATATGGAAATCAAAATGCAATTCATGATACGACTATATGAAAGTCCGGATTCATTAAATAGAAGTAATGACCGCAATTACTCCATCTTACTTATAAGTATTGATTGCGAATGATCCTTTTATTTATCGCTCTCCTAAAAACTTTAAGTCCAAGCAATCATACTTTGAATCCGTTCTGCACATTGCGACCATTACTACATACTACATAAACAAACGAACCGTCCTGTGGTTAGATTGATTTCATAGGAAAATAATTTCCTTTGTTATTTTGAATCTTATTTATCAAGCTTAGCATACCCATCAACAAGGTCGGGCATTATAATACCCATCATCCTTTGAGATGAGGATTATTCAGCATTAAGACACAATAATGGAAGTGTTACATAATCCCTAAAGAATAAAACAGGGTAAAAGTCTAGGTTGGTTCAATTAAAGCAAGAAGCTTGTTAACTATAGGGCGGTGAAGTGATTAATCAAAATCTAATGCAATCTACATCACGAATAACCACAATAAAATAGAGATTATTCGATTTTTGACTAGTATGAATTTGAATTAAAAAGGAATTGCAGCATGGAGCAGCCTAAAGATAAGCATATTTAAATTGGATAAAGAAGACTAACCTTAAGCTATTGGTGCTATTCAATTGCACCATTGGGAAAATCAGTGATTGCAACTCAAACGTCGACCCCATGCCTAATGCAAGCATGGGGTCGGCATGTTTGGCTTTCTATTTTTTTTATTGCATATCACTGCTCCCATTGTCGTTCAGGCCCTGGCTTTTCCTCTTGAAAAGACTTACATCCATTTTGCCAAAACGATACGAAAAATTCAACCTTACCATTTGCGGGTCACGCAAACGATCATATTCCTGGGTGAAAAAACTGCTATAGGAGTATTGATCCGACCAGCGGGTCCTGAAAATATCACTGAAACTTAAAGAAACCGAAGCCGCATCATTTTTCAAGAATGTTTTTTTGAAAGCGATATCTACCCCGTAAAAGGCCTTGATATAGCCTTGTGAGGAACTTTGGCTTTGCATCCCGGGAGGACCACCCATGCCGCCTTGATTATTGTTCACAGGCAGGTTTGTTTTTGACTGGTACATGGCCGTCAATTGCATGCTAAATTTGGCAGGCAGTTTAAAATTACTATTGAACTTTCCAAACCAGCTCCATAAAGCCGGTTGTGAACTGCTGTTGATATTACTGGTATTGATCAGCGAATTGTACACATTGATATTCGTGCTGATATCCAGCCAACGTGTCAATGTGTTTTGTGAAGTGAACTCAGCACCCACCGTGTTGCTGTAGTTCGCATTCTCATAGGTATTGATGATATCTTGTTTCCCTGACAAAGCGTTATAAGAGGTATCCAGAAAACGCGAAATCAGGTTATTGGTCCGCTTATAATAGGCAGATGCCAAAAAGGTATTATTGCCTGTGAAGGTTTTGATATAGGAAAGTTCAAAGGAATTGGTAAACTCCGGTACCAGTGCAGGATTGCCCCTAGTAATATTCAAACTATCCGAATAATCGGTATAGGGGATCAATTGGAAAAAGTTTGGGCGGTTGATCCTGCGTGTGATACTGAACTGTAACTCTTGATTGGATTTTAGTTTCTGGCTAAGGAATATGGACGGAAACAGACTGACCGGATAGCTATTACTATAAGTTTGTTTTACATTGATTAGCTCACCTGAATAGTTTGAACTTTCGGCCCTGAGCCCCAGTTTATATCCAAAGGTTTTGATGTTACCAGTTAAACTAACATAGGCTGCATATACATTGTCAGTATTGGTATAATCAGTAGAGGCATTGGTTAATTTTGCGGTATCTATATAACTATCCATGTTCGTGATTCGGCTGCGCAAAGCTGCCCGCAAACCGGTTTCCAATTTAAGGGTTGCGCTGATGGGATCCACATAATCAGTTTGGATGATGAGGTTTTTATCGCTTCCAAATCCTTTGATCGCTTCATTTGATTGCCCACCGATAGTCGTTTTTGAAGCATCGGTGAAATAATCGGTTGCGTATAATGAATTATTGCTGTTCTTGCCTTGAAAATAATTGGCATCCACCGTCCACTCCTCGCCTTGCTTTGGAAAAATATGCTTGTAACCAAATTGCAAGCCCTCCCCGTTAAAAATTCGCTTGGTGTTGGAATTACGGCTACTATAACTTAGTTGGGGATTGCTGAACAGGCTATCGGTAACCATATCCAATGCGGAAGTGGGTTTGAATTCGCCATGCACACGGAATCCGGTTAAAGAAAAAGTATTGCGATTGGTAGCAAAATAATCAACACCAAACCTTCCAAACATAAACTCCCCTTTGTTGCGGTCCTCATTTGTTTGATAGATCGAGGTATTGGGATTTCCTGTGAGGTTGTATCGGTCGGTTACACCATTTGTTTTTCCGTTCATTTGGTTGAGCATGCCACTGGCATTCACATTGAACTTTCCTTGACGGACGCTAAAATCACCGCCCCCATTCATTGCCCCATATTTATCAACCCCGGCACGTAGGTTACCATTATAGCCCTTTTTTTTATTCTTTTTCAAAACTATATTCAATATTCCAGCACCACCACCCGAGGCATCATATTTTGCGGAGGGGTTTGTAATTACTTCCACACTTTCAATAGCGTTGGCAGGTATTTGGTCAAGTGTTAAAGTAGTAGGTCTGCCATCCACATAAATTTGCGGGCTGCTGTTTCGGAGGGTAACGTTCCCATCAATGTCCACGTTTACGGAGGGCACATTCTTCATTACATCCAGGGCAGTACCACCTGCATTTACAATATCTTTTTCCACATTGTATACTTTTTTGTCGATATCCATTTTTAAGGTGGGCTTGCTGGCGCTTACCACCACCGCTTGCAATTGCTCCACATCGTTCACCATCTTGATATTGCCAAGGTCGCGGTCAAAACCATTCATCATGGCAGACATATTACCCGACTGCTTGGAGGCAGCCCCACCAGCTGAAGGCATTTTGAAGACAATGGCTTGCTGCACCGTTTTATATCCTGTGGCCGAAATCACTAATCTCAATTTCCCAAAAACAGGCAGCCCTTCAAAACTGAATTCTCCGCCCCCACTGGTCATGCTTCCTTTGAATAGGAATTCCTTATTTTTTTTGGTAACCGAATCAAGACGGGTCTGCATGAGCAATACGGAAGCGTCCGCAACCGGCTTTCCTGCACTATCTACCAGTTTTCCATAAACATGCCCAATAGCAGGAGCCTGCATCTTGCCATTTCCAGGCATCCCTGCCGGAGCTTGGGCAAAAACGGAAAAACTTCCTATAACCATAAAAACCAAGTACAAAATCTTTTTCATAATAGTAGTTTGAACGGAGCAAACTTATCCCAATACGCATTGGGATGATGAGCAAATGAGACAAGCAAAGAAAAAGTTGCGACGAAAACCCTCAGCAAAGTGGGATTTGTGGGATAGGCTTCTTGAGGTCATAAAAAAAGCCGGTAAAATTTACCGGCCTGAATAATAAAACTGCATTGAATTTTGTCGGTGAGCCTAAGCAATATCAAGCCCCCCCCAACAGAAAATGATATTGTGCTGGATAGAATCTATTTTAATTTCATATCCTTGATAATCCCATCGATGCGTTGATCCAACAATGCTTTTGTTTTTTCATAATCCGCGGCAGATGCTAATTTGCCGTTCACGCTAAAATAGAATTTGATCTTTGGCTCTGTACCGGAAGGTCTAGCTGAAATCTTGCTACCATCTTCCAAGATGAACTGGAGTACGTTGGAAGTAGGTAGTTGAATATCCCAGGTTTCCCCCGTTTGTGGGTTTTTCCCTTTTTTCAATTCATAATCCAACAATTGCACAACTGCTGAGCCGTTGATGGTTTTGGGTGGGTTGTTACGGTAGGTCTCCATCATCTCTGCAATCTCTTTCTGCCCATTCATGCCTTTTTTGGTTATAGAAATCAAACTTTCTCGGTAAAACCCATTTTCTACATACAAATCGACGAGTTTATCAAAAAGCGAGCGTCCTTTATTTTTTTCATAAGCAGCCATCTCGCAAAGCATGGCCACGGCACTCACCGCATCCTTATCCCGCAATTTGGAACCAATCAATAAACCATAACTTTCTTCCCCTCCAATAATATATTCTTCCAAGCCTTCTTTTTCTTTAATCAGTTCGGCAATCCATTTAAAGCCAGTGAGCACATTATAGCATTTTACTTTGTTTTTTTCCGCAATACGGTCAAGCATATCCGTAGTTACAATGGTTTTCACCACCATATCGTTGGGTTTATTAATGCCCTTGGTTTTTCTAGCTTCCAACATATAATTAAAAGCAAGAACCGCAGTTTGGTTACCGTTCATCAGTATCCAATTTCCCTTTTTGTCCTTGATTGCAATGCCTACCCTATCTGCATCAGGGTCAGTGCCCAAAAGAATATCGGCATCAATGTCTTTTGCTTTTTTTAAGCCAATGCTCATGGCTTCGCTTTCTTCAGGATTGGGATAGACCACTGTTGGGAAATTACCATCGGGCTCTGCCTGCTCATCTACCACATGCACATTGGTAAATCCAAATCGCTGTAATACCTGTGGCACTAGCTTAATACCCGTGCCATGAATGGGCGTATAAACGATGCGCAGGTTATGTTGACGTTCGATAATCTCAGGGTAAACGGACAAACCGCAAACCATTCCGATATATGCTTCGTCTAATTCCCTGCCGATAATGGTAATATTCGATTCGCCACCTGCCCATTTCACTTCATCCACAGAGGCGATTTTTTCAACTTCCTTGATAACGTTCACATCATGTGGTGGCACCAATTGGCCACCATCGTTCCAATAAGCTTTATAGCCATTATATTCTTTGGGATTATGTGAGGCTGTGCAAACCACCCCACCCTGGCATCCAAGGTGTCGGATAGTAAAACTGAGCTCTGGTGTAGGCCTGAGCGACTGGAACAAAAAAACACGGATACCATTAGCCGCAAATACCTTGGCCACGGTTTCGGCAAAAAAACGGCTATTATTGCGACTATCGTGCGCTATTGCCACTTTTACCATTTTGTCAGGATAAGAAAGTCTTAAGTAATTGGCATATCCCTGAGTAGCCATGCCCACGGTATATTTATTCATCCGATTGGTGCCAATACCCATAATTCCGCGCAGACCACCCGTACCAAATTCCAGGCTACGGTAAAAACATTCTTCGAGCTCATTGGGATTCTCCTTCTGCAAACGTTGAATCTCAATTTTAGTATCCTGATCATAATTTCCGTTGAGCCATTCATTTATTTTTCCCTGGATAGATGGTTCCATTTTTGCAATTTTGGTTTGAAAGTTGGACTTGATTGAAAAAACTAATTTCGGCAAGATTAGGAATATTAGCAAATATCTAATCATATACCATGGCTTTTATTTTAAGTAATCCTTAAAAAATCATGAAAAACAATAGTTGAACTCAACTTTTTTTCTTTAAATTTGACTTAGTTACCTGCTGAAAAATAACTATCCTTTCACAAGTCCCATGGAAAAAAACCAATAATTTTGATTGTTCCCTTGTGATGCTTTGATTTAAATATGGTTTAGTCAAATTAAACGGGACGAATGTCAACTTACCTATTACTGAGAGACAATAAGCAATCTGGGCCTTATACAGTGGATGAGATAAAGGCTATCGGATTCAAAAAATACGATCTGGTGTGGGTCGAAGGGAGAAGTGCGGCCTGGCGTTACCCAGGGGAAATAGACGAATTTAAATCTTTGGCACCCGTGGTTGAAGAGCAGCCATATGACCGGTTCTTCAAAAAACCTTCCGAAGCAAAAAAGCAAACTCAAACCAGTTCCCCAAAAGCAGAAGCGTCTGTCAGAACCCCCTCCAACAAAAAAATGTTGGCCGAGGTCAGCAGCGCGAAAGTGTTCGCTGATAAACCTATCAAAAAAAACAAACCAACTGCTGTACAGCAAAAACCTTTTTCTGAGCAAATAAAATCAGAACCGGTAAAGCATGTGCCAGCAGCTACTGTATTAGCACCAATCAGTAAACCTCCAGTAGAACCTTCACTTGATTATCCTAACACCGTTGAAACCATAGCCACCTCTTCTTATAAGAACAACAATGGCCGTAATGCCAAATTGGGTTATCTTCAATATATTCAACCTGCCGCATTAGTGTTGGTTGTATTAGCTTTATTAGGGGCGGGCATTTTTATAGGTTTGTCGATCAACAAGAACAAAACGGTACCATCCTCCGCCAACCAAACAGAAAGTTCGGCAAATGATATTGCAAATAAAGCTGCTGCTCCCAACTACCTGATCCCCGTATCTTCCAGCCTGACCAATAGTGAAAAGCCGGTGCCCGAGAATGATGGGACCAACTTGGGCAATGCAACTAACGCAGGTGCTGCTAGCCACATTCAGGAAGATCCATCCAAACCAATTCAAAAGAAAACAGCAAACGATCACAAAAAGGATATTTTTTTCAAACAAAATTCAGACCCCATTACGGCCAAAGCCATTAACGGCAATGATCAGATTAAAGATTCGGACGCGAGCTATTTATCAGTGGCCCATCGTGAATCTACCCACCGCAGTGATATCAGCACGGAGGACAAAGATGCCCTCAAAAAAAATATTGCCAATCTGGTTTCTGTTAGCTCTAACAAATTCAACGTGGGCACATTTGGGGGTATTTCCGACCTACAGCTCACCGTGAACAATAAGACAAATTATCCATTGGATGTAGTAATGGTAGAGGTACAGTATATACAGGCTAACAAAAAAGTATTCAAAACGGAAAATGTATATTTCCACAATATCCGCGCTGGATCTTCGGTAATGGTGGAAGCCCCCAAAAGTTCAAGGGGCGTGAAGGTGGAGTATAAAGTAAAACTAATCAATTCAAAGGAACCTTCTGTTTCATTCTCAGGAATTTAATGAAATTCTTCCCTAGCCGTTTGTTAATAGTATGTAACCGTTTTGCATTTCCATTGGGAATTGGGTCGAAGTCTTTACTTTTGTACTGCCTTATCCCTCACCGAAATGAACATAGTCTATGTTTCTGATTAAGAGCATGAAAAACTTTGCAAGAGCAAAACACTACTTTTCATGAGAGATAAGGATAACTAATAATCAAAGTTTAGTGTATGAAAAATGCAATGGTTCAATTGTGCATGGTTGTGTTGGCTATATCCGGGATCCACGCTATGAAACTGATTAATGGCAACACCATTATTGGTAAAGTAGCTTCTCCCGATGCCCTCACCTATGTGTGGGCCGTAAGTGGTCAGGATTCCATTATTGCGCCTGCTATAAACGGGAGCTTTTCAGTGAAAGTTAAACCCGGCCGTTGGAAATTATTGTTGCATACCATTAGTCCTTATAAAGATCAGGTAATCGAGAATGTACTGGTAACGGAAGGTAGGCCTACCAATCTGGGTGAAATAAAACTGCTTCAATAAAAATTTTATCTCCGATAGCGATTCCAATTTGTTTTTCAACGGGATTCTTTATGTGGAACT
The DNA here is from genome assembly GCA_018267575.1 of Bacteroidota bacterium. Taxonomy (GTDB): domain Bacteria; phylum Bacteroidota; class Bacteroidia; order Chitinophagales; family Chitinophagaceae; genus Puia. Next base: position 24,392 of record JAFDYF010000015.1, read on the forward strand.
TGTTAAATTGCCGGCATGAAACAAATTCTTCTATTTGGGGCCGGCAAGTCTGCCACTTGCCTCATTGATTTTTTGATTAAAGAATCAGCAACCAACGGATGGTCATTTGTTCTGGCAGATGGTAATTTGGAAACGGCAAGAGCAAAAATCGGCACGGCATCCCATGCAAAGGCCATAGCCGTTGATGTGCAAAATGAAACAGCACGCAAGCAACTGGTAAATTCGGCAGATATCGTTATTTCCTTACTCCCCCCTACTCTCCATTTTTTAGTGGCTCATGATTGCGTTTTATTGAAAAAAAGTCTACTCACCGCATCCTATGTGGATGAAAAAATAAAAAGTCTAGAAACAAGCATCCAGAAAAATGGATTGCTTTTCCTATGTGAAATGGGTCTCGATCCCGGCATCGACCATATGAGCGCTATGGACCTAATCCACCGTATTAAAAATAGAGGTGGACATATCCATTCTTTTAAATCGCATACCGGGGGTTTGGTTGCACCCGAATCGGACAATAACCCTTGGCATTATAAAATTAGTTGGAACCCAAGAAATGTGGTGTTGGCAGGGTCGGCAGGCGCCGTGTATAAAGATCACGGTGCAATCGTAAACAAAAACTACGCTTCCATTTTTGATGATTGCAAAAACATTCAGATCAATGGCATTGGCGAATTGGCCTATTATCCCAATCGAGACTCGCTTGCCTATATCCCCATTTACAATCTGCAAACAACCCATACATTCATCCGCACTACACTTCGTTATCCTGCGTTTTGCAAGGGGTGGAAAGCCATTGTAGATGCGGGACTTAGCAACGATACTGATTTGCTGGATAATAAGAACCTTCGCTTGAAGGATTGGTCGGTCAATATCAAACCTTTTCTCAATAAAGAGAATCTTGAACTATTATCTTTTCTTGGTCTTTTTAGTGATGAACTAGTGCCTGCCAGCGCAAAAACATCGGCGGACATATTACAGTATCTGCTTGAAACCAACTTGGCGATGGACGCCAAGGATAAAGATATGATCGTGATGGTACATGAATTGGAGTATACCATTGAAGATAAAAAATATTATACCCATAGCAGTCTCATTGTAAACGGCGAAGATCATTTAAGAACAGCAATGGCCAAAACAGTTGGTTTACCACTTGGTATTGCCGCTACTTTGATATTAAAAGGAAAATTAAAATTAACGGGATTGCATATCCCCATTTTGCCCGAAATCTATGAGCCCGTGTTGGCTGAATTAAAAAACCATGGCATTGGTTTTGAAGAGGAGGAAATATATATCGGATAGTGAATAGAAAATAGTGAATGGTCAAAATTCGTATAACATTATTCAATTACGACTATACTAAATGGGAAATTAAAATTTAATAAATATCGACTTTCAAAAAAGAAACAAGAACTCAATTCACTTCTATCGTCAATTTCCCGATTAATCTATACGTGATATCCCTAAATGTAATCAGGTATTTTCCTTTCCGCAGGTAGAGTAAAAAATTCTGCTTATTGGTATTGATATAGGTTTGATCTGCTGGCACGATTTGTCCGGGCCCGAATTTTTTTGTTTCACTCTCATAATAAGCTTGGACCAAAAAAGTTTCTGGCACCGTTGGTTTTATATAGACAGCTTGGCGCAAACCTCCCAGATCAAGCCATGAAGGTCTACCATCGCGATACTTTGTTGGTGGGTGAATAACGATGAGGTCATAGTTTTGGTTATTGGAAATATTCACCGGATCAGTGCCTTCCATGGCGATGGATGATTTATTGATCAGGAACTTTTCCGTGTAGGCCTGGTACAAAGCCTTGCCATATCCCATCTCACTGGCATCAGTCATATCGGTTTGGTCAATACATAATGGATCGATGCCGGATAATTTTTTGAAAGCAAGACCCATGGGGATATAACCATCGCCCAATGATTTTTTGGCAATATGCCCATAACCAGCATAAACAAAAATTTTTGCATTGGGGTCTTTTTGTATCAGCTTATAAATATTCCGGGCCTGCACAGAATCGCGTTGGCTTGGAGTATGAACCATCCCCAAGCTATCTTCATAAGGCACTAATTTAAATCCTATTTCCAAGGCTCGACGAACCAATTCACCAGCCACAGGTTCATTACAGTAATAACCAGAGGCGGATGTGAGCATATGTAAATGCTGGTTACCAGCATTACTAAGCATTTCCATAGCCAAATAGCGAAAGCCTTTTTTGTACAAATTTTCCAATAAGGACAAAGCAAAAGCTCGGTGAAATGGTTTGTCATGTGCCTCATTCAACATGATTACTTTATAATTTTGGGCCAGAAAAGAGATGTACACCCTTGCATCCACAAATTGTAGGCCTTTCAGTTCACCTACCGTTTTTTTTATTTGCCGAAGGGTTGTGGCATCTGGCTCTTCATATTTTTTCTGCTGGTATTCAAGGGCCGACTGATAATCCCCTACAAAAGCAAATGCCTGACAAATATTATCATAGTATCCATTATCCGTTTCTATTTCCCTAAATTTTTTTTCCTGCTTGAACAACTGGTATAAAGGATAGAGATAATTCAGGTTTCCGCCAGGCATGAGATTGGTATAGGAAAGAGAGGAATCATAATGCCGTGGCATGTGTTGCTGTGCATAATCCCTGAGTTTTTCTACCTCTGGTATTTCCTGGGAGAAAACTTGCAAGCAAATAAAAAACAGTAGTGGAAGCGCAATGATTTTTGGGGCATTCATTTAAGCACAATGTTATAAAAGCCTATGTTACCAAAATCCTAAATATATTTCTCCAGCAATATGGATTTTAAATCGGCAATACCGAGTGTTGCTGGTTTTTCGATGCAGGTCAAATGATGGAGTTCGGGAATCTCAGGAATCTTTTTGTCTACAATAAATTTGGGGGCATACAAAGGGGCGTATCTTAACAAACCTGCCGCTGGATAAACCACTAATGAACTGCCCACCACCACGAACAAATCAGCATCCCCAGCTAGTTCACTTGCAGCTTCAATCATGGGTACCGGTTCCTCAAACCATACAATATGTGGACGCAACTGAGCGCCGTCAGCAGCGAGGTCGCCCATCTTTATATCAACTCGGATATCATAAATCAAGTTGGGATTCTTTTCACTGCGCATTTTAAATATTTCCCCGTGCAAGTGCATCACTTTTGTTGAACCAGCACGCTCATGCAGATCATCTATATTTTGAGTGATGATGTGTACATCAAAGAATTGCTCCAGTTCAGCCAAACCAATATGCCCGACATTTGGTTTGGCATCCAACACATTCTTTCGGCGCATATTGTAAAATTCCAGTACAAGTTGTGGATCTTTTTTCCATGCACCCGGAGTTGCTACATCCATTACATTGTAACCTTCCCATAGCCCATCACTATCACGAAAAGTTTTCAGCCCACTTTCCGCACTGATGCCTGCTCCCGTAAGTACTACCAATTTCTTTTTTTGCATGTTACAAAAATAGTTAAGCAGATGAATACTCAATCAAGCTAGTAAAAGTTATCTATTTTTTATTGTCTACTTATTGGGCTTCATTTTTTTATTAGATACATACTCCCTATTTTCACCTTATGCCAGAAAAGCATCCGCAGATAATTCGATTGGTTCAATGTATTGAGTTGGAAGAACAGGAACAGGTAAACCGTTATAAGCTAAACCAACAACATACGCTCAAGTCCTTAAAAGCCGAAGGGCTGGCACTCCATCCTATTTCGATTACCAGAAAAAATTTTGGCTACGCCGATTACCCCGAGATTAGTTTCCGATTGAATTTCCCAATGGAAACCAGCCTTTTTAAGGATGGTGCCGCCATCGAATGTTTTTATGCAGGGGAAGAACCCGTAAAGGGAATATTGATCGGCTTGGATGGCCGATCCGGCGAGTTCCGTTTATTTGCCCCAGATTTCCCTGATTGGATTGAAGAAGATGGCGTGGGCATCAAGCTTGCACCGGATCTGCGAACGACTACCATCATGAAAACGGTAATGGGTAACCTAGAAAACAATAAACCTGCGTTTGAACTTTTCTGCCAACTGCACGACGGTAAAACAACAGACGCTTCGAAGACAAAGCCCATTGCCAAGGCCATACCCCTATACAATAAAAATCTGAACCCAAGTCAATTGGAAGCGGTGGAAGCAATCATACAAAATGAACAGCTAACCATAGTGCATGGCCCGCCAGGAACGGGCAAGACCAGCACCTTGGTTGAAGCCATTGTGCAATTAGTGAAGCTTGGCAAAAAAATTTTGGTATCTGCCCCAAGCAATACGGCAGTTGACCATATTTCAAAAGGTTTGATTACTGCAGGTGTGCAAGTATTGCGTGTGGGCAATACCTCTAAAGTGGATGAAACCATTTTTCAGCATACACCTGAAGGGAGACTTTCCAACAGCAAACAGCAAAAGGAAATCAAGCAATTGAAGATAAGAGCCGAGGAGTTCAGGAAGATGGCATTGAAATATAAACGCAGTTTTGGAAAAGCGGAGCGGGAGCAACGAAATCTTTTGTTCAAGGAAGTCAGGAATATTAGGGAAGAAATAAAAAAAATGCAAGCTTACAACGAAGAAAAATTGTATCAGGAAGCCGAGGTGATTGCTGGTACGCCTATTGGTTTGTACGATGCAAAACTCAACCGCCTATCATTTGATTCACTCGTCATAGACGAAGCGGGACAATGCATCGAACCACTTGCTTGGTGCATCATCCCATTAGTAAATAGATATGTGTTTGCGGGCGATCATTTTCAACTTCCCCCAACTGTTTTGAGCAATGAAGCTGCGAAATTGGGCTTTAACCGATCGATTCTTGAACAAGCTATCAGCAATGCTCCTCATGTTCGATTACTCGATACACAATACCGCATGCGGAAATCCATTGCTGGTTTTTCTGGTAATTATTTTTATAAAGGTTTACTAAAAACCGCGCCCCACCTTTTGGATCCAGAACCACATATCGTTTTTATTGATACGGCTGGCTCTGGTTTTAATGAGATACATGGTACGGATGGCACCAGTCTACAGAATGAAGGGGAATTGCAAATAGTAAAAAAGATTTTGGAAACGGAGTCGTTGGATCCTTTGCAGACTGCCATTATTTCGCCTTATGCCGGACAGGTGGCTGCAGCAAAAGAACAGTTGCCCAATAGTTTAAGGATAAGTACTATTGATAGTTTCCAAGGGCAGGAAAAAATGAATATTATCTTATCCTTGGTTAGGAGCAATGAGGATGGCGACATTGGCTTTTTAAAAGATTATCGCCGTATGAATGTGGCCATCACCCGTGCAAAAGAAAAACTTTTTGTGATTGGGGATAGTGCTACCATCGGTAACGACCCATTTTACAATTCCTTTCTTTCCTATGTAGAAAAACAAGGCATCTATAAAACCGTTTGGGAATTTGAGATCTAAACGAACAGGAATCTATCAATCAATTATTTTCTATTATTCTTTTACAATAGTGGTCGTAACTGTTGTGTTTGGTGCTATTACCCTAACCAAATAGCTTCCCCTGCTTAAATTGTTCGATGGCAATACAAGGATTCCTTCCAGATCTTCATAATAGGATTGTACGAATTGTCCATAACTATTTATAATCTGGATCCGCACCATTCCCTTTATCGTTTTGGAGCTAATCGTTATGGAACCTGTGCTTACCGGATTGGGATAAATATTCAAATCTGCATCACTATTAGAGGTGAAATTAACAGTCCTAATATCTGAATAACTATAGTTGCCATCGAGGTCTACCATACGAAGCCTATAATTGTTAGTGCCAGATACCGGGTTCTCATCTGTAAAACTATATGCATTTTGAGTGCTGCTATTTCCTTGGGACATTATTTTCCCAATGCTGATAAAGTTAGATCCGCTGACAGAGCGTTCAATATCAAAATAGTCGCTGTTTTTCTCGCTCTGGTCCACCCATTGCAAAAGTACGGAACCCGCTTGTTTCTCAGCGGTAAATGAGCTCAGGATAACCGGCAATGTACCACTCGATGCCCAAACCAATGTATAGTACCCATTGGGCAAATTGGAGGCGGAAGTTGTAAAGCTAACAGTACTTCCAGATGTACTATATGTTTTGGTCACCAATTTATTTGTGCCGCTGCCAAAACTTCCATCGGTGGCATTATACAACAGTGCATAACTCGTTGCGCCAACGGGCAAGCTACTAGCATTATAATCGCTAAAATTGAAACTGACAGTGATATTGCCCGTTGCATTGCCATTTGACAAATGAACGTACCAGGAACGGTTGAGTAAATTAAGACCGGTAGGTGTTATGCCTGTTAAGTTAACGCCAGTTCTGATGGTATTGGTCTGCCCATTATGAGCGGCCATCGCATAGCCAGCAGAAAATAAAAAATCCGTAGCACTGGTACCACTACTAAATCCAAAGCCATCTGTGGAGCCTGCTACATTTGAAAGTATATTATCAGTGCTACTGGTATAACCAATGCCAACCAGATTCTGATTATATGTATTGGATGGAGGTGTATAATAGGATGCGCCAACAGTCAGTCCCCATTCCGCCGAAAGATAATTCTCAAGAATAATCCTTTGTGTGTTTGATAGTGCTGTGTTGAAAAAAAGGATTTCGGACATGGTGCCTTTATAATATGCATCTGATGACCAGTTACTACGTCCGATATAATTTTTAGACCTTGTCAATGCTTTCGGCAAATAGGTTTTGGAAGAGCCGGCAGCTCCATTTGAAGCTTGAGCAGTGCCAGCAAGATAAAAAGCAACATTGGTGGATGTACCAGCTGTTCCTCCTTGTTGAACACCTTCATAGATATTAGAATTGCCATTGACAACGGGAGTAGTTGTGGTCCAGGTTTGGTCACCAGACCCACCGTTCCATCCCTCTATATAGAAATTATCGGAATTACCATATCTCCCAATCATAGTATTATCACTGGCTTGGCCATTTCCAAAATCGAAAATCCTTTGCCAGGACATGGAACCTGCAGTTCCAAATCCAACCACCGATAAGGAACTTACACCACCCGTAAACGAAATGGAGGATGGAAGGTTTGGAAGGTTTAGATATTGGCTATTACCATTATTAAAAGTTAGTGCAGGATTTCCATTCGGTCCAGTGGCCGAACCGTAGACAGGCATTTTAGTCGTATTGGCCTGGGTAAAGTCATAAGCATGACCACTTAGGTCGGCCCATTTGCTTACCTGTTTAGATCCATTGTAAGTTACTGATGACAGCTTATTTGCATTTAACCATATTTGCAAATTTGCATTTCCAAGACCGCCAGGATAATAAGACTGGGCGCTTGCAGTAGTTATCAAGAACAAGCTGTAAAAAAAGAACAAGTAGGATTTGATGGAAGAATGACAAGATTTACCTTCCCTTTTAAGTTTCATAAAGTATAGGTTATTAGATTTTGCAAATTCATAGTTCCAAATATTTTACATCTCTCTTAAAACATTTGGCATATATCAAATCATTTTTTACAACTCAAATAGGACTGGTGACCAATGAAACGGGTGATATTGTTTATTATTGTAATACAAGTCATTTATTTGTCTTACAAATCGACAAAATAACATTTTTTTTATTGATTATCAATAATTTAAAACATACTTATCACGCCAGCACTTATTACATACAACCAGCAGTCTAAATATAGATTTGTTGTAAGCTTCCCCAAAGTTCGGCCAGTAAAAGTTAGAGTTAACAAAATCTGCTTG
>JAFDYF010000016.1 GCA_018267575.1 Bacteroidota bacterium
ATCTAAGCTGGACTAACAAAAAAAATTCATGATCCCAAACCCTTTCCTTTAAGCTATTTCTGCTAATTTCATTAGACAGAGAGCTCTTTGAAAGATTCACCTGCCATGGCTTTGGCCGGGATTTGGTTTAACCCGTTCGGGCTGACGATGGCGGGAATCTCCTCAAAGGCTTTAAACAATGCACCAGAAAACAAATACAAATGGAATAAAGGTTCTGAGTTACAAAACAAAGAGTTCTCTGACGGTAGCGGATTAGAATTATATGCAACAAACTTTAGAAGCCTTGACCCACAATTAGGAAGATGGTGGCAGATAGACCCCAAACCAGACTTTGCACAAAGCCCATACTCTTCAATGAATAATAACCCAATATCATTTAATGACCCATTAGGTGATACGGTTAGGGTTGATAAAACCATTACAGATAACAAACTATTAAACTCGTCTTTCAATGCGTTTGCAGCAACAAAAGAAGGAAGAAAGTTTCTGTCTAAATATGCTGCAAAAGGCCAAACAATTGATGGATATACTTTCAAAAAAGACGGGAAGTTTAGCAAAAAAGGGATTGATGTAAACTACAATGCACAATCATTTGAAAAGAGCAAAGGAGGTGAGACCACTAAATCAATTGATGCAGGAGGAAGGGCACAAATTAATGTTTCGGTTAACTCTAATTTTTATGAAAAGACAACACAAGGATTAGTTAATGAAGCCTTCGGTAAAATTGGAACTCTCTTTCACGAATCATTTATCCACGTTGATTTAAGTACAAAAGATTTTCTTGACAATAAACAATTTGATAATAGTAATATAGGTCAAGATGTTAAGAATGCGGCTGGTTACACCGCCCATTATCAGCACTACCAAGTTTTAATGGACTACATGAAAAACGGCTATAACACAAATAACCTATGGCCTGGGGCTGCTTTTAATGGACTTAAACAGCTAAATGATATTTTAAAAGTTTTTCCAACAGACCAGAAGTTACTTAATGATATGTGGGATTATAGCGGAGGTATTCAATTAGATGAAAACGGAAAAGTAAAACACTAAAACATGAAAAAGCTTTCTATACTGATAATATTATTTTTAGGTTGTAACAGTTCTTCTGATACAACTTTTAAAGCGGTTAAGGAATTGGATTATACTTTTGACAGTGGGTGGAAGGAAGCCTATTCAGTAAAAATAAATCATGAAGGATTTTGTATTGTTGGTGATGGAAGATGGGGAATGAAATATTATACAGGCCACTTGTTAAACAAAGATGTGCATAGCCTTGACAGTTTAATACAAAAAATTCCTTTTAAAGAGTATGATAGTGCTTATCATGAAGATGTTGTAGACCAAGCCTCTTATAAGATTGTTTTAGTGAGTGCCAGCAATGACACTACTACGAAATTTGTATATGGCAGAACAGCCCCTAAAGTACTTAACGACCTTTCTAATCATATAAGATTAATAAAAGAAAATTTAAAGCTAATTGAAAGTGACACGGTGGTAAGTTTTAAAAGCAGAGAGAATTTTTTTCCGAAACCAATTACAACAAAGCCGCAGTGATGCGGCTTTTGTATTTTTTAGAGAGCTTGCAACTTTGCGGATTTTATCAAGCCATCAAGAGCATACAAAATATACTCTTTGTCTTTCTCCGGCAGGTTGTTCAAATCGTTCAGCCGTTTTACCATTGCAGTATCTTTTAAAAAGTTGGATTGCTTTGTCTCACTAAGCAAATAACCAACAGTAGTATCAAGAGCATCCGCCAATTTTTTAACCACATCAATAGAGGGTGCAACCTCATCACGCTCATACTTGCCAATGATGGAATGATTGGTACTAAGGGACTTTGACAGTTCACTTTGGCTGATACCCTTGCCTTCCCTGCATTCCTTTAGTTTTTTACCGAAGCTTGTATGTCCCAGCGGGGTCTGGCACCGCCGACCCCGCGTAAATTGGTACTTAGGCTTGAACCCACCAAAGTCCAACAGGGTCTAGCAAAAAAGTTTCATGATCCCAAACCCCTTCCTTTAAGCTATTTCTGCTAATTTCA
>JAFDYF010000017.1 GCA_018267575.1 Bacteroidota bacterium
AGCCGCGTTCCGCTTTATGCGTTCAGCGTTCTTCTTTTTGTCCGTTGTGTGAAACAATTCTCGCGGAGGCGCAGGGGACGCAGAGGAAGAGTTGATAAGTTGAAACCGCGTTCCGCTTTATGCTTTTCCCGTTCAGCGTACCGCCCCAAACCTTCGACCCGTCTAAGTTATTTTATCATACTTTAATGTATATCTTCCTTTTATCCAACCAATAGGCGAAGACCCAATAAAATGCCAGCGTAATCAAGGCATAAATCAAAGAACCCAGTCTCAAATTGGGGCTGAGGGGCATGCAGATATGCTCATAGAACCATGGCAGGGGACTGGTATAGCCTGTCTTGTTCACCGGACTGATGGTGGTCTCCCATCTGAACAAGCCGAGCAAACGGGGGATCAATCCACTGAGCGCAAAAACAAATAGCGGGTTCTTGCCAAAGGCCCCAAAAAACCGGAACCAGCCTCCCCGCCATTGCCGGAACTCGATGATATAGATCAATACCGACAATACCAGCGTGGCCATGCCCGAACTGAAAACCACAAAGGAACTGGTCCATATTTTTTTACTCAACGGAAAGACCATGTCCCAAATATAGCCTGCCAATAATAAAAGACAGCCCAGCACAAATAGGTTGGCCAGCATCTCATAAGTTCTTCCTTTTTTTAGGATATAGCTGCTTACCAGATATCCAAATATCACTTGCACAATGGCCGGCAAGGTACTCATGAGCCCTTCGGGATCGAAAGGCACCCCTTCTCCCTTGTACATATGGGCAATCCCTAGGATGGATTTATCGACCGCCAAACCAAAATATCCTTGCAGACTATAGGGGTCGGCGGGGTTTCCAAACAAAAGACAGAGTCCCCAATATCCAAATAGCAAGAATAGCCCCAACCAAATAGCTCCCTTGGTCTTAAGGAAATGGATGATCAGGGAGGCAAACAGATAACAGAGGGCAATGCGTTGCAACACGCCCAGTATCCGGATGCCCGTGCTCGGGTCGGTATGGCTCACCCAATATTTGAATACCAACTGGCCCTGGTCCCATTTCACAAAGGGAAACCAGTTCAGGAAGAGGCCAATGCCAAAAATGAGTAGGGAGCGCCTAAAGACTTTTTTTAGGAAAACGGTATTATCCATATCGGGTCTTGAAAAAACAAAGGCCATGGCATTGCCGACGGCAAACAAAAAAAAGGGGAAGACCAGATCGGTGGGCGTGCAGCCGAACCAGGGCGCATGTTCCAATGGCGGATAGATATGATCCCATGACCCGGGGTTGTTCACCAAGATCATAAAGGCCACGGTGGCGCCGCGAAAAATATCAAGTGCTTCAAATCGCTGTTTCAACATACATGGATTCCACACAAGTTAAGGGATGTGGTTTGGTCAACCAAGTTGCTGGTTTGGTTTGTTGATGATGCGATCCTGCTTTTCCCCAGTTTTTCCTCTGTTGGGGAAAATTAAATTAGGGGGAAAGAGAAGGGCAGGATATGTTTACCGGATTGATCCAAGATTGGCCTGTTCTAAAGGTAGTTTTGATTTTTCAAGATCTATTTGGGCTTGGATTTTCAAAGTGCCCATGGATATGGGTCAAATAAATCATGAGTTCTTTCCCATCAATTGGATCGATGATTTTGGGTATATCCATCTTGAAGTTAAGGTCTTGTTTTCCAGTATTGGCAAAAGGGTTTGGATATCAAAATCGCATATATTTGCAGCTTGGAAAATGGCATTTTTTTCAAGTGGACTTTGTAAAACTTGCTAGTGGATAGATAGGAACCTGAGTAAATACCGGAACCTTTAATTACTTTAAAATTTCCTGTGAATACGAATCTGTTGAGTTTAGATAAAAATTTATTATATGGGGCATAGGTAGCGATCAGCGTGGTTGTTGCTTATGCCCTTTTCGCATTAAGGGTTGGTGGATTGGGCCGGTCGCAAAAAAAGAAAATGTGACTGAGGTGGCGAAGCTATGCCCGCTCCGGAGAATTTCACGCGGAGGGATTTGAGGCAAAGAGGAGATGGGATTAGGGAAATGCTAAAGGAGGAATTGGTAATTGGGAATTGGGTGAGCAAGTTGATAGGTTGAAAAGTTGAAACCGCGTTCCGCTTTATGCGTTCCGCTTAATGCGTTCAGCGTTCTTCTTTTTGTCCGTTGTGTGAAACCTTTCACGCGGAGGAATTTCACACAAAGAGCGCAAAGGATACCAAGGGCACAAAGAA
>JAFDYF010000018.1 GCA_018267575.1 Bacteroidota bacterium
AACCGCTCCGCTATTTATTCCGTTCCTCCCTTGCCTTGCCCGCCAAAAGCCGGGGATGGTTCCATAATCAATTCTTTAAACTTTAAAATGAATGTTATGGAAAAGAGAACAAACATGCCAGCTTGGGGAAAGGTATCGGAAGTGGAGATAGTCTACAAAGCAAACATGAGGCCATCTGAAAGGCCATTGATAAACTCCTCCAGGGATGCCTATGAAACATTCCTGAAAGTATGGGACATGGACAAGATCGATTATCAGGAAGAGTTCAAGGTATTACTATTGAACACTGCCAACCGTGTCATGGGCGTCTATGAGCTTTCCGCTGGTGGCCTTACTGCAACGGTGGCCGACCCAAGGCTGATACTGGCCGTTGCGCTCAAAGGGCTTTCCGTTGCCATCATCATCGGGCATAACCATCCTTCTGGGAACCTGAGGCCGAGCGCACCCGACAATGAGCTCACCGCCAAGATCAGGGAGGGGGCAAGGTTCTTCGACATCAAACTGCTCGACCATATCATCGTCACCCGTGATGGGTATTATTCCTTCGCTGACGAGGGGCTGTTGTAGCCCCTTTTATCAATTTTAAATACGCTCTTATGATAAATGGAACTATCTTATATTTGAGAATCATTTTTTATAACTTGTAAGGAAAAACGCTCATGAACCAGGACCTGATGATAAGGTTATTTAAGTCCATAGAAGGAAGCCCAAGTGACGATATTGTTAAGGTGGCTGAAAGAATTATTGAAGAAGAGAGTAAAAATGGTCATACAAAAGTAGCTACTCGTCTTAAAGACATACTTCAAAAGAATATCCATACTTATACCTCATTTCAGGGTAACTTAAAATCTTTATTACCAAAGGGAGTAACGATTCCAACTGATAAGCGTTATAATGTACCACTAGCTACACATATTGAACGTGAAAAATTACGGTATGAAATGATATTGCCAGATGAGGTAGAAGATAAAATCAAAAGAATAGAAAAAGAATATGTGGCAAGAGAGAGATTGAAAAAGATGGGGCTTAAGCCAAAGCAAAAAATCCTATTGTACGGTGCACCAGGATGTGGCAAAAGTATGACAGCTGAAAGGATTGCTTGGAATATAGGGCTTCCCTTTTTAAAAGTTCGATTCGAAGCGATTATCTCTTCGTATTTAGGCGAATCAGCATCAAACCTTAAAAAACTATTCGAATCGTTGAGGCAAGTGCCTTGTGTTTTACTTTTGGATGAATTTGATTTTATTGCAAAGGCACGATCGAAAGGTCAAGATGTTGGTGAAATGCATCGAATAGTTAACATTTTACTTAATCTTCTTGAGGATTATGATGCACCTGGCATATTGGTAGCTACAACTAATTTTGAAGGAATTATTGATTTCGCATTATTTAGAAGGTTCGATGAAATTATTGAAATGCCTAAACCATCTAAAGTAGAGATTGTAAAACTACTTCAACAATCTTTATCTTCTATCAATAAAGACAAGGAGATAAACTGGAATGTCCTTGGGCTTAAACTAAGAGGATTTTCTGCTGCTTTAATAGTTAAAGTTGCAGAAGACGCTGCTAAAATTAGTGTTGTGCAAGGCAAAAAACATTTAGATCAGAAACATCTTTTACAATCAATAGCCGAAAACACAATTTTTAATAAGCGTAAATAAAAAATGTCTGAATTCCCACACCTTCGTTTGCCCATAAAAATTCCCGCAAAGCATAAGTCTCCCAGAAGGCCATTTAACAAAACTGTTTCTAAACAAACTTTAGATAACTTAATTAACCGCAGACAGCATGGTCGTATATTACGAAATTCAGTTGATCAAATTACAAATGACTGGTATAGCCAGATAGCTGCACGAGAAGAAGAACTCCTTCCGGCAATACCTAATGCTAGCACAATTCCCATATTCTTAAAAATTGACAGTAATGAATTTGATGCGGAGCAATTGTATTCTTTTGGTATAGAAGTAATAGCTGAGGAAGATGGAGGCTTTATAATTGGGGCATCAAGTGATAACTTTAGAAGTTTGAAAAACAAAATTGCGGAATTCATTAAGAATGATGGAAAGTTTAAAAATACAGCGGCCAAGCTCTGGAATATCATTCATGGCAATCAATGGAGAATAGACTATATTTTATCTGAAGAATTAAAGACAAAGTGGGATACTATTGAAGTAGATGAAGTTTTGCTTGTAGATATAAGTGTGGCATGTTATGTGAAAATATCTGGAGCTCCATCAAAAAAGCAAACAGAAACAGATAATAACTTTCAGCGCCGCTATGAAAATTGGCTTAATAGGAAAGAATTTCTTGAAATACAGCGGGTTGATTTGGAAATGCAACGCCAAGATGAACTTGATGCCTTTATTATAGAGTTGGGAGGCGAAAGGAAAAGCGACTTTGTTGGATATGAGGATAGTTTTAGTTGTCGTGTATTGTTTTCAGGAAAAGCCCTAAAAGACTTTGTTATCAATTACCAATACTTATTTGATGTTTCAGAATATGATGACTTGACCTTTGAGCATCCTGAAACAGGCGCAGAAGAAACAATAGAAGTTGGCTTTGAAGTTCCGGATGATAATGCTTCAAGAATTTGCCTTATTGACAGTGGCATTCAGGAAGAACATAGGATGATAAGAGATGCAATTGAAACGGTAAATTCTAAATCATATTTATCAGGAGATGACTCAGTAGCGGACACAGTCCCGGGTGGTGGCCATGGGACTAAGGTAGCTGGTGCAATATTGTTTGGAAACACAATTCCAAAAACCGGCACCCATAAGCATGTATTGTGGATACAAAATGCAAAAGTTCTTGACAGGAATGGGTGGCTCCCAGAAAAATTATATCCACCTGAATTAATGAATAATGTGATTAACGATTACCAAGACACTAAAATTTTTAACCTTTCTATTAATTCAAAACGACCTTGCAAAACAGTTCATATGAGTGAATGGGCTGCCACTATTGATTCAATTTCACATAATAGGGATAAGTTGTTTATTATATCTACAGGAAATATTAATCCTTTTAATGTTACGGCTTCAAACCCCGGAATCATACAACATTTAATGAAAGGAAGAGATTATCCTGAATATCTATTGGAAGATGCAAGCAGAATTGCTAATCCGGCGCAAAGTTGTTTTGCATTAACCGTGGGTTCTGTAGCTAACACTAAATATAATGATGAGGATAAAGAATCCTTTACCGAGAAGGATGAGCCTTCTTCATTAACAAGAAC
Organism: Bacteroidota bacterium; assembly: GCA_018267575.1. Taxonomy (GTDB): domain Bacteria; phylum Bacteroidota; class Bacteroidia; order Chitinophagales; family Chitinophagaceae; genus Puia. The sequence goes on from JAFDYF010000018.1 coordinate 3,239, forward strand.
CGGTCCAGGTATTTGGAAAATGATAAAACCAGATGTTGTTGAATATGGTGGCGATTATATAAAAGAAAAGAATCAAAACCCATTAATTTCTACATTGCCTGTTACAAGTGCTGAAGTAATTAAGACAACTTTTGATGGGAGCAATGCAATTGGTTATGATGTTGGAACATCATATGCCGCACCAAAAGTATCACACATTGCAGGAGCAATATTAAATGAAATACCTTCTGCCTCTGCTAACTTGATACGAACTTTAATAGTTCAATCAGCAAGGTTGCCAGAAGATAAATTTCGTAACCCTTCAATAGAAAATATTAGGATGTATGGGTATGGTATTCCATCAAAAATTAGAGCAACTCAAAATTTTGCCCAAAGAATAACATTAACCGCAGAAAGCACTATTGCTGCAAAGGAAGCGGAGATATATACAATAATGATTCCGAAAGAATTAAACCGACCTGGAGATGAATATGATATTTTAATCGAAATAACTCTTGCTTTTACTTCAAAAACACGTCGAACAAGGCGACAGACAAAGTCATATTTATCTACTTGGCTCGACTGGCAGAGTTCTAAATTTGGAGAAAACTACAATCAATTCAAAGCCCGAATAAGTCAATTTTCTGACGGAGATGAGATTGAGGAAGAAGATGACAATGCAGAAAATATTCCTTGGTGCATTCGCGAAAGTATTTCTTGGGGAACCGTTAAAGGTTTGAGAAGACAAGACAGTTCTTTACAAAAGGATTGGCTTGTTACTAAGTCATATAATCTTCCTGCAGAATTCTCAATTGCAGTTATAGGACACAAGGGTTGGGAAAAAGATTTAACAGAAGAAGTGCCTTATTCAATTGCTGTTAGTTTTGAAGTTCTAAATGCGGAAATTGATGTTTATAATCTTATTAGAATCGAAAATGAAATTGAAATAGAGCAAAGAGTTCGCATATGAGTATTTCCGGCATCAGCATCAAACCCGCTTGTATCTATCCGCCCAACAAGCCTTTTCATATATATCTTCTATCCTTGAAGGTATACAAAAGAGAGTTTTGGCTGAGTTTGACTTTTTATCCTCAGCCAAAACCGCATCAGTCATGGCCCTATTTTCCATAACCAATGGTAGCAGCATTCTCAAAAAAGTCATTTCGCAAAACAACCTTCTCCATTGATTGGAAAACCTCCTTAAATATTTTGCTTTAAATTTTTAGGGAATTGCTTGCCAATGATAATTTATCACACAACAATTTCATGTCGTCACTGATCTTCCTGTCCAGGATCTTTGCATAGTGCTGTGTTGTTTTCAGGTTGCGGTGGCCGAGCATTTTGGAGACCGTCTCTATGGGTACACCATTGCTGAGGGTGATGGTGGTCGCGAACGTGTGGCGAGCGATATGGTAGGTTAGAGTTTTGCTGATGCCACATAGATCGGCAATCTCTTTGAGGTAAGCGTTCATCCTCTGGTTACTAAATACGGGAAGTAAATGGTTGTTGCCCATGCATATGGGGTGTGCTTTATATTTCTGCATTATTTTTATCGATATCGGCAACAAGGGTATCCTTGCCACGGTATCTGTTTTCATCCTCCGGTAGACCAACCATTGTTTACTATCGATACCATCGACTACTTCAGACTGTTTGAGTTTTTTTACATCGGCATAGGCAAGCCCTGTGTAACAGCTAAAAAGGAAAATGTCCTTCACTATATTAAGCCGCTCTGCCTGGAACTGCTTCTCGAACATGTTGTCCAGTTCCAATTGGGTAAGTGCTGTCCTTTCCACTTCCCGTTTAGTCATTTTAAAACCCAGAAAAGGATCACGCTGAAGCCATCCGCTGCGCACACACTTGTTCACAATTTTTCTAAGATTGCTCAGGTATTTGATAGTGGTATTATGCTCACACTTTCGGGTACTTTTTAACCAATACTCGTAATCGGAGATAAATTCATAGTCCAGTTTAAGGATATCAATATCGGAGACCTTATATTTCCACTGAAGGAAAGAAAGTGTGTGGCGGTAGGATGTTTCATGCCTGGTCAGTGTAGCTGGAGCAAATTCACGACCGACCAGAGATGCCATTTGCTCATTATGCTTTTGGAAAATTTCCATGAGCATATATCGTTTATCATTTATCTCACCGCCCTGGAGTACAATTTTTATATTTTCCGCTGTGATGGGCCTGTCATCCTCCATCAACTTTCTTCTCGTCTCATACACTTTTTGTTGGATCACGTCGAGAAAGGCGTTCAGTGACTTTGCCTCTTCGGTCTTACCTTCCGCCCTGCCCGCTGTCTTGTTCCATTTGGATGGATGATATCGCCGTTTTGTACTCAGCTCGGTGACACTCCCGTTGATGGTTATGCGTAAATAAATAGGAACATCCCCATCAATAAAATCTTTGGGTTTTCTCAAGTAAAAATAAAGGCCAAAACTCTTTTCCATTTTGTACATTTTAAAGTTCATAAAATTACCAACCGAAATTGGAGGGTTTGATAGTTGAGTTCTTATAAAATGTTAATAGACAAATACTTGAGTAAGAATTCGTGAGTAGTGGTAAGGATAGGAACAACTCACTGAATTACTCACGGAACTATACCTATAAAGCGAAGTAATATTGGGTAATGCTAAAAAGCAAAAAGCCCGCAAACACTGTGTTTTGCGGGCTTTACTTATAAAAGTTTATCCTAAATAATTGGTTTCTGCGGAGAGGGTGGGATTCGAACCCACGGTACAGTGTTACCCGTACGACGATTTAGCAAACCGTTCCTTTCGGCCACTCAGGCACCTCTCCCTCCTTTTTAAGGGGAGGCAAAAATAGTCAATAATTATTTTTGTACCTAATAGAAATCAAATTTTTATTTTTTCATTATCGGTGAATCCCAAAAATAAGAAGTCCGCTATAAAAGCGGACCTCAAGTCGTTTTGTTGGTTTTCTTATTACATGGCAGCAAGCTGCACTTTCTGTTGTAGTTCGGTCACGTTCTCTCGGAAAAGGCTATCGGTATCCATCAAATCCTTTACCGTTTGGCAGGAATGGATGACCGTGGTATGATCTCGGCCGCCAAAATGCTCGCCAATGGTTTTGAGTGAATTTTTAGTAAATGCTTTTGAAAGGTACATAGTAATCTGCCTGGCCTGTACAATTTCCCGCTTGCGTGTTTTTTGCAGCAGCTTTTCGTAGGGCACATCGTAGTATTCGCAAACCATGCGTTGGATGGTTTCGATAGTAATTTCCTTACTACTGGTTTTTACAAAATTTCTCAATACTTTTTTCGCCAATTCAAGGTCTATTTCACGCTTATTGAGCGAAGATTGTGCCAAAAGAGAAATCAGGGCGCCTTCCAGTTCGCGTACATTGCTATTGATATTGTAAGCAAGATATTTTACCACTTCTTTGGGCATATCCAACCCATCGTTCTTCATCTTCTTGTCAAGGATTTCAATCCGGGTATCATAATCCGGCATCTGAAGGTCTGCACTAAGTCCCCAACGGAAACGGCTCAGCAAACGCTCCTGCATACCATCCAGGTCCTTGGGTGGTTTATCAGAAGATAAAATAAGTTGTTTGCCAGATTGGTGCAAGTGATTGAATATGGCGAAGAATGCATCTTGCGATTTTTCGGCCTTGCTGAAGAACTGCACATCATCAATAATCAACACATCTACCAACTGATAGAAATGTATAAAATCATTGATGGCATTGTTGCGACCATGATCAATAAACTGGTTGATGAATTTTTCAGAGCTCACATATAGTACCACCTTATTTTGGTGCAGCCTTTTAACCTCGTTGCCAATGGCTTGTGCAAGGTGTGTTTTGCCCAATCCCACTCCACCATATATAACCAATGGGTTGAAAGAATTGGCTCCTGGTTTTTCCGCAACCGTTTTTCCAGCGCGGCGGGCCACCCGATTGCAATCGCCTTCAATAAAAGAATCGAATGTGTAGATGGGGTTCAGTTGTGCATCGATCTGCATCTTCTTCAGCCCAGGTATCACAAACGGGTTTTTTACCGGATTATTTATGATTAAAGGAAAATCCATTTCGTTGTTTGAATAAGTTTTATAACCATGCGCTGGAACATCCATCGTCAAAGGCTTGTTCTGCTGGTTGCCACTATCTACCATGATCCGGTATTCCAATCTCGCTTCTTTTCCCAAGATCCGGCGCAATGTTTTAGCCAGCAAATTTACGTAGTGTTCTTCCAGGTATTCGTAAAAAAATTGGCTGGGCACTTGGATCACCAGAACATTATCTTTTAATTCAACTGGTTTAATGGGCTCAAACCACGTTTTATAATGCTGCCATTCTACGATGTCCTTAATTATTTCCAGGCAATTGGTCCATACTTTATCGAAGGTTTTCGGCATTATGATTGAACGCAATTTTATGTTGAGTGAATGATTTTTTTTGGTTGGTTTTCTATAAGAACTCGATCGAAAAATTTTAACGGGCAACGAATATCAACGTTTTTTGTTTAAAAAAAAATTTTTTATTCTTCCCGTTTTATCAAATAATAATAAGAACATAATTCACCATTTTTACAAAACGGTTTCTGGGTAATTAAACCCTCGATTAGATATAAGTTTTCTTTGTGGGAAGTCCTATTTTCTATTATGAAGAAGTGGTTGGTTGCTGTGTTTAAATAGACGTTACTCTTCATAACAAAAAGCATTAAGGAAGCAGTTGAAGATACAAATAATTTTATTGTAGCAAATGATTTCTGAATTCTTTTTTTTAAAGCATTTATCATGCCAATGAAAGGCTGAACAAAAAACTTAGGTAAAAAAAATAATTGGCTAGCAAACTGCCTGTTATGAAAAAAATGGCAAAAAAAGATACCTTATTTTTTTTTAGGTTTCCTCTTTAACTTTGCGGCAAAATAATAAACTACTTAACCTTTAAAATTTAAATATGAAAAAGTATCTGGCAATAGCCCTGCTCATTTCTATCGGGTATACCGCTTCAGCACAAAGCTCAAGCGTTTTTGAAAAAGGTACTAATGTAATCAATGCAGGTATTGGGCTTGGCAATGTATATTGGGGCACTGGATATTCCAATACCGGAATGCCCGTAAGTATAAATGCCAGTTTTGATCATGGAATTACAGACAAATTGGGTATTGGCTATATTGGTGTGGGCGGCGCATTTGGGTATTCGTCATCAACCTATAATGCGGCAGGGTATAAATGGAATAATACTGCTGTGCTGATTGGTGGCCGTGCAACTTATCATTTTGCTCTTAACAGTGAAATCAGTGAAAAACTCGACCCTTATGCTGGTGTTATCTTAGGCTATGTAATTTCGTCATCTTCAAATAATGCGCCCAGTGGCTATAATTACTCTTATGGCAAAGCCAGCGCATTTGGAGTCGGTGCAATCGCAGGAGCTCACTATTATTTCTTCCCTAACTTTGGTGTATACGCCGAACTTGGATACAGTATTGTTTCAGTCTTTAATACAGGAGTTACTTTCAAGTTCTAACAAATAAGGAGTTTCTCGTTTTTGGGATAAATACCCTACACAATGCAAAAAAACATCCAGATCAAATTACTGGCAAGCAGTTCCACGGGTGCGCAAGCCATCAAAGAGCAAGCTGCAAACGAATGCGGGATAAGTCCATCGTCCATAACTGGCTTTCACGTTCTCAAACAATCCCTCGATGCTAGGGGGAGACAGCCTTTTTTTATTTTTTCCCTACTGCTTTTTATTGATGAGCCTTTTCAGGAAAGGGCTATCAACAAAATCAACTTCCCCGACATCGCAAAAGCGCCCAAAAAAGCAATCATCATTGGCGCTGGTCCAGCTGGTTTGTTCGCAGCACTCAAATGCATTGAATCGGGAATACAACCTATCATTTTGGAAAGGGGCAAGGATGTCCGTTCCAGACGAAGGGACCTGGCCATACTCAATAAAGAAGGGATCATCAATACCGAAAGCAATTATTGTTTTGGTGAGGGCGGTGCCGGCACTTATAGTGATGGCAAATTATATACCCGCAGCAATAAGCGTGGCGATATAAACCGCATACTGAACCTACTGGTGCAGTTTGGCGCCGAAGTAAATATTCTCTACGATGCACACCCGCATATTGGCACTAACAAACTACCTCAAATCATTAGCAATATCAGGGAAGAGGTCATCGGTTCGGGAGGCGTTTTTTTATTCGAAAAAAAACTGGTCGATTTTAATATTAAAGACAATATCATCCAATCTGTAAAAACAGCCGATGGGCAGGTTTTCGAAGCGGATGCATTTATCCTGGCCACGGGCCACTCCGCAAGGGATATCTTCCAATTGCTTCACCACAAAAAAATAGAAATTGAGGTAAAGCCTTTTGCATTGGGCGTTCGGATCGAACACCCACAAAGCCTGATTGATGGGATACAATACCATTGCGAACCTTTGCCGGGCAATGGCGGAAGACCTCTATACCTACCGCCCGCTTCCTATAGCTTGGTGGAACAGGTGAAACAAAGAGGGGTTTTTTCTTTTTGTATGTGCCCAGGTGGAATCATCGCGACCGCTTCTACCAATAACAATGAACTGGTAGTGAATGGATGGTCGCCTTCAAAGCGCAATAACCCCTTTGCCAATTCAGGCATGGTGGTGAGCGTAGAAGAAAAAGACATGCAGGCTTTCCAACAATATGGCCCATTGGCAGGCATGTATTTCCAACGGGCTGTGGAACAGAAAGCCTTTGAATATGGAGGGGGCAAATTTGTGGCGCCGGCCCAGCGCATGACCGATTTTGTGAACAATCGAATCTCGTCTAACCTGCCCGCCTGCTCTTATTTACCAGGCATCCATCCCGCTCCCTTAAAAGAAATTTTACCTTCGTTTATATATGACCGTTTATGCGGCGCATTACAGGCTTTCGGGAAGAAGATGAAGGGTTATTATACCAACGAGGCAGTTATCGTGGCTACCGAATCACGCACTTCTTCTCCTGTGCGGATTCCACGACAGCCAATTACCTTAAATCATCCCCAGATAAAAAATCTTTACCCCTGTGGGGAAGGTGCTGGCTATGCAGGCGGCATCGTGAGCGCTGCCATGGATGGTGAAAAAGTAGCGGGGCAAATCGCCAAAAATTTTGAATAAGTCCCCCAAAAAAGAAGCTCACATCTTCTTTTATTTTTGCACTGAGACATCACATTCATATTAACGTGTTGTGCTATTAGCTTATCAAAAAAATAGGCATTGATTAAGGCGT
>JAFDYF010000019.1 GCA_018267575.1 Bacteroidota bacterium
AGATAAAATTTGCCACCATGTCATTGCCTTTAGATTAGCTTCAACAAAATAATAGGGGTTATTATTATTGTTGAAGCTTTCTTTTTGCTTCTTTTTCTTTGTTAATAACCTTGAATTTTGTTGAAAGTTAACAACGGTAAGGGAATATTATTGTCATTGCCAGGCTTAAAGGCCTATGCCTCGATTGAATCCCTTACCGCTTGTTTTAAACTGTGACATCAAATAGAAATTAGAGTTTCGAAGGCTCATTAGTAAGGTATTGATGTGGTTTAAAACCGTTAACTGTTTACTTACATAAACAGGGCAAAGATATGGAATTCGAATTTTTCATCGGGATCGATGTATCAAAGAATGAACTGGATTTTTCCGTTCAACAAGGCAAGAGCTTTCTCTTTCATCAAGAAATCGTTAACGAACCGGAAGCCATCAAAGCATTTTTGAAGGAAGTCAGCAAACTTCCGGGTTATGCTTATAGTAAGGTTGTTTTCTGCATGGAACACACAGGTATCTATAGCAATCATATTTTATCGTGCCTGTACCAGCAAAAGGCAAATATCTGTTTGGAGCCGGCCACCAGGATCAAAAAGTCCCTGGGTGATCTGCGCGGCAAAAATGATAAGGTTGATTCGCAGCGTATTGCTAACTATGCTTATAAAAACCGTGATGAGCTGCGCTTGTGGGCACCCAGACGTGAACAAGTCCAGCAACTGGCACACTTATCTTCCACCCGTTCAAGGTTAATAAAGGCCAAAAAGATGCTCAGAACGCCTCTTAAGGAATATGGCTCATTCATTAAAAATAAGACATCCAAACAAAATACAGTCGTATGTTATCAGGCTTTGAAAGGCATTGAGACAAGCTTAGAGAATGTGGAACAAGCTATTATGTCTATCATTAATAAAGACCCTGAACTTAAACGTTTGTTCAGTCTGATAACCTCTGTGGTCGGAATCGGTAAGGTTACAGCGGTACAAATGCTAGTAACCACAAATGAGTTTAAGGATATCAATAATGCAAGATCGTATGCTTGTTATGCAGGTCTTGCACCTTATGTCGAAGAGTCGGGTATATTCAAAGGGAGAGGCCGGGTCTCCCATTTGGCCAATAAAAAAGTAAAGACCTTTTTCCACATGGCAGCATTGGTAGCCATTCAGCATAATACCGAGCTAAGGTCCTATTATGAGCGAAAGGTAAAGGTTGACAAAAAGAACAAAATGAGTGTTATCAACGCAGTAAGAAACAAGCTTGTACAACGGATATTCGCCTGCGTCAACCAAAACAGAAAATATGAAAAAAATTATCTTAGATTAGTTGCATAGATCATAGAAATCGAGGATACGAAGCAATCGCATGCTGTACAGGG
>JAFDYF010000001.1 GCA_018267575.1 Bacteroidota bacterium
AAGAAAAAAAAGATATTCAGCTGAATATCTTCGATTTATAACGCAACGCTAGTGAGATATCATTACAGTAAAATAAAAATGCAGCTCCGTCGTGAAATGATGAATGGCTTTGGCATTGCCCATGGCGGTATCACATTTGCCCTGGTGGATAGCGCATTCGCCTTTGCCTGCAATAGCGAAGGAAAAATCACCGTGGCATTGGATGTTTCCATTTCTTTTCCAAAATCAGGTAAGGAAGGCGATACCCTTATCGCCGAAGCAAAAGAAATCAACAATACCAACAAAACCGGGCTCTACCTCATCGAGGTAAGAAACCAACACAATGAGATGGTGGCGCTTTTCAAGGGCACTTGTTATAAAACAGAGAAGAAGTTGTTTTAGTTTTTTTTCACACAACGAACACGAAGAATACAAAGCACACAAAGAATAGGTGTAGGGTGTGGGGCATAAGGTTTAGGGAAAACTTTGAAAAATTGTACCCTCTATAGCCCCTACCTTAAACCCTATACCTCTCTTAGCGCCCTTTGCGTGAAACACTCCCTAAATATTACCTTTACGCCTCAAATCATTAAATGGAAAAATCAAATTTTGTAGATCAGATACGTGTTTTTTGTCGCAGTGGGCATGGAGGTGCTGGTAGCAAGCATTTTATGCAAACCAAATTCAATGCCATGGCGGGCCCCGATGGTGGGGATGGAGGCCGGGGTGCCCACATCATTCTTCGGGGCAATAAAAATCTATGGACGCTTTTGCATCTTCGCTATTATAAAAATGTACTTGCAGAAAATGGCGAGAATGGAAGCGGCAGTAATTGCACCGGCCGTTTTGGGAAAGACATCTATATCGACGTACCGCTCGGCACCATTGCAAGAGATGAAGAAACCAATACCAAAGAGGTAGAGATTTTGGAAGATGGCCAAGAAGTCATTTGGATAAAAGGTGGCCGTGGCGGTCTTGGCAATGCACATTTTGCAACGCCAACCAATCAGGCGCCCGAACATGCGCAACCCGGTGAGCCTGGTTCCGAGGGTTGGAAAGTGCTCGAGCTTAAAGTGCTTGCCGATGTAGGGTTGGTGGGTTTTCCGAATGCCGGTAAGTCCACCTTGTTGTCCGTAATCACGGCAGCCAAACCGAAAATTGCTGATTATGCATTCACCACGTTAACACCACAACTTGGTATGGTAGCCTATCGTGATGGAAAAAGTTTTTGCATTGCCGACCTTCCGGGTATCATTGAAGGAGCGGCTGAAGGCAAGGGTCTTGGCTATCGGTTTCTTCGCCATATTGAGCGGAACCCGGTATTGTTATTTTTGATCCCTGCCGATAGCCCTGACCATAAAAAGGAATTCGACATCTTGGTGAATGAACTGGAAAAATACAATCCCGAACTTTTACATAAGCAGTTCATCATTGCCATCAGCAAGAGTGATATGTTGGACGATGAACTGAAAGAAGCCATCAGCAAAGAATTGCCAAAAAACATCCCGCATCTATTTATTTCCTCCATGACCAACCAGGGGCTGGTAGAATTGAAAGATTTACTTTGGAAAACGTTGAATGAAAAATAGTTTTTGTTTTGTTTCACGCAAAGAACACGAAGAAGACAAAGGAAACAAAGAGAAGTTGAAAGGTTGATTAGTTGACAAGTATTTTACAGACCTTTCCAAAGTTTGAAACTTTCGAAAAGTGCTACCTATACCCTCCACCCCAAACCTAAAGTGTATTCTTTGTGCCCTTTGTATTCTTCGCGTCCGTTGTGTGAAATACAACAAAAAATTCTCCCATTTTCCAATAATCCAGTAGGTTTGTTCTACAATAAAACATGCACTATGAAGAAAATTTTCATCGCCTTTTTTTTCATTGCCATTTCATTTAGAACCCTTGCCGATGAAGGCATGTGGTTGCCCATGTTGCTCGGCCAGCAAGTGTACGACAACATGGTGAAGAAAGGCCTTAAGCTTACCAAAGAACAACTCTATAGCATCAACAAAGCCTCCATCAAAGATGCGGTCATCATTTTTGGCAATGGCTGTACCGGGGAAATCGTGAGCAATGAAGGTTTGATATTCACCAACCACCATTGTGGTTACGAGGCCATTACCGATGCCAGTTCCATCAACCATAATTATTTGCATGACGGTTTTTATGCCAAAAGCAAACAAGAGGAAATACCCGCACAAGGGTTGCACGTCGATTTTTTAATTAAGATTGATGATGTGACCAAAGAGATAGAAGATTCAGTAAAAGGATTGAGCGGCACCGACAGAAGGGCAAAAGTTCAAGCAGTGATTACGGCTATCAATGCCCGTTATTCGGATGATTCCAAAAGCATTTTGGCAAGGGTAAGTCCTTTGTTCAAAGGCAATCAATTTCTTGTTTTCGTTTACCAGCGTTACAATGATATCCGTTTGGTGGGTGCTCCTCCAGAATCCGTGGGCAAGTTTGGCGGCGATACCGACAACTGGGAATGGCCAAGACATACCGGCGATTTTTCCATTTTTCGTGTGTACATGAGCAAAGAGGGGATGCCCGCAAAATATAACCCAGATAACGTTCCATTGAAACCAAAATATTTTCTTCCCATTTCACTAAAAGGCGTGAAGGAAGGTGATTTTGCCATGATCTATGGTTATCCCGGTAGCACCAACCGCTATGAAACTTCCTTTGGTGTAAAACAAAAAATCGATATCGATAATCCTTCGCTGGTGAACCTTCGGGATGTGCGGTTGAAATATATGTTTGAGGAAATGAAAAAAGACCCTGCGGTAAAACTGCAACTTGCCCCAAGCTATGCCAGCATTGCCAACTATTGGAAGTTCTATGATGGTGAATCCAAGCAATTGGTGAAATACGATATCTACGATCAGAAAAAAGGACAGGAAGCGGTTTTTCAAATATGGGCAGCAGGTAAGCCGGAGTTTGAACATATTTTTTCCGACTGGGCAAAAGCATACGACAATTGGCGGCCTTATTCCAAACAAAGGGTATATCTCAACGAAGGCATTTTCGGTTCACCACTTATTGCTTTTGCTGCTTCCTTAAGGCAGTTGGAAAATGCACTCGTCAGACAAAATGGGGGAAGTGTAAGTGAAATCCTGAATGCCATAGGCGAATCCAGAAAGAAATTTCTTGCTGAAGAAAACAAAGTTTCCGATGAGCGCATACTGGGCACCGTTACTTTTATGTTCTTTAAAGATATTGACAAGAACCAGCACCCCATCGGATTTTTTGAAGGCCTCAAAGGGAGTTTTGGCGATTTGAAAGAGGAGAACACTTATAAAAAATATGCGGCGGCCGTTTTCAACAATACCATGATTTTTGATGATGCCAAATGGAACGCCTTTGTAGCAAACCCTGATGCCACGGTATTACAGAACGATCCAGCCTATGCCTATGCCAGTGCCTTCCTCAAAAACTGGCAAGGGAAATACTATTCCTTTTATCAGGATTTTACACAAAAAAACAATGAATTGGGCAGGCTGTACCTAAAAGGCATCATGGAAATGGACCCTAAAAAAATCCGTTATCCCGATGCCACTTTCACGATGCGCCTCACTTATGGCAATGTAAAATCCTATAACCCCCGTGATAATGTTCATTATGATTATGTATGCACGATGAAGGGGGTGCTGGAAAAATACAAACCGGGCGATTACGAATTCGATCTTCCAGAAAACTTGATTGACCTTGCCAAGAAAAAAGATTTCGGTCAGTATTTGGATAAACAAAGAAATGACCTCGTGGTCACCTTCATCACTACCGATGACATCACGGGTGGAAACTCTGGCTCACCCGTCATGAATGGGAATGGCGAATTGATCGGTCTGGCTTTTGATGGAAACTATGAAGCCTTAAGTCATAAAATCGCTTTCGACCCCAATTACAACCGTACTATTTGCGTGGACATCCGGTATGTGCTTTGGTGCATCGACAAATTGGGTGGCGCCAGCAATATCATCAATGAACTGAAATTGGTGAAGTAATAATGTATGAACTGTGATTTGGGGGGATTTAAGAAATGATTTATAAATAAGAAAGCCCCGCAAAATTGCAGGGCTTCTTTTATAAATCAAAGTCCATTAATTATTAGTAGTCGTGTTGCTAGTAGCAAGCGCTTTTGAAACGGTCGCAAAATCCACTTTCTTCAATTGTTCTTTTGTCAATCCTTTCAAAACACTATTCGTGGTAAGTATGGTACCGGGGATGAGTACATATCGAAAAAGTTTACCGCTCAAATCATGATTGGAATAGATAGAAATGGATCCTGGCAGCAAGTCCTGGGTAAGGTAGGTACCAAGCGTATATGTATAAACATCTGATATGCTCAATACCAAGGTATCCGTGCCGCTTGTACCAGTGCCGGGCACTCCGATATATGACAATACAGCCCCTTTATTTAAAATAGCTGAGGTTAGTTTGCTAGCTGTAATAGATTGATAAAAAGAGCTATCACCAAGGGTATCAATAGGTCCCTGATTGGTCATGCTTATGGTCATCCAATTAGAATAAAAAACACTATCCGTAATTTTAGGGGTGGATGAGTTCGATGAGTTTTTGGAGCAACTTACCATTATCAAACTGATTCCTGCAAAAGCAAGGACTATTAATTTTAATTTTTTCATAATTAGTGAAATTTAAAGTTTTGATCAAAGAATATATTCTGGAATACGCAATTTTCGGAAAAAGGTTTATTTGAAGGGGCAGAAAGACAAAAGTTTATTTTTTAAAATAAAAATAGAGCCTTATCTGCTAATTTCAGCCCAAAAAACCGAATGGCAATCTATTAACCTGCTTAAAGATAAGTAAAAGCGGGTCAGCTATGGAAAACGAGATAGCCCCAAAAAAATTGCTTAAACAAAAAAGAGAGCCTATAATAGGCCCTCTTGAATAATAAAAGAAATTAGGTTTAATATCTGCTCCTGCTAAAGTTGCTGCTATTACCTCTTTTCTGGAAACCACCACCGCCACGGTTGCCGCCGCCACCTGTGCGCTCTTCGCGAGGCTTAGCTACGGAAACACCGATATTACGGCCATCTACAGATGCGCCATCCAATTCTTGGATCGCTTTCTGAGCGGCTTCATCGTCTGGCATTTCTACAAATGCAAAACCACGGGATTTGTTGGTGAATTTGTCCATAATAACTTTTGCAGATGCTACTTCTCCGTATTCTGCAAAATACTCTTGTAAGTCCTCGTCTCTGACGTTGAAACTTAAATTCGAAACGTAAATGTTCATACTTAAATTGACTGGTTAAAAAATAATCCCAAGCTGAATAAAAAAGCAGGAGTAAAGAAGACTAACTATTACGAGAGATTTGTAGCAGAAAAATTCGTTCACTTACTAAATGCTGTCTCAGCTTAGCTGATGGTGCAAAGGTAATCTATTATCTGACAATTCCTATAGTTGTTTTAATAAAAACAAAAAAATAACCATGGGTTAATATGGCAAAGCACACTTTACATTTCAGTTATAACAACACACTTTACCTCTTTCAAACCAGTTTTTCCTCCGATGGCTGAGTATCAGCAATAGGGACCAGTTTCTTTTGCGCAGCCTCATTGCTCAATGCCCTGTAAGCAATCAATAAGCTGCAAAGCAATAGTATAGCGGCCAATAAAAATGGGGCTCCGGCAAACTGGAAAGGCGCAGATTTGCTAGTGAAATACGAAAAAATATTGGTCATTCCCAAAGACCCAACAATAGATGACACGCTCATTAAACTGGTAAGAGATCCTTGTAGTTCCCCCTGTTCGTTGGCCTGCACATGGTTCGAAATAATAGCTTGCAATGCTGGGCCACATATACCACCCAAGCAATAGGGGACCAATATGGCAAACATCATCCAACCTTGTGTGGCAAATGCAAAAAGGAGCATACCGATGGTGTAAAGACCAAGCCCGATATAAACACTTTTTTCATTTCCCAGCCATGGGTTTACCACCCGTATCAACCCACCTTGAACCACCGCTATCAGTACACCTACCACACTAAGTGAAATACCTACCATCCCGGGTTTCCAATTAAATTTATAAATCGTAAAAAAACTCCAATTGCTTTGAATGGCGTGGCCTGCTATATAAATGAAAATAAAAGAAACGAAGAGCCCAACAAGCGCAGGGTATTTTTTTAATTGCGTAAGTGACCCAATGGGGTTGGCCCTTTTCCAATCAAATTCCCTTCTGTTTTCCTTGCTCAAGGATTCTGGCAAAATGAAATAACCATACAACCAGTTAATCATGCATAATCCAGCCGTTACAAAAAAAGGAACCCTTAGGCCAAAATGACCAAGCAGGCCGCCGATGGATGGTCCAATAATAAAACCAAGACCAAAAGCAACCCCAATCATCCCGAAATTTTTTGCACGATCTTCTGGACTACTAATATCGGCGATATAAGCCGAGGCCGTGGTAAAGCTCGCCCCCGTTAAACCAGCAAATATCCTTCCCACAAAAAGCCACCAGATGGTAGGCGCAAATGAAAGAAACAAATAGTCTATCGCAAAACCGAACAAAGAAAAAAGCAACACAGGGCGTCTCCCATATTTATCACTCAGCCCTCCAAGCAAAGGGGCACAGAAGAACTGCATAATCAGATAGGCAACACTTAAAAACCCGCCCCACTTGGAGGCCTGGCTCATATCCCCATGTATCAAATGCTCAATTAAATTGGGCATCACAGGGATGATGATGCCCCACCCCGTTACATCGATCAATAAGGTCACGAAAATAAATCCCAATGCAGCAGACCGGTTATTTGCCATAATAAGAATGAGGTTGTGATAGAAACATAAATATACTCCTGAAAAAATTGATTCGATTGAAAAGAACGGCTTAATAAAAAATAATCTTGAACCCCGTTTGCCTACTACAACCTAATCTACAGGATACCTGATACCTGCTTCCTTTCTAATCCTATCCAAAGTTTCCATTAATAGCAAACTATCGGCATGGCTCATTATTGGGCTTTCGATTAATCCCTTTCTTAGGCAATCACATACATGTCTGGCCTCATACTGATAGCCAAAGCCCCGTTCTTGGTGGCAGGGGATTATTTGTTTGCTGTCAACCCGACCTGGGTAATATTCTATTACCGCCGTTGTTGGGTTATAAAAACGGGGACCCAAACGAAGCCGCCCTTTATCGCCACATATATCAGCTTCAGTTGCCAAATTGGAGCTAAAAGTGGAAAAAAGCTGGGCAAAACTGTCATTATTATAAATAAAAGTTGCCGCACATTGCTTGTCCACGCCAGTGTTGGCTGGCGTCATATGCGCTTCGATCCGGTCGGGCCTTCCCATAACAGAGAGCACATAAAAAACATTATAAATGCCAATATCCAATAGGGTGCCGCCACCCAAGTCCACATCATACAATCGGTCGGGATAGGGCTGTTCTGCCGCAAAGCCAAAATCGACCAACATGCTTTGGATTTTACCAAGACTTCCATCCACCAACATCTGCTGCATGATATGGTATTGAGGTGTGAACTTGGACCAAAAAGCTTCCATCAAAAAGACTTTCTCTTGCCTTGCCATGGCAACCATTTCCTCTACCTGTTTACTATTGATAGCAAGCGCTTTTTCGCAAAGCACTGCTTTATGATGCTGAAGGCATAATAAGACATGCTCGTGATGGAGTCCATGCGGTGTAGCCACATAAATCACATCCACTTCGGGGTCATTTACCAAAGCATCATAACTACCATGGCTATGCGGTATCCCAAATTCTTTTGCAAAAGCATCTGCTGATGCCCTACTCCGGGCTCCTGCGGCTATCAATTCCGCTCCTTCCACATATTTCATATCCGCTGCAAATTTTTTAGCAATATGGCCACAGCCTAAGATGCCCCAACGTATTTTCTTTTGCATATCCAAAATGGTAAAAATGAGTAGTTATTACTTGCGCAATATTAAGGTTTCGTGAAAAAAGGAAAAATAAAATAGTTGTTGCCACTTATTGAAAGCAAAAACAAATCCAAAGATGCCTTCTTTTCCAAATCTTTTTCAAATGTTTTGTTTGGGGTCACCTGATTATATTTTAGAAAATGCTTAGCCTTTTCCATACCGAAACTATTGAAATGAACATTCAGTTCCATCATAGAAAGCGAGTTGACTATTTTTGAATCTCAAAACACCCTAATTTTGTTTTCTCATATATAAGTACAATGAACGACAATTTATTTGATTTTGGGATGATTGGTCTCGGTGTGATGGGGCGCAACCTCTTACTGAATATGGCCGATCATGGTTTTAGCGCCATTGGTTTTGACAAAGACGAAAGCAAAGGCAAATTACTCGAATCGGCCGCTACCAAAGGCACTGTGGTAAAAGGGGTGAGTACCTTGGCAGAAATGGTTCAACAACTAAAAACCCCAAGAAAATTGATGATGCTGGTACCTGCGGGCAAACCGGTAGATGATGTGATCTACGACTTATTGCCTTTATTGGAAAAAGGCGATATCGTGATCGATGGGGGCAACTCCCATTATACGGATACGCTAAGAAGGCTCGATTATTTGAAAGATAAGAACATGCATTTTATGGGCATCGGCATTTCCGGTGGCGAGCATGGAGCTAGAACCGGGCCGAGTATCATGCCCGGTGGCAACCTGGAAGCTTATCATCAGGTTCGGCCTATTTTAGAAGCGGTATCAGCAAAAGTAAATGGAAGCCCATGCGTGGCGCATTTGGGCAATGGCGCTGCGGGCCACTATGTAAAAATGGTTCATAACGGTATTGAGTATGCGATTATGCAACTGATCAGTGAGAGCTACGACTTGCTACACCGTGGACTGGGTTTAGATAACGACACGCTTGCCAAAACGTATAAAAATTGGGATGAAACCGAGCTTCAATCTTTCTTGATTGAAATTACCAAGGATATTTTCCTCAAACAGGATGATAAGACCAGCAATCGCTTGGTAGATATGATTCTTGATAAAGCTGGTTCCAAAGGCACTGGCAAATGGACCTCACAGGATGCGATGGATATTGGGATGCCCGTTCCCGTGATTGATATGGCTGTTTCCATGCGCGACCTCTCCTCATGGAAAGAACAGCGGGTACAGGCTGCGGCTTTGTACAAAACGGCTATCACCCAAATTAATGTACCAGCGGAAATATTTATCAGGCAGGTTGAGGATGCTTTGTATTTTGCTATTATCATCGCCTATGCGCAAGGACTTGCTATGCTGCACACGGCTTCCTTCGAACTTAAAATGGAAATCCCCCTGCCTGAAGTGGTAAGGATTTGGAGAGGTGGCTGTATTATCCGCTCATCCTTACTGGAGAATTTTTTCAAAGCATTTACAGCCAATCCCCAATTATCTAATTTATTACTGGATGCCGATATAGCCACGCTTTTGCAAAATAAGGCACAGGCTACCCGCGCCGTTCTTACACATGCCATACAAACAGGTTTTCCCGTTGCCGGCTTCATGAGTGCATTGAGCTATTTTGATGCTTACCGAAGCGAAAAGCTACCAGTGAACCTGATACAAGCACAACGTGATTGTTTTGGTGCACACACTTATCAGCGAATAGATATGCCAGGCATTTTCCATACGGAATGGCAGTAAGGTTTTACCGGTTCAAATAATTTTTCAAAACCTTTAAGGTTTGGATTCGTCACTGGTAACAATTGGTTAAAGCTCTTTCAAAAAAACAGGTAGGCTATTATTTTCTTTATTTTTCGTAAAACTATTTTTATGAAAAAGAAACTATTCCTTCCTGTTATTGTTTTATTAATCTCATTTAGTATTTGCTCAGGGCAAGAAAAAGTGGAGAAATATTGTGAGGTGCGAATTTATTCAAGATGGAATGATGATAATAGGCAAAAAATATCCATCAACATTGGAAATACCGATACCAATTTCAAGGACAGTAGTATACTGAATAGTTTATTGGCAATTGACAACTTTCATAATACCGTAGATGTGCTAGATTATATGGCCAAACTCGGATGGGATATTGTTACCATTTCATCTATTCACTTCTCAACAACCAAAATTTATTTTAAAAAGGTATTTGATAAATCCGAATTTAAGATAGTAAACAATTAGTAATCATGCAAAACCATAAACGGCCACCCGCTTCTTTATTGTTCATTTTTGGGGGAAGTGGCGACCTTAATTTTAGGAAGCTTTCTCCAGCGCTCTACAATTTGTTTATCGACGAATGGATGCCGGAAAAATTTGATATCGTGGGAATCGGTAGGACCGCTTTTACAGATGATGCTTACCGGGCTAAATTACTGGATGGCATCAATCAGTTTAGTAGGCGAAAGGAAGAAAAAAATGGAAAATGGGTTGCCTTTTCGCAGCATATTTCCTATCTGCAAATGGATGCGGAAAATGAGGAGGAATACAAAAATATTGCAGAGATCGTTAAGACCAAGGAACAGCAATATGGAGAACACCCTAATGTGATTTTTTATATGGCCGTTGCACCTCAACTGGTGCCGGATATTGCAAAGAAATTAGGACCACTCAATATTTGCGCCGATACCAAATGCACCCGTATTGTAGTGGAAAAGCCTTTTGGTCATGATCTGCAAAGTGCGCATGAACTGAACAAGCTGTTGATGAGTATGTTCGATGAGGAACAGATTTATCGAATCGATCATTATCTCGGAAAAGAAACGGTACAAAATATTTTGGCATTGCGTTTTGCCAATGCACTGTTTGAACCAATCTGGAATAGGAACTATATCGACCATGTACAGATCACCGCGGCAGAAACCGTGGGTGTGGAAGGGAGAGGTGGTTATTATGAAACCTCCGGTGCTTTGCGGGATATGGTACAGAACCATATTTTACAATTGGTCTGCATGATTGGGATGGAGACACCCGTTAGTTTTGATGCCAACGAAATCAGGAACAAAAAAGTAGATGTGCTGAATGCCATCCGAAAAATTTCCAGCGAGGAGGTTCATTCCTATGCCGTAAGGGGCCAATACAGCGATGGTTGGATGAAAGGTGAAAAAGTGCCCGGCTATCGCCAGGAAAAAAGTGTTTCCGCCGATTCGAATATCGACACTTTTGCAGCCGTGAAATTTTATATCGATAATTGGAGATGGCAGGATGTGCCCTTTTACGTGCGCACGGGAAAAAGATTGCACGATAAAACAACGATCATCAATATTCAGTTCAAGCCTGCCCCACATTATGCTTTCCCAGCGGAAGCGGCAGAAACTTGGAGGCCAAATCGGTTAACCATCAGCGTTCAACCCGAAATGGATATCCGTTTACGATTTCAGGCAAAACGCCCCGGGCAATCCATGACACTGAACCCCGTGGACATGATATTCAGTTACAAAGATGCGTATGATGGAAATGAACCAGAAGCATATGAAACCTTGCTGTTGGATGTAATGGAAGGCAATGCCACTTTGTTCATGCGCAGCGACCAAGTGGAAGCCGCCTGGAAAATCATCATGCCGATATTGGATGCATGGGAAAGCCGGCCACCAGTGGATTTCCCTAACTATGCACCCGATAGCTGGGGTCCAGAAGATGCCGAAGCACTGATTGCAAGAGATGGAAAAAATTGGATCACTCTTCCACCCTTGCATCAGGAATAGACGGGGATTGACTGGGATTTAATTGGATAATAGGGATGAGTGGGATTGGGATAGATTTATAAAAGACAGTGTGGAATTATAAATCCGTCGTCAATAATTAGGTGAAATATTTTTGGTTAAAATGTATCCCTTCGGTTTTCTTTGTGAATAGTCAATTGTGAAATTTTGACAATTCACTATTGCCTATTGACTATTGACCGTTCACACTTAACAAATCATAAACCATACCTCCAGCATGCTTCTACATATTGCTAAAACAGCCGAAGAATTTAATCAGGGTATCGCCGATTGGATGGTAAAATGTATTAGTGATACATTAAAAATACAAAATCGTTTTACGTTGGTTTTATCGGGTGGCAATACACCAAAGGGGTTGTATCAGTTATTATCGACCACTCCTTACCGTGAAAAAATTGATTGGGGAAAAATCCATATTTTTTGGGGAGATGAACGGGATGTGCCCTTTGAGGATGACCGCAACAATGCTAAAATGGCTTATGAAACTTTGCTGAACCATGTGGCCATCCCTGCTTCGCAGATACATGTGATGCAGACAGAAAACATTGCTCCCGAAAAATCAGCAGAAGCGTACGAAAAAATATTGCATCAATATTTCCCGACTTCCGACTCTCGACTCACGACTTTCGACTTGGTACTCCTAGGCATGGGTGACGATGGCCACACTCTATCCCTTTTCCCAAGGACAGCCATCGTACATGAAGACAAAGCATGGGCAAAAGCCTATTATCTAGAAGCGCAAAAGATGTACCGCATCACGCTAACAAAAGCAATTGTAAACAAATCCAAGCACATAGCATTTCTTACCACCGGTTCCAACAAAGCTCATGCATTGAAGGAAGTACTAGAAGGCGCATACAACCCGGATCTTTACCCCTCACAGGAAATAAACCCCGATAATGGTGAACTGTATTGGTTTGTGGACGAAGCGGCTGCAGTACTGATCAACAATTAATCAGTGAATCAGTGGCGACTCTCCTATTTCGCATTTACCGAATCATGCACCACTACCTTTGTCCATAAATGTGAACATTCTTCCACAAATTTCAAATGGATCGGATCCGTCTGATAGTCCTCCTGATCGGCAGGATTATCAAAAAATACCATCCAAGAAACGGCATAAGAACGTTCCACCACCGAACGGTGCGTATCAGCAGGTTCCCCAATATGGAACTGTTTGATGGTTTTGCAAGCCGCTAATTTTTTCAATCCTTCAATCAACGCAGCTTTATCTTCTTTGCTAGAAGGGTTCTTTAGCCAAAAAAATACATGATGAATAAAAACGTTTTTGATTTCCATATCTATCTTTTAAAAAAATTGTTGCACTATTTCGTTTGTCAATTCCCTTCCCTGTTTGGTCCAGATGGAATTGGGTGGTGGAAATTCGCTGATATTATAACCACCCTGGTTTTCAAAATCAAATACCGCATGGCACTCCTCATCGATGACCAAGGCACATTTCAACCAGTCCTTGGACCAGATAATCAATACGGTCGATTCCTTTTGGGATGCCGAATCCTCTTCCACTTGGTAAATATGCAACGCATCCAACACTTGCTGATCCTTAGTCACTGGGTCAATTTCCACCGCATAAAAATAACCCGTATCCCCATCATCTTCAAAAACAACACCATATTGGTTTTCCAAAGAACGGCTTTCCACAAAAGCATCTTTGCCTTGAACAAATTTTTGCTGCTGCATCAAATAACCGTTCATCTTTTTGTTTGTTTTAGCCAATCCATGATCCCCAAATAAATTTTGTCAGCAACTGCTTTTTGAAATTTTGGGTTTACTATTTTTTTTTCATCCTTTAGATTGCTCAAAAAAGCGACTTCCACCAAGGCATTGGGATATTCTGTGGGCCCACTCAACGCAAAATTAAAATTGCCCACATTCCCGTATTCTTTCAAGCCAAGCGAAAGCATGCGGTTCAAAATAGCAACACTCAAAGGCCTAAAACCAATATAACGGTAATAGGTACTCGTACCCTGCACCGTATCTGAAGATGCCGAATTCAAATGGATACTGACCAAAAAATCGGGATTGTAATTTTTGAGCATGGCGATTCGCTCGGGCATGGTCAAGGAAGTATCTTTTAACCTGGTCATAAAGATTTGTTTCACCCCAGCTTTTTTTAATACAGTTTGCAATTGTTTGGCGATCATTAAAGTGTAATTCTTTTCCAACACGTTGCTCGTGATTCCACTTGCACCGATATTGTCTCCACCATGTCCAGCATCAATGGCTATCTTTAATTTCCGTATATCCAATACCGTTGGCTGTCGTTTCACACACACAATCAGTTTATTGCCAATCGTATCATAAGCCATGTTATACCCCCAGTGTTGAGGATGTTTTAATTCAATGAACACCCGAAGCACATCATCTTCCACTTGTTCATACCAAGTGTTTTTTATTTCTTTGGCCGTTTTTAATTGTGTGATCCAATTGGTATTGGAAGTGACCCCAAAAATATCCACGGCTATTCTTGAAGGTTCAATCAATTGATAAGACCGGTAGGGAAGGTGTTCATCCAGATGAATGGCCACATAATCAAAATTGGCATCTCCGTAAACTTTGATACTGGAACTCAGGTGGGCATTGTGTGGGATTGGTCTATCAGCTGTCTTTTTTCCAATTAACAAAATGGACTCTTTGGCAATATAAGCTGTGTGATATTTAGAAAGCTGCACTTTATAATCGGTCTTAAAACTATCCACAATCTTAAACAGGATATTCGAATCGATATAGCCCATTTTTGCCCCACCTAGGCGATCATCACCAATGCCATACTCAAGAAAAGGGATAGGACCCTTACTCCTGCCATACCAAACACTGTCCTGTGAAAAAGAGATAAAAGAATTGAAAAATAAAAGCAGCCCCAAGATATTTTTCATCCAAAAAATTTTCATAAAGATAGTTTTGTTTGGCTTCGCCCAAATGCCCAAACGAAAAAACCTGTTTCACCTTCTGCAAAACAGGTTTATAAAAATATGCAGGCGCTTTTAGAGTGGATATTTATTCTCCCCAATCAATTTATTGGCAATCCTTCTTTTTGCCTCCTTGCTGTTGAATGCCTCCGCTTTGGTAAAGCGTTTCAATCCCAGCAGCATCATGCGTTGCTCATCGCCCTCAGCAAATGCGTTGATGGCATCTTTGCCAAACTTATTGATATGGTCGGCGGCATCATATAAATAGGTGCGCATGATATCCAATTCAAATTGACTTGCAGCTTCGCCCTTTGTGTCCACCAATCTCATAACACGCAACAAGGCCGATTCCGCATGGAAGGTTTCGATAGACATATCGGCAATGTTCATCAATATCTCTTGTTCAGTATCCAATTTCATCATCAGCTTTTGCACGGCAGCACCCGCCACCATCAAAATAGCTTTCTTAAAATTCGAAATCAGTTTTTTCTCTTTGGCAAATGGAGCATCATCGCCGCTACCAAAATCAGGGATGCTCAGCAGTTCTTTTTGCACAGCCATCGCTGGGCCCATCAAATCAAGCTTTCCTTTCATGGCACGTTTCAAAACCATATCCACGGTCAGCAAGCGATTGATCTCGTTGGTGCCTTCGTAAATCCGATTGATCCTAGAATCTCGATAAGCTTTAGAAATAATATACTCATCACTAAAACCATTGCCACCATGGATCTGCACACCCTCATCCACCACAAAATCCAAAGCCTCACTACCAAATACTTTCAGCATGGCACATTCAATGGCATATTCCTCCGCAGCACCCAATAAGGATTCGTTGAAAGGCTTTCCTCCCTTCTGCAATTCGATTTCCTTATCGTCGATCCATTTTGAAGTTCTATACAAAGCACTTTCCGCAACCCAAATATAAATGGCTATCTCGGCAATCTTGTTTTTGATAGCCCCAAAATTCGATATGGATGTTTTGAACTGTTCCCGTGTGATGGCATATTGTATCGAAACAGATGCTGCCCGTTTTGCGCCGCCCAAGGCAGCGGCGCATAATTTCAAGCGGCCGATATTTAAAATATTGAAAGCGATGATATGGCCCTTCCCAATTTCACCCAATAAATTTTCCACCGGCACTTTACAATCCTGAAAATAAAGCTGCACGGTTGAAGATCCTTTGATGCCCATCTTATGTTCTTCTGGACCTTGGGTAAAACCTTCGAAACCACGTTCTACTATAAACGCTGAAAACTTATCACCATCTATTTTTGCAAATACCGTATAGATATCTGCAAAGCCGCCGTTGGTGATCCAACATTTTTGACCATTCAAAATATAATGCTTGCCATCTGCTGAAAGTTTGGCTGTTGTCTTTGCGCCCAAGGCATCACTACCACTGTTGGGCTCTGTAAGCCCATAGGAACCTTTCCATTCACCAGTGGCCAGCTTGGGAATATATTTTTGTTTTTGCGCATCCGTCCCAAAATATAAAATGGGCAGAGTACCGATACCAGTATGCGCTGCAACCGCTACAGAAAAAGAAAAACCACCGCCCAATCCTTCATTCACCAAAGTAGAGGTGATAAAATCCTTGCCCAGCCCTCCATATTGCTCTGGAATGGAAGTGCCGAGCAAGCCTTGTTCCCCAGCTTTCAAAAGCAAGGATGGCATGAGGCCTGGCTCCAATTTGTCGATCCGGTCAATGATGGGCAACACTTCTGAGTCCAGAAACGAAGCACACATATCCTTCACCATTTGTTGCTCTTCATTAAAATCCTCGGGAATAAAAGTTTCACCCGATAGGCTTTCCTTTATCAACCATTCACCGCCTTTTAAGACCTGCTTGTTTTCAGTTGAAGTGCTCATAAAAAATGTTTAGCATGAAAAATATTATTTCAGGTTATCATACACAGATTGCAACACCGCCTTACAAAGATTGATCTGATCGGGCGGCACACCTTCCAATGCATCGTTCAATGTTTCTTCGGCCAACTGCATGGTTTGCTCTTGCAATTTCAATCCTTGTTTTGTCAAAAATATTTTGTTAATCCTTCGATCGCTTTCCGAAGCCACTCTTTTTACTAATTGCAGTTTTTCCAGATTGTCCACCAACCGAGTGATACTCGGCTTATCACGGAACGTGGCATTGCAAAGATCCTGCTGACTCTTGCCATCTTCCTTCCATAAATGATAGAGTACGCTCCACTGTTCAATCGTTAGGTTAAGACCTGCCGCATTGAATTTTTTTTGCAACCTCCTCGCAATGGCAATAGAAGCTTTGCCCGTAATAAAACTGTATAGTTCCCCTTTCTTGAATTGGTTGTTTGGCATATAGTTAGTTAAACAACTATTCAAACCTAATGATATTTTTTGTCTTCAGCAAGAATTTGGGTAGAATTATTTGTTAAGTCAGCGTTTCACGTTATTCTGGTTGATGGCGGATTAAGGTTATAACAGAATCCATTGTTAATTCTAGTCTTCCGATGAAATAATTCACGGAAATGGAAATTGTACCGCGAAACCAATAGCTCCCAAACCTAATAGACATATACAAAAATTTTGGAAGAAATTTATTCCCAAAAATCAGGTGTTATTAGAAATCCTGAAATCGTTATTGCTGTTCATCCCAATATAGCCGCACACTCAAATGAAAACGATTCCGTAGTTTAGAGTTGGATGGAATCCTTTTTTTTACCATACCGTTCCTCTACCATACATTACTGCAAGGCTGGTAATGGTAGTAAGCTGTTGTTTTGTTTTCACGGCTATTCGCAGTCGGCTTTATCATTTTCATTTCTGGAGAAAGAATTGGTTGCTGATTTTATAATGATTGCCATCGATTTCCCTTTTCATGGGAAAACGATTTGGAAAGAAGGATTGACTTTTACGCAAGAAATGCTATTGGAAATCTTAACTCAGATCGAAGCAAGCCTGTCGATAAAAGAAGAAAAGGTTATCCTTATGGGTTTCAGCATGGGAGGAAGAGCCGCGCTGAGCCTCATGCCTGCTATGGCTCAGCAAATGGAGAAAATGGTATTGATTGCCCCAGATGGATTGAAATTGAATTTTTGGTATTGCCTGGCTACACAAAACAAGTTAGGCAATCAGTTTTTCAAGTATATCATGCAGCACCCAAAACCTATGTTCAATGTGCTCAAAATTTTAAACAAAATGGGGCTGGTTAACCAAAGCATCTATAAATTTATTTCCTTTTATATCTACGACAAACAGGTAAGGGATGATCTCTATAAAAGATGGACCACAATGAGGAAGTTTAGGCCCCAGATAAAAAAAATCAAATCCCTTATTTATGAAAACCAAATCCCAATCCGTATGCTTTATGGCGAGCATGACCGGATTATCCGCTACGAACGAGCCGAAAAATTTAGAAAGGGGATTGAAGCATTTTCAGAATTAAAGATCATCCCATCTGGACATCTCTTAATAACCGAAGCAAATGCAGCTCTTATAAAAAGCCTGCTAAAAAATTAGGCGCTATTTTTACAGATGTTTATCCTGATTGCGATATCGTTCCTTGTTTTTGCTGCTTATGCGATACTCATCGAAAATTATCGAAGGGCGTGGAAGGCAATGCCATTGTATATCCCAGATGAAAAGATAATGGCTGCAACAACTACAAAAATAGCAGTCATCATCCCGGTAAGAAATGAAGAA
This sequence comes from Bacteroidota bacterium, assembly GCA_018267575.1. Classification (GTDB taxonomy): domain Bacteria; phylum Bacteroidota; class Bacteroidia; order Chitinophagales; family Chitinophagaceae; genus Puia. The sequence goes on from JAFDYF010000001.1 coordinate 18,207, forward strand.
AAAAATATACAAATATTGCTGGATGCACTTTTCCTTCAATCCTACCCCAAAAACCTGTATCAGGTTATCGTGGTGGATGACCATTCCACCGATGGCACAAGGGATTTGGTAAATAGTCTTGAATATGAAAAGATGGAGCTCCGACTCCTGAACTTAGCTGATTATGCAAATGACTCAAAAATAATTGCACATAAAAAATTGGCCATCGAAACCGCTATCGGGGTTGCCAATGCCACGCTGATCGTAACCACAGATGCTGATTGCCGACCGGGACCAGATTGGCTACAGACCATTGCGGCCTTTCATGCTTCCACCCATGCAAAATTGATTGCTGCGCCTGTTAAGATAAATGTAGGCAACAGTTTTCTTTCTATTTTCCAAACCCTCGATTTTATTACCCTGCAAGGCATCACTGGCGCAGCCGTTTCCCAAAAAACCCATTCCATGTGCAATGGTGCTAACCTCGCCTATGAAAAAGCAGTTTTCGAAGAAGTGGGTGGCTTTAAAGGAATCGACCAGATACCTTCAGGTGACGATATGTTCCTGATGCATAAAATCTTCAAAAAATACCCTGACCAGGTTTTCTTTTTAAAAAACAGGGACGCGGTGGTCCTGACCCAGCCGGAAACAAGTTGGGCAGGTTTTATCAATCAAAGAGTAAGGTGGGCAAGCAAGGCAGACAAGTATGATGACAAAGGAATTTTCTGGGCACTTCTATTGGCGTACACATTTAATTTCCTTTTTCCAATCTTATTCGCAGCAGGGTTTTGGCGCCCGCAAAGCTGGCTTTGGTTGATTGCTCTTTTACTTCTAAAAACAGTGGTGGAATTTCCTTTTGTAAAATCTGCCTCACTATTTTTTGAGCAACAAAACCTCATGCGCTATTTCCCTTTTTTACAACCTCTTCATATCCTCTATACCATCGTCATCGGATGGTTGGGAAAATTCGGTAGTTACAAATGGAAGGGTAGAAAAATCAATTAGTGTTGGATAAACGATGTTTTCGGTTTGAACTACATTTAAGAATCGTAGCTCTTCAAATCTATTCTTTGTACACCTGCACGTTTCTACTAAAGCTTTCCTCCAGTGAAATAAAGGTTTCGGTTCTTTCTATCCCTTTTATTTTCTGAAGTTCATCGTGCAGTACAAAGCGGAGCTGACTAATATCCTTGCAAACAATCTCAGCGAACATACTGTAATTGCCCGTGGTGTAGTTCAAACGGATAATTTCAGGTATGCGTCTCAGTTCCTTTGCAACGGTATCATACAGGGAGCTTTTTTCCAGATAGATTCCGATAAAAGCAATGACATCGTAACCTAAATGTTTGAGGTCTACGCTCATTTTAGTACCTTTAACGATATTGAGCTCTTGCAATTTTTTGATCCGTACATGGATGGTCCCACCTGATACGAACAATTTTTTACCGAGATCTGCATAGGAAATTTCTGAATTTTCCATCATCTCATGAATGATCTGCAGATCTAATTTGTCGAGATTTAATTTTGTTGCCATTTTTCTTATTAAATTATCAATATTCAACAATAATACGTAATTTATTGAAATATTTCTAAATATTTAAAATATTTGTTGAAAAAGCTATAATGAATTGGCTTTTTCATTTAACATTGCATTGTAAAAGCTCATTGACAAACAAATAAACTGTGGAGTGATGAAACTTTGGCAGACATGCCCTCTTGTCTCGGGGGTGGGGATCACAGGATAAATATAGTGTAATGCCTGGGTAAGCAATTAGCCAGACTGGGGTTGACCACCACACATTGCGCTACGGCTAACTGCCCCGTGGAGGTTCGAATCCTCCCTCTACAGCATCGATTACCTTTTTCTCATGTGTCGTTTTCTTATTGCTTGCCCTTTCATTTTTGGAGGGGCAATTTTTTTGCCCTCTTCGGATATTCCAAATAGTTTTCGATTTAAAGTCAGTCTACCATTTTAGTTTTATCTTTCCATTAGGCACAATCATTTCTATACTGTAATTATTTCCCGAAATGTTGTTGAACGTTTGAGCCGCTATTAAAGTTCTCCTATTTGTCAGCACAGCCCAAACTTAATATACACTTACATAAAGTTACCTCCGATAATTTTTGTCAGCCATATAAAAACTTTCTCAGCCAAACGAAAGCTTTAGTATTTCTACTCAATGGTCATCGCATCGTTATAATCAGCATTGCATGTAGACAATTTTATTCTATTTTTAATTGGAAATGGATTGTTCACAATTAAAGCAAAACAAAGGTCTAGTACATCAATAATAAGCATCCCCACCAAACAAATGAATCATGGAACGCAGACGTTTTCTCAAGCAATCCGGTCTTATGGCAGCGAGTATGGGAATATCAAAATTTATTCCGGTTGCAGGCCCTTTTACCAATGCAGACTTTACGGAAGGCAGGGTACCCCTTGACAAAAAGCTTGACAAAAAATGGGTGCAATCTTTATATAATCGCGGTTTAGCTACCACTTATTCAAAAACAAAAAACGAGCTTCGATATATCGGTATGCCGGTCGGGGGCATTTGTTGCGGCACGGTGTATCTAGGCGGCGATGGCCGATTATGGCTTTGGGATATTTTCAATCAAAACCAATTGGGCGCCGTCACAAAAATATTGCCCATCAAACTCGATACTTTCGATGTAAAAGAAATCAACAATATTTTTGGCACCCTTTATTTGGAGCCTGCCACCAATATTCGTCCCATCAATCAAGGGTTTGCCTTGCTGATACAGCATAATGATAAAACCATTGTAAAAAGATTGCATCAGGAGGATTGGGAGGAAGTGATCTTTGAAGCAATCTACCCAGTGGCTACCATAAAATATATCGACCATCATTTGCCGGTAGAGGTTTCGCTACAAGCCTTTTCCCCTTTCATTCCCGGGGATGCACTGCATAGCGGTTTGCCCTGCACCATTCAGTCCATCACAATCAAGAACCATTCAGATAAGCCTATCAATGTCGAGATAATAGGCTGGCTGGAAAATAAACTATTGCTACACACGGCTAAGAAAGAAACCGATTTTAATCGTCGCAACGAACTGATGAAATCGGCATCCTGCACCGGTATTTTACTGACCTGTGATAGCAAAAACAAAGCATTGGAAAGCGCCCCCGATTTTGGGAATATGGCTTTCGCTACTACTGCAAAGAACAGCAGATCTATTTTGGATGGAGCAAAGATGGATAAGGAGACCATAAAAAATATATCAGACCTCGACCATCTATCCTCCGATTCGCCAGTAGCATTACTGTCCACCAAGCATGAACTTAAACCGGGTCAATCCATTGTTCAGGATTTTATTATTTCTTGGTTTATGCCGAACAATAAACTTTCGGGGGATGCGACTAGCCAATCCGCTACTGTGGAAGGGGTGGAATCGCATTTTTATACCAGTATGTTTAACGATGCTGCAGGGGTTACTGAATACATTGCAACGCATTTCCAAATGCTAAAAGAAACAACCATATTATGGAAAAATACATGGTACGACAGCAGTTTGCCCTGGTGGTTCCTTGAACGGACTTTTTTGAACATCTCCACACTGGCTACAACCGTTTCGCACCGTTTTAAATCAGGCCGTTTTTATGCTTGGGAAGGGGTGGGTTGCTGCCACGGCACTTGTACCCACGTGTACCAATATGCGCAGGCCATGTCAAGGATTTTCCCCGAGTTGGAACGGATTCTCCGAGAACAGGTAGACCTAGGTGTTGGTTATGAGGAATCCTCCGGTATGATTCGGATAAGGGGCGAAAAGACTGGTCCTTCCATTGATGGGCAGGCAGGTACTGTGTTGCGGATTTATCGGGAATTCCTGATGTCCAGAGACGGAGCCATATTAAAAAACAACTGGCCCAAAATTAAAAAAGCGGTTTCCTTCATCATGTTACAGGACAAGAACCATGATGGTATGGAAGATACCCCAATGGAAAACACACTCGATGCTTTATGGAGTGGGGAAATATCATGGATTGTTGGCTTGTGCATTGCCGGAGTGTTGGCAGGTCAAAAAATGGCAGAGGAAATGAAAGATGATGAATTTGCCTCAATCTGTAAAGATTATGTAGAAAAGGGAAGAAAGAATATGGAACAATATCTTTTTAATGGGGAATATTTTATCCATCGCCCCGATTCTGCTGTTGGGAAAAAAGAAATTGGTTCCTATAACACTTGTCATATTGATCAGGTGTACGGGCAATCCTGGGCTTGGCAGGTTGGTTTGGGACGTGTGCTGGATAAAGAAAAAACCATGAGTGCCTTGCGTGCTTTATGGAAATATAATTATCTCCCTGATGTAGGGCCTTATATCAAGGAACATACTGGTGGCCGATTTTATGCGTTGGCAGGGGAAGGCGGCATGCTCATGAACACTAACCCACAGCACGATGATAAACCCTATGGCGAAGCAAAAGCTTGGCAGGTTGGTTATTTCAATGAATGCATGACTGGTTTTGAATACCAAGTAGCGGGACACATGATGGCCGAAGGCATGATTGAAGAATCATTGATATTGGTAAGAACCATCCACGACCGATATCATGCTTTTAAAAGAAACCCCTTCAATGAAATCGAGTGCAGTGATCATTACGGTCGTGCCATGGCAAGTTATGGGGTCTTTTTAAATGCTTGTGGTTTCTATTATCATGGGCCAAAAGGACAAATCTCTTTTGCACCAAAAATAAATCCTTCCAATTTCAAAGCGCCATTTACCGTAGCGGAGGGATGGGGCAGTTATTCCCAAAAAAGAACGGCTGGAAAATTTTCTGCCCAATTAAAAATGGCCTATGGCCAACTGGCACTCCGTAGTTTTCATATCGAACTGGATACAAAACACAAGGCAGACAAATTGGAAATCTCCCATGATAATAAAACGGTAGTGGGCAGTTTTGTACAAACTGATAACCATTGTGCCATTCAGTTAAAAGAGGAGCTGATGATTCATCATGGTCAAATTCTTTCCATTAAAATAATTTGATGAAAATATTTTTGGTTGGGGGCTTTTTAGGAAGTGGAAAAACAACAGCCATAAAAAGTGCAGCTCAGCATTTCATAAAAACTGGTAGACGGATAGCCGTAATCACCAATGATCAAGGATTGGAACAGGTGGATACCCGGTTTATCCAATCCCATCATATCCCAGTAGAGGAAGTAACGGGTGGATGCTTTTGCTGCAAATTCGATGACTTGAAAAGACATATAGATGGTTTTGAAAAAAGCTTGAACCCCGAAATTATTTTTGCCGAATCTGTTGGTTCCTGCACGGATTTAGGCGCAACCGTAATCAATCCTTTACTCCAGCTAAAAGAAAATGGGCATGAAATAAAATTATCAGTATTTGCGGATATCAGGTTATTGGGCTATTTCCTCCAAGGGAAAAAAGATATCTTCCATGGGAATGTGAACTATATTTATGAAAAGCAATTAGAAGAAGCCGACCTGATCATCGTAAATAAAATAGATTTACTAAATGATGAACAACTGCAGTTAGCGAAAATCTTGATTGAAAAAGAATACGGGCATAAAAAAATATTGTACCAAAATTCTCTTTTGGAAAAAGATATCATCGACTGGGTGGCGCTATTGATGCAGGAAACAGGGAGGAATGAAACAATGCAAACACTGGATATAGATTATGACCGGTATGCTGAAGGAGAAGCAGCACTGGCATGGTTGGATGAGGAAATATCAATTGAAGATGAAAATGCTTTTGGGATTGCCATCCAAATTATCCAAGATTTTTATAAAGCCATCACTGAAAAAAATTTCAGTATCGGGCATCTCAAATTCCTGATCAGGTCTGGGGAGGAAGAAATAAAGATAAGCGCCACGACCCTGTCAGCCCCCGATATCCCCAAGCATATTGAAAAACCCAAAACCAGAAATGTACATTTACTTGTAAATGCAAGGGTTCAGGTAGAACCCGAAATACTGGAAGACATCCTCACAGGGTTGATCACAAAAATGAGCAGCGCCCAGATTATTGAACTCAAAAAAACGGCTTTCAGCCCCAGCTACCCCAAGCCGATGTATCGCATGCAAACATAATCAACGAGTGCCAAGCTTGTCTTTATTATTTTTCGCATTGTATTGCGAACCCTTCTTCAAATCAGTGACCACGCCCCCCAATCACCCCAGCCATTTTTTCTACCTCAAAATTATTGGTTAAGGCCTTTTTAATATCCGCGAAGAATAACTGTGTAGGAATATCTAAACCGTCCTCAGCACGGCAACTTTTATATTCACCGCTAATCAAAAAATTGTCATTACATCAAAATTGACCCATTCTTTTGTAGGAGAAGCCGAGGTTAGTCAATGATACAGCCAAAATCGATTGCCTATTTTTTTCATCGAAACAACTTTACCTGACTTATAAATATTGCATCGTGTCCGTATTCACAACAAGCTTTATTTTTGCCCATCATGGCACAAAAAAAACTCGAACGTTTTGAAGCGATTAAATCGTTTCCCAATGTATTGCAATATCCCGAAGGGATGGCTGGCCAGTGGATGGACTTTTTTAATAATACCCATCCCATTTATTTGGAGCTTGCCTGTGGTAAAGGCGAATATGCTGTTGGCTTGGCCAAAATTTTTCCTGAAAAAAATTTCATTGGAGTTGACCTAAAAGGTAATCGTATATATGTCGGTGCCAAAAAGTGCCTGGACGAACATATTACCAATGTTGCTTTTTTACGTACCCAAATCGATAAAATCAATGCCTATTTTGCCAAAGAGGAGGTCCGTGAAATATGGCTTACATTCCCAGACCCACAACTGCGCAAATCGAAAGCCAAAAAAAGATTGACACATCCCCGCTTTTTAAGGCTTTATCAGCAGTTTTTGGCAAAGGGAGGGCTCATTCATTTAAAAACCGATTCCCCAAACCTATATGAATTCACCTTATTGGTGATTGAGATCTATGGCTTACAATTACATGAAAAGAATGATAACATTTATGCACAACCTGAAATAAAAGAAGAGCTGAAAATACAGACCTATTACGAGAGCCTCGATATTGCAAAAAGCAGGCGGATCCATTATATTTGTTTTTCACTGCCAGATTCAGCATTACCTAATTTGGATTCCATTTTGCAACAAAAAATAAAAGAAGATGATGCGCCCATTAGTTGAGGGAGATGATTTTTATTATGAGGAACGTTTTGTGGTGCTTACCGAAAAATATCATCTTGAAAAAGGGTATTGCTGTGGCAATGGGTGCAGACATTGTCCTTATAAGTATGAAAATGTGCCGGAGCCTAAGAAAACCGAGCTATTGAATGAGGATTTAGGGTAAAAGCTGTAGTCTTGAGTCGTTAGTCAGGAGTTTGGAGTAAGAAGCTTATAGTTGGTTCGAAAGCTGCCATTCACCACAAACCTTCTGCCTTAAACCTTAAACCCCCCACCTTTAACTTTAACAACATGCCTAAAAAAGAAAAACTCAAAACCATCAAACCCTCTGGCAAAAAGGAGGAATCTTTTTTTGAGCAGGTATATGAAATAGCCAGGCAGATACCCAAAGGCCGTGTTACCTCTTATGGAGCAATAGCTGCATGTTTAGGAACAAAACTCTCTGCACGAATGGTGGGTTGGGCTATGAATGGGGCTGGTAAGGCCAAACCAAAAGTCCCCGCTCACCGTGTGGTAAACAAAAATGGCATGCTCACGGGCAGACATCATTTTTCCCCACCAGAGCTGATGCAACAGCTTTTGGAAAAAGAAGGCATCAAAGTAAAAAACGAAACCGTCGTTGATTTTGAAAAAAAATTTTGGCACCCGATGGATGAAGGAATGTGGTAATGAGGATTATAATAGGTTTGAGGTGTAAGGTTTAGGATATCGCTTTTCTTTAATCGGCTGGACGGTTAATTTGAAATTAATAAATGATAATTCTGATTGGAAATAAACTCTGCAAAAAAGAGCAACTCTAATAAGCAAGCTTTTTGCCTTGAACCTTCCTCCTTGCGCCCTATCCCCTCTACCCTTAACCTTCTCAATAATACTTACTGATCATCAAATAAACCACCACACCGGTAACGGCTACATAGAACCAGATTGGCCAAGTGATTCTTGCCAATTTTTTATGTTTATCGAATTTTTCCTGAAACGCTTTTTGAAGGGTAAACAATACCAAGGGTACAATCACCCCCGACAAGATGATATGGGAACTGAGAATAAAATAGTAAACATATCTCAAAGAACCTGCTTGCCATTTTTCATCATCACTTAATATACCATCGTGGTTAAGGTCACCAAATTTTACTGATGGGTTGGAAGCATGATAAATAACATAGGAAACCAAAAAAACCGTGCTCAACAAAACAGCAAGCAGATTGGCGGTTTTATGCGCTTTGATCTGTCCATTTTTTATAAAAAACAAACTGGCTAATAATAATATTGCAGTAGTTGAATTCAAAAGAGCATGGAATAAAGGCAATGCCTTTGTACTAAATCCGAAATTGATTTTTGCCTGTGGCACCAATATCAAAAAAGCAACGGCTGCTGGTATGGCAATAGATATAATAATAATCGGTAGGGTGAGATTTTTTTCTTTCATGTGGTTATGGGTCTGACGGTCTCCGTCTGACCCCGTATTTACATTTAGCTATATTATTTTTGTTCAGGATTTAAGATCGATTATCCAATGTTCTTGATTTATTATACCAAGCCTTTATAAACTTTTCTTTGTAGAACAATGTCAGACGGGACCGTCAGACCTTGCTGGTCCTGCTAAAATAAATCACCGCGGCCGTAATGCCCAACAACACGATTATAAAGAATGGTAACAAGGGTTTCAGACCGCTCAATTCAGATTTGCTATTATGGTCCTTTTCCAGCATAATAAACACAATGTCGTTGGCCAGCTTGGAAAGGGCAGTACTGTCCAGCCCATCATAATAGCCTCGCACCACATGCTCCTTGTCCAATAGCACAATTTTTTGGGTATGAATAAAATTGCTATCTGCCCCTTCGCCATCAGCAATCCCCATTTTCAATTCCTTGAGAGCAAAATCGTAAATTTTTTCTTTGGGACCGGTGAGCATCCACCAAAGATCGGGGTTCACACCAAATTTATCCGCATAGGCTTTTAATACAGTAGCCGAATCTCTTTTGGGGTCAACCGTAAAAGAAAGAATTTGGATAAAACTGGGATCCATGCTTTTGTTGAGGTCCTTATTCTTTAATGCATCCTGTAGCTGTTTCAGGTTATGCGTAAGCGTTGGGCAAATATTGGGGCAATGGGTAAAGAAAAAATCAGCGATGATCAGTTTCCCTTTTAATGAATCCAGCGAAACCGTTTGCCCCAATTGGTTGGTCAGAGTAATATTGGCCACTTTGTGCCAGATGGTATCATCGATTTTTTTCCCATCTTTCATTTTAACCGCAATGGAATCATAATACAACCGGTGGGGCATAGCAATAGCCCCATCGCTTGCCCTTTTCACAATCAGGTAGCTGATCACTGGGATCAGCACTGCCAAAGAAACTGCTAATAATGCTTTCTTGCTCACGGGTCCTCTTTTAAATTAAAAACCATCCGCTAGAGGGGATGGCTATAAAAAAATTTATTTCAAAAAACTTTCTGCTACCATCACTCCACTCCGGGCTTTTTCCCTACCGGTGTTTTGCTTTGTTCCACATGGTGAGAATCATAACGATTGCGTAATTCCCGATAGGAATTGCCATCCCAAAGAAAAGCAATCAAGAACCAGATGAAAAGCAACGAAGGGAACACCAAGGTCATGATCAGGCTTTTTGCCTCATGCCGAAGGTGCATGAACTCCGCAATAATGAAAAAGGCCTTGGCCAGTGTACCAATGATAAAAAGCCCATTCAAAAAATGCTTGGGTAAAAAATGGGTTTCGTAGTAAAGAATGGCCAGTCCTAGTTCTATCAGGGTAATGATAAGCAATATCCAGAAAGTTCTCCAGATTGCTTTCGTTGAAAAATCTGGCTCTGCATGACCTGAAACGGTATTAACGGTTGCGTCGCTCATGAATGAAATATTATTATTTTAAAAAATTAAAGTAAATAGAAACAGGTAAATACAAATACCCAAACCAGATCTACAAAGTGCCAATATAGACCTGCTTTTTCTATCATCAGATAGTGACCGCGCTTGTCGAAATCGCCCTTCCATGCTTTTATCAGCATAATAATATTGATGATCACACCAGAAAATACGTGGAATCCATGGAACCCAGTGATGGTGAAAAAGAAATTTGAAAAATTGGTTGTTGGCATGGTACCATCCTCATTCAAAAAATGGCTTCCTACCCCTGTAGGAATCCTTCCCCACCAAGCACCTTCATGATATAGGTTTGTCCATTCCCAAGCCTGACAGCTTAAAAAGGCAAGACCACCGATGATGGTCCAGAACATCCATTTTACAACCCCTTTCCGATCGTTTTTATGCCCTGCGGCCACAGCCAGCACCATTGTAACCGAACTCATGATAAGGATAAAGGTCATCAAGCTCACGAATGCAAGCGGGATATGCATTTCCCCAATAATGGGGAAGGACCTGAAAACCTCGTTGGGGTTTGGCCATGAATTGCTGGAGAACCGGATAGTGCCATAAGAAATAAGGAAAGCACCGAAAGTGAACGCATCACTCATCAGAAAAAACCACATCATCAGTTTCCCGTACTCAACATTGTATGGGCTTTTTCCACCACTCCAAATCTTTTGCCCGGCTGGAACTGCTTGTGCCATGTTTCAATTTTAATTGGTTCGCAAATTTATTCAACAAAAAACAAAAATCAATGTATCACTAAAAAGAAAATGAACAAATAAATCCATAGAAAATCTACAAAATGCCAATAGGTACTTGCAACTTCCACAGGTACTGCATTATAGCTTTTCAACTTTGAGCTAAACGCTTTAAAAAACATAATGAGTAAGGTAACGATACCTCCCAGGATATGCAGGATATGCAACCCTGCAATCACATAAAGGAATTGCCCCGCTCCTGAACCACTAAAGGTTACGCCAGATTTCCAAATTTGTTGAAAGCCTAAAAGCTGTAAAGTAATAAACACAAGCCCTAAAACAGCGGTAAGCAAAATCAGGTTACGGTATTTGACAATCGCCCTTTCCTTAAATGATTTTACCGCTGCCTGCATGCTAAGGCTACTTACTAAAATTATAGCAGTGGAATACCAGAAAACACGGGGAATTTCAAAATCGGTCCATCCCGGCTGCTGCCGCTTTACGATATAGGCACTGGTAAAACCAGCAAACATCATAATGATGGAGCTAATGCCAATCCACATAGTAAACTTATGTGGATGAATTTTTTTCCTTTGTCCCCCATCCCCTAAAGGATTGTCTTTATACGGTTCCACTGCGCTATTTATAACCATTTAAAAAAAATGATTTTAATTTTCGTTTATAAAACTTTCCCTTCCCTAATAAAAAGCGGGTTGGGCTTTATCTATGAGCAAGGCCAGCAACACGATCGGCAAATAAAAATAACTACTGAACATTACCCTTCTTGCTGCCTGTACTGTCATTTCCCGGTATAGCCTCACACATTGCCAAATCATGTATCCATTTGCAATGAGTATAACCATAAGGCTTATCCATCCGCTGACCTCAAAAAAATAGGGCAACAAACCCACGGGCAGCAATAGCAATGAATAGATGATTGCCTGAATGGCTGAATACTTTGTTGGTCCCTGTACTGATGGCATCAATTTAAAGCCTGCTGCTGTATAATCTTTATGCGCTATCCAAGCAATGGCCCAAAAATGTGGGAACTGCCAAAAGAATTGGATAGCAAATAAAGCCCAGCCACCCGCACTCACATTGTCATTACCAGCAGCCCACCCAATCAAGCAGGGCATTGCTCCGGGCACACCGCCCACCAGTACGGAAATAGAGTTCACCGTTTTTAATGGCGTATAGATCAGTGCATATACAAACAGACTGAAAGCGGCCAAAGCTGCTGTCAAAAAATTGAAATGCCAAAGTATCAGTACACCACCCACTCCGGTAACTACGGCAAAAATCCATCCTTCGGTGGTACTCATGCGGCCACTGGCAATGGGCCGGTTTGCTGTTCGCTTCATCAAGGCATCGGTATCTTTTTCAAGAACCTGGTTGATGGCATTGGCGCTTCCGGTTACCAACATCCCCCCAACAAAAAAAAGAACTATAGAAAACCAATTGTACTCGGTTACTTTGGGTGCCAGCAAATAACAAATCACTGCTGAAAAAACAACCATAAAACTCAGGCTGAATTTGATCAGTAATTTATAATCCTGCAATTTGCTAACAATCCTAAAAGAACTTGACTGCTTCACGGTATCCTGCTGCATCAAAAAGAATTTGTGTTTTTGGAATCAATATTTGTTCAATATTCAGCGCCCTCTACGGTTTTATTCCCCGGCATCGCCAAAAAGCAAATCTTCAATGCGTTTGGGATTTTCATCCCTACTTTATCAAAAATGCCCTGAACTGAATCAGGGCATCACACTAATTAGTTCGTTTGAAAGCAAAAAATCAATTTATCAATGCTTGCTTTCTTCGCTACCGATGGGTTCTGTTTGGGAAATAAAATCCCTGCCATCCTTGCTATAGTCATAAGCCCAGCGATGTACTTCAGGTATTTCACCAGGCCAGTTGCCATGCCCAGGACGAATCGGTGTGGTCCACTCCAATGTGGTTCCGCCCCATGGGTTTTGTGTGGTCACTTTTCTTCCTTTAAATATGGAATAGAAAAAGTTAAACACAAACATCAACTGCACAGCAAATACCACCATCGCTACCGTAGATATTACTCTGTTCAGATCTTCAAACTGATTAAAGGAGGCCCAACCTCTATAATCCATGTAACGGCGGGGCATCCCAGCCAATCCTTCATAGTGCATGGGCCAGAAAATAAGATAAGCGCCAACCAAGGTTACCCAAAAATGGATATAGCCCATCAGGTTGTTCATATAGCGCCCATACATTTTGGGGAACCAATGGTACACCCCTGCAAACATTCCGAAGAAGGCAGAAACGCCCATTACAATATGGAAATGCGCAATTACAAAATAAGTATCGTGCAAAGGGATATCCAAGGTAGAATTACCAAGGAAGATACCCGTTAAACCACCAGAAATGAAAAGACTTACAAAGCCAATCGCAAAAAGCATGGCCGGGGTGAACCTGATATTACCCTTCCACAAAGTGGTGAGCCAGTTAAATACTTTGATCGCAGATGGAACCGCAATCAACAAAGTGAGCAATACAAATACAGAACCTAGGAATGGGTTGAGCCCAGTCACAAACATATGGTGTGCCCAAACCAAGAAGGCCAATATGGTAATTGCAAACATGGAGCCCACCATGGCCATATAACCAAATATTGGCTTTCGTGCATTCACCGACATTACTTCCGAAACCAGACCCATTGCTGGCAATATAATGATATACACTTCCGGGTGACCTAAGAACCAGAACAAGTGCTGGAACAATATAGCAGAGCCGCCTTCATTCGGCAAAGCTTTATGGGTGGAAGCGATAAAGATATCAGAGAGATAGAAACTGGTACCTGCATGACGATCAAAAAGTAACAAAATCAGGCCCGACAACAAAACAGGGAATGATAGAACGCCTAATACAGCAGTAAACAAAAGTGCCCACATGGTCAATGGCATCCTAGTCATGCTCATGCCCTTGGTACGCATGTTCAAAATAGTAGAGATATAGTTCAACCCTCCAAGCAAAGAAGAGACCACGAAAAGGGCCATACCTGAAATCCAAAGATCCATACCAATCTTAGATCCTTCATTGGCATCGCCCAAGGCACTCAATGGTGGGTAAACCGTCCATCCGCCACTGGCCGGCCCTGTTTGTACAAACAGGGAGCTTAGGATAACAATGCTGGCCAAAAAGAAAAACCAATAAGAAAGCATATTTAGAAAAGGCGAAGCCATATCTCTGGCACCTATCTGTAAGGGGATCAAAAAGTTTGCAAAAGTTCCGCTCAAACCGCCCGTCAATACAAAAAACACCAACACCGTGCCGTGCATGGTCACCAGCGCATAATAAAATTGAGGCTGGATTTTACCGCCCTTTGCCCATCTGCCGAAAATGTCTTCGAGTATGGGAAAGGTCGAATCGGGATATCCTAGTTGTAAACGGAAAATGACTGACATCAGACCACCCAGGATCGCCCAGATCATACCGGTAATGATAAACTGCTTGCATATCATTTTATGATCCTGGCTAAAAACATATTTTGTAATAAAAGTCTCTTTGTGGTGATGCCCGGCATGGTCGTCATGCAAACCATGCATCGCTCCTACTTCTGAATGCCCGTGCAATACTGCTTCGTTGCTCATTAGAAAAAAATTTAGTCCTAATTATAATCTCTTGGTCAAATAATTTATTTTGATGATGCCAGTGCATCTTTGCTCACAGCCACCGCCGCAACCGCTTTCGACGCATCATCCTTTACAGCGCTTGCCTGCATTTCCTTTTCAGGGAAAGCCAGTGCATAATTCGTTTTTTGTTTAGCCTTCCATAGGATGAACTCCTCTTCCGTAACGACTTTTAACACCCCTCTCATTGTAAAGTGTCCTTGGCCGCACATCTGGTCACAGGCAATTTCATACTCAAAATTCGGGTTGTTGGTCTTCTTTTTCATTTCCTCCGTAGTGTACAGCGGGGTCAGCCACATGGTGGTTGGGGTGCCTGGCACGGCATCCATCTTCATACGAAAATGGGGAAGACCCACATCGTGTATCACGTCACGGGAATTGATGATGAACTTTACGGGTTTGTTAACCACAATATAGGCTTCGCTATTGACAACGATATCATCATGGGTTGCTGGATCGTCCCATACCAGCCCAAGCGAATTGCTCTTGCCGTCGTCAATATCTTTATAATACTTTTTCCCAAATACATTGTCCTTCCCCGGATAGCGGAATATCCAGCCAAACTGTTTGCCGGTGATTTCAATCTGCAAGGCATCTTTAGGAGCATCGCCTGTAATCCTGAACCAGTACATCAATCCAAAGCCCACCAATATAGTTAAGGCAATGGCAGGAATCACGGTCCAAAAAAACTCAAGCCGGTTATCATGTGGGAAATAAAAAGATTTTCTTTTCTCGGAATACTGGAATTTAAACGCAAACCAAAACAATAATATTTGTGTGGCAACAAATACCACCCCAGTAATGCTGATTGTAATGTAAAGCATCCGGTCAATATCCTTCCCATGATTGGAAGCCGCTTCTCCCAATATTTTTCCTCTCAATAACTCATTACACCAATAAACACCAATCAAGCCCAACACCAGGAACACCATCATCAAAAAGCCATTTACACGGTTATGCTGTTCAAAGGCCTTCTTTTCTCCCTTGAGCACAGACACATATTCACTGGCCTTGGCAATTTGAAAGGTAATCAGGAAGCCAAGCAACAAAATCAATAAGACAAAAAAGTTTGACATGATACTTTAAAAAATTTTAACCTCGTTTGTAATATTCAGTTCCACTTTATGCCGATGCCTTACTTAAGTATGGTGAATAATACTTTCCTTTAGGAAAGGGTGGTTTTGGGGAATCATCGGGTATTTGCCCAGAACCCTAGCCGTGTTCCACATAATCAAACCCACAAATCCAGCAGCCACACCAAAATCAAATAAATTCATGGGTACATGATCCTTCATGGTACTACCGAATACCATTTGATAAAAATCGATCCAATGCCCAAATATCAAAGCTACAGACATAAATGTTAGGGTTGCATAACTCCTCTTCGAATCCCGGCTCATGTATATTAACAATGGGGCAAGAAAATTGATTACCAGATTGAGATAAAACAATCCCGCATAAGCCCCTTCAAACCTGGTTTTGAAATAGACAGTTTCCTCTGAAATATTTGCATACCATATTAACATGAACTGGGAGAACCAGAGATAAGTCCAGAAAATAGAGAATGCGAACTGGAACTTTCCAAGGTCGTGCAAGTGCTCCTTATTGGTGAATTCCAGATAACCCAGATTTTTCAGATAAATAACAAACAATGTGATCAAGGCAATTCCCGGAACAAAGGAACTGGCAAATGTATACCAGCTATACATAGTAGAAAACCAATGTGCATTCAGACTCATTAGCCAAAGCCATGGGGTTACAGAAGCCACGGTCAAAGCAAACCAGAAGATATAAACGGCTGACCAAACCGTATTTTTCCAGATGTATTTTTTTCCTTCCTGAACAGTGAGTGGGGTATCATCGATTTCACGTGAAATAACGCGGAGGCGGTAGCCAAACAAAATCCAAAGCCCGATAGTAAGGATAGTCCATACAATAAAGAAGCTTGGGCTTAAAAAACCGCTTTTGCCTTTCAATGCCTCATCATGCTGAACCAGATCTTTATTGAGCCATTCATATATGTTGGATTTATGGCCAAACACCAGTGCCAGCAGAATAACAAAGCAGATGGCTCCGATTGGGATTACGCAAGCAGCAATGGCTTCCGTGACGCGGCGGAACGAAATCTGCCAACCGCCCCATGCCAATGTGGTGGCCGCAAAGAAAAACATGGCAGCATTCACCACAAGCAAAAAATAAACACTGTTCTGCAACAAAGCCGACCAAAACCGGGTGCCACCATCCTGATTGCTATATAGAAAATAACCAACAATCAATGACAATGCCCCAACGCCCATTAAAGCCAGCGACCAAGTTTTATACCGTGAAGGGGTCTCGAAATTTTCCTTAATTGACATTCTTCAATGATTTTATGTTTCCCTGAATTCGTTTATTTTTTTGCAGTTGAATCCGATGTGCTGCTGTTTGCTTTTGCTTCGGCCTGTTTCAATTTGATATAATAAATTACTTCCCATCGACGACGGGTATCCAATTGTGAAGCATAGGAACCCATTTTGTTTTTCCCATAAGTAACAGAATAGAACATTTGTCCTGCAGGCATGGCTTCATATTTGGCATCGCCCACCAAGGTGGCTGGCTTTGCCGGAAATGGGCCTTCACCTCCTTTGTACAAAGGACCATTCCCATCCAATTTGGGGCCATGGCAAATACCGCAGTTTACCAAGTATAAACGATGGGCTTCCACCAAGGAGGTAGAGTCCAAGCTCGTAATTGGGTTCTGGATCTGCTTGGATGCCGTATAATTGGAGGTATCGCCTTCGGCATCTTTTTTAAGTACAAAAGGGAACATTTCCCCACGCTTGATGGTACCGGGAACCGGCATATTACTAAAATGGATGCCTTGCTTTAGCAAAGTCTGCTGTTCCTCCGGGGTTACCGAATAAGTTTCATAAGCCCGGCTATAGGCCATGTCCGGCATATATACTCTACCTGGCTCGCGCTTTATTTCATCACTACAGCTTACGATCGTTATGATCGAAATAAAGGCCAATGATATGATTGCTATTTTTTTCATCTGCTGATAATATCTGTTTCGTTTATGCCAAAGAAGCCTTCTTTTTTTCAAATGGTTTTGAATCCTTATCATAGCGACCAAGCCACCATCCTGTTTCTGCCTCTTGAACGTTCACTTCTATAGCACCTAAGCTGTTCAGAAAGGCTGACATGTCCGATTCGTTATTCTTTTCTGTGCACTCCAAAACCATTACAAACAAATCATCGGTTGATCGTAGGTTGAAATGATGCTTCTTTACAAATGGGGCCATTTGGCACAAATAACAAAAAGTAAGTACCATTCCCACTGCAGAGAAAAGAACCGTCAATTCAAAGGTAATCGGTATCCAAGCTGGGAGCGAAAAATGCGGCTTGCCACCAAAATTGAGAGGCCAATCACTCAAAAATATCCACCCAATACCACTAAGCGCCGTGGTAGTGCCGGTGATTCCATAAATAAACCCTGCAGTGTGCAGGCTGGTTTCCCGCAGCCCCATGGCTTTGTCCAAACCATGTATGGGCATTGGTGTGTACACATCATGGATTTTATAACCCGATGATCGTACTTTCTTAACCGCAGAGAACAAAACCTGCTCATCTGTAAAGCCACCAACAACAAATTTTTTTATACTCATACTCTTATGTTTTGAGGTCTAAGGCTGAAGGTTCGGGGTATAAGGTCTTTGAATTTAATCATCCAACCTTTTCCTTTACACCTTGTACCTTTTAACCTTCTAGCTTATTTCTTGTACCTTAAATCCTACTCCTTCTTCCTTACACCCCTACCTTCTACCCTAACGCCTTAATGCGCCATTTCATGAGCAAACACTTCCAAAGGCTCCTTCTCCGCATCACCCATCTTCTCTTTATAATTTTCACCAGATCTTTTCAGTATATGCTTGATTTCCGCGATAGCGATTACCGGGAAGAATTTAGAGAACAGGAAGTAACAAGTAAAGAACAACCCAAATGTGCCAAGATAAAAACCAATTTCCCAAATGGTAGGTGTATAATAGGTGCTCCAACTGCTTGGCAAATAATCACGATATATAGAGGTAACGATAATCACAAAACGCTCGAACCACATACCAATATTCACGATTACCGACATAAAGAAAGTAACTGTTAAATTCCTTCTCATCTTTTTGAACCAGAAGATTTGTGGGGAAAGAACGTTACAACCCATCATGATATAGTAGCTCCAGCCCAAGGGTGAAAACAGGTTTACCCGGTTCTGCATAAATGCCCAGTTTTCAAATTTGTTTTGCCCATACCAAGCGATAAACAGTTCGGTAAGATAGGCAACACCCACAATAGAACCGGTGAGCACGATCACCTTATTCATTACCTCAATGTGCTCCATGGTAATATAGTCTTCCAACTTCAATACTTTTCTGGAGATGATCAATAAGGATTGTACCATTGCAAAACCAGAGAATATGGCCCCTGCAACGAAATAAGGAGGAAAGATGGTGGTATGCCAACCGGGTATCACGGAAGTGGCAAAGTCAAAGGATACAATGGTATGTACCGAAAGCACCAGTGGGGTAGCCAAACCAGCCAACACCAATGATAATGCCTCATGTCTTTGCCAGTGCTTGGTACTACCGGTCCAACCGAAGGAAGTAATCCCGTAAAATAATTTTCTCCATTTCAATTTTGCACGGTCACGCACAGTTGCCAAATCAGGTAATAGACCTGCATACCAGAACAATAATGATACAGTGAAATAAGTTGAGATGGCAAACACGTCCCATAACAAAGGTGAGTTGAAGTTGGGCCAAAGAGGGCCACGGGTATTAGGATAAGGCATTACAAAGAAAGCCATCCACACACGGCCCATGTGCCATATCGGGAACTGACCTGCGCACATTACCGCAAAGATGGTCATCGCTTCCGCAGCGCGGTTTACACCCGTTCTCCAACCTTGGCGGAACAATAACAAGATCGCAGAGATCAGGGTACCAGCGTGACCGATACCGACCCACCAAACGAAGTTGGTGATGTCCCATCCCCAACCCACGGTCTTGTTCAGGTTCCACTGACCAATACCATAATCCACATCCCTATACACAGAATAAATACCAAAGCATAATAAACCAACAGCAATCAAAAAACCCGCCCACCACATTTTGCTAGGGTTCGATTCAATCGGCCTCACAATATCTTCAGTGACCTGATGATAGTCTTTGTCCCCATTTACCAATGGCGGCCTGACTTGCGATTCATACTTTAATAATGCCATAATTCTTTTAGCTTTTAGCTATTAGCCATCCGCTTTTAGCTTTAAAAAATTTATTTTGTACCCACCTATACTTCTTTACTCAACACCGTTGCGTCGCACTCTTTTACCCCATCGCACTATTCAGCCTCAGTAGGGTAATCTTTATACACTTTATACATGTTTCTCCGCTGCTACCCCTTCTATCACATCTGTGTTCCTGATTTTTGCCAGATAATTCACGTTTGGCAGCACATGGAGCTCTTCCAACGCATAGAACACTCTCTGCTCATTCTCTGCCCTGGTTTTTGCGATCATGCTATCCTTATCCCTTGCATCACCAAATACGATGGCCTCGGTTGGGCATGCCTGTTGGCAAGCGGTCCTTACATCCACCATATCCTTCAAAGTGCGGTTTTCCATTTTTGCCTTTAGTTTTCCTTCCTGTAAACGCTGCACACAGAAAGAACATTTTTCCATTACCCCTCTTGATCTAACGGTAACATCCGGATTCAGTACCATGCGACTAAGGTCATCGTTCATCATCATAACCGAATCATCCAAAATGCCGCGCTGATTGTCGGGGAAGCTATCGGCTCCTGTATAATCAGCCCAGTTGAAACGCCTTACTTTATATGGACAGTTGTTGGCACAATATCTAGTGCCGATGCACCGGTTATAAATCATTTGGTTCAATCCTTCTGAACTATGGTTGGTGGCAGACACCGGGCATACGTTTTCGCAAGGTGCATTGTCGCAATGTTGGCAAAGCATCGGTTGGAAAACGGTTTGCACACTGTTGGCATCATTTAGGTCGCCGCTGAAATAGCGGTCAATACGCATCCAGTGCATATCATGAAAACGGAGTACTTCACTTTTGCCAACCACCGGAACGTTGTTCTCAGCATGGCAGGCAATCACGCAGGCACCACAAGCCACGCATGAGTTCATATCGATGGACATGCCCCATTTGATACCGGGTTTATCGTACACCGCATATAGTGTTCCTTGCTCTTCAAAATTTTTAATACCCCCAAACGGTTTCAATTCCTCATCCCTCTCTTCCAAAATGGAATCAGGCGATTTTTTGAAGTCGGCCAAGGTCATTTCCTTTACCACCTCGGTACGGCCCTCGTAACTATTATGTGTTTGGGTTTGGGCCACTTTGTAAACCTCATTGGTTTTCTCCACAGTCACACTTGGGGCATACCCTTCAATCGTTTGTCCATTGAACATGGCCAGCGGGAAAGCATTTTTGCCAGCACCCACCACAGCCCTTCCAATAAATTCAGCCGTATTACCGGCATCAGCACTTTGACGACCAAAACCAACGGCAACCCCAATTACATTGGCATGTGTGCCAGGGATGATCAATGCCGGAAGTGTAATATTTTTCCCATTCACCTTTATGCTTAAAACGGTTTTATCGGGATGCACTTCATATTTATCGGCTTGGCGGCGATTGGAAACATCCACACCCAATACTTCTTTTGCATATTGTGGGGAAACGATGGCATAGTTGTCCCAGTCGGCACGGGTAATAGGATCGGGCATTTCCAACAACCAAGGGTTGTTTGCTTGACTGCCCACACCGAGAGACACTTTTTTATAAAGAACCAGTTCATATTTGTCGCCCTTCTTCTGCGCATTAATGGCAGCAACCGCATCTGCAATCTTGGCACTGCTAAAAGCTGAACTACTAGCTGAAGCGGTAGCAGGTTCTACTACACCATCCTGCAATGCTTTTTCATATCCTTCAAGGCTTCCTGTTTTCTTGATCCAATATTGTCTTACATAATCTTCATGTGTAGTTGTGTTGCCGCTCCATTTTAGTAATGACTCTTCAAATGGCCTTGTTTTGAACAAAGGCATGATGGTAGGTTGGAGTAGGCTATAGTAACCCGTTTTAGGCTCCGCATCACCCCAGCTTTCCAAATAATGGGGAGCTGGGATCACATATTTACATAGCTCGCTGGTTTCATCGAGCCGATCATTGAAAGAAACGGAAGTTTTTACTTTCTTCAATGCAGCTTTGAATTTGTCTGCATCAAAATAATCGTAAGCAGGATTGGCATTGTAAACAAACAAAGCACCCACTTTGCCACCATCCATATCCGATACTAAGGAAGCGAAATCGCTATCGATACCTTGTCTAAATTGGATGGGGGCCGACCAATTGATCGTGGTGCCATTAGCACCGATCGCTTCGTTGATGGCATTGACAAGCAACTGCACGTTCACATTATTGCTACCGCTTACCACCAAGGCATTCCCTTTATTGGCCAATAGGTCCTGAGCCGCTTTTTTGATACCCGCTTTTAATTTTTCATCTAAAGAAGGTGCGCTCACACTACCATTCAGTTCTGCTAATAGCGCCAATGCCACCACACCCGTTTCTGTGGGCAAATGAACAAAGCGATAATCGGAGTTGCCTCCCGTAACGGAAAGAAGGCTTTCGAACTGATAGTGCTTGCTTACCTCTGGGTTTTTTTCGTTTACTTTTCTCCCTTTTGCATATTGGCGGGCAAATTCTATTGGGGAAAGCCAAGTGCCTAAAAAATCTGCATCCAAACTCACGATTACTTTTGCCTGATCGAACTGATAGGAAGGTATGGCCCTTTTGCCATAAGCAGCTTCGTTGGCCAACAATATACCACTGTAAGAATCAGCATCGTATTGTACATGCTTGCTACCTGGATATTTTGCCAGAAAAGCAGCGATAATTTCTTTGGAAGATGGTGATGTAATGGTGCCGGTCAACAATACAATGGGCGAACCACCCAAACCAGCCAGATCATCGCCAACCATTTTATCAAAAGCATCGAAGGTGCTTACTTCTTTTGGTTTACCGCCAACCATTTGAACGGGGTAGCGCAACCTTGCAGTATCGTACAGGTCCAGTACAGAGGCCTGAACCCTTGCGGAAGTTCCTCCTTTGGTGATGGAGGATAATTCATTCCCCTCTATTTTGATTGGTCTACCGTCTCTTACTTTCGCTACCACAGAAACCACATCACCGCCAGATACATAGGTAGTGGCATAGTAATTGGCAACTCCCGGGGTGATTTCTTCTGGCTTGTTTACATAAGGTATTACCTTCTTCACAGGCATTTCGCAACTTGCCGCAAGAGTAGCTGCTGCAGTGCTAAAGCCCAGATATTTCAAAAAATCCCTTCTTGGCGTTTTTGCATCGAGCAAGCCCTTCCCATCCAAGCCATCCAGCGAAAGCTCTGAATTGAATTCGTTTTCCGAAGATTGCTTAAAAGCCTCGCTGTTGCTGCGTTCCCCGAAACTTTGCCAGTACTTTTTGTCGCTCATTTATAATACGATTTGAGAATTTGAATTTTTGCTATCCGAAAATGTTGCAGTAATTAACAGTATACTCTGATTTCAGACCGGAATCAATAGTGACATTTCTGACACTCGGTACCGCCAATTTTTTCAACTGTAATACTATCGCCCGGCTTTAAATCCTTATGGAATTTTTCGTATATGCTGTAAAATTTGTTTCCTTCATTGCCTGATGCAGAGTCTGGGAAGTTCACCTTGGTGCTGCGGTGGCAGTTGATACACCAGCCCATACGTAGGTCGGTAAATTGCTTTACCTCATTCATTTCCTGAATAGGGCCATGACAAGTTTGGCATTGAACTTTTCCTGCGCGGATATGCTGAGCATGGCTAAAGAAAACATGGTCGGGCAGGTTGTGTATCTTAACCCATTCAATTGGTTTGGCTGGAGCAGTGTACTTGCCAGCTTTGGGGTCGTAACCTGTATAGCTATATAATTTTTGTATTTCTTCTGTACCATTTACTTCTGTACCATCCTCGCGGTAAAGCTTTTCGCTTTTGGAACTATATTCATTGATTGCAGCATGACAGTTCATACAAACATTCAATGAAGGTACGGAGGCCTGCTTGCTATCCCATGCACCTCCATGACAGTACAGACAACTAATCTGGTTAGTGCCTGCATGTACTTTATGAGAATAATAAATAGGTTGTACGGGTTGATAATCTTTACTGCGCCCTAGGCCAATGGCTCCTTCCACAATCTTGTAACCCCCAATCACAAACAAAATTAAAATTACAAAAGTGATATAGGCTTTATTACGATAGAAAGGAATGGGCTCTGCGGCGGGTATCCCTTCTTTTTCATCGGAGAGTTTTTTAAGGTTGCTGTTTACTTGCAGCAGTGTAAGCATAATCACTGCAAGGATTATTGTAAGAATGCCGTAAAGAAGGCTATTGTCCGTTTCCGGCGCCTGTTTTTGAGAAGGCGATTCAGCCGTAGGCTCTTGGTATGTATCCACATACTTGATGATTGCATCGATTTCCGCATCGGTCAGACTTGGAAAGGGCGTCATCGGTGTTTTGTTATACTGGTTGTACAGGTCGTTGAAATACTTATTACCAGAAGCAAGTACTGCCGCATTGTTGTGGATCCAAGCATGCAACAATTTTTTATCTGGTACACGATCTGACACCCCTTTCAGTGCTGGTCCCGTTACTACTTTTATTGGATTGTGGCAGGAAGCACAATTCGATTGGAACAGTGCTTTACCATCCTGCGCCTCCAACTTACCAGCAAAAGCAAATAGAGAAAGAAAAAATAAACTGAAGAATAACCTTTTCGCAATAAGTCTGTTGTGCATATATACAATTCTTGTATAAATGTGGAAAAATCTCCTAAGCCGCGTGCAAAAATAAGTCAGGATCTTAACAAAATATCAACATGTTTAAAATTTTTTTTGTCTTGTCTGGCTTGGGTTTCAGCGAATTTTTTGAATTTCCAAAATATCCGTGTCATAATTTTGTAATCAGAAACGAGTGAATCTATGGGCTGAGAGCGCTAAAGGTTTTCCTTAGTTTTTTAATTCATTGCATCGCGAAACTTTATATTGCATTCCATTTTTTTAATGTCTTCATAAAATCATTTTCAGATAATGGATGACACTTCTTCAGTGTTGCTAATTGCTGTTTTTGCTTCCGGTACCGGAAGCAATACAAAAAAAATAATCGAACACTTCAAAGACCATGATTGGATCAAAATTGCATTGGTGGTATCCAATAAGCCCGATGCAGGTGTGCTCAAAATTGCTGAGGATGCCCAAATCCCCTCACTGATCATTGAGAAGGAGCATTTTTTTCGGGGTAATGCATATGTAGATGAGTTGTTAAACAGAAAGATTGGTTTTATTGTGTTGGCTGGCTTTTTATGGAAGCTGCCCATCCAACTCATTCGTGCCTATCCTGGAAAAATCATCAATATCCACCCTGCGTTGTTGCCAAAACATGGAGGCAAGGGTATGTATGGGCATTTTGTACACGAGGCCGTAATCAAGGCCAGAGAAAAACAAAGTGGCATCAGTATACATTATGTAGATGAACAGTATGATCACGGGAAAGTAATTTTTCAGGCAAAATGTACGGTAGAAAAAACCGACACTGCAGAAATACTGGCTGATAAAATACATGCTTTGGAGCATGCTCATTTTGCCCCCGTTATTGAACTGGCTGCCCAAAATATCGTTAAAAGATAATATCAATATTCAATAATTGCCGGATTATAGTAATATCACGGCTTAATTTTTTGCCCTTGCATCATTTTTTAAAAAAATTTTTATCGGTTTTGCTTGCGCTCTGCCTTGTGCTGGCTGGTCAGCAAGCTTTTTCCCAAATCACGATCAGGGGCACAGTATATAATATGAACCGCAGTAAACCGCTTCAATCGGTAAGTGTGGTCAGTACTTCGGGAAATGGTGTGGTGACAGACTCCAATGGCAATTATATAATAACTGTGAGAGAAGGCGATTCCATTTCCTTTTCCTATCTCGGTAGGCATACCATGAAATATCCTGCAAGCATGATTAGCCAATATACCAATTTTGATGTGGCCTTACATGTGGAACCCACAGAACTCAGACAGGTACAGGTGATGCCCAGAGATTATCATATGGACTCCTTGCAAAACCGACAAGACTATGCCAAGATCTTTGATTATAAAAAGCCCGGCCTCAAGATTACGGAGCCCGGGGTGGGTGGCACCGGGGTGGGGTTCGACCTTGACGAGATCATTGAAATGTTCCAGTTCAATAAAAAACGCCGTATGCTCGCTTTCCAGCAACGATTGCTGCAAGAGGAGCGGGATAATTTTATTGACCATCGTTTCAGTAAACTGCTCGTTAAGAAAATAACGCATGCCACAGGCGCAGAGCTGGATTCCTTTATGAGGATATACCGGCCTTCTTTCAATTTTACCCAAACCAGCACCGATTACGATTTCGAAACCTATATCAAGCTGGCTTATAGGGAATACAAAAGATATAAACAGCTTGGCGAAATGAGGAAGCAAAGACTCCCATTTTGAAGTTGGGTCAATCATCTCCAGGCCTGTCAGCAGGTTTGTGGTTCTTCCATTTTTGATGAAAGGTTTCTGCGAATTTCAAGTCTACAGCAAAAGCAATTATTGCGTAGCAAAAAATAACCTAAGGATAATAGTGGTTTTCAGCTTTCTTGTATTTTATTTAGCACAAAAAAGCAACCAAATTGTGCTTTCATTAGTATTTTTATATATGCACCTGTTGAAAGACCGACTTCATAAAGCCTTATTTCTTTCTATAATAGTCCTTTCTTTTCTTATCCCGAGTAGTTACGCGCAAGAAAAAATATTAAAAGGCGTCATCCTAGATGCCCATAGCGACGAACGGGTGCCTTTTGCCTCCATGGAGTTCAAACATTCCAAAGCAGGCAGGCTCAGCGATTCCTCCGGCAGTTTTGTATTTCGTTTTAATGAATGGCCAAAGGATACTTTGATGATCACCTATGTGGGTTTCCAGGATTACCAAATGGCTTTCGACTCGGCATTTCTTGCCAAAGCGGGCAAGAATAACGTGGTGAACATTGTCATACGGATGGATCGGGGTCGATATGAAAACGCGGTGGTGGTTAGCAAAAAAGTAGACCACGGTCTCATCATGTGGCGCAGGATCGTGCGCCGAAAAAAATTCAATGACCGATACCGCTTCAATAATTTTTCTTACGAACTGTACAATAAACTGGAATTGGACCTGAACAATGTGAACAAAGAAAAGCTGGAAGAAAAAAAACTGTTGCGCCCTTTTAATTTTGTGCTGAACAATGTGGACACCACAGAAGGAACGCCTTTTCTTCCAGCTTATCTTACCGAAACTGTATCGGACTATTATTACCAAAAATCGCCAACCCGCAGACGGGAGGTGATCAAAGGCAGCAAAACGGTGGGAGTGGACAATGAAAGCATCACCAGGATGTTGGGAGGGATGGAACAGAATGTGGACTTTTACAGAAATTTCATTCCGGTTTTTGACAAAAAATTTGTGAGCCCCATCAGCGATTATGGGGATGAATACTATCGTTATAAAATTATTGACACCCAATACGTCAATTCCCGACGACTTTATCATCTCATCTTTACGCCAAAGCGCAAAGGCCAAAGTACGTTTGAGGGTGATTGCTGGGTACACGATACCACATTTGCCATACAGAAAATGAACCTCCGGCTTTCGGAGGATGCCAATATCAATTTTGTAAAACAGCTCAGCCTGATCCAGGAATATAGCCTGATCAATGACAGTACCTGGTTCCTTAGCAAAGACAAATTTGTGGTGAATTTGGTACTCCTAGGGAAAAAGACAGGCTCTTTTATCGGCAGGAAAACGACCACCTACCGAAATATTGTAGTGAACGATAGCTCCGTAATCAGGGAGTTGGATAAAAATAAACTAATAGAGGAAACCATCATAGAACCGGATGCCCGAAAGCAAACCGATTCTTTTTGGGCCAATGTGCGCCACGAGCCGCTTAGCAAAAACGAAAAGGCCATTTATATGATGGTGGATACTCTGATGAAGATGCCCATCTTTCACACTTACACCAATGTGATCAATTTTATTGGCACCGGCTACCTGAATGTGTACAAAAAATATCAAATCGGACCCTGGTTCAATTGGGTTTATAGTGATGTGCTGGAAGGTCTTCGCCTCCGTTTCGATTTGGGCACCAATGAACGCTTCAACAAAAACATTACTCTTCACGGCTATATGGCCTATGGCTTTGCCAACCAACGCTGGAACAGTGAGGCTGATGCACTATATGTAATCAAGCGCAACCCAAGGGTAACCCTCTTTGGCATGTATAAAAAAGACCTTGATTTTGGGCAACAGTACTATGATGAAATTTCCTCGGACAATATTTTTGCGCTGGCTTTCCGCAAATCCAATATCCCAATAAAATTCATCGGCATCGAACAAAAAAAGCTGGAATTCTTTAAAGAATGGCATTCCGGCTTTTCGGTTACCCTTACCGGTGACAACAAAATTTATGACCCCATTCAAAACCTTCCGCTAAAACAGATTTTTAACAATACTCCTTTCCAGCCCTTAAATACTTTTGAAGCTTCCATTCGCCTCCGTTTCGCGTATCTGGAAAAATTCTTCGAAAACAACTTTTACCGTTACAGCTTGGGCAGCGACTACCCCATCGTTTCTTTTAAATACACTAGGGGTATGGAGGGTGTGCTGAACAGCAGTTATAATTACGATAAGATTTCAGGCAGTATTTCCGACCTGAAAAAAATACCACCGATTGGTAGTCTTTATTATAATTTGTTTGGAGGAAGAACCTACGGAACACTTCCCTTTACCTTTCTGGATATTGCACCGGGAAATGAGATCCATTACTATAACCAATATGCTTTCAGCCTGCTCAATAAATACCAATACCTGCACGACAAATATTTGGGTATAAGCCTGGAACACAATTTTGGTAACGGGCTGTTCCGCTTTATACCGTTTACGCGTAAACTGAAATTCCGTCAGTTTTGGACGGCAAAGGCCTTATGGGGCAGCCTCAGCGATGCGAACAAGCAGTTCAATAATAGTTCGCCCAACAATTATACATTCCAGTCACTAGATGGTAAAACCTATCTGGAAGTGGGCACCGGGGTCGACAATATTTTTAAAATCTTTCGCCTCGACTTTGTATGGAGGGTTTTGCCCAATCCCCCAGCTCCAGGAAGCCCGCCCGGCTTTGGTATTTTTGGCAGCTTCCATGTTGATTTTTAGAACTGAAGCTCTTAGCTCCATCCGAAGCTGCTGCTCACCTAAAAATAGTGAGCAGCTAAAGTCAGGTTCTTTCATACTGCCTAAAGCCGATTCTGTTTCTTGGCGGAATTGGCTGGGCTTGTTTTTCAAGCAATTCCTTTATAACACAAAAAATATTGGCGATATCCCTACTGTTCCCTTTTACTTCCTTTTCTAGGTTGGCAAGTTGTAAGAGTATTTCTTTATTGGTAAGGGCATACTCTTTTAGTTTAGTGAATACCCTAATGATTCTTATGTTCACAGCAATAGCCGTTTTGCTGTTCAGGATACTTGATAACATAGCTACCCCTTGCTCCGTAAATACTTTTGGCCTATATCTTGCGCCTCCCCAACTTGAGGTCACAATTTGTGACCTCAAGTTGGTCCATTCCTTTTCACGCAATGTGAACATAAAATCTTTGGGGAATCTTTCTAGATTTCTTTTAATACTTTGATTAAAAACTTTTGTTTCTACGCCGTACATTTCCGCCAGATCACTGTCCAGCATTACCTTTTCACCCCTTACCATAAAAATTTTGTTCAGTATTTTTTGTTCCATCACCAATAATGACAATTCTTTTTTTGGCATAGCATTTCACTTTTATATTATTGAATACATGTGGAAATTGTTCTGATATCTCCTTCATTAATGAATCAAACAGTTCATCTGTCATTCATACTCGGAAGCTTCATTAAAAGCCTTCAATTAATTAAATGGGGGCAATGGTTTTGTTACAAGGTGGGGTTTCAAATTGTTAGGTAATTTAAAGTTAGGTAAAATGTTGAAACAAAATTTCCAACTATTTCATTAACTTACTTTCTTTACATTATCGAGCAATATTTCCAGCATACCCAACATTGGGATTTTAAAAGCATAAACCTTTTCCCGTCATCTAAAAATAATATATCGTATAATTATGGATCAAACAACTTTAGGTATTGGTACCCGGTTGCAGCACACACAATTTGGACCAGGTGTGATTGTTGGCGTAAAATATGCCACCTACCTTATTTCATTTATCCATCATGGCATTAAGGAACTTGATAAAACAGATTCACATTTGGATGAAATCATTCCAGAAAACGTAACAGCAGAAATAGAAACCTCTTCAGAAATAGAAAAATCCCTTTTAAAGATCCTTCGGCTTTGGGGCGATACACAAGAGATTGTTCCCTTGGGCGAGCGTTGGCAAAAAGGGATGATGCTTTTACAACCTTTCGACAAAACACAAAAACCAAAAGAAATACCTGTAGAGGTTTTCTTTCACAAAATAGTGATGCTGAGAGATCGGTTAAGGGTAATGGAGCAGCAGATCAATGCGCACAAAATTTTGACCGACGAGGACAAAGTAAACCTGCAGCAATATATTACCCGCATTTATGGATCGCTCACTACCTTCAATGTGCTTTTCAAGAACAAGGAGCATTGGTTTGTCGGCGATAAGGGGGCTGAACCTTGATTTAACTGGTTTAATTGATTAATAAGATTTCAGTAATACCAAAACTACACTTCATGCAATCATCTTCTTTAGTAAAAATTTTTGTACACCCATTAATGGTTTTATTTTTCTTATCGCAAACGGTCTTTGCACAAACCTATAAAACCATTCATGAAAATGCGGTGGTTGCAGATACTCATAATGATGTGCTTTCCACCGTTACCCTGGAAGGGTTAAATATTGAAAATGATCTGACTGGTAAATCTCATTCCGATCTCGCCCGTTTTAAAAAAGGTGGGGTGGATATAGAGATGTTCTCGATTTTTTGTGATGGCCGCTATGGTAAGGGTAGTGCTTTCAACTATGCCAACCGGGAAATCGATTCCTTGTATGCGATTGCTAAACGCAATCCAGGAAAAATGGAAATGGTTTCCACTTGGGCGCAATTGCAGCACGCACTTAAAACACATAAGCTCGCTGCCATGATGGGTGTGGAAGGTGGCCATATGATCGAAGATGATCTGGATAACTTGGACAGTCTTGCCAAACGTGGTGTTCGTTATATGACACTTACCTGGAACAATAGCACTTCCTGGGCCACTTCAGCTTTTGATGAAAACAGAAAAGCATTTCTTGTGACACCCTATGGACTTACCGAATTTGGCAAAGAAGTAGTAAAGCGCATGAATGCATTAGGCATGATGGTGGATATTTCGCATGTGGGTGAAAAAACTTTTTGGGATGTCCTCAACACGACCACCAAACCCGTTATTGCTTCCCACAGTTCCGTATATGCGCTCTGCCCCGTGCCACGGAATTTGAAAGATGACCAGATCAGGGCTGTGGCAAAAAACGGAGGTGTGATTGATATCAATTTTTATTCTGGCTTTATCGATAGCAATTATGCAAAACGCATCGCAGCCTTTATGAACCTTCATAAAAAAGAATACGATTCATTGATTGAAGCAAAATCTCCAGATTATGCCATTAATTTTTATTTCTCCAAAAAATACCCCAAAGATGTCCAGGGCATGAGACCACCACTCTCACTGTTGATCGACCATATCGATTATATAGCTAAACTAGTAGGTGTGGATTATGTTGGATTGGGCTCTGATTTCGACGGCATCGAATCGGCCCCTCAAGGATTGGAAGGCGTGCAGGATTTTCCAAAAATCACCGAGGCATTATTGAAAAGAGGCTATTCCAAAAAAGACGTGGAAAAAATTTTAGGAGGCAACTTTTTACGGGTGTTCAAAGCAAATGTGGGGTTATGAGTGAAGAAAGACGGGAAGACCGAAAGTCGGAAAGTCCGGAAGATGTGAATGGCGAAGGGTCAATAGGGAAAACTGTTGCACCTGAAGAAATCAACAAACCAGAAATCCCACCATCAGAAATAAAAAACATGGAAGTACACCACCACCCCGAAGTAGAAAAAAAGGGGGTTAAAGAATATTTGCTCGAAGGCTTGATGATTTTTGTAGCAGTGACCATGGGGTTTTTTGCAGAAAATATCAGGGAAAATATAAGTGACCATTCGAAGGAAAAAGAGTACTTGGTCAATATAAAGAAAGACCTAGTTGCAGATACCTCCAATCTAAATATCTGGATTCCTGCCTTGCAATCGAGCATTAATAATTTCGATTCCCTAATATCTATTTTGCAACAGCCACAGCCAACAACCCGTGGAAGCGAGATGTATTATTTTGCCAGGCTCAGTACAAGAACCCGCCTTTTTGAATCCAATGATAATACCATTATTGAATTAAAAAGCTCTGGCAATTTCAGGTTGATACGAAATCTCACCGTGTTAAACGGGTTGGTAAATTTCGAAAACACAAAAACAAGATATATTACGTTGAATGATGTGGCAAACCAAGAGTCGGAATTGCTTTACCCATTGATAGGAACCCTGTTTGATGCATCCATATTTAATCAAATGGTAATCACGCCTAGGTCGGTTGCAACTGTTACAGAAAAA
Organism: Bacteroidota bacterium; assembly: GCA_018267575.1. Lineage (GTDB taxonomy): Bacteria > Bacteroidota > Bacteroidia > Chitinophagales > Chitinophagaceae > Puia. The sequence continues at coordinate 50,365 of JAFDYF010000001.1, forward strand.
GATTTTTCAGAGAATTCAAAAAAATGGTTTCAAAAGCCGATTGGCAATCCGCAACTAAGAAATTATAATAAGGACATGATCAACCAACTGATTTATTACATCCACCAAAAAAGGTCAACCTTTGATGGTGAAATAAGGTTGCTCAATACCCAAAAGCAGGCAGCAGTAAGCTTAATACATCTATTGAACAAAGAATACCGTTTGGATAATGAGTAGGAAAGAAGTCGGGAAGACAGAAAGTCGGAAAGTCCGGAAGAAGTGAATGGTGAATCGTTATTATTAAAAACTCTTGCACCCGAAGAAATCACCAAATCAGAAATCCCAAAATCAGAAATAAAAGAAAGTCGGTTTAAGAGGGCACCAGCCAGCTTTCCTTTATTTCTTCCTTCAATTTTTTTACGATATTATCCAGGCCTTCGTACCAGTCGAGGTGTGGGCTCCATTTGTTACAGCCACCCGCATGTTCCACACATTGCGTTTGGTCCCACACCTTGCCGCATTTGGGGCAGCGGGCACCTGTGGCAAAAGTGTCCCAATGCTGACCGCAACTGCATTGCCAATAAGGCTGGCCATCGGGTTCCCATTTACATTTTGGGCAGCGAATATGAATTTGGTCCATGGAAAAGGAATAATTGATTGGATGCAATGTACATCAATAACACAACTGCCATTTTAAAATTGATCCAATAAAATTTACTATTTATCAATAAAAAGTTGTGATAATGGATATCGAATAGAAATAAGAAACAATGACTGAATAAACCAAAAACTTATTTTCCATCCCTCACACACCTAAAGCCTAGATGCTCCAATCCGGTATCGGGACTGCTTTTCATTCTTCTGGCTACGCGATACCCACTACAATATCCATCATTGCACAAAAAAGATCCACCCCTGGTAACCCTTTTTGGTGTATAAGGTTCAGAAGGGTCATAGCTTTTGTTTGGTCCCTTGGGATTGGAGACTGGGGCAGTAAAACTGCTATAATAGTTATAATCGTACCAGTCGCTGCACCATTCCCATACATTGCCAGCCATATCATAAAGTTTATATCCATTGGGTTGGAAAGATTTTATTGGGGCCAATCTGTCAAAACCATCCCAATCAGTGTTGAGGTAGGGAAATTTACCCTGCCAGGAATTGCATTTTGGCTTACCCGATTCCACAGGTTCATTACCCCAAGTATATATTTTGTTTGCTAACCCACCCCGGGCGGCATATTCCCATTCGGCTTCGGTAGGCAAGCGTTTACCCGCCCATTTGCAATAAGCCATGGCATCGTCCCAGCTTACCTGTACCACAGGATAATTTTCCTTTCCCTTTATATCACTTTGCGGTCCTTGGGGATGCTTCCAATCCGCACCAGCTTTCCACTCCCACCATTGGCTATAATCGTTCAGATCAACTTCACTGTGCGAAGGTTTAAAAACCAATGAAGCGGCTACCAACATGCTGTCCGGTGGCTTGGGTGTACCGGGCGGTACCTGCTTTTTTATTTCCTCCCAATCTGGTTTTCTTTCAGCAGTAGTAATATAACCCGTCGCTTTTACAAAAGCGGCAAACTGTGCATTGGTCACTTCCGTGGCATCCATCCAAAAACCATCTACCGTTACTTGGTGCTTGGGATATTCATCCCTATCAGCTTGGCTATTATCACCGCCCATCATAAAACTGCCACCCGGTATCCAGCGCATTCCCTGCGTAGAGGTATCTCCTGAAGAACTGATCTGATTGGGCGTTATGGTTGAAAGGTTCGCAAACCGTTTTGGAAGATTCGATTCACAATGAAGGGCTGAATCCGTTTTAGCGGTTGACTTATTTTCTGTTTGTGCGTTTTGGCATGCAGCAATGGTGCAGTATAAAACGATAGCAACAGCATTTAGCAATCTATATTTCATAGTCAAAAATGGGCTATTGTAAAAGATGCATTTTGATAGCCTCTTAAACGAGTTAGGAATATGCGAAATTAAAAAGAATAGCAGGCATTCGACAAATAAAGCTGGTATCAATAGGACAATAACTTTTTTATAAAGACATCCAATCTGGCATTTGCCAAAAAGTTTTTTTCCAATTCGATATTGAATGGGATGGGTGTATCCAATGAAGCACATCGTATGATAGGCGCATCCAACATCTCAAAACAATGCTCACTCACCCAAGCCGCAATCTCGCCACCAATGCCGCCAATCAAACTATCTTCATGCAATAATAAAAGTTTACCGGTCTTGGCAACGGCTGAACGTATTGATTCATAATCGAGCGGAAGCAAGGTCCTTAGGTCAAGAATGCCTATGGAAATTTCAGGATGTTGTGCTGCATAGTCCGCTGACCAATGAACACCCGCCCCATAGGTAATAATGGAAATGTCATTTCCTTCCTGCACCCATTTTGCCTTGCCAATTTCAATTTCATAATAGTCATCGGGCACTGGGCCACTGATGCTTCGGTATAAAGCCTTATGTTCAAAATACATGACTGGGTTAGGGTCATTGATGGCAGCAATCAACAATCCTTTTGCATCCATTGGCGTAGAGGGATAGACCACTTTCAGGCCTGGGGTATGCACAAACCAGGCTTCATTGCTTTGTGAATGAAAAGGTCCCGCACCCACACCAGCACCCGTTGGCATGCGTATCACCACATCCGCCTGTTGCCCCCAGCGATAATGAATCTTGGCAAGATTATTAACAATTTGGTTGAAGCCGACCGAAACAAAATCCGCAAACTGCATTTCCATCACACTCTTGAATCCTTCCAAACTGAGACCAAGTGCAGATCCCACGATGGCGCTCTCACAAAGGGGGGTATTGCGCACCCTTTCCTTGCCAAATTCATCTACCATGCCTTCGGTGATTTTGAATGCACCACCATACTCAGCAATATCCTGCCCCATCAAAATCATGTTGGGGTGCTTTTGCATGGATAGCTGCAGCGCTTCTTTGATACCATCGAGAAACCGCTTACTAGGAGTCGAATGACCGATGGCGGGTGGCGGATCAGTAATAACCGAAGGGCGAGGCGTATATACATCTCCCAACTCCTCCTCTGTATCCACCACAAACTTCTCTTCCATAACGGCATGCTTCAGTTCCCCATCAATCCAGGATTTGATTTCGTCACGGATATGGTTAACCGAATCTGCATCCAACACTTGCTCCTGCAACAAATACATTTCATAATTGGAAACGGGGTCCTTTTTGGCCCATTCCTCAAACAACTCTTTAGGTACATATTTAGTACCGCTGGCTTCCTCATGACCGCGCATACGGAAAGTCGTACACTCAACCAGATAAGGCTTTTGGCTTTTGATGCAATAATCACGAACCCCTTTGATGGTATCATGCACTGTCAAAATATTGTTGCCGTCAATCTGTACTGCTTCCATACCATAACCTTTTGCCTTCTCCACCAAACTTTCACAGCGATATTGTTCTTTTACAGGTGTGCTAAGCCCGTAACCATTGTTTTCAATAATAAAAATCACGGGCAAATCCCAAACGGCGGCCACATTCAATGCTTCATGAAAATCGCCTTCGCTGGTGCCACCATCGCCCGTAAATGCCAATGCTACTTTGTTTTCCTTCCGAAGTTTATAGGCCAGTGCCACGCCATCCGCAATAGCCAGTTGAGGACCCAGATGTGAAATCATACCACAGATATGATGTTCCCTAGCACCAAAATGGAAAGACCTTTCCCGACCTTTGCTATAGCCATTTTTGCTTCCCTGCCATTGTAGGAAAAGTTTGCCCAAAGGCATTTTTCGGGAGGTAAACACACCTAAGTTCCGATGCAAGGGCATTATCCATTCGTCTTGTTCCATGGCCAGTGTTGCCCCAACAGAAATCGCCTCCTGACCAATACCGCTGAACCATTTGCTAATCTTTCCCTGCCGTAAAAACAACAGCATCTTTTCCTCGATTAAGCGGGGGAGTAAAATACTTTTATAAATCCTGATCAGCTCCTCATTGGTTAATTCTTTTTTATCAAAATTCATATAGCAGACCTATTGGTAATTGGATAGGGTTATTTGTTCCTACGTTCCGCTTCGCCCCTATACAGAAGTGAAGTAAGTGTTGAGAGCAGCAGGCTGAACAAGAGGGCCCACCAAAACCCATCCACTCTAAATCCATCCACAAAATGGGCTGCCAGCAAAATAATCACCGCGTTGATCACAAAAAGGAAAAGCCCAAACGTAAGAATCGTAATGGGTAAAGTAAGAATAATGAGGATGGGTTTGAGAATGGCATTGAAAACAGCCAGCACTAATGCCAGAATCAGCGCAGTGGTAAATTCATCGATGTGGATACCTCCTTTCAAAATATAAGAAAGACCAAAAGCCACCACGGCTGTTACTATGATGCGCATGATGAAGTTCATAAAAACAGTTTGCGCGAAAAGTTAGCAAGATTTGGCGGGATTACACCACAACCAATTCATAAAATTCTTTGGGCTGGAGATATTTGTTGGCAAGTTCCTGCAATTCCTTTGCAGAAATGGTTTTGATGATTTGGATGCCATTATAAAAATAGTTCTCGTCCAAACCATTCAGCATGATGTTTTTCCATCTTGCCGCCACATGGAAAGGTCCATCCAGATCGCCCAGTATAGTACCAATCATAAAGTTCCTAGCGGTCTGCAATTCTTCCTCATCAATCAATTCATCCCGCAGTAATTCCATTTCCTTATACACTTCCTCAATGGTTGCCTCACAAACATCCTTGCCTGCTTCTGTACTGATCATCCAAGCGCTTTCCTGCAAATGGTTCAATAGATAGCTGTGAATTCCATAGGTATAACCCTTGTCCTCCCGTATATTGGCCATCAGTCGGGAACCAAAATAACCCCCAAAAATATTGTTGAGGACCCCAGCACTTTGAAAATCGGGGTGATGCCTATTTGGAAAATTGCGTGCAATCCGCACGGAACCCTGCACCCCATTCTCATCGTTGGTCACCCGATATTTTTTTTCTTTGGCAGAAAGTATCGGGTGCACTATTGTATCTTCTTTGGCATGCCAAGGCTTAATGGGCAATGAACCAAAATGCCTATCCAAACTTTCAATGATATCAACGGGCAATTTTCCCGCCACAAATATGGCGCAATGCCCCTGCTGGTAATATTTCTTGTAAAATGTTTGAATCTCGTTTTGTTGCAGGGAGGCATAGTCCTCCATGGAACTATACTTTCCATAAGGATGTTTTTCTCCAAAGAGATAGGCATCAATCAAACGACCGGCAACAAAATCACTTTTTTTCAGGCTCACCTGCAAACGTTGTTGCATGTTCTTTATGTAGATGTCCAGTTCCTCCTCCGGAAAAATCGAATCGGTAACAATCTCTGCAATAACCGGAAGCAGTTCGTTCACATACCTACCAAGACAATGCAGGTTGATCTCAGCCGTTTCATTTTGGCAGGACCTATTGAGGAAGGACCCATAATATTCAAAATGCTCATTGATCTCAAAGGCCGTTTTTTTGGAGGTACCGTTCTTGAGCAGATGGTTGGCAGTTGCTGCAATCAGGTTTTTTTCTTCAAAACTGTTTCCGGCACTAAATACCCAATTAACCATCAGCGTGTCCAATTGGCCTAAGTCAATGGCAAATACTTCCACCCCATTTTTTAAAATATATTTTTTATATGGCGGCAATACAAGGTGAAAATCTACTGCGTTCGTTATTTTAGGTGCTATTGTTCTATTGATCATACAATCTATCCCTTTACTTCAAATAATTTAGTTATTGCTATAATAGTATAGCGTGCTGCAATTTTTATCATCAAAAATTTTCTGACTTTCTGCCAATATCTGTTCCGCCGTGATGGATTGATATTTTGCTAATTCTGTGTTCATCATATTGGCATCACCAAGCAATTCATAGATGGCGAGACTAGCCGCACGGTTCATCAGGCTCATATCCTCAAACAAAATAGCCGCTTCAGTTTTGTTCTTTATTTTAGTCAGTTCCTTTCCTTCAATCTTATTATTTCTCATTTTAGCAATCTCTTCGCCTATGGCCTCATCTGCCAGTTTCATATCAACACCTTTAATCAACTTGCCTTCAATCACCAATAATCCCGCATCCACAGAACCAGTGTGGTGGCATTCAATCTGGCTGAACAATTTTTTCTCTTTCACCAAGGATTGATACAGTCTGGAAGAACTACCGGCTCCCATTACTTCTGTAATCAGTTCAGCAATATAATAGCCATCCTCCGTACGCGATGCCATATGATAGGCCTTATAGATGGCATCCAAAGGCACATCAGCCCTAACTTCCAATTTCCGTGCTTCTGTTTGTGGAGGTTCTATGGGCAAATTCCTTTCGTATTTTTTTCCTGAAGAGATTCCACCAAACCATTTTTCGGCAAGCTCTTTTGCTTTGGCTGTTTTAATATTTCCTGCAAGCACCAATATGGCATTGGCGGGACGGTAATGTTTAGCAAAGAAATTTTTCACGTCGCTTAGGCTGGCATTCTCCACATGGCTCAGTTCTTTCCCAATGGTCATCCATTTATACGGATGTTGTTTATATGCCATTTCACGCATCTTGAACCATACATCCGCGTAGGGTTTGTTTATGTAATGCTCCTTGAATTCTTCACAAACCACCTTACGCTGTACATCCAAACTTTTTTCGCTGAATGCGAGTGATAGCATGCGGTCGCTTTCTAACCAAAAAGCAGTTTCGATATTCTCCGCAGGCAATTGCACATAATAATTGGTAAAATCGTTGGTGGTAAAAGCATTGTTTTCGCCGCCAGCGATTTGCAGGGGCGTCTCAAAGTCTTCTATATTCACCGAACCCCCAAACATCAGGTGCTCGAACAAATGGGCGAAACCAGTTTTTTCAGGGTTTTCGTCTTTTGCCCCCACATCATACAAAATATTTAGCACAGCCATCGGCGTTGATGAATCTTCATGCACAATCACACGCAAACCATTGTTCAATTGAAATTTATCAAATTGTATCATAGTATTCCTATAAAAAGAAATGCAAAGTAAGGAAGACTAATTTATATAAAAGAGAAAGAATTTATAAAATACTCGCCACCTTGATATGGAGCTCCATCAATTCCTGCTTCCGTCTGATAACCACTTTGATTTTTTCGCCCACGTTTTGGAAAAGATTTTTGTACACTTGAATATTTTTTGAGAAATTATTGCCCACTGCAATGACCACATCATCTGTTTGAAAACCGGCTTTTTCTGCCGGCGATCCCTTCATCACATCCGCCACCCGGATTTCGCCATCAATCCAATAGATACTAAATCCGGTATATGAGTAGTCGAACTGGTCGCGGAAATGTGAATTTGGTAATAAATAAATTTCCCTTCTCCCATAATTGAGGATGATATTAAACCTTCTCAATAAATCGTTCCCAATCAACCCTGCAAGCGAAGGGTAAGAAGTGATATTGTAATCATCATCAAAAATATAGGTTGGCACATTTCGGAAACGGTATGGCCCCAACCGAAAATCTTTTACCGTGGTCTGTTTCATGCTTGCTTTTCCGCCCAAACCCTGGGCCAGGGTTGGTAAGGGTTTCTTTTTTCTGCTGCTAAACAAGGAACTGTCTTCCACAAAATCGGTTGATAATAACAAACAAAGACCTGCACCGGTATCAAAATAAAACCGGGCATTGATATTGGTATTATCCCTTACTCTGGCTGGCTCCACAGGAAGGTTAACCAGAAAAGGATGCGTAAGGAATCCGCCTTTGGGGTATTTGAGGTAGCCCTTCGAATACACATAAATTTTAGAGCTGTCGTAATCGATTTTTACAATATACCTGTTCAAAAAACTGTACCCGATAACCCCATCAATATTTTCACCATACACACTCGTTAAAATGCTATAATCGTTCACGTGAAAATTAAGGCTGTCCACCGTTAGATTAGGCAATCGCAGCTTTTGATTATAAACAAAACTCACATTACGTATGCCTGCAACGCCACGTATTGTTTTATCTGAGGGTGTGGGCTTGATTTTTAATAAGGCGCATGTACTGGAATCCAGCGATATGCCCCCACTCCCTGTATCAAAAATAAAGTTGAGTGAATCGGGATAATCAGCAAAGGAAGCTCTCAATAGGATGATACCGCCCGTTAATAAATGAAAGGGAAAGCTGGTAAGCAACTTAGCTGGGGGCGGTATAAACTCTTCTTGTGCCTTGCATTCGGGCTGTTGAAAAAATAATATAAAAAAAGTAGAAATAATAAGGATAGGGCAAATGCCTTTTCCCCCGCCTGTGTTTAGTGACAATCCTGTATGAACGCATAACCGCATAAGAAAGTCTTTACTGGGAGATAGAACTTTTCTCAAACAAACAATCCTACCTAAATATACCTATTCCCTTTTTATTAAGGCCTGCCATCCATACAAAACGTTGCATTACGGAGTATCCATATTAAATTTGCGTTTCATCATAAAAGCACCCAAGTGAAATTGACCGAATTATATCACAAAGCCCAAAATTTTGAGTTTTTGACTGTTGAAGAAGGCGTTTTCCTGTTTGAACAAGCCCCTTTGACAGAATTGATGTTTGTCGCGGATGAACTTAGAAAAAAACAGGTACCCCATGGAAAAGTTACTTGGCAAATCGACCGCAATGTAAATACCACCAATGTGTGCATTGCCAATTGCAAGTTTTGCAATTTTTACCGTATCCCTGGACATCCCGATGCTTATATAACCGATATTGAAACCTACAAAACGAAAATAGAAGAAACAATCCGCTGGGGTGGTGACCAACTGCTGCTTCAAGGCGGCCATCACCCCGAACTGGGTTTGAGTTTTTATACCAATCTATTTAAACAATTAAAAGAACTTTATCCTTCGATAAAACTACATACCCTGGGGCCGCCCGAAGTCGCACATATCTGCAAACTTGAAAAAATGAGCCATCGTGATGTACTTACTGCTTTGAAAGCAGCAGGGATGGACTCTTTGCCCGGTGCTGGCGCAGAAATTTTGATAGACCGTGTTCGTCGGCTGATCAGCAAGGGGAAATGTGGTGCGCAGGAATGGCTGGACATTATGCACGAAGCGCATGAGCTAAATATCACTACCTCAGCGACCATGATGTTTGGTCATGTGGAAACCATTCAGGAACGTTTTGAGCATTTAGTGAAAATAAGGGAGGTACAATCGAGGAAACCCGCAAACGCTAAGGGCTTTTTGGCCTTTATACCATGGACATTTCAGGATGTGGATACCTTGTTGGCGAAAATACGAGGCGTTCATAATCTGACTACTTCGGAGGAATATATACGCATGATCGCCATGAGCCGCATCATGTTGCCCAATATCAAAAATGTCCAGGCTTCTTGGCTTACCGTGGGAAAGGCCACGGCACAAATTTGCCTTCAGGCAGGAGCCAACGATTTTGGCAGTATTATGCTGGAAGAAAATGTGGTTAGCGCAGCAGGTGCGCCTCACCGTTTTACGGCAAAAAGCATCCAAAATGCAATTCGGGAGGCGGGTTTTGAGCCACAACTGCGCAACCAGCAGTATGAATGGCGGGTAATGCCAGCGGCCATCGAAGAGCAGGTAATCAATTACTGACCAATACTAAATCATTTCAAGTTCGTTGTATTTTGAAAATGCTTGTTTTCAGCATTTTATACTCCTCTACATCGATTTTATTGACGGTATTTGGAAAAAGCAGCATTTTTCTGGTGAATTTTGGTTTTTCAGAAACTTAAAATCAATTTTTTTCGTTACTTAATCTGAAATCCAAATATTTACGATGAAAAGTCCTTTCCGTAGACTTATACGCATATCAGCCATACTATTTGCCGCGGTTCTTTTATTCAATTTCTTTGGCTATTACCTTACGCATGTCAAATCTGCCGAGGGCGAAACGGTAACCGAAGCCAAAAATATATCAGAGAAACAACAGACCCTAAGCCAGATTATTGCCAAAAATGGCATTTTGATATTGAGTAATGATATTAATCAAAACCAGTATGTAGCGTTAAAAGACAGTCTGCAAAAAGACCTCAAAACATTTAGGGAGCAACAAGCTTTCCTCCGCAAACAAAGCGGTGAGCAACAGTTACCCCTGCCACAACCAGCCTTCCAAATACGCTTGCTCCTGTCTACAATAAAGCCATTTTATGAAAATTTTCTGGCGGTGAGCGATGAGTTGGCCACAAGCGATTCTGCTTTCATCAGCATCAATAAACCACTCTATTTGCGACAATTGATGCATACAGAACAGCACTATCTCTCTCTAATGAAGGATATCTCAGACCAATATAGCATTATTGAAAACGATAAACGGAAGGAAAGTTCAACAATCAATACCAGCAAGTTTTTCTCCCTTATTGCTGCCATCATATGCCTGATCATTCTGGTATTGGAACCCGCCTTCAAAAGAGGAGAAAAGAACTATAACGAGCTCCAGAACGCCAGGAACGAGTTGCTCCAGGAAAAAAAATATCTGGCCTCCATTTTACAATCGCAAACCAACTATTTGGTAAGGATAAACCGGGTAGGGCATTTTACCTATGCCAACCCTTCATTTTTAAAAACCTTCAACCATACCAAGGAAGAACTGGCCAATAAGTTTTTCTTTGAGACCATTTTCCCCAAAGACATGGTAATTTGCCAGCAAATTGCGGATGAATGCTGGAAAAATCCTGGAAAAATTGCCAAAATTTTATTGCGAAAGCCAATTGGCAATAGCCGCGAGTATTTATGGACAGAGTGGGAGTTTTTGGCACTTACAGATGACCGTGGTTCCGTTAAGGAAATCCAGGCCATTGGACTGAATGTAACGGATAAGGTAGAGGCTCAGCAAGTGAAAGAAGAAGCAATCCAGACCTTGTCCTATAGTATGACCTATGCGAAAATGGGTTCCTGGAAATTTGATTTTAGTTCCAAAGAGCTTGCCCTGAGTAAAGAGTTTAAAGCCTTATTGGGCATTGAGGATACCACGGGAAAAATGAACCTCGAAGATTTCATCAAAAGCTTTGTGGTGCCAGAAGACCAGCAGATTGTATCAGCAGAATTCATTGCCGCCATCAGCAACCGTGAACAGAAGGATTATGAAACCTCCTTTTCTTTCAGGGTTACTACCAACCATGGCTGGATGAGATATTTGGCCGCCAAAGGTATTGTCACCGACAACCATTCCAGCTTTGGTATTGCACAGGATGTGACTGCACAAAAGGAATCCGAAATCGCACTGCTGAACAGTGAACAGAAATTTCGCTTGCTTGCAGAAAACTCCGAGGATTTGATCAGTGTACATGCAGCAGATGGAACGATGTGGTACCTTTCGCCTTCCGTAACTTCTGTTTTAGGATATGAGGTGGAGGACCTGCTCGGCAAATCCGCTATCCAATATGTGCACCCCGATGATCTTCATAAATTTCATCCAACCGAAGGGCAAAACTCCTTTCCAGCTGATCCAGAAAGCATCATTCTCCGCTATCGTATGTTGAGGAAGGATGGCTCCTATATATGGCTCGAGACCATCGTGAAACCGATTGTCGACGATAATGAAGTAATCAAACTCATCTGTACTTCCAGAAATATCAACGAACAAAAAGCAGTTCAGGAAAAACTGAAAAAGAAAGACCATTTGTTGCAAGGTGTTGCCGAAGCCACCCATTCCTTGTTGATCAATACCGATCTGGATCAGGGTATCAGTGAATCCCTATCCATACTTGGTAATAAAGCTTTGGTAAACCGGGCCTTTCTTTTCCGTAACCATTATGATGAGCTAAAGAAAACCATGGTCAGCAGCCAAACGCATGAGTGGACAGAAGACCCCGCCGATTTAAGGGATTCAGACCCTGCCATTAAAAATATCCCTTTCGATAGTATCAAGAAGATTATTACACCGCTCAAAGCCAACCAACCTTTTTTGAGTTATCGGGACAAAGAGGAAGACCCACAATTAATCGCCATTTATGAAAAATCGAAAATGGTTTCATCCATTGCAGTACCAGTTTTTATAAAGGATAAGTTTTGGGGTTTTGTAGGGTTTGATGAATTTAAAAATGACCGCCAATGGTCGGATGCGGAATTTTCCATCCTCCGCTCCTATGCTTCTTCCCTTTCTGCCGCTATTGAGCGCAAACAGATTGAGCTAGAGCTGATCAAAGCAAAAGAAATGGCAGAATCAGCCAGTCATGCAAAAAGCGAATTCATGGCCAATATGAGCCATGAGCTACGTACTCCGATGAATGGTATTATCGGGTTTACAGATTTGGTGCTGACCACCGAATTGCAAAAAACGCAGAGAGATTACCTGAAAAATGTAAAAAAATCCGCACACGGGCTTTTGGATATCATCAATGATATTCTTGATTTCTCTAAAATCGAAGCTGGCAAATTGGATATCGAACATACGCTGTTCAAGCTCGACGAATTGGTGGAAGAAACCATCGATATCCTTAATGTAAAAGCGTATGAGAAAAAGCTGGAAACCCTATTCAAAGTAGATCCAACTATCCCTTCTCAATTCTACGGCGACCCTGTTCGTATCAGACAGGTTATCGTCAACCTTTTGGGCAATGCCATCAAGTTTACCAGTGAGGGGGAAATATTTGTGAACATCCAAAAAAGCAGCGGGCTTTACTGGAAGGATAACAAAAAAATCATGAATGTAATCATTCAGGTAACCGATACCGGTATTGGTATACCTCATGAAAAACTTCAAAAAATATTCGAAAGCTTTGCACAGGCCGATACTTCCACCACTCGTAAATATGGCGGAACCGGTTTGGGGCTCACCATCTCGAAAAGCCTTGCGGAAATGATGGGTGGCTATCTGTCGGTTGAAAGTACGCCAGGCAAGGGCAGCACATTTACCCTTCACCTTACCCTGGAAGTGGCGAACGAACAGCCAGAAATATCGATGCCAGAAAAACCATTACTGAAAAAGGCATTGGTTATTGACGACAACGAAACCAGCCGCTCACTGATGCGGGAAATGTTTGGCCCCATGGAAATCCATTGTGAAACATCCTATGGTGGCAACGATGCCCTGATGAAAATTACAGAGGCGGAATTCAAAGGGGAGCCCTTCGACCTCATTATTGCTGACCACGATATGAGACCAAAAGACGGTATTAGTTTGATCAAGGAAATAAAAGCCCTACCAAATGGTGGGAATGCTTCCTATATATTAATGCTGCCATCTCTAGAAAAAAATATGTACCAGTTGGAAGCAGACCGGGTAGGCATCAATAAATTCCTCTCTAAACCTGTAAAGTCGCATGAGCTTTATAGCACATTATTATCCTTGTATGAAAAGCCTATGCAGACAGAAACACTGCACCCATCACTTCCTGTTATTGAAAAAATTTCCCAAACAGTAAGCATCATGGTAGTGGACGACGAACCCATCAACATGCTATTGATCACAGAAGTAATGAGAAGGATGGGCTTTGACGTTATTCAAATGCACAATGGAAGAGAAGCTTTGGAAGCGCTACCGCATTATGAGCCGGTGCTGATTTTTATGGATGTGAACATGCCGGAAATGGATGGCTATACCACCACAAGGCTTATCCGCCAGTTACCGGAACCACATTGCAATATCCCCATTATTGCACTCACGGCAGATGCGATGAAAGGTGATAAGGAAAAATGTTTGGATGCGGGCATGAACGACTATATCTCCAAACCGTTTAAGTTGGAAGAAATCGAAAAAGCGCTAAAAAATTATATGCTGTTGGTATAATCTAAGAAAGACTAAAAATTCGAGAAACCTATTTTAAAAAATGTGGGGGAATGAAGTGATGAACTGTGAGGTTTTTTAGGCCAAGTCCTGATCGTGTACGCTCAGCAATAATTTCCATTCTGCATTTTCTTTCACCAGGCTCAGTTCTACTTTTAATTTTTTGGTTTCCCCAATACCTGGGATGAGGTCAAAATAAATTTTAGAGTAATTTTTTTGCTCTTTCGGCTTCTCATATTTACCAGTCAATATGTAAGGCTTTTCGCCCTGTAACTTGATAATACTATTGCTTAGCTGTTGATAGGTTTCATTGAACTTGTTTTGAACCTGATCATAGTTCCCTGATTCCAGCAATACACAGCTCCAACTATATTGATCGTTTCCTGAAATATTAGAATGGGTAATCACGCAGGAAGAGGCTCCCGGTACAAACACGGTGGATTTATATTCGGTCAGTTGTGGGCGCTGAACAATCACGCCTCCTTTAATATCCTTATAATTTTTGAGATGGTCCTGTATAACTTTCTCGAGCACCGAGCTCAGCTTGCTTGAAAAACTGCTCTGCGCTAATGTGGCTACTGAAAAAAAAAGCACAGCAAATATGGTAGCAATACTTTTCATATAGTGCCCATAAATGGCATTACTATATTACTACAAATAGACGGTACAAGCAATCGAAAAACTACGATTTAGCAGTTTTTTAAATAAAAAAATTTCTTATCAGTCGTTCAAACAATTAAATATATCAATAAAATAAAATCCAATATCGTGGCACTTAACAATCAGCCCATTTCAAAGGAAAAAATACGGATGGTCAGAGAAGTCTACCGACCTTCCTCCCATATTTTGCAATTTTTTAAGAGTCTGATGTCAATTATATTGATGGGCCAATCTCCGGCAGGAACTCCTTACCGGCACCGGATTGGTAAATAATAATTCGGTTCTTATATTAAAAATCCCCGCCTCTCATACCACCACCCCCGCCACCCCGACGGAAATTATTGAACATGCCCGGCATTCTTCCCTGTTGCTGACTGCCTGGGAATTTGTTGAGGTTCCATGTAAAAGTAAGCATGGTATAACGGGTCAGCGTACTGCTACGGTTAAGGTTATAGCCAGCACCAGAAGCCGATTTGTTCACATAGGTGTTGGAGTTGAATAGGTCGAACACACTCAACCTGATTTCTCCATTTTTTTTCTTGAAAAGCGATTTAGCAATGCTGGGGCTGAACAAAGGTATACTCGCATTGTACGCGGCAATCTGGTTATTGGTATAGGCATAACTAAAATTAGCGGCAGCCAACCAACCGCTATTGGTAAAGGCCGTTATCTCAGCAACAAATTTGTGAGTAAAATAATCCTGATTTTGACTGGATGCACTCCGCAAGGAATTTTTGCTGATGAAATAGCTGGGGGCATAACTAAAGTTCATGTCAAAATTCTTCTTGATGTTGGTTGTCCAGGAAACCGTTTCACCAAGGGTGGTATTCCTTGTGTATGAATGCTGGAAATCATCGGTGGGTAATGGGTTTCTGGCTGTGTCCACCAAGGTTTGGCTTTGCGAATAATTGATATTGGTGCTAAAATTAAGATTGGACTTAGGTTTTTTTAGTGCAAACCCATAATTGAAATAACCCGATAAATTATAAGTCCCATTCAAATTCACGTAACTATTTGTTTGCCCCCCATAACTGTTGTACGTAATCTTGCTTTGAATATCGTTTACGGTGGTGCTGGCGTTCACGGTTGCAAACATTACCCTTTGGGTAGTTGGGTTAAAGGATGAATACAATACTCTCAAGCTATGGGTGAACTGTGGCTTCAGGTCTGGGTTACCAATGGTATAATTGATGGAGTCCGAGGTGGTAACAAGCGGTTGCAATTGCGAGGCAGAAGGTGTGCCTGTGCTTCCCCTATAAAAAACCCGCAACCGCTGGGTTTTTGAAAATGAATAATTGAAGAAAACACGGGGCGTCAGGTTCACATAATTATGCGCAACCGTAATGTCCTTGGTGGAATTGTAACTATTAAAATTCAGAAACTGTAAACCAGAACCCATATTCAAGTTGAATTTAGGATTCTGAATTCGATAATTAAGACTAAAGCGGTTTGAGTTCGAAACAAACTTATATGAATTGCTGAACAGGCTATCAAATGATTGGAAGCCATGGGTAGGATCGGTAAAATTATAAGTATTGTTGATGGTATTGCTCTTGCTGTAATTATAATTATAGTTCAGTTCAATAACTTGGTTCTTGCCAACTGGTTCCGTATAGGAAAGGGTCGGACTGATATTATACGAATGGAGAGAGTCGTTGTAATACTGGTTCAGTGTATCTATTTTGTTAAAGCTATTGAACTTGTTCACGGAATAATTATAGCCATTACCGTTGTTCGTATTTACGTTGCCCGACAAATCGAGCGAAAGAGTCCTATACTGCTTTTTGAATTTATGTCGGAGCGTGAGGTTGGAACCATTCACATTGAAGCCGCTATTCTTGCTTGAACTGTACCCGGATGTTGAATACAATGGGTTATTGTTCTGGTCTATTTGTGAGGAACTGGAAGTACTATTAGGCGCGCTCGATTGGAACACAATATTTGGCCTAAATATGAACGAATTGCTAGAATCAAAATAATGCTCTAGGTTCATATTGAGGCGCTGGTTGTTCGTCCTTTGAAAGGAGCTAGAACTGGAATTATTGATGAGGGTATTGTTTCCTTGGTATTTCACCTGCTGGTTTTGCTGGTCAAGGGCAATATGTTGGTAGTCATAAAAATAAGAACCTGATAAATCGGTTTTGGTGCCCCAAGAGTTTTTATAGTTGCCCCCAGCAGCCCATACGGTGGTCACACCCGGGCTACTTTGGTTGGATGCTGCAGCAGGCCCGCCACCTCCTCGCCTTCCACCTGAATTGCCAAGGATATCCTGTATAGTGAAATTTTGTTTGTTTACATCATTTCCTTGTGCTAATAGGGACATCTGCTCATTGTCATTGAAACGGTGCATGTTCAAGCTAAGATCATAATCCCCATCAGTACCAGCACCTGCCACCGCTTTTCCAAAATTGCCTTTCTTCTTATCCTTTTTGGTAGTGATATTAAGCGTCTTGATGCGATTACCATTATCAAAGCCCGAGAACTTGCTTTGATCGTCCAAGTCGTCGAAAACCTGTATTTTATCAATCACATCTGGAGGAAGGTTTCTGGTGGCCAATTTGGGATCATCACTAAAAAAACGTTTTCCATCCACCAGCACCCTCTGCACAGTTTCTCCTTGCGCGGTAATATTTCCGCTTGCATCCACCTGTATGCCAGGAAATTTTTTTAGCAAATCTTCCACCACCGCATTTGGCTTGGTAGTATACATGGAAGCACTGTATTCTACTGTGTCGTTCTTCACCCTCATCGGAGGTGCTTCCACTATTACGGTGGCTAACTCATCGGAAGATTTTTTCATGGAAAGTGCACCAAGGTTAATCTGTTGGCTGCTGGGACTTATCGTGAACCGTTTTACAATGGGGCGGTAACCTTGAAAACTAATCACCAAGCGATAATCGCCATCTTTTAGGTTTCTTACATTAAAAGCGCCTTGTTTATTGGTAAATACAAATTGGGTGGCCGTAGAATCTTTGGTAGGTGTAACAGCTACCGTCGCCTGACTCATATCCTGCCTAGCAGAAGCACTGTCAATAATTCTTCCCGAAATAGTACCAGTACCCTTAGCCTGTGCGTAGGAGTTTTGTACACTAGCAATTAAAATAACTGCTAGGATTGCATTCAATGGTAGTCTCGGCATTAAGTTTTCTTTTACAGACTACTAAAATACATACAGGTTAAAACAATAACCTAATTACTTGGCTAGTGGCAAATAAGCAGGATCCGGTGGGTGAATGCGCTTAGCTGAAGAGATATTCCACATCCTGTCTGGTCAGGGCTTTCACAAAACCCTCATCGTCGGTAATCAGGTCCTTTGCAAGTACCCGCTTCCTTTCCTGAAGTTGTAATATCTTATCTTCAATCGTATCCTTACAGATCATCCGGTAAGCAAAAATATTTTTCGTTTGGCCAATACGGTGTGTCCGGTCAATCGCTTGTTGCTCTACGGCAGGGTTCCACCAAGGGTCCACAATATATACATAGTCGGCCGCTGTAAGGTTAAGGCCCACGCCTCCCGCTTTTAATGAAATCAGGAAAATCCGGCATTCTTCATCGTTCTGGAAACTTTGGATGGCCCTTTCCCTTTCCTGCGCGGAAGTGCTACCGTCAAAATATTCAAACTTCACGCCCAGTTCCTTCAATTTATGCCTGATCAATGCCAGCATTCCCAAAAATTGAGAAAACACCAGTGCTTTATGGTCGCCAATATTTTCCGTGATTTCCCGTGCCAATTCTTCCAGCTTAATAGAATGGTTTGGATATTTATCGGCCTCGTTTAGTATGGCGGGCGAATCGCAAATTTGACGGAGCTTCATCAAGCCCTGCAAAATAGTAAGCTGTGATCGTTGGATACCCTGCACCTCAATCGTGCCTAAAATCTTATCACGATAATCATTCCGGTAGGCGTCATACACTTTCCGTTGCTCTTCTTCCATTTCACAAAACAAAATAGTTTCTGTTTTTTCCGGAAGGTCTTTGGCCACCTGTTCTTTGGTTCGGCGCAAAATAAAGGGGTATAATAATTTCCGGAGATGGTCTTTGCGATCTTGTTCCCCGAACTTATCGATGGGCACGGCAAATTCCTGACGGAAAAATTCAATGCTACCCAGCATACCGGGATTCAAAAAATTCATTTGTGCAAAAATGTCGAAGGTATTGTTCTGCAAAGGAGTACCGCTCATGCACAAACGATGTTTTGCCTGCAAGAGGCAAGCGGCACGGGTTACTTTGCTTGCTGGGTTTTTGATCGCCTGCGACTCATCCAATACCACATAATCAAAAGGAATATCTACCAATAACTTGATATCACTGCGCAACGTGCCATAGGTGGTAATAATCACATTATAATCAGTCAGTGCCTGTTTGTTCCTAGCACGGTCGCCCCCATGATGGATATGATAGGTGAGTTCGGGTGCAAATTTTTTGATCTCATTTTCCCAGTTGAACATCAGGGTGGTGGGACAAACCACAATCGCATTCAATCGGCCATGTACCTGCCGGTAATGGTGCAGGAATGATAGCGCTTCAATCGTTTTACCCAAACCCATATCATCGGCCAATATGCCACCCCAATTTACTTCATGCAAATAGTTGAGCCAATGAAAACCATGCACCTGATAAGGACGCAATATATCTTTCAAATGTTCAGGAGGAGGTATTTCCTTGATGCGATTGAACTCTCTTAATTGTTCATATTTTTCCTCAAGCTTAATCACCAGTTCCTCTTCGCTGCGGTTCTCATACAATTCATCAATTACGCTCATATGGTATTTCGACAAACGCAATTCATTGCTTTTGCCTTCACCCACACGGAACAAGAGGGAATATTTCTTGATCCATTCTTCAGGCAGCACACCCAATGTACCATCGTTCAAAGGCACAAACTGTTGGCGGTTTGCCAAGGCTTTCTTTACATCCGCAATGGTCACTTTCTGGTCGCCAAAAACAATATCTACTTTGGCATCAAACCAATCAGTGCTGCTACTGATATGGATCTTGGTTTGTGGCTTGGCCGTATTGAAACGGAAATTTCGCAATGCCTCAAAACCATAAACAGGTACTTTCATCTCCTGCATGGCATCCACAAAAAGGAAGAACCAATTATTTTTTAGCACATCGGCTCCCTTCAACGCTAGGCTTTGCGAACCATCTGGATGCACGAACTGGGAATGCAGCGATTTCAATTTATCGATGAACTGCATTTCAAATTCGCGGTCTCTTCTTACAATCATCACCTTATCATGATCCGGCACAATCAACTCATCTTTGCCACCCGGTCTGGTTTCAAAACCTTTATAAATGAATAAGGGCTGGAACACCAGATAGTCTCCCTTTTCCTGAAGAAGTAGGCTTTTTTCCGGACTGCCATCCTTCACTTCCTTCACCATCTCATTATCAAAATCTACATGGTACTCTTTCGTGAGCGGAAGCACAAAATCCTTTAGCTTTTGCGGCCAGTCGGCTTTTTCAAAAATCATTTTCCTGCTATCGGAAAATTTTTCCACCAGCATGATATCCTGTGGTTTTTCCCAGAGGTAAAGATTGTGGTTGTAAAAAAATAGAGAGGAGGAATTGCACTGGTTGCTGCTAAGTTCTACTGGCTGGCCATTGATTTTGGTGAAACAACTAACCTCTATTTGATCCTTATCCGTTGAAACTCGAAAAAAAGGTTTAATAAAAGAAGCGGATGCACCTGCTTGTTGCAGGTTATCAGTCTTGAAAGGTTTATGCCCATTCAGGAAAAATATAAAGGGGTTGCTGTTGGCTTCGGTAAATAATTTTTGCAGTTTGGGGTGTAGATATTCCACCATCAGCGCTTTTGTCTCCTCTGGCAGCCCATCCTCCTCATGATGGATGATATTTTCCCAGATACCGCTGAATGGCGAATTCCGGTTGAGGAATCGGGTAATCTCTGGCTCCTGCATCTTACGGATGGCAGGGATCAGTTGCTTGTCGGGTTCATTGAACAAATCTGTATTTACAAATTTGCTAAGATCAATCTTTTCCACCTTGCCAATAAAGAAGGTCTGCTCCTCATTGCTTTCGCCGGAAACGGCATCGATGGCAAAGCCGGGATAATTTTCATAGTTGAAATTAAACACGATGCCCACCCGTTTGGAAGCACCAATAGGCAATTCCTCTGCTTCGCTTTCTTTGATCTCAGTTTCTGCAACCGTCGGTTTGGGTTTGCCTGAATTCACCTGCACAATGCGCTTGATCGAAGTATCCAGAACCCGCAAAAAAGGCTTGCCATCTTTATAACTAAATTCAAATTTACTCTTCAGGTCATCGTTCAATGAGTAGCCATAGGCTTCCAGCAATTTGTTTTTTTCCTTATCCCAATTGCGGATGCTATCAAAATAATAAGCCCCATGTGCCCTAAACAATTGCAGGAACACAATTACTTTGGGCAGGCATAAGGGATGCAATTGATCTTCATAATCGCAACTGGTATCAAAATTCCTTTCCTCGTTTTTACGTAGGATGACCCGATAAGCTTTGCCATCAATTTTTACCGACGCTTTTACCATCTCATCTTTTGCAGATTCGATAACTGCTTTTGCAGACTGTAGATATTTTTCCGCTTCCTCATAACTTTGTTGCGAACAGAGCAGGCGCAGACTTTTGAGATCAATAGACTTCATCTTCACCACGGTATGCTCCTGATCGTAATGGATAGCTTCGGCTTTCAGCAAGTTGCGATCGAGTAATTCCTGTAATTGGATGAGCGCGGCGGATTCATGCCGGCAAATATCGCCCAGGTTATATGGGCAACTGCAACGCACAGAAAGGGATTTCGGGTCCTTGAATTTCTGTACATACACTTTATAATAGGTTGCGTAGCTATCATCCTTCACACGGAAAGTAACAGATTCAAACAGCTCATCATATTCGATCAGCTCTACGTAACCGATTGCATGTATCTTTTTACCACGACGGATCACTTCATCCGTTCCATTGGTATACACATATTTAATAAGGTGCGGTAGCGCCATACTTAAGGTTTTTCTGTTCCCATTTGCAGTAATATCATTTACCCAAAACCGAAAACAGCTATTAGTAACTATTCAAAAAAGGCCAATCTGCAAAAGTAAAGGAAAAAAGCTGAGCTTCTTGCAGTTTTGAGGCTTAATAATAACCTAATAAAGGCTTTTATTCAAAAAACCATGCGCTTTTCCATTTTAGAGCCATCTCCACCTCTTTCATAAATAAACGGACCATCAATCAGCTATTTTTTGGATTTGTACATTTTGGATATAACAACTTGATTTATTTGTGTTGATTGAATTTTTTGGAATAAGATTTGCCTGCCTACCTTTGTTCGCCAAAATAAACCTCATGATCCGCTCCATTCCTATTTCAGCATTCATTTACCTGATACTTCTATCCAGTTCCTCGGCCCAAAAACTAAAAAGAGGCGACCGGATGATTCTTGCCAACCTCGAGACCCATATCCGTTTTCTGGCCGATGACAAACTGGAAGGTCGGAGAGCAGGAACAGCGGGTGAGAGTGCGGCTAGCAACTATATTAGTGCAGAGTTTCATAATGCTGGGCTGGCAATGGTCGGGGAAAACAAATCCTGGTTGCAGGCATTTGATATCAATGACGGAAAACAAATTGAGGAGGCCACTTCCTTATCTGTCAACAATAATAACCTCACTCTTTATAAAGATTATTTTCCCCTGCCCTTCAGCGCCAATATGAAGGCAAATGGCAATATCGCCATCGCATTGCAGGAAACTGGTGTGCCATGGGTGGTGGATATAAAAGAAATGTTGGAGGAAAATAAGGATAACCCACACTTCGACCTCCAGGAAGCCCTCCATACCAAAGTGGAGGAATGCAAAAAAGATGGTGCAACCGCTGTTATCTTTTATAATGATTCCAAATTGCCAGATCATATTTCCTTCGATCCCAAAAATCGATCTGAAACAGCGACCATTCCTGTATTATATGCAACGGCCGAAGCAAAGAAAAAATATTTCAATGATCCTTCTGCTTCCCTTGATATAAAAATCAATGTGGTATTGGGTGAAAAAAAACGTATCGGTCATAATGTGCTCGGGTATATTGATAATGGGGCAGAAAAAACGGTGGTATTGGGTGCGCATTACGATCATCTGGGTTACGGCGAAGATGGCAATTCCATGTACCGGGGCACGGAACATCTCATCCATCATGGTGCGGATGATAACGCCAGTGGCACGGCTGCGCTGATAGAGCTTGCCAAATTATTGAAGCAATCAAAGTTCAAAAACAATAATTATCTGTTCATTGCTTTTTCGGGAGAAGAGTTGGGTCTATTTGGCTCCAAATATTTTGTGGAACATCCAATCATCGATCTGAAGAAAGTAAATTACATGATCAATATGGATATGGTGGGCAGATTGAACGATAGTTCCCATGTCCTCACTATTGGGGGTTATGGTACCTCGCCGGAATGGGGCAGCCTTTTCAATAGTAACCAGAACGAAAAAAAATATTTCATCCTCAAATATGATAGCAGTGGTACAGGTCCCAGCGATCATACCTCATTCTATCGAAAGGATATTCCGGTGCTTTTCTTTTTTACAGGTCTGCACAAGGACTATCACCGACCAAGCGACGAAGCGGATAAAATCAACTACACAGGTGAACTGCATGTGGTAAAATATATTTACCAGTTGATAGACGACCTAAATAATAAAGGGAAACTGGCTTTTTCAAAAACAAGAGAAAATTCCACAGCTTCATCAGCTCGTTTTACAGTTACTTTAGGCATTATGCCAGATTATAGTTTTAGTGGTACAGGTCTGAGGGTGGATGGGATCAGTGATGGGAGACCCGCACAAAAAGCGGGACTTAAAGCAGGCGATATCATTGTACAGCTTGGCGATATTAGCGTGAACAACATGGATACTTATATGCAGGCATTATCAAAATTTAAGAAAGGCGATGCCACTACCGTAAAGTACAAGCGCGGCACCGCTCTTCAGGAAGCTGCCGTGCAATTTTAAACCTTCATTCCATTTTTCGTTTATTATTATGAGATTAAAACTGGATGTTGAGGAACTTACCGAATCTTTTTTTGAAGATGCAAGGCTCTTGGGCCTGGTGGCACCTATGAAAGAATATTTATTATGCTGGCATCTGAACAATTCACTCCGATTCGGTTTTCGCAATAATAATGATATCGAGATACAGCTTACCAAAAAAAGACGCACTTATTTTTTCTGCGTTTACCAATATGCCGAACCCAATAGCTCCTTAAACCATTATTTATATAAAAACCATTTCGACGGGGAATACCTTCTACCGGAATTTCGGCACCTAGATTTTTTATGGCTGATGAAGGGTGATTCAATCAACGATGAAACCATGAATGGGTTGATTAATTCCATCCGAACATTGAACGGCGTACAGTTGGTAACCGAGCTGACCAATGAGAAAATAAAGAATAAGGGCAATTTGATTTTTTAGTATAAAACTTCGGCAGGATAGGAGAGCAGACAAGATTTTTTTTAAATCCGAGTATTGGCTAAACAAAATGACGCCATTTTATGTAATCATTAAAAGTGGTAGCATCATCCCAAAAAAAATTTATTATGTGGCAGGAAAAAGACAATAGCCTATATAAAAAATTTGAGTTCAAGGATTTTTCTGAAGCATTTGGCTTTATGACTAGAGTCGCTATTGAAGCGGAGAAAATGGACCATCATCCATTATGGACAAATGTTTATAATAAAGTAGAGATATGGCTTTCCACGCATAGTGCGGGCGATATCGTTACCGATATGGATAAGAAATTAGCGGAAAAAATTGATGGACTGGTTTAGGGTTGTCTTAAAACTAGAGGCGAAAGGAGTCTGTAGTCAAGAGTCGTAAGTTCGTAGTCGGGGAGTGACTTTGGAGCAGAAGGCAAAGCCAAATCCCTAATTACAAATTCCTTAAATTCCACTGCGCCTCCCTGTCTCTGCGGTTATTCTTGCTGCAACGAATTGTTTTCTTATGTGCCTAATATGCCTTATGTGGTTCAAAAAAACCCTTAACTATTATCTAGTTTTTTAGCACTGAGGTACAGAAGGTAGACACAGAGGGTAGAACCCCAAATTCCTAATTACAAATTCCCAATTCCTACTCCACTCATTACCCATTCATACTAGCCAAAAACTCTTCATTGCTCTTGGTACCGCGCATGCGTTTGAGTAACTCGTTCATGGCCTCTTCGGTGTTCATATCATTTAGGAAAACACGCAATAGGTTCATACGCTGAAGCACATCCCTTTCCAATAACAGATCATCGCGACGTGTGGAGGAAGCCACCAAATCGATCGCTGGGAAAATACGCCTGTTCGACAAACGACGATCCAGTTGTAATTCCATATTACCAGTACCCTTGAACTCCTCAAAAATCACTTCATCCATTTTACTGCCGGTATCAATCAGGGCTGTGGCCAATATTGTGAGTGATCCGCCATTTTCAATTTTTCTTGCCGCGCCAAAAAACTGTTTTGGCTTTTGCATCGCATTGGCTTCCACACCACCGGACAGCACTTTACCTGATGCAGGTGCAACCGTATTGTGGGCTCGGGCAAGTCTTGTGATAGAGTCCAATAATATCACCACATCGTGGCCGCACTCAACCAATCGTTTTGCTTTTTGCAAAGCAATGGTGGATACTTTTACATGTTTTTCTGCAGGCTCATCAAAGGTGGACGCAATCACTTCCGCTTTTACGCTGCGTTCCATATCCGTTACTTCTTCCGGTCTTTCATCCACCAACACAATCATCAGATAACATTCTGGGTGATTGGACGCAATCGCATTGGCAACCGCTTTTAGTAAAACCGTCTTACCGGTTTTGGGTTGTGCCACAATCAATCCTCGCTGACCCTTACCAATAGGTGTAAAAAGGTCCATAATGCGGGTGGAATAATCGTTGGGCGTAGTAAAAAGATTTAGCTTTTCAAACGGGAACAAAGGTGTCAGGTAGTCAAAAGGCACACGATCTCGCACTTCTTCAGGTCCCTTGCTATTGATCGATTCTACTTTCAGCAAAGCAAAATATTTCTCCCCTTCTTTTGGAGGTCTTACTGCTCCATGTACGGTATCTCCTGTTTTTAGACCAAACAGTTTTATCTGCGATGGGGAAACATACACATCATCTGGTGAAGAAAGATAGTTGTAATCACTACTACGTAAAAAACCATAACCGTCAGGCATCATCTCCAAAACGCCTTCTGCCTGTATGATCCCATCAAATTCAATATTAAAAGAATCGTTCCGGCGCTGTGGGTAGTTTTTATTCGGCTGGTTTTCGCTGGCCTGAACCTGATCGGAACTTGACTCCTCTGTTTCAACGTTCTCCGCTTCCATTTCCTCTTCCTCTGGAATACTCACCATCTCTTCTTCTTGCTGCACGGGTGCTGGTTCTGGTGCTGCAGCAATAGGCTCTTCTTCCCTTTTCTTTATCTTTTTTATTACAGGTTTATCTTCCTTTTTCCTCGGCTCTTTTTTCAGCTCGGGTGTTTTTGCTGTTGTTTCACCACTTTCAACATAAGCTTCTTCGCTCGAATTAGCTGTAGTCGTTTTGATCAGACGCTTTCTCTTGGGCTTTTCGTCCGTTGATTCTTGGGCAGCTTCAGTAGGGGCAAGCGCTTGCTTATCCAATATTTTATATACCAACTCTTGCTTATCGAGCTTTTTTGCGCCGTGGATTTTAAGTTGCTCTGCGATGTCGAGCAGTTCGGTAACGAGCATATCGTTCAATTGTAGGATATCATACATAAGAAGAAAGACTTGAGAGGTTTAACGCTGGTTTTAAAAGCCAGGTTTTTATTGAAAAAATTATAAATGAATTTTGATAAATGATGTATGGAATGGGTAAAACTGATTGTCTGCGAGCAAAATAGATAAGAGCGTCAGCTTAATTCCAGCACAATGTTAGCACAAAAACGGAAAATGCAAAAAATTATTTTATAATATTATTGAACCTAACTCCTCTTATAAGCCTTTTCCGTATCGGTTTTGGAATGCTTAATCTTATCTTTGCACACTCAAAAAAGGCTTATATGTTCAACAAAAGGGTGAAAATAAAGGATCTGTTATTGACAGAACCAATCGGTCAGGAAGCAGTGGTGATGGGGTGGGTACGTACTTTCCGCAACAACCAGTTTATTGCACTGAACGATGGTAGCACCAATAGCAACCTGCAGATTGTGGTTGAACTTGGCAAATACGATGAGACTTTTTTAAAACGTATTACTACAAGCGCTTCATTAAAAGTGGTTGGTCATGTAGTAGCCTCTATGGGCAAGGGGCAAAAGCTGGAGCTAAAGGCTTCTTCCATTGAAATCCTTGGCGATAGCGATGCTGAAAAATATCCACTACAGCCTAAAAAACATAGCTTGGAATTCCTAAGGGAGATTGCACATCTACGTTTTCGAACCAGCACTTTTAGTTCTGTTTTCCGCATCAGACATTCATTGGCTTTTGCCATACATAAATTTTACAACGACAAGGGTTTTGTATACCTGCACACACCTATCATCACGGCTTCGGATGCAGAAGGTGCGGGAGAAATGTTCAAGGTGACTACTTTGCCTTTCGACCAAACCCCTCGAAAAGAAGATGGCACAGTCGATTTCAACGAAGATTTTTTTGGCCGTGCTACCAACCTTACCGTAAGCGGTCAATTGGAGGGAGAACTGGCTGCCACAGCACTGAGCGAAATCTATACTTTTGGACCTACTTTCCGGGCAGAAAACTCCAATACCGCCCGTCATTTGGCCGAATTTTGGATGATTGAACCGGAAATGGCCTTTTATGATCTGGAAGATAATATGAATTTGGCAGAAGAGTTTATCAAATACCTGATCAGATATGCGATGGAACATAACCGCGAAGACTTGGAATTCCTCGCTCAACGGCTCGAAGAGGAAGAAAAGCAAAAACCACAAGCGGAACGGAGCGAAATGGGGTTGATTGAAAAATTGGAATTCGTAATGAATAACGATTTTGAAAGAATTACTTACACAGAGGCCATCGACATACTATTGGCGTCACCTGCATATAAAAAGAAAAAATTCAAGTACGACGTAAGCTGGGGCATTGATATGCAGAGCGAGCACGAACGATATTTGGTAGAAAAGCATTTTAAGAAACCGGTAATTGTTACGGGCTATCCCAAAGCCATCAAAGCTTTTTACATGCGGCAGAATGATGATGGCAAAACTGTAGCGGCCATGGATATCCTTGCTCCCGGCATTGGAGAGATTGTAGGTGGTTCGCAAAGGGAAGAAAGAATGGAAAAATTGGAAGAAAGGATGAAGGAGATGCATATCCCAATCGAAGAAATGTGGTGGTATTTGGATACACGCCGCTTTGGCACAGTTCCACATGCTGGTTTTGGTCTGGGATTTGAACGCATGGTACAATTTGTGACCGGCATGACCAATATCCGTGACGTGATTGCCTTCCCGAGAACCCCGAAGAATGCAGAGTTTTAATGCAGACCATCTAATGGCAAGTTGAAAAGTTGATAGGTTGACTCGTTGAAGTCATTGTTCCTGTATTCATGCTATTATTTTTTTCATTCTGTAATTAGAATACAAAAGCAGGAAAGGATGCTTGTCTATCTAGTATCGTCAATATCTCCAACTACATACTGATGAATAATTGAAAGGCAAGGGCTTTATGGAAAAATATTCCCGTTGAATCTCATTGTCGTATTCCTTCCAAAAAAATTAAAA
Source organism: Bacteroidota bacterium (assembly GCA_018267575.1). Taxonomy (GTDB): domain Bacteria; phylum Bacteroidota; class Bacteroidia; order Chitinophagales; family Chitinophagaceae; genus Puia. The sequence continues at coordinate 78,451 of JAFDYF010000001.1, forward strand.
CATTATTTTATGGCAGCACTGGATAGTACTGCTGGCGATCGCCGGCATCAGAAATCTTTGTCCCGTGGAAAAAAACTTTCCACCAAAGTAGACCTCACCCCAATGGTAGATCTGGGCTTTCTATTGACCACGTTTTTTATGGTCAGCACTGCTTGGACAAAACCCAAAGTCACTTCACTGAATATGCCCGCAGATGGTGATAGTACTACGCTCAGCGAAAAAGTAGTGCTTACCCTTTTAGCAGGCAGTGATAACAATATCTATTACTATCCTGGGCATCTTGATCAATCATTGAAAGAAGGCTCAGGCGGCATCACTGGTTACTCCATTCAAAATGGTATTGGCGAAATTATCCGGCAAAAGCAATCATGGATGGACCAATATTATAAAGGTGGAAGAAAGGAAATGATGGTATTGATCAAAGCCTCTTCTGATGCGAGCTATGAAAATCTGGTCAGTTTATTAGATGAAATGCTGATCAACCAAGTGGGCAAATATGCCATCGTTGACATTTCCGAAGAAGAGAAGAACCTATTGAAAGAAAAAAAGCTTTAGTGTTTTTTAAAAGCAGCAATCCTTGCGTGCACATTTTCCCTCACATTCATATAAAACAGATTGATATCGCCGATGTGGTAGTTCTTGATCCTGTATAAGAAACTCCCGGGAAAATGTGGCCGGTTGAGCCATAGCACCCCATCATGGATTTGCGCATCGGCAGCATGGGGAGCGATATGGTTAAAATTGGTAAGGACAGCACCCAAGTTCAAACTCCTTGACGCATATTCATCACTGTTATCCCAAGTAAGTGGATTGATAATATAGGATGGTGATTTCTCAATTTGCACATAATCGGCAATGAAATCTTTTTTGAAGCTGCGCCAACCTACAAAGCAACCCGTCTGTAGGGAATCTTTGCATAGCGGCAATGTGGCAAAGCTGCCTTGGGGTATATACATGCCCACTACATAAGCAGCAACCAATTGATGCATCAGCGGTTTGCCATCGAAAAATTCCTTCAACAACCTGATGGCATGGGTACTTCCTTGGCTATGCGAGGCAATGATGATGGGCCGGCCATTATTATAATGGTCGAGATAATATTGAAATGCTGTTTTCAAATCTTGATAAGCCAAATCAAATGCTTGAATAGCAGAGGCAGTATCTTTGGTATAATAAGCCCTCAGGTTTGCCTGCCGATATCGGGGAGCGAAAATCCTGCATTCATTAAAGGCAGTTGCCTGATACAGTATCGTACTATAGTCGGTTTTGGCATTGATGGTATCACTATTGATGTCCGCATTCCAACTGTTGCCATCCTTAATGCCATATGTGGTAGGGTGAAGAAAAAATACATCCACCGATGTGTCTTTCACAAAGCCATTTCGCAGCGGCGCTGGCACACTGTCCGACAGATTTTTTTTATAGGGATTCGCAGCCCAATATTCCAATTGACTATAGTCTGGTTTGTTTTCCTTGTTCTCAAATTTGTATTCATTCAGATGCTTTAGATATACCTGAGAGCAGGAATTATAAAACGACAAAACAAAAACTACAAAAACAAGGGTGCCGATTCTTTGTGCCAAAATTTTTATTTTTACAAAAAGTAAATCTACTTATAATATTTATTTCCTCCATTTAATCATCAAATCATGGGCATCCCAGTTGTAGACCTCGCCGATTTTTTATCCGCCGATCCAATTAGAAAAGCAGCTTTTGTGAAATCCATCGGTAAAGCATACGAAGAAGTTGGGTTTGTGGCAGTGAAAAACCATGGCATTGATGATACACTGATTGCTGACCTATATAAATATGTACAGCAGTTTTTTTCACTTCCATTGGATAAAAAGAAAAAATATGAGAAGCCCGAACTGGCTGGGCAGCGCGGCTATACCTCATTTGGAAAAGAACATGCAAAAGGAAGTAATGCAGCGGATTTGAAGGAATTTTTCCAATTTGGTCAGACTGTAGAGGACGATGATCCCGTAAAATCAGAATATCCCGACAATGTTTCGGTAGAAGAAGTACCGGCATTCACGCCTACTTTTTTTAAAGCTTACCGTGCTTTTGAAAAATCAGGGAGCGAGCTTTTAAAATCCATTGCCCTTTATCTTGGTCTGGATGAAAATTATTTTCAGGGCTTTTTGCATAATGGCAATTCCATCCTGCGGGTCATCCACTACCCACCCATCACCGAAGAGCCAAAATCGGCCATCCGTGCCGAACAGCATGAAGACATCAACCTAATTACCTTATTGGTAGGTGCCTCTGCCGATGGGCTTCAAATTCTCACCAAACAAAATGAATGGATTGGGGTGACTTCGCTGCCCGAACAGATTGTGGTAAATGTGGGTGATATGCTACAGCGACTTACCAATAATAAACTAAAATCGACCACCCACCGTGTGGTGAACCCGCTCCGTGAAAAATGGCATACTTCCCGTTTTTCAATACCTTTTTTCCTACACCCCAAAAGCAGTATGAGCTTAGCCTGCCTCGAGCATTGCATCGACAACAACCATCCCAAAGTCTATACTGACATGACAGCCGGCGAATATCTCGATGAAAGGTTGAGGGAGATTGGGCTGAAGAAATAAGGAATTGGTAATTTGTAATTGGGGATATGGGTTCTACCCTCTGCGTCTACCTCTTGTACCTCAGTGGTAAAACATCTATATTATATATTGAACTACATAAGGCATATTAGGCACATAAGAAAACAATTCGTGGCTGGAAGAATAACCGCAGAGACGGGGAGACGCATTGAAATTTAGGGAATTTGTAGTTGGGGCTTTGCCTTGTGCTCCAAAGTTACTCCCGACTCCGAACTAAAGACTCCTGACTACATTCCATCCTCCATTTTCACCGCTTATCAAATCAGGTTTTGTAATATTTTTTGCCCGATTTCTTTAAAAACCCTTATCCATACTGCATTTCATCAATAGTATATTAGCTGTTTATAAGAATTACTGATTTTAAAATGGTACTTTGTTTTGCATAGTACTTAAATTTTTATATATTTGTGTTGGAATTAGTGATTCAAACAACTGGTTCTCTTAAAAAGAAACAATATGAATATCGAGAACACACAAAGCCAGATGCGAAAGGGGATACTCGAGTTCTGTATCCTTTCCATTATCCGCCGAGGCGAGGCCTATCCTTCCGACATCGTGGAAGAGATGAAAGCCGCCAACCTTCATATTCTGGAAGGCACTTTATACCCACTGCTTACCAGACTCAAAAATGCAGAAATGCTCACCTACCGTTGGGTGGAGAGTAATTCCGGCCCTCCCCGCAAATATTTTTCACTCACCCCAAAAGGGCAGACTTTTTACGGGGAGCTGGAAGCGACCTGGAACGAGCTGGCCAATGCGGTGAATGCCCTGGCGAGCAAAAAGGAAAGCATGCCCGACAGTACTAACCAAAACCCAAGCTTCTAAACTTCAACCTTCAAATAAGAATTACAATGAAAAAGATCATCAACATAAATTTTCACGGCAGGGTGGTTCCCATTGAGGAATCTGCCTATGATATCCTGAAACAATATGTGGATAGCCTCCGGAAATATTTTGCAAACGAAGAAGGACGCGATGAGATTATTAATGATATAGAAAACCGCTTTGCAGAACTTTTTTCCGAAAAACTGAAAAAAGATGCCAACTGCATTACCGATGATGATGTAAACAGCATCATTACCAGCATGGGCAGACCGGCCGATTTTGAGGCTGCGGATGCCGACAGTGGCATTGGCTCTTCTACCGAAGAAAAAAAGCAATCGGAAGGAAGTGAGCAATCACAAAAAATCTATACGTCTACCATCCCAACAAGCCGCGGAAGGCTTTACCGCAACGAGGATGACAAGATATTGGGTGGTGTATGTAGCGGTTTGGCCAATTATCTGGGCATCGATCCAGTGATTATCAGGATTATTTTCGTTTTCCTTTTTGCTCCCTTGATCTGGGTATATGTACTGCTTTGGATCATCGTGCCTTCAAAATCAATGGCATCCAATATCACCAAAAGGTTGTTCAGAAGTTCTGACGATCGTGTGATCGGGGGTGTGGCCGGCGGTTTGGCAGCCTATTTCAATATCCAGGTTTGGATACCCCGCTTGATTTTTGCACTGCCGTTTATTTTGGGCATTGCCTCTGGTCTATTCCATATGACTTTCTGGAATTGGGACTGGGACTGGGATTTTGGGCCCCGCTTTATTTCCGGTGGCTTGGGCGGCACCTTGATCTTTGCCTATATCATATTATGGATTGTAGTGCCCGTGGCCACTACCGCCTCCGAAAAGTTGGAAATGCGTGGTGAAAGGGTAGACCTCAACTCCATTGCCAGCACCATTAAAGAGGATCTGGAAGGGTTTAAAGGAAGAGCAGAAAAAATGGGAAAAGACTTTAAAGAGAATGCGCAAAAATTTGGGGAAGAAATAAAAACCACCGCACAGGCAAAAAGTCAAGCCTTTGCCTATGAAATGGGACAAAGAAGAAGAGGTGGCGGTTATGGTTTGGGGCATGTGATTGGTGTTTTATTCAAAGCTTTCTTTCTGTTCATTGCTGGTATTGTGGCCATTTCATTATTCATTGCCTTGATTGCTATTTTGTTCGGCGGCATGGCAGTGATGCCTTTCAAGAATTTCATTTTTGATGGGGTTGGTCAAAATATGTTGGCGTGGACAAGCTTAGTACTGGTGATGGGCATCCCTATCTTGGCTTTGATCACTTGGTTGATCAGGCGTATCATGGGTGCTCGGTCCCGCAACCATTACCTTGGGTATGTATTTGCCAGTCTTTGGATCATCGGGATTGTTTCTTTTTTCTTTTTGGTCAGTTCTTTCACCCGCAATTTCAGGGCTAAGGATTTCGTCGAAGAAAATGTGGAAATCATTCAACCCAAATCAGGTAAATTCTATGTTGATGAAATGAATGGTTTGAGCGTTCGCCATTATTATTCGCGCCATTGGGGGATGAATTGGGACAATGATTGGCCTCTGTACGGGGATAATTTTGATAGCCTTTTGTTGAACACGGTTAAGCTAAAAATTGTACAAAGCAAGGATACAGCCTTCCATGTACACCGCATTAAACTGAGCCGTGGTTATACCACTGCCCAAGCTCGGGAACTCGCTAACAAAATAAGCTTCGATGTAACCCAACAAGATAGCTTGCTGCTATTGCCAAGAGGTTTTGGTGTTGGCCAACATGAAAAATTCAGGAACCAGCAAGTATTGCTTATTGTGGAAGTACCTGTTGGCAAAAAGATTGAAATGTCAAATGACATTAATAATTACAGTTGGTTTAATTTTCATATGAGAGGTCCGCATGGTTTTGGGTATGTCAATGACGATGACGAATTCGATGATTGGTCCGATAGCTATAGCTGGAGAGCTGGGATAGAATATATCATGACAAAAAATGGTCTGAAAAGAACGGATAATAGGAGCGACGAGGATAATAATGATGACAACGAGGAGTTCAATAACAAACCCACCCCACCCGCCTCGCCTGCTGGTAATGAAAAAGGATATCGGTACAAAGGATATGCTGATTCTACCAAAATAAAGAATAGCAAAGAACCTGTAAAAAAGATCGATAACGGTTCTCCACAAAAACCCATTGCTTCCATTGACAATACTGACCAAGAAAGCAGCGATGAAAAAACACCAATCGTTACCTATTTTCTATCGAAAATTTTCCAATAATAATTATGAGCCTGCTAAGAATATGTTCAAGATAAAGCAGCCAATAGGCAGGTACACATAACCCTACCTGTTGGTTGAAGTTGGAACAGGGCCCCATGCCGAAAGGCGGGGGCTCTTTTTTATTTTACAATAGTTTATGGAATGTCTTTTATGCATCGAAGTGTTAAAAAGCTTGGGTATTGATATTTTATTTTGGTTAAAAGCAATGGAATGATGCACAAAAAATCCGCTTACATTTGCAGCTATTAAACACACATGATGAAAGCAACCCCTTTTACTGAAAAACACATTGCCCTCGGGGCAAAAATGGCCGAATTTGCTGGTTATAATATGCCTATCAGTTATACCGGCATCAACGACGAACATGCAGCCGTGCGCAACAATGCGGGGGTTTTTGATGTGAGCCATATGGGAGAATTCGTTTTAAAAGGTCCTGATGCACTGGATCTGATACAGCGTGTTACCAGCAATGATGCTTCCAAGCTCCGCAACGGCATGGCCCAGTACAGTTGTTTCCCAAACAATAATGCTGGCATTGTGGATGACCTGCTGGTATATTGTATTGAGGAAAACAAGGTATACATGCTCGTGGTTAATGCTTCCAATATTGAAAAAGATTGGGATTGGGTAAAACAGCACAATACCAAGAATGTGGAGATGCACAATATTTCGGACAAGACCTGTCTTTTGGCCATACAAGGTCCGAATGCTACCAAAATATTGCAGTCGTTAACGGATATGGATATCCTGAATTTGAAATATTACACTTTTGTAAAAGGCATATTTGCTGGGGTTGAAAATGTGTTGGTCAGCGCAACCGGATATACTGGAGCTGGCGGGGTGGAAATCTATTTTGAAAACAAAGGGACAGATGCTGAAAAAATATGGAACGCTATTTTTGAAGCTGGAAAGGCACAAGGCATCAAGCCCATAGGCTTGGGCGCTCGTGACACGCTCCGTCTGGAAATGGGCTACTGCCTCTATGGAAATGATATAGATGATACCACTTCTCCTTTGGAAGGCGGGCTGGGCTGGATCACTAAATTTTCAAAAGATTTTACAGCCAAAAAAATCCTGGAAGAACAAAAAGCAGCGGGTGTACAACGTAAACTGGTCGGATTTGAGATGATTGATAAAGGAATACCCAGGCACGATTATGAAATAAAGGATTTTTCAGGTACTCCCATCGGCAAAGTGACTTCTGGCACCCAGTCCCCAACCCTAGGCAAAGCCATCGGTCTGGGTTATGTGAGCACCGCTTTCTCCGATTTGGATACCCAAATCTATATCAAAGTGAGAGACAAACTGTTGTTGGCAAAAGTAGTCAGACTCCCTTTTTGCTGATTATTGGTTGGGTTTTAAAAAGTGGAACGGTTTTTTCTTTCAAAGACCTGCAAATATGTCTACCCGAAGAATATGCCGATTATTCATCTAACAACTTTTATCGCAGCGCCCATTGAAAGGGTCTTTGATCTCAGCAGGAGTATCGACCTGCACAAAAAATCAATGATACATACCAACGAGCAGGCGGTAGCAGGCACAACTACAGGTCTTATCAATGAAAGCGAAACCGTTACCTGGAAGGCTAAACATGTTTTCAAAACAAGGGTGCTCCGTGTAAAAATCACAGCCATGCAACAGCCCTTTTCATTTACAGATGAAATGCTGGATGGTGATTTTAAAAGCATGAAACACGAACACCACTTCAAGAAAATCCAGAACGGCACTTTTATGATCGATCTATTAAACTATAGTAGTCCTTTTGGCGGCATCGGTTGGATATTGGACAAATACTATTTGGCCGACTACATGAAAAAACTGATCGAGCAAAGAAATGCCGTCATCAAAGAATATGCAGAAACGGATAAATGGAAGTTTATTTTGGAGTAGCGAGCTACAAACCAAGGCCTGGAACCAAGTCGTTTTTACTATTTCATAATTATTTTTTTGAATACTATTTCTGGTTTGTACAATTAACTTGATTTTAAATCCTTCCCTAAGTTGTCATTATACAGAATAAAAATCTATCCGCTACATTTGCAAATTATTCACTACGATGACAAACCAGAAACCCGATTTATATACTTCTCTTTCGCCTGCATTATTACATTTATACAATCTCAACAACGCGATAGTGGTTATTATTGATGTGTTACGTGCCACTACAACCATTGCCACCGCACTCGAAAATGGCGCTAAATGTGTAATCCCGGTTGACAGTGTTGCCAAGTGCATTGAATTAGGAAAACAGATCGACTCTATTACTGCTGGCGAAAGGGATGGGAAAATAGCGGAGGGCCTGCAGCATGGCAATTCTCCCTTTGAATACCCAAAAGAATTTGTGGCCGGGAAAACATTGGTACTTACTACCACCAATGGTACAAGACTATTGCATATGGCCTTGGATAATGGGGCCGAAACTATTATCACAGGAGCCTTTGCCAATCTGGATGTGCTGTGCGATTATCTACTATCGCAAAACCATAATGTGATTCTTGGTTGTGCGGCCTGGAAAAACAAAGTAAACCTAGAAGACCTTCTTTTTGCGGGAGCAGTCATCCATCGTATAAAAGAAAATTTCTCAATCAATTGCGATTCCTCACAAATAGCGGAAACGATTTACCTCGAAGCAAAAAATGACCTGTTTGGCTTTATTCAGGAAAAAAATGCCTCACATTATCACCGACTAAAGGATTTTGGTCTGGAAAAAGATATCAGATTCTGCCTTACCCCAAACACCGCTTCGGTTTTGCCATTTTATCGTGAAGGTAAATTGATTGCCCATAAAAATGAGGCGACTTCTCCATAAGACTCCCGATTTCGTAAGCCTAGTTTCCATTTACACATTATTTTTGTAGACTATAGCTACTTGAAAAAAGATATTCTCAATATTGCGTTAGTGGGTAACCCCAACAGTGGCAAAAGCTCTTTGTTCAATTCATTAACGGGGCTGAACCAAAAAGTGGGCAATTTCCCGGGGGTGACGGTCGATAAAAAATCGGGCAATGCTTATTTGTCAAAGGACCTTCAGGTGACCATTACCGATTTACCGGGCACCTATAGCCTTTATCCCAAACGTGCCGATGAATGGGTAACCTATAAGGTATTGATTGGGCAGGATTCGGAACCCAAACCCGATATGGTGGTACTGCTGGTTGATGCCAGCAACCTGAAACGGAACCTGCTGTTTTGTTCTCAAATCATCGACTTGAAAATATCTGTGGTTATTGCATTAACGATGATGGATCTGGCAAGTAAAAAAGGGATTGAATTGGATATTGCTGGTCTGGAAATTGAACTGGGCGTTCCCGTGATTCCTGTAAACCCAAGGAAAAACAAAGGTATTCCAGAGCTGAAAAAAACGATTTTGCAATTGGTACAGCAACCGAACATGTTGGTGCCAAATGATTTTATTGTTTCCCGCGAGTTGGCTGAAACGGCAGTCAGTGATGTTAAAAACCTTTTCCCAAATATCAGTGATTATACAGCCATACATTATCTGATCAATCACGAGCATTTCGATTTTAAAAAAAATATTCAGGATTCCATCGAAAATATAGAGTCGGCCAATGGTTTCAACCATACCCGCATTCAGGCAGAGGAAATCATGCAGCGTTATGCCCGCATCAAACAGATTATGCAGCACAATGTATCCGAACCAGATCCTTTACAAAAAGCTTTGTTCACCGAAAGATTGGATGCGGTGCTGCTCAACCGCCGCTGGGGTTACCTAATATTATTGCTTGTTTTGTTTCTGTTGTTCCAATGTGTTTTCTGGATTGCCCAGTTCCCCATGGATGCTATTGATTGGACTTTTTCGCAATTCAATAGTTGGTTGAGCAATCTGTTGCCGCAAGGTTGGTTTGCCAATCTGCTCATCAATGGTATATTGGCGGGTCTAGGTGGCATCTTGGTTTTTGTACCACAGATAATGATTTTGTTTGGGCTCATTACCGTTCTGGAAGACACGGGGTACATGGCCCGTATCAGTTTTTTAACGGACAAGCTCATGCGAAAAGTGGGGCTCAATGGCAAAAGTGTGATGCCCATGATCAGCGGCTTTGCCTGTGCCGTACCAGCTATTATGAGCACTCGCAATATCGAAAACAAGAAAGAAAGACTGCTCACCATTCTTATCACCCCACTAATGAGCTGTAGTGCTCGGCTACCAGTGTACACCATTTTAATTGCCTTGGTGATACCTAAAAAACTGGTATTGGGTTTTATCAGCTTGCAAGGTTTGGTGATGATGGGTTTGTATATCATGAGCTTTGTTATGGCATTGGTGGTTTCCTATGTAGCTAAATGGTTCATCAAATTGCAGGAAAAAAGCTTTTTCATTCTTGAACTGCCGACTTATCGTGCACCCAGATGGAAAAATGTAGCGGTCACCATGGTCAACAAGGCCAAAATATTTGTACGGGATGCAGGAAAAATTATTATGGTGATCAGCCTGATATTATGGGCATTGAGCAGCTATGGCCCCAAAAGCAAAATGCAGGCGGTGGCTGACGAGTACAATAAACAAGAACAGCAAAACCCACAACAGGCAAAACAGATTGAACAACAAAAACAGGCTGCACTACTTGCCAATTCCTATGCAGGCATTTTGGGAAAAGCAATTGAACCGGTGATCACCCCATTGGGTTATGATTGGAAAATTGGTATTGCGCTCATTACTTCCTTCGCTGCCCGGGAGGTATTTGTTGGCACCATGGCTACTTTATATAGTGTGGAAGGGGGTAAGGACGCGGATCAACAAACACTGCGTCAGCGTATGGACTTGGCCAAAAAAGCAGATGGCAGTAAAGTATATACACTCGCCACGGGGGTTTCCCTATTGATATTTTATATGCTCGCAATGCAATGTATGAGCACATTGGCCGTGGTAAAAAGGGAAACCCGTTCCTGGAAATGGCCCACCATTCAATTGTTGTATATGACAGGGCTTGCTTATGTGATGAGCCTCATCGCATACCAATTATTAAAATAATCAAGGTTTTAATTCCTCACCAAGTATATCTGACAGCTCCTTTTTAAATTGTTCGGGCGATTGAAAATGGATGGTTTGGAAACCCAGCTCCTTGGCGGGCACCAGATTGCGAAGATTATCGTCAATATAAACAGCATGGCTAGGGTCAATGCCAAAGCGGTGTATCAGTAATTCATATATCTCTGCATAAGGTTTTCTCATCTTCTCTTCACCGGAAACCAACCTGCCGTGAAACCAATGCAGGAAATCATAACGGTCAAGTGCCACCGGAAATGTTTCCGCACTCCAGTTGGTCAAAGCAAACAGTCGGTAATCGTCTTTATGCTTAAGATGTTTCAAAACATCCACCGTTTCATTTATAGGACCACCGAGCATCTCTTCCCAACGGTCATAGTAAATCCGGATGTTTTTTTCATGTTCAGGGAATTTTTTTACCAGGTCCTCTGTGGCCTGTTGCAAGCTTCTGCCCGCATCTTGCTCTTCGTTCCAATCTGATGTACAAATATTTTTATAAAACCAGCGCATCTCTTCCTCATTGTCAAAAACTTTCTTGAACACATAATCAGGGTTCCAATCAATCAGTACACCGCCCAAATCAAAAACAATCGTATCAATCTTGTTCATATTTAATCATTAATATATTTCCAATGCTGCTATTTAATTTTTAAGAGCCTTTCTACGGCCATTTCCAATGTTTCTCTTTTTTTCGAAAAACAAAACCGGATTACTTTATGGTCGGTTTCCGATTGGTAAAAAGCCGATACTGGTATGGCAGCCACGCCATATTCTTTAGTCATCCGGATTGCAAAATCCTTTTCGCTTTCATCACTGATCTGATCATAACGATAAAGCTGAAAATAACTCCCATGACTTGGCAAAGGAGTGAATTTCGTTTGTTCCATCAATTGCTGGAAATAATCCCGCTTCTCCTGCATCATCCCGCCCAACAATACATATGAATCCTTTTTTTGCAAAAAAGAAGCCAATGCCACTTGCGTTGGCGAATGGCAACTAAAGCAGTTGAACTGGTGCACTTTCCTGAACTCTTCCATCCATTCGGGAGGGCTGATGCAATAACCCATTTTCCATCCTGTGCAATGGTACACTTTACCAAAGGAAAAACAAACAAAGCTTCTTTTCATCAAGTGTGGGTAACGAAGCATGGACTGGTGTGGCAACCCATCAAAAATAAGATGCTCATACACTTCGTCCGATAGGATAAATATATCCGTACCTTTAACGATGCTGCTCAATTGGTCAATATCCTCCTCGCTCAAAACAGCCCCTGTAGGATTGTGCGGCGAGTTCAACATAATCATTCGCGTTTTGGGACTGATCTTTTCCCTTACTAAATCCCAATCAATCCCATAGCTGGGAAATTTTAGATTGATTCGTACAGGTACAGCACCATTCACTTCTATATTGGGAATATAACTATCATAAGCCGGCTCAAAAACAATCACTTCATCTCCTGGTCGCAAAACTGTTGTCAGTGCTGTGTAAATGGCATAGGTGCCACCCGGCGTAATAGTGATTTGCGATTGGGCATCAACGTTTGTTTGGTATAAAAAAGAAATTTTTTCAGCAATCGCTTCACGTAAAGGCAAATATCCCTGCATGGGCACATATTGGTTAAACCCATTTTCCATCGCCCTGTTCACCAGCGAGATCAAACCCTCTTCCATAGGGAAATCGGGAAATCCCTGACCAAGGTTGATAGCCTGGTGAGTACTGGCCAATGCGCTCATCACCGTAAAAATGGTGGTTCCCACATTTGGGAGTTTCGATTCGATCTGCAACGGAAGATTTTAAAAAATGATAAATGAATACGTAAATTTAGTTGCATTTTAATGATATTATATTTTTCGCTCGCTATAATCACAGAAAATAAAAAATATCTTATCTTCACAAAACATTTCTTGCTTTATTGCCCGTTTGCGGCACACCATTAATGGCTAACCGATAATCCATTAAACCATTTCCGAAGACTATTTAGAAGTCAACTAGAAAAAGGATTTGAAACCTTTTCTAAAAGCTGTGTTTATTAGTTAAATCATAAGCAAATGGAAAAAGACTTACCTCTGGAGAAATGGAAAAAGATAGAGTTTGACGTTAAATACACCAATGATAACGTTATTGAAGTCTCCAACTATGGGCGGCTCAGAACGTTTAACAAAACATCGGACGGCAATATTCTCAAAGGGGCGATGATCAATGGCTACCGGATTATCCGTTTTAAACTTTTTAAGCCAAGGGAACCCGACACCGTAAAAAAACTTGAGTTCCTCCAAAAACAGGTTTTTCGTCTGGGCGCCAAAATAAAAGCCATGAAGGAGAACAAAGAAGACAAGGTTAAAATCCGCGAAGCAGAGGAGCTCTTGGCTGGCATGAGGAAAAACCTGAGCAAAAAATTTTCGGATGATACCAAGAACCGAACAGTTCACTATCATGGCCTCGTTCACCGACTGGTAGCAGAAAAATTTTGTAAAAAATCATCCGAACAGCATACCATTGTGGCCCATCTGGATTATGATAAGCTCAACAACAAAAGCAGCAACCTAAAATGGATGACCCCCGATGAAAATTATGCCCACCAACAAAACAGCCCACATGTAATTGCGGAAAAAAAGGAGCGGCGCAATGAAAAATCCAGAAACTCCAAACTCACGGTAACAAAAGTGATGCTGTTAAAAAAATTGCTCAACCAGGGCAAACCCATCCGCACATTGGTGAAACAATTCAAAGTCACGGATACCCAAATCTTACGAATCAAAAGAGGCGAAAATTGGGGCGACATCAAAGCCGCAGAATAATCTGTGATTTTGTTTTCTCCTCCCCAAGTTTGATTTTTGCCAAAAACAAGAATGGCCAAAAAAGGGCTTTGGGCTTTGTTCGCTGCGCTCTGCATCATTATTGGCCTTTATCCCATCCTATATTTCGTGTTGGATAAAAATTTTGGGCTGCTCAGTTCAAAACCGATTTTTTTATTGAAGAATGTTTATTGGAACATCGGTTTTTATATCCATATTATTTTTTCCGGCATCGCTTTGTTGACCGGTTGGTCGCAGTTCATCCCTTCTTTCAGGGAAAAATATCTTGGTCTTCATCGTAGAATAGGAAAGATTTATGTTACCACAGCTTGCGCAGGTTCACTATCTGGTTTTGGCATCGCCTTTTATGCAACAGGAGGGCTCATCTCATCGCTCGGTTTTATTTTTCTGGCCATTATTTGGTTTAGTAGCACACTAACCGCTTATATTCAAATAAAAAATGGATTTATCGCCCGGCATCAAAAAGCAATGATCTTCAGCTATGCAGCTTGCTTTGCCGCTGTTACGCTCCGTATCTGGCTGCCTTTGCTTATGATGCTTACAAAAGATTTTACGGAATCCTATCTGATCGTCGCCTGGCTTTGTTGGCTCCCCAATATGGCATTCGCAGGTTGGCTGGCAAGAAAAACCACGGTGACCAAGCTGCCCGCAACCAATTAGCCAATGTTTCGAAAACCCTTGGCAGAAGCATGTTTCGCTTGGTTTTACACAGTTTGTTCATAAGTTTTTTTCCCCTATTTTTGCAATCCTTTTCAAAATAGCACATAAAATAAAAACATGTCAGTAATTCAGCAGATCCGTGATAGAGCCGCGTGGCTTGTGTTTGGTCTTATTGCACTTAGTTTGCTTGGTTTTTTGGCGATGGATGCTTTCGTGGGTAAAAGCCGCGTTTTTGGTGGCAACTCCACCGTTATCGGCACCGTGAACGGGGAGGATATCGAATATGCCAAGTTCCAGCAAGTGGTAGAAGAAATGGAGAACCAGTACAAGAGCCGGGGAATGCAGATAAACGATATGATGTCACAAAATATCAAGAACCAGGTTTGGAACCAGTTTATTGAGGACGATGTGCTTAGCAAGATTTATAAAAAGACGGGTATCGATGTAAGTGATAAGGAACTGAACGATATGCTTGTTGGCCCCAATCCAATACAGGGTATCAAAGGTTCTTTCACCGACCCTAAAACGGGTGTTTTTGATGCGCAAGCTGCAGCTACCACCATCAACCAGTTAAGGCAATTATATAAGGGGAATAAGACTACCGATAAAAACTATCCTCAAGCAAAAATGCTTTATGAACAACTGATCCCCCAATGGATAAAGGACCGCGAGAAAGAAAAATATCTTTCTATGCTTAGCAATAGTTCCTATGTACCAAAGTGGATGGCGGAAAAAATGATTTCAGACCAGAACGAGATGGCCAACATTACCTACGTTAACATGCCTTATTCCAGCATTCCAGACAGCACGGTGAAAGTGAGCGACGACGAAATCAGTGCATATGTTCAAAATCATAAAGAACAATATAAGCAGGAAGAGTCCAGAAGCATTGCCTATGTCACATTCAATGCAGCACCCACGGCCACTGATAGTGCTGCCATCCTAAAACAACTCATAGATATCAAGCCTGAATTTGATACCACTCATAATGTGGATGCTTTTCTTGCCAGGAATGGTTCTGAAATTTCATTTGCCAATTCCTATTTTGCCAAATCCAAGATACAGGTACCCAATAAGGATTCCATTTTTGCACTTGCAAAAAACGCTGTTTTTGGTCCTTATCTCGACAATGGGGATTATGTGATGGCCAAAAAATTAGATGAGAAAATCATGCCCGATTCTGTTCGTGCAAGACATATCCTGGTTGCAACCATTGACCCCAGAACTGGGCAGCCGATTATGGATGACAGTGCAGCCAAGCTGAAAATAGATAGCATTAAGAATTTGATTGATAAAGGCGAAAACTTCGAGACCCTTGCTATGAAAGTTTCTGACGATGAGGGCAGCAAAGCAAAAGGCGGAGATCTTGGCTATTTTACTTACGGCAGTATGGTAAAGGAGTTTAATGATTTTTGTTTTGATGGCAAAAAGGGTGACAAGAAGATTGTTAAAACACAATTTGGTTACCACTATATAGAAATCACCGACCAGAAAGATTTCGAGCCTTCTTACAAAATTGCTTATATGGCCAAAAAAATAGAGCCGAGCAATGAAACCGACCAAAATGCTTCGGGATTGGCCAGCCAATTTGCCGGCTTGAGCCGCGACGAACAATCTTTTGAGGATAACCTGAAAAAGGATAACCTGCAAAAATTTATGGGTACCGATATCCAGCCCACTGCTAGCGCTATACCAGGTTTGGGCTCGAACCGCCAATTGGTAAAATGGATGTATGATGATAAGACCAGTCTCGGCAACGTATCTGAACCTTATTCTGTAGATCAAAAATATGTGGTTGCCATGCTCACCGAAATCAATCATGAAGGCACTATGAGTGCTGCCAAAGCCAGGCCTTTGGTAGAACCTATTTTGCGCAATCAAAAAAAGGGCGAGTTGATTAATAAAAAAATTGGCTCAGCAAATAGCCTGGAAGCCGTAGCGCAAGCTACTGGGCAGCAGGTGTTGAAAGCCGACAGTATCAGTTTTTCTTCGCCTTTCATTCCCAATGTTGGGCAGGAGCCCAAAGTGATTGGGGCTTCTTTCGACAAACAATTGCAAGGCAAACCTGTATCGCAGCCCATTGACGGTAATGGTGCTGTATTTTCCATCAAAGTGGAAAATGTCTTTGCCAAACAAAATACCTCAGGCGATATCGACCAGTTCCGTACCAGTCTGGAACAGCAGGAGCAGTCAATGATCAGTTACCGGGCGATGGAAGTTTTAAGAAAGAACGCCAAAGTAAAAGACAACCGGGCGAAGTTTTTCTAAACCTAAAAATATTCCTTTTAAAAGCAGGCCAATGGCCTGCTTTTTTGTTTAGTGCAATTCAGGCATCTTTTATACCAACTTTTCGGTCTTATCTTTGTAATAATATATAAGTATGAGCGAGGAAATTATTAATAAGGTAGCGGCGAGTCCATTGCTTTCTTTGGACCTGGAAGAATATTATCCAAAGGAAGAAGTGGTGCTTTTCGACCTGAAGCCTTTTCTCTTTATGGAGCTAATCTTGAAAGAAAAAGATTTTCGAGCGGCTTTACAAAATCTGGATTGGTCTGTTTATCAAAATAAAATTGTGGCGGTCACCTGCTCGGCAGATGCTATTATCCCCGTTTGGGCCTATATGTTGGTGGTGAGCTATCTGGAGCCTTTTGCGAAAGAAGTGGTTTTGGGGGATGAAAAAAAAGCCGTGGAGCAAATACTCCTCAAAAAAATACAAGAGATCAATATCGAGGAATTCACTGATAAAAGAATCGTGGTGAAAGGATGTGGCGAACTGCCCATTGGCGAGTTTGCCTATATGGAAATCACCAAAAGGTTGCGCCCCGTGGCCAAAAGCATTATGTACGGGGAGCCTTGCAGTACGGTGCCGATTTTTAAGAAGAAGTGAGGGATTAATTGGGGGGATTGGGAATTAGAAATTGGGAATTTGTTGTTCCTAAATTTCGGCCGCTGAATAGAATTGATTCCGTACAAGAGTGTCCCGTTATTCACGGGATAAACTGTGCAACGATGCTAAATAGTAGCACTGCTGCTTAGATAAAAATAAAATTTCCTCTTCCTTACACTCAAAGCAAATGGCCCCGCATCACCACAAAGGCGATGCTGAAATAGATGATCAAACCGGTTACGTCTACCAAAGTGGCCACGAATGGTGCGGAGGAAGCTGCGGGGTCCGCCCCCAATTTTTTCAACATGATCGGCAACATAGATCCAGAAAGTGTGCCCCAAAGCACCACACCAATCAATGCAAAAAAAACAGTGAGCGCCACGAAAATCCAGTTGGATCCGCCGTAGTCGTACCAACCGAGTTCTTGCCAGATGCTGATGCGCATAAAACCGACCACGCCCAATATGGCACCAAGTACCAATCCAGAAATGATTTCTTTGCGCATTACTTTCCACCAATCCTTGAAGCCGATTTCGCCCAAGGCCATGGCACGGATAATAATAGAAGATGCCTGCGACCCTGAATTACCGCCACTGGAAATGATCAATGGGATGAACAATGCCAATACCACGGCTTGATTGATTTCGTTGGCAAAATGTCCCATGGCCGTTGCCGTTAGCATTTCGCCCAAAAATAAAATGATGAGCCAACCGGCCCTCTTTTTAATTAAACTACTAAATGCAATGGTATTATAGGGTTCGTCCAATGCTTCGGAACCCCCCATCTTTTGGATTTCCTTGGTGTCTTCCGATTCCGATAAACGCAGTACATCATCGAGTGTCACAATACCCAATAACACTCCATTTTCATCCGTGACGGGCAAGGCATAACGGCTATTGTTCCGGAACACATTGATGACTTCTTTCTGGTCGTCATTTGCCCGAAGACAGATAAAATGGTGGTCCATGATCTGATCCACAATCGTGTTTGGATCCACAATCAAAAACTCCTTGATATTGATATCATCGATCAATACCCCTTGATCATCCACCACAAATAAAAAATTGATGGTTTCGGTTGCCCTTCCCCGTTGTTTTATGAGGTCGAGCACTTGTTGTACCGTATCTGTTTTTTTGATCTCCACATAATCGGGTGTCATCAAGCGGCCCACGGAACCGATGGGGTAGCCCAAGAGTTCCAGGGTTTCTTCACGGGCCTCTGGGTTGAGGGTCTTCAAGAGTTCATTGACCGATTTACCGGGGAGCAGGGAGAGAAAAGCGGTACGGTCATCTGGTTGCAGGTTGTTGAGCAGCTCTGCCGCTTTTTCCTCAGGCAAGGATTTTATGATGCTTTCCTGCTTTTGCTTTCGTAGGAACTTAAATGCCTTTGCGGCTTGCTTTGGGTCCAAGTGTTGGAACAGGCTCACGGCCGAATGGGCATATTTATTGGTAAACTCCACAATGTCCTTGGAGCTCAGTTTTTTCAGTTTCACAAAATCGGTGATCTTGTTGTGCTGTAGCAGGTTCTTGATATCGTTCAGGTTCATGCCGGAAGATTGATGAATGAGAAAATGAGATTTTTTACCTGATAAGGGCCAAAAATTAAGGATTAAAAATGAAAGAACGGAATTTGGGGGGAAGAAGAAAATGTTATTGTATAAATAAGGGATGCTGGTGTTTACTCAATATAAGCCTTCAATGTATTTGTATTATTAAATAATGTATCGACTATTTAGGGTCTTAACGTGTTGTGCTATTAGTTTATCAAATAAATAAGCATTGATTAAAGGGTTTATCCCAAATATTCTTTGTTCTTTTTTGCTTGCCCAAAAAAGAACCAAAAAAGGGCACCAGAAAACGATGTACGGCCTCCCGAGATCCGCTTCGCTCGTCGGGACAAGCGTTTTCTGGGAGGAGCTTCGATTGAACTTTAGTAGTACTGTGATGAACGGCATTGGTTCCCTGATTGGTTAAATATCGGCAAAAACAATTTTTAATTATCACATTTACTGATAATTGTTTTTTAAAAAATTGGCAATCTAAAACTGATTTTGAGAGTAATATCCGATTATAAACTTTCGTACAATGCCCTTAATTTTTCCCGGGTCATCGTCTTTTCCCAATCCTTGCCCAATGCGTTTTCCCATAAAGGTTTCATGCCAAGGGATACATTGATCATGATATCAAACTGCTCGTCGGTCAACCCTTTGGTGATATGTTGGGGGATATCGATCTTGTTTTTTTCTACCATCACTTTAAATTCTGCAACACCTTCTGGATAAAATTCTTCCAGTTTATTAAATACAATGCAATTGCCGATACCATGTTTGGTGCCCAGCAAATAGCTGAGGCCATAACTCACGGCATGTGCCACCCCCACTTGGGAATAGGCAATGCTCATACCGCCAGCAAAGGAAGCCATCATCAGTTGATCATCACATTCATTGTCCCAATGGTCTTTTTCCACAAATACTTTTTGGCAAAGCTGCAAGGCTTTTTCTCCATAGGATTTTGAAAACTCGTTCAGATAGGTGCCTTGCAAACTTTCAATACAGTGTATATAACAATCCATCCCCGTATAAAAACGTTGGTTCACGGGTGCATTCGCCGTTAATTCTGGATCGAGTACTATTTGGTTGAATGGTGTGAAATCGGAATTCATTCCCAGTTTTTTGGTGGGACCGGTCAATACGGTTGTCCGTGATACTTCGGCCCCTGTGCCGCTCAATGTGGGGATACCCACTTTATAAACTCCGGGTTTTTTTACCAGGTCCCAACCTTGATAATCGGCCGAAGAACCCGGGTTGGTCATCATCAAAGAAACTGCTTTGGCAAAATCCATGGTGGAGCCACCGCCAATGCCAATAACACCACTAATTTCCCCAAAATCATCTTTTAGTTGTTGGGCAATCCTATCCACATAACTTGTTTTGGGCTCTAGGGTCACATCTATAAAAATCACCCGATCCTTGCCCCTGAGTGGGACACGGCTTGCTAATGGCTTCCCTTCAAAAAAATGGTCAATCAAAAAAACCATGGGGGAACTTCCCTTGCGATGTGGGGTCATAATCTCATCAAGCTGATTAAAGCAACCCCGGCCATATACCACATAATCCACCATCTTAAAATTCCTGAATTTCATATCCGCCAGATTTTGAAATGCGAAGGTACAGGAATCAAAAAATAAATGAGTTGCCCAAAAAATCCCTAAACAAATCATGGGCTTGAACCCATTTCGTAGTAAATTACGTGGAGCTTAAAACCATGAAGCAGTTTGGGGCATACCTGATTTTTGCTATACTGCAAAGCATGCCTATTTTATCGTCGGCACAGCAACTTCTTTATTCTCCTTTTAGTGAAGATCGGTCGGTTCAACATTATGAAGTGGCGGGAAAAACAAGTGACTATTATTGGGTATTAAAACAAAAACAAGTTTTTTCAAAACATAAGTCCATATCCGAAACGGGTTTTGAAGTTTATGATAGCAGGCTACGCTTAACAAATTCATTTTGGGGTCTTAGCCTTCCTGACAATGCATTGAAAGAATACCTGGTTGCTGGCAATGATTATTTTGACCGGTTGTTGATATTGACGGAACAGAATAAAACCCTTGTTCACCTAAAGCGCTTTTTACAGAACGGTACCGATGCAGGAGCGGGGAAGATTATCGCCGATTTCCCATTCGTTGAAAACGGCAGTCGTTTTTTGTTGCTCCGTTCGGAGGATAGAAGAAAAATCCTTTTTCTTTGTTTTGAGTCCATCCCAGAATCTTCCCCTAGGATCCTTGCCCTTCTTTTCAATGAAAATTGGGATCTGGTATACAATCGGCTTTATGAAAGCCCCACATTCTCCCAACCCATGAAACAGGATGATTTTATCAGCTATCCCATCGAAAATTATAGCAATTGCCCCATACAATTGGCTGATAATGGCCAATGGCTGATGTCGGCGCCTTCCCGGTTCAATAATAATTTTCTTCTTTTTCATTTTTGTGGTGACGACAACAGCTTTTCATATAAAGAAATCAAAATGACGCCTTCCAGCCAACTAGAGGATGAAGCGATATCCATCAATAATGTTACTGGTGAAGCCTTTGCTGGACTGCTTTCTAAATTTCATTACACAGCATTAAAAACCGTACAGGTGGTTCATTATTCCATGGAAAAACAAGGCTTTGATTTTGATACCAGTTACCGCTTCAATAGCCTGTCGGGAAAAAAGCTGAAAAGCAATAACCTGGTGCATGAACGTTTTGTTGCTGTGCCGGGAAAAGGATTTCTTTTATTGAGGGAATATGGCAATACCTATGATTACGATTTGAATTCGGATGGCTGGGATCCCGAAGTATTTTTTGCTACCGCTTCTTTGAGTGAAGACCCCATACACTTGCGTTTTAATAATGAGGGCTATGCCCGTTTTAATAAATTGGCAGGGGCTGGGAATAGCTATGCCCGTGGAAACCTGAGTTTGTTTTTTTTACCCGGCAAACAAAATGACAGTAGCTGGAGCGGGTTGATGGACAAGCAACAAACTACAGATATGAACAATCCCAATCTTTCTTATCTTTTTATACCAGCTAAAGATAAGTTGGCCTTGCTTTACAATAGTTTTTTCTCGAGCGGGGATCAATATGGCTCATCCCTATTTTTGGATGACCAAGGGCATGAGCTCCAAAACAACGGTGGGGTTGTATACTGGAAAATGAGATTGGTTCTAAATTTTAAGGAAGCAAAGCAAATTGATGGTAGTGAATTTGCCGTGCCTTATCAAAACAACCAAAGAAGCGGATTCGCGATTATCCGCTTTTGATCGAGCATTTATTTCGCTAATAATTTCTCAGCCCGTTGTAAGTCCTCGACAGTGTCTATCTCAATACCCATATATTCTGTTACCACCATTTTCATGGGAACGCCATTTTCCAGATAACGCAGGCATTCCACTTTTTCCGCTGCTTCCAATGGCGTGATAGGCCAGTTGGTAAAATCAAGCAGTGCCTGTTTACGGAAGGCATACACACCAATATGTTCGTAATAAATACTGGCAATATTTTTATCCCTTGGATAAGGGATCACACTGCGACTAAAAAAAAGAGCGTTCATGTTTTTATCAACCGCCACTTTCACATAGTTTGGGTCGTCTATGAGTTTTTGGTCTTTCAATATTTGCATCAAAGAAGCTACCTGCACATTTTTATCTTCCTTAAAAACATCCAATAGTTTTTTTAAAGGTTCTGCTTGCACAAAAGGCTCATCTCCCTGTATATTCAGCACGATATCCACGTCCATATCTTCCACAGCTTCGGCAATTCGGTCGCTGCCGCTCTCATGTTCCCGCATACTCATTTTTGCACTGCCCCCATGGGAAACGATTTCTTGATAGATGATGTCACTGTCCGTCACTACCATTACTTCATCGAATAGCCCTGTCTGAACCGCATTATCATGAGTGTGCCGGATCACCGTTTTGTCGCCAAGGGTCTGCATCAGTTTGGCCGGAAAGCGGGTGGCGGCATAGCGGGCGGGGATCATTGCAATAATCTTCATGAAATTCGTTTGGGCAAAAATAAGAGAAGATAACACAGAACCTTGTCAGAATAAAAAAATTTGATTTTTTAAATGGATGGTTTGCTGATAAATTTTTTTATATTTATATGTCTAACAGATAGCCCTGCCGGAATATTCACGTCTTCCAAATTTATTGCTATGCAAACTAGTGAACTGGTAAACAATTACCATGTGGAAAACAGCACATGGGATGAAATGTACAAGGATGCTTCTGTTAGGGACCAATACAAGGGCGTTGTGGATTTCATGCAGCAGTTGAGCATCGACGAACTGAACAAAAAAGAAGAACTGGCTCGGGGGCTGTTCATGAGCCAGGGCATTACCTTCACCGTGTACAGTAGTGGTGAGGGAATCGAAAAAATTTTCCCCTTCGATATCATTCCCCGCATTATTACCTCTACAGAATGGAAACATATTGACGAAGGCATAAGACAGCGCCTAAAAGCATTGAACCTCTTTTTAAAGGATGTTTACAACGAGCAGTTTATTATCAAGGATGGGGTAGTTCCCGTGGAGATGATCTATAGCTGCCCACACTATCTCAGGGAAATGGTGCGCTTTCCCGTGCCACACGATATCTATGTGCATATTGCGGGCATAGACCTGATACGTAACAACGACGGTAGTTTTTATATATTGGAAGACAATCTTCGTACACCCAGTGGCGTGAGTTACATGCTGGAGAACCGGGAAATCACCAAACGGCTTTTCCCCGACCTGTTACCGAAGAACAATGTTCGCTCGGTGATGGAGTATCCCAATATTTTACATAAAAATTTAGTGTCCCTATCGCCCAAGCAGAACGCCAATCCCACCATCGTGGTGTTGACGCCGGGCATTTACAATTCTGCTTATTTTGAACATACCACCCTTGCCAGATTGATGGGTGTGGAACTAGTAGAAGGCCGTGACCTGACGGTGGATAACCATCGGGTGTACATGAAAACCACGGCTGGCCGCCAACAGGTGGATGTGATTTATAGAAGGGTGGATGATGAATTTTTGGACCCGCTCGTTTTTAATCCGGACAGTATGCTTGGTGTGGCAGGGCTCATGAGTGCCTATCGAAAAGGGAATGTGGCTATTGTGAACGCCATTGGAAATGGGGTAGCTGACGACAAAGCCATCTACGCCTATGTGCCTGCCATGATCAAATATTATTTGAATGAAGACCCTATTCTGAAAAATGTGCCCACACATCAATTGGGAAATTTGGAAGAACGTGATTATGTGTTCAAGAATATGAACAAGATGGTGATCAAAAAAACCAACGAAAGTGGTGGGTATGGTATGTTGATGGGTCATACGGCCACCGAAGAAGAAATCATCAAATATCAGGCAGAGATTGTCAAGGACCCACGACAATATATTGCACAGCCCATTATCAGTTTGTCATCCGCACCTTGCTATATGAATGGGCAGTTGGTGCCTAGACGGGTTGACCTTCGTCCCTATGCGCTTTGCGGTCCCGGAGGAATTGAGATTGTACCCGGTGGGCTCACAAGGGTTGCCTTAAAAGAAGGGTCACTAGTGGTGAACTCTTCGCAAGGCGGGGGAAGCAAGGACACTTGGGTGCTAGCTGTTTAAGTTGAGAGGTAATTTGGAATTAGGAATTGGGCTGATGAATGGAAAATCCTGCATTGAGCCTTTAGCGTTAAGCTTTGTGCCCGTTGTATTCTTTGCGTCCTTTGTGTGAAACAAAAAAAATCGAACGCATGCTGAGTAGAGTTGCTGATAGTCTTTATTGGATGAGCCGTTACTTGGAAAGAACGGATGGCATTTTGCGGATGCTGAAAATCAACTATGCATCCTCGCAGGATGAGCTGACCGCATTTTCCTGGAAACCAGCGCTCCGGATTTTTACGTATATGGGCGAAGAGGAAATCAATGCCATTGCCCACAAGACAAGGGACGTGATCCAATACATGGTTACCGACAAAGAGAACCCAAACTCCGTCATGAACATTGTGACACATGCACGAGAAAATGCAAGGAGCGTTCAGGACCATATCACCAAGGAAATGTGGCAATGCCTAAACGATTTTTATCATACCGTACGCAACGAAAGGTTGGTGCAATGGATCAATAAAGAAGACCCCATAACCGTGCTGGACGTACTGATCAAACAGGGAGTTCTCTATTATGGTACTATGGATATTACCATGGCGCGGGGCGAAGGTTATGCATTTATCAATATCGGTAAGTTTCTGGAACGGGGTGTGCAGTCCGCCGATATATTGGATATCAAGTTCAGCGACATGGATTATGATTTCACCAAGACAGATACCACCTACTGGAAATATCTGTTGCTATCCATTTCAGGATATGAACTCTACCTGAAAACCTATAGGAGTGGCTTTGACGCAAAAAATATTGTGGAGCAGATTGTGCTTAACAAAGATTTTCCAAGATCCATCATTTATTCGATCAACCAACTGAACCGATATTTTACCCGGCTCAAAACAGAAGGGAATGCAGCCGCCTTCAACAAAATTGAATTTATGATTGGCAAGCTTCGGAGCGAGGTCAATTATTCCACTGTGGATATGATACAACAGAGGGGACTACATAACTACCTGACCAGCTTAAAAGAAGAGCTTTCTGATATCGCCAATGCGCTCAGTCAAAATTATTTTGCATACTCTTAGCACTAGGGTAAAAGGTATATGGTTGAGGGTAAGAGGAATACTCAAATAAATTATCAATAAAAGTTTTCAAACTATTTTACATTTGGAAGCTTAACTAAAATAGCAATCAATAGCTGATGCCGCGTTTCAAGATCCACCACCTGACGAAGTATACCTATCTTTCTCCTGTAAGGGACAGTGCCAACCAGATCTTACTATACCCTTTCAACGATTCCTATCAGGAAGTGGTCAAACACGAACTTAATATTACAGGCGAACCTCATGTGGATGTGTATCATGATTATTATGGCAATGAAGTAGGATCATTTATGAATTCGCAACCTCATGATGAACTAGTGATTGACCTGTTGACGGAAGTGATCACCCACCCACACCCTGAAGCTAAGGATGATCGACCCGTAGCAGAACAGTGGGCAGAAATACAAAATATCTCAACACAATATCCTTATATCGATTTTTTGAAACCAGAAAACTTCAATGCCCATCAAGACTTGGCAGCGAGTGTGGAATCGATGGGCTCTGTATCCTGCACCCCTTTGCAGGCAGCCAAAAAAATGAGCGGGTTCATCTTCGAAAACTTCAACTATATCAAGGGCATAACCAGTGTAGAAACCACCTTGGACGAAGTATGGAAACTGAAGGCAGGCGTTTGTCAGGACTTTGCGCATGTACTTTTGGAAATGCTAAAGACAATCAAGATCCCTGCCCGCTATGTGAGTGGCTATATCTGTCCCAATAAAACGGGGCTTCGCGGTGAGGGCGCCACACATGCCTGGGTTGAAGCCTATATCCCTTTTTATGGTTGGCTGGGTCTAGACCCTACCAATAATTGTATTGTTGACGATCTTCACGTGAGGTTGGCTATTGGCAGAAGTTTTAATGATTGCTCTCCGGTAAGGGGAACCTACAAAGGAACATCGACCCATTCTTTGGAAGTGGGTGTGGCTGTTTCTTACGAAGATGGAAGAACCAGTCATGAAGCACCTACCGTATTGACCCCGCAGCCGCAAACTCCCGGTGTGAATGTAAATTCTTATAGAAAATATATGGAGATGATACAGCAGCAACAGTGAGGGTTTGGGGTAATTAGGAATAAGGTATTGGATCATTATCCAAATACTCTTACCCTTCATATTGTTCCTTGAGCAATTTTAATTGACCTTTACAGGAGTCTAATTCTGCTTTTATATTCGCGATTTCAGCTTTCCTATCCTCTTCTTCAAACTTGGCCATATCGCATTGTTGTAGATGTGCTGTCAATAATTTGGACATATATTGCACAGCGTCGAAAATATCGACCATGCCGCCAAACATTTTTTCCATTTCTTCTTTTGTAGTAGCGAAATTGTTGTTTGAGCCGCTGATTGAATTGATAATGACCATTTTTTTCATTTTATAAGATTAAAAAATTGGTTGCTGATAACGTTTATTGATAAAGTCAGAAAGAAGTCTTGTTTGCTTCTTTCCATCCTACTTTTTTAAAAAATATTTTTGCTTTATCTTTCCTAACAAAAGACAAAAATAAAATAGAATAATTGTATAAATACACAAAAATTGTATTTTTTGTCCACAAAAAACATATTTATTGGATATATTTAAAAAAAATCTCAAGTTTTTAAGAGAACGCAGAGGGGTGAAACAGAGTGATATGTTGGCTGAATTGGGTTTTAAACCAAGCAGGTGGAATAGCTACGAAAAATTGGGTGCGGAACCCAAATATATTGACCTAATTAAAATTGCATCCTACTTTGATACCAGTATTGATGATTTGCTGACCAGGGATATTGAGGTAAATCAATTGAAAGACACTTTATTGAAGCCTTACGAAACAGAAAATATTGGAAATACAATGGCGAATGAAACTTGCAAAAAGTGCGAGTACAAAGATGAAATTATCAAGGCAAAAAATGGAGAAATAGAAGCGTTGAAAGCAGCACTGGAACATGCAGAGAAACGATTGCTTAGTCCAATAGATAAAAAAAACAAGAAATGATTGCTATTTTTCTTCACTAAATTTTGCACCCACCGGTGGCCGGTACTCATCAAAAGGAATGGTCAGGAGTTTTTTGATGCGATTGTTTTCTTCTTCTTTCATATAAATATCGATACCAAAATGCAATTGGTTGGTATCCTCCACATAAACATAGGTACCAAAAATGCGGTCCCAGAAAGTAAAAATATTGCCGTAGTTGGTATCCGTCAAAGGCTGGGTATAGTGATGGTGTACTTTGTGCAGGTTGGGTGAAACGATGAGCCAGCAAATGCTTTTATCCAACCATTTTGGCAAAGAAATATTGGCATGATTGAATTGCGACAATACCACCGAAAGAGATTGATATAGAAATACCAGCCAGATGGGGGCTCCCGCCACCAATACGGCAATTAAGGTAAAGATTGCCCTGAACACAGATTCTCCTGGATGATGACGGTTGGCCGTGGTGGTATCCACCCAAGTATCGGTATGATGGATGATATGGAATTTCCACATCCATTTAATTTTATGTTCCAACCAATGGATAAGCCAGGCACTGATCAGATCGAGAATCAGTAAGCCAATTATCACAAACAACCATAAGTGAAGTGGGAAGATATAGAGCAAACCGAATTGGTTTGCACTACAATAATCGGAGGCCTTCACAATCATTGCTGCAAATGCAAAATTGATGATGACCGTCGTGAAGGTGAAGAAAAGGTTCAATCCGGCATGGCGATATTTTTGGTATTTGAAACCGAACATGGGAATGATACCCTCCAAAACCCAAAAGAAAACCAGACCGCCAATCAAAATCAGCGAGCGTTGCCATGATTGGATATGCTGAAAAAATTGAACTATACTATCCATGGTCGATTTAAAATATTAAGAAGATTATTCCTCGGTCGGTAGCTCTTCCAACTTAAACCCACAGGTGCCGCATTGAAAATATTTTTTTACCTCTGCTTCCTGCCCATTGACCAGCCTGAATTTCAATTTCTCCCAAAATCCGGTTGGCTTTTGTACTAGCACTACCTGGTTCAGCGTATGTTGATGACAGTTGGGGCAGGCAATTGTTTGTAAAAATTCATTGTCGGAGGCATCCAAGATTTTGGTAGCAAGGTCCCATTGCCGTTTATCCACCATCAGTTTCATGCCACCAATGGCGGGGCTCAGTAAAGGATCGATGGTAATGGTATATTCATCCTTGATATAGCAGTTGATGCCCTTTTCTTTTAAAATCGAAAGTTGCATGTTCGCTTTTAGGTAATTATCGTATGATCGCAACTGAACTAAATCCATCCTTGAAGTTAAATCAATTTTATCTATTATTCTGGATCAGATGGGTTTGAGGTAGAGAACGAAGGCTTAAGGTGTAAGGTGTAAGGTATGAGACCCGATTGTTGGAAAGTCAGTACACCGGGAAGTAGTGCCTCTTGTATATTTCCTATTTGACCCTCATTTGCCTATGATTCTATGTGGTGAATATCTATCAGTATGGTGTAAGGATTGAGGTATAGGGTGTAAGGAAGAAAGCAAGTCTCGACTTTTCAACTACCCTGCGCCTCCACGTTTCAGCGGTCATCCAATTCAATGAGTTCTCTTATGTGCCTAATATGCCTTATGTGGTTCAAAACACTTAAGCATCTATCAGGTTTTTTACCACAGAGGTAAAACACAGAGAGGTTTAGGGAGTAAGGAGTCAATAGTCTTAAGTTCGGAGTCGGGAGTGACTTGGGGATATTACAAAACGAAAACACTTACCACATAAGCACATAGAAGTGGAAATAGTATCCCAAAATTTCAGGTCTCCCTTTGTGACCCTATGTGCCTATGATTCTATGTAGTGAATATCTCCTCACTAAGAGTTTAGGGTAAAAAAAAATCCCGCATTTTGCGGGATTCAATATTATCCAAAAAGCGATTTCAAACTATGCGTTGAGCATTAAAGGCATTACCAGCATCAGTAGTTCCTCATTCTCTTCCTGCTCCATGGGTTTGATGATGCCCGCTTTGGTCGGGGTTGAAAGTTCAATCCTAATCTCATCAGAATCTGTGGCACTCAACATCTCAATCAAAAATCGAGCGTTGAAAGCAATGGCCAAATCCTCCCCATCGTATTGACATTTCATCCTTTCATTTCCTTCAAATGAAAAATCAACATCCTGTGCAGCCAATTGCAGTTCGCTGCCCTGTATATTTAATACCACTTGGTTTGTACTCTTATTACTAAAAATACTCACCCGGCGCAAGGCACTTTGGAAATCGGTGCGGCTCACAACCAGTTTATACGGATTATCAGAAGGGATCACCACTTTATAGTCTGGGAACCTTGCATCAATCAGGCGGCAGCTCATCGAGGTTGTGCCATGCACTACAAAAAGATGGTTACTGTTATAGCTGATGGTAATCTCATCTTCGTTCAATGGCAGAGCCGATTTCAGTAAGTTCAAAGGTTTTTTGGGAACGATGAGCGAATCTGTTTTTGGGCAGCTTACATCGGTGCGCCTATATTTTACCAAACGGTGTGCATCAGTTGCCACAAACTGCAAGCCCTTATTGTCCATTTCGAAATACACCCCGGTCATGGCTGGCCGAAGGTCATCGGTGCTAACAGCGAACAGGGTTTTGTTGATGGCCGTTACCAAGGCAGATGAGGTGGTTGTAAAAGAACTGGTATCATCAGCAGCAGGTTCTTTCGGAAAATTGTCTGGGTTTTCGCCCATTACCTTATACTTACCATTATCACTGGTAATCTCAACAGAAAAATTCTTGTCAATATTAAAAGTCAGCGGTTGGTCAGCTATATTTTTTAATGAGTCGATAAGGATTTTGGCCGGTATGCACACTTTTCCGCTATCCTTTGCCTCAATATCCAGATGGATTTTCATCACGGTTTCCAGATCCGTGGCTACTACGGTGAGCTTGCTTTTTTCAACTTCAAATAAAAAATCTTCTAAAATCGGCAATACCGTGTTGGCATTGATAACCCCGCTGATCTGTTGCAGTTGTTTCAATAATGCGGAAGAGGAAACGATGAACTTCATGCTCTTTTCTGTTTGAGGCGAAACTACTGATTTTAAATTAATGGCAATGCGGTTTGGGTTTTGCACATCCGATTGTTAATTATATGTGACTAAGATGGGCCAATCCCAATTCTATATTTCAATAACCCCTCTTAGGTGGGTCGCTGCTTGGGAGATATTGGGACTAGAAGCTGATTTTCCACCAAGGTAGCGCATTTTTTAGCCTCAAATCGATGTAGAACCCTCACCCCATATTACTCCATAAAACCACTTCCCTACATTTGTATAAGGATGATGGTAAAGAAACATTTGACCAAAGAACAGGCCCTGCAAAAGGCAAAGCATTATTGTGCCTATCAGGAACGCAGCCATAGCGAAGTAAAGGAGAAATTATATTCCTTAGGACTCTGGAAAAAAGAGGTGGAAGAAGCCATTTCACAATTGATTGAAGAGAACTATCTAAATGAAGAACGGTTTGCCATTGCTTTTGCCGGTGGCAAGTTCCGAACAAAACATTGGGGCAGGACAAAAATCAAATACGAGCTGCAGCAGAAAAGGGTAAGTATCTATTGCATCAACAAAGCGATGAAGCAGATTGATGAATCGGACTATAAAAACAGGTTGGAAATGTTGGGGGAGGAAAAATGGAAATCATTGAAAGGGGAAAAAAATATTTTTATCAAGAAAAGAAAAACGCAGGATTATCTATTGCAAAAAGGGTATGAACATGGGCTCGTTAGCGGGTTTTTAAAAACTTGTAATCAAAAGGAAGAATAAGTAAATTTGATAAAATATAGATAGATGAGTTTACAACTTGAATTTATCGTTTGGAAAGAAGGCAACCACTATGTGGCACAGTGCTTAAATATAGATATTTCAAGTTTCGGGGATTCCAAAAAAGAGGCTTTGGGTAATTTACAAGAAGCGGTAGAGCTCTATTTTGAAGATGGTTCGAGTACTGATATTACTATTGTTGAAAACCCAGAATTGGTTCATTCTACTATAGATAATGCCTAAACTTTATTCTTCAGATCATATAATAAAAGTGCTGTTGATTAATGGTTTTGTTTTTATATCACAAAAAGGCAGTCATAGGAAATATAGAAAGCAAATAGAAGAACTTTCATTAACAGTTATTGTACCTGCAAATAGAAAAGAGATTCCAACTGGGACGTTTCGTTCTATTTGTCGTCAATCAAATCTTACTCCTGCAGATTTCTGATAAAATATTTTTTTACATGCCAACGCTCACAACCACATTAATCCAGTCGCATCTCCATTGGGAAGAAAAAGCGAGCAACCTTAAAATGTTCGAGGAAAAAATAAATGGCATACATGAGAAAACAGAATTGGTGATTTTACCAGAAATGTTCAGTACCGGTTTTGCCATGAACCCGGAAAAACTGGCGGAGCCGATGGATGGATCAACCGTGACCTGGATGAAAAATATCGCTTCCAAAAAAAATATTATTCTTACCGGAAGCCTGATTATTGAAGAGGAGGGGCATTATTATAACCGCCTGATCTGGATGCTCCCAAATGGCCAGTTCGGTTATTACGACAAAAGACATCGATTTGCGTTTGCAGGTGAACATGAAAAATATACTGCCGGACAAAAAAGATTGATCGCTTCTGTAAAAGGTTGGAAAATCAATCTGCTGGTTTGCTATGATCTTCGGTTCCCTGTATGGTCGAGACAATCACCCAAACATGACCGGGAGGCTGAGTTGGAATATGATGTGCTAATTTATGTTGCCAACTGGCCCGAGCGGCGCAACCATGCCTGGAAAAGCTTATTGATTGCTAGGGCTATCGAGAACCAGTGTTATGTAATTGGGGTGAACCGAATTGGTGAGGATGGGAGCAAGATTTATCACAGCGGGGATTCGATGATTATAGGGCCCTTGGGTGAGGAAATCTATCATCAGGAACATAAAGAAGATATATTCACCTACACTTTACAAAGAGAACATCTTAATGAAGTCCGCTCCAAATTTCCATTCTGGAAGGATGCGGATGACTTTTTTATACAATCATAAAAAATTATTTCTTGGGTTGACTAATTGGTTTATGATTTTCCTTGGGAGCCTCATTAAGTTTTCCTTTTTGCTTCGCTTTTTTGCTGAAATCCCAACCCAG
Source organism: Bacteroidota bacterium (assembly GCA_018267575.1). Lineage (GTDB taxonomy): Bacteria > Bacteroidota > Bacteroidia > Chitinophagales > Chitinophagaceae > Puia. The sequence continues at coordinate 110,871 of JAFDYF010000001.1, forward strand.
TTTTAATGTAATTCCAAAAGAGAATGGTTGCAGTGGGACCTTTCCCGATGCCGTATTATGTAGCCCATTGGCTTGGGGCATGGCGCCATTTGGCTCATAGGAAACCAAGGCACCTGTTGTTCCGGACGTTTTCCAAAAATCCTGCACACCAAAATTCGCAAAAAAACCAACATAGAGGATTTTGGTCCAATCGCCTCCTAATGGAAAACCAAAGCCGCTGGATACTGAGCCCATAAGCCCCATCTGCAATGCTTCTTCTCTATTGCCCTTCCAGTTGTTGGTGGTAGAAAACCCGTGGTTGGGCACATTATTAAACTCCACGTTCCAGTTGGGGTAATAACCAGAAGTATTCATGGAACTATCCTTGGCATGGATAATCAGTGAGGATGGCATAAACCACTTGACACCAGCATCGAGGTACCAGTAAGTATCAATCGTTAAATTGGTCCTGAACCGAAGCATAAAGGGAATTGATAGGGCAGTCATTTGGTAGGTTTCTTCATAACCCTTCGTACTCACCTTATATACAAAGGCCGATCCTTGGTCATCGATCATGTTGGTCGACATGGTACCATCATTCAGTTGGGTACGGCCTTTATATATCCCTGCTTCAACACCGGTCATAATACCAAAGTGTTTACCGAATAAAAAAGTATAGTTAGTGCCCAATTCGCCACCGGCCATGAGTTTACTATTGCTGTTTGACGGTTTATAGCCCATGCTTGACAATGGCCCGCTCAGCGCAATGCGCCACTCCTGTGCTTCGACGGAACCAAGAAAACTAAGAGTAAGAATAAGTATAATTAGATTTTTCATTTTCTCTTTTTCTTTTCATCATTCCACCAATAGGTTGATAGATGCGGACTGACCATTTGCCAGCATTAGACGGATAATATAAATACCTGCATTACCGGGTGCCTGTACACTGATACTGGCCGAAATAGTGTTGATGACCGAAATCTGCGTGCCAAGCATATCGGTAATGGTAATCTTTGCCCCTTGTAAAGCCTGGCTTGAATAATTGTTGCTGATAGTGAAAGTTGCTCCCCTGGACACAGGGTTGGGTGACACACTGATGGATCCAGCTAATGGTGTACTGGGTGAAATCGTAATTGGGCAAGTACTGAGCTTACCCCCATTCACACCTGTTGCAATCACATAATAAGTCCCATTGAGCGAGCCGTTTTCCTGATAATATTGTAGGGTATCGCCAGATATGGGAGAATCGTTCTTGTACCATTGCCATGCATTAAACTGACCTTGGGAATTATCGAAAACCAGTATATCCGACCATTTTTGGTGCACAAAAGAATCCAATCCCGGTATAATCGGGAGTATTACATCTGTAGCGGCCATATAATTATTGTTGCCCGGCTGCGAAGCAATCACATTGGCCTGTGCTATTTTATTGATCAGTAGGGTATTTCCATTTATGGTAGCAACGGATGGATCCGACACAGTATAACTAATCGGCAATCCGCTACTAGAGCTTGCGGTTAGTTTTATCTGCATCACAGCCCCACAGCCCACTTTAAGCACCTGATCCCAGGTAATCTGTTGTTGAGCCTGTGTAATGCTAAGGTAATCGCTTGTAAAAACGAGGGTATAGTTTCCGCCTGCACTCAAGCTACCCAGATTAATGGCATATTTGCCCACATCCTCACCCGCAACTCTATTAAGACTACCCGTTACTATTGATAGGGCATCATTATTTACCAAACCACTCACATTATAGGTAAGCTGTGGATCGGCCGCACCATAAACTTTGGTCTGGGCGTTTGCAACAATATTAAGATTGGCTTTGCCGATGGTTAGATTAGCACCGGAGTATACTATCGTATAATTGTTGCCTGCTACTATACTACCTTGGTTAATCGCGTAAGCCCCCACGTTCTCACCAACATTCCTTGTAAGACTTCCAGTAATCACCGATTGGGCGTCGTTATTCACCAAGCCAGTTGCCGTATAAGTGAGCTGTGGGTCAGCCGAGCCATAAGCCTTGCTTTGGGCATTAGCGCTGATATTAAGATTCGCTTTGCTGATAGTTAAATTAGCCCCTGTGAATTGGATATTATAATTGCCCCCTGCGCTCAGGTTGCCTTGCACAATGGCATAAGATCCCACATTTTCGCCCGCGTTTCTAGAAATACTTCCAGTAATCACCGATTGGGCATCATTATTCGTCAGACCAGTTACTGAATAAGTAAACTGTGGGTCGGCACTACCATATACCTTGGTCTGAGCATTGGCACTGATACTGAGATTGGCTTTGGTAATAGTAAGGTTGGCGCCCGTGTACACAATCGTATAATTGGTGTCCGCAGTCAGCGTGTTCTGTGTAATCGTATAAGTGCCCACATTTTGTCCCGTTGCCCTAGATAAAGCTCCTTGTATCACAGTGGCGGAGTCATCTCCATTTACTAACCCACTAATGACAATAGTCAAATTGGGGTCGGCGCTACCATAAACTTTAGTTTGGGCATTGGCACTAACACTAAGTTTTGCTTTGTTCACCGTTATTGTAACGCTGCTGTCTGCCGCAAAAAAAATCAAGTTGGCAGCCACTGAAGCAGTAATAATAGCCGATCCCGCAGAATGAATTTTTGCATACCAATTATTGTTGACCGTACTCTGATAAACAGTAATGATTGTAGGGTTTGACGAGGTATAGGTAATCGGTGATGGTGAATTGCTGGTTGCCCCGAGTTCAAAATCGGCATCACCATAGGTCTTGGTTGAATCGTTAAAATTGGATATTTGGGTGGGGATTGCCTCTGCCTTAAATGGAATCGCAATTCCCTTTCCAAAATTGCCACTCATGGCCGTATCCGCAACCGCAAAAACTTTTGGTGAGTAGGCTGTACAAATACAAAAGAAAGCTAAAAAGAATAATGCAAATGGTTTTCTTGTCAAATTTTTAAGCAAATCGACCATTTGATCAAAATATAGAGAGATGTTTCGCAGCATTCGTTGAGTCCTCATATTATTTCTTTTACACTGTTTGCCACACAGATATTGCGATTTTAAAAACCTGGTTTTAATTGAACGATAAGCCTTTAGGGAGAAATTTCATAGGCAGGGCAAAACGGCTACAAATCCGGTTGCTTTTGTAGGTCCTTATTTTTCTTCTATAATCAACTTTTCTCTGCTGATATTCCTTAATGGCACTTATGTTTTATAATTCAAAATGCCGGGCGTCAAAAATACTCATTAACTTGGATTTATTTAGTTATTTACAAACCTCTCATATGCCCACAGCCTTTATTGCCAAAAAAATTTTTACAGGACAGGAAACCCTGATAGGCAAAGCCATTCTTACTGAAAATGAGGTTGTTACTGCCATTGTTGATTCTTCAGATATCCCTGCTCGTTTTATTACGAAAAATTTGGGCGAGGGGCTGCTTGCGCCAGCTTTTATCGATATCCAAATCTATGGCGGCAACGGGAAACTGTTTTCAACAGAGCTGACCACAGAATCCATTGAAGCCACTTATGAATATGGTCTGCAGGGCGGGTGCGGCAAGTTCATCATTACCATGGCCACCAACTCCATTGAAAAAATCCTTAAGGGTATAGAAACAGTGAGGCAATATTGGCATGATGGAGGCAAAGGCTTGATCGGGCTTCATCTCGAAGGCCCATATATCAATCCCATTAAAAAAGGGGCGCACATCGAAAAATATATAAAGACCCCTTCGATTGAAGAAATCAAAATGCTCTTGGAAAAAGGGAAAGGGCTAATAAAAATCATCACCATCGCACCCGAATGCTGTGATCCGGAAACCCTTGAATGGTTATTGAAACAGCCGATTGTTGTATCCGCCGGGCATAGCAATGCAACCTATCCACAAGCCATGAATGGTTTTCGTTTAGGTATCCCTGTTGCTACCCATTTGTTCAATGCCATGTCGTCTTTGCAGGGCCGTGAGCCGGGCATGGTGGGGGCTATCTATGATTCCGGGGCGATGAGTAGTATTGTTTGCGATGGCATACATGTTGATTTTGCATCGGTACGCATCAGTAAAAAGATGATGAAGGAAAAATTGTTCTTTATCACCGATGCAGTATCGGAAGTACGGCATGGCGAATACCAGCATATTTTCAAGAACGATCGGTATAGTTTGCCCGATGGCACACTTTCCGGCTCCGCATTGACCATGTTGAAGTCCGTAAAAAATGGGGTTGAAAAAGTGGGTATTGATTTGGAAGAGGCGCTGCGAATGGCCTCCCTATATCCCGCAAAACTGATGGGCATGGATAAAACACTTGGCTGCATCGAAGTTGGCGCACAGGCCGACTTTGTATTACTTAATGAAAAACTAGAACTGGAGACAATTATATTAGGCGGCGATTAGGGCTGTTTTATGGCAGTATGATTTGTTTGTGATTTGTTATGGATTATTTCCGTTGCCTTTTCCACCTTAAAATCGATCCCATCTTTAATGGCCAATGCTGTTGGTAAAGCTTCCACATCGGGCATTACACCGCGGCCATCTTTCACCCAATTTTTATTCACTACCAACCTGAACTTGGGCAATCGAAACCTCAGCCCCGTATTAGGCAAGGTCACATCTGGAATCATCCAAGCGGTATTGCCATATTTGCCGCCACCTGTTTCCTCCCCAACAAGTGTAATGTTTTTTTGCCCTTTCACAGCTCCGGCAAATAAGGTGGTGGCCGAAAAAGAGTTGCCCCCGATTATCAAATACACTTCGCCGTTGAAATGATGGTTTTTCTTGGGTCTGAAATAATGACGTTCATAATATCCGAAATGGTACTTTCCATCTGCTCGTTTGCTGGTGACAATATCCATCATCAGTTCATATAAAAAGCTTTTGCCAATATATTTATGATAATGGCTATGCCTCTTGATTGCATATAATGAATCAGCAACCTTAAATTTTTTGTCTATGAGATATTTTGTAAGCAGGATGGAATTGTTTGCATCGCCACCTCCATTGGATCGCAGATCAATGATGAGGTTTTGGATATTTTTCTCGTCCAGGGTTTTGAAGGACTCCCGGAAAAAGGAACGCAACCGATTGTTATGGGAAAATGTATTTAATGACATCAGTGCTGCACTTCCAACCGTGTCTATCTGCAAGTTGCGGGCATTGTACAACTGATGCCTCCTCCTTGCCTTTCTTGGCATATTTTTATAGGGGTTTCTACTAACATGATATTTTTTGAGCGTATCCGCAAAGGGATCAAACTCCGATATGTTGGTTTGTTTTTCATTTCCCAAACTGTCATAATAAACAATATCCAGCGAGTCCGTTAAGCCAAACAGGTTTCTGTACCAACTACCAAATGTAAAGCCATTGCTCAAGGATTGATATTTCCCTGTTTCACTATAACCATCTGTGCACATATAATTGAATAAGGAATCCCTTAATTGTTCAGCGGGCACCCCATTGATACTTTTTATAACCATCCCTCTTTTGAGGACACTATCTTTCTGGTTGATGTTTGCAGTAACAATCGCGGTATCGCCCCAAAATTTTAGCCCCAACGGAAAAAGTTTTTGCAGTGCCGTATCGAGATACTCATTATACTTTTTTGAAAAAGAGACCGAAGTGTGCCCACAATTGATTTTTGCTGCGGTATATTCTAACAGACTACGAAATTGGACTTCGGTCATGGAGTCTTTTATCTGGGCATAGCCAGTTTCAAAATAATAATCCATACTGTCCTTAGGGGTATGCCAATACAAACCGGGGTGGGATTCTTCCAGAATATTCCTGAACAATGTATAATCCTGCTGTAATTGAGGAACCGGGTATTTCTTGGTGGGACTGAAGGCCTCTTTGCTCGTTTTGCAGGATCCTACAACTAAAAGAATTGCACAGTAAAAGAAAAGATTCCGTTTTTTCATCAGCCACTGCCCGTTTATTAGCGAAAAGCATTCCAGCCCTGCGCGGTAATATCAAACGTATTTCCGCCTTTGGTTATTATCTTCTTCCCTTTTTCTGGCTCTTCCATATAACCGATCACGCTAATTTGCTCATTCAGCAATAATTTTTCATAGTCGTTTTGCGATATGGTGAACAAGAGCTCATAATCCTCGCCCCCACTCAATGCACAAGCCGTTGGGTCCAGTTCAAATTTGAAAGCGGCGTTTCGGGTATCCTCGGCTATGGGTATCTTTTCTTCATAAATCACCGCGCCGAGATTACTTTGTTTACAAATATGCAAGATTTCGGAGCTAAGCCCATCACTTATGTCCATCATCGCTGTTGGCAAAATTTCGGCATCGCCCAAAAAATCGATGATGTCTTTTCTGGCCTCTGGTTTCAGCAATCGCCCAATCACATATTTTTCCCCCTCCAGATCTGGTTTCACTTGTGGGCTTTCCAAAAAAATCTTTTTTTCCCTCTCCAAAAAAGCCAGACCCAGATAGGCGCCACCCAGGTCCCCAGTACAGCAAATAAGGTCGCCTTTTTGTGCCGTACTACGCCTCACAAATTTGTCCGGCGCTACTTCGCCGATGGCCGTCACCGAAATGACAAAACCTTTTAGGGAAGAAGCGGTATCCCCACCAATCAGGTCCACTCCATATTTTTCACAGGCCGCATAAACGCCTTCATAAAATTCATCCAAAGCCTCCACACTAAACCGGTTACTCAATCCAAGACTCAGTGTGATTTGCGTGGGCGTAGCATTCATCGCATATACATCGCTGATATTAACAATTACCGATTTATAGCCAAGATGTTTTAATGGGGTATAGGCTAAATCGAAATGAACACCCTCCAACAATAAGTCGGTAGTGATTACCGTCTGCTTACCAAAATGGTCTATCACTGCGGCATCATCACCAACTCCTACTATAGAAGATGCATTCTGCAACTCGATATTTTTCGTGAGATGCTCTATCAAGCCAAACTCTCCAAGTGATGATATTTCGGTGCGAGGTTCCATGATTAAAATCTGTGGTTTTTTAAAAATGCGGTCTGTCTATCTCTTTTGGTATTTCTGCCTCTTCCTTATCTTTTTCGGGAAGAAACCATGTGTTTTGATTATAAAACAGCCATAATCTTACTTATTATTGATCCAATCCAACAACTCATCATGAATCTTCCCATTGCTGGCAACAATATGTGGCTGGTAAGGAGAATAGGTTTTGCCTGAAAAATCGGTGACCTTGCCTCCCGCTTCTTCCACAATCAAAAAACCGGCTGCACTGTCCCAAGCATTCAGCTTATGCTCAAAAAAACCATCGAAACGGCCAGCCGCCACCCAACAAAGATCCATAGCCGCAGAACCCAACCTACGAACAGGAACACCTTTTCTTATCATCCTTGAAAATACCTCCAGCGGCCCATTGGGCTGGTCAAGATAGGTATAGGGAAACCCTGTGACCAGACAGGATTTTACAACTTCTGTTTCTTCACTAACCTTAATCAAATTATCGTTCAGTGTTGCGCCAAACCCTTTTTGGGCAAAATAAAATTCGTTGATAAAGGGATTGTATACAGCTCCCATAATCATTTGTCCATCCTGTTCCACGCCAATGGATACACAACAGATTGGGATGCCGTGGGCAAAATTGACGGTGCCATCAATCGGGTCCACAATCCATTTGATATTAGAACCTGACGGTTTTTCCCCAGCTTCTTCACTCAAAATAAAATCATCGGGATAATCATTTTGAATGACTTCAAAAATGGCTTTTTCTGAAGCGTGGTCAGCTTCCGTAACCAGATTGTTGATGCCTTCTTTGTTGGATATCTTGAACTCTTTTTGGAAATATTCCTGCATCACTTTGGCCCCTGCTTCCGTTGCTTTTATCAGCGTAGATTTTATCATGGCGCAAAGATATATCTAGGAAATTGATTGTAGCAGATTGCAAGTAGGAACAGATAAAAGTTTCTGCCACATCCAACGCATTTCCATGTAAAAAACTTAGCGGTTTACGCTACCCATCATTTGAGCAGGATATCTCAGTCCCGCGGCAACTCCTTTAGGTGCAATGCTGTCTATCTCTTTTAATTCGGCATCGTTCAACTTGATATGTGTGGCGCCCAGGTTTTCTTCCAAATATTTTATCCTTTTGGTGCCGGGAATGGGGAAAATATGATCGCCTTGCGCCATCACCCAGGCCAAGGCCAATTGGGAAGTCGTGCATTTTTTACGGGTAGCCATCTGTTCTATTTTTTTCACCAGCTCCAGGTTCTTTTCAAAATTCTCCCCTTGGAATCTTGGTGAAAACCGGCGATAATCGTCTGCAGCCAAATCTTCGAATTTTTTTATCTGACCAGTCAGAAAACCGCGACCAAGCGGACTATACGCCACAAAGGCCACACCCAGTTCTTTACAGGTATTCAATATTTCATCTTCCGGGTCTCGGCTCCATAAGGAATATTCGGTTTGAACCGCCGTTACCGGATGGACGGTATGGGCTCTTTTGAGTGTGGCAGCCGATACTTCCGACAAGCCGATCCCTTTTATTTTTCCTTGTTTCACCAAATCCGCCATGGCGCCCACAGTTTCTTCAATGGCTGTGTCCGGATCAACCCGATGCTGATAATATAAATCGATTGTCTCTATCCCCAATCTTTTCAAACTTCCTTCCACCGAAGATTTTACACAATCGGGCTTCCCGTTCACACTTCTGTTGGTTGGGTTGTTGGGGTCCCGCACGATACCAAATTTGGTAGCAATCGTCAGTTTCTCCCTTTTTCCTTTGATCGCTTTTCCCAATAACTCTTCATTGATATAAGGACCATACATATCGGCAGTATCAAAAAAAGTCAGCCCCATTTCAATTGCCCGGTGAATCGTTTTGATGGATTCCTCATCGTTCCTGCCACTGTAAAATTCGCTCATACCCATACAACCCAAACCAATTTCGGAGGCCATCAGTCCTTGTCCGCCCAATGCTTTTATTTTCATATTGATTATTTTTTATTTCCAAAGTTACCAAACTTGACTATTCGGGCTTTATATTGTATGTTAACTTAAAAAACTTTTACTTCGCATCCTTATCTATTGCCGTGACGCTCTCTATTATCATTGTTAATTACAACGTAAAATTTTTTCTTGAGCAATGCCTTTGCTCGATTGAAAGAGCTATTGAAAAGATAGATGCGGAGGTTTTTATTGTGGATAATCATTCAAGCGACGGTAGTTATCCTTATTTGCATGAAAGATTCCCTTGGGCCGTTTTTATTTTAAACCAAGAGAACCTTGGTTTTTCGAAAGCAAACAATCAAGCGCTTTTACAAGCCAAAGGTAAATACCTGCTTTTTCTCAACCCAGATACGATTGTGGCTGAAGACTGTTTTGAAAAATGTATTGGTTTTATGGATGGCCATCCAGATGCGGGTGCGCTGGGTGTAAAGATGTTCAATGGACAAGGACAATTTCTAAAAGAATCCAAACGTGGTTTCCCATCTGTGTGGGTATCCTTTTGTAAGCTGAGCGGATTAACGGCTCTGTTTCCCCACTCAAAAATATTTGCCCGTTATTATCTTGGGCATTTAAATGAAAATGGTAATCAAATCATCGATGTTATTTCCGGTGCTTTTTTCTTTACCAGAAGGGATGTGTTATATAAAGAAGGTTCTTTTGACGAACGCTTTTTTATGTATGCTGAAGATATTGACTTGAGCTATCGAATCCAAAAAGCGGGGCATACTATTTATTATCTATCCGAAACCAGTATCATTCATTTCAAGGGCGAAAGCACCAAAAAAGATTTACGGTATGTGAAAATCTTTTACCAAGCCATGAGTCTTTTTGTACAAAAACATTTTGGTAATACTAAAAATAGATTTTTTGCTTTGATGATTGAACCGGTCATTTGGTTGCGAGCTGCTTTGTCTGCCTTTGGAAATTTTTTTGGGAGGAAAGAAGCATCCAAAAAAGAAAATCCCCGTTCCTGTTATCTCATCGGTGACCCCATTGAAACAAATCAGCTTGGCGCAATATGGAAATCAAAAAGTCGACATCTTTCAAATACCGAAGAGGCGGTTGATGAAATTCTCTTTTGTGAAGGACCTCTTTTTTCTTTTAAAAAATTGATTGATGTGCTATCGCAAAAGGAGGGTTCAGGAACTTATTTATTTCATGCAAAAAATAGTCGCTCTGTAGTTGGAAGTAAAGCGCAAATCTCTTTGGATACTCTTTGATATCAATGATGGTTGTGTTTCTTTTTCTCCTTTTTCTGAATAAAATCTTCAAAGGATTTAAAGCTGAAGAACAATAGCAGCAATAATAAAATTAACCATAGAATCACCAACAACGGAATCCCTTTAAAAATTTCTTCGTTCAAAAGACCTTGATCCAGCAACCAGTTCATGCCGGAAGAAAGAACCAGCTTTTCAACAATCCCCGGAACAATAACAAAAATCGGTATCAACACCCACTGCCATTGGCTATGCTTAAGGGTTTTTATGGCTTTCCATAAAGGTGGGAGGGTCAGCAAAAGAACAACCAACAAGGCAACAATATTAACCATGCGCCGGTTTGCATCATTTCCAAAAATCATTTGCATGCCTTGACTGATATCGCCACCACCCCGGGCGGCTGCCAGAATATTCACAAAGGGGTTTGCGGCAAAAAGTAGAGAAAATCCAAATGATCTTATTTCCATCGAATTTTTACGACTCATCATCGACCGTGCTATCCACACAATCGAAAAAGTGATGGCGGGTCCAGCAAACGTAACCAAGGCAAGAATATTTCCAGTTACTTCACAATGATCGCAAACAGTCCAATTATCAAACCTTTTTATGCCCGTACATCCACAAATCCATTTTGCTGTAAAAAAGTGGGCATAATCATGCATTTCCTGGAGCAGGAACAACAAGCAAAAAAAAGCCAACACATAAGCAGCAGAAAGTTTTATTTTCATGGTTGCTTTTATAGTCAGTTGTGGTTATTGTATTGTTTTATTTCAAGATCAAGAAAAATCTTGTAAAAATATTAATCAACACCCTCAACTGTATAAAACGTTTTTTGGTGGATATCCTGTAAAAGTAAAAGTTTTTATTGTGAATAATTGGGGAGAAGTTTTACTCCGTTTACTGGTCAACGTTATTTCTGAAGGATAACCAACCTGTTATCCCTGTTTTCTTAACATTGACGGTAAAAGATTTTTATCAGCAGCCTTTTTAATCAACATAGGTGGATAAATGGTAGAATCACTGAACCCTAGTCAATTCTTGCATGTTAATTATTTGTGAGTGTATGTGAATAACTCGTTTATTTCGAATTTCAATCAGGTGGAATTAATTTTTTTACACCAGTTCACAGTCCTAGTAACAATAGTTAATTTTATAAAATAAATAGATATTAAATACTATGAAAGATATTAACATCGATGTTGCCATTTCAAATTTGGAAACAGAAGGTTTTTTGAAGGTCGATATAGATCCCGCCCTTGATTTGGTCGCGGCCATCAATAGATTGAAAAAGGAAAAAAACGCGGTGCTGCTTGCACACTATTACCAAGACTCTGAAATTCAAGATATCGCTGATTATATTGGTGATAGTCTTGGACTGGCCCAACAAGCTGAAAAGACAAGCGCCGATATGATTGTTTTTGCTGGTGTGCATTTTATGGCCGAAACAGCTAAAATTTTGAACCCACACAAGAAGGTGTTGCTGCCTGATTTGAAAGCAGGTTGTTCTCTAGCTGATTCTGCACCAACAGAAGCTTTCAAATATTTCAGGGAAAAACATCCTGACCATATTGTAATATCCTATATTAATTGTACGGCTGAGATAAAAGCATTGAGCGATATCATTTGTACATCAAGCAATGCGCAAAAAATTGTAGAAAGTCTACCTCTTGAGCAAAAAATTATTTTTGCACCCGACAGAAACCTAGGAGCTTACCTGATTAAGAAGACAGGTAGGGATATGTTGCTGTGGAACGGGGCTTGTATGGTTCATGAAATATTTAGTCTGGAGAAAATTACCAAACTTAAGATTAGACATCCAAAAGCCAAACTGATTTCACATCCAGAATGCGAAGATCAAATATTAAGGATTTCTGATTATATAGGTTCTACTACGGCACTCCTAAATTACACCCAAAATGATAATGCTCAAGAGTATATTGTAGCAACAGAAACGGGAATCCTTCACCAAATGCAATTGGCCTCCCCAAATAAGTTGTTCATTCCAGGACCTCCAACCAATCACTGTGCATGTAATGATTGTCCACATATGAAGCTTAACACACTGGAAAAGCTTTATTTGTGCATGGAATATGAGATGCCTGAAATCAATATTGAAGAAAAAACCATGATTGCTGCTAGAAAGCCAATCGAAAGAATGTTGGAAATCAGTAAGCGCTATGGTTTATAGTAATTAGCGACCCATATATACCATAAGTATTTGAATATCAGTAGGATTAACACCACTTATCCTACTGGCTTGACCCAATGTTTCGGGTCTTATTTTCTTGAATTTCTGCAAAGCCTCGTTTGATAAGGAAGATATTCGGTCGTAATCAAATTCTCTAGGGATAATCAAGTTTTCCAATTCGCTTGTACGAGCAGCGAGGTCTTTTTCCTTTTTTATATATACATCGTATTTGATTTGTATCTCTGCTTGTTCTAATGTATCCTCTGGAAAATCTTGAAGGGCTGTTTGTAAAGAAGGTATCGCCTTTGTTAGTGAAATGAGGTCCACATCAGGACGGAGCAAAAGTTGATTGGCTTTTTGTTTCTGGAGCATTGGTGTATTGCCTCTTTCGGTTAGGTATTCCGTAGATTCAGCTATATCAACAGAAATATCCTTCAGAATGCTTTTTATTTTCTCAACCCCTTCCCTTTTTGTTTTCGCCTTTTCCATTCTTTCCTGATTGGCCAAACCAAGTTGAAAGCTCATTTCTGTTAGTCTTAGGTCTGCATTATCTTGTCTAAGCAATGTTCTAAACTCTGCCCGAGAAGTGAACATCCGGTAAGGTTCTTCAGTTCCTTTACTGATGAGATCATCAATCAGCACACCAATATAAGCTTCACTTCTTTTTAGAACTAACGGAGCATTGTCAGTTATTTTTAGATGGGCATTAATACCAGCCATCAAACCCTGACAGGCCGCTTCCTCATATCCGGTTGTCCCATTGATTTGACCTGCAAAAAATAGATTTTCAACCAGTTTGGTCTCAAGAGCATGTGTTAACTGTGTGGGTGGGAAATAATCATATTCAATAGCATAGCCTGGTCTAAAGAACCTTACATTCTCAAATCCCTGGACTTTTTTGAGTGCCTCATATTGAACTTCTTCTGGTAGGGAGGTCGAAAACCCGTTCACATAAACCTCTACCGTATCCCAACCTTCTGGTTCAACAAAAAGCTGATGGCGATCACGTCCTGCAAAGCGGTTTATTTTATCCTCTATACTTGGGCAATAACGCGGACCTACACCCTCAATCCTACCTGCAAACATGGGACTTCTATCAAATCCCGTTTTCAGCATTTCATGTACCTCTATATTTGTATAGGTTATCCAACAACTGATTTGTTTAGTAGGTTTCTTTGTATTAAGGTAGGAGAAACCAGTGATTTCATTATCGCCCGGTTGCTCATCCATTTTTGTGTAATCTAGGGACCGGCCATCTACCCTTGGCGGAGTTCCGGTTTTAAGCCTATCACTTTCAAAACCAAGACTTACGAGTTGTTCTGTAATACCTGTGGACGCTTTTTCTGCAACTCTTCCCCCACTAAATTGCTTTTCGCCAATATGAATAATACCATTTAAAAAGGTACCGCTAGTGATGATGACCGTTTTGGAATAGATATGGTGTCCCAAACCAGTTATCACACCGCAAGCCTTACCGTCTTTTATGATTAAGGACTTTACTTGGTCTTGATAGAAGGAAACATTCTCTGTTTTCTCCAACATCTCCCTCCATTTTGCCGAAAACAACATACGGTCGTTTTGAGAGCGTGGGCTCCACATTGCTGGCCCTTTTGAGCGGTTCAACATCCTGAACTGTATCATGCTCAGATCAGACACTATGCCAGAATACCCTCCCATGGCATCTATTTCTCGCACAATCTGGCCTTTAGCTATACCACCCATAGCAGGGTTACAGCTCATTTGCCCGATAGTCTGCATATTCATGGTGATAAGCAGGACTTTGGAGCCCATATTAGCGGCAGCGGCAGCAGCTTCACAGCCTGCATGCCCAGCACCAGCAACGATAACGTCATATTTATTGAACATAGAGGAGCAAAGTTACTATGATAATCAGCTATTATTTGTTTCACGTGGAACAACCAAAAAATGTTCCATGTGGAACATCAGAAGGTGCTGAATTTTTTGAGATAGAAGTTTTCCTTCTGGGTCATCCTTTCTTTATCGGACTTTTTTTTGTCCTTATACCCACAGAGGTGTAGAGCACCATGAAAAATCAGACGAAGAGCCTCGTTAGAAAATTGGGTATGATAAATCTGGGCATTCTCCTTTAACCTGTCAACACTTATATAAACCTCTCCAATGGTTTCGTTGGTGGAAGAAAGGTCGAACGTAATGATGTCAGTATAGAAGTCGTGCTGCAAATGCTCCTGATTAATCTTTAGTAGGTAATCATCAGAACAGAAGATATAATGAAGCTCATTGAGTTCTCTTTTTTCTTTTTTGAACAGAACTTCCAAAAATGCCTTTATCTTTTTTCTGCTGCTGAGAAAATGGATGCTTTCTAGAGAATGGAAATAAATTTTGGGGCTATCGCTTTTCATTAATCAAAATCATGTGTTATTTGAATATACAAAGGTACTTTTGTTCTTTATTTAAAATGAAGCGATTATCACAAATAGCAGCAGGCAAGAAGGTAACCATCCACTCTTTTGAAAAGAACGATATTTTCCTAAAACTCATGGAAATGGGATGTGTGCCCGGAGAGATTGTTAAGGTTGAGCAGATTGCCCCACTTGGGGACCCCATCTCTATTTCAGTGGCGGGCTATAACCTCAGCCTTCGCCTCGATGAAGCAGAAAATGTGTTTGTAGAGGAACTTAACTAATCACATATTATTGAACACCAATAAGATAAATGAAAATTGGTCTTTATTTTGGCTCCTTTAACCCCATCCATCATGGTCATCTGATTATCGCCAACTATGCGCTTCAGCATTCGGATTTGGATCAGGTATGGTTTATCGTGTCCCCACAGAACCCGTTTAAAGAGTCCGCATCCCTTTTGAATGAGTATCATCGGCTTTATCTGGTACAGATAGCCATCGAGGGAGAGAAAGGGCTGCGGGCAATGGATATCGAGTTCCGTTTGCCCAAACCCTCCTACACTGCCAATACACTTATCTATCTGCAGGAAAAATATCCGGACTTTCAATTTTCACTGATCATGGGCAGCGACAGTTATCGAAACCTACCGAAGTGGAAGAACGCGGAATATATTATCAAGAACTATCCCATTTATGTGTACCGCAGGGCGGGTGAAGAAATCGTGACCGCTACTAACGGTGATGCACCTACGAAAATAATGGAAGCCCCCTTGCTCCAGATTTCTGCTACCTATATTCGTGAAAATGTAAAATCGGGACGATCCATCCGTTTTTTAGTTCCTGAAAAAGTGAGTGAGGAAATTGAGCGGAATGGATATTATAAGTAATAGGATTTGCGAATTTGTGTGTCTTTGAAAACTACCGCATTTATAGATAAGCCAACGCTTGAGGAAAGATCACGGCAGAACAAAATAATTCCCCCTGATTATACAGTAAACTCCTGGCCCCAACTGTGCAGGGATCTAATACTAGGCAATAATTTTTCACCCTTTAGGGTCAACGTATATTCAACTGTCGGCGGAACAGTAGCAAAAACATCCCTGGTAATAATGCCATTCGCCTCCATATTTTTTAATTCCTTGACCAACATTCTCGTATTAATACCCTCAATACTTCTTTCCAACTCTTTAAAACGCATTTTGCCCTTAGACAAATTATAAATGATGGGCATGGCCCATTTCCCGCCAATAATATCTAAAACATCTTTCAAATTGCACTCTTTTTCAGAAATGCGGTTCTTTTTTTTTGCCATAAAACATTGATTTTATTGAATGCTGTACAATGGGGTACTACTATACATAAATGTACCTACTTGCAAATGTAAAGTAATGGGCATAAGTTTGCAACCAAATTAAAAAAAATAAAAATGAATCTATTAGAATCAATAAAACTCGGGGATAAAGTCCTTAGAAACAGCATGGCAATGGCACCCATGTCCCGTTCTCGAGCAAATACGGACGGACTGGTCGGTGACTCCACGGTTTTATACTATACGCAAAGGGCTAGTGCTGGATTAATCATTAGTGAGGCTATAAATATAAGTAAGCAGGCAATAGGAAGTCCATTAACCCCCGGCATGTATACTACGGCACAAATCAATGCCTGGAAAAAAGTTACGCAGGCGGTTCATAAAAATGGGGGTGTTATTTACGCTCAACTTTGGCACACAGGGCGTGTTGGTCATAGTTTGGTTAAAAATGGTGAATTGCCAGTAGCGCCTTCTGCTGTGGCGATAGAAGGACAACAACATTTCACGATGGAAGGAATGAAAGACTATGAAATACCAAGGGCTTTGACCATTCAAGAAATAGTGCAAATCATACAGGACTATAAACAGGCATCTATAAATGCTATGGAAGCCGGCTTTGATGGCGTGGAGCTACATGCCGCGTTTGGATATTTGCCCAATCAGTTTTTAGCCGATAGTGCAAATCAGAGAAATGACCAATATGGCGGTACGAATGAAAATCGCAATCGCTTTGTATTGGAAGTAATGAAAGAAATAACCAAAACGGTTGGTAGTGGCAAGGCAGCAATCCGGTTATCGCCAACCAGTACATACAACAACATTGTACATCAAAACCCTCTGGAACAATTTACTTCCCTTATACAGGAACTGGACAAGTTGCCTTTGGCTTATATCCATTTGATGAATGTTCCGATTCCTGTTGACCAGTTTCCACAATATCCTGTGGAGGTGATCGAAACTTTTGGGAAACTAACGCAACACACGATTATCGCTAATTTTGGTTATACCAGAGAAACCGGGGAAGCAGAATTAGCTAAAGGGACGGCAAAACTCATTTCTTATGGGTCTTTATTTTTGGCTAACCCTGATTTGCCAAAGCGATTTGAATTGAATACAGCATTAAATAAACCCGACAGAGCCACTATGTATGGGGGCCAAGACATAGGCTATATTGATTATCCTTTTTTAGACTAGACTTAAAGGGTAAGAAACTATTTATGAAATAAAGTCAAAAAACATAAAACAGATAAAACGTATGAACAGAATTCAAGCCATTTTAACTATCGATGCGGACAACCTGCCCGAGAATTTTCAAGAAATAATAAGACAGGAGCAAGAAGTTGTTGGAAGATGGAAAGCGGAAGGATTTTTAGAACATCTATATTTAAGAACCCCCCCAAACGGTGCTGTACTCATTTTTAAGGATGTAAATGAAGAAAAAGTTAAAGAGTTAATGGCTACACTTCCACTATTCCAGCTAAAGAAAGCGGTTGAATACCTGAGCCTGATAAAACAGTTTTAAAGACTACTCCTGCACATTAAATACATACCAATTTACAACAAGCTTTCCTGCTCTTTCTTGGGAAGTGATTTTACAACTAGTGAATAGGAATCGTCAATCATTTCTTGAATCAATTTTCTGGGAATAGTGCCATCCACCATAATCGTGTTCCAAAGTTTTTTGTTCATGTGATAGCCCGGGATGATGGCGGCATACTGCTCCCTAAGGGTTATCGCTTTTTCTGGATCGCATTTTAAATTGAACTGAAGCTGCTCTTGGTTTAAAGAAGCGAGCAGGAATATTTTTTTTCTTACCCGAAACACCAAGGTATCTTCCCCAAAGGGAAAATCCTCGGTCACTTCTTTTTTTGAAAGGCAGTAAGAACGAATCTGCTCGATGTCCATCTCTTTTATTTTGAGCTATACATATAATCAACAACCAAGTTGCACATGGTACGTACACCCAGTTTTAATCCACTCTCATCAATAAAAAAATCTGGGGTATGATGTGAAGGCGCTTTCAATGGGTCTTCGCCTTTGGGCATTCCACCCAAAAAGAAAAAAATGCCGGGCACTTTTTGCTCAAAAAAAGAAAAATCCTCGGCGCCCATTACTGCGGGTTTTAGACTTACATTATCTTTTCCTGCGGAAAACTCAAGTGTCGGTAGCATCTTCGCTGTAAGGGCAGGGTCATTATAAGTAACAGGATAATGGGATGAATAAGGCGCTTTCACTTCAGCGCTGGCTCCCGCTGCTTCGGCTGTTTTGGTAGCGATTTGTTGCAAGCGCTCAACCACCTGTTTTTCATCGTTGCTGCTGAGGGTTCTGATAGTCCCGAGCATCTCTACTTTTTCGGGGATGATATTCGATCGGTTGCCACCATTGATTGCCCCAATGGTTACCACGGCTGGGTTTTCCGTAAGGTTTATATTCCTGCTTACAATGGTCTGTAAATTGTTGATGATCTGTGCAGATACCACAATAGGGTCGACCGAATACCATGGATAAGCACCATGGGCCGATTTACCATTTACAATAATTTGAAAATCGTTTACGCCTGCCATGGTTCCCCCAGGACGATAGGATATTTTTCCAACCTCTGTTTGCGAATTGATATGAAGCCCGAATATCACATCCACTTTTGGGTTTTCAAGAACGCCTTCTTTTACCATCAACTCCGCCCCTCCTTCTTCTCCTGCGGGAGCCCCTTCTTCCGCAGGCTGGAATATAAATTTCACCGAACCCTTCAGGTCGTTCTTCATCCCAGTCAAAATTTCAGCAACACTCATCAAAATAGCCATATGGGTATCATGACCGCAAGCATGCATTACGCCTACTTGCTGTCCATTATAAGTAGTCGTTACTTTGGAAGCAAAAGGAAGATTCACCCTTTCCGTTACAGGCAGTGCATCCATATCCGCACGCAAAGCAATAACGGGCCCAGGCTTTGCCCCATTCAAAATGGCAACCACCCCAGTTTTGCCAACGCCTTCTTTTACCTCCAATCCTAAGGAACGTAAAAAGGCGGCAACAATTTTAGCGGTTCGGAATTCCTGATTGCCGAGCTCTGGGTGTTCATGAAAGTCCCTTCTCCAGAAAATCGTTTGGCTTTCTATTTTATCTGCTGCAGCATCGATTTTAGCATGCAGGTTTTTTGTTTGTGCAAATGAGGAGATTTGACAAAGAACGATGCAAAAGAAAGAAAAATGGATTCTCATAAAAGCGTTGTTTATATGAAATGAATGTACAACAAATTTGAGCAAAGTGCCTCCATGCAGGAGATTCACGTGAGTTAAAAGCAATATACGATAAGCTAACAAACCAGAAACTTTGCCGATTGGTTTTGCTTATGTTTTCAACAAGTGATAAATTGTATTTTTTATTTTACACCCATAAGCGATATAGATGGTTCTGCTTCGCCATGTCCCTTTTTTAAAAGCGGTTTTTATACATAGCATTTCTGCTTTTGGCGGGCCACAGGGTCATTTGGGCATGATGATAAAAACCTTTGTGCATCGCCGAAAATATATTACGGAAGACGAACTGATGGAGTTGAATTCTTTTTGTCAGATTCTTCCGGGGGCATCCTCCACCCAAGTGCTAACGTTGATTGGCTACAAACGAGGGGGTATTCCCTTGGCCGTTCTCACCCTTATTATTTGGATACTGCCTGCCTGCATTTTAATGGGGGGCTTTTCCTTTTTTTTGGAACATTTGAATGCCAAAAGCATGAACGCCGGGGTGTTCCGATTTATGGCACCGATGACTGTAGGTTTTTTGTTTTATGCCGTTACCAAAGCATTTAAGATTTCCATCCATAATACCATTACCCAAATCATCATGGTGCTTGCGGCCATCGCTACTTATATCTTGTTCAAAATGCCTTGGATTTTTCCTGTACTGATTGTATTGGGTGGTTTTGTTACTAATCTAAGTGATAAAAGGATTCCACAAAAAGAAGAGACACCCTATAAAATCAAATGGGCGAATATCTGGCTTTTTGCATTGGTGTTTTTGGTGGCTGGTGTACTATCGGAAACAGCCAGAAAGGATAACTGGCCAAACCGTAGGCCCATCAACCTGTTTGAGAATATTTATCGTACCGGGTCTTTTGTTTTTGGGGGCAACCAAGTGCTCATCCCCATGATGTATGAACAATTTGTGGCCAGACCAGAATCGCAAAAATTATTGAAGCGTAACCCCAATATCATTAAAATAAACCGCGACGATTTTTTTACTGGCTCTTCCATGGTGAGGGCAGTGCCTGGGCCCGTTTTTTCTGTGGCCTCTTTTTATGGCGGCACAGCCATGAAGGACAAAGGCAGTGGCGAGCAGATATTGGGTTGTATGATTGGGACCGTGGCTATCTTTTTGCCCAGCGCATTATTGGTGCTGTTCTTTTTTCCCATTTGGCATAATATGCAAAAGTATGCTACGGTTTACCGGGCAATGGAGGGTATCAATGCGGTGGTGGTGGGCATTATGTTGGCTGCTGCTTTTTATATGATGAAAGATATTGCCGTTTCCGACTGGAAAGATTTTTTCTGGGCCGTGGTTTTTACCGTGGCTACTTGGGCCATGCTCAGTTTTACCAAACTACCTTCACCAGCAATTGTGGCTCTCTGTATGCTTTTTGGATGGATGATCTAATGCCTTCGATGTTGGTAACCTCGTTTAGACTGACTTCTTTTTCTGGGTTGATATTCTGGTGAGGCACCAAATTGTTCCGGGACCACCGCTTTCTGCACCGGTTTTCCCAAAAGGTTTTCAATGGTTGAAAACTTGTTCTGCTCTTTTTCTCCAATAAAAGTAATGGCAATTCCATCCGTTTCTGCCCGGGCAGTACGACCAATGCGATGGATATAATCTTCCCCATCATTGGGTACATCATAGTTGATTACCAAATCGATATTGTCGATATCGATGCCACGGGAAAGGATATCCGTAGCTACCAATATTTTGATTTTTCTATTTTTGAAATCGGACAATACCTGTTCCCTATTTTGTTGCTCCAGGTCAGAATGGATTTCTTCAGCGGAAAAACGGTTTCGCTTCAATTCGCGGGTAAGGTCTTTCACCGCTTGCTTACGGGAGCAGAAAATAAGGATGCTATTAAATTCCTTGCTTTGCAAAAGCCATTTTACCAAGGGTATTTTTTGCTTGTCGTACACCACAAAAGCTTCCTGCACAATTTTGGCGGGAGGTTTGGAAATAGCGATATTGATTTCCTCCGGTTGATGCAAAATTTTTTTTGCCAGCTCCCGGATTTTTGATGGCATGGTGGCCGAAAATAAAAGGTTCTGTCTTTTTTCAGGAAGAAAGGAAATGATTTTCATGATATCATCATAAAAACCCATATCCAGCATACGGTCGGCCTCATCGAGTACCAAAAACTGGAGCCCGGCCAATTTTACATAACCCATATTCAAATGGGCAATCATCCGGCCGGGTGTGCAAACCACAATATCCGCGCCTTTTGAGAGTGCTTGTTTTTCGGTAGAAAAATTGAACCCATCCCCCCCTCCATAAACGGCAATGGAGCTGATAGAGGTGAAATAGCAAAACCCTTCGAGATGCTGTGCAATCTGTACCGCGAGCTCCCTCGTGGGCACAATGACCAATGCGTTGATATGCTCATCACTCTTGGAAGATATAAGCTTGTGGATGATGGGTAGCAGAAATGCGGCCGTTTTGCCTGTGCCAGTTTGGGCAGAAGCAATAATATCTTTTCCTGATAAAATGATAGGGATTACTTTTTCCTGAATGGGCGTTGCGTTTTCGTAACCGCTAGACTCAATGCCCTCAATCAAAGTTTCATCGAGACCAAATTCTTTAAAATTCAATGTATTTAATATTGGTAAAAGATTTTGCTTTTTACAAAAATCTTTTGGTTAATGTAGTCAAAGATAAGCCAATGGTCAATAAGATGGTTTACAAAGAATCCAGCGATACTGTTTATGATTAAGTGGTCGGTAAATGCTAACTTCATTCCCCGAACGATGGACAAAAGCAAAACTATGCTCATCGTTCACACAATCTACGAATGCTTGCCCATCTTGAACGCCCACTCCTGGTGCCAAATATGCTTTGGTATAGGAGTGGGCCATATCCAAAAATAGTTTATGACAGCAGAACACCAGCGGCTACGAGTGAATGCGGCAAAAAAAATACCCTTGGAACAATGGGGCCCTTACCTGAGTGAAAGGCAGTGGGGCACTGTGCGGGAGGATTATAGTAATTATGGCGATGCCTGGAATTATTTTCCCTATAACCATGCCCATTGCAGGGCTTACCGGTGGGGCGAGGATGGATTGGCGGGGATATCGGATTTTTTTCAAAGCCTATGTTTTTCCATTGCCCTTTGGAATGGTAAGGACCCGATATTGAAAGAACGCTTGTTTGGGCTTGGCAATCATGAGGGCAACCATGGTGAGGATGTGAAAGAACTCTATTATTATTTGGACAACCTGCCCACGCATTATTATATGCAGTATTTGTACAAATACCCACAGCAGGAGTTTCCATATACCGACTTACTGGAAGAAAACCGCAAGCGGTCGAAAAATATGCCTGAATATGAAATACTGGATACGGGCATTTTTAATAACAATGAGTATTTCGATGTACTGGTGACCTATGCCAAGCAAAACTCGAAAGATATTTTTATTAAAATAGATATACATAACCGTTATAGCCAAGCGGCAGAGATAACGGTGTTGCCAACCCTATGGTTTCACAATCGCTGGAGCTATGATGAGATGAAGAAAAAGCCTTCCATCAGCTTGCGTGATAAAACATCGGTAAGAGCCACCGATACAAGGCTCGGGACCTATTATCTGTATTTTCAACAGCCATCAGACTGCCTTTTTACGGAAAACGAGACCAATACCATGAAAGTGCAGGGCAAGCCCAATCTCTCTCCTTTTGTAAAAGATGCTTTTCATGATGCCATTATCAATGATGTGAACAAGGACCTGCTCAGACAGAAAAAATCAGGCACCAAATTCTCCCCGGTCTATCATTATAAAATTGAAGGCGGTGCAACCAAAACCATTTACCTGAGACTGAGCAATAAAATTATGGACAATCCCTTTCAGGGAGTTGGTCTGAAAATTTTTAATGAAAGAAAACAGGAAGCGGATAAATTTTACGCTTCCATTTTCCCTTCGGGCATTTCATCAGAATTGGCAAATATCCAGCGGCAGGCTTTTGCAGGTTTATTGTGGAGCAAGCAATACTACCATTACGATGTGGAAAAATGGATTTCGGGAACGGACGGGATTTCAACTGACATTTCGGGCAAAGCATATGGTCGCAATCACGATTGGAAACATTTAAAGAACCAGGACATTATTGCGATGCCCGACAAATGGGAGTATCCTTGGTATGCCGCTTGGGATCTAGCATTCCAATCCATTGCGATGGCTATGGTAGATCCTGTCTTTGCGAAGCACCAATTGTTGCTCATCATGAGGGAGTGGTATATGAAACCCGATGGGCAACTCCCCGCCTACGAATGGAATTTTGGAGATGTGAACCCTCCGGTTCAAGCATGGGCAGCACTGGAAGTGTACCGGATAGAAAAAAATAAAACGGGTAAGGGAGATATCACGTTCCTTAAAAAAATATTCCAAAAACTGATTATCAATTTCACGTGGTGGATCAACCGAAAAGATGCGAAAGGAAACAATATGTTTGAAGGGGGATTTCTTGGTCTGGATAATATCGGTGTGTTCAACCGCAGCCATCGGCTTGGAAACGATATGCATCTGGAACAGGCCGATGGTACTAGTTGGATGGGCATGTATTCGCTCAACATGATGGATATGGCCTTGGAAATAGCCATGCATGACGAAGCCTTTGAAGATACTGCTACCAAATTTTTTGAGCATTTTGTTTTGATTGCCGAAGCCTTGAACGAACAGGGCATGTGGAACGAAGAAGATAATTTTTACTACGATACCCTATCCATTGCCAACTCTACGCCCATTCAGTTAAGGATTTATTCGATCGTGGGTCTTACTTCTTTATTTGCAGTATCCACCATCGCCAAAAAAACCCTGCATAAATTATCGGATTTTAAGAAGCGGATCGACTGGTTCGAAAACTATCGGGTCAGCAATAATAAATTCTGGCCCAACGAGGAACAAAAAGACGGAGACCAATTATTATTGTCGCTGGTACCACAAAAAAAATTGCTCAAGCTTTTGGAAAGGCTGTTGAATGAAGAGGAGTTCCTCTCCAACGGAGGTATCCGGGCCTTATCCAAACAGCATGAATCAAATCCCTATGCCATTAGTATTGGTGGCAATGAATATAGTATTCAATACGATCCCGGTGATTCCACGTCCGATCTCTTCGGCGGCAACTCCAATTGGCGCGGGCCCGTTTGGATGCCCATCAACTATATCATTATCCAATCGATCAAGAAATTTGGTGAATTTTATGGGGATGAATTACAGGTAGAATGCCCGATCGGCTCCAACAATAAAATGAACCTGCTGCAGGTGGCCGATGCGCTTACCAAAAGATTGATCAGCTTGTTTACCAGAAATGAAGCAGGCAAGCGGCCTCTCTACGGAAAGCATAATTGGTTCTACCAGCAATCTGGCAATGAGAACTTGGTTTTGTTCTACGAATATTTTCATGGCGATACTGGTCATGGGCTCGGTGCCAGTCACCAAACCGGCTGGACATCCATGGTTGCCGAGCTTATTAATGAAATTGAAAAGGAGAAAATAGGGCTGGAGACCAATAATGAAAAAAGAATCTTTTTTGAGGATGAGGAATAATCTTTTCCATCCATAGCTCAGGTTGCTATAATTATTTTGCCAAGCCGAACTGACTGAACAAGCTTCCAGAAACAAATTGTGGTTTAAGCAGGTTAAGTCCGCAAGCGGCGTTCATTTTGTCAACCAGATATACGGTGAGCTCGGGGCTAAAAGCCTCATCGTGCATATGCATAAAAAAATAGAGTTCTTGCATTCCGTTATCCAACCAAAATTTCATACGCTCTACCCAAGCATCGATGCGGGTATAGTCGCTGGCATGTAGGCTATTGCTTACATAGCGGATAAATGTTTTTGGTATGCTCAATTCCATATGGGCGCAATCCCTTCTGCCGACCGTATCGGTAATCACCGCACCCATTTTTAACGAACGGAGTAGGTCGAACAACTCGGTTCGGATCGCTTTGTTCGAAAACCAATCCGGATGCCTCACTTCCAAAAAGAATTGCAGATCCTTCGGCAGGCTCTGTAAATACTTGAAGAGTTTGTCCCGCTGGTTGGGGCTATATTTTTCACTTACCTGTAAAAAAATGGGACCCAAATTTTCTCCAAAAGCCAACACTCCTTCCAAAAAAGAGGTAGTGAGATAATCTACATTATTGAAACCGCTATAATGGCTAATGCTATTGACGAATTTTGGGCAGAATTTGAAATTTTTTCCCTGCGCTTTGGCCGCCCATTTGGCAATCTCCGCAGGGCTATATATTTTATAATGGGTAGCATTCAGTTCGATGGTATTATAATGCTGCACATAATGGTCCAGAAATTGGGCATCTTTAGTACCCTTTGGGTAAATTTTCCCAATCCATTCTTTACGGCCCCATTTTGCACAGCCCAAATATATGGAAGGTACAAGCGTAGATTTTTTCAATACCTGCTTGTTCGCAACAGGCTCGGCTGGCAGGGAAAAATCGATACTATCCAATTTTATTTCTGGTACTCTTCCAAATTCCATAATGTAAATCTAAGAAACAGTTTGGGTTCTGTATTTGTTTGAGAAATGAATCTTTGGACAATTGCCAAAGGCTTGCCAGAAATTGGTAATTTAGGTTGGCGTTTAAAAAATTTATATGAACTATATCTCCAATAATGTGATCAGGCAGGTGCTTTTGTTGGTGATCATCATTGCACTTGGCATGCTATTGTTTGAGCAACTGCAATCCTTTATTCCTGCATTGATGGGCGCCTATACCATGTATGTGCTCTTAAAAAAATGGATGTTTATATTGACCGGGAAATATAAATGGAAAAAAACCCTCGCAGCCTCTCTGCTCATGTTGTTATCGTTTCTGGTGATCTTGCTGCCCATTGCCTTGCTTATAAATATGATGTCTTCCAAAATCAATTTTGCCATCGAACATTCCTCCGAAGTGTTGAATTCGTTGGAGAAACTGGCTCATACCTATGAGCAGCGTTATCATATCGAGATTATATCTGCAAAAAACATTGAGCAACTCACTAGTATCGGTGCCCAAACCCTTCCAAAGATTGTTGGCGCCACCTTCAATAGTATTACCACGATTTTGATCATGTACTTCATTTTGTATTTCATGCTTACCGCTGGTAGGCAAATGGAAGCATCGCTGCAGGAATGGATGCCATTGAAGGACGAGAACACCTTATTATTAAGAAGGGAAACCAATAACCTCGTTTATTCAAATGCGGTGGGCATTCCCATGATTGCCATACTACAAGGGGTGTTGGGTTTGATAGCATATTTGATATTGGGGGTGGAAGAACCCATGTTTTGGTTTTTTATAACCTGTATTGCATCCATGATACCTGTGGTAGGGGCGTCCCTGGCTTATGTACCAGTTGCGATTCTATTTTTTGGAAACGGCATGAATATAAGGGGGGTGATTATGCTGCTGTATGGTTTTGGGGTGATTAGCACTTTGGACAGTGTTTTCCGGTTTTGGCTTCAAAAAAAAATCGGCGATGTGCACCCACTCATAACTGGTTTTGGGGTGATTATCGGACTGCCTCTTTTTGGGTTTATCGGACTTATTTTTGGCCCCATATTGATTTCCCTTTTTCTATTACTTATAAAGATATATGCAAACGAATTCAGTATTAATAAGAACACATTGAATAACAATGCTTAAAAAGGGCTACGTGTAAAAACACGAAGTGATTACCCATGACCGTGAAATTTTTTTTGTTTTTACGCAATAAAAAATACCGCTAAACGGCCTTGCATAATCCGGGATTGTATAATATTTTACACCTCGTTCCGTTTAATACGTCGACCCTATAGAAAACCAGTTGAGAATGAAAAAAGCGATTAATCCAGTATCCACAGGCATATTGTTTTGCCTCTTATTAGTTGTATCAACCCTACAAGCAGGTACCAGCAAGTATAAGTATAACAAGTACAGTAAAAGAACTACACACAAGCATCACAGTTACCATAAAGATTTTATCAAGCCCCTTTCCAAAGATTTTCAGGAAGAAGCAGATGCTTTATACGATGAAATCGATTTGAAAGAATTAGGTCTTTCCGAACAAGCTTTTGAATATGCTCTTAAAGGATATAATTATTTGGTGGAGCACCATTCTATAGCCAAAAGCAATGTGATTTCCATTTGTGATTTCAGTCAGTCATCCAGAAAAAAAAGATTGTACGTAGTAGATCTCGAACAGAAAAAAGTATTGATCAATACCTATGTGGCGCATGGTAGAAGATCGGGATCAGAATTTGCACGAAGCTTTTCAAACAATCCGGAGTCGCATAAAAGTAGTTTGGGTTTTTATATCACCGACAAAACTTATTATGGAGAACATGGGCTGGCATTAAAAATTCATGGGCTGGAAAAAGGGATCAATGATAAAGCAGCAAAAAGAAATATTGTGGTTCATGGCTCCGAGTATGTGGGCGCTGATTTTATCAAGTTCAATAAATTTAATGGAAGAAGTTACGGCTGTCCGGCAGTGCCTTCTTCGGAAGCTGACGATTTAATTGAAACCATCAAAGACGGATCTTGTTTATTTATTTATCACCCAACAAAAAGATACTTAGCTCGGTCAAAGATACTTAACGGTTAGCGTGGACGTAAACTTCAGATGGTTTGAAGACAGAAAGCTCAATTTAGGTTCGTACCCTATGATTGGGCTTTTCTTTTTGTATTCACTTCCTGCCACAGATATATAAAGAGAAAGCCACTGATTCACTGATTGGCTTTTCAATATTTCGGTGAAATTTTCCTTGATGCTATTGATTCAGGGATGCAGATATTATGCTCAGGAATAATCAGTGCATCATTGGCCGTTTCATCAATAAGAATTCATTAGCTTAAGAGAGCCACTGATTCACTGATTTGCATTTGAGTATTTCGGTGCAATTGTTTTTGACGCAATTGGTCCAGGGATGCAGATATTATGCTCAGGAATAATCAGTGCATCAGTGGCCGTTTTTTTAGCTGAACCACCAATCAAAACAACCAAGCAATATATTGTACCAACATGCCAATAAAGAAACCAGCATAGATTTCGGTATTGCTATGAGCACCCAACAATAAACGGGAACTGCATACAAGCCCAGCCATCAGCACGCCAATAGAAAGATATAGACCCGAACTATAAGCATCCACAAATGAAAATAAAATCAGGAACATTACTAAACTGCCCATGGCAACAGCATGCATGCTCACCTTGAAATAAATATTGCAAAACCAGGCCGCACAAACAGCAAGAAAAGAACCTAATAAAAAATGTACAACAAAAGGTGGGATATCCGGCAGGTTCCTAAACACATTCCAGACCCACCAATAGAAAATCATTACGATGGCATAGGGGATAATTCGTTCTCTTCGGGTACGCATTAAAATAGATTGCACACCAAAGCCCAAACGCCAAAGCAAAAAAACGGAAAACAACGGGAGAAAACCGGTACTGAAGAGCACGGTTATAAATCGGAATACTTTATCCCGGTGGTCAAGACCGGCAAAGGCGATGGGATGTACAAAAATTAAAAAATAGGTTACGTAGCTCGTGATGAGAATGGGGTGGAAAACCAGGGAAAAAATATTGGACAAAAAGCGGAGCCAGGGATTTTGAATAACAGGAGGTCGAGGTTTTTCAATGGGTTCTTGTATCGGTTGATAGAATAAATCCCCATGGCTCTTATCCACGTTCTCCATTTTCAAAAATTTTGGTTGGCTATTAAAGTTCCTTTCTCAACCGGGCCACCGCAATATTCAACTGCTCACGGTATTTGGCGACGGTACGCCTTGCAATATTATAGCCTTTTTCCTGTAATAGTTCAGTGAGCCGCTCATCGCTAAGGGGTTTCTTTTTGCTTTCGCCCTCGATCATGTCGCTCAATATCTTTTTAACCTCCCTGGTGGAGACTTCCTCGCCGCTTTCAGTACTGAGGGATTCACTAAAGAAAAATTTTAAACGGTAGGTACCAAATTCCGTTTGCACAAATTTGCTATTGGCCACGCGGCTTACGGTGGAGATATCCAAATTGGTGCGTTCCGCAATATCTTTCAGGATCATGGGGCGCAAAGTCGTTTCATCGCCGGTTAGGAAAAATTCCCTTTGATAATCCATGATGCTGTGCATGGTATTGAACAAGGTTTGCTGTCTTTGTTTGATGGCATCGATAAACCATTTGGCCGCATCAATTTTTTGTTTGATGAAAAGTACAGCTTCCTTCTGCCGCTTGTCCTTCTTGCTACCCTTTTCATACTCCCTCAACATATCCTTATAACCCTCGCTGATGCGCAGGTCGGGGGCATTTCGGGTATTGAGGCTCAACTCCAGTTTGCCCGCATTGTTATTGATAAAAAAATCGGGCACCACATAATTTTCGCCCTTGCTTTCTTCCCCATAATTACCACCCGGCTTGGGGTTGAGCTTGATGATCTGATTGATGATATCCTTGAGTTCATCGTCGCTGAGGCTAAGCCCACGCTGTATTTTATCGTAATGTTTTTTAGTAAACTCGTCGAAATAATTGCTCAGTACCAGAATTGCAAGCTCCACACTTTTGCCTTCCCCTTTTTTTCGATTCAATTGTAGTAAGAGGCATTCCTGCAGATCTCGGGCAGCCACTCCTGCTGGATCGAATTGTTGGATCTGCCGGATCATGGCTTCTATTTCTTTTTCGGAAGTCTCTATGTTTTGCCTAAATGCGAGGTCATCCACAATGGAAGCGGTTTCCCGGCGCAGGTAGCCATCATCATCAATACTTCCCAATACCTGTTCGGCAATGCGTCTGGTTCTCTCATCCAGGATCATCATGCCCAGTTGGTCCAATAACAATTCATGAAAGGAGGTTTCAACCCGGTGGGGCATTACCCGGTTTTCATCTGCTTCGGGGTAGTTGTCGTCTTTCAGTTTATAGTCCGCAACATCATCATCATATTCGTTCACATATTCGCTCAGGTCCAAGTTTTCATACTCATCCTCCGAACCGTCGTTCTCAAACTCTTCATCTGTACTCTCAAACTCATCCACACTATCGTCAGTCAGTCCATCGTCCTTATCTTCATCAGTCACCTCCAGCGCAGGGTTTTCTTCCAATTCCTCCTTGATCCTTTCTTCCAGATTGGCAGTAGGTACCTGCAGCAGCTTCATCAACTGAATTTGCTGAGGGGACAGTTTCTGTAATAATTTTTGCTGTAGCGACTGGCTTAATGACATGTTTCAGGGGTTTTGGCTAGCTACTCACCAAAATATTTTTTGGAAAATCGGCCCACCACAAAAATCACGCCGTAAATTTACATTAAAGGAGTTATAAAAAAATGCAACGAAAAATAAGTTTTATTGTTGCAACAGCCTTCACTGTTTTTTCATTGTTGGCAAAAGCACAAGAAAGGGTAGGCACTTCTTTAAAAAAGAGGTTATTGGACAGTACTGCTTTTCAGAAAAGCCTCGATAAAAAAATATCGTTGGGGCAAGGCGTTTTTTATTCAAACCCATTTGCCAGTTCAAATAAAACAATAGAGAAGCAACCCCAGCCATTCTATATCCAAGGGAATTTTTATGCAAACCAACTGGGTTTTTTTTGCAAAAAAGAATATATGCTTGAAAAAGCCACTCATATCCCCTTACGTTTCCGGCTAGGCTCACTGGAATATTGCAATTCTATGGAGGGAAAGAAATAATTAGGCGGTGACCCCTTGTTTGGATAAAACCTTTCTTACGGCATTTAGCATTTTTTCTCCTTTCTCCTTCACTTGTTCTTCTGTCCAAGATAAACTGATGGCAGTGGAAAAGCAACGGCCTATTACCAGATCACTGGCAGTATAAGAGGAATTTTTGATGGCTTGTAATCCCTGTTTTTGTGCCTCACTGATATTGTTGAGGAAAGTGGCATTTTTAAGATGGTCCCACTTGCGGATATAATGCCAATTGTTATCGAACCAATAAAAATTGCCAGCCAAAATGTTTTGACTTTTCATTTCGTTGACCACGGCCTTGGCCAAGGCTTCGGTGGGCAAAAACCAGCTCAGGAAAGTACAGCTATCGCCAGCTGGGTCGGGAATACTGCGGAAGGAAATTTCTGGTACCTGTGATAAAATATTTTTTAACTGTTGATGGTTTTTTCGCTGTATAGCCAAAAACTGATCAAGCTTACGGATCTGTGCCAGCCCAACGGCCGCATGTAATTCGGAAATCCTAAAATTATATCCTACAAAAGGGTGAAGATCGGCACCACGGTCAACGCCTAGATGGTCATGACCATGGTCACTATAACCATCGCTATTGATATAAACCGATTCTTTGTTGGTGATCACTGCGCCACCTTCCGCACAGGTAACCGTTTTTACAAAATCGAAAGAAAAAGTGCCTGCATCCCCAATGCTACCGAGATGTTTTCCTTTATAGGTAGCGCCAAAACTTTGGCAGGCATCTTCCAATAAAATGAGATTATGTTCTTTGCAGATGTTCTGTAATGCATCGAGATCGGCCATGCTTCCACACATATGCACCGGCATTACGCACTTTGTTTTTGGGGTGATGGCTTTCTTCACTGCCTCGGGGTTCATCGTAAGCGTTTCGTCCACATCAACCAGCACGGGAATGGCGCCCACGCTCATCACGGCTTCGAAACTTGCCACAAAAGTGAAAGAGGGCATAATCACTTCATCATCTACGCCAATGCCCAATGCCGCAAAAGCGGTGGTAAGGGCAGCTGTGCCGCTGGATACCAACTGTGCATATTTACTCCCTGTTCTTTGGCAAATGGCTGCTTCCAATTCTTTGGATTTCCAGATGCCCTTTCGTGGGCCATCAAAACCATAACGCATAAGGATACCCGTTTGCATTACATCGTTTACTTCCTTGCGCTCTTCCTCACCAAATAATTCGAAGCCTGGCATATCAATAGGTTTTAATAATGAAGGATTGTATGGCAAAGTTAGAAAAAACCGCAATAGCTTGGCTATTCTGTGCCATTGGCCGGCGCGGTAAAGCTGAACATCATGATCGGTCGGCTTTCCACATTAGTCCGGCTTACGGAACTAACAAAATACACATAATGATTGCTGCGCTGCAAGGGCGTAATTTTTAGGTCGAATTTGGCGTCCACCGCCCAAGGCACAAATTGAAAAGGAGCTAAAGAATCCAGATTTGCATTTTCTTTATCCGCTCTATAAATAGCAAAGCCCTTGATATTTTTTTCCTGTTCCACCGTACTTAAAAAAGAGCTCAGCACAGAATCTTTTTTACTAAACCTAGTTTTGAATACAGGTTCATGTGGTTTTGTGGTGTCGATCCAGTCCATGGGAGGGATCAATGCAGGGTATTTGAAATAATTGTTCTGCAAACTATCGCACCAACCGTTGGGGTTGTTTTCAAATGATTTGCTGCTGAAAAAAATCATACCCTGCACAGCCGCATTTTTTCGCAGCTCGGCAATTTGCCGGGGAATCAAGCTTTTGTCCCGCCAGGCTGCATTGCTGTTGGCGCGGTAGAGGCCCAGCCCGATATAGCATTGCCTGCCATAGCTATGGGCACCCCACCAGTCGAGCAATACCTCATAGGCCGCGGCCCGATGCCCAAACTCAAAATATAATTGGGGGGCCACATAATCGATCCATCCTTTTTTTAGCCATAATAAAATATCGGCATACAGGTCATCGTAGTTGGTTTGGCCTGCTTTTGTTTGGCTCCCCAAAGAATCTTTATCAATATTCCGCCAAACACTAAAGGGGCTGATACCAAAACGGCAGTATTTATTTTCTTCTTTGATGGCCTTGCCGAGCATCACGATAATGGAATCGGTATTGGATCTTCTCCAATCTTCTCTACTCATGCCATTGCCATATTTGGCATAGGATTCATTGTCGGGAAATTCCTTTCCGGCAATGCGGTAAGGATAAAAATAATCGTCAAAATGGATGGCATCTATATCATAACGGCGAACGATATCGCGGATCACATTGGTCACAAATTGTTGTACTTCTTTGTTGCCTGGATCGAAATAGCGAGTATTGCCATAAGTTAGAAACCATTCGGGATGGAGTTTGGTAATATGGTTAGGCGCAATGGATGAAACTCCGATCCGGAACACGGCACGGTAAGGGTTGCACCAAGCATGAAATTCCATTCCTCGTTTGTGTGTTTCGGCTATCATGAATGCAAGGGGGTCGTAATAGGGCGAAGGCGGCTGTCCTTGTTTTCCCGTTAGCCATTCGCTCCAAGGTTCATAGGGTGAGGGGTAAAAGGCGTCAGCCGCTGGTCTTATCTGTACAATCACCGCATTCATCCCATTGCGTTTGTGCATGTCCAGTATCTTTATAAACTCCTGTTTCTGGCTTTCGGTATTGTAATTGCCTTTGGAGGGCCAGTCTATATTATCAACAGTAGCAATCCATGCTCCCCGAAACTCATATTTCGGTTGTGCATCAAGGTGACCTATGCAAAAATAGAATAGTACGATCGGAATGAATAAGGGGGTGAAACGCTTCATGCTTTCATATTATTGAAAGCGGCGAAATTAAGCTATTCTGAATTTCGGACTTTGTCCAGCAGGCGATTTAACGTTTTTGCTTCCTCAATGCTGAGATTGCCAAGAGCGGCATCCATTTCCACATCATTTCGATCTAGCTTCTGCAAAAGGTTCTCCCCTTTTTTGGTGATGGTGATATCTACCAGCCTTCGGTCAGTTCGGCATACGTTTTTCTTGACCAAGGATTTTTTAATCAAGCGGTCAACAATGCGACTGGTATCGCTCATTTTATCCAGCATGCGCTCACGGATCTGCATGGTGGATAATGGTTCCTGCGCCCCACGCAAAATGCGAAGTATATTGAACTGTTGTGAGGTAATATCATGCTGCTCAAAAACAAACCTCATCTTATCACTGACCCAGTTATAAGTGTAAATTAGATTGATGCCAGCTTTTTGATGCTCATTACGGAATTTTTTCTGTTTTATCTCTGATTCAATACTCATTATCACATATTGTAGATTGAAAATAGTAAAAAATCGTTTACAGCTTGTCGAATACCATCGGTTAATTGAAGAACTACCCATAAATGGTGAGATTTATGAAATTTTTAAAATATGCATTCTTTATAGGTAGATAAAGCCTTATTTGGGTTTAGCAAAAATTCTACAATGTTGCGGCAATGTGGTGAACTTTGCCGCTTCTCTTTTTAAGAAGTTGATATTTTTTACGCAACCCTAAAAATCTTCTCCAGCTTTTTTCCTTTGGCCAATTCATCCACAAGCTTGTCCAAATACCTCACTTTTTGGGTCAAAGGGTTACTAATTTCCTCTACCCGATAGCCGCAGATGAAACCTTTTATCAGATGGGCATTTTTGTTTAGTGAAGCATTCCGAAAAAACTGCTCAAAATTTATCTTTTCGGTGATTGTTTTTTGCAGGCTTTTTTCATCATAACCTGTCAGCCATTCGATTACTTGATGCAATTCCGCTATGGTTCTACCTTTTTTTTCAACTTTTGCCACATAGAGTGGGTATACTGATGCAAAGGTCATTTTTGCAATTTTTTCAGTGTGGAAGCTTGCTTTATCCATGACTTGCAGCGATTCTTTGTTCTTAAAATTATTTCATTTTTTTGAACCTATCTCTTCATTTGGTTTAATCTGTTCCCCAGACTTTGGTGCCTTCACTGCAGTTTGAGCAAATGTCAATATTCTTGCGGCTTTGTAGAACCTGACTCCGGAATTTGATATAGCTTTCGTTCTGCCAAATTTCTTTGAACGATTTGTTTTTTAGGTCGCCAAGCTGATGTTGAGCGTCTTTGTCAAAGCAACAAGGCACTACCAGTCCATCCCAAGAAATGACGGTGGCATGCCATAACCGCCAGCAATGGTTGTTGAGATTATTTTTTACCTGGAAATTTCCCTTTTTATCTTTCCGATAGCGACTGAACCTACTGTTTGTCGGGATCAATTGGTTGGGGTCGTTTTCATAATCGTAAACCTGTGCGGTTTTGAAACGCACTTCATCCACCCCGATTTCCTTTGCTAATTTCTTAATTTCCTCAATTTGGTGTTCGTTGGGTTTTACTACCAAAAACTGAAAGAACACGAAGGGTGTCTTGCTTTTCAGTTCTTTTTTCCATTTCATAATATTTCTCGAGCCTTCCAACACTTTTTCCAATCGGCCGCCCACCCGGTACTGTTCATATACATCCTGTGTGGTGCCATCAATGGAAATGATCAGTCGGTCGAGACCACTTTCCACCGTTTTTTTGGCGTTCGCATCGTTCAGGTAATGGGCATTGGTGGAGGTAGCGGTATAAATGCCTTTTTGCGAAGCATATTTTACCATTTCCAAAAAATCGGGGTTCAGATATGGCTCGCCCTGAAAATAGAAAATCAGATAAAGCAGTTCCTGATGAAGTTGATCGATGGTTTCACTAAAAAAATCTTTTTGTAGCATTCCAGTAGGTCGGGTAAAAGAGCGCAGACCGCTGGGGCATTCGGGGCAGCGAAGGTTGCAGGATGTGGTGGGCTCAAAAGAAATGGAAATCGGATAGCCCCATTGGATTGGCTTTTTGGTCCATTTACTGATATAATAACTGCTCAATACTTTGGTTCCGTTCCAAATGCGCCGAAACGTGAGTTTGGAAATCAGATTGACGGTATCGTTCCAGTTGAAAGCGGGCATGAGGACAAAAGTACGCAAGGAGGATTGGATTAATAGTAGATCCGTCATTTCGAACCCGGTTTAATTCTGGAAAATGATATATAAGGAAAGATAGGGTGAGAAATCCCCCGCCGATTATTTGCGGGAGATTTCTCATCCCGCAGTGTCATCCTGTTAATCTCAAGTCCCGACAGCGGGATTCGAAATGACGTGAGTAATTTTATCATTCCATTCACTCGCATTAAGAAAAATACTATCTATTCCATCATCTTTTTTGGAATGGATTTATCTTAACTTCCCTCTGTAATAACGATTATGCGGAAGAGCCATTTGAATGTCAATTTTGGATTGGCATTATCGATAGTCATGCTGGGAGCTGCCTGTTTTCATGCCGATGAACCAAAAAATCAGCAAAAAAAGGAGGAACTCGATCTGGGTTCTATTGCTGCTTTGCCCTTGACGGTAAAACACCCTGCCAACAATCCCTTTTCTGAGGATAAAGCTGCGCTCGGTCGCCTGCTGTTTTATGACCCCATCCTTTCTGGAGGTAAGGATGTAAGTTGTGCGAGCTGTCACCACCCTGAATTTGGTTATGCAGAAAATATTGACCTGTCCATTGGCGTTAGTGGCGTTGGTCTCAGCAATACCCGATATTTTAAAAAACCCGGTCTGATTCCCCCAACTAAGCGGAATGCACAATCCATTTTAAATACGGCCTTTAATGGTATCGACGAAAGAGGGGATTATGATCCTTCGAAAGCACCCATGTTCTGGGATTTAAGAGCCACCAGTTTGGAAGAGCAATGCTTGGGCCCAATCAAACAACTGGAAGAAATGAGGGGTCTGGAAATTCCAGAAGACCAGATCCTGAATGTGGTTACCAAAAGGCTGAGTGCGATTCCGGAATACCGAACTCTTTTTAAAAAGGCTTTTGGTTCAGATACAGCCATCAATGCCGATAATATGGCAAAGGCCATTGCTTGTTTTGAAAGAACCTTGGTGGCCAACCAATCCCGGTTCGATTTGTACATGCGTGGCCAGGCTTCCGCACTTACCAGTTCTGAAAAAGATGGGATGAACCTTTTCATGAATGCCGGTTGTGCGAGATGCCATAATGGCCCCATGCTCTCCGATTATAAAGTGCATGTGATTGCAGCCCCCGATGCGGACAAAAGAAAAGATATCGATTCGGGGTATAAAAATAGTTTTGCTTTTCGTACTCCTACCCTTCGGAACCTTCGTTTTACCTGGCCATATATGCACAGTGGTAAAATCATCAATTTGGAAGATGTAATGACTTTTTATGAGGATTTGAGGGGAAAACCGTTGAAAACGGTGCATGTGCAGGAGCCACAGCTCGATTCCTTGGTGAAGGAAGTGAGGGTAGAGTTTAAAGATATCCCCAGAATCGTTGAGTTTTTAAATACGCTGAACGATTCCAAATACGATCGCGATATCCCCAAAACAGTGCCTAGCAAATTGCCGGTAGGCGGCAATATTATTTCAGCTCCTTGATTTTGATATTCCTAAAATAGATGGGTGCTCCCGCATGTTTGCCCTGAAAACCGATATGCCCATGTAAGGGTAGTTTGGCCATAGGCGTGCTAAGCCAATTGGGGATACTGCTCCCATCGGGATTGGTTTTGGATGAAGTGTACTTGCTCATATCGCAAGTGTTCACGAGTTCGCCATTGAGCACCACCCATATCATTTTGCCCCGGCAGGTAATGGTAAAATGGTTCCACTCGCCCGCTTTTTTTACGGTGCGTTTGGTAACCGCTTGATGGCCGAAAATGGCGGCGCATTGCCAGTTGGCAACCACATTGGCCCATTTGGTGGAATAATCGTCGGCGATTTGTATCTCCACGGAATGGGGGATCCATTCCACGATATTGCTGGCATGGACAATCACCCCACTATTGGTTGAATCGGCATTCATAAAGTCCAGGTCCAACACAAAATCATCATACTCTTTTTGGCTCCAGAGTGCTTCATCCTTGCTGGCCGTGATCACCCCATTGTGGATGGTCCACACCCCTTTAGGAAAAATGGCATTGGTCAGCTTATTATTAAACATGGGGTACCAGCCTTTTCCATTGGTATTGGGATGGATAAACGCACTGTCCTGTGCATATAAATAAAAGCCACCAACGGTGATGGATAACAACAAAACACAAATATTTTTCATGGTAAAAATTGACATGTATAAAGGTAGGGTAGAAAAAATCAATGTGAACGATAATAATTGACAGGGGCCGACAATACTTTTGTCCATTGCCGTTGATGGCTATCCTGCCATTTTTTATTGGGGTAAATATTCCAGTTGACGGTCTTTAGTTGTTGGCGTATAAAATCCCGCTGCTCTGGATGCACGAACAAGGGGTGTAGGTAAAACCATTCTTTGTTTTTGAAGAGTTCCTTCCAAAAAGCATCAAAACTATCGTAGTAGGTTTCAAATACTTTGAGGTCGTCCTTGTTTTCGTCGTAGGTGCTATAATTATAGTAAAAAGAAACCTTGCCGTCTTTTTCGGTACGGAACAAACTACCGCCCGTTTGTGCCGAACTGATATCAAAATATAATTCCTTGGCCGCCATATTTTTTTAATGAATACGTTAAAGAGGGACAATTTGTTCTTGCCTAAAGCTATAATTTTCTAACTTTAGCGCAACAATTCATTTTTTACCACAAAAATTACGATTACCATGTCTTTGCTGAACAACAATAACAAAAAGAAAAAGGACAACAAAAACATACCCGCCGCCAAGCCCGGCATGCAACAGGTAAAAGGGAAAGCAAATACCAAAGGACTTTCGAGGAACACTAAATTGACAGGTGGTTCGCAAAGAGGATCCTGATTTTAAGGTATGGGGTGTAGGGTAGAAGGTTTAAGGTAGAACGCTCAACGCATAACGAAAACCTCTACCACATAGTCACATAGAAAGATAGGAACACATAGCCTTGAAAATAAAGTATCCCAAAGTTTTAGCTCTTTCCTATGTGACCCTTATGTGCCTATGATTCTATGTGGTGAATATCTATTGAGAAGGCGTAAGGAAGAGCGCAAATCTCAACATATCAACCAATCAACTTCTCAACTACTCCCTGCGTCTCTCCGTTTCCGCGGTTATTTTTTCCGCCACTAAGACACCAAGATACGAAGGAACACAAAGAAATTATTTATTGTCAAAACCAATTCCTAATTCCCAATTCCTTCTCAACCCCTCAGCCCCGCACTGGCAATTCCTTCCAGATCAACACGGCTTTGATATCGTTGAAAGAATAATCACTCCCCAATTTTTCTTTGATGGCTGAGGAGGTGGTCGCCTCTGGGTTTTCCTTGATGACCGCTAAAATTTTTTCAATTTTTTCTTTTGGGATGATTTCCCCTATATGCACTTCTTCGGTGCTGATGAAGGAGATTATATGACTTTCAATGGTGCCAACAGTAAGCCCACGCAATTTGGCAATCTCGGCAGGCTTTTTCCCTTCTTTAAATAATTGCAGGGAAATAGACTTTGTTTCCCCTTTTTTTGGTTTTGGGATAGCCGTTTCTTCAACTACTGAACCTGTGATCGTTTTTCTTTTTTGCTGTTCTTCGATCAATTGAAGCAGTGCATCCGCATCCATTCCCTTCATCAGAGCATTGGCGAGTTCTTCCGCATGTTGCAGTTGCTTGTTTTTTCTTTTAAAAGCAGCTTCTAGGTCGTAGAGGTCGCTCAGGTATTTTTTGATGCGCTGTTTGATTTTTACTTCTTTGATATGCGCTTGCAAGGAACTACTGATTTCCCCAATGGAGGTTTTGAAATAGTTCACGGCGGCGGCTACCCGCGACTGCAATTGCTTATATCCATCTTCCTCTGCGTTCACCAACAATAATTCCAATTGTTTGATGAACTTGTTTGCCCATTCCTGTTGCTTGATCAATTTATCTTGAATACCATTTGCCCATTCGAGTGCCGCTTCTTTTTCGGGGATGAGCCGATGCTCATATTCTTCCAAATGTTGTTGAAAG
Source organism: Bacteroidota bacterium (assembly GCA_018267575.1). Lineage (GTDB taxonomy): Bacteria > Bacteroidota > Bacteroidia > Chitinophagales > Chitinophagaceae > Puia. The sequence continues at coordinate 150,756 of JAFDYF010000001.1, forward strand.
GCATCCATCAATTTTTCCCAATTAAAAGACTGCATCAATGAGCGACTGATAAAAACCCTTTTCTGTTGTTGGAGTTCCAACTCGAGTTGGTCTTCCGCCATTTCGCTTTTAATAAAATCTAGCACACGGCTATCCGTGCAGATGGCCTGCGGTTGAATGCGGCTATTGAGGACCAATCCTTCCAAGGAAGTCAGCCTGCTCAAAGCCACATATACCTGACCGGGTGCAAAAGATGCACCCGCATCTATGATGGCTTTTTCGAAAGTAAGTCCCTGGCTTTTGTGGATGGTGATGGCCCATGCCAATCGGATGGGATATTGCTTGAAGGTACCCAGTTCTTCTTCATCGATCTGGTCTTTGTCCTTATTGAAATTGTAACGGATATTTTTCCAGGTCTCTTTCTCCACTTCCAGAGAATCCGTTTCACCGGGGAAGCTCACGCAGATTTTATCGTTCTCTATTTTGGCGATGCTGGCAATTTTGCCATTATAATATCTTCTCGCCTCGCCCTTGTCGTTTTTGATGAACATGATTTGCGCCCCCAGTTTCAATTGCAAATCCTTATCGGCGGGATATGCTTTTTCATGAAAGTCGCCACTAATTTCTGCATGAAAAGAAAATAGTTTCCCCGGCAGTTTCTGTAGTTTTTGTTGGTTGATGTCCTGCGCTTTGCTGTTATGTGTGGTGAGCGTAATATAATAATCCTCCTCGGGCGGCTCGAAGCCCGGTTTATAATGCAGGTGCAGGATCTCCAGATCTTCATAGGAGATATTGTTGTTGCGGATATTATTGAGGAGGTAAATAAAATTCTTTTCGTTCTGCCGATAGATTTTCTTTAGCTCGATCAGCATGGGTGGCGCTTGTTGCATCACTTGCGCATCAAAAAAGAAAGGGCTTTTATAATAGCGACTAAGCAGACCCTCCCATTCCTCTTTGTTCACCACGGGGGGCAATTGAAAAAGGTCTCCAATATAGAGCACTTGCAAGCCACCAAAAGGCGTAAAAGCTTGCTGGCGAAAATGGCGCAGGATGGTATCCACCGCATCCAGCATATCGGCACGCACCATGCTCACCTCATCGATTACCAGTAAATCCAGTTCTTGGAGCAGTTCGCGTTTTTCCTTATTGAAACGGATATTCTTGAAAAGCGTATGTTGGTCAACGTTGGCACTGTTCCATTCGCGGTTATTGCTGGGGATAAAGGGCCCAAAGGGCAATTGGAAAAAAGAGTGCATGGTGACCCCGCCCGCATTGATGGCCGCCACCCCCGTGGGCGCCACCACCGCCATTTTTTTAAAAGAATTTTCCTTGATGAACTTTAGAAAAGTGGTTTTGCCCGTGCCGGCCTTGCCCGTCAGGAAAATATGTTTGTTCGTTTGGTTCACGAACTGCACCGCCATTTGAAAAACCGAATTGGAAGAATCGGAAGCCTGCATGTGGGCAAGTTAAGAATTAGTAGAAAAATGGGCAATGCTATTTTAAGGGCAGAAAAAGAGAAATATTTTTTGATGATGATATTATGAATGATAACCCTATGGGGTAAGCCTGAACAATATAAATAATTGCAAAGAATATATAAGTGGTTTTGGGGATGGGTTAAAGTTGGAGCGAGAGAGGAGGGAGTGTAAATTAGGGGATTGGGTGTGGTGGACACACTGCTTTGGTAGGTGTTTCAAGAACCCAACACATGTGTTTTGTGAAATGAAGTTGAATAGCGCATTGAGTAATTTGTTAATTAAACCTGTTATAAAAAAATAGTAAGCTGGATGTTTAGGCGACATCTAAAATCAGAATAATCTATCACTGTTAAAATAAGAAAAATGTATCTATTTTTTGACACCGAAACAACCGGTCTCCCCAAAAATTGGAAAGCACCAGTTACAGACTTAAATAACTGGCCGCGACTTGTACAACTTGCTTATTTGTTATATGATTCTAGTGGAAATAAAATTTCCTCTGGAGATTTTATTATTAAACCAAAGGGTTTTACAATTCCAGTAGAGGCATCAAAAATTCATGGAATTTCTACAGAAAGAGCGGATAGGGAAGGACACTCAATATCAACTGTTCTTCAAGATTTTGAAAAAATTGTTGGACAGGCAAATTACCTAGTGGCCCACAATATTTCATTTGATGAAAAGATAGTAGGCTCTGAATTAATACGTAATGGAATGACAAATAGTATCGCTCCTAAAAGAAAGATTTGCACAATGGAAAGGACAACTGATTTCTGTGCAATTGAAGGACCTTATGGATACAAATGGCCAAAGCTATCGGAGTTACATTTTAAGCTTTTCAAATCTAATTTTGATGAAGCACATAATGCTGCTGTTGATATAAATGCAACTGCTAAATGTTTTTGGGAATTGAAAAAAAGAAACCTTATATAATTATGGAACTAGAACAACAAGCACAATGGTTAAAAGGATTTTTTGATTCATTATCAAATTCGGAAAGTATCTCCAAGCGACAAATTGAAATTCTTTCGGCAAAATTGGAACAACTTATAATAAGTATAGAGAGCAAAAAGTTTAATGACAATTTTGACGATTCACCTTTAAAAGACAATAAAATATCGAATGATTATAGTTCAAATAATATTGAACCCATTGACGATTTACCCTTTTAAATAAAATCATTCGCTGTGTTATATTTTATGTCGCCATGGTTTGTGTCTCACGAACCACGATGAAGGAAATTTTCTTTAATAATATTGAAATTAAACCAGACAAGAATGAAAATTAAGCATGCTACTCTGACCTTGGCAACCATATTAACTATCATTGGTTGCAAAAAAAATGATGAGATAAAAAGTAGTAATGGTTTTGGAGGAAGCTATCGTGGAAATGTGGTTGACTCAATTAATAATTCTTATTATGCAACTTTAAATGACTACACTATTGTTATTGTACCAACAAACACAAATGGTCAAGTTTCGTTGACAAATAATCTTATAATTACAAATGCTGGGGTTATAAATGGCAACACATTTACTATACCCAAGACTATTGCCGTTCAATCAGCGTATAAGAAAGTTGTAGAATGGGCTAATGGCCACGAACCACAAAATGCAACCGAGTAATGAATAAAAACTAAAATTGCTCGGGATTAAAATGAGGTTATGGGTAAAAGCGTATTTGTGCAGAAGCGCAAATCATATTTAGAGATTGGTAGCATCTTTTTTGGACAGCAACCAATAACCAATCGCAAAGGCTGTTGAAAGAAGAGGAGCCAAAAAATATTGTAATACATTCTCTGGAACACTTGAGTAAAACAGAGAAAATCGATGTTTTTGCTTTTGTGACAATGCCCAACCATATACACCTTATCTGGAGGATAAATGAGATGAACGGAAAAGAAACAGCCCAAGGCTCGTTCTTGAAATTCACAGCACATGAATTTAAAAAAATGTTGATGAGGACGGATGCCAATGTACTACAGTCTTATGCGGTTGATGCGCACAATAAGAAATATGAATTTTGGCAACGAGATTCGTTGGCGGTGCATTTGTTTACAAAAGAAGTGGCTTTTCAGAAGTTGGATTATATACATCTCAACCCTTTGGCCGAGCATTGGCAACTGGCAAAAGATCCATGCGACTATCCATATTCAACCGCAAAGTTTTATGAAAAGGGCATTACGGAGTACACATTTGTAAAGGATTGGTGGAATGACTTTTAAGTTGTGTTAATTGGTTCGTGGCGATAGGTAACTATATACCTGTTAGACCACGCATTTTGCTTATAAAAGGGATGAATGGGTTGGTTTATTGAATCAACAACCTACTTTTTTTTAAACCACCTCTCTATTTTGTTGCTTGATAAACTAATGAATAAGATTGCTAAAAGAATAATAGCAGTAAAGCCATCTAATGGCCCACGAAAAACAAGAAATGAGAGTATCATTTTTTCTTTTCTCCCTTCTTCTTAACGGGCTTGGGGTTGCCCTTTACAGATGCCTTCATAATGTTATGGAACATGTCCGAGGCTTGCTTTGCTGATTTTTTTGCTTTTGCCATTAAGTAAAGTTAAGTATTTCGTACTTTTGCAAAAACAGAAACCCCAGCAATAAATATCCTAATGAGAGATTTTTACTGCAAGGTTCGCAGCACATACATTGATGCTGCTATTTCTGGTCAACAATTTTTAAAGGGCGAGAGCCCTTTTTAAATTTCATCCTCTGGAAATTCAATTTTTAAATTATCTCCAAACTTTGGATAAGCTCTTTCAAGAAGCCTCATAAAAGTGTTCCAATTTGGTGAAGCTCTTTGGAGCGCCGTAATCCCATCAAAAAGGCTTTTTAATGCTGGGTCTCCAACTTCGTCTGTTAAAAATTGGAAATGTTTATATTTTCTAATTCCGGGCTTGATAGTTGGATTTCTTACTTTAAGCTCATGTAAAATTCCCGGCGCTAATCTTTCGTAAATAATATCATTTGTCCATTTGCCAATTACGCCCGGTCGTTTAGTATTATCTGGATTCCAATTCCAGTTATTCAGCCTGTAAATCTGTTTATAAAATTCAGTTGGGAAAGCTCCTATATAGGGTTTATTTTCTCGCAGTAAAAAATCATGTAAAATTTGAGCCAGAGCATCTTTTGTGCGCTCATCCTGATACCCCGTAGCTTCATCTACTAGCGCTATTATACCAACGGCGGCAAAGCCTCTGATTAAGGATTGTGCATTTTTTGCGATTTTTAACTGTGCGTCAGTCAAAGCGCCGTTTTCGGCTGCATTTATCCAAATATCACATATATCAAGCAAAGATTCAGCGGGTATCCCTTCACTTTCTTTCCCACTTTTAGTGGTATAAGTTATTGGATTAGAAAGTTTTGTCCTAACTGATTCTGAAATGAATCTTTGTAAATACTTAGCAGAAATATACTCTGGGAGAAAAGCGCCGTTTTTGGCATTTTTCTTATTTTGCCAATATGCGCCACCACCCTTTACTCCTAAAGCAGTAGCAACACTTCTATCAACAAGAATCCTTGTGCCGTCATTCAAAACTGCACATGAAATTGGGAAATTAGGGATCGGTAATTCGCCCTGATGTGTTGCGGTTAATTTGGACTTATCCATCATTCAATTTGTTTAGTATATTATTAATCAAACTGCTTTCTTTTAAGAATGCAGTCTTTATAGTTTTCACCAACCTGTTAGCGGTATCCTTTGTCACGTTTATTTCGGTAGCTAATTCACGGACTGATATTTTTGGCTGGTTTGATGAAAGAACGTTGATTACATAAAACCACTTTTGTAAATCAATTTTGGTTTTACGCAAAAACGTATTTACTGTAACACTAAAACTGATGTTGCAAGAATTGCAGTGATACCTCTCTTCATGTTTCAGTGCGGTAATATATTTTGAACAACAGTAAGGGCATTTAACACCTTCTTCCCAAACAATACTTTCCAAAAAACGGATGCACTCGACTTGGGTTGGAAATTTCTTATATAAATTTTTTAATGTCATAATTAAAGGTTAACAAAATTATTGATTTTTATTTGGTAATTAAAAATTTATTTTCTACCTTTAACTATGACAATTAAAAAACAATGAAAACATTCAAAAGCATATTAGATTTCCAGAAAGAGTTTAGCGATGAAGCT
>JAFDYF010000020.1 GCA_018267575.1 Bacteroidota bacterium
GGATTCGAACCAAGACAAACAGAACCAAAATCTGTCGTACTACCATTATACTATCGGGCAATGCTGTGCAAATATAACTAATATTATCCCCTATATAAAAGCATAAAAAAAGCGAAGTTTTTTACTTCGCTTTTTTTAAGTTGCCCTGCATGGACAATTTTCGAACCATTTTATCCCTGATTTAACAAGAATTGCTGAGTTATTAACGGCCTAAAGGTAGGCCTTTTTTTATTATGTATTGATTATTAGTAAATTAAAAATTTAATTGCTCCCATATGGAACTCGATAAAAGCTACCTGAAATTCATCCAGTCTATTAAGAAGCAGATTGTTCAAAGCCGGTATAATGCAGCCAGGCTTGCTAACCGGGAGCAATTAGTGCTTTATTTCAAAACGGGGTTGATGATTTCGGAAAAAATTAAAGCCCAAAAATGGGGTGCGAAAGTGCTGGAGCAAATTTCGACAGATCTTCAAAAAGAACTGCCTGGGTTAAAGGGATTCTCCTCTGGCAATCTTAAGAAGATTAGGCTTTTTGCAGAAACTTATGCACCTCATATTAGAATTGGTTCGACGGCGTCGAACCGAATTGGTCAGGCAAGAACAGGTGAGCATTTCTCAATTAGTTCGATACTGTCGAACCAAATTGAAAACAACGCCTTTTATGAGGCGTTTACTGGAATAAGCTTCTCCCATCATTTTCTTATTCTGACTAAAATAAAGGGCTGGGAAGCTCGGATTTTTTATATCCAGTCAGCATCAGCCAATTTTTGGTCTTTAACTGTGTTGGAACACCATATTGAAAATGACCTGTTCAGTAATGAGGGTAAGTTGCCCAATAACTTTGAAAAAACGGTGAATCCTGCTTTAAAGCCATCAGCTTTAAAGGTATTTAAAGATGAATATCTGCTGGATTTTATAGCAGGAGATGAACTGGACGATGAACGGCATATTGAACAGCAGGTTGTATCAAACATCCGAAACTTTATCTTACAAATGGGTAAAGGCTTTTGCTTTATTGGGAATCAGTACCGCCTTGAGGTGGATGGGGATGAGTTTTTTATTGACCTACTCTTTTTTAACCGCATTTTACAATGCCTGGTGGCTTTTGAACTGAAAAAAGGGAAGTTTAAACCTGCAGATGCTGGACAGCTTAATTTCTACTTGAATGTGTTGGACGAAAAAATAAAACTACAGCAGGAAAATAGCAGTATTGGTATTGTACTTTGTAAGGAAAAAAATAATACGGTTGTAGAGTTTGCTATTAAAAGTTTCGATAAGGCCATGGGGGTTGCCACTTATAAAACCTCAAAACAAACTCCAGTTCAAATGAAAGGGATATTACCTGATACCGATGAGTTGGGGAAGTTGTTGGGGTAATTTTTTAATACCAGCTTAAGTATCTACTGGCATCTTTGTTACTTCGTCATCCTTTCATTTCATTGGCTGGTTAGAATAAAACTGAACTGCGTCAATTGCTTATGTTGTCAGAAAAGTTAAGCATCAAATGGTAGAGAAGTAGCTCCCTTATGTTACCTGTATGCGTTGAATAATAAGAAAAATCAAATCCATTGACAATACTCCGTTTGGAAATAGATTTAAGAGTCTTTGCTTCTGGAAATTGTGAGCTCAAAAGAGTATTCAGTGAGATTATATTCTTTTCAATATCCAATTTATCAACAACAAACCCAATCATCCCATTTGTTTGGTGATAACATGAATATTTTTGAGACACAAACCTGCAAACACCTTCAACTATATATTCACCATTTAGTCCAGTTTTGCCAGTGGTATTTTTTGAATTAAGTCTCTTGCATTCAATTATGTAATAAGCATCATCTGAAACGAAAGGATTAACGGGCATTACCCTTATATCAATCCTGCCGGTATTTTCTTCAAGTTCTTTATCAAATAAAAAGTCATTGATATCATTTTTCTTTTTGAAAGCAGCCCGTTTTAAATAAGAATAAAGCAAAACATCCCTGATACTATTCTCCTCATTTGTCAGAGTCACAGCATCCAATAGCATTTGCTTGTATCCCACAATAATATATGACAGCACCCTCTCAAATTCTGCATGAAAGAAATTGCTATTGCCATTGTATCCAGCTGCGTTTAAAAGAGGGAACATTATTTGCCAGCCCTCCCCGCCTTTAAGATTGCATCGGCAAATTCATTAACATCTAAGTGGGCAATTGCTTTATGCCAAAGCCGTCTTTCGTTAGGTTTAACAATATAGAAGTAATCCTTTTCGAAGCCTCGAATATCTTTTTGTATAAAAAGTTTATCAGTTATTTTGTCAGAACTCACTTTGGTAAGAAGTGATAAAATTTCATCTTCATTATTTTGCTTATTTATCCAGGTAATCTGCTTAGCTCCATCTGAGTCATTCACAGTTTTGAAAAACATTCCAACAATTTGTTTGGTATGCCAAATTTCAACGATAAATTTTCCGATAGGAGTGTCCAATTGTGATTTAAACCTTTTTATAAATATTGAAGCATAGTCGCCTAGTGTTTTATCCTCAAAAGCAAGAGAAAGAAATAATTTCTTTTTTTCATCCTCTGTTCCGATAATAAATTTTCGATTGATTTGTAAGGCATAATCAACAAGGCTAAATTCAATAGCAGTAAAGTTTAGTTTTTTATAAACGCTTTTTTCAATCTCACCATATGCTGACTTAATTGTGTTTGTCAAATTTTGTATTTTACTTTCATCATGTAAAGCTTTATTTTTCTCTAAATAAATTAATTGCAGAGCTTGTTCTATAGTCCGAATATGTTCGCTGGCTTCTAATTCGAGATAAGGGAGGCTGTATTTGTTATAATTTTTTACTCTTTCTCTTTCGATTCCAATCGATGCAAAAGTATTAACGGCATAATAAGCAAAAAGGGATGTACTAAAAATAGCTGCAATATTATCTAAAATAGAAATATTCGCTTTTGTAAATGCTTTAATAGAGGTAATCGAATCCTTAAATAACAAATCTTTTCTTGATACAGAACATTTTGCAGTTAACGTAGACATATCGATGCCTTCTCGTATCAAGAGCATAGGAGCCTTAAATAGCCGTTCATCTCTTAACCTATGAACCTTCGCTTTTTTAAACTCACTAATTTTCCCCACCTCTATAAAAAAGGGAGAAACACCATAAGCATCAATGAATGGTAAACCAATCAGATGTTTTGAACTATATGTTGGATTGCTGCTGTATTGTAATCCCGTACCTTCAATTACCTTGTTGCTATCGGATACGACGCTTTTTATAGTAGGGAAAGAGTCCTTGATTCTTTTTAATAGGTTGTAATCCAGATAAGAACCATATACCAAAGTTTTCCAAACCCAATCATCCTGTTTTAATTTTCGCTGTTCAATTTCTTTATAGTCTGATCGGTTGATTGTAAAAATTTTAAATAATGAAAAGAATTGGCTTTCTTTCAAAGTAATGTGTTCTGTTTTGTTGAAATCAGTGTTTTTTGAGTATGCATAACGATAAAAAACCACAGCAGCAGGAGCAACCGCAGGTTGATTTGATTTCTCAAACACTTCAAAGCGCACCGGTGCTAATTCAAAAACTCTGTCAATAAAAAACTCTTCAAGCCAGTATTGCCTAAAAGGGCTGAACTTGTCGTTATATCCAAGATTATATAAAATGCTGCTTCGGATGATAAGAGCTATCTGAGTTGCTTCTTTGCAGAAATCGCTTACTCTTAGTACAAAACCTTCAGCTATTTCATTATTATTGATGGCGATTTGATATTTTTTTACTTCTCTCTTTTCTCTTTCCTTTCGGTTTTTAAGATATTTGTTCCCTATCTCAGTCATTGAACTTCCCTTCCATGGCGGATTTCCAACAATAAAAGCAAATTCTATTTCATTAATTTGATTGTTAAAGGATGCGGTTTCATCAAAAAAATCAGCATTAAAAAAATTGCTTTCTATGAGATTAGGGAACTTGAATGTTTCTATTCCCGGCGGTTCTAAATAGTCTAACAGAGTTAAATAAATTGAGAATACTGCTACTTGTATAGCACTTGCGTCTTTATCAACTCCAAAAATATTTTCTTTTGCCAATTTTCTAATGGCAGTTTTAAACTTTTCTGATTTAGTATCAATACCAGTTTCCAAAATAAACTTCTCAATAATTTTTCTTAAAGTTTCGACCAAAAATATACCTGATCCGCATGCAGGGTCTAGTACTTTACATGTGAAATCAGATTGATCGGCATTAAGTTTTTTATCAACTGTTTCTTTAAGAATATAGTCAACTAAGAACAGGGGAGTGTAATATGCACCCTCAGCTTGCTGATTATTTTCCCCAATAAACAACTCGTAAACATTACTAATAAACTCTATTGGAATAATTGAAAAGTCATACAATTGAAACAGGGAAAGTTGCCCGTTATAAATATCTTCGCCCTTTAGCAGTCTTTTTATTACCTGATAATCTTCTTTTGTTATTTTTTTGTATTCAGCGGAAGTTAATGGAAACAAATCTCCGTTAAAGCCTTCCTTATTGTCTTCAAAATAATCGAAGAAATTTCTTATAGACTTTGGGCTATTTAACAAATCACAGAACTCGTCGTTTGACCAGGTTCGAAGTTTCCCGTCAAACCTCATTTTAACTTTTCTGTCTATAAGATATCGTACGAAGATGGCTTTACCAATTATGGCATTAACAATCTTTGTGTCTAATTCATGCTCCTCAACCAGCAAATCTCTAGCAGCTTTTATATTTTCTAAAAGATGATAGTCAATTCGGTTTTTATAGCCCAAATGCTCATTATACTGTTCCCATGTTCTCCCAGTTACAAGTTCAAAATAACTAAAGTCGGTAAGTTTACCAGAGCCACCAATTTTCTGAAGGGACGCCTTCTCTTTTAAATAGTTAAAACCATTGAAGATTTCGATGCTGTGTCCGTTGGTAATAATTGCAATAGGGCACTCATTAAAATTCCAAATTGCTTTATGGAGTTCGTCTTTATTAATTGGGTTTTCAAAAAACAGAATTAGTGGTTTGTTGTCAAAACAAAAAAAAGCGTCTGGCCGAATCTTTCTTTCAATCAGCCTTTTTACCCTGTTGGGAAATCCGGTTTCATTTTTCCAAAGTCCTTCCTGTGTAATGAAAAGGCCATTACTTCTATCCAATCCAAGCGTTACAAATAAGTTATTTAATCCAGTCATTTTTATTTAGACGAAATCAAAAATACTAAAATAATTAGTATTTTGGCAAATCTTTTCTCAAAAATAATGGATAACAGGGGTTTAAGGGCCAAAAATTGCCTTCAAGCCAATGAATATGCCGTATTTATTAAGAGATATTCACGATGATTAACCTGTTATTACCCGCCTAAAGCAATTATCTGCGTACTCCTGCCTTATTTTCTCTTGTTCCAATCGAAGATTATTAGTCTTCAAAAATGTAAACATTTCAAATTCAGACGCTGTTAAATGTTTTAAGTTTTCCGTGTTGGTAATTTCGCCGGCAACTAATCCTTCTTTGCCGAATAAGTCAAATGTTTCCCTATCCATCATTACAGATTTTGTTTGCGGGAAATAAGACCGCATTTGATGCAGTATTTGAAAACCATGAGCATCTAAGTCGCCCCAATAGAAAATGTTTTTTTCTTTTAGCCAGTTCGAATTGCTTAGATAGCTAATCATGAAGCCACCACCACTCCAAATAGCAATGGTTGATGGTAATGTTGGTAGCGCAAGAAAGTTCATTTTATTTTCCGTAAGCAATATATTGGAGCAGGTAAGGATTAATTTATTAAAATCTGCTAATGGAATCCTCAGGTCAGAAAGGCCTGCAATTTGTAATTGATTATCCAGTATTCTTAAACGGATCGTCGGCTCATCATATTTAAGATAAAATCTCTTTACCAGTGATTTTTCAGAAGCATCACGTCTATGTTCTGGTATAAGGTAGTCAAGCAACGATTTAATTACAGTTTCGTTTTGTTCTATAAACTTCGTGTGCAAATCAATAGGCAATTGCCTAACATACATTTCCGGCTTTGGGTTATTTATGAAGTATGTACAAACTTTAAGTATGTCCCCCCATTGGCTATCATACTCAATAACAGTTATAGGATTACAATATAACCAGTCTTTTAATTGTGGTAACTGCTGCAAAATATATGAACTGCTGTTTAAAAAATAGCTCCAATCTTTTTTCTTATCGATAAAAGAGATATAGTCATCTACTGATTCGAAAGTAATGGATTGCGGAAGTGAATGGCTGCCTGTTTTCCTGAAGTTTACATCCTCCTTATTGATGACATATCCATAGCCCAACTTATCTTTTGAGTTTTTATATAATTCATTTAACTGCGACTGTAGCTCACCAAATTTTTCTTTTAAAGTGGATGAACTTATTTTCCCGATACGATCAATACTTTTAGGAAAGAAAGCTTCGTTTTTCAAGTGGCTTTGCAAAAAGGGTTTCCACCATTTTAGACCCTGAGTTTTTATTTCCTGTGGACTAATCATTGTTTACATCAGAATTTTCAACAGGCTGCAGCAGTGCGTTTCTTTTCGCTTTTTCTTCCTTATACTGTTGAACGGTTAAATTACTTATTTGAGAATTGTTACCATCCCGGTTGCTGATAAAGTGAAAGGCATTTACATGATTCTCGATGATGTGAATCTTCTGAAGGGGAGTGACAATCAATAGCTGTAAGTTTAATTTTCTAAAAAGCTCAAGCCCATATCTTGTACTTTCATCACTGCCTCTGCCGAAAGCTTCATCTATAACCACAAAGCGGAAGCTTCTGCTTTTGTCTTCTCCAAACTGTAATCCAAACTGGTATGCTAAAGCGGATGCGAGAATAGTATAAGCTAGTTTTTCTTTCTGCCCTCCACTTTTACCCCCAGAACCTTCATAAAATTCTTTTTCACTATCATCTGATGAATACCGTTCGCTGGCATTAAATTCAAACCAATTTCTTACATCTGTAACAGTATGTGTCCATTCTTTATCAATATTTTCCATGCTTGCAAAGCGATCGAGTATCTTTTTTACTTGTTCATATTTCGCTTCATTGTATAAGCCTGTCTCATCGCCCAGCGTATTTATGTAACACAAACGCAAATCCTCTTTAAACTGCCTGATATCTTTGCTGGTTGTCGGATCAATCAGTATTGTGATATATGTATCCTTGGCAGAGTCATAAACAATGTCGTGAAGGTGTTGATTTATGTAGACAATTTTTTGTTTTATATCCTTCTCATGTTTGTCAAGCTGGTTATCAAATACAGCAATGCTGTTTATCACATTCCTGTTTAATTCTTCTTTAAACCGATCTTCATGTTTTTTTAAATCTTCGTTTGCCAGCAATTCATACTTCTTAATGTACTCAGCCCTTGCTTCTACGTCCTCGCTAAACTCACTATATTCAGCTTTGGAGTGATCTTTTATGTCTCTCATCTTCCTGGTAATGTTATTGGCCAGGCGTGAAAGATTGCTTCTCATTCTTTTTAACTCTCCATTTTCACCTTCAAATTGTTTTCTAAACTGTTCCTGGAATGAATCAGCATTACTTAATTTGAAAGTCTTATCACCGACTTTTTCTTCAATTACCGGGAAGTATTTCTTTTTCCTGATTTCATCTATTAAACTTATTAGAGACCTGGCAATTCCAAGTTGGCTATTATAAGTATCTAAAGTTTTTTGCAACCCGCCAATTTCCTGATTCTTTTTTGTTTCCTTTTCTTTTAAGTCTGTTAGTGTTTTTTCGACTTCTTCTAAACTTTTCTTAAGCTTATTCAGTAAATCATTTTTGTCCAATAGTTCATTTTGTTCTTTTTCAAGTTCGATGATTTTTTTTACCTCTTGTTGCCAGTTAATAACGCTATAATCTTTTAACTCGATGATTTTGCTTACTGTTGTTTTAGTAGTGTTGTTTGTGGTTTCTTCCTTTTCAATTTTTTCTTTTTGAATATTAATAGTCCTAATGGATGATTCTATTTCAATGATGTTTTCTTCGAGTGCATTTATTTTGTCAATATTGGTCCATCCTAAAACAAAGTTCCTCTTGTCGTTTATATTCCACCTGTCATCTTTAGTGTGCCTTATTTTCCCCTTTTTAATCAAACCCTGCATCGTAATACCATTTGGTATTTGTAATAATTCTTCTTCTTCCACACAAGCAAATTCGGCATAATTGCGAAAGAGATAATTTTCGAGCCATGTATCAAATACTGTATCAGGTTTTGTCTCAATTTTATTTAATACACTATCATTACTCAATTGCTTTATGTAACTATCCCTCTTATTGGTGTCTGCTTCAAGGTAATTTAGTTTTCTACCCCGACCGTCATTGCTCCTCAATGTTTTTCCATTAACATACCGGCTTACACTTCTATAGTGCTGAGAAGGGACAAGAAGGTTCATCGCAAAATCGTGTAACAATCTTTCTATAGCGCCTTCCCATTTAGTTTCATCATCCTGCACTTTTAGCAATTCTCCTGCAAATGGTAACTCATCCTCTTCAATCCGTAAATCCATGCAAATCTGATTGCGAATCTCAATTAACCATGCCGGTATCTGACTTTTCCTTGCACGCAAAGAATCCAATTCTGCCTGCTCATCTTTTAGTTCATTTAATTTTTCACGGAGCTCACCCACGATTTTATCCCTGTCATCTCTGAGTTCCCTTTCTCTTTTTTGGCACTTATCAAAAATTACCTGTCCCTCCTGTAAGTTTCTTGAGAAGCCAGCTTCATTTTCTACACCACTTAATCCGCATCGTTTTGCAAGTAAATCGTAGCTATCCCAATCTTTTTTCTTTGTCTCTTTAGACGAAGTACGGCTATTTATTTCATCTGCAATTTGTTCAAGTCTTTTGCCTCCGTTGTTGTCAATGTCCTGTTTTAAACTGAATTTTTTATTGTCAGCAATCTTATAATCATCCTGTATTGATTTTAAGGTAAGATGCGCCAATTCCAAATCACTGGATGTTTCGGAAATAGCATTTTCAATGAGTGTAATTTTCTTTTCTGCAAACCATACTGGTACTACAGACAGCATTTCTTCTATCTTTTCTATTTCGTTACTTAGTTCCCCATACTGAACTGCAAATTCAACAAGAGGCCTAAGATGTTCATATTGTTCCCTGGCATGTACAACAGCAGCATGGGCTTTATTTAATTCATCAAATCTTTTTAATAGAACCGCAATCTGTTCCTTAACATCAGTCTTTTCAAGCATTTGCTCCCTTACAAAATCCGTTAAACTACTTACAGACTTCATGGATACGGTTTGATAAAAAAGATCGATTGCTTTATCACTTGTCATTCCGAATTTGTGCCTGAAATATTCACTGTACCTGCCGAAATTATCATCGAATAAACTTACGCCTTGTAAATTCCTTAGACGCTTCCTTAACTCGGCTATTTCTGTAAAATTGCTGAAATGCTGCTTAATCGTTAAAGGTACACTGCTTCCTATAAGCAGCTTCTCAACTTTTCCATCTTTAACCCAGAATACCTGTGCCAGGCAAACATTTTCCTGGTATCCCTCATTGAAAAAATTAGCCACTATTACCGTATGCGTATCGTCACCTGGCCGCAGATATATTTTTTTTGCAGCCTTAGTGATCTCTTCTTTTTCTTTTTTGTATTCACCACGTACATAAGTCAGTAGATTTCTTTCTTTACTTTCTGCTCCAGCAGCTTTGTTAAAAGTTATTTTATTTGAAGGAACTAATAATGTTGTAAGGGCATCAACCAATGTTGATTTGCCTGATCCAATGTCCCCAGTCAGTAATGAATTAAAACCTTTAGGCTCTATCTTCCAAATGGTACGATTAAAAGTACCCCAATTCAAAACCTCAAGAGATTGAAGCCTGAATCCGGCGTTGGATACAGCAGTCTCAAAATTTAATTCATTCATCATTTACAGTTAACAGTTTATTCAGTTGTCTTCTTTTCTGCAGCATAAGCTTCTAAACGCTTCAAAGTATCGTCAATTTCATCTGCATTTACAAAGCCTTTTATAATCCTGTGTATTTCATAATTATCAGCATTATCCTCTACTTTTCGCAAAAAACCTATATCAATTACTTTATTGATCGTTGTGATGATTTTATCCTGCTGTTTGGCTTCATCAGGTGCTGAAGGCATAAACAATTTAACCCTGTTGATAATTTCTTGTTGCGGTATTATAGCACGTACAGTACCTCCTTGAGCATCATTCTCCAATAGATATTTTCTCAAAACCAAGCAAAGTAGCGATGTGTGAAAGTCTAACTGCCTTTTTTCAGCCAGTTTTGGCAGAGCAGTTTCTTCTTCAAAATCCACTTGTTTTAGAAAAGCATATCCTTCGCTTTTATCCATAAATAATTCAAGCCCGATTGTAGAAAAATATTTTTTTACATCGGCCTCATAATCGGTAAGGTTTGTCCATGCGGCCTTTTGATGCTCATATACCACACCTTTTAATAACGAAATCAGCGATAGTGAATATTCCTTTATCATAATTTACCTGTTAAAAACAACGAGCGGTACGTCAATTTTAAACTGTTTTTCTGTTTCTGCATTTTCTACCATTAACTCCTGCTTTATTTCAAAATCTATCAAATGTTTATTGTCTCTTGAGGCAATCTGCATATAACCTAAAACTTCTGCAATTCCCTTTACGGGTTTGTACCGTGAAAACACCTCCTCTAAAGATACCTGCGGCTTGTTTTTTAATAGTGATTTTATATTTGCTTTTAGGAGTTCAATATCAATGAAAAATTGCTCGTATAATGCATCAGTTTCAGCATCAGATTCTCCCTCATTAATTTGTGTGTCCTGAAAAATAACTTTAATGGGTGGGCGGAACAGAGGTCTTTCCATAATGAAAGATGACTTAAACAAACCATCAATGCTAAGCAAAGAATAATCAGTATCTATTGTATCTTTCAATTCAAGTAGTATTGATTCTATCCACTCCAAACTATTTAATATTCTTTTGCTTTCTAACAGGCTTTTTTGCTCTACAAATTTTCGAAGCTGTTCCAGCAAGCCATCGTTAGTTTTGTTTACTTTATCACCTGCCTCCACCAGGTTAGTTTTTAACCTGTCTATCGTCACATCTTTTTTCAATTTTTGAATCGCAGGTAGTTCATTAATTTTTGATATCAATAAATCTAATTCCTCCTGCATTTTCCTGCTCATTAAGAATTCCCAAAATGCCTTAAAACTCTTTCCCTGGTCGGTGCCCCATAAAAAATCCTGCTTGCTGAAAATATCATCCAGTAATTTGCCTTTAGCCAGACTGCTTTTAATAATAGCCTGGCGGGTATCTTTATCCAATTCACGAAAATTTTGCTCAACCTGCCTGAAGTCTGCTAACAATCTTTTGGCCGTTTCCTCAGCAAGGAGATAATCTTCCCGTATTCTTGTATCATCAGTTTTTTCATAAATACCTTTTTCAGCATCTTCAATTTCTTTATCAAGTTTTATCCTGTCTTCTTTTAGCTTTTTAACTCTTTCGTATGGGGACGCTGTATTATTCACCAATTGTTTTAATATGGAAAATAATTGCAGCAGGCGGCTGTGAGTACCTACAAATTGTTGCTTATTTAGGTCATCCAGCCATTTTAAGGCGTTTTCGGTGGCTGGGGTAAGTTCATACACCGGCTCATCACCCACGTCATAATATCTTCTTAAATAGCCGTTTTTTGCCCACTGTTGCAAATAATCCAATGGATCATTTTTGTAGTCAAGTATTTCCTGCTGTTCAAGCGCAAATAGAAAGTCACCCAAAATGTTTCTGAGGTCTTGCTGGCTATAAAATATCCTATCCTGTTGCTTAAAGGCTAAATGAAAAAAACTTATCAGTAATGGAAAATGCTCGGCTCTGAGTATCTGGAGCGTTTTATCGTTTTTATAAAGGGAGTAGGCCGTAGAAAATTCCATAGAAAGGGTTTAATAGGGATTCCAATATAAGAAATAATTTGCAGTAATTCAATATGATAGCATTTCAATTCTATCCTTATTAATCCTGTGAAATTAGCGTACATGGATAATTTACAAAATATGAACTATTGTTTACTTTGTTGGCGAAATCAAGCTTCTCAAGACAGACTTGATCATTTTGACTGAAATGACTCTTGATTCGACGAGAATATAAAGCAGTTAAAGATAGAGAAGAGTAAGGATTTCTGAATTTAGTACTGTTGCCTTTAAAGGATGACTTATCTACCCTTGATAATAAATTTCCAATTTTCTTCTTTGTGTTGTAAACAGTATTCTATATCCCGGGGTGAATCCTGCCACGGGTTTTGATTGTGACAAATTAGTAGAATACGTTCTTTTTTTTTCGGTATGAATAAAACCAATTGAAGGTAATGGAGCCAGATCGGCCCAAGATTTTGTATTAGTTATCTCCTCCTTTTTATAAAACTTAATACTGCCGATTTCATTTTTCTTTGTCCAATTATCAATCGATGTATCACGCAGGTTCTGCAAAAAGGCATGGACAGGCACTCCAGTGCGTGGATGCAAATCTTTAAAATACGGTATTTTAAATTCTATATCATTATTGGCTTTCCTAAATAGGAAATCTCTTTTTAAGTCAGCTGCTTTTACCACTGATATGCCATAGTTCTCTATTGCATATCCCGTGGCTTCCTGTAGTTGCTCACAAAACTTTAAATCATTACAGTAATTGTAAAAAAAATAGATGGGTATGCCTTGCATTTCTTTTGCATAATCAATCAGGAGGTTGATTTGCAAAGCTGAGCTTCTCTTTTGTTTATGAGTAACTGTCGAATATTTATTATCCTTTTGAATGATTTTTGCCTGGCAGGGAAATGAAATAAAGCCCTTTATAGTTTCTACGAATATTTCGAAATCATTACCATTGGCTTTTTCATTTTTTGACTCATAAATTTCTATAGGTAATTCACTTGCTATCGCTAATTGCCAGAAGTCAAAAACGAGATTCTGTGTTATTGTTGTTTCAGAAATCTTTAATCCTTTTCTATTTCTCAAAAAACAGATCTTATTCCAAGTATTGACTGAATATAATTGTAACCACAAATATAAATCAGGCCGTTTAATAAGATTCTGTGACAGGCTTCGTAATAATTCAATATTCATTAAGGGATAGGGAGTTTATAATTCAAATTTATAAATACGTGATATACTTTAGTGTCATTTCCATTTTTTGCCAATAATGCCCGTATTGAATTATTAGTGTAAGTCTCTTTTATCTCTTCAATATCACCATACAAAGGGAAACCAGCGGGGTATTTGATATTAGGAATGATAGTTGTTTTATAATCCTCCCAATGATCCATGAAATTATCGCCATTATAATACGCAAGAATAAAGAACAATTGTCTTCGATGATCATAATTGAAAGTCTTTACTGCGTGAGTGGTGGTAGTACTAGTGTTCTTTCCATGAAGCAGCAGAGCTTCACAAGTTGCTATTCTTTCATTGTCGGCAGCACGAATAATAAAGTCAAGTTCTCCGGGGTTTCTTTTATTTGAAGCAGAAAAACCACCTCTTGTATTTCCAATTTTCCAGTACCAGTTCCTGAATTTGGACTGCAGACTTAGGATAAGAATGTCAGTATATTTGTCTTCATTATTTATCTCCTCAATAGAATTGACAATATCTAAGATGTCGTTTGCGCTGTTGCAAATTTCTTTTAAAATAAAATTGGGGACATTTCTTTTGCCTACCACATTTTCAGGTAAAATTAATACTAATTTTTCGGGGCTTCTGAGAATTAAATCCTGGTATTCCTTCCTTAATCTCCTGTAATCGTCTTCGTTTTCTAACCGCTCAACAGTTGTTTTTATAAATTCAGGTAATGAGTTATCTTTTAGCTGGTGATACTGCTTTGCTTCATTTACAAAGGATCTTGCAAGTTCATAATGCCCCCTTTGCACATAATTATTTACCCTTTTTTCAAAAAAATCACTTCGCAATTGATAAGTTTTATCAAGGGAATTGAATAGGTTATCAAACTCAGTATATCTTTCCAATTTATTAAATACACTTAATTTATTCAACCATATATTTTCCTGCACAAACCCTAGTGCCTCTGCTCTTTTTTTATCGGGAATACTTTTTTCGAATGTGTCCCACTCCTGCAATGCATCGGATAGAGATTTAATTTTTTCCTCTTTAATTGTTTTGGTTTCGGCAAGTTTGATATGAGAGTAAAATCTGTTAATGGCTATTGCAGCTTTATCGTTTTTAGATGAAGTAATTAATCTTTTGAAAATATTGTAAGCGTTCTCAGGGTCATTATTTTTAAGCTTTACCAACCCGAGGTAGAAATCTCTTGTTTCACCAGGCTTGAATTCGTAGCCCTTTGAGGTTGAGAATGAATCTACAGGTGGAGCTTGCTCATTTAGAATTGCCTTTTCATTGCCTTCGTAATAGGCAATGAGAAGCTTTAATCGAAAATGGGTTATTTGATATTCTGTATTGTCTCTTTGTGAAAGAACCCTGGTTTCCCAATAATTGAGAGCCTCTTTTGCCTTGTCGATAAATTCTTCAACTTCTGAAAGTTTTATAACTACGGTTTCGATTTCGGGGATGTAATTCTTCTCGTCAAGATATTCAGCAACGTCAAAGTCTTTGATCTGTTTCTTAATAAAATCTCTGTCTGATTCGCTGGATAAAAACTCAAGAAGTTTAAGGCATTTTGTGAAGCTATCAGTTTTCGTTAGTGATTTTAAAATTTCTTCTTTATTCCGTTGCTCAAATTTATTCACAGCTTGAGCTATAACAGGGATTAAGGCATTCTCTTCTGATCCAAAAACAGTTCTTTCATAGCGATCCTCAAATATATCAATGCTCCCAGTGGCTGAATCTTGATAAGAATATTTAGAAATAAAATCCACAATTGCCTGTTCTAATCTTGATATGGCAGTTTCTATTTTGTGCCCCTGTTGTTTATAATTAAACTCATTTAACCTTAAACGTTGATGAGCTGTAATTAAAATTTCAATATGCGTTCTTATTTTATCAATGGCAAATTGATTGTATTTATCCCATTTATCCGAAGTGGGCTTTAATTTTAAACCAGTGGGTAGTAGAAATTGGGGCAGCAGATTGTATTTCTCGAAATATAATACCCATTCTTCCCAGCGAATTAACTCTGCCCCTTTTTGGTTAGTAGACCATAATGGGATAGTTTGTTCCATTTCTGCATTTTGATAACTCCAGCGATGAATTGATACTAAGTTAAATACGCTAGTATAGTCATTGAGAAATTGATTTACTACAGTATCTTCTTTTAACTCTTCTACCTCATCTTTTTGTTTTTTATATTCAGCACTTGAGAGCAGTGTTAATAGCATACTTAAAAGTTCCATTTTTACTAGAGGCAATCCAACTACTCCTTCTGTATAGACTTTCTGGGAATTATACTCTTTCACATGAGTGAACAAATCTGAAAGGATGTCGCAAAAAAAATATTTGTAAATTTTACCTTCGGGGCTAAAAAAGGAACCATCAAGTTTTTTGTTTCGCAATACTTCAATTAAGATTTCAAATTGCGCTTGAAAGCTATCCCGTTTTGTAATTATTTGCATTGTTCTGTCAGCTTTAAACAAATGCCATTTGTTTTCAGAGGTAAGAACCAGGCATTCAAAAATTGTAAGTGCTTTATCCGAATTTGATAAAACTCTATCTGTTTTTAGTGCGGATAATATCAAACTAAAACAATTGCGGAGGTTTTCTTTTTTAAGGTCACTTGCCTGATGTTCTGGAAAAGCTTTATCTGTTTCGGAATTGAGGTATAAATTAAATGCTAATGATGCTATTCGCACATCTAAACAGAGAGTGGGAATAATTTCTGGCTTCCAATAATAAATAAAGAAGCACATCTTCCACAATAAATATGGCCGGGTGCTGCCTTCACATAGTAGTTGTCTGATTAATGGATGCTTTATTCCGTCTTCTCCAGTTTTAATGTCAAAAAAAATAATTGTCTGAACCAAGTCGTCAATGAACCATCTTGATTCCTGCATCCAGAGTAAGTCACTCTGATGTACTTCATTGCACTCTTCCATTAAATTGAATAGCTCGAAGATATTTTTCGCCTTTGTTAAATCGGGAAACCCAATTTTAGGAGCATTCGCAAGTATAACAAATTGGGACCTCCTGTTTGATAAAACGAGTTTGTTAATTTCTTGATCGGGACCAATCAGGTCTTTTTCGGCCAATAGAATTTCGCAGCAACTTGTAAGTAGAAAATCTATTTCATCTGTTTTCATTATTTCAGGAGACTTAATAAAATTATCTATGAAGCGTAATTTCAATATCCAATTCCTTACCATTTCATTGCGAACGGGATATTTCCCTGAATTCCTCATTAATACCCATAATAAATCACCAATTTTATTACATAAGACAGTCCAATAGTCAGGTCCGCAAGACCATAAATTCAAATACCAGATATCTTCTTCTACTACAAATACTTTTTGAAGTATTAAATCTGTTAATGGAGGGGTCTTTGGGAAGAATGCGACATGTGCTGTATGAGTTGCTTCCAATAGCTTTTTGTCAAGTAATAGTTTGTATTTGTCACCTTTTTTTGCTTCGAGCAGTAAAAAACTGATAAACTGAAGTTCTTTTTTATGCTGGAAAATAGGCTTGTTGTATTCTAAATTGTAAACTTTAACTGTTTCGTCTTTGATTTCTACAAAATGCATTGCTTTGCATTTATCAAGTGAAATTGTTAGTTCATTCTCGGTTTCATATTGTGAGTGAAAAATTATAAAGTCCGGTTTCTTTATTCCCTCAGTTGACTTCAGGGTTTCAACAGCCGCAATTAGAAAATTAAATTCAGGTTCAGCCTCTTTTATTTTTTCATACTGGCCTGCAGCACTGCTTACACCGTTCGGAATTTCAACTATATCGCTAATTATTCTAATCCAAAATATTTTTATGAGATTCTCTAAATTAAGACTACCCTCTATTTCTTCAAATTCACGATGGCATTCCTTAAGTTGTTCTGTTGAAATGTATGTGTAGGGAGCAACCAGGCCATCAAAAAGCAATTTTGCCAAAAAATGTGCGGCTGCCCAGTCGTTGTCAGCCTGGAGTGCTTTTAGATCAGGGCGGCGATAAGTGTGCTTTTCTTTGGATAATTCAATAAACTTGCTGAGTTTATCAGCCTTTTCCTTTAACCTGTACATTGCTTTGTCTTTTACCGAAATTAAGCCAGGATGAGCTATTCTGAATCAAATGCGATAGTGATATTAGGGTAATTTTTCGGCAGCCATATCTTTTAACCGTTCCACCTCCTCACTAATCAACCGCTTCACCTCTAGCTTCACCTGGTAGTAATTGTCAAGTACCTGTTGTTGGGTAACATTAGATACCACGGGAATATCTCTATACCTACTCACTTCCTCATTTAGTTTTTCTGCGTCGTTAATAATCTCCGCATGAAACATCTTCAGCTTAATTTTTTCATCCGGGTTATCAGCAACAAGCCCAACAAACTCACCCGATGAAAGTGCGGCAATCTTTGAAGCAGGTATAGCGCTGTCCAGTTGTTTGGAGTGGCTGACGGAAGTATCGGTACGGTTTACGGAAACACTCTGCCTGTCCTGCATAATTTTTCCGAAACGTTCCGATAACAACTTGGATGTTTCTCCCATCACCTGGCCGCTAATAATGTTTCCGGTGATATTTACAATAACGTCAGCCTGTTCTTTGCCATAATCTTTTTTCAACTGGCTAAAATCCTGCATGGCTAAGGTAGTGGCAACCTTATTGCTTCTTGCAGTTGCAATCAGGCTGTCCATATTGTTGAAATAAATAGTTGGAAATTCATCAAATATCAAACTGCATTTCAACATTCCTTTTTTGTTTACCTGTCTTACCAATCTTGAAATGTAAAGTGACAATACTGCACCATAGATCTGCTGCTTCTCTGGATTGTTACCCACGCAGACAATTTTTGGATGTTTTGGGTTGTTGATGTCTAAGGTAAAATCATTGCCGGATAAAACCCAGTAGAGTTGGGGGGAAGCCAGCCGTGCCATTCCTATTTTGGCAGAAGCTACCTGGCCTTCCAGTTGCTCCATTGCATCATTTTGATAAGCGGTAATAAAAGGATTTACCAGTACTTCAATTTCCGGTTGGGTATTAAGTACCGGAAACAACTCATCATATTCTGCTTGCATCAATTCGATAACATGCGGTAGAGTGCAATACTTTCCACCCGCATACTTGCGGAGAAACCAGATAACTGCTGTAACAAAACTGATGGGGGATTCTACAAAAAAATCTCCCTGCTTGTTAATCCACTCCCTGTTTAATCCCAATAAAATTGTTCTTGCTGATTCGGTAGCATCTGTAATATCATTCATTGTGTTTGGATCAAGTGGATTACAACGATGGGAGATAGACAGGTTATCAAAATTAATTACATAGAAAGACGGTTTTACCTGGTAGTGGTGTTTGTTTTGTTGCAACCAATTGTAAACAATTTTAGAAAGGTCATCGTATTTAAAATCATATACAAACATTGCAAACCCTTTTTCGATGTGTTGTTTAATTACATGCTGAATAATAAACCAACTCTTGCCAGCTCCCGGACTCCCGATAACCAGTAGACCACGGAATGGATTGATGATATTTATCCAGCTTTTTCTAATTCTCCCTTTCAGATTATACCGTGCAGTAAGATTGATAGAATATTCATTGGTCAATAACCTTTCCTCCTGTGGAAATGTTTCATTCATAGAATTAAAAACATCATTGGATAAATTCAGCCTGATTAAGCGACTCAGTAAATTGCCGCCGGCGAGTATTAGTAAAAAACCAATACCGGTTACAGCCATGTAAGTAAGAGCAATGTTTTCTAATGAATAATTTAATTGAAACAGCATTCCGCTGCTGAAGAAAAGAAATGCACCAATCAGCAAATAGGCGACAATACTTTTCCAGTTAATTTTTTCATCTTTTTTTCCTTGTGCTCCCAGTAAGGAAATTATTAATAATCCAATAACTAAAAGTTTCGAAACATAATGACTGCTGAACAAACCTGTGTGCATAATATTTGTCAGAAGCCTATCCGAAATTGTGCTTCTAAATTCCCAATGCTTAAAAGCAGCATAGCAGTAATAATAAAAATGAAGCAGCAAAATGAAGATGCTTGCAAACCTTGTCAGGTCAACTATTTTCCGCAGCCCCTGTTCATTCTCCCCTGTAAGTGACATAGTGTTTACTTTAGTTATTATAAATCTTGATTCTTTCTCTTTTTCTTTCTTTTCTTTTTGAGCAAACCGGATGGTGTATTATCATGTTGTTCTTTGGTGGATAGCAGTATATCTAGTAGGCTTTCGCTTTTGATAATTGGGGTAATGAATTTTTCCTGCTGTTTTTGTTGACCCAGTTCTTTGTTTATTGCGCTTTTAGAGCCGCCTTCTTTTGTTTCATCTCGCTGTAGCGATTGTTTATCTTCTGATGACAGCTTACTTTGCAAAGCAGCGGCACTATACCCTTTACCTAAATCACTGCCATTAAAAACAACTTTGTTTTGATTGTCCACGAAAGTGATACCATACAATCTTCCATCCTCATTTTGGCGTAGTACGGTATAAATTTGTTTTTGGGACAACGCAACTATTAAACTCTTAATACTGCCGGATGACTTTTGAAGGCAATCATCAATAGCATTTTTTGTTCTTTGTTTCAATGCTTCTCTTGCAGATTCATTGACCGAATATTTCTTTTCAAGATTATCGAGTATTGGTCTACAGCCGATGGTGCTTGCTTTAATGGGTACTCCAATCTTATTCCCATTCGCATCCAGTATCCGGTACACCAGTCCACGATTCTTATAAATTCTCCCTTCTTCTTTACCCCTGTCTGCAACAATATTAAATTGCTTTAAAGCAGCATTGAACTCCGGCAAGGAAGTAAATTTGTATTGGCTGAAAACTGCATCCACCACATTGGAGATACTTCTCTTGGTTTCAGATACACCATAAATAGCTTTTGCAGCATCCACCGGTTTGATGCCAGGCTTCAATAATTGTTGCTGTCTTTCAGCCCTGATTAATCCATAAAGCTGCTCAATTTCTTTCCTTGCTTTTTCTGATTGATTTCTGCCGATGTTGTGGGTATTAATTCTGCTGCCATCATCTTTAATAGTGGTGCTTACAAGGTGGATGTGAGGATGCCCTGCATCTTCATGTTTATAAATAAGGAAAGGTTGTGTGCCAAAACCTATTCTGTCCATATATGCCGACGCTATCTCAATTAACTTGTCATTAGAAAGCTTTTCAGAGGGATCGAAATTGAGCGATGCATGGAGTGTTTTTGTCGTTGCCATTTTATTAAGCCGGTTGTTGGTTTCAAAGCCATCCATTTTTTGGTAAAAATTCAGTTGATCAGCATCTTTTAAATAGTTGCCAGCATACAAGCATTGTGCTACACCTTTTTGCACCTTTTTTTCATTGTAGTTCAATGCCGCCTCCAAACTTTTTGGTATCGTTATTTTTGCAACCATTCTTCGTACAATTGATTCATGCGTAATTTTATTTCATCAATCTTGCCGATTAGTGATTGATGCAATGTCTCATAGTGACTTACCCAAACCCTGAATTCTGGTATCTTATCCAGGATATGCAGTTTATGCACCACCTGGTTAAAATTGTTACCAATACCATTTAATTCTTTTTTCAGCACCAGCATATCTTTTAAAAAATCGTCTGCTGACTGGTTCCGATAGTTGATCAAAACAGGTTTTTGCATGGCAACTTCTCTCACATAAGCACTCACATTCCTTTCCGTGCTTTTTTGTTGCTGTTTTTTTACCAGTTTTAATTCTTCTTCATTCATGCGGATTTTGAGAATGATTTTCCTGACCTCAGTTTCTTTCTTCTTCATATTTTCATTGTTTAAATCCTATTGCAATGCTTGCATTGTCTTCGCAATACCCCGCACGACTTCGGAGTGAAGGGGCAAGATTTCAAACGTGGCCACGTTTGTACATCTTGCCATGTGCAAGACCCGGCACATTATGCCTCGTTAATGTTGTAAACGCTAAAGATTCTGAAATGTAAAATGAAATGAAGCTGTTTAAGAAAACCGCAGAACCCCTGGAATAGATGTTTTGTAAGAGGAACACCTTCAATTGCGAAGCAAAAGGAACGAGTTTTGTAAAAGGATTGTTTAACACACATCACTATTCATTTTCACTTTAAAATCCTTACTGTTTATAGAGCAAAATATATACCAGATAGAACAATAACAAAGCGGATTGCCAGTCATTGTTGGAAGAAAAGTTTGACAAAAACTGGTATTTGAGGTATTATTGCGGTATGAGAGATTCCCTAAAAAACCTTTTTAACCAACAAATTATTTTAGAAGATGGTAGTGTGTTTTACTATACTATAAAGCCTTATGAATTGACCAATACTTTGGGTAGTATTATTGCTGTTTTACAGGAATATAATTTTACAAAAAAGGAGAATAATAGCGACAAATTTTCCTGTAAATTGTACAAAACAAAAGAGGGTAATTGGTATGATAAAGAGGAGACAAAAACTGTCGAAAAAAGTGCCATTTTAAGGATGCTAAAATCTGCTATCGATACCCAGGAAAACAGCACCGTTTTGGACAATAAAACTATTGAATAATTACTTGTTTTACGGCTTGTTTTGAGCAGAAATATAGGCGTTAAAATGAAATGATAAATTGTCTTTTCTTTTACCGAAAATTGGTTTTTTATGCTTGTATTCTATTTAGGAGACCACCTTTTTGGCTTCACTGAAGATTGCTGAGGTTACACTCAAAAATGTTGGAAAATACCGAGTTACATTAGCCCCTCGTGCATAAATAAACAGAAACTAATCATGTATGGAGTGATGGAATCTGATGTAGGAAAAAATAAAGGCAATAGCTGAAGAAGAATTTGCTACCGGACACCTATCCACGTTAAAGACATTTTCCTGTTCAGTTACTTTACCGGGCTGGCTTACATAAAAGTATATCAGATTACCCGCAGTAAAATAATCTTAGAGTCGTTCAATAACTTCCCTATAACCCCTTCCAATGGGGATAGATATGCCATTCACTTCAACTGATTCTGCAGTATATGATTCCAGCTTATTAATTGAAATGATAAATGAACGGTGGATGCGTTTAAAAATATGGCCAGGCAAAAGGTCTTCTATTTCATGTGTACTCATTCGTGATATAAATTCTTTTTTATCAGTAACTACTTTTATATATTCCCGTTGACTTTCTACATAGTAAATTTCAGAAAATAAAATTTTCACCTTTTTCTTTTGAACAGTAAGAAACAAATAGTCTTTCACTTCACCTCCTTCAGTCATTGGTTGATTATTGTCATTAGTAACTCTTACTTTATTTACAGCAATTAAGAAACGCTCAAATTCAATAGGTTTAAGCAGGTAATCTGTTACATTAAGGTCAAATCCCTCCACAGCATATTGATGATATGCAGTAGTGATAATAACTGCAGGTTGCTTTACAAGCGTTTTTAAAAAAACCATCCCCTTCAATTTGGGTAAATGAATGTCTAAAAACATTAATTGTACTTCATTTGTTCGTAGCCATTCTGTTGCAAGTATGGCATCTTTAAAGCTACCTTCTAATTGCAAAAAAGGCACTTGTGCAACATAGTCCGCTAATACTTTAACGGCAAGTGGCTCATCTTCTATAATTATGCATTTTATTTTAGACATTGCTTGTTAAATTGATTCTTAAAGTTGATGTAAAAACAGCGTTCTCTTGTCCTACAGACAAGTCATAATCTTTATAGAGAAGCGCTAACTGCCTACGGAGGTTAGAAAGCCCGATATTTTCTTTCACTTCTTGTTCGGTGGCAGTTTCTTCTATTGAATTTTTTACAATAAACAACAATTGCTGTTGCTTTACTATAAGATTAATATCTACGAATGGTTCGTTCCTTGTTTCTGAAACCCCATGTTTAAAGGCATTTTCCACTAACGGAATAAGCAACAAAGGCGGCAAAGATTGTTTTGAATTATCAATATCAGTATTCAGTGTAACAAACAAGGAATCATCGTAACGGAGTTTTTCAAGGGCTATGTAATCTGTAATTATTTTCAGTTCATCATCTATTACAATAGATTCACCACCGGTTTCATACAACATAAAACGTAATATTTTTGATAATCGTAAAATTGACTCAGGTGCAAGGTCATTTTTGTCTCTTGCTAATGAATAAATATTGTTTAGTGTGTTAAATAAAAAATGCGGATTGGTTTGAGATTTTAAATAGTTCAATTCAGCTTCTTTTTTCTCTATTCTTAATTGATTGTTCTTTTCTCTAAGCCTGATATTGTTGTATATATTCCGTACTATTGCAAAAAAAATGATACACGCAATGCTGAATTGTGAATGAACCGCCACACCTCTTAAAAATGACAGGTTAGGTGTGTAATCAATATAAATACCTAATTGTATCCATAGCTTTCGCCAACCAAACAATCCAAATGTATAAAATTGGATTGCAACAAACAGGAAGATAAATGCACGCTGATTTTTTTTACATGGCCACCTGAATAAGCGTAATATTTTCTCAAAGAAAATATAGTTAAGCAATGTAAGATAGCTAACCAGGAAAATGCTATTAATAACTCTGCGTACAAAAGTATCCCGGTATTCAAAAAATTCACCAAAGGAGTACAGTAACAAAAATCCCAAGCCAGTGTACAAGTAAAACTTGATTAGTTTGCTATCAATTGCCTTTTTCATTCCTCCTTTTGTTCAATAAAAATACCTAAAACTTGCTTATTGGCTTACAAAAGCTATGAAAAGGTCATTGCTGTCAACAAACAACATAAAATTTGAAATGAATCAAGCATGCAAGAAAACCATCAGGGCTCAAAATTTATCTCATTGCGGCAATTTAGCGTTCTGTTTACAAAGAACTGCTTTTCATTGACACGGCTCTTTCAGGGATAATTATTTATCCAATCTTGCATTGGAAGTACTATTCGTCCATGCAATTATTTCAAATCAATATAAACGAACAACAATCTGTTAAGTGCAGCTTATTTAGTGGCATAAGCTCAAGTAAAATAGTAATTATTGCTTCAGCCGCCGGAGTAGTTCAATCATTTTATCAAAAGCTGGCCCAGTTTTTCCTGTCTAACGGAATTTCGGTAATTACATTTGACTATTCTGGAATAGGCAAATCCTTACATGGAAATATCAAAAAAGAAAATAGTAGCCTGACAGATTGGGGAAACAGAGATTTAGAAGCTGTAATTAAATATACCAGTGAAACATACCCTTGCCATAAAATTATTCTTTTGGGCCATAGTATTGGCGGACAATTAATCGGTTTAGCCCCATCGTCTTACATAGCAGATAAAATAATTCTCGTTGCGGCACAATCTGGCTATTGGAAATTCTGGAAAGGAGTTAGTAAAATAAGGATGTGGGCAAATTGGCATTTGCTCGTTCCAATACTAACAAAAGGATTCGGGTATTTACCTTCTAAAAAAATCAGCAGAATGGAGAGCTTACCCAAAAATGTTGCTGAAGAATGGGCAAAATGGTGCAGGAGCAGCAATTATTTATTTGGCAGCTTTTCATACAACAAGCTATACTTTGACAGAATAAAATGCAAGCTCACTTCCATAAGTATTGACGATGATTTTTTGGCTCCCAAAAAATCAGTTGAATGGCTGACTGCAAAATTTGAGAAGGCAAGTATAAAAAGCTTGCACTTTATTCCTGAAAATTTTAAGACTTTAAAAATTGGGCATTTTTCATTGTTTACGGAAAAATTTAAGGATAGTATTTGGAATATTTTATTGGAAGAAACCCATAATTAAGAGAAATGAAGCAACACAAATATTTTGGCGAAATAGTTAATGGCTACTCAATTCCTGTTTTCAACAATAGGGAAATACGGGCTACTGCCGGAATTATGTTTCTGGCTGCTTTTATTTCTTTAATACTTATTTTGAGCGTAGGTAATTTCATTCCTGTTAAATATGTCCTTTCTGTTTTTTTAATTGAGTTTTCTACACGCCTATTTATTGCTCCAAAGTTTGCACCGCTTTTAATCATCGGCCGCTTTATTGTGGGCAACCAAAACCCCGAATATGTTGGCGCCACACAGAAAAAGTTTGCCTGGTACATCGGGTTTGTAATATCCACCATAATGTTTTTCCTATTGGTAGTTGCAAATGCCTATAGCCCTATTACAGGCTTTGCCTGCCTTATTTGTTTAATCCTGATGTTTTTTGAATCAGCATTCGGTATCTGCATAGGTTGCAAACTATATGGTATTATCAAAAAGGATAAAGCACAATATTGCCCGGGAGAAATATGTGATGTAAAACAAAAACATGAAATTCAAAAAATTTCAGGCAGGCAACGATTTGTGCTTGTAGGTTTGATAGCCTTTCTGGTTTTGCTTTCGCTTGCTTTCAACAACAATTTCAAAATAAAACCTCACAACCTCTTTCAAGAAAATAAACATGAAAGCAAATAAAAATACGGCAAGGGCTGCAGGTCTAATTTACCTGGTTGTAATAATTACAGGAATGTTCAGCCTGGCATATGTCCCTCAAAAACTTATAGATTGGAACAATAGCAGGGTAACATTCAATAACATTACCGCTTCTCCTTCCTTATTTAGGTTAGGTATTTACAGCAGTGTAGTTTGCTATGTGGCATTTACTTTTCTGCCCCTTGTTTTATACAAGCTTTTAAAAACGGTTAAAGAATCACATGCAAGGGCAATGGTGATATTAGCATTATTAAGTGTGCCTTTGTCGTTTAACAATTTGCAACATAAATATGCAGCACTAACGCTCACTGGAAAAACATCCTTTTTACAAAATATTTCAATAGAAGATGTACAAACCCAAATAATGTTCTCTCTTGATCAGTATAACGATGGGATTTTGCTTGCAACGGTGTTTTGGGGCCTTTGGCTTTTCCCATTTGGGCTGCTGGTTTACAGGTCGGGATTTATGCCGAAGATTTTAGGCGTTTTATTGATGCTGGGCTGCGTGGGCTATCTGATAAATTTTACCGGAAATACCTTACTTGACAATTACTCCAAAATCGGAATAGGAAAAATTATGGGTATGCTTCCTGCCATTGCCGAAATCGGTACATGCTCTTGGCTGTTATTTTATGGTTTTAATATAAAAAGAAATGGCGCATAAAAAATTGCAATACGAAGATTTTAAAATCAATCTAAAACTAGTGCTCTCGTCACTTTGGGCTTCCGTAATGTTTTTGTACATATATGGTGATTATTTTGAATTATATGTTCCGGGAAAAGTACAAGGGCTGCTGAATGGACAAAACATGCTGTGTACGCCTTACAATTTGCTTTTGGCAACAATTGTTTTGACACTTCCATCGCTGATGATTTTTCTTTCACTCATAGTGAAACCAAAATGGAATAGGGTTTTAAATATTTCCATTGGTGTATTTCTAACGCTTTTCACTTTGCTTATAGGAGCTTCATCTTTTACTGAGTGGAGAATATTTTATGTGATGTTGGCTTTATTGGAAAGTAGTATTACGTCCATTATAGTATGGAAAGCCTGGCAATGGCCGAAGAATTAATACATCAAATCTATTATCTACTTATATAACAAACTTAAAACATTTAAAAATGAAACTAATCAAAACTTCTCTTTTTATTGGATTCATCATTTTACTTGCAGCATCTTGCAAAAAATCTGATTCGAATACTGATAACACTTATCCGAAACAAGTCAGTATCACTTACAGGGTTAGCAGTGCAACAACGAATAGCCTGGTATCAATCACCTATGATAACGAAACCGGCGGACAGACTACTGCTGATAACCCTCCGTTACCATTTACGAAAAGCATCACAAGATCTGTAAACAAAAACAACATTGTAACCCTTGGATATTTTGTCAATCCTGCTCAAACCGTGAAGCTTGAAATATTAGTTAACAATGAGGTTGTAAAATCTCAGGTATATACTAACCCTAACTCGGCAATGTCATATACTTTTCAATAACAAAGAAACGTGGACTTAATACTAAAAACAAAAAAGTATATAGCATGAAAAAATCGTTCGGAATTTATTTAGCCTTTATAATCTTTTCAGTATTCTCCAGTTCCTGCACTAAAGAAAGGTATATTGATGAGCCTGGGAATTTGGTGCCAAAAACTGTAATGGAAGATGAAACTCTTCCGTCAATAACTGTGAATGGTGCTAAGTTGCATTCAGAAGCCTTTGGCCCTGAAGACAGCACATTAATTATATGCATTCATGGCGGCCCAGGGGGAGATTACCGTTATATGCTCAATTGCAAAACCCTTGCAACAAAGGGCTATCGGGTTGTTTTTTACGATCAGCGGGGAGCAGGTCTTTCTCAACGATTCTCAAAAAGTTGGTATAAATCTCAAGGCAGCGATGCTATTAATAAAATTTTTTATGATGAATTAAAAGGCGTGATAGCACATTATAAAATAGCTGCTTCGCAAAAAGTAATTCTATTAGGACAGTCTTGGGGAGCTATGTTAGCTACCGGCTACACTGGCAAATATCCAAACGAAATAAATGGCTTAATTGTAGCCGAACCGGGTGGATTAAAATGGGATGATGTAGTTGACTATATTTCCGAATCCAGGTCTTTCAAGTTATGGAGCGAAACCTTAAATGATGCTACATATATCGACCAGTTTATGACTGGTAAAGAAGACCAGCATGAAATCTTAGATTACAAAGCTGGCTTGATGGGTTCTACCAATGCGATAGTTGGTGATGTTGGTTCTGATTTAGGTAATAATGCACCATCTTTTGTAGCTTCCCGAAGTGGTGCCGTTGTTAATGCAGCATCGTATGAATTGGGACAAGATACTAAACCAGATTTCTCTGCTGGTATCAATAATTTTTCTACCAAAACACTTTTCATCTATAGCTCTAACAATAAAGCTTATCCTGATAGCTGGGCTACAAAAATTTCATCTGCTTATCCTAACAAAGAAATTTTTAAAGCACTGGGAGTAGGTCATTCGGGAATGTTAGACCAGGTAGATTTCTGGACAACAACTATGGAGCCTAAAATTATTTCTTATATACAATCATTATAACATCAATGAAAACGTTTACTATTAAATCAATTATTCTAATTGCTGCTATTTCATTTTTTCAAAATAAAATAGCAGCACAGGTTATAAACTGGAAAAATATTTCAAAACAAAATAAGCATCTGTTAAACGTTAACGTAGGAGCGGAATATGGTGTAACAGCGGGTTTAGGTTATCATCACTTAATACCTGTTAAAAAGTTCCCGATATGGATTGGAGGTGAGTTTTCTACACCAGGGGGAAACAAGCCAGCAGATGATTTTAAAGTTAGGTTAGGTGCACAAATAAAGATTGCTGCATTCAATAATTTTCAATTTTCGGCAAGAGTACAAGGAATATCCAGGCGTTTCCAAAATCAGTCGGTTACACTTTTCAATTTTGGAAGTGATTTCGCAGGCACATTGGGTTATTATCGTAAACATTGGTTTTTGGGTGCTGAAGCTGGTTTTGACAAAGCTATTGTTACACATTTTAAACACAGTGATTGGTACAAAGAAAATATTTACTTCAATGTTCAGGACGGCTGGTATGAGCCTGCAACCGGAGGTAACTTTTATTATGGATTACAGGGAGGCTATTCTATGAAGAAAGTAGATATTACTCTTAAAGCCGGAAAACTTTTACAGGAGGATTTTAAGTCACAACCATTGCTTCCTTTTTATGGGCAATTGGGAGTGAATTTTAGGCTTTGAAACGATTGAATAGGATAAAAGTCGTCCTGAAATAGGTTAACTAAAAATTAAACACTAATCAAATTTGAAAAAAAATGAAATTCATGTTCAATAAATCAATTTTATGTGTAACACTTTTTTTCTATTCGTTTGGCTTACTAGCTGCACAGACAAATAAAAAATATTCAAAGGAAGTTGAAATTAAAATACAACAAGTCGAACAAAATTTAGCAAGTTGGGTCGAAATAGAAAATACACCAAAATGGAATTTGCAGGAAAGAATGAATTATTACAAAATAAAAGGAATAAGCATTGCGGTGATTAAGGATTATAAAATTGACTGGGCAAGAGGTTATGGATGGGCAGATTTGGCTGAAAATATACCTGTTACAACTTCAACACTTTTTCAAGCAGCTTCAATAAGCAAGTCGCTGAATGGGTTTGGAATATTAAAATTAGCACAGGATAAAAAAATCGACATTTATACCGATATAAATAACTATTTAAGGTCTTGGCAATTCCCTTACGACTCATTATCTAATGGCAAAATAATAACAATTGCTAATTTATTAAGCCACACAGGTGGAATAAACATTAGTGGCTTTGACGGCTATACAAAAGTTGATTCATTACCTACAATTATCCAAATTCTTAACGGAGGAAAACCTTCAAATAGTGATGCTGTCAAATCCATTTTTGAACCAAATTTAAAGTATAAGTATTCGGGTGGTGGAATAACTATTTCACAATTAATTATAGAGGAAGTATCAGGCAAAAATTATGCTGAGTTTATTGAAAGGAACATTTTAAAACCAATTGGTATGCAAAATAGTTTTTACACGAATACTTCATCAAAAAACAAATTAAGGCTATTAGCTACAGGTTATAATGGAGATAAAGAGGTAACCATGAAATATCACATTTATCCGGAAAAAGCTGCAGCGGGGTTGTGGACAAATCCAATGGAATTATCCAAGTTTGTAATAGAAGTTCAAAAATCTTTAGTTAACAAATCAAATAAAATACTTAGTCAAAAAATGACACAGCTCATGCTTACTCCTTATGTAGATAATTCTTCTGCATTAGGTGTTTTTATTGAAGACAAAGAGGGAATAAAATATTTTAGGCATGGTGGGGTAAATGAAGGCTTTACAAGTTTATATTTTGGGAGCGTGGAAAATGGAAATGGAGCAGTAGTCATGTGTAATTCTACAGACAAAACAATACTTTATGAAATTATCAATAGTATAGCGACTATATATAAGTGGAAAAACTATTATAAGCCCATACCAAAAAAAGTTATAAAAATTGATAGCCTGGCATTATCACAATATGTTGGTAAATATATTTCCAATAACAGAGAATATAAAATTTCACAAGACAAGGATAATTTATTTCTAGAGCTATTTGGACAAAAGTGGCAAATTTATTTTACATCAAAGACTGATTTTTTTATGTATCAGGCACCTGGCATAGAACATCAATTTATTTTTAACGATAGTAAAATAAAAGCTTTTGAAATTAAACTTAATGATGGCAAAAGCATTGTTGCAAAAAAAGATGAATAAATTTTTCAAAATATTTTTGTTAGTGAATTCGCTGCTTTTTTCTTCGCACATCTTTGCTCAAAAAGGGAGTAAGGCATTGCAAATAAGTGGAGACGCAATCATTCCTGCTTTTCAAAAAGCTGCTGGGTTTGGTTTGTCGTTAAAAGGATTATATGGAATTACTCAAAACGGGGAATTAACGCTCAGTGGTGGTTTCAATAAATATAAATTGAAAAATACGGATGGAACCAAAGAAGTTATAGTGCGTCTTGTCCCATTTTTGGTTGGCTATATACAAAACATTCATCATTTCTTTTTAGAACCAAAAGCCGGAATTGGTGAATTGGGCGGTAGAATACTTTTAACTGACGGAGATTATTCAAAGCCTTCTGTTATGGCAATCTTCGGTGGTTTAGGAGCGGGGGCAAACCTTAAACGAATTAGCTTAGGAATTAACTTTTTAGCGATTCATGGTATATCGGATTCTTCAGCAGGAATCTGGTATGATAAAAGTTTTCATTACGCAAGTGTCTCTGTTAGCTATACATTGTTTAAAAGAACAAACCAATAAAATTTACAACAATTAATTATGCGAAACAGTAGTGTTATAGTTTTTTTATTTATAGTGTTAAATACAAACGCACAATCTCTGATTAAACCGGGAGATAATTCTTTTGACAAAAAATTCATAAAAAATACGCATTTTGAAATGGGATATTTTTCTGTTTCCGGGCTACATACCGCAGAAATAAGCTCTTTTGATGTGGAGGTAAAGGTAAACGGCAAGACAATATCCGTATATACCAGTATAAACTCTCCTGCGGGGGACCCGATTTGGATTGATACCAGCATTGCTGATATTAATACACTAAAACCTATTTACCGGTCTTCCGATAATTCCGATAAGAAATACCATATTAAATACGGCAATTCAATTGAAGGCTATTACTACGATAAGAAGTCTAATAAAGGGAACCCGGTTAAGGATAACAATAACGGAGGCTTTTTTGATAGTTTTATTTATCCTTATCTGCTCGGAGCGCTTCCGCTTACTTCTGGCTATAAAGCAATTTTACCCGTATATGAATACAAACCCGATGCAAAAAGTATGATTTCAAACACACTTATTACGGAAGTAAAAAGCAGTATGTACAGAAGTGAGATAACGGGTGAACATGCTGTATGGAAGGTGAGTGTAATTGAAGAAGGAACAAATGTTAAGTACGAATATTATATTGACAAAGAAAGCAGGAAGCTCTGGAAAGTAGAAATACTGACATCTACAGACAAACAATATTTACTGGTTGATAAAGAACTTGATTATAATCCTTTCACTGCGACATTTGATAAAGAACAAACTTATAAAATGATTAGTGCTGGCTCTGGAACAATCAGTGGTCAAATCTATGCCAGGGATAATGAGAATACTACCAAAGGAGGAATAGCAATACTGAATGTTAACAAAAAACAATACGCACAGCAAGGAACAACTGTAGTTCTTATTCCTTACACGGATTATTTTAAAGAATGGATAGCATTGAATGAAAAACTCAGGAAAAAAGGACGGGCAGTACCACTTTCAAACGAAGCTGCCGGTTGTATAAAAGTAACTTCAGTATATGATTATGATGGCAACTTTGAATTCACGAATCTCATGCCAGGCGACTATTATTTATTTACAGAATTTGGATATACTCATACAGCCTCACGAACCGAGGTTGTAGGCTATACTGATACTTATATTAATGGTTTGTTCCAGGGAACTACAGCCAATACCCAAAAAAACAGATACAAAACAAGTGCTACTGCTGCTTTAAAAAAGATAGTAACCCTTAATAAGGAAGGAGAAAAAATAAAAGTAAAATTGAAGAAAACACTTTAATGATAAATAAAAACAAAATGTTTACTAACACTTTTCTGTTAAGATGTGGTGTGGGGATAATTTTTCTATCCCATTCCTTGCACGGCATTTTTACAAAAAATGATGTAAACGACTTCGGCAATTTGTTTCTAAATAAAATTGGATTCAGCCCTTTTGGGGTTTTCATAGCATGGGGTGTTGTAATCAGTCAAATAATCACTTCGTTATTATTAATTGTAAATAAAGTTGTGAAGATTTCCTGTATTATAAACATTGTCATCCTGATTTTTGGCATAGTAACAGTTCATTTTGCGGAAGGCTGGTATGTTGTAGGAGCCGGTAGAAACGGCATGGAGTTTAGCTTCATTTTAATTGTTGTGC
This sequence comes from Bacteroidota bacterium, assembly GCA_018267575.1. Taxonomy (GTDB): domain Bacteria; phylum Bacteroidota; class Bacteroidia; order Chitinophagales; family Chitinophagaceae; genus Puia. The sequence continues at coordinate 32,531 of JAFDYF010000020.1, forward strand.
TTGTTACACTAATTATGTCAGTTGGAAGATATGAAAAGCAAACAATAAGATGATAACTATAACCAAAAAACCATTATTCATTTTGATAGTGATTTTTATAATGTTTTTAGCCAACAAATTATTTTAGCAGATGGCAGTGTGTTTTACTATAAAGCCTTATGAACTTACCAATACTTTGGGTAATGTTATTGCTGTTTTACAGGAATATAATTTTGAAAAAAGGATAATAGTAACGACCAATTTTCCTGTAAATTATACAAAACAAAAGAGGGTAATTGGTTTGATAGTGAAGAGGCAAAAACCGTTGAAAAGAATGGCAATTTGAGAATGCTTAAATCAGCTATTGATGCCAGGAAAACAGCATCGTTTTGGAAAATAGAACTATTGAATAATTACTTGTTTTAGGGTTTGTTTTGAACAGAGAAATAGGCGTTAAAAATGAATGCTAAATTAACTCTCTTTTGATGCAGACTGCTATTTTAATTTATATTTAGAAGTAAGCATATTAATTACTGTCATTTGCCTTTTGGCCGTCCTGGTTATCTTCTGAAATTATTCCTAGATAATACAGACTGGAATAAGCGGTATAAGAAGGTAGAATAAACTCGAAATATATTTTTTGCAACATGCCAATACTGAGATACATCGTTGTTGTTTTTTCTTTGTCTTCTATACAAATACACTGATGCTCATAAACGAATATTTGACTGCCTTTATGCTCCTCCAAAACCTTTGCAGTTTCTTTTCGGGATAACCATCTTGCTGTAAGTTCAAACATCTCGAAAAGTTTTAGATAACTATCCAGATCTATCATAAAAATAAGATCTACCCGATCGAATAAAATGTCGTAGACCAATTCGTGTGAAAAGGGAAGGGAAAAAACAGGCCGGTTTAGTGATCGGACTATACTTCTATAATTAGCGAGGATATAGGTAAATTCTCCCTGCTTTGCAATGCCTTTTAATATACCCGGCCCCATTAGTTTCATTGGGCCTTTATACATTCCTATATGCAAACACTCTTCAACGACATCGTAAGCCCAAAAATTTCTTGTCTTTAACTGGTATTCAAGTTTGCTCATTCTTTCATCAAACCTTGGAGTATCTTCTTTCGGTGTAATGATCCTGACGTCCCGTCCCTGTTTATCTGTTCCTTTGTCGGTATTTATTATCTCTGTAACCTTAATTGCTGTATGAAGTTGTTTTAGAGTTCTGTCGAGTTGCTGAATAAGATGCTTGTCTACATCAACGCCTTCAAATACTTCAGGTGTGGGCTTTTCTGACTGCAGCATCTTATCCATAACTTCTAAGACCTGATGATTTTTATCACCTTCTTTGACTTCTATCAATTGCAATTTGCCGTTTGATATTTGCATGATGTCACCAACTTGAAAATATCCAGAGAGGTCTGTGATCAGGGCAAAATATTCTGGAACTTTGTTAAGCTCTTTTGCTACAGCAGCCACCGATTCAATATTCGTATCGAGTAGTCTCTTTTTTCCTCCAACTCCCTGATAAAGCCTTCTCGAAATATACAGTTGCCCATGAATCATTTGCCAGCCAATTGAATCAATCATGTGCCGGAGAAGATCTTCCCAATATTCAAGTAATCTAATTTTTGTTATTGTCCTTTGTATTTCAGTGCGATTAGCTTTCCCTTTTAGGTTGGATTTATCTGACTCAAGGGTATTCTTCTGTTTCTCAAAATCTAACAGTAACTGGAGGATTTTTTCCTGTCCCTGTTTAAATCCTTCATGTACATTTATTGTAAATTCTGACCGATGCTCCTCTATAAAGGCTTTAAAGTCAGTTATAGCAATTTCTTTCCCATTCAGCGTTTTTTTTAATCCATAACTATGAACAAGGTCTCCAATTTCTTTATACTCTTTTTCAAATTCATTTTTTTGCTTTCGCAATTGAAGAACATGCGGTTTTTCTTTTGCTAATACATCCAATGCGTCACTGAGGGTCGTTGTATTTGTTGCCTTGAGAATTTCTTTTTCATAATCGGGGCTGAGGGTAGTTTTAATACCATTGTTCTTTGCATTCATTAGATAATGTACGCCATCCAAATTCTTATCGCCAGAAGGATTATAATAAGATTCGATTGCAAGCTTTGCCAGAAACCCTGCGGTAAGAACTCCAATGTTTTGTCCGATAGAGGTATATAGCACAATGCTAATCCCATGAAAATTTTCAACGGTTTTGACAACAACATCATTCGTATATGGCTTCGATTTCGCAGGATATTTTTTTTTCCTGTCTGTTTGCCTTGTTTCCCTTCTCCAAAGCATGTCGGTTGCCTCACTTTCAGATATATTTTCAAGAACCAGGATTTTTGCTTTTACAGGACATCCTTCTTCACCTACAGGGATAAGAGTAGGTGCATTGTCTCTTGTTTTGCTCATCCTTGCAAACTCCACATTAAAGGGAGTGATACAATCTATTGTCGCTTTGATTTTGGGGCTAATCTCAGGGCCAGGGTCATCTATCAATGAGCCGTATGCTAAGATTCCGATGGATTGTTGATTATTCATAAAGCAAGAAGTATTCAGGTATAGACTCAATTTAAGAAATCAAAGCGATTTTTAATACAAACACATGAAAAAGTGAGCTGGAAAAATGGAGCCGGATATGTGGATATTATTGGCATTCACTTCTCTAACCCACAATTCTGGATTTATCATGCAATTTGTTACAGGAAAAGCAAAGATGCTTTTATAATAAAAAGGGCTACAACAACCCCTCATCAGCAAAGGAATAGTATCCTTCACTGGTTACTATGATATGGTCAAGCAACTTTATATCATGATAATTAGCTGCCTCTTTTATTTTGGCTGTCAATTCCTCGTCAGCTTTACTTGGCTTCAGGCTACCACTTGGGTGATTGTGTCCTAAAATAAGCCCCACTGAAAGAGATTTAAGCGCTGTAGCAAGAATCAATCTTGGGTCAGCTACAGTGCCCGTAATGCCTCCTGAAGAAGCCTCATAAACCCCAATGACACGGTTAGCCCTGTTCAGTAGTAATACTTTAAATTCTTCCTGAAATTCTATGGTGTTTTCATTCCATATTTGGAGGAAGGTTTTATAACCATCTTTGGATGATTTAATCATTGGTCTTTCCGAAGCTTTAACTTTGGTTTTATACACCAGTTCCACTTCAGCTGCTCTTGTCCATTCCGGTTGAATCGTTTTCTGTTCCATAACATTCATTTTAAAGATTTAAAAATTAATTATGGAACCAGCCCCGGCTTTTGGCGATAAAGGCAATGAAGCAACGGAATAAATAGCGCAGCGGTTTATGCCGGAATTTCATGGCCGCTACAGAAGACAAAAGGCGAACTTTGTGGGAGAATTAATGAGTAGATAATTTTAATGCTTTTTCATTCATGTAATTGACTATTTTTTCCTTAGTGAATTCTAGGGAACCGGATAGGAATCCTAGAATATCCTGCCTGCTCGGTTCTTCGATTGCCGTATCAGAATATATCAATTCTATGTCTTTCAAAATTGCGGAGCTAAATTCGTTTTCAAGTTCTTTCAGCCATTTATTTTCTGTTTCTGTATTCTTATCAAGTCTATTTCTGGATTCGCTTAATTTCCAGCAGTTCATCAGGATGCTGAAATAAATATCATTAGCAGGGATTTTTACAGACGGCTTTAATTTAATTCCGGCAAGAGACGCTATCGTGCTTTCATTTGGAAAAACCGGCAAAGGATTGCCCCAATCGGAATCTGTAACTGGTTCGTCATTCAGTAGATCCTTAAACTTCTGAAAATAGTCATTGTTTACACGAAAACCTCCGGAGACTTCCTTTTTTTCATCGACTATAACAATAGTGAAAAAATGAATACCCGTATCTGCCAGTTCAAAAAGCTTCAGGGATAATTCAAATGACTGTTCCTCGTTGAGAATATCAAAATTACTGACGCCAATGAAGCAGCTTTTTAGATTGTCCTCTTGTAATATCCTGTCAGGTTTATAAAAGACAAAAGAAGTCGACTCCTCTGCCTCGTCTAAAATTCTATGTAATTCCTTCAATTCTGCCTGTTGGTCCTCTATGTACCAACTGGTTGCTTCTCTTGAAGGTACCGTAACATTCATCGGTAAATTATTTTTTACCCGGTGTATATAAAAAAGTACTGTTTTAAGGAGCCTTTGCAAAACATTTGTCTCCTGTTGTATCAGTGTCCCGGATGGGAAATACGACGCAGAACCCTTTTCAATTGCCATGCAGGCATCATGCATTTCAGTTAATTTGTATACTGCGGAATTAAGGTTGATTACTGGAAGACGCCTGTCCTGATCACTGTCAGGTATTATAATACCCGACATTTGATTGATGAAATTTCTTAAAGAACTTCGCCAACTGTCAATTTTACCAATGTGAGGTTTGTTTTTATCGTCTTCAAAATGCTTTTTCGTGGAAGATGGATAACGTTTTAGCGCTGTGTCGTAGTGTAAAAAATCTTTTACCTGTTCCATCAGCGTTTTGAGCTGGCTATTGACTTTTTTTGCCTCACCCTTTAAATGAGCTTCAAAGAAATAAGTGACCTCTTTCACCAAACTAATGGCTTTAGTTCTGTAGGTAAAAAATGTATCCTGCCACTCATAAGCAGAATCGTAAGAATATTTGTCCAAAATGGCCTTACTCCAGATTCTGTTCAGATGCGTGTCAAAGCTGTCGTAAACATTCTTTGCGGGTATTTCTTTATGTGCATTTTGGATAACGGCCTTATATAGTTGTTCATTCGGGAAAGGTAGTATGATAATATCTGTGCAGTAATGTTCGTAAAACGGAAGGAATGCAAAAGCCATGTTGATGCGATAAACACTCATCTCGTTAACCTTATCTGCATCGTTATCGAGAAGGTATTCAAAATGAATATTCTTGTCTTTTTCATATATAGATAATGTTTGTGTTTCTTTCTTAATATACGAGAATAATTGCTGTTTGTTCGTAGCAACAAATGTTTTATAGTGCTCCGGTTTGATTAGATGATATAAACTGCACATGTCGCTTACCTCAGCAATGGGCCTGTTGTTGAAAAACTTTAAGATCTGTGCATCTTCAAAGTTTATAAATTCAGGAAAATGAAGTCCTAATCTTTTAAACCACTTAAACAGGAAGGTTAAGCCCTCATAATCCTTTATCTGTATATTTTTACCGGTAAGTTCGTTACAAAGTGATTGTGTAAAAATTAAAATATTACTTTCTGCAAAACTATATTTTCCGAGGGCTTTAGATTTGGCGAGAAGGTTTTTAATATTACCATTCATGTCTTCTGATAGCGATTGAGAAAATTTTTCAAGAATGTTCAGTTTGTTGAAAGGGACGGAGTCGTACACAAATAATTCAATACCTCCTGATGCAGCAGCACTGTCGAAGGTGCTCCTGTTTTGATTCCAGTATTTTATGGGTTCGTAGTACATAAGGCCATCTATGGCAAATACCATTTCCGATGGTTTTCTTGTAACCATTATTTTAGCAGCATTTTCAAAAAACCCGTTAGTTAATAACGGAAATCGCAAGCTTACATTCATGAAAAAATCATAGATAAGCTTTTCGTCTATCATCCTAAGAATATCCAGCAATGTCTCATCTGGTGGGATATGGGAATGCAGAATGATCTGTAAGTGACTTGAACGAACCGGATGTAATCCTTCGATAAAAGTGTCCCCAAACTTTAGGTAGTATTCGTTTTCTAATTGCCTGTACAATTCGTTTAAATCAACAGTACGCTGAAATTTGGTATTTAAATACTGCGAAACTGTATTTGTTTTCAAACGAATATTTAAGATATCTGCTGTACAAATAATCCTCAATAAATCAAGTTTCACAATGGCTCCCTGTTCTTTGCTTACAACCTGCACCTGCTGATATAACCTGTTGTGAAGCATTTCACCTCTTGTGAGCAGGTAAACATATTCAATAAGTAATCCTTTCTCAGAGATTTTCTCCCATGCTGGTTGCCATAGTGTTTTTGGTGAATGGAGTTTATCGTGTTTTTTTAACTCAGTAAATATATTCTTCGCTTCCTGCATCGAAAGTAAGATGTCGTTGAGTTTTAGACTAATATTTGACAAGTCACCACCATACCTGACCCAGTCTTCCTGCCTGGCTGTAACTATAAATTTTACGGGAATTCCTCTTAAATTTTCTGCAAGCGTACTCCATGCGGAGACAGTATTGTTTAATCCATCAATTACAATTACGGGTACCTGGCCAATAGTAAGCCGTGAGGAGATAAAATCCTTAATAGCTACGACGGTATCCCAATCGGGGCAATAATTCAATTGAAAGATGGTGTAACCTTTCGCTGTGAGTTTAAGGCATGCTTGCCACGCAAGCGTTGATTTTCCCTGGCCACTGGAACTCCTTATTACAGTGATATCAAATTTACCGACAGAGTCTATAATTTGGGTTTCCCAAGTTATACGCTCAACAGGTAGTTTATTTGCAATGTCAGAAGGTCTTGCAGACTTGCCATCAAAGTAACTTAGATCATCGCTTTTCTCGTTTAGCTCGAAAACGATAGGGTTAATCCAATTGTTTTTTACCGCCGGGTTAACCGGGCCCTTGGAAATTGCGTCTTTGACATTCTGGATTAACTCAGCAATATCCTGAAATTGTATTTGGGCCTTCAGTTTTGACTGTTCCAAAACGAAGTAAAATAGTGCTTTCAGAAACAGATTCTCTGCGTTGATATTAATATCAAATTTGCTGAGGAGAATAGATTTTATACTTTTTAGCAACTCAGTTTCACTGGTCTTAAATAGAGTTATTTTGTTTAGAAATGCTTCAAGATGAGTTTTAGTAATTGCGATTGAGGAATCAGTAAACTTCTTTAACCAAAATTCAATCTGCTGTGATGAGGGTGAGTTTCCTGTAATTGCGTCGAGGTTCCCTTTTTGAAAAGAAGTGTTATGTACCAGTAAAAACTGGCTATTCGAATCAATTACAAATACCTCGTAGAAGTTTTGTAAAATTTTTAGTTCCCATAGCCTATTGGCGTCAATTGTATTCTGAGAGGTTTTAATCTGGATGAATACAGACTCCATATCTGTATGCAGATCGATATCTTCGATACCTTCAAGTTGTACAAAAGTTTTGCTTTCGGGTTGCAAATGAGAAAGAATCGTATGAATAGAGTATAGCGTCTGGAACCTGATGCCCCTGATATTAATAGCACCTCCTGTTCTTTTCTGTGCAACCAGGTCAAGAGATAAATCGGTGCTTGCGTCTGTTTTATATTCAACGCTTTGTGGCTGCTTTTTATGTTTATTCTTATTGCTCATTTTATTGCATTTGGGCGGTTCGCAGCCAGGTTTAAGGGTTAAATTTGTATCCTCAAAAATAACTAACCTTTAGATATGTCTTTTTTGAAGTATTGCAAGACCAAAATGAAATTATGACGACCCAGACAATCAACTTTATTAATTTGCCCAAGGAGGGCAGTCTAAAAGTTTATCCAGTTGTTAAGGCCAACGCCGAGAGACATTTTAAAGTAGCCAAGGTGCTTTCAGAAGTAAGTGAGTATCCCAGCGCTGTTGCGCATCTGATATTAGGAACAGAAGAACTGATTAAAGCACTGGCTTTATTACTGGAAGGCAAAGAGTTTAATTTTAGCACAATGACAGATTATAAAAAGGTTTTTTACAATCATTCTGCCCGACATTCCATCTTAAAGGAATTCTTTTCTGTATGGATTTTTTGTAAAACTATTATTGACTTAAAAAAGAAAAAGAAGGGAGAACATTCAATTCTTTATGCATTGAGGTTTGGGGCAAGTATTTTAGGGGGAGGTTTGGAAGGGATCACGAACTATGAATGGTGGTCTGGAGCTGATAAGTTAAAGCAAAATGGGTTTTATGTAGACTATGCCAACGGGGTAATTTCACCGGATGTTATAGGGGAAGCAGCATACAATAAGGCGTATAAAATTGTAATGGCATTCAGAACGGATGCACGCCTCTTTATAAGTGCAGTTTCTAAGGCAACTGAAAAAGAGTTGGCTGAGCTAAAAGCAAGTTTTGAAACTGCAGATATTAAAAAGCTTATAGAAGAAGGTATCGCAAGGTCGGTTGCAAAAAAGTAGCCTACGGCAGATTGAATTGCTCCAAATAAGTTTTATCTTGATAGAAATCTATATACAAAATTGACAGCAAAAAATGGAAGAGCATATAATACCAGATGATGACGGCAAAGGCAAAACTATTGCATTTATAGGAGCCGATATTGAATTTACAGATCCTGTTGCCTATTACCAGGAAAGAGAAAAAAGAAAAACTATTACGCTGCAAAAGCAGTTGCTCCATGCTGCTGATCCTGTAAAAGCAGCTTTTTTGAGTGAGGGATTTTATAGCAAAAATGCAGAAAAAGAATGGCAGGAACGCTATGGCCAAATCATGGGGACGGAAGTTCCTCAAAGCTTTATTTCATTACTTAATAGTGCGTCAAAAAGAGAACAGGAAAAATTATTGAAGGGCCAATCACTTACACCTTTCCGGCTTGCTGCTTTTTTATTCAGGGCTTACCAGGAGTTTGGTTTTACATTTAGTAATTATACAGCCGAGCATCATCATAAAGGGTTAGACGAATCTGCCTTACCTGTCCTTATTGAAGTGAAAGAAGATGGGAGTGTAAAAACTGCCGGGGAGACGACGATGACAGAAGGCCAGCTGAAAAATGTTGTAAGTCAAAGAAGGGTTACGGTGGCTAAATTCTTAGACAAAGGTGATGCATGGCATTGTTTTTTTACTGTATATCGCAGTTTACGGGGCGAAGAATCATGGCAGGATGGCCAGCCACACTTTCACTACATTTCTGACAAGTGGGGAATCTCAAGAAAGGATGCTGTAGCGCAATTGAAGGGAGATAAATACCCTTCCACCAGCGTACACATTGCTTTACTGGATTATGGAGGTAAAAAGCCGGAACAGCGGGATAAAAAATGATGCATTTCAGTTTGAAGGTACTCGTTCAGTAAAGGGTGCTAGTTATTCTGCCCCCCGGCATTAAAAAAAAATTGGTGTTAATTATTCGGAGTTATTTGCCAACAATAAGATACCAAGCGCAATCAAACCAAAGGTTAAAGCTCCTGTGCCTGCTGGCTCTTTTCGTGGAATATTCCGGGGTTTGTTTATACCGGAAGGGGTTGAATAAATTTTCTTTGCCTCATTTCTAAGAATATATATGGCAAACGGTACTTCTAAGAAACCTGTTGAATAAACAATCTCAGGTTCCTGCTCATCTCCAGACCGTTTAATAATGTTACAGGACTCTATTAAAGATTGTTCGATACTAATGGGAGCGTATAAATTAAGACATTGAATCTTTCTAATGCTTAATAGTAAACTTGTAGTAAATACGCCACCTCTTCCATTTTTGTTTTCCCATGATGCTAAGCCGCTTTTTGTAGCATGGATAATTTTCTTTCCTGGAGATGATTGCAAAATATAATTGTCAAAGGCCTCACGTTCGGGATAATAGCCATCAAAGTGCAGCCATTCATCTTCTTCCGGAATGCCGCTAATGGCGGGGTATTCCTTTTCACGGCAAGCATCAATGATTGTTAATTGCCGTGGACTTTTATTGAGAAGAAAAAAATCTGAAACATCTGCATCCTTCAGGCATATTTTTCTTTCATTATTAGCAGTCTCATATCCATGACCAGCATAATAGATAAAAAGATAGTCAGCGAAAGTGTTTTGAATAAATTCAGTTAAGTCAGTAATGCCTGGGTTCCATAGGACAGTGATTTCCTTTTCTTTCCATTTACCTCCCCTTGAAGAAAGCAAATGATTTTTGATATTGGATACATCGGTTGAAGCGCTATATAGATAATCTACCCCTTCAGTCCCGGGGCTTCCGATAATCAGCGCCTTTCTCACAGGTGCTATTTTTTTTATATAGTGCATTCTCAAAGTTACCAATACAGGTCATCTTCACCAAAACCCAAGCTGCCCCGCCATTTTACCCACTCTGCACTATATTGCGGGGCAGCTTTCTATAGAATAAAGGGGAGTTCTTCAACTCCCCCTTATGGCAATTAATTATAAATACCCATTCCGGCCATCTCATTTCTTGCGAAACTGTCGCAAAGCTGAAATGCCTTTTGTGTCTTTAACTGTGCTGTACCGCCATATAGCAAGGATTTAATTTTGGCCTCTTCATCTTTATAAGTTCTTACATTTTGAAAATATCCTGTGATGGCATTATAGGCCCCGAATACAGTGCCTTTGGTGGCGGCTGTTTGCTGGGTGGGACTGCTGCAATTATATTCATATACCGCATCACACATATTTTTAAAACAGGCGCTGAGTTCGTCCAGTTCACCTTTTTGAATGTTTTCCAGCACTTCTTTGTTGGGCACCATGGCCATTTGTATCAGCCGCTGTACTTCTTTATCAGTAATCCTCAGCTTTGCCCATTGGTTAAAAATGCTGTCCAGTTGCTGGCTAAGCTGGTTAGATATGCCCAATACTTTGTGGGCTTCTTCCAGCCGTTCCTTTACATTGGCGGTGTGTCTTATTTTAATGGAATTGGTATGGTTTCTTAGGGCGGCATTCAGTGTATTGTTGCAAACAATTCTTACAGGGGTAAAGGCTGCCATAATACTGCCAAAGCCATCATGGGAGGTAGTCAGAAAAAGATACTTCTCAATACAATCTGTATTGGCTACCTGTATATAGCCGGGCAGTTTGGCGGTGATAAATATTTTTTCCCCATTTCCCAGAGCCCCGGCGGTTTCATATTGAATGCCGTCTCCACCTACAATGGCATCAAAGAAACTGAACGCATCTGTATTTTGCACCACTTCATAATCCTTGCCCAAGCGGTCGCCTAAAATGGCATTGGTATCTGGACGATAAGTATAGTAAGAGGTTTTAGAAATTATCTCCCTGCCATTATCCAAACGGTGCGTATTGGGTCTTTTGCAAACTTCAAAATCAAGCCCTGCAAACTGTAAGGCTTCTTTACTTGTTGGATAGTCTTCTACTATTTGTCCTAACCCATGCCATGCTTTTTCTTTAACACTGAAAAAACTGTGCTGCTGTGTTTGCTCGTTGAAATTAATATTGTGTGCCATAATGATAATTTTAATGATTGAATAAAAGCAGTATCCCGTTTGCGGCGGGATACTGCACGTTTGTTTAAAATGGTAAATCGTCTGTTGCTTCTGCCATTGCAGCGGGTGTAGTTATTACTGGCGCCGCTGTAGTATCTATATTGCTTTTTGCACCCCCATGCAGCTTAATGTTATTTACATGAAAGGTTAAGCTGGCCCTGGCTTCCCCGTTTTTGTCTGTCCAGGCATTTACACCAATGCGCCCGGTACATTCCACTACAGTTTCTTTATTTAAAAGTGCAGCCACGCCCGGATTGATCCAGTAGCTGCAGTTAACATAGGTTACCAACTTTTGTACTTCGCTGCTGTCTTTTGATTTGTAAGTGTCATTAATTGCAATAGAAAAGTTCACCACTTTTTTCCCTGCTTTGGTTTCGCTAACGGTTGCGTTTTTCGTAATTCTTCCGATGATTTCCATAACTGAAATATTAATGTTTAAAAAATGATTGTTACATGAATTCAGCTTCGCTTCATTCATTTACCCTTAGCGACCAGCCATTAGGACTGCGGAGGAGGAGCAAGGTTTTTCAAATAAAATACTACCCGGTACAGGCAGCTCAGCTATAAGAGAATCAGGTGGAGATTTTTTTGAAAACCCGTGGCGGTTATTAACTCTTTTCAATGCTGGAATAAGACCTTGTTCCGCACAGAGCAGGACAATAATTTTGCGGCAGGGTCAGTTGAATGAGCAGTTTTGCACTTATTATCCTAATTTGCTGAAAACCCTTTGTTATAAATTATGGCAACCTGGAAATCTTATAAAGTAGCTGATGTAGTAAATGAAATAGACGAAGAGAAATTTGTCTTACCTGTTATCCAGCGGAGACTTGTTTGGGAGGAGGGAAAAATGGAGTTACTTTTTGACACCCTTTTAAAAGGGGATTCATTTGGAGGAATAATGGTAATAGAGGAAGAGCGGGGTGATAAGCCTTTGTTTAATTACCGTCCATTTACAAAAGATGGCAGCAATATAAATTCGAAACAGGTCGATGCCCTTCCACAACTTCAATACTTTGTAATAGATGGACAACAGCGTCTTCAAACATTTTATATCGGACTGAAAGGAAGTATAAATGGGAAAGTCTTATTCTTTGATTTATTCAGTGATTACAATACAGAATTTGAATTCAAATTTGAAAACGATAAAGACAAATTACCCAAACAGTCAAAAGATAACCAGGACAGGGTCATAAAAGATCATTGCTGGTATTTGGCAAGCGCCCTTTTAAAACGGCTAAAAGACACAAATGATGAAGACCAGGTGGCCGAGGAAATTGTAAAGTCGCTTGCGGTTTCCGATGATATTCGGAAAAAGCACATTGAGAAAAATGTAAAGGCGTTTTATAAAAACACCCTCACAGCAGATTGTCTTGGCGTATCAAAGGTTTCGGTGAATAGATCATTTGACGACATAACAAATAAGCAAAGAATTGTAGAGTTATTCAGAAGACTGAATGATGGAGGCACCAAATTGTCGCCTTTCGATCTGGTTGCATCCATTTTAAAAGGATTTGAATGGCAAATGGAAGCCTTTCTTGAAGAAACACTTAAAGATTATGAAGAAATAGGTCTGTCACAAGACAATTTAATTAAGCTCCTATTTCTTTTACAGGATAATCACAAAAAGGAGATGGGGCTATCGAGGCCAGTGATGCTGAATTCGCCATTCAATACAGAGATAGAATAAAAGCGGCACTGAAAAGTCTGAAAGATTTTCTTATCAATGCACAATTAAAAAACTATTATAAGGATGGCAACCGCTCTTTTATCCCCTTGTTCTTTATAGCCTATCATCTTTTTCATAAACAAATCAGCAATGACAACCTGGGAGCCTTCTTTGTAAATTTTGATACGAAGAATTCAGAGCATGGAAAAATGGAGAAATGGATTTATCATTCTTTGATCAACGGAGTTTTTAAAAGTAAAGGAGCTGGATGGATACCGTATAAAACTGGAATAAGAAAACTCCTGGATATAATTCAACTTCATAAAAATAAAGACTTTCCAATAGATGAGTTATTTAAGGTATATACCAATCATCCAATAAAATTTACAACGGTTTATACCAATGATAACCTTAATGAACTGGAACACTCCTTTTTATATTATTTGATTTATGATCGAAATCAAACTATCAGAATAAATGACATTGATCATATAATGCCCAAATCAATATTGGAATCCCTTCAATTTGATGTGGAAAAAATAAATGCCATTCAGAACTTTCAGCTAATTGATTTAAATACCAACAGGGGAGCAAAAAATGCAAGCCCGTTGAAAGAATGGATAGCAAATTGTGTTGCAGATAAAACCGCCTTTCTAAAAAGGCACCTGATTCCACAGAATGAGGATTTGTGGGAGGAAGCTAACTTTAACGATTTCTCCAACGAAAGAGGAGCACTTATTTTAAACAAGGTACTTTCATATTTCAGTTAAATATCCCTGCTAATCTGGAATTGTGTTGGCTGAGGTACGAAGCCATCTCAATTCCCCATTACTTTGGACGCAATTCTTCTGGCATTCAATGGAAACACTTAGTTAATCAGCCAGAAGTATTGCATTTTCTTTTGGTTTATAGATTCTAACAGGCATCCGTTAGGGAGTTCGCTTATTTTGCATTTTAAAGATAGTAATTGTGTGCTGGTCAGGTACCGGCGTAGTGATGAGGCACGGCCGTATTCTTTAAGCGTCTATTCATAATAATCGCCATAATAAAAACGATCACGAGTGAAAAAACAAAGGGAGCAATCAGCAGCAGCAACCCAAGTGATATTTTTCTTTCACCTGTAGCCGGGTTGTATGTAAAACAGGAAAGCAGGGAATTGTTTCCCGGTAATTGGTAAGAAGCCACAAAAACACCATTGAGTTCTCTCAGCAATAAAGAAATATCATCGGGATTACGGAGGCCGGTTAATTTTTTAACTACATACCCGTATTGGTTTATCCCTACCAACAAAGCTTCATGGTCAAATTGCATCCGGCTACCATCCCAAATGGGATTAAATCCAACGGATTTATTTAAAATATCAGCCTGTTGGGTAGTGGCAAAAATCCAGTGTTTATTATTTTCGAAGTTGAACCGGGCAGCAAGTTTGTTCATGTCTTCCACTCTGTCAGATGTATCAAAACTTAAAACCAAAACCTTATAATGTTGTTTGGCATCTGTTCCGGAAAGAGAAATATTCTGTGAAAGCTCTGCAAGAAAGGGATTACAGATACCAATGCACCTTGTATAAACAAAGGCAATAATCAATGGGGATTCTGAATAAAGATCTGATAACTTTTTGATGCCATCGCTGTTTGTACTGATTGTTATGTCAGCTACCTGCTGATAAACCCGGCTTTCTTCAGAATAATTATACTTTTTAACCTGCGCCTTTGAGAACAGGCAAATCATTATCATTACTCCGATACTGAAAACATTTTTATACATTTCATTACAATGTTGAATAGTATTACTATAATAGCCCACAGGTAAATAATGGCAAACCAGGCACCGGCGGATGCTAATAGTTTGGCATTAGTAAATTCATTTGGATATTCGGCATATCTCCTGGGAATGGAATAGGCTCCGCCAATATAGAACATCAATACAAATCCAAACCCGCCCACCATAAGCCAGAATATTTTTGTTTTATCATATCTCAGGGGTGAGGCAATTCCCTGAAAATCTTTTGCTGCCCAATTAAAAAATGCAAGGCTGAATAATACATTGCCCATTGCATTGTAGGTATGAAAATGAGCAGGCACCCATAATGTATTGTGCAAAACAAAATTATTGGAGATGGTGGCATCAATAACAGCGCCTATACCTCCAATTAACCAGCCAGCCACTCCAACCACAAACAATAGATTAGTCAATGACCATTTAACCGGGTTCTTATAAATTAAAACGATTACGCTAAAAGCTGTTACAGATGCAGAGGGAAGACTTGCAAAGTAAGAGGCTACCTGGCCGATTATCTGGAAGCTTTGCGGTTGTGCAAAATCCATATAGAGATGATGAAAAAATGCAGTAAGCACAAAAAGCAATGTGCAGTTCCAAGCAACTGCTACATACCAGGTCATTTTAAATTTGGGTCGGCCGCTTACTTCGGGCAAAAGCTCATACAGGGTAGCGACACCCAGGTATAGTGCCTCGTTAATTATAGTATGGCCAAAAAAGTAAGTCAGGTTCTTCATTAAAAGTGCATCATTGGTAAATGTGCCTTTTGAAAAATACTCGGCAAAATATAAAATGAGTAACAGTACTGCTGTTAATAAGCAGGCAATAACACCTACAAGGGTTACTGTTGTTATCAAAATAAAAGGTGGGGTTTCAACTGTATGTCCTTTTTTGAAATGCTGCCATGCAAATGCCTGTGGCAAAGAATAGCGTTTTAATATTTGCCAAAGCATCCCTACTGACCAAACAAACCATCCAATTCCTAAAACACCCAGGGAAAGTAAAAATACCGGTGTTGCCCATTTTTCCCATGCTGTATAAAATGGAAGTGGATATAAAAATGTCCAGCCGGTATGATAATGCCCCACAAAGGTTGTGAGCCATAGCATCACTACACCAATCACCGTTAATGCCATAGCAAACAAATTCAAGCCATTGGACACTTTTACATAGCGGGAGAGTAAATAATTAACCGCCATCATTCCGGCAACTACCCATATACCCACCATCGTTACACCATGAGTGGTCATTAAACTATAGAAGGTAACCGGCGAAAGTTTAATATCATTGGCCTGGTTAAACCGCATCGTAATACCAAAACTTATGGCCAATACAAATAACAGCAGTATAGCAAGAATCCAGGCAGATGTGATCTTTTTTAATTTCAGAATATTATTCATGGAAGTAATTAGTTAACGGTGAATGAAGCCCTCATAACTGCATGTGCAACGCCACAAAACTCCAGGCATAAAATATTGTAGGTTCCCGGTTTATAAAATTTCCACCGCAGCATATTTACATAGCCGGGCATAGCCTGAGTTTGTGCAATTAATTCTGCTTTGTCATTGTAAATGGCAAAATCATGATTTACATCAAAACTTGTTACCCGAAATTCCACCATTTTATTTGCGGGTAATTCAATGGCTTCAGTAATTGGTTTTTTAGGATCAATAGCTTGATAAGCCATATTAAAGTTGAATTGCTGAGCGCCTACAAATACAACCTTGGATGGCGTTTCATTAGCGTATAAATAATAGGGTGAATCAGGCAGTGTTACCGACAGTAGAATTATTGCCAGCGAAGCTAACACCAGTAAAAAAGTGAGCCTTTTCTTATTCACATTTATCATGCCACCTGTTTCCTCCTTTCTTTTAGAGGAACGATAAACAGTAATAAACACTACGGCAATGATAAATGCCAGTGAAAGGAATAGCAGGAGAATGGTAGAATGTGTATTCATAAAAACAGCTTTCAATATTTAGTAGTTATTATACAAACAATACTAATTGATACTAAAATAAGCCTGGAAAATCACCCTGATTTTGACTATCAATTATTTCATAGGAGTTGGGAGATTGTCTTCCAGTTGGAACACTACGATATTGGATTTAAGTTTAGGGATTTTCTATTCAAGGATTATCTTGCTGCTAAGATACATAAATGTTTAATAAAGGACAAGAATATCCTTAATTATATTGCCAGTTTCTTCACTAACTTTTTGATACTTTTTTATGCCTTCAAAAACGCCATCTTAGCCAGGTATTTATCCTGCAGTTCACTCACTTTCTTTTGCCTGCATAAACTTTTAAACGCATCCCGAATTTTTTTATAATCATCATGCAACGGACAGGGGTGTGCTTCGCTGCATTTGCTTAGCCCTAATCCGCACAACCCAAAAACTTCTTCGCCATCAATGGCATCCACAATATTGCTGATTGGTTGCTTCTGTTGTTCCGGCGTTAGGTAAAAACCACCGGTCGGCCCTTTGCTGCTGTTGATTACGTTTGCCTTTACCAGCTTTTGCAGCAGCTTGCCAACGGTATGTTCATTCTCGTTGATGTATGCGGCAATTTCCTTAATACTGTATTTTTTATCATCAGCAGATTTTGCACCCAGATAAATTACCGCTTTAATGGCAGCTTTGCATGTCAGACTAAGCATTTCTTAGTGATTTAAATATTTTTTTCCTCCTTCTGAAATCAGTTCATAATTCCAGGGTGGGTCAAAAGTTAATTGCACATTTACTTTATATGCAGCAAAACAATCTTGTAGTTTTGTTCTCACGCCATCGGTAATGCTTTCGCCCATGGGGCAAAATTGCGTGGTAAGTGTCATGCTGCAAAAAACCTCTTTTTGTTCATCATCAAAATCCAGTTGATATATCAATCCAAGATCCACCACATTTAAGCCAATCTCCGGGTCATATACATCTTGCAACGTGGCCAGCGCCACAGTGCATTGTAAATTATTATTGGTTATTACATTCATTATAAGGAAGCTTTATGCCAAAGAATTTTGATTACGTTCATATTGTATATAAAGGCAGTTGCAATTAGCAGTGATGAACCTGTCTTTAATATCATCGTTTGCGAAAAAATAATTCCGGCACAAAAAATAAGCAGACCGGCTAAATAAAAAACGGTCATTGCCTTATACCATCCATGATGAAACAGGTCTTTCGGGTTGGGTGTCTTCCCTTTTGCACTCTGCAAATGATAGACCTTGTTCCAGACAATAAAAGGCAGCGTTTTAAAAGTCATACCTAAAATTATAGCAGTAAGCCATCCAAAGAATATTAAAAAGCCATAACTTAAAACAAGTGCGCTACTTGCTTTTGCAGTTACTGATAGCGATGTAATAATGGCCGCAAGTAATACAAGCGGCACCGCTATCATCGCCGCAGAAAGCAACGAAAGTTTCATTTGCTCATCCACAGCCCGGCGAATACGCTGCATATATGCTTTACGGCAATAAATCAGAAACAAGAACACGGCAAGGAATAAGGCGGCATAGGAGACAAAATTATAACCCCCTGGAACTGAAAAGTAAAAAAACACTACGAAACTCAACAAAGAAAAATTCAGCAGGAAATAAATTTGCCATAAAAGTTTTGGATTATTGTATTTAGAAATTAAAAACATCGGTATCAGCCTTGTGCCAACACCAATTACCAATAATAAAAACCAGCCAACTATGCCAAGATGTGCGTGCAAAGGCAGATAATGCAACGAACTATCTGGCATAATCAGGCCGGTAAAGTTGAATAACAGTGCAAGTCCAAGCAAAGCCGTAATAAAGAGCCATAGCGAGGCTGTAAAAACAAAAACGGCATGTACATTTTTAGATTGGCTGCCAGCTATGCTTTTTCCCAGGTTAATGATATAAGATAGCATTGACAGCAGCACAAGTATACCACCACATTTTGCAATTTCCCCCATATCAAAAACATAAAATCCATACACCAATAACGGAATGCCCAATGCCGCCAGCACAAAACTCATGTAAGCAAGTTTATTACTGTAGAGTTTACCTTCAATAATCACCGGTACTAATTGGTGGCTGGCGCCTAAGATGATCATGGTACCCCAACCCAGGGCCATTGTATGTGTTACGGCAAGAGTGTGCGGCTGAAAATAATGTGCTGTAAAACCATCTGCGGCTAAAAATAATAACACTGTTGCTGCCAGAAAGGATATGGCCGCATATAAATAGAAAGGTAACACCACTTTCCACGATGTGGTTTTTACAGTTGCAATATTTGGTGATGATGTAAACAATTTATTTTATGTTACCAGCTATAGAATTTCTATTAAGCTTTTGTTGCGTCGCACTCTTGTACGTTCAGTTCGCTGTTCAGCATTTTTATTCAGTTTTGAAAATAAGCATTTGCACATTGCCATCGCTTATTTCATTAATGCGGCAGGCAAATTTTCTTTCTTCCAATTCGGGTAGCAGGAACACAGGAATGCGTTTATGATGCACAAACAAAGCTTTTTCATCTGGTAATTTTTCCAGTGCATCTAAAATAGTAAGCATGGGTTGCGGCATTTCTAAATGGCGCACATCAACAGTTACCAAATTATTTTCAAAACGTTTCAATACTTCATTCCAATCAGAAGAATTATTTAATTCAGGCTTACTGATATTTGCATTTGCATCTTTTTTATAAAAAAAAGTATTCACTACATTTTCACTTTCTTGTTCCACAAAATATTCAAACCCTTGTTTGCTGAGAATTGTAATTAATGGAGCAGGTTCAAAACTGTTGATAAGTTTTAAAATATTTCCTGCCTGCAACTCTTTTATTTTTTTCATGATAATATTAAAAGGGTCTTTGCCACTTTCAATTACAGAATGCACATCTAAAACATCCAACCTTTTTTCATCGAGCTGATGCTTAAATTCAGGTACATCATGCTGAATATTTTCTTCTTCAACTTGCACATTTTTATCAATTTCAAAACCAAGCGGTTTCAGCTTTTCAAAAAAATCATTCGGTGTGCAACCGGCTACTTTACTTGCCATTGCAACTGAAGTGCGTGATGTCATAATTTTTCGCAACAGCGGGTTGCGTAGTTTATTAAACTTTGGCGATATGCTGATGATGGCTTCCAACGCATCGGGATGCGATTTTAATATAGCAGCAATTTTTGTATTGGCATTAATGGTTATCATTCAAAATATTTATGATATAAATTAAGATGTTGTTTTTCTTCTGTAAATATTTGTTGTGCCTGTTCAAGAGAAGAAGATTTAATCAGCACATCATTTTTCTTTAATAAAGGTTCAAGCCAATGATGTAGTGCTTCGTGATCTGCACCTTTCATTTTGCAATCTTTCAGCAATTTGTTTATTGCATCAAGAATGTTATTGCCCAATTGCTTGTAATCGTTCAGCGATGCAGGTTTGCTGTTATCAACGATTTTAAATAATTGTCCAACGTTTGCATTGGTTATACTGTCAGCTTTCCATTTGGCACCATTGTTTAAAGACAAAGAATTTCCTTCTTCCTCTTGATGATGTTCAACAGTTTGCGTAAGCGTATCATTTTTTTTCTCTGAAACAAGTTTTTGTTCTGTGTTATTATTGTCGCAGGCTGCAACAAAGATGATGATTGCCATTCCTATCGTTACCGAAAAAATATTTTTCATATTTTCTAATTTAATTTTTTTGTTAAGAGAAAAATCATCCTTAAGATATTTTATTTCATTTTAAATTCGTCAAGAATTTTTTTTAACACAGCAGCATGATTAATTTTTTCATCTTTTGCAGCATACAATAAGCAAACACTTTTCTTTGCAGCAATTGTTTTTATTCGTTCTAACTCATCTTTTTTGTGGCTTAAATAAATTTTATACTGTTTTGCAAATTCATCAAATCGTTCTGCTTTATGACTGAACCATATTCTCAATTCTGTTGGTGGTGCAATCTCTTTATTCCATTCATCAAGTTTTGCATCTTCTTTTTTTATGCCTCGTGACCATATTCTGTCAACTAACATACGATAGCCATCATTACAATCAGGCATTGCGTACATTCGTTTAATGAAGATAGTTTTAGCCATTTTTTTTTGATTACTGCAAACAAATTTTACTATTGAATTATTTTATAAGCCTGCGGCAAGAGGAAAAATATTTTTTGTACCAGTGACTGTTTTTTTATTCTTGGTGGCAGGTTTAATAATTAATCTTAATGAACTGTCGTAAGTAAAATATTGCCATACCCAATTTATGAAAATTAAAAACCTGTTTTTTACACCAATGATTGACATGAGATGAACCGCCATCCAGGTAAACCATGCAAAAAACCCTTTCAGTTTTAATTGTTTAATTTCTGCCACTGCTTTGTTTCTTCCGGCTGTTGCCATAGTGCCTTTATCTTTATAAATAAAAGACTGCATTGTTTCACCAAAATATTTTTTATTCAAATTTTTTGCAAGCCAAGTAGCTTGCTGAATTGCAACTGGTGCCACCTGCGGATGACCTTTAGGATATAAATTATTTTTCATCAATGCAGCATCGCCAATAACAAAGATATTTTTTAAACCTTCTACTTCGTTGAAATCATTTACCAACATGCGACCATTAGGTGCTACTGCATTTTCAGGAATGCCTGCAAATGAAAATCCTTTTACACCGGCAGCCCATATTAAACAATTGCTTTGCAAAATATTTCCGTTGCTGAGCTGTACATTTTTTCCATCATAATTTTTAACGACAGTTTCTGTAATTACTTCCACACCCATTTTTTTCAGGTACGATTGCATGGCAGATGATGAAGTGGCAGACATGGCAGAAAGCAATGCCGGTGCGGCTTCTATTAAATAAATATGCATTTGCCTGAAGTTTACTTCGGTATATTCTTTCGGCAAAATATTATTGCGCATTTCTGCAATGGCACCTGCAAGTTCTACACCTGTTGGTCCGCCACCCACAATTACAACATTCAACAAAGCCTGTTTTTCTTCATCCTTTACTGCTAATGATTTTTCATAATTCTGCAGCAATGTATTGCGCAGCAGCAATGCTTCGGAAACAGATTTCATGCTGAACGCATTTTGCTGCAATGCATCATTTCCAAAATAATTGGTGATGGCTCCATGCGCCATTACTAAATAATCGTAAGGAATTTCTCCTGCTGATGTAATCAGTATTTGTTTTTGTGTATTCAATTCTTTTGCTTCTGCCACACGCAAAAAAACATTTTTATAATCACGATAAATTTTGCGCAAAGGAAAGCTGATGCTGCTCGGTTCAAGCCCGCCGGTGGCAACCTGGTAGAGCAGTGGTTGAAACTGATGATAATTATTTTTATCAACTATTATTGCCTGGAAATATTTTGGTGAAAGTTTTTTTGCAAGCTGAATACCGGCAAATCCGCCACCGACGATCACCACTCTTTTTTGTTTAGTTTTTAAAATTGGTAGGTCCATAATAAATTATTTTTTCTCCCAAAAACAATCAGTCCATTTCTTGTCAATATCCTCATTATTATTTCTTTCATGTTTTGGCATTACTTTCAACTCATCTTCAGATAATATTTGCTGAATATGATTGAATAAAATTCGTTCTTCAAAACGGATATGATTATCGAGCAGGTTTGCAAATGTATTCAGTTGTTCATGCGTTGTATTTCCGCTGCGAAAGTTTTTAATCATTGCATTAATCTCGTTGTGCTCTTTTACTGCCCGTTGTTTAAACACATCATCATCATTTAATTTGCTGAACAAGTATTTTTCTTCTGCTGAAAAATGAAGTTGCAAATCGTTTTCGAAAAAGAATAAAGTGTAATCGGCAATGCGCTTTACTTCAATATTCCGATTTATCCCTTCCCGTATTTTCCAGCAAAGGAGTAAGACAAAATGGTGCTCCTGCGAATAGCTCACCAGAGATATATGACGTTTTAATGGCTTATTTTTCTTTGTTGTAGAGACAGCCAGTTTTTCGACCAGGCCATTTGCATTGGCATCACCATATATGCTGAATGCATTAATAATAATCCCTTTTATAGAAAGTTCTTTGGACGATACTGCATAAATGATCGTTTCATCATCAGGGTCAGATTGGGCATCAAATCTGAAAACTGCGTCAATTTCAAATTTGTCTGGAGGTAAGGATAATTCTTTCTGGTGACATACAATACATTCGTTTGCGTCATCTAAAACGAAGTCATGCGTATAGCCTCTTTTTTCGAGGTCGGCAACAGCTGCAATAACGGAATTATAGTTATGTGTAAGCATAATTTAAATTTTAATAGCTCCTATCAGTACTATGCAATCTTCATCAGAATGATTTGCCAAAGCATGCTGTATAGTGCAAGGGAAAATAAAAAAATCACCGGCAGTACCTGCAAAACTTTCTTCTCCAACTTTACAGAAAAGAAGCCCTTGCAAAACATAGCAATATTCTGTTTTATCAGGATGATTATGCAGCGGATATGCTGCATCGGGAATTATCTTTACTAATTTAACAGTACCACTTTCTGAATTAAGTAATTCTTTGCTTAAAAAGTTCCTGACCTTGCCTTCTTTCCAGTTTAATTCGCCGGTGATTAATTTGGCTTTCATTGGAGATATTTTAGAGATTATTTCAACAGTACTTTCTCCAATGCAGCGGCCTTCGGAAAAAGGATATTATTTTCCAGGTGAATATGCGTATGCAGGTCATCTTCAAATTCGGGCAACATGCGGTACAATAAACTATAACTGGCACAGGCATCTTCAGGCATTTCGTAATTGTTGGTAACCGTTCTAATTTCGGCTAAATATTTGCCCACCATTTCATGCTCTATCTCCATCATGTTAACAGGATTTTGCACAGTCCCAAACGGACTTTGCTGAAAATGTTGCGTATTATTTCTCGCCGCCACCAGGTTTTTTATGTATGGAAATAAAATCTTTTCTTCCTTAACCAGGTGCGTTGAAAGTTCTCCGTTTATGGCTTCAATCAAAGCATTCACTTTCTGCAATTCGGGATGCCGGCTGCCATGCACACGAAAAACTTTATTAGCGTATGCAACTATATCGGGCAAATTCTTTTTTACGTAACTGTGGTGTGTGTTTACAATATAATCTGCCAGGAAATCAAGCTCCCATTCATTGTAAGGCAATGGTCTTGCGGATACAGCTATTTTTTCAGTTTGTTGTAATTCTTGTTCTATTTTAGTAACATCAAGCCCTTTTTCTGCGCAGGCTTCTTTTACTGTTTTCTTGCCGCCGCAACAAAAGTCCAATCCATATTTTTTAAAGATTTGAGCTTTGCGTAAATCCTTCGCTGCAATTTGTCCGAGTGTTTCATCATTCTCACCGGTAATGCGTTTGCTTATTTTTACTTTCCACCATTCCGGACCTTGCTCTAAATATTCCCACGTAAAAATATTTCCTCTTTCGCCAAGCAGTTGATAGTACAAAGGTTTTGGGTCATGGTCGTTATGAATAGTCAGGCTTTCTCCTTCGTTCAATTCATCAAAACGGGAAAAAATGGTTGGGTGTTTGAGGCGAGGCTCAATGAGTGTAACGTTCAAAATGTTTTCGGTTGAAGTTTTCTTATCCTCACCATTTTTTGCATCTTCATTTTTAGTTGTCATATGTTTACTTATTTTCACTTTCCACCATTCGGGGCCTTGTTCCAAATATTCCCAGTAAAAAATATTTCCTCTTTCGCCCAGCAGTTGATAATACAAAGGTTTCGGGTCGTGGTCGTTGTGGATGGTAAGGCTTTCACCTTCGTTCAGGTCATCAAAACGGGAGAAAATAGTTGGGTGTTTGAGGCGAGGCTCAATGAGCGTTACGTTTAAGATATTTTCTGTTACAGTTTGCATTGTATTTACTATTTAAAGTGCAAATATAGATAAGTTTTTAATAAAAGTAAAGAAATACTTTTATTAAATCAGAAAATCCTTAAATATTACTTTGTGCGGTTAATGTAGCAGTATGATAATGTCTAAGGTAAGATGTTTTGCCTTTAATATTACTGTTTGAAATAACAATTGTATTAAGAGGAATAATAATCTTTAAATAGAAGTTTTTCAAATGATTTCCTGGTAAGCTTTAGATTGACATCTATTGGGATGGTTTACACTTTTAAAAAGTAGAGTGAATTTTAATTAAGATTTAAATTTGTAAAAATGTTTGAGAATGTTTGCTTCTTTAACTTTTAAACAGGAAATGTAATAGCACATATTTATACCTGGAACTACTCAAAGTTATATTGATATTTTTTGCAGGAACGCTTAACACTGTTTTACTGAAACAGAATTATACTTTGCACAAGTGATAAGCTTGGTAATAAATGACCTTAGTATTAAGTACCTGTATTTGTATAAAGTGTATTGAAAACTTCATGGCAGATATTACAACTTACTTTTTTCATACATTATTTAATCATTCCAGATAACATACTGATAATTCAGAAAGTCGAGTTCTATGCTTGCAAAATTAAGCGCTTTAATAAATTGGTTTTTATTTTCATTCGCAATACCATCTAGATGGGTGTAATAGTCTATACCGGCCCTTAGATTTTTGTAAAAAGAAATATAATATT
Source organism: Bacteroidota bacterium (assembly GCA_018267575.1). GTDB lineage: Bacteria > Bacteroidota > Bacteroidia > Chitinophagales > Chitinophagaceae > Puia. The sequence continues at coordinate 57,649 of JAFDYF010000020.1, forward strand.
TCTTCATTTTCCAATAATTTCCTTCACTAATTTCCTTTTCTAATTGCTCCCTAAAGTAATCAATGTATAAATGCAGTTCTGCAATAAACATATGAGGTCTGTCAAGGTTATTTATAATATCAGTTCTGCCATAAATATGATCAGCCATTTTTTGTAACGAGACTGGCCTGGAAAAGTTACTAATATTTGGCCCCGGACAAATAGTTACGGCATTGAGCGTTTTTACAAAGGATTGATTATAGTTTATAGCAGCCGAATTACTCAGGCCAATACATAAACATTCCTTGGACAACACTTCATTTAACTTTGTTTTAAATTCATCTTCAGGGAGATTGAGTGATTGCAATTGTGCTGTCTTCAATTTTTGATATTTAAATGAAGCCGTACAGATCGGTTCGTTTGTAAATTCAGTATTAAAAGCCAGATGCTTCTCTGTACAGGGGCTGCCTGGTCTACCTTTTACAATCCTTAGTAATTTTTCTTTATCGGCACTGGTTCCTTTCAGATAATGAAACCGAACGCCTAATGGAGAATTATTACTTAACACCACATCCTCTTTTTTTGCATTACATAATAGCTTCAGGGTATCCTCGTCAACCGTGGTAGCTTCCGGTACTAACAAAAAAGGAGTTCCCCAACCAGTACTTTCCAGGTTATAGCGGGAACGCAACAATTCATCTTCCTCATAGGTTCCTATTCCTCCCTGTACTGAAAATATTGTTTTTGGGACGTATTTAATTTCTTCATTGCCTTTTTTCTGCCAAGTTTCTTTATAAATCCCGAAAAGTGTTTCAATAAGCTCCTGTCTGTTGGATTTAAACTCTTCGAGTATGGGGCCAAGCAAATATCCATCTGTAGCAAATGCATGCCCACCACAGTTCAACCCTGATTCAATTCTGAATTCACTAACCCAAACCCCTTTTTTGGCGAGGTATTTTCCCTGAATTAATGCAGAGCGATAGTCGCTGACTTTTATGATTACCTTTTTTGTAAAAGTTCCATTCCTATCTGGTTCAAATTGCCTGCAGCTCCCCAAATAATTATACAATCTTGGATTCATTCCGGCTGAGAAAACCACTGACGAATTTGCCAGGTTACTGTTGGCATAGCCCCTTAATGCAGCAACTGCATCTGATCCGTCTTCCAATAAGTTGCCCTGTTTATTATGATGCTCTCTATCTACCTTGGTCATTATGTTAACATCAATGCTACCGGGTATTATTTGCGAACGTAAAAATGTTTCTAATTTCTCCTTTACAGCCGGGTTGGATGCGTTTATCATTTTTCGGTACATCTCTTTTACCAGGCTATTGTCCGGTAGCATTTCAAAATATTTTACTATCTCTGAGCCGGTTTCAAAGGCAGCTTTCTTCATTTTTTCAACCTGGGATTGTACAATGGTATTAACCAGGTTCAGGTAGTCGGTTATTCTTTTTGCCCGGTAATCCTCCTCGTGTGTTGTAATTGGCCTGTATTCACAATTTATAGTTGGGTAATAGTGTTTACGCATCATTTCCACCAACCGGTCTTCCACAATGGATATAACAGAAGAAATGCCAAAACGGGCAACTTTTACAGGAGTGTCAATGGTATAGGCCAATCCCATAACCGGGATATGAAAACTGTGTCGTGAACGATAATCCATGTATTGATATTATTTTTAAAATTTACATTTTATGTCTCGGAGATCAGTAGCCTGTATGGCACCTGAATACAAGATGAATCCTGAAAATCTCCTTTATTATTGTTGTTCCTGCTGAGTTCTTTTCCATGAAACTTTTTTAGCAAATCCAAAACTGTTATCCGTCATCTTTATTTCTGTAATTGAGATCGCAAATACATCTCCCGGTATCATTACAGCAGAAGGGAATTTTTTATGATAGCTGACGGAGGCAACTTTGGTTTTTTGCTGCGGGTGCCAGGATACTTCACCCCAAAATTGTACACCTTTGATCTTAGTTTTATTTAATTTATCAGGCAAAATAGTTCCTGCTACTTTTGGGTTATTCTCTAAAATAGTAACATGTGTTGAATTTGATGAAGACTTGAAATAAAGTAATCCTTCATCTATATCAACTGCGTAAAAGCAAGTGAAGCAGTGCAGGCGGTTTGTATGGTCGGCACAGCAAATACTGGCGCAGGTTTGTGTCTTTATAAATTCAATTATCTTTTCGTGCATGCAATTTTTATTATGTGTGAGAGCAAACTGGACTGCTATACTTGTTTGCTGACTCAGCAATTGTAACAATCCGAGAACGCTATATTTTGACTGTGCCAGGTTTTGCTGTTTTAATAGAAACAGATAGCTGGTCAAAGTTTCTTTTCATTGCTACAGTATTTCTCTTTTTGTTTTATCAGCGGTTGCTTTCTTCTCAAAGCTTCTGTATAAAATTTTTTTTCAGATTTACTTACTGGCTTTACCGGGATGGCTTTTGCTAATTTGCCATCATCGTTAAGGGCAACAAATATTAGATAGGCCTCACAGATTAAATCATTTTTTCCAGTCATTACATTTTTGGCAAAAGCAAAAACAAATATCTCCAGCGAGGAGTTAAAGCTTCTTGTTATTCTTGCTGAAATAGTCACAATATCCCCGGTGCAGGCAGCCTTGTAAAAATCTGCAGAATGAATGGCCGCAGTTACACAAATTCTTTCTGCATGTGTTTGTGCGCATACTGCGGCCGCCATATCCATCCATTCTACCAAACGGCCACCTTTTAAAATGCCCAGCGGGTTGGTATCATTAGGGCAAACCACTTCGGTTTTTATGGTTTCAGAAGCTGAGGGAGTTTTATGTTTTATCATTAACCGTTACTTTGCTTCGGCAAAACCCAGTTCAAGTTGCCTTGCTATATTTTCTTTAATGTGATTAAATATTTCTTTCGCCTGCAGTGGACTGAAATCTTCATGTTGTCTTTTTTCCACTCCTAATTTTGTTAAATCAAAATGCAGATCCGGTGTAACGGCATGATTACCCAAACAGGCATGTGCACATGCAAGCGGGCAACCATCTATTGCGATAATCTTTCTGCCCGACAACGCTGTTTTTACCAGTTTTTTTACATTGCCACCCACACCCGCTATACAGCTCATTTCGGCAATTTCTTTTCTATCCAATTGTACAGCAATGTAATTGGCCATCTGAGCAGCACTCGAACATCCGGAACAGGAATAAACCAACGGCTTTATTTTAGCCTGGCATTTCAATTTTTGCATATTATTTTCCAAAAACTCTACTTTTAATAATTTCAAATATTAATTGCATCACCCAATAGCATACTTTAATTTTAAGCCATCTGATTTTCAACTTCTCCATGTTCCAATTTATTTATTTCCATTTCAGCAGCGCTATTCTTCAAATTTTTTCTGCGGCTCAGTATAAACCATGTTAATGGAATTACACCACCGAGAGTAAATATTGCACCACCCAAAATGCGCATCCAAGACAGGGTTTGAAAACCTGCACTGTCGATAAACTGGTTACTGCGTGCATACCATAAACCGCTTTCAGTAACTGTTTTAAACTGCCAAACTCCGGCAGGGAATAAATCCATCAAGACCATTAATAGTAAGCCAACATTAATACTCCAGAAAACAGTTTTAATTATGCGTGGGTTCCAGAAATTTGATTTGAATAAAAGTTGGCAACAAAAAAGAATAGCAGCCAGTGCAAGGTTTCCATACACACCCATTAACGCAGCATGCCCATGATTAACGGTGAGATAAGTGCCATGCTCGTAATAATTGGCTATAGGCAGGTTGATGATGAAACCCATAACTCCTGCACCGAAAAAATTCCAGAAGTTTACGCCGAGTAAAAACAAAAACACCTCAGAAAATCCAAATTGTTTTCTGTAATCTCCATTTACCCCATTGTTTTGCTCCAGTAATTTTGGCAACTTTTTAAAACGCCATGCTTCGAGGGTGAGCAGCACCAAGGGTACCACCTGCAAAGTGGAAAACACAGAACCCAGTGCCATTGTAAAAACAGGTTTGGCATTCCAGTAAAAGTTATGTGAAATGCCAAGTAAGCCCGAGCCAAGAAACAAAAGCGTTGCAAGATAAATAACACGTATAGTAGCCTGGCGGCTTACCAGCCCCATCATTACCATAAAATATCCAATGAGTACCGTGGTAAATACTTCAAAGAAAGCTTCTGCCCACATGTGCACTACCATCCAGCGCCAGAAATCGGCAATAACAAAATTTGTTCGTGGTGTAGCAATAAAGCCCGACATCAGCAAGATGATGATACTGAAAGTGGCATATACCAGCCAATTGGGTAATGCCCAGGGTTGATTTACTTTTAAAACAGGTTTAATGCCACGATAGATGGTTACAGCCCAAATAATAAATACAACACCCAGAATTATTTGCCATGCTTTACCAAGTTCCACATATTCCCATCCCTGGTTGCCAAACCAATACCATTTATTTGCTGCAAGCAAACCTTGTGGCCCTAATAACATTCCGGCAAATGAACCGCCGGTTAAAATAACGGTAAGCCAGAAAATAGTGTTGATGAGTTTTAACTGACCTGCAGTTTGCTTTGGAGAAACCAGCGACATCATAAAGAATGACCCACCAATCCAGCAGGCAGAAATCCAAATGAGCGATAATTGTATGTGCCAGCTTCTTGTTACTGTTACAGGTATATTTTCTGAAATATCTACACCAAAGAATTTAGTAAAACCAACAAAGTCGTGAATGGTTAAAATACCAGCCAGCACCTGGATAGCGAACAACAGCATGGCAACATAAAAATATTTGTAAGTGGCACGCTGAATGGCAGTGGGATGAAAATTTTTGATATCATCTCTTGTCATAAATGACTGCGACTTGCTGGTGAATACCTCATCGTTCAACTTTTCTAATTTGCCGTGATAAAAAAGCACGATACCCAAACCCAAAATCAAACCAAGCGAGCCAATTATACTCCATAAAATTATGGGTGCTGTGGGTGTATTGCCGGCCTGTGGGTCATATGGCCAGTTATGTGTGTAGCTGTATGTTTCACCAGGCCGGTCAACTGCGCAAACCCATGCCCCCCAAAAGAAAAATGCAGTAAGTGATTTTATTTCGTTGGCATCGGTAATATATTTTGCAGGATGCATCGCTTCAGCAAAGGAAGCATTGGTAAACTTATTGCTATAATATTTCACCAGTTCATTAGCGGCATATACCTGTGCATCAGATAATGCAACCGAATTTTCTGATGATTGATATACATTTTTCTTTAGTTCATCTTTTACCTGTTGGGCAATACCCTGTTTGAGCAGCGCTGCATTTTCATTTACATTGCCACTATTTTGCTTTGCATAATAATCATTCATTGATTGAGAAATATTATGCAGCGCTTCGGCAGTAAAATCAGGACCACGGTAACCACCATCGCCAAACATGGTACCGTATTCCATCAATGCATACTTCTGAAACACCTCCTGCCCGTTTAAAATATCTTCTTTAGTAAAAACATTTTCGCCTTGTTTTGTCAGAAAAGAAGCAATAGGAGGGGCTTCCGTATAGGTATGTTTGCCTATTAAAAAAACACCCGTTGCGCTAACACAAAAAATGGTCAGCAACGGAAACCACCAGTTTTTGGGATTAAGCAGGTATTTGATAAAACTTTTATTTTCCATAACCATATTTGTTAAATGCTATTTGAATGTGTCGTGTATATAGATGTAGGTAATTTGTTTTACTGATCCTTTCATATTTTCTGCTGTTTTACTTATTACTTTCCGTTGAAGAAGTGCCAAAAATCCAATCCCATAATTGAGTGGATACGCCAAAGTCTTTATAGGGGTTTCTGTAGTGATGAAAACTGTGATGATTCCACAAACCTTTAAAAATCCCTGGCCGTTTTATCCTGTGTTGTGCATAATGAAATGAAATATAAAAAACATACCCCAGCATAAAGCCGCCAAAAAAAGGGAATGAAAAATCTTTTAATGCAAGCCAGAATAACCCAAAGAAAACAGAAGCGATGACCATGGCCGGAAGCGGGGGCATTGCCAGCCTGTCCGGGTCCTTCGGGTATTGATGATGTATGCCATGTGCATTATGCTGAAGTTTGTATAAAAACCTGGAGTTTGTTTCAGTGTGATACAAAAACCTGTGAACCATGTATTCGGCAAATGTCCAAAACAACACTCCGCCGGCAAAAAGAGCCAATGTATTCAATAGTGGCAAAATGATTTTTGCAAGACTATACCAAACTGCAACTCCTGCAACAATTGTCCATAAAAGTTGGGCCACCCAAATTGGGGTTCGGGAGAAGTATTTCTCCATAACCTGGTTTTTGAACAATACCCCTTTCTCTGCTTTTTGAGGTGCCAGATGCTGCGGCAATTTTATCTCGCCCCTGACAAATGCCCGGTATTGTTGAACATTTTCTCTCATAAGTATTTCTTTATTTATTATGGAAATAGGGACTTCATTGACTGGCGGTCTGCATACCGGCAGAGCGAAGCCTCCTTGTGCTGATATCAAACCGATGAACGCATTTTTAAACACTAAACTTCAGCCACTAAATCCATTGATTCTTTTAAAAATATTGCTTGAAAAAGCCATATTCCATCATCAGCAGTTAAGAAGCAGGCAGGTTTAAAAGGAAGCTATATAAAGGAAGTGCGGCCGTAGAATAAATAACGATAACAACATACGGAACGATAACAGAATAAGCTTCTATTAAATCCTGCGGCATGTACTTCCCTTATATGTTTACCAGTTCTGATAATAAAATAACGGTTTAAAAATAATAATCGCTCTGATAGCTACCTTAGCCCCGGATACAAACAGCTTGCCTCAACTGATTCCTTTTTAAACCAGAATAAGGTGTACTACAAAATATTGGTAAATATACAAATAAAGGATAAATTTGTCCTTAAATATTTACTTTATTTATTCATGTTTTCTGATAAGGCCAAACTGCTGGTATTCCTGACTCTTTTAACTGCTTTCTCCGTGTATTCTACCCTGCTGTATATAAACCTCCCTGCAACAGCCACTTCAAAACAATGCAATACAGATGCCCTTAGAGGTAAACAACTTTGGCAGGCGCATAACTGCAATGCCTGCCACCAGGTTTATGGCCTGGGCGGTTACCTGGGGCCGGACCTTACCAATGTGTATTCAAAAAAAGGAACAGCCTATATAACAGCCTTCTTAAAAAACGGAACCGCCATTATGCCCAACTTTCATTTATCACCGGAGGAAATAAAAAGTCTGCTTTCCTATCTCCAGCATATTGACGCTTCAGGTACTGCAGACCCTAAACATTTTACAACAAATAACTATGGAGCCATTCATTAAAAAAGGAAATATCACGGGTGAATCCTATCTAATTGTCGGTTTATTTTTGTTGTTTTCCGGCCTTTTATTTGGATTAACAGGAAGCCTGCAATATATCATTCCTGGTTTCCTGAAGTCCTATCTTTCGTTTGAAAAGGTAAGACCCCTGCATGTCTCTTCTGTTGTATTCTGGATACTTTCGGGTGCTACCGGCAGTGTTTTTGTTTATTTAGCACAGCATACAAAAAGGGAAGCATCAACTGGGTTTATTAAAACTCAGTTCTATTTATTTTTCGCTTCAGTTGTGGTTATTCTGGGATCTTATATGATAGGTATTTTTGGAGGCAGGGAATACTGGGAATTTAACCCGGTGCTGGCGGTGCCTCTGATGGCAGTATGTTTACTTTTCTTAGTCCATGTTGTCAAATCAATCCGCTCTTTGCGTCAACAACCTGTTTATGTATGGATGTGGCTAACGGGGGCCATTTTTCTTTTATTTACTTTCATTGAATCAAATTTGTGGGTATTCCCTTATTTCAGCCGCAATGTGGTAAATGATATGACCATCCAATGGAAATCCTACGGTTCGATGGTGGGTGCATGGAACATGCTGATTTATGGAAGCAGCATGTTTTTAATGGATAAAATCAGTGGCAGTGATACTTCCAGCCATTCCAAAACAGCTTTTCTGCTTTTCTTTACTGGTTTATTTAACCTGATGTTCAACTGGGGGCACCATATTTATACACTACCTACTCATGGGTACATCAAACACATCAGCTATGCGGTAAGCATGACTGAGCTTTTTATACTTGGCAGGATTATTTATAACTGGAGTGCCACTGTGAATAAATCAAAGAGGTATTTTCACCATTTAAGCTTCCGTTTTTTGCTTGCAGCCGATGTATGGGTATTTCTTACTCTTTTATTGGCTATTTTGATGTCTGTACCTGGTATTAACCGTTATACGCATGGTACGCATATTACGGTGGCTCATACAATGGGAGCTACAATAGGAATTAATACTTTTATATTGTTGGCAATAGCAGCAGATATACTCACTTCCAATTGCCGGTTTTCTGTACCACAGCGTAAATTTATAAACCGGGGATTCTGGCTCACTAATATTTCATTGCTGCTCTTTTGGTGCAGTCTTATGGTTGCAGGCATTCTGAAAGCAAAATGGCAAATGAGCAATCACAACATCCCTTTCAGCAGTATGATGCTGCAATTGAAGCCCTGGTTTTTTGCATTTTTCATTTCGGGGGTAATGTTGCTTTCTGGGTTTAGCCTGATTATTTTTCCTGTTCTGAAAAATATTTTTTCCTGCTATTCAAAAAGGGAGAAAAATATTACTTTCCATGAGTTTTCTCATTATTCTTCAACAAAAACAATCCCGGTTCATTAAAACTTATGATTCAAATAACAAAAATCATTCGCTTTGAAATGGCCCATGCAATTGCCGGCTATGAGGGTGCCTGTAAAGATATCCATGGTCATTCGTATGAATTGCAGGTAACAGTTACCAATACCAATATCACAGCGGATAAATATATCCCGGCGCCAGGATTTATACTGGATTTTAAAGAGCTGAAAAAGCGTATTCAAACAACTGTTACAGATGAACTGGATCATAAATTAATTCTCTCTGCCGGGTTTCTCAAAAACAATACCGACAGGACAAATTCCTTCCTGAAAAATCTTCTTGTTTGGGAAGTTGAACCTACAGCCGAAAATCTGCTTGTCTTTATTCGTTTAAGATTAAATGAGGTGCTGCCAGATAATATCAGGCTAACCAGATTGCGGCTTTATGAAACAAAAGATTCTTACGCCGAATGGCTTTGTAGTCCAGTATAGATGATATGTATTAATATTGTATAAAAGCAGGAAAAGTATGTTTTCAAAAGCCACGGAATATGCCTTACGGGCTACAGTTTACATAGCACAGCGGGGTACAGAAGAAAATAAACCAGGGATTGCCGAAATCGCAAAAGCAATAGATTCACCCCAGTCATTTACAGCAAAAATTTTGCAATTACTGACCAAAGACAATAAAATCATCAGTTCTGTGCGGGGGCCTAACGGCGGTTTTTTCTTAACAAAAAAGGCAAAAGGGCTCCCTGTAAGGGCCATCATTGAAGCGATGGGTGAAGATGAAGTGCTGGAAAAGTGCGTATTTGGGCTTAAACAATGTTCTGATTCAAAACCCTGCCCTATGCACAAACGTTATAAGCTGATTAAAGCAGAATTGAAAATATTATTTGAAGAAAAAACAATCCAGGATCTGGCCAATGAGTTAAAAATATGACTGATTTTATCAATTCTATTCAATAGTTTTCTTAACCCTTTTTACAAACCAAAGTGCCCTTTGTCGGTTACCTTGTTTTAAAATAATATCATCTTTAGTTTATTGCTATCGTCCTGAATAGTTCTTTTACAGATTCGGACGCTTTACTCAAGAGAGTAATATGCCATTCTATAGTATAAATAAGCATATCCATTTTTAATTCTTCGTGAAAAATTTATCAATACCTATGTTTGCGCTGCTGTTATCTTTTCTGCAAAAGCAATAATATGCCCGTCTAAATCTGCAAAGTAACAAACATTATCACCCCAGTTCCTTTCCATAATAGGGCTTATTACTGTTGCCCCCGCTTTTACGGCATTGGCAAACTCCAATTCAATATCTGCTACATAAAGGTAAAGTTCACATCTTGGTATTCCATTGCCTGCATCAGGGTGGGGTGTCTTATCACTTAATATTGTCGCAATCCCACTATTGGGCATCAACCCTAATTTACAATTCGAGGCAAGGCTGAACTCGGTCATCCCGGGCACATTAAGTACAGGAGATTTTCGAAAGATTTTTGTATAAAAATTACAACTCGCCTGCTGGTTATTTACATAAAGAATGGTTTCAATAAAATGAATATGCTCCATTACCGGGTATTTTGCTCAACTAAATTAATTCATCGGAGATAAATCCTAAGTAAATTCATCTAATGGTAAATGACTATAAAATGCTTTTAGCGAAGAATGATATTTTCAATTTTGGACAGCATCCGTTTTAGCAAAGTCATTATTTCTGCCCCTTTTAGGTAATTTATAAGAAAAAAATATAACTTTATTATCGTTTAACCCCTAATTACTCCTATTCATCCGGCAGTCTGTAAACAGTATGCTTATGAATATTGAGATTACTTTACAAAATAACGCTGTTGTTGAATTCCTGCCCGGACTTCCGCCAGACTATAAGGGGCCCATTCTCCGGGGCGCCACTGTGGTTGCTGCAAAAATGAATCTTGCAGAACTAGTGCTTCAACAATTAACAGGCGACAATTATTTTATACGACTGAGTACCGGCAGGTTCTTAGAAAGAATTTTCGCTAAGGGATGGACAGCCCAATATGGCCTCTACACTAATTTTATTCTTAAAAATGATGCAAGAAAAGAAATTAAGAATATTGGAAGGATACACCTAAGAAAAGATCAATACGTCACTTACTTAACGAATGCTTCCAACTGCAGTGTACAATTTGAAAGAGATGAAACATTCGGCTTTATTGATTTTTTTTATTCACCTAAACTTTTAGAAGAACTGATTCCTTTTTACCCTGAACTCAAAGCATTGCTGCATAAATCACCACAAACGATATTGAATGGAAAAGGAGGGTGGGCAATTCCTTCGATGAAAGAAATTACCAACCAGATACTCGACTGCACTTATAACGAAGCAACCAGGCAGTTTTACTACGATTTAAAAATAAGGGAACTGTTATACCAGATACTGGAAACGTCATTCAAGCGGGATACCCAATCGTATTCATTTAAACCATTTGAAGTAGCCAGGATACATGAGGCGAGGGCTATACTGGAACAGCATATTGATAAGAAGCCGCCGTCTATCAGATCACTGTCAAAACAGGTAGCCTTAAACGAGTTTAAACTAAAAACAGGTTTCAGAAAATATTTTCACTGTGGCATATTTGAATGGCTGATAGAACAAAAAATGCAACATGCAAAAGCGCTTATCTTAAACAGTAATAAACCTATTAAAGAAATCGCTTCATTGGTCGGGTATCCACGTACCACTAATTTTATTACGGCTTTCCGCAGGCAATTTGGGTTTACCCCAGGGTCATTAAGGCGTTAATAATACTGTTTGCAAAACTTAATTGCCGGTTTACAAACAACTTCGAAAAGATTTCGTCATTGTAATATATAACCTTTGTTCTTCATTATGAACGATGATGAAGACTACTGGCATTATACACCCAATTCGTGAGATCACCTGCTATCTTTTGGTGTTTTTATTTATCTACACCGGGGTAAGTAAGTTACTGAACGGGAGTAGTTTTGAAGCCGTGCTGTTACAGTCACCACTGGTCAGGAATTATGCATTCATTATTTCATGGGCACTTCCAGTCGTTGAATTACTGATAGCAACGTTGCTATTGTTAAGAAAGAGTCCGCTCACAGGGCTTATGCTTTCTTTGATTGTATTGACTGTATTCACCTTTTACATTGGGTATATGGTTTTGTTTGTACCGAGCCTGCCCTGTTCCTGCGGAGGCGTTTTAAAAGAACTCTCCTGGCGCAATCATATCTTGTTTAATCTCTTTTTCATTATTCTTATTCTAATCTCTTTGTTGTCTCTTTCCGCTGATAAAATCTTTATTGCAATAAACAGGAAAAGCCGAAAGCCTGTGTAAAATAGTAGGCATATTACTTCATCAAAATTTTAATTATGAAAAAGTTTTTTGGAATCTTTGTTGTTATGCTGGCATTAGCTGCATCAGCCTTCACTGTTCCTCACAAAAGCACAGCGGTTGCGGGTAACGAGTACAGCTATAACCTTTACGGCCAGCCAGGCCAGGACAATATCTCGAATCTGAACAATCCTGCGAACTACACATTGGTGAGCCCGTTGACCTGCCCTTCAGGAACGGCTCATCGTTGTGGTGTTAGTGATGCTACAGATGATGGAACAGGGCATCCTGATTTTACCAAATCTTATACAATCAGGAAGAGGAATTAGCCTAACCGTAAGAAGCCAACAATTAAAAAATTGCTGGCTTCTTTTTTTATTTTAGGGATATTACAAGCATACGAATTTTTCTTGTGCCTTGCTCTAATAGTATGCTGTTTAGGAGCAATTGCTTTTGAAGGTTTGTAATATCAGTGAAAGCATTTTTCAGTTGGATATCAACACCAGCCGTATAGTTTGTTTCATCAACCACGGGGGTTGCCTTAAAAAGTTCAATATTATTAAGGCTTTCGACAATGTTTCCGATGGGCATATTCTTTAAAATAAACGTCGAGTCTGTGTATTCAAATAGCTTTTTATTAGTTGCAGGTTTAGATCCAGTAAAGCCAGGTGCCAGCTTGAGAATATAACAGGGAACTTCTTTGTTTTCTACTTTTACTGAGAAAGGAAAGTACCTGTTGGCGTCATCCTGTAAATACTGATAAGCCAAACTATCATTTTGAGTTTGCCATTTTGATTCGTAACAAATAAGATTTCTTTCCTCCCACGCAGGTATGCTGTCACTTTTGTCCGGGTAGTCAAAAAAGGTACGGACACCTGCGCCAATAAACTGAACACGGTTATTATAATAAAAATCCTTAGTGGAATAATCGACGGCTTCACAAAATGCGACCTTATATAAATCCAGTAAACCGGAATTAACAAATTTAAATCCACAGGTATTGGATGCGGTATCTTTCGAAAAGCCAAAACCATGCTCCCAATTATCCTTGACTCTTGACATAATAAAGGAATAGTTCGTTATATATTTCTGAAATCTGCCGTTGCCTTCTTTCCATAAATCTGCATCACTATCTATATCTTCCAATTCTTTCTTCAGGGGAAGCATAAACTTTTTCCCTTCCAATACCTTTGATATGTTTTGAGTTGTTGCATTATAGCCATCAGTAATAAACTGTATTCTCCCGTTTGGATTTATCCAAACATGATGCGGCACTGCGATATGTGGAAACATGCTATTGAGTATGGTGTCACCATACAATATGGTTAGTTCCGGTATTTTAAAACGTTTAAATAGTTTTCCAACTTCCTCTTTTTTATCAGTTGTTACTAACAGTATTTTTATCTTGTCGCCAAATTCTTTTTGCAATTTCTCCATCTTTGGAAACGCCTCTATACAGGATCCACACCAACGGTTCCAGAAGTCTATAATAACCAATTTGCCTTTATAATCCTGTGTTGAGAGTTGGGGGCCTGCCGGATTAAAGACATTTCTGAAAGTAAGCGACGGCATTGCATCACCGATGTTAAAAACTTTGCCTGTTTGAGCATAACCACCCAGTGGAATTAAGAATAAGACCACCAGGCGCATAAATATATGTGCCATAGCATGAAAATTTAAAGGATGGAAGGGAATGCTTTTGTAAAAGCTGTGGTCGTTTAGTATCCTGGATTTTGCGTTAAAGAAGGATTCAAATTAATTTCAGGTTGTGGTACCGGCCACAAGGTATCTGTAGACTGCCAGTTTGCTCCTTTCAATGCAGCTAACACTGCACCCGCTCTCCCTGTTCTTTTCAAATCATACCAGCGGTGACCCCATTCGCAAAATAACTCTGTATGTCTTTCCTGCTCAATAGCAATTTTAAGAGAAGGAGCATCGCTGGCCAATGTATTAGCCAATCCTGCACGGGCCCTGATCGTATTTATATCTACTTGGGCAGCGGGAATTTTATTCTGATTTAATGCTGCTTCTGCCCGAATCAAGTATTGTTCAGCTAAACGAAATACCATATAGTATTCCGTTAGTACAGTGTTGTAGGGAATTTTGTATTTGAATGCATAATACAAAGTATCGTTATTGAAGACCCTTGAATTTATCCATACAGTTTTTCGATTGTCACCAGTTTCAAATGCGTTCCGTAAGCTGGAAGTAACAAGATAGGTGGGAGTTGAAGAGGCGCTTACCGGCAAAATTTCCAAACCTTCATAAGTATTAAAACCCGGCCGAACAGGCATGAGTTGCCAGATGGCTTCTGTACTACTGTTTAAGAAGACATTATTTAAATCGGGTTCTAATGAGTATAGTCCAGAACTAATAATGGCATTAGCTTCAGCCTCTGCATTCTGCCAGTCACCTGTGTACAGGTAGCATCTTGATAATAATGCTGCGGCTGCCCACTTATTCGGTCTTACTCTTTCTGTGGTTGTGTAATCAACAGGGAGCAGACTTTTTGCATCCAGCAGGTCATTTATTATTTGGTTATACACACTTGCTATAGGAGCCCTTGTAGCAGAAACATTTTCAGTGTATTTACTTGCAGTAATTAACGGAACATCTCCAAAAAGATTTAGCAACTGAAAATAACAGAAAGCCCTTATCAATTTAGCTTCGCCGGTAAGCTGATTTTTTAAGGAACCTGATAATGACTGCGACTGTGATAATTTTTCAATGGCAAGATTGGCTGCATAAATATTTTTGTATGCAGGTTTCCAGAATGAGTTGTCCAGGTTCCCGTGATTGGCCTGTGTGATTTGGTTATGTGTAAATTCATCTTTCAAACCCGGTGTATAATTATACAATTCATCTGCAGACATGCCAGTGTACAATGTAACTGCAGAATTGGAAAACAGGTTTCGGTTCGTCAGCATTTCACTATAGATACCGGTAATTGCGCTGGTAGCTGTGGAGCTATCCCTGAACACGGCATCGCTGTTAAGCTGATCAGCCGGGTTTTCCACCTCGACAAATTTTTTACAGGAATTAAGCAGTACTCCCTGCGCCAGCATGAGCAAGGTAAAAAATACTGTGTTTATATATTTTGATTTCATTTGATGTTGTTTTTAAAAGTTTACCAGTGTACCTGCTGTAATCATTCTCAGCGGGGGTAAGGAGGATAGGGATTGGTTTTCGGGATCATTTCCTTTATACCTGGTGATGGTTAAAAGATTTTGTACCTGCACATATACTTTCCAGCTAGTTATCTGTAATGGCTTTAACCATGCAACGGGAAAGGTATAAGACAAGGCAATGTTTTTAAGCCTTATATACGAAGCATCCGTTAGTATAGCGTCAGACTGGCTGACGTTATTTGTAGCCAAATAAGCAGACCCGGAATAATCCTGTGAGAATTTCTGATAGGGAGTTATATCACCTGGCTTACGCCACCTGTTTAAAGTATAGACAGGTTGATTTTGAAGACTGCCTAGTAAGCCTGAATAGGAATAGACCAGATCATGTCCAAGTTGCTTCCTGAATTCGAGTAGCAGGTTTAATTGAAAAGCTTTATAACTAATCGAATTCGAAAGTCCTCCAAAGTATTTGGGGTCAGTAGTACCGATGTAATCATAGTCGTCATTATTTATTATGCCGTCTTTATTCAAATCCTGGAACTGGTAGATGCCCGTTTGTGCATCTACTCCCATGAAATGTAATCCTCTGTAGGCGTTCAATGGTTTGCCAATAACGTAGGAGGAGGCATAGCTGCTGTTTGCCAAACCCGGAAAAGAAACCAGTGTATTTTTGTTATGAGAGATATTCAGCACCACATTCCACTGAAGGTTCTTATTCTTGATGATTGCTGCGTTTACTGAAATCTCGTAGCCGGTATTCTGTACCACACCCGGAAAATTCATGAGAATATTGGCAAATCCTGTTTGTGATGGAAGACTGTATCTTATTATCTGGTTGCCGCTTTTGTTTTTATAGTAATTAAAATTTGCTGTAAGCCGGTCTTCAAAAAAGCCCAACTCTGCAGCCATTTCCAGTTTCTTATTTTCTTCCCAACTGTATTTGGAGTTGAATAACCTTGCAGGCGTAAGACCAGGTTGGGACTGATATGCGTAAATGGTTCCTTTATAGGTGTCAAGATATTGATAGTTACCTATCTGGTCATTGCCGGTGGTACCATAACTGCCCCTTATTTTACCAAAACTCAAAAAAGGCAGGGCATTCTTTATAAAAGGTTCTTTGGAGAATATCCATGCAACACCAACAGCGCCGAAATTTGCAAAACGGTTACCGGGGCCAAATCTTGATGAAGCATCCCTTCGCCCAGTTAAATTGAGGATATATTTACTGTCCCAGTCAAAACCCATCCTTCCAAAAAATGCGGCATAATGATATTCAGCCCTTGAGTTGGTTGCATTGATGTACGGGGCTGCGGCTATAGAACCCAAAAGCTCATCATTGGTGTAACCATCTCCGGTGATCAATTTCCTTTCAGCTATTGTATTCTGCCATGTGCTGCCCATCAACGCCTCCATCCGAAATTTTGTTTTTATATTGAATTTATAAGAAGCTTGCGGCTCAATTATCCATGTCCGTACTGCGTTATCACCCAATGCCAATGACCCTGTTGGTGCATAAGCAGGGTCCTGGGCGGCAATGGGTGCTGTATTCTTCTCAGTTGCGCTTACTCTGTTATAGCCAAAATTGGCTTTAAATTCCAGTGCTTTGGCCGGATGATAGGTAATAATGCTGTTTGCCGTCAGACGGTCTGTAATCACCTCATTTTTCTGCAGGAGTGTTGCCAGCGGATTGCCTACGGAATAATCAGCTTCTCTCCAGATGTATTTACCGGCAGCATCAAGTAGTGGATAGCTGTTGGGTGGCAGGTTAATGGAACCAGTCAGATCCTGTCCCGGAAGCATGCTTTTATCATAACTGTAGCTGGTAATAAAATTCAAGTTCAGTTTACTATCCTGGCTTTTATGATTGATATTGATATCTGCGGTCGTTTTCTTATCGTCAAAGGAGCCCGGAAAAACGGTGGTTTCCTTATAATACCCGACTCCGGCAGAGAACCTGGTAAACTGATTGCCCCCCGAATAGCGCAGTTGAGCATTGTAGGTTTGTGCGGTTCCGCCAATAAATATTTTTTTCCAGTCGTTGTACCTGTTTTGATCCCATGATACCAGATCAGGCGCATCGTAATTGGCAGGCGTGGCACCATCATTCAAATAGGCCTCTTTACGCATTTCCAGGTATTGAGGAGTATTCATCATTTGCGCAGTCCTGGTAACCTTACCCCATCCACGATACATATTCAGCGAAAGGGAGTTTTTATCAGCTTTTGTCTTTTTAGTGGTGATCAGTATTACACCATTGGCTCCCCTTGACCCATAAATTGCAGTTGCATCTGCGTCTTTTAAAATTTCTATGCTTTCAATATCGCTGGGGTCAATAGAATTAAACGGGCTGTTGGCCAGCATCCCATTTAATTGGGTCAATGCATCGTTGTCAGATAAAAATGGCACCCCGTCAATCACAAACAAGGGGCTGTTCCCATTCTGGATGGAATTTTGTCCCCTTATCAAAGCTGTAAAACGGGAGCCGGGTAAGCCATTACTTTGAGTAATCAGTAAACCCGGCGCAAGACCTTCCAAAGCGAGTATTGGATTAGAAACGGGCTGGGAAGTTATCTGGGAACCATTTATTTTAACAACGCTTCCGGTATTGAATTTCCTTGAAGTGGTATAATATCCTTTTACCACTGTTTCTTCAAGGCTGTTTACTGCCAGCTTCAGGTTTATCAAAAAGAACCGCTGGTTGTTTACCGGCAACTCTTCCCTGTTAAATCCTATATTGGAAATAATCAGTATGTCATTCTCCCTGATTCCCTGCAAGATAAAATCACCTTTGCTGTTAGTAGAAACGCCCCTGCTGGAATACTTTGCTATAACAGTAGCTCCCGCCAATGGCTCACCGTTTTCATTTGTAACATGGCCCCGTACTTCTATCAATGTATCGGATACGGAAGCAGGCAGGGGAACCGCATTTTTTGTTTGTACAACAACATAATTTGCTTCAATAACAAATGTCAATGGTTGATGGAGAAAACAAATGGAGAGTACTTCTTTTAAAGTTGCTTTAACCACATTACAGGTAACAGGCAGGCTGTTGGTTAATTGTGCCCTGGTGTAAACAAAGGAATAACCTGTTTGCTTTTTTACTTCTTTAAATACCTTTTCAAGGGGCATATTTTTAGCGGACAGGGTAACCGTTTGGCCATAGGCTATAGCAGAAATCTGCAGGAAAAAAACAAAGGTTAAAGAGATACAAAGTTTCATAGTGACCAGGTACTTTAATCTGGGCAAAACAATATATAATTGCATAGATTTGTATTGTTTGGGTTACTTAATTCAGTTGATAGCCTCAGTTGATATATGGGTTGACCCAAATGCTGCCGGGGGTGCTAGTAACACCTCCGGTTTTTATTTGCGCCCACCCGTTTATTTAATCGTCAGGGTAATACATAAATGGTTTTATTTTCAATTTTAAAATGAACGTATCCGTTTAATTCAAGGAGTTTTAAAACCTTGCTAAGGGGTTCGCTCCTTAATATGTTAGCGTTGAATAATTGTTTGATGGATGCTTTATAAACAATCTTTGCATCGTACCATCTTTCTACCTGTGTCATGATCGTTTCTATGGGTGCATCATGAAAAACAAATAATCCATCCTTCCATCCTGTAATCTGTTCTATATCCAAAACTTTGTTTTTTGTTATTGCTTTATTTTTTATCAAAGCCTGTGTGCCGGGCTCCAGTATTGCAGTGTTAGCAGCATTTGAAACAGCTACACTTCCTTCCAGTAATGTTACCTGCTGTTCTTTTTCGTTTTGATATGCATTGATATTAAAATGAGTACCTGTTACTGTAACCGCAGTGCTATCTTCCATCAACACTTTAAAAGGTTTTCTTTCGTTCTTAGCCACTTCAAAATAGGCTTCCCCGGTCAGTATCACATTACGTTCAACAGCATTAAAAACCGGCGGGTATTTGATGGTACTGGCAGCGTTCAGCCATACTTTGGTGCCATCAGGTAAAGTGACCTGGTACTGGCCGCCTACCGGAGTGGAGAGTGTATGAAGGGCAGCGGCATTGCCGCCACTGCTATCAGCTACATACACTAATTCCCCATCTGCGGTTTTGTTTACATGAGAACCAGTACCATCTTCTATCAGGCCGGTTTTTGCATAGGTCAAATCAATTATTTTCCCATCAGGCAGCGTCAGCGTAGCCCGGTTGCCGCCGGGTTTGAGTAAAGTGGTGTCAGAGGCGGCAAGGTCATTGCTGTTGCCGGATTTGGATGGGGAATATTTATAAACAACAAACAGTCCAAGAATGATAATTACAGAAGCCGCTGCCAGCCAGATGCGCCTGTTACTTACTTTTTTTTGGGCAGGGCTAAATGCTCCTTTTTGCTGCATAGACTCATAAGATTCTTTAGCCTGGATTTTGTCCATCCATTCCAGGTTGGCAGTAAGGTTTTTTTCATCAGTCAGGTCTTCAAAAAGCTGCATGTTGTGGTCGCTTTCATTTACCCAGTTATCCAGCTCATCATGCTCCTTTTCAGTAAGGGTGTGCCTGATAAAACCTGCAATTAAATATGCTACACGATAGGCTTTTTCATCCATATCGCTGTAAGGATTTTCTTTCATACTATTAAGTTACACTAAGCTGCTGATAAAGGAAGGGGAGAACTGTAAAAAAGGACTATTAGGAAACCCAAAAAGAATTAATGCAAATGTAAAAAAGCCATAGCAATGGCCTGACAAAAATTTTTCTGAGGGCTTTCAATCCCTGCATTTTTTGGGTTTTAATGGTACTGGTGTGCAGGTTAAGTTCTTTGGCAATCTGGCCGGTTGTTTTGCCTTCGAGGTAGTGCATGATAACTACTTTGCGGCTGGCTGGTGGCAAGTCTTTCAACGCAGTATGAATGATGCTGTGCACTTCACTGCGTACCATATTATCGAATGGAGAATCTGTACTTACAGATGGCTGCATGTTCCTATGAAACTGTGCTCTTTTCTGTTCTTTTGAAATGGCTTCAATACTATCCCGATGAACAATTTTATACAGGTAAGCTTTTATTCCTGCATAGCTATCGAGTTTATAATGCATCCGCCAGGTTTTTACAAAAGCCTCGGATGCTATCTCTTCAGCAATGGAACGATTTTGTACTATTTGAAAGGAATAATAAACCAAGGCGGGATAGAATGTTTGATAAAAAAAAGATAAAGAGTTTTCATCACCTTCTTGAAAGAGAGTGGCGTATTCTTGATCTGTATAAATTGAATTCACTACCAAACACCATATTTTATAAGTTCTAAATATGGAGTCTGATAAAAGGTAAAAGCAAAAAAAGCGCAGGCCTCCACCTATTGCATTTGGGTACCTAGGAGAACCCTGCCACAATAAGGGAGAGCCCACGCCTAAACGTGAGCCCTTGCTTATTGTCTCGTGGCTTTAAAATTCCTAGGTTTTAAATGCGAGACTCCAAGCGAAAGCTTCAAATTAGTTAAGAAGTATTCGCAAAAATATTCTAAAGCGAATATACAAAAAATTAATAAAAAAACCTTATTATAGTGAGGTTAATATAATATGTATATTATAGGAAGTTATTTATACTTAGCCTATTCTGTTAATTGCAGTATGGCTATAAAAACGAAAAAAACTCCACGCAAAAAAGCGGAACTTGGTCACTTTGACCATGATGATTTCTTGCAAAAGCTAAGTAAAAGAATAGCAACCCTTAGAAAGAAAAATGGCTTTAAATCTGCGGAGTTATTTGCTTATGATATTGAAATATCAAGGGTTGGAATGTCTAAATATGAAACAGGCTCGTTTGATGACATTCGTATGAGAACCTTGTTGAAAATAATCGATGGGTTAGGGATGACACCGAAACAATTCTTTTCAGAAGGACTTGATTAGGAGCTGAAATTTGAGAACGCTTGGTTAAACCAGATTTTGAATAGTAATTTTGGACTTCATCTAAGTAAATTGTATTGAAACTCTATTATAATTAAATGGGGAATGTTTAATTAAGGACTACCAATCTTCTTTTCGATTTGCAAGCCCCCCCAAATGCTTTAATAATTTTTCTCTCCTAAGTTCAACTACATTTGTTTCCATACAAGTTATCATTGTCGTTTAAACGGTTTGACATATCTGAAAGTGAGAAAATACTATTTTCTAAATAATAAAAAACAATGGCGGGGACCCTATTGGCTTCCTCAAGTTTTGTTTTATAGCTTAACAGGAACTATAAAACCTTATACTTATCTCTGGCATAATAAGCTTTCACAAGATGGTTGTGAACATCCACTACACTGCATCTATGGTAGAAAAAAAGCCTTTGAGTTTGGATTTCTCCCTTTCTGGTTGTTTGGCTCTAATTTGAAAATAATAGCCGCTAATCTGATTAATTGGATAAAGAAAAGGCTTAAAAAGAAAGATAGCTGGGACAGATTGTTGCAAAAGCCTATTGAAACCCCTTCAGTACTTAAAGTTGCAACAAATGTTTTTTTAATCCCCTCCTTAACTGCCATTCATGACTTTGGAGGAACAGGTGAATTTGCCGTAAAACTGATTTACGTTGAAAGAGATACCAAAGAAGCAAAATCACTTCAATATCCAATTCTGATAAGCAGCGACAAGAAACCAGGTATTCGTTTTGAAATAACAATGGCAGAACCACCGCAGGTGGGTGGTGTTCTTCATAAAGAGTCTTATGGCTTACATCATCATTTATTGTTAAAAAATGGCTATGAGGATATATCAGTTGCAAAAGACTGTGTATTCGATTTTTCTACACGTTTTCCATATAAACCACAAATATTAAAAGGCCGGTTCAGCCAGGCAAATTTGATGGTGCCTTCTGATTATAAGAACAGCTTCAACAGGCTTGTGTTAAAAATTGAAGATGATAAACCGATTGGTCCCTTGGACATAATTATGCGTTCCGGGTCTCATCTTTATGACTATGAAAAATTTAATGTGCACCCCTCTCTTATGGGTATGTCATTCAGAACCGGAGGCGGCTATGCAGAAGTAAAAATAGAAGAAAAGCATTACCGTTTTTATGAGGTGTCAGATTCCATTTATTTAATTGATGGAATTGATAGGGAAGATCTTGAACAATTTAAACAAAAAGCGGAGGTCATGAGGATAGCGCTGGCTATCTTATGCGGTAAATTCTATGGCGGTCAATGTAGCTATGTCACATCAGGTACGCCGGATTTTAAGAATATAGAAGGTATATGGTACGAGATTGAGCGGAACAGCGTATTGTCAAATTGTCGTGTAATTGATTTGCAATTTTTTCGTACAACATTTAAAGAAACAGACGCAGAATATACAACTAAATTTAAACCGGTTAACAAGGCTGTTGATACTATGCTGTTTTCCGATTTGTGCAATGCCTTATGGAAAGATGATAACTTACTGCATGCAGCAGAACTTGTAATAAGCGGCATGGGCAATAGCGATCCGGTACAGCAAGGCGCTTTGTATTCGGTAGCACTGGAAACACTTACATCAACGCTGGGAAATACAAAAGCAAAGGATTTGAGACCTGTTGATGATGACGCAGTATTTAAGAATATAAAAGAAGATTTAATAAACGGGTTAGAAAACTATAAGGCCGGTATTTCTCAAGATGGCTTTACAATTCTGCAAAGGAAAATTGAGTCGTTAAATACACCTGCAAACCAGGATAAACTGACAAAGACATTTGAACTGTTTGGAATCACTCCCACTGAAGAAGACAAAAAGGCCATTAAAAACAGAAACAGTTATTTACATGGCCGCAGCCCACTAAACCGCACACAACAATTTGAACTGACTCAGATTTCTTTAAAGCTTCATACGTTAATTGTTTCGCTATTATTAAAATCAGTTGGCTATTTCGGCCATATAATCAATTTAGATGTGCAGGTCTATCTTACTGATGAAGGCAAGCTTTTTGACATTGTTTCTGAACAATCAGCTACAATAAAAAAATCTTTAGCGGAAATGCAGAAAGCAAGTGATGAACAAGATGAAACAGCTTTTAATAGCGCTAAGGGTAAGTTATCGAAATACCTGGAAGAAAATAAATTATCCAATATGGTTAGGATTATCTAAACCTACTTTATTGAAATTCAAAACTTGACTCGTTAGAATTTATGCAAATAATAACTTCGTCAACACCAATTCAGAAATATGTCAGGTTGCCCGGTAATGAGATTATCTTTTTTCCCAGATTGATTGAACATTTTTCTTTCAAACATCTTAATCCTGTTACTGCTGGCTTGTGTATAATTGATGCTAAAAAGAGGGTAGTGAATTGCTTTGGATTAAGTATTACTCTTCACCTTGAGTCAGATGAAGAAAATGATTCAAAATTGGCTACCCGACAGGTATTTGGCGACAATAAGAAATAATCCTTTTCGCAAAACATAAAGCTGCTTAAGCATAATTCAAATTTTCTTATGGGTATAGACTTTGGGGTATAAAATGGTTGTGTTGGCACATAGCTGTTTATTTCATCCCTAAGTATATATTATGGTACATAATGAAGCAAAGGAGACTAAGTTTTCGACTGATAATTTACGGCTTCTATACCCTGCACCTGCCAACGAGGAATCATTATATAGTGTCTTAACAAAATGGTCGGTAGTAATAGCTGAATATGGAAAGACTGTAAGTTCCGGTAAGGAGGGGAAAGAGGGAATCCAGGAAATGATTGAATTGTCGGCTGCATTAAAACAGAAGGCGAAGGAATTTTTCATCCAATCTATTGTTGGTAAAATTGCTGTGCAGGATAAAAAAGAGCTGACATCTATCACACAATCAATAATAACCAGGCTTCTTGATCAGGTTTTTGCATTTGAGCAAAAACAAACTGAAGCGATAAGTCTTGAATCGATAAAGCTGGTTTCGGAACATGCAAGGGAAGTGTTTGAATTTATAAGGGAATATTTTTCCAGCTATTTTGATTACTCTCAAAAAGTACCAGGCTATTTGCTTCTACAGTATAAAGAGTCATTAAAAACAAGTGCGGACAGCCTGAAGCAATTGGTAGTTAATAACGGGATAGAAATGCAGGAAATTGGTGTGGTCGTTGCGGAAATAATTGAACAAACTATAAGTGAACACAGTACAGTAAATACTTACAGGCAAATTAATTATTATAAAGATTTATTTCATCAATTCTTATCGGGAGACGGTACTCTTAATTCTTCTTTTATACGCCATGCCTTTTACAAACTCAATTACAATAGTGAAACATTTATAGTGAATGAATATGAGCGGTTAAACAAAGCCTGCAGCCAGCTTTATTCTATTAAGGAAAAAATAGCTTTCCTGTCCTACGAACTTAAAATGGTAAACCAATTTTTCTCTACTCCAAGGAATGGTTACTTACAATTCCTGCCTTCAGTAAAAGAACAGGTAGGAAATTGGATTGTTGAAGAAATAAGATTTCTTGAAAAAGGAACACTACCCATTGAATATACCAACACATTGACCGAACCCGATAGCAAAATACACACTTCGCTTTCGGTGGCAAAACTTGCTGTCATCATCAGGCTGCTGGTAGTTGACAAAATAATTATTAACCGATCGGTAGCGCCTATGCTTCGCATTGTAGGGAAAACGTTTTCTACTCTGCAAAAAGACGATATTTCAATCGGTAGTTTGGAGACTAAATATCATGCTCCTGACAAGGCGACTATTAATTCGGTAAAGGATATGCTGTTTAAATGGATAAATATTTTGGGAAAATTGTAGCAGGTTTGTTTGGTTCCCCAATAGATGTAAAATAAATAATCATGCAGATATCGTAATAGAAATATTCGTAAAAAGGGCCTATACTAATAATTTATTTTGAAGGAGAAATCCCAAAGATGGCTCTAATTTGAAAATATTCAAGATTCCATACCTAAATCGGTAATTTATCAGAATAAATCTGAGGGTTATAAAAGCAAGACTCAGAACTATAATTATGTGCCTAACACCAAAGTGAACGATTTACGCTGCTTAATATTTCCAAAAGCGTAAGCTTTTTTCCTCATTGAGAAATGCTATCTCCACCGCTTACTTCACATTTGCAACCAATAAACTATAAAATGAAAATAAAATATCTGAATATTTCTGCGTTTTTTTTAATGCTTGCCTTTACGGCTCATGCTCAGGACACCAGTAAGTACCTGAAGGAAGTGATTGTTACCAGTATTAAAACTGTTCGGGGTACGGGGCACATGCCTGAAGTTAAAGACGGTATCATCTATGCCGGAAAAAAGAATGAGGTAATTGTAGTTGACAGCCTGGATGCCAATAAAGCTGTTAATAATACCAGGCAAATCTTAGGGCGCATACCCGGTTTAAATATTGTTGAAACTGAAAGTTCCGGATTTACTGCAAATGGCATTGCCACAAGGGGATTAAACCCCATACAGAGCATTGAAATGAATACCCGTCAAAACGGGTACAATATCAGTGCTGACATTTTCGGTTATAATGAATCGTACTACATTCCACCGATGGAAGCGGTACAGCGCATTGAAATGGTGAGAGGAGCTGCATCACTTCAATTTGGTTCACAGTTCGGCGGCTTGGTAAACTATGTTACGGAAGATGCTCCTGCAAATAAGCCAATGGAGTTCAGAGTTTCTCAGACAATAGGGAGCTTTGGGATGTTTAATTCCTTCAGTTCAATAGGAGGAAATTATAAGAAGTGGAGTTATTATGGCTTTATACAATACCGTAATATGGACGGATACCGTCCCAACAGTACGCAATGGCAATTATCAGGTTTTGGTAAAATTCAATACAAAGCGTCAGATAAACTGACTGTAGGCGTGGAATATTCTTTGCTCCGCAACAGGATTCAAATGCCGGGGGGATTAACCGATAGCTTGTTTAATGTGAATCCTAAAATATCTACCCGTGCAAGGAACTGGTTAAAAAGCCCCTGGAATATTTTGGCTGCTCATGCTGATTTCAAGCCATCAGCAAACACTACTATCAGCTTAAAAACAACTTACCTGTTCAGCCACCGCTCTTTGGTGTGGCGAAATGAAGATGGCGGGCCTGAAGCCTTAGATGAGATTGATCCTGCCACCAATGCCTATGTACCCAGGGAAGTTGGTAGTGAGGATATGAATAATACCACAACAGAATTAAGAGTATCTCATATTTATAAATTGGGTAAACAAAAATCCACACTTGCTGGTGGAGTTAGGTTTGCTTATGCCTGGTTTAAAAGACAGGGTGGCGGCGAGGGTACTACGGGAAGTGATTTTGATTTATCCATAACGGGAGATTGGGGATACAATTTGGATTTTACAACTACTAATATTTCACCGTTTATAGAAAATATTTTTAAAGTAGGAAACAAACTTTCAATCACCCCTGGCTTTAGACTTGAGTATTTAAACAGTACTGCAAATGGGTATAAAATCGATGGAAACTTTAAACAGGTTTCCGACCAAAGCCGCAACAGAACATTTGCATTAATTGGAACGGGGCTGGAATATAAACTGAGTGCAAACACAAATGTCTATGCAAATTTCAGCCAGGCATACCGCCCAATTGATTACAGCCAGTTGGAACCATTCGGCATAACATCTAAGATTGACCCGAACCTGAAAGATGCGTATGGCTTTAATACAGATTTAGGGTACAGGGGGACAATCAGGAATTTTCTCAATTTCGATATTGGTGGATTTTACATGGCCTATAATAACAGGATTGGTGTGGTGCTTAAAACTGATCCTGCTACTAACCAGGATTATTCACTTCGTACCAATATTGCTAACAGCGTAAATAAGGGCATTGAGAGTTATATTGAGTTTAATATTTTAAAATATATTAATCAAAAATCAAAATACGGGTTAAGCATTTTTAATTCATTTGCTTATATAGATGCTAAATATACATCCGGAGAATTCAAAGGCAAGAGGGTTGAAGCTGCAGCAAAAATCATTAACCGCATAGGCTTAATATTCAATAGTAAACAATTTTCAACCACCTTCCAGGTAAATAATATTGGTGATGCATACGGCGATGCCTCTAATGCGGTATCCAGTACTGACCCTATTGCAGGATATATACCAGCTTACACAGTTGCTGATATTAGTGCCACTTACAAGATAAAAAATTATGCTTTAAAGGTTGGACTTAATAACCTTACTGATAAAGCTTACTTTACCCGCAGAACAGATGAGTACCCCGGCCCTGGTATTATTCCTGCAGTTGGAAGAAGTTTTTACATTGGGTTCTCCGCAAAATTTTAATGCTGATGAAAAAAAATAAATTCGCAATCACTATTGTTATTTTATTCGTTACCGTTTTTAGTTCAAGTATAATCCTATCCTCCTGCAATAAGGAAAGAGACATTGTTTCGGTGGAATACATTGATAAAATAAAACTCGGAAAATTAATTTTCAACGATAAAAATTTATCTAACCCGATAGGACAATCCTGTTCAAGTTGCCATAGCCCATCCACAGGTTTCAGCGACCTTAACCACAGCATTGTTTCAGAAGGTGCAGTGGCAGGTTTATTCGGTAACAGGAATGCCCCCAATATAGCTTATGGTATGTTTGCGCCACCGCTTCATTTCGATACGGTGGATTCCACTTATGTTGGCGGATTCTTTTTAGACGGAAGGGTGAATACGTTGCAGGAGCAATCAAAAAAACCGTTTTTGAATCCTTTGGAAATGAACATTTCTTCTGTGCAGATGCTTATAAATAAGCTTAAAGAGGCCGGGTATTATTCGCTTTACAGACAGGTTTACGGCGAGGCGATTGACAATGAAGCAACATTTAATAATATCGCTGATGCCATTGCATCTTTTGAAAGATCACCCGACCTGAATCTCTTTACCTCCAAATACGATTACTACTTAAAAGGGCTGGCAACACTTACCCCACAGGAGCTGCACGGACTGCAATTGTTCAATGATACTGCGAAGGGCAAATGCGCCAATTGTCATATTTCAGACCCTGACCCGATAAGCGGGCAAGTATTGTTCACAGATTTTACCTACGACAATATTGGTGTACCTAAAAATCCTGCGAATCCATTTTACACTATACCCACAGCGTTCAACCCGCTGGGCAGCAATGCCATTGATTATGGGCTGGGAGGATTCTTAAACGACTCTGATAATTACGGCAGATTTAAAGTGCCCACCTTGCGGAATGCTGCACTTTCAGCGCCTTATTTTCATAACGGCTTCTATAACACGCTTGAAGAAGTGGTACATTTTTATAACAAACGAGATGTGGATCCGTTCCCTCCCGCTGAAATACCTGCAACGGTTAATCATGATGAATTAGGGAATTTAAAATTAACCAGCCAGGAAGAAAAAGATATTATTGCGTTTATTAAAACGCTGACGGATGGTTACAAATAATTTTAAATTTCTGATAAGAAAAAGCGCTATATATAATAACATTCAAAATTTATAAATCACTCCCGGTATAAATCTGCTATTAAAGTAATTAAGCCATAAATTTATTTTATTTTTTAATAAGTGAAAGTGAATCCTGCACCCCAACCCATGTCGCTATCTTCATGAGTAGAGATTGAAAGGTATTTATTGACTATATACCTTACCCCCAGCATATATTCTTTGTCGGTGTTTATCATCATGCTTGCTCTCAATCTTTTTGTAACGGGTATATCATCTCTGCTTAACTGAAAACGAAATTTTCCATCGCCGGCAATTCTTGCGTCTGCAACAAAAAGCATTGGTAAAGTATAAGCAATACCTGCTACAACTGTTTTGCGATTGTCTTTGTTGCTGGTTTGCCCAAACCAATTTTTTGCTTCGCTGCCGAAAATATTTTTTGGACCTCCTTCCATTTTATAGTGATAATCAAAACCTACATACGGGTACAGCCATTGCATTCTGCCTAAATACCTGCCAACCATTGTTTCACTTTCGTAGCCGTGCATATCGTGATAACCTAAATGCCACATGGTACTTGCTTTCCATCTTGTATTTGCAAACATTGCCATGCCATCGCTGCCGTTACTTTCTATGCCAACCTTTGCCATGAAATGAAACATTCTATCATCTGCAAACAATTTTCGTTGTGCCAACCTGGGATTGGGTATTTCAGGATTGGCTGGTTGATTTTCATAAGTAAATACTCTGCCCATGCCGCTCATCATGTGGTATAGAATGTGGCAATGAAAAAACCAATCGCCATAAACATTTGCGGCAAACTCAATGGTATCTCTTTCCATCGGCATAATGTCTATTATGTTTTTCATGGGTGCATAATCGCCTTGCCCGTTTAGCAATCTAAAGTCGTGTCCGTGCAAGTGCATGGGATGCCTCATCATTGAATTGTTGTACAAAACAATCCTTATGTTTTCGCCTTTCTTAATTAAAATTTTATCTGTTTCAGAAACTACTTTGTTATCTAAACTCCACACATAACGGTTCATGTTTCCTGTTAAATTAAATTTCAATTCTTTTACTGATGCTTGCGGTAGCGTTGTTTTTTCTGTCGCTTTAAGCATTGTGTAATTCAATGTTACAAGGTCGAGTGTTTCAGCTTCCATGTTCATGCCCTGCATACTGTTATTGTTTGGCATTTGCATAGAGCTTGTATCTTTTCTTTTCTTTTTCACTTCTTCGCCTGTTACTTCGGGATACATTACTGTGTTCATGTCCATTATCTGATTGCTCATTTGCATATCGCCCATTGAGGCAGGGTCTAAGTTGCCCCTCATGTCTATCATCTGGTTCATCATCTTCATACCTGCAAAATATTTTAGCTTGGGCAATTTTTGGACTGGTATTTTCATACCACTGCCTAACCAAAGCGATGCAGATTTTGTACGGTCTTCGGGTGTTACTAAAAATTCGTAACTCATATTTTCGGGAATGGTTACAATTACATCGTAAGTTTCGGAAACTGCAATAATTAATCTGTCCACTTCAACAGGTTCTACATCGTTGCCATCCGTTGCCACAACTGTAATTTTTCCGCCTGAATATGTGAGCCAAAAATAAGAGGATGCCCCACCGTTTGCAATACGCAACCTTACTTTATCGCCTGCTTTAAATTGTGTTTGTTCAAATTGATTTTTTCCATTTACTAAAAACTTATCGTAATAGACATCACTAACATCCATTGCATTCATCCGCTTCCATTCGTTGGTAAGTTTTGTTTTTAGATGCCCGCCTTTTATTGCTTCGGCATAGCTTTGTGTTGTCCCTTTTTTTATAGCAAACCAATCTGTGGCATTGTGCAAACTGCGGTGGATTTCTTCGGGCTTCATATCTGCCCATTCGCTTAAAATTATTGGCAGCGTTGGTATGTCTAACTCTTCTCTTTTGTTCATTATAAACATTCCATACATACCAATCTGCTCCTGCAAACCTGTGTGGCTATGATACCAATGTGTGCCATGCTGAATGATGGGAAATTTATACAAATGCGTTGTGTGTGGTTTGATGGGCATTTGTGTAAGATTAGGCACACCATCGTATTGATTGTGTAAAAACAATCCGTGCCAATGCAAAGATGTTTCTCCGTTTAGTTCATTGTGTACATAAATTTCTGCCGTGTCGCCCTCTGTAAAAGTGAGTGTAGGCATCGGAATTTGCCCGTTAACTGCAATGGCTCTTTTTGTTTTGCCCGAAAAATTTACTATTGTATCTGTAATGTACAAATCGTAACGGACAGTTCTTGGCGGCGTATTGTTTACGATTGTTTTTATTGTTTGTGGTTTTACCTTCGGCATTTCCATATTGTCCATGTCGTTCATCTTTTGCGATGTATCTTTCATAGACATTTGCATTGTACTGTCTTTTTTAACTGGTGGTTGTGCAGTAGCTTTTGATTTTTCTTTAATCAATTTCATTCCACACTTGGGGCAGTTGCCTTGTTTGGTACTGTGGATTTCGGGGTGCATAGGGCAAGTATAAGTTACCTGCTCCTGCATATCCATTGCCTTTGGTTTTGTAGTGTCTGCTTTTGGCTTTTCTACTTCCTGCTTTTTTACTTCGGGCTGCTTTGCTACCGCTTTAGTTTTTTCCTTAATCAGTTTCATGCCGCACTTTGGGCAGTTGCCTGGCTTGGTGCTGTGGATTTCGGGGTGCATTGGGCAAGTATATGTTACTGGCTGCTGCTTTATTTCTTTTTTATCCATGTCCATACCTTTCATGTCCTGTGCTTGTACAAATGAACAAGTTGTAAGGATGAAGATTATTATTGCTATTTTTTTCATTCCTGAATATTTTTATTTGCAGCAATCTTTTTTTACGAATAAAGATTGCTTTAAAAATGCTGATTAATATTTGCTTTATTCTTTACATGGCTTTTTAATTAGCTGTTGAAAGGCTGTCGGCTGTTTTATTGAACCAATTTATAATAAAGGCTTTTTCTTCTTTAGATAAATTTTCTTTTGTGTGCATTGCTTTATAAGATGATAAAGGCATTTCATTGCCTTTAATTTGGTTTGTAATGCCTTTTAATTTGCTTATTTGCCTTCGGGTGCTGTAAATGCCAAACTCACTAAAGTTTAATTTTTCTTTGCCATTGTCAATATGCCTTTTCATCATCCACGCCATTGGCTGAATGTTTGAATACCACGGATAATTTGTGTTGTTGCTGTGGCAATCGTAACAGGCATTTTGTAAAATGTTTTGTACATTACTTGGCACTACATAAACCTTAGTAAAATCGGCTGGCATTACCTGCCCACTTTTGTTGTGGGCAGGTTGTATAAATTGAATGCCAATAAATGCTGCACCAACAGCCAACGCTATTTTTTTGACTGGTTTCATGCTTACTGTATTGTTTCTTTTACAGAGCCGCAGGTAGGCATAGCTTTACCAAAATATGGGTTTTTAATTTCCTTCATTTCACTAATCCATACTGCACCTTTACCATCGTTCGCCATTGGACAAAAATCTTTGTAGAGGGTTTGTCCACCATTGCCAAAAGTTTTTACAAGGTCTGCAATGTCTTTACTAAGCATTACAAAGTGTTCTCTCTGATGGGCTAATTTATCGGCGTTTGCTCCAATATGTTCCGCATTTTCTTTAAGGTCGTCTGCAATGTCCATGTAGCTTTTCATTTTATCTGCTGGTATGCTTTTCATATCAACAGTTGCTAATGTTGCTACGATTGCATTACCTGCTGTTGCTGCTTCTTTTCCATTGTCTTTTGTAAGGGCATTTTTTAATTGCAGGTATGAGGCAAGTATTTCTTTTACAGGAAATGTTGCTGCGGTTGGTGTAACGGTTGTATCAGCAGCTTTTTTACTGCACTTGTTGCTGGTGTGTTGTTCTTTACTTGTGTTTGTTTTGTATCAGTTGCATTGTTGTTATTGCAAGATGTTAAACTGGCTGCTGCTAATGCAAAGCCTAAAATTATGTGTGTCATTTTTGATAATATTTAATGTTTAATAAAAAGTAAAAGGCACGACAAAGCCGTGCATAAATTTTTATACATTAAATCATATCTGAAAGCTCTGGATTGCTATGCGTATGTCGGGGATTGGGGGATGATGCCCACGAACATAGTATTTGTTAGAAGTGCTAACCTGTGAAGGATAGGAAATATTTATAGTGTAGTAAGCAGGTATAAAAGCCGGGGCAAATGCTGAGCTTATTAGTTTGGCAAATTGCGGAACGGCTTTATCTGTTTGAAAGATTTTTAAAACTTTGTCGTTGCAGCAATCGTCTTTTTTTTCGCTGTCGTTAGGCTTATGCTCTGTTGTTTCGTGGTGATGCTTTTTGCCGTCTTTATGTGTGTGAACTGCAACGGCTATTTCTTCTTCTTCGTGATGGTGAGAATTAAAGCCCATGTCCACGCCAACAGCACAAGCAAAACCGGTAAACATATTCAGGCTGAATATGAGTAGAAGAAAAGCTGCTTTAAATTGTATGTGCTGTTTTTGTTTCACCTGTGCAAACTTACGATAAATATTTTTTAAGGGTTTGTTAAGAGGTGATCTCTATCTACAAAAGTTTTAATAAGCCAGGGGCAGGCTATGCGGTCTATTTTTGGGCGTTCTCTTGTAATCCATTTCATCTGTTGAAATTTTACATATTTGCTCGTGACCAAGGCGTGCATATGGACCATAAAAATAACAGTTACTGCTTTATAAGTCAAAACAGTTTGTAATT
Source organism: Bacteroidota bacterium (assembly GCA_018267575.1). Lineage (GTDB taxonomy): Bacteria > Bacteroidota > Bacteroidia > Chitinophagales > Chitinophagaceae > Puia. The sequence continues at coordinate 90,861 of JAFDYF010000020.1, forward strand.
TGAAGTTATTGTAGTTTTTATTAAAAATTTGACCGATGGATACAAATAGGGATAGCTTCTATAAGCAGGGTGAAAATTACATTTTATGTTTGTCAGGACATTAATTCTATTTCATCAACCGGTTTCTTCGGGTATTATAATCCAATAAGTATCCTCTCTTATTTTGTTCACTTAAAAATGACCGGTTCACCAATGTCTCAACCTTTTCCTGCTTAAGCACAAAAGGTTCAAATAGTTTTTCAAAACGATCTTCCTGCACACCAATACGCCGGGCAAATTCTTCAAAATCCTCTTTTCCCCTATGATGGGTTTTCTTAAAGCTTTCTGAAGCAAAGTCATCGGTAAACAAACCTTTATCCAATGCAAAATCCGTATCATCTACATGTAACCTTGTATTTACCAAATCATACGCCGGGCTTAGGAAATAATCACCGGTTGCACTCTCCAGTAATGAGAAATTTTTTAAATGGGCATCACCATTTGAAAAGAGATAATTGAAAACCACCAACGCAAAATACTTTTCAATTTCCACCCGCCATGCCGGTACAAATTGCCGGATAAGAGCAGCAGCTTCCTCATACGAATAAGTATATTTAAAATCGGCACCGGCATTATCTTTTGTTCTGCCGGCAAGTGTGGCAAAATCCTCTTTCCCCCATTTCAATCCATCTTTTTTTACATCAAAACGTCTGGTGATATAAGCAGGGGAGCCGTCCTTGAAAAATATCATTCCATTTTCTGCTGTATTTATCCCAAATACCTGTGCTGCTATCTGCATGGTTACATGTTCGTTTGCCGGAACCTGGTCTACCTTTTTGAGATCTCTTGGAACCGGTTTTAATATGTATGTACCCTGTTCCCCTTCTTCGGTAAGCCGCAATTTATTTTTGCTTAATAGTAAGGACATTTTTTCCTGTACGCCGGATATGGATATACGCTTACGGTTTTCCATAAACTTTTCAGCATCTTGTTCGTTCACCTGCGGCGCATCATAAGGAAGTACGTGACTTACCTGTTTATTGTCAAACATTCTTCGGAGGAATGCAGGGCTGTATGTTGAAAAACCTTCTGCGAGGCTTCCTGGACAATATTTCATTTCTGGAACGCTCATTTTTGTTCGATGGGTTTAACTGTTATGGCACCAATGGTATCGTATTGGGCGGTGGCTGCAAGCAAACCAAAATTATCCTGTTCATCTATCTTTAGCAGGCGGCTTTGTAATTGCCTGTTTACACCTTCTGAAAGCATATTAAAAAAGAACGGGAACAAAACTGCATCTGTATATTCTTGTTGCGATTTGGGAAGGGTAAGGCTTATGGCAGGTTTGTTTATGTCTGTGTAATAAGCATCATCATACCTGAATACATATTCAGACCGGTTTTTTTCCGTAAGTATGCCTGCATATTCTTTGTTCCTATAAATGGCCAGCTTTCTCATGAAACAGTTTTAGTAAGTACTTTTTTCACTTCCAATTTTACTTCCAGGCCCAATACATCTGTTATCTTTTCAAGAATATCTATTGTAGGATTAGCCTGTCCTCTTTCGATTTTATACAAAGTATTGGTGGCAACTTTTGCCAGTTGGGCAAGGTTGGGCTGTGTTATCTTTAAGGCCTTTCGCCTTAGCTTTATACTATTCCCTATTTCCTGTATTAGCATTATAGTGTGATTTTGGATGTAATATTACGAAAAAATTGACAAAAAATATCATAAATCACATCATAATATGATTTATGATATTTTTTGCAGCAAAATGACTCTATAAAGTAGTAAATCACATTATATTGGTAAAAATGAAAGGGGCGGAATACACTTTGCTAAAAGAAAATGAAATAATTTATTGGACACTATCCATTCATTGTTAGCCTAAAACTAGCGGTTGTCCTACCCGGCTTACTTTCAATTTGAGATGGTTTGGAAATGTTTTTGCCATCAATATATTAACGGCTTCTGATTAGCGATTAAGAGTTGTGAAAATGAAAAATTAAAAGTCATGCTTAATTCAATCACATGGACCCAATATGTTACAGCAGTAATTTCTTTGCTGGTTTGCTATTATACTTTTATCGGCTTCCGGTTTTACCGGTGGGAAATTTTAAGCCTCATCGGTATTAAGAAAATTGAAGGAAGTGGCATCTCTATTTCAACTGTCGCTGATTTTAAAAAATCGTATGAAACAGAAAATCACGAAAATTATCTCCCTAAACCTGCACTGGAAATTGATATCTCGCCGTTGATGCAGGCGTTTACCGATGAGGTGAAGGCATACCTGGAGGAGTCAGGCAGTAGTGTTACTGCCAACGAACTGTTGCAGTCAATCAATCTTATTATTTTAAAATACCCGGTGTTAAAAGATGCCGAATACCAGCAGGAATTAGTACGATATATTTTTGATGAAGTAAATACCCGATACCCAAATCTAATCCGGCAAAGTGACATAAAACAATTGTTAAGCTGATCTAAAAAACTAATGCTTCATTGCACAGTGCAGGAGAAACAAGTGCGTTTGATAGCGGCAATGGAGCATTTTTTATTATTCATTAAAATAAACTGTGTGTTATGAAAAGTGTGACAGATAAAAAACAAATCAGAAAGCAACTGCTCAGCATTGCAGCAACAAGTTTACTGATGCTGATTGCTGTTTATGTAAAAGCGCAGGATGGTAATGCAGGCATTAATGAAGCCAACACTAAAGTGAGAAGTTATTTTGCATCAGGTACAAACCTGATGTATGCTGTAGGGGCAATTGTTGGCTTAATCGGCGCAGTTAAAGTATATCAAAAGTGGAACAGTGGTGATCATGATACCGGTAAAGTTGCTGCAGCATGGTTTGGCAGTTGCGTATTTCTTGTAATAGTAGCTACTGTTATCCGTTCATTCTTCGGCGTATAAAATCCAAAAATTACAGTATGCAGGGAACACTTATAAATAACCTATATCAATACATGAAGGTAAATAACCCTGATGTATTGCTGGAACTGGAGCAAACAGGTACTACCACTCAATACCTAAGCGAAAAAGTAAGCTCAGTTGATTCATTGATCACTCAATTAAGCGGAGAGGGTAAACCACCATACAGCATTGAAGAAATGTGTATGAAAGAACTTACTCAAGATTTGAGACCATCCAGGTATAATTATATTTTGAACGTTCTGGAACTGGAATTTGAAAACGAAAACAACAAGTTTTCTGATTCTGGCTTGTTGCTGTTTGAGATCTGCAATATGATAAAGCATTGCAACCCTGTATTTGATGATTTGAAGTTTTCGGAAGAGAACGAGGATAACAGGTTTTTGAGGTATGCGATTACCGGTGTAATAAAAGAATACCTGGAAAGTGTGACGAGTGAAATTGTGAGCAATGAGTTACAACAGCCAGCAGAAACTGAATGATAATCTTGCTGCCATTCGTATTGCGTTAGAATGGAAGGAAAGCCAAATGCTTTTACCTGGAGAGGTAGGAGCATTGAAGCGTTATGCTGGATTTGGCGGTTTAAAAGCGGTGCTATATCCTAATAGTCCAAAAGAAGAATGGATAAAATTAAAAGCATCTAAAGAAGATTTACGGCTCTACCCACAGATAAAGCAACTACATCAATCACTACAGCAACATTTTAACGATACCGAATACAAGCAGGTAATTGATTCGATTAAGAACAGCATCCTCACAGCGTATTACACTCCAGAAATAGTTCCGCAAACGCTGTTCCGTGCTTTAAAAGAGCAAGGCATTGAACCGAAAAATATGTATGAGCCCAGCAGCGGTGCTGGTGTTTTTGTAAGTGAAGCTGCACGGCTTCTTCCATCATTACAGACTATTACGGCGGTAGAAAAAGATATTCTATCGGGACGGGTATTGACTGCATTAGGCAGTTCGATACCCGTCCCTGTTTCGGTACATGTAAAAGGCTTTGAAAATACTTTCAATGATGAAAACGGAAAGTATGATTTGATTGTGAGTAATATTCCGTTCGGAAGCTTCAGGGTGTTTGATGAATCATTTAATAATGAATCAATAACTGGTAAAATTCATAATTACTTTTTTGCAAAGGGACTTGATAAAATAAAAGATGGTGGATTGCTGGCTTTCCTAACCACGGATGCTTTTTTAAACAGCCCTTCCAATCAATCAGCAAGAGAACATTTATTTAACCGCTCCAATTTCATTAGCCTGAGTGTGATGCCTGATAACCTGATGAAAGATACCGGCAACACAGAAGCATCAAGTCATTTACTCATTGTCCAAAAGAGCGAAAACAAGCAATCCCTTTCAGAAAAGGAAAGGCAATTGCTTAATACTATTGAACAGGAAAACGAATTTGGAAAGTATAATCTTAATCAATTCATCGCACTTCATCCAGAAATTATTCTGGGCAATCAGGTAAAGCCTGGTAAAGACCAATACGGAAAAGCGCATGTAACAATCTGGCAAACCGGCGATATCAATTTAATTGCTCCCTCGTTAGCGGATACAATCAGCAAGGGGTTCAGTGAAAGATTTAATAATGAGGCGTTTGATTTAAAAGCAGTTCACGAAAATATTGATAAGGATAAACAGCTTACTTATTTGCCGATGCCCGACAATAACCCTGATAACGGTGCTGTACAATTAGGATTATTTGATACTGCACCCGCTGCCAATATTAACAGGGCAGCGGCTTACATCAATGGGTTAGACGCAACTGTCGTGGATAGAAAGACTGCCAGAATTGCCACCATAATCAAAACTTCGGATAAGCCAGAGCATGAAGCATTTGTTTTAGTTACTGCTAAATCGATTGCATTCAAGCAATACGTTTATAAACTATACTCCAATACTGATGAAATTCAATTCCCCGCCAACTGGATGAATGCTTCTGCTATTCATCTTGAATTGAATGGTCTGTTAAATAAATTGCAGGAATACAATCATCTGTTTTATAACGAAGGTGAAGGTGTCTTTCATGTGGCGTTTAAGAATAATAATGTTGCATTAGATGAATTAAAAGATATTAATCCATACCACAAAGAAGGAACACTGATAGTACACAACGACAGAGTTGGTTTTGTTTCTTATATGGCAGGTGAAAATGATAAGCCTTTATTTCTTCCAAGTCTTTATGAAAAGAAAGATGTTGGCTTTTATAAGCAATACACTTCTGTGAGAGATGAGTATTTAATGCTTGCGGATAAGGAAGGCAGCGAAAATATTGAATACCCTGAATTAAGAAAACAGTTGAATGAATCTTATGAGGCATTGGTAAAAGGTTATGGTATCTTAAACGCATCAACTAATAAACAACGAATATTAAAAGATGAAGCATTCGGCTTTATAGTATTGGCATCACTCGAAAGAAAAGAAGGAGATCAATATTTTAAGGCTGATATACTTACAAAGTCACTTATTCAAAAGCAGGAAGCATTCCATACAGACAACCCTGTCGAGGCGTTGGCAAAAAGTTTGAATGATAAAGGTTTTGTGGATATAGAATTTATTGCAGCGGCTACCGATAGCACTGAACCAGATACCATACTGGCATTAACCAATCATATTTATATCAACCCCTCTAACAACCAGTGGGAAACTGGCGACCAACTTTTGAGTGGTAATGTCGTTGCCAAATTAAACATTGCCAAAACAGCAGCAGACAAGGCACACGGTAATTTTCATTTGCAAAGAAGCCTGGCTGCATTGGAAAAAATTCAACCAGAAAAGATTCCATTTGAATTATTGGATTTCAATTTAGGTGAAAGATGGATTCCACAGGAATTTTACAACCGGTTTGCTACACATTTATTTGAACTGATTACAGAAGTAAATTATTTTCAATCGCTGGATACTTTTAAAGTAAAGGTTGAAAGCAGTAATGCTAAAACAAATTCTGAATATGCAGTTACAACAAAAAATGGAAAAACATCATACGGCCATGCTTTACTTGAACATGCCTTAGAAAACACTACTCCCTTTTATACTTACGAAGTTGAGTTAGGTGATAAAACAATCCGGGTGCCGGATAACGATGCCATACAATTAGCCCATCAAAAGATTGAAACCATCCGTAACAATTTTAATGAATGGCTGAAAGAATTACCTGATAGTGATAAAAAGTATTTGGAAGCATTGTATAATGATACGTTCAACTGTTATGTGCTGAGAGAGTATGACGGCAGCCATTTACAATTTCCCGGATTAGACAGGAAACGTTTGGGTATTGAAGATTTATACAGTTCTCAAAAGAATTCAGCCTGGCGCATTATTCAAAACCGTGGGGCGTTGATTGATCATGAAGTAGGCTTGGGCAAAACACTTACAATGATTGTGGCAGCCCATGAAATGAAACGGCTGGGTATTGTAAACAAACCGATGATCATTGCTTTAAAGGCTAATGTAAACCAGATAAAAGATACTTATCGAAAGGCATACCCGAATGCAAAGATCCTGGCTCCTGGTGAAAATGATTTTACTCCAGCCAAAAGAATCAGGCTATCCCATGAAATAAAAAACAACGATTGGGATTGCATCATACTAACACATGATCAGTTTGGGAAAATTCCACAGAGCCCGGAAATACAAAGGGGAATTTTTCAGGCTGAGTTAGATAACGTAGAAAGAGACCTTTACACATTGAAAGATATGGGTGGAGAAATATCCCGGCGGATGCTGAAAGGTTTGGAAATACGTAAAACTAATTTGGGTATTAAACTTCAGGAGTTACAAAAGAACATCGAAGCAAAGAAAGATGCCGGCATCAACTTTAAGGATTTGGGTATTGACCATTTGTTTGTTGATGAATCGCACAAATACAAGAACCTCACATTTACCACAAGGCACGAGAGGGTTGCTGGTTTAGGAAATATGGAAGGAAGCCAAAAAGCATTGAATATGCTTTTCGCTGTGAGAACCTTACAGGAAAAATTCAATAGCGATTTGTGTGTTACGTTTTTATCTGGCACACCCATTTCAAACAGCCTTACAGAAATGTATTTGCTGTTTAAATACCTGCGACCAAACGAAATGAAACGACAACAGATTGAGAACTTTGATGCCTGGGCTGCAGTATTTGCAAGGAAGACAATTGACTTTGAATTTTCTGTTACCAACGAAATCATCGCTAAAGAAAGGTTTCGTCATTTTATTAAGGTGCCAGAGCTGGCTTTATTTTACAATGAGATAACGGATTACAAAACTGCTAAGCATATCAATTTAGACAAACCGGAATTGGATGAGCAATTAGTAAACATTTCCCCAACTCCCGATCAACAAGAGTTTATAAAGAAACTAATGGCGTTTGCAAAAACAGGTGATGCAACATTGATTGGAAGACTACCGCTAACAAGAGAAGAAGATAAAGGCAGGATGCTGATTGCAACCAACTATGCAAAGAAGATGGCTGCAGATATGCGGCTTATCAATCCGATTATTTATGAGGACCATCCTAATCATAAAGTAAATGTGTGTGCTAGAAATATTGCTGAATTATATCAATTAAGCAATGAGCAAAAGGGAACTCAAATTATTTTCAGTGATATTGGTACACCAAAGCCGGATGCTTTTAATATCTATGATGCTTTAAAAAGTAAATTAATCAATGATTTTTCAATTCCTGCCAATCAGATTACTTTTGTACATGACTGGACGGACAGGCAAAAGCCCGAGCTGTTCCGTAAAATGAATAACGGTGAGATAAGGATTTTGTTAGGCAGCACCGAAAAGGCTGGCACCGGTTTAAACGTTCAGAGAAATGTTGTTGGGATGCACCATTTAGATATTCCCTGGAAACCATCTGAACTGGAACAAAGAAATGGCCGTGGTGCCAGGCAGGGAAATATATTAGCCAAGCAGGAATATGGAAACAAGGTGAAGAACTATATCTATGCAGTTGAGCAATCATTGGATAATTACAAGTTCAATTTGCTGAAGAATAAGCAAACGTTCATCAGCCAAATGAAGAATTGTGAACTGAATGTACGAACGCTTGACGAAGGTTCCATTGATGAAAAAAGCGGGATGAACTTTTCGGAATACATAGCCATACTTTCCGGCGATACTACATTGCTGGAAAAGTCAAAAATGGAAAAGAAGATTGCTGTTTTGGAAAGCCTGAGAAATGCTCATCATAAAGAAGCAATACGTGCCAGGTTTCAATTGGAAAGTATGCAAACAGATAAAGAGAAAATAATTCAAACACTTGATAAGCTTACTCAGGATGAAAGCAACTATAAAAGTCAATTGCAGTTTGATAAAGATGGAGTTAAGATTAACCCCATACAATTAGAGTATTTTAATTCTGCGGATTCTGAAGCTATTGGTGCATACCTGATTAAACAATCCTTTGCATGGAAACCCAATCTTGGCGAAGATGGTATAATGAAAATTGGCAGCCTTTACGGCTTTGACTTGTTTATACGCAGGCAGAAAGAAACTTATGAAGACAATGCGATGTTTGAATACCGATATCAAAATATCTTTTATGCTGAAAGCGCATCATCCGGAATAAAATATTCATGGAACCGAGGTCACTTAAACATTGATAATCCAAAGATTGCAGCCCGTTATTTTTTGAATGCCATTGATCGGGTAGATTCTTTGAAAGAAAAATACCATAGAAACTTAAAAGAACTGGATCAAAATATTCCAATGCTTCAGCAATTGGTGGCCAAACCCTTTGAAAAGGAAAATGAACTAGTACAGCTAAAAAAGGAGGTAAGCAAACTGGAAAGAGAAATTACAATGAAAATTCAGAAAACCCAATTGATGAAGGATGGGCACAGTTTTTCAAATGCGAAAGAAAATGAATCACAGGTTTTAAAAGTAGAAAACTCACTTTTGAAAAAAAAGCAGTTGGGTGATAAAAGAAGTAAAGGCCTGGGAGCTTAGATTATATGTTATAGCTAATACTTGATCAGACAGTTTATAACAAACCAACCCTATAGCTTCAAAGCCAATCCCGTTTAAATGGATTATCCTATTAATCAAATTTGATTTTTGCTTGTTACTTTCCGATAGAGGTGTCAGGATGAATTATGTTACTGCGAGTCAGTAAAAATAAATCCTCTTTATTTTGAAATCCTTCAGCTTTTTTCAATACTTCACCATTGCTATCAAGAAATAATATGGTTGGAGTGGCATCAATCTGGTATTTGTTAACTATCTCATTGCCTTATTTGGATTCAATATCAACAGAATAGTTTATAAACTCTTTATTAAATATTGAATCGATTTCTTTTTGAGAAAAAACTTCATTTTTCATTTTTTTACATGCGCTGCAGTAATTTGCGTAGGCAAGTAAAAATATAGGTTTGTGTTCTTTTTTCGATAGAGCTGTTGCTTTCGAAATTGCTCCATCAATAAAATGAATTCCATTCTTTGATTTAATGCTATTATTTCCAAACCCAATATTGCAGGTTACTATAAATACAGCAACTGCAATTGTAGCCATTACAATTCCTGCCAGGTATGTAAGTCCGATAATTTGACGCATAAAAAATGGTTTGAAATAGTGAACAGCCTTCTTTAAATGAAGGCTGTTGCTTAAAAATACCAAACACTACTATGTCATTTTAATTACAAATATTTAACCCTGTGCCGCAGTTATTTCTTTAATGATTTCTTCAGAAGGCTTCGCCACGCTTATCTGTTTTACTATCTTTTTTGTTTTGGCATCCACTAAAATGATTACACCAGTTGATTTGGTTCCTTTAACCGAATTATAAAGCTTACTCTTTTTTAACTCAGCGACTGACTTTGAAATGGTATTATCATCGGTGAGGTCATTTGCCATGAATTTCACTTTTAAATCTTTACAAGCAGGCATTACCTCCTTCATTATTCTTTCACCGTTTGCCTGGCATACCGGGCACCAGTTGGCCTTATTTATTACAGCATAAACTTTGGGTGAGGTGCTTTTCCCCTGGGCATTTGCCGGAAAAATGACTGCAGAACCTAAAATTGTCAATACTATGGCTAATATTGATTTTGAAATTACCCTTTTCATAATTGAAGTTTTTATAGTTTAAAATTTGATTAATTTTTTATTGTACTGTCCCAAATCTTGTTCCTATATAAAATGAAAACCCATTTATAATGCCACCTTGAATTTTTGCAGCTGCTGTCCAGTATGAGGCATCAAAGTATATAGTTTGAAAGAAGTTAGATTTTGTTTTGTAGGCAAGTCTTGTACCTCCTCTCGCAAACACACTGCTTTTTCTGGAAACTTCCTGCCTGGCTATTGAAGTATTGTTGTCAACAGTAATTCTCGGTTCTCCTATATTAAGATAGCCCCCTCCGCCATACAGTGAAACAAACCAGTTTTTGTTTTTGAAATATTTATTTCTCCCGCTGTTTATACCGAGTAATAACAATGAACTGTTAGTATTCTGGAATAAATAAGGTGAGTTAGCATCCCTTATTTGCTGATCGTATTTCAAAGCATTAAAATCAAAAACCAATTGACTGTACCAGTTCTTTTTCATAGCCATCTCAATACCTGAGTTAAAAGCTAAGGTTGATTTAACAGCCTTGCCGAATTTACCTTGCGTTGATATTAAGCCAAAGGAAGTAGTAAAGTATAGTTTTCCTTTATCCTGGGCAGTTACCGAACCGCCAATGGAAAAAAACATCCATGTAAGTAATATTGTTTTTATTTTATTGTTGCTCATGCTTTTGTTGTTTTGAGCTACTCTGAAACATGTTCAAAATGAGCCCTCCAAATATGGCTCCGAATAAAGTCATTCTATATGGGTTTGATTGTATAATGCAGGTTCCCGTACTGCAACCAACAAATTTCCAATATAGGTAGCCTGTTACAGCTCCGGCAATTGTTCCAACGAGTGTCAGCAAATTTGCTTTTATAAATTTTTTCATATTTCTATTTTATTAAGTCGCACTGAACAAGGGTGGCATGTTCATATAAATCAAGATCTGCATCATACCTGTTTCCGGCAGTAATGGCTCCTTTTATTTTTATAATATCGCCTGTTTTTACACTTTGAATATTTGCCGTAGCAGTTTTTGAAAAAGTTGCACTCACACCAACTTTTGCACCATCATCCTTCAATATGATGACCTTTTCCCCGCTTTGATTTTCAGCAATTTTATTTACCCGGCCTTCTATGATCAAAACTTTTGAATTGCCATCACTTGCCAGGTATTTGGCATTGGCTTTATTTGCATCAGCAGTAAATTCGTTTACCAAATCAGCTACTTTTAGTTCAGCAAATGCTTTAGTTTCCTGCACATTTCTGTGCGGCTTAAAGAACAGATAAGTACCAATTGCACCGGCGACTGCTATACCAGTTAACAATACAAAAACTATTCGCTTTATGATTTTTCTTTTCATACAGGTTCAATTATTTTTCGACTACATGGTTTATTATTATGACGCTGCATTTTTATAAACCTTACAAAAATTTAAAATTTTAATTCTTACCAAAGCAGATAGTATTCTCCTTCATTGTTTATATTTGCTTACAATCAAAGCAGTAAAAATGGAAGAAAAGGTAACTAAGGCAAATCCTCAAAATTGGGTTTCGTTATATGCTACCCAGTTATATCAATATGCATTGCCAAGAGTTGATGACAGTGCTATAGCCGAAGACCTGGTTCAGGAAACATTTTTATCGGCTTTAAAAGGACTTGATGGCTATAAAGGCGAGGCATCAGAAAAAAATTGGCTTTTTACAATCCTTAAAAATAAAATAATTGATTTTTACAGGAAAAAGACAAGAGAAGAATCAATTATGAATATCCCTGATTTGCAAAGTATGGAAAGTGACTGGTTTGATAAAGACGGAAATTGGGCTGAAAATAAAATGCCAAAGGACTGGCAGGCAGCGGATAATCCAACAGAGCGAAAAGAAATACAGAAGTTAATTAACTGGTGCAAAGAACATCTTAAAGAATTGCAGCAGCATGTTTTCACATTGAAATATATGGAAGACATGGAGTCGGATGAGATTTGTAAGGTATTAAATATAAGTACGTCTAACTATTGGGTACTGATACACAGGGCCCGGTTGAAGATGAGAGATTGTGTGGAACATTATTGGTTAAAAAACTGAGTGATATGAAGCGATTTATGATGAAATACCTGATGCTGAATTGCAAAGAAGCAACGCTGTTGATGGCCAAGAAAGAGGAAGGTAAACTATCCTTAGGAGGAAGACTGCAATTGTCTATGCACACTTCAATGTGTTCTTTTTGCAGGAAATTTGAAAAGCAAACCAGGCAAATAGCGAAAGAAAGTCCGCATGTTCATGCAGAAGATAGCTTATCTGCTGCCGCACAGGAAAAATTCCTTAGACTTATAGATGAGCATTCAACTAACTAATTTTTGATATCTTGAGATTGTAATTTCATTTAGCAGATCTTGCTATTTCCATACTATTTGTCATCCGTATTATGGAAGCCGGATATTTTTTTTGTTTATTGAAATCAATACTGTCAATTTTCTTCACATATTTACTGTTACTCCTGAACATTTTTACTCCGTCTTTAAAAGAGAGGTATCGAAATCCTCTTTTTTTATTCATTATAGAAATTTCATAAAGCAGTTTCCAATGACGTATAATCTCTTTCCATGCAAAAAAGAGAGAATGAGATGGATCATACATGTGAGTGGGCTCACTACCAGCCCCGTTTAATTCTATTATACACCAGTTCTTATTTTCCTGTATTTCTTCAAAGCTGTTGAAACGTATATCAAGCCGTCCATAATAAAAGTCTTTCACTTTGCTGCATACATTATCTATCACAGATTCTAACTGACTGTTATTTTTAAATGTACTGTCGAGAAACAAAGAGCCTCTTACGTGATTCCCATAAGGTACTAATACCTCTTTGTAATTTTTTTCAGGTACTGAATATATTTTCGCACCCATTGTTTTTTTTAGGAAAGGTATTTGCAAAATATAACGGGGCGATTTCAATAGCAGTTCTTCAATGGTACTTATTCCATCTCCTGTGATGGTTAGAAATTCTTTTTCCACTATTCCGGTAATTTTGCCATGTATTTCATTAGGATGCCTGACATAAAATATCCCAACTTCTTTTTCATACGGTATAAAGGGTTGTACAATATAATCAACAGTAAATTTTTCCGTTGCTTCAATAAGCTCCTTATCATCATGTACTTTCAATACTGCCTTTCCCTGCATTCCAATGTCAGGCTTAATGATTAGTGGGTATTGAAGGTTTTGATTTCTGATGCCTGCAATCACTAAATCAGTGTCTGTTCCATTTGCAAAAAACAGTGTTAGTGGTTTATAGTCTTCCGGTATCAGGTCATAAATTTCCTTCTTAGACTCCATCAGGAAACCGGCATTTTGTATAGAAGGATTGGATGCACCAAAAAAGAAAAACGATCTGGCTTTTAAACAATACCAGAACCAAATTGGATAGATGGGGGTATAAACAACTGCAAAGGGCCAGTACTCCCAGTTTAGCAGGCGTATAAAAAAGGGGTGATATTTAATTTTTCTGAGCAGATTCATTTTCTGTATAGTCAACTAATTTTTTTGGGTTAAATGTTTTTATATCAAAGTCAAGAACAGATTCGATATTTTGTATGTAATCTATATGATAAAAGCAGGCATCCCTGTTATTCATATATAAGGAAGTGGTGCTGGTTGTGGAGATATTGTTAGTCCTCGAAATTCTTAATCCAAATTCTTTATTTTCATTTTTTGTGCCACGGTGAAATTCAATAACAGTTTTTTGAGTAATATGCCTTTGAGCGTCCAGCCATTGCTTAAACCATCCATGCCGTTCAAGTGTCATTTGCGGAGAATATAATGTTACGGAAGACCATATATTCGGTAATTCGGGATGATGCTCTTTAACATGAATAAATTGCCCATCCCAGTTAATTTCCCTCAGCCTTCCTTGCTCCCAAAGTATAAGCGTAAAGTTTTCAATCCCGGTAAAATCATAGTTTTTAGTAGCCAGGTAAGGAGAATCTTCCTGAAAAAGCTCAGGTAATACCATTCCCCGGCTTTTTTTGTAAGGAGGTGCCGGTACATGCTTTTCAAAGGCACCATTCAATAGTACACCCGTATCCCCCATTTCATTTGTTATAAACCAGGTGCCCCCTGCTTTAGTGTCTTTTGGAAACGCCAGGCTCCGGTTGTTTACATTGTAAAATTCCGGGTATAACGCTATACCCCGGCTGATATGCTCATCCCGGTTGGATGTAAGGATAATACCTTTTTTAAGGGGGATAAATGAAACAGTGCACATTAACAAGCCGAATTAGGTTATATAAATCCTTTTGGATAAAGACGTACCGTGATAGCAATCCTTACAGTAATTATTAAAAACTGTGACGAGGCTGAATATTTAAAAAAGCAAAAGAATTTTGTAAGCTATTTGTTAGTCACTCGTCATACTCTATAAAAACATGAAAAAAACGGTATTACTTTTAGCGTTATCACTTGCATTTTTTACTGATGCTTTTTCACAAACGGGTAAAAAACTGGTTGTGATGATTACCAGGGCTAACTGGTGCCCCACCTGCCGGGCTAACGACGCCAAAATTAAAAATGAAGTAATTCCAGCCTATTCATCTTCAAAGGAAGTATTAATAGTAATAAACGATGTAACGAACAGACGAACTAAAAATAAAGTTAAACCAGCGCTGGAATCTGCAGGCGTATATGATATTGCTCAAAAAGAGCAGGCTACAGGAGTAATCGCTATTATTAACCCGGCTACAGGAAAAAATCTCAACCATATTTATGTGTCCTATACTACTGATGATATTAAAAAGGCCATCGAACAGGCTTTGAGTAAGGTATAAGTTGAGTATTGTTATTGGCAAACTTAAAATCTCCTGATGAAATATATTCTGCTTTCATTTTATATTCTTGTAACAACGTTAAATGCATCCGCCCAGTTAAAAAATCATGCTGCCTGGAGGTTTTCTGTTGAAAAACTGAACGATAAACAATTGCAGGTTGTATTATCAGCATCCTTAGATTCGGGCTGGCATATATACTCTTCTGAAATGGCAGATGGCGGCCCACAGAAAACAATTGTAAATATTGAAAAGGGAAACAATTATGTTGTAGAAGATCGAACTACCGAAACTGGTAAACTGATCGAAAAATACGACAGCAATTTTAATATAACGCTCCGCTTTTATCCCGAAAAAGCTAGTTTTAAAAAATTGATTGATCTTAAAGATACAAGTGCCTTTACACTGAAAGGATCTGTATCTTATATGCTTTGTACAGATGAACAATGCCTGCCTCCGACTGAGAAATCGTTTTCTATTGATGTAACATCCATCGCTAAGTTGCCTTCTGAATTAGATGAAGGTCAGTCAACACATAAACGAACAGAACTAAAATCACCACCCAATACATTAATAAATAATCATTCTTTTCTCTATATTTTCTTAGCTGGGTTTCTTGGTGGGTTGGCTGCGCTGCTTACCCCATGCGTATTTCCGATGATACCCATGACGGTGAGCTTTTTTACCAAACGAAGTAAAACGAAGGCCCAGGGCATTCGTAATGCATTTACATACGCACTCTCTATTATCATAATTTATGTTTTGCTGGGTTTTGGAGTATCAAAAATATTCGGTATTGATGCCCTGAATGCCTTATCAACAAATGTTTGGTTCAACTTTATCTTTTTTATTCTACTACTGATTTTTGCCGCATCCTTTTTTGGTGCTTTTGAAATTACCATGCCTTCGTGGCTCGTTAATAAAGTAGATAAACAAACAGGAAGGGGAGGATTAATCGGTATTTTTTTTATGGCATTTACGTTATCGTTGGTCTCATTTTCATGCACTGGCCCCATAATAGGAACTTTGCTTTTTGAGTCAGCTGCAACGGGGAGTGTGGGTGGACCACTATGGGGCATGATTGGATTTTCATCGGCCCTGGCACTGCCATTTGGGATGTTTGCCGCATTTCCCGGATGGTTAAATTCACTACCCAAATCGGGCAGCTGGCTCAATTCAGTAAAAGTGAGTTTAGGTTTTCTGGAACTTGCGCTGGCATTAAAATTTTTATCTAATGCCGACTTGGTGGTACAGGCCCATATTATTACGAGAGAACTTTTTATTGTGTTGTGGATTGTGATTTTTGCATTATGGGGTTTTTATTTATTGGGTAAGATCAGGTTTTCACATGATAGCGAATTGTCTTTTGTATCTGTCCCCCGCCTGGCACTTACAATTTTAGTATTTTCATTTGCATTATACCTTGTTCCGGGGTTGTGGGGTGCACCCTTAAAATTAATCAGTGGCTTTCCGCCCCCAGACTTTTATGCTGAGTGGCAGCATAACACGGTGGCAACAACATCTTCTGCCGGGAGTACTACAAATAATGACAGCGAACATTGTCCCAATGGATTAAATTGTTTTCATGATTATAACGCAGGATTAGCTTATGCAAAAAAGATAAATAAACCGATATTACTTGATTTTACCGGATGGGCCTGTGTTAATTGCCGGAAAATGGAAAATCTTGTTTGGACAGACCCCGTAATAGACAGTAAACTGCGGAACGACGTGGTACTGATTTCCTTGTATGTGGATGATAAAAGAAATTTGCCTGATAGTGAACAAACCACCAAAACACTTGGCGGACAAACCTATCCAATTAAAACCATCGGCAGCAAGTGGAGTTATTTGCAGGCATCCAGGTTTAATATCAATTCTCAGCCTTACTATGTCTTATCAGATACAAACGAAACTACGTTAGCAATTTCAGAAGGTTACTCTTCAAATATTGAAACCTTCAAAAAATTTTTGGAAGATGGTATAAGGAAGTTCAAACAAAGTTTAACACCCTAATAGTTTCTATAATTTGGGTTAAAATATTATGGTTGCAATTACGCAAGGTGAATTTTGATTTAAATCCAGAAAAGATTTAGGCTCACTTAAAACTTTGTATATTGGTTCCTTTCTGAAGGATTATTAGGAAATATGTGTTAATTCTAGATTATGGTACGCTCTGATTTTATATTTAAATTGACTGGTTTACACTAATAGAAATAAAATAATGCTTGCATAAAAGTAGATATGATACTTGATCAAAAAATATTAAAATATCAAGGCAAACGAGTTTTTGAAAAGCTGGTAATGACTGGAGATTTTAAGCGGGCACCAAAATATTTTGCCGAAGATGAAGCCTGCTTTTTATTTATCAAAGAAGGTTCTTTTCAATTCAGAACGCCTACCAATTTATTGTCGTACTCAAAAAATGAAGCCATGCTGGCTAAGTGCGGCAATTACTTTTTAGAAGATATTTCAGTGAATGAGGCCGAAAATAAGCTTACAGCCATCGGTGCATTTTTTTACCCTGAAATGGTAAAGACATTTTTTGATACTGATCTATCTATAAAACATTTCAGCAAAAGCTTTGATGTATTAAAAGTAAATGTGGAGCCTTTAATGAGGTCCTTTATTGACAGCATTGATTTCTTGTTAGACAATGCATCAGTAGCGGATGAAAACATTATCATTAATAAGCTAAAAGAACTCCTGCTGATTTTGAGTAAGAGCGAAAACGCAAATTCCATTAACGAATTTGTTGCGTCTTTGTTTGTGCCTTATGAGTATGAGTTTAACGAAACAGTTCAAAAAAATATTTTCTCCGGATTGTCACTTTCTGAATTAGCCATGCTGTGCAACTGCAGCCTGGCAACCTTTAAAAGGAAATTTAAAGCGCACTATAATGAAAGTCCTACTCAATACTTTACATATAAGAAGCTGGAAAAAGCTGCACAATTGCTTCAGATAAAATCGAACTCAATTGCAGATATCGCTTACGACTGCGGATTCGATACAATATCTAACTTTAACAAAGCATTCAAAAAAAGCTTTAATGTTTCTCCTTCCGAATTCCGATTGAGCTGATTTTCCCAATTATTGAGCTGTTTGGAAAAAACAAACAGAAATGTCCATTCCATCTTTGTATTGTTAAATCAAACAATAAAAATATAGCAATGGCAAACTTAAAATTAGCGGATGGAATATCATCTCCAATAAGCAAAGCTATTATTGAAAAAACTGAAAAGGCAATGGGCTTTGCTCCAAACATGTATGTAAAAATGGGGCACAATGCTGCTTTGCTTGATGCATATACCTTCGCCTACAAAAGCTTTCGGTCAAATTCCGGGTTTACTCCAATTGAACAAGAGGTCATTTTTCTGTCAGTTGCTTATGAAAATAATTGTGAGTATTGTATGTCTGCACACAGCTTTGTTGCAGATGCCATGAGTATGGTACCTCCAGATGTTACTGAAGCAATAAGGGATGGAAAAGAGATAGAAGATGCGAAACTAAAAGCACTATCCAGGCTTACCCGGTTGCTTACTGCTAATGCGGGTCATGTAGCACAGGAAGAAATTGACAATTTTCTTGCTGTGGGCTATACGGAGTCGGCAGTGTTGGGAATTATTGCTGGCATAGGCGTAAAAACAATGAGCAACTATTCTAATCATAATACAAATCCGGAAGTGGATGTAGCGTTTGCAGAAAGGGTTTGGAAAAAAATATAAATAAAAGCACATGAAAAAATTAACAACAATATTTGTTTTACTGTCAGTTTTATTAACCTTTAGTAAAACATTCGCACAACAACCCGAAGCAAACATCTCATCCAACTTTCCTTTTTCATATAAAACAGAAGTGGTAAAAGGGTTAAAGCTGGCATATTATGAGCAAGGTACCGGTGATCCCATTTTATTCTTACATGGCATTCCTGAAAACTCATATATATGGAGAAATGTAGTACCTGAAGTATCAAAGCAAGGTAGGGCTATCGCTTTGGATTTAGCAGGGTTTGGCAAGTCTGATATTTTGCCAGAAACTGATTATTCAATTCAGGCTCAATATGAATACCTAAATGGATTTATTGAAAATCTTCATTTAAAAAATGTCACGCTAGTAGTAACCGATATTGGCTCAATGCTCGGCTTAAAATACGCAAACGAACACAGGGAAAACATAAAACGCATTGTTTTTATTGAAGCAATGTTTATGCCTTCGCAAGCCTGGTATAAACAACTAAAGTTTAAGCAAAAAATGATGTTTATGATGATGCGGTCAGAAAAAAGAGCGAAGAAAATGTTGGTTGAAAAAAATAAGATGCCGTTAATGATGTTAAAAATGGCAGTTGTACAGAAACCATCTGAAGAAGTCGCCTTGGCATATGCGGAACCGTTTAATGATAAAGCACGTCGTAACATTTTATTGTATGGAGCAGGTCCACATACCATGCAAAGGAAAGGCATATCAAAAGCCACAGGCGATTTTGCAGATGAGTTGAACCGATATGCAGCTGGCCTACTCACACTGAATGATGGTGTACCTTTCTTAATCATACATTCAAAGCCGGGAATGATAGTAAATAAGCAGGCATTAAATTATGCAAGAGAGAATTTTAAAAATGTAACTTTTTTAAATGTGGGTAAGGGAAAACACTACCTAACAGAAGATCATCCTAAAGCCATTGCAGAGGGAATAAGTAACTGGATTATTTCAAACAAGTAAAATATTAATTATGATAATTGAAAAAGAAATCACCATAAATAAAAGCGTTGAAGATGCGTGGGAGGTACTTGGATATCAGTTTGCTGATGCATATAAATGGGCATCACCATTAAAGCACTCTGAAGCAAAAGATAGAAATAATTTTAATGGCTCAGCTTGTAGTGAAAGAGGGTGTGATATCGTCGGAATGGGCAAAACCAGAGAAAAGCTTATTGAATATTCAAATGAATGTAACAGACTTTCTTATTCGGTGCCGGAGGGCATGCCTTTTATGGTAAAATATGCAACCAATACCTGGCAGTTAACTCAAATTGACAACGATAAGTCAAAATTAAAGATGGTAATGAATATAACACTTAGAGGCATTATGGGAATGATGATGCAACCAATGATGAAAATGATGATGAGCAAAATGGGCAATATACTATTGCAGGATTTTAAGTATTATGTGGAAACCGGCAGGCCGAGTGAGGCAAAACTTCGAGCATTAAAAAAGTTATAAGATTAATTATGTACTATCCAAAAGAATAATTTTTATACTTATATTTCGCTTTATAACAACTATTAAATAGTAAAAGGTGAGCCTTTGAGCAGGCCTTTTAATTTTTAATTACAACATCTAGATATTAAACCGATTACATTCAAGGAAAATGTCCCAAATACCAATTGTTTCTACGAGTACTATCACTTGTCCTGTCTGTGGCTTCAGGAAGGAAGAAACGATGCCAACCGATGCTTGTCAGTATTTCTACCAATGCGAAGGCTGTAGTAATATTATTAAGCCCATAGAAGGGGATTGTTGTGTTTACTGCTCCTATGGCGATACTCCGTGCCCTCCTGTACAACAAGAAAATAAATGTTGTTGAAATACCGGCTGTAAGGTATTCCTGTTTCTACCGTCATTAGTAACAAATAAAGCTTAAAAGTATAGTTTGTTACAATGAGGTATTTTATCACAATTATTTCCTTTTCCCTACTGCTATTATCCTGCCAGGCACAGCCCACAAAAAGCACGTTGTCTCCAGATGAATTTGAACAGGCTCTTACTGCCCCTAATGTTCAGGTGCTTGATGTTAGAACGGCTGCAGAGTATAATTCCGGGCATCTGAAAAATGCTTTACAGGCAGATTGGTATAATCAACAACAATTTAAAGACCGTACACAGCATCTTGATAAAGCAAAGCCATTGTTTGTGTATTGCCTTACTGGGGTAAGAAGTGCAGCGGCAGTCACATATTTTAAACAAAAGGGCTTTACTAATGTCCGGGATTTAAAAGGAGGTTTAACAGCCTGGAAGCTGGCAGAAAAGCCTGTTGAGGGTGCTGCAAAAGTTAAGCAGATTACGATGCAGGAATACAATGCACAGGTTACCTCTGCCGGACATGTGCTGGTAGATTTTGGTGCAGTATGGTGTCCGCCGTGTAAAAAAATGGAGCCGGTTATCAACCAGCTTAAAAATGAAGCCTCGGACAAATACAAAGTGGTAAACATCGATGCTGCCACTCAATTTGAAATCTTAAAACAAATGAATATTGAAGCGCTGCCTGTTTTCATTGTATATAAAAATGGAAAGGAAGTGTGGCGAAAGCAGGGGGTAACAACAATTGAAGAACTAAAATCGAAACTTTTGTGAAAAGGTGATCTTACTGTAAGGTCTAAGCAAAAAAACTGTCTAAACATAAAAGATAACAATGCGAATACTTATTTCTGTCTTGCTCCTCTTAATAGCTTTTTTTGTCTTTGCCTTTGTTTCAAAAAAGAAATCTTTTTCTCAAAATTATCCTGGCAAGCAAAATGACCAGGGCATTCAATTTATTGAAGCCAACTGGAACAAAGCCATTGAGGAAGCAAAAAAACAGCACAAGCTGATTTTTCTTGATGCTTATGCGTCATGGTGCGGCCCATGCAGGTTACTAAAGCGGAAGACTTTTCCTGATAAGAATGCAGGAGATTTTTTTAATAAAAACTTTATTAATGTGGCTATTGATATGGAACAGGGTGATGGCCCTACTTTAAGCAGTAAATATGGAGTAAATGCATATCCAACACTTATTATAACCGATGCTGATGGAAATATTATCACTTACACCCAGGGATATATCGAACCAAAAGAACTGGTTGCTTTTGGAGAACATGGACTGAAGGAATCAAAAAAATAAAAACATGAGTACATTACTGAAAGCGCTGGGCTTATTAAGCTATGATAAATACATGGAAAAATTTGAAGACTGGGTAAAAACCGTTAAAACAAGTTCACTCAATCCCACAACTGCATATATCGAATATACAAAGCTGAATTTTGCAAGAACTCAACGTATTCATAAAACTGTGGTGATTAACGCAGCATTGCGGGATGCAGCTTTACAGTTGCACAACAAGTACACCTTGATTGTAATTACGGAAGCCTGGTGTGGAGATAGTGCACAAAATCTGCCGGTAATTGCTGAGCTTGCAAAATTGAATCCAGAAAAAATTAGCTTACACATCATATTGAGAGACGAGAACCCCGAAATGATGAATAACTATCTCACCAATGGCGCCAGAGCAATACCTAAGCTAATTTGCATCAACGAAACAATGGGTAGTGATGCATTTGTTTGGGGGCCACGCCCTGCTCCTGCACAGGCACTGCTTGCCAACTGGAAACAAAACCCAAATGGAAAAACATGGGAAGACTTTGAACGGGAATTGCATGGATGGTATGGTAAAGATAAAACCGTTACACTGCAGGCTGAATTATTAACTATTCTTCAAAATCTAATGTAATTGTGATTGTTCTGTCAGGAAATCTGAACTCATACGTCTTTACAAATAAAAAATATGCAAAACAAAATTCAACAAACCGTCATAAGTGGTATTGCTGCCACAATAGTAATGACCCTTTTAATGATGATGGGTGCTGCAATGGGAATGCCAAAGATGAGCCCCCCGGATATGTTAGCGGGTATGACCGGAATGCCGGTTGCAATGGGATGGGTAATGCATTTTTTAATCGGGATCATCTTTGCAGCAGGGTATGTATTCTTTTTTAATAAATGGTTAAAGAAAATCAGCAGCAAAATGTTGAGAGGTGCAGTATATGGTATCATTGCCTTTGTGATGGCACAAATAGGATTTCCTGTTATGGACTCAATATTTGGCAGCGGCAATATGCCTGCCCCGGAAGGTTCAATGGTTTTGATGATGACAGGCAGTGTTATGGGGCATGTTGTTTTTGGTATTGTAATAGCATTACTGGTTAAATCAGCTATTCCTGTAACAAAACAAATAATAAAATGAGCACTTGTTCAAATGGCCGGTGCAGTGTTTGCGGTAATGAAGGAAAGAAAAAAACATCCTGGACTTTTTGCAACATTAAAACCATTATTGCGGCAGTCATTGCCATTTACTGGCTGATTACTGAACTGCTGTAAATAATTCCAGTAAAATAATTGTTAAGAGTAAAAAATCTGTAAGGAATAAAAAATATCATAGTCTAACTAATTAAAAATCTTTTATGAAAAAAGTACTTCTTTCCCTTGCCATTGCTGTTGCAGCAATCAGCGTTCAGGCGCAATCAAAGTTTATAACCCGGACAGGACAGGCAACCATCTTTTCGCATACAGTGGCGGAAGATATTTCGGCAACCAACAATACCGTAACCGGAGTAGTTAATGGGGCAACAGGAGATATTGCCATATCTGTGCCTGTTCAGAGTTTTACGTTTGAAAAAGCGTTGATGCAGGAGCACTTTAATAATTCCAATTTCATGGATTCCAAACAATACCCACGCATTTCACTAAAAGGAAAAATTACTAACCTCTCGGCTGTTAAACTGGCCAAAAACGGCAAGTACGATGCAATAGTTTCCGGCGATCTTACCATTAAAGGCGTTACTAAACCTGTAACAGAGAACGCTACTATCGAAGTGAATAATGGTAAACTCACCGTAACCTGTAAGTTTACCGTAAAAGATATCGGATCTTATGGTGTGGGCAAACCGATGGGTAAAAAGAAAAACAATGTGGCCGACGATATAGAAGTTACTTATACGGCAGCCTATGAAAAAGGGGACGAATAAACCCGCAAAAAATCCAGTTTAAATTTAAACAGCAGCATAGCCTGGCTATGCTGCTGTAATTTTTTAAAAATACTTCAACAAATGAGGATTTTAATTATTTGGATGACTGGCCTGCTTTTTATAGCACCAGCAATAGCTCAAAATATGCCTGCGGGTATCAACACAAATGTGAAAGCCCCTGAGTTTTCTGCTCAAGATCAAAATAATAAAATGGTGTCTCTTACCTCCGAATTGAAAAAAGGGCCGGTTGTTTTGGTTTTTTACAGAGGCCAATGGTGTCCCTATTGCAACAGGCAGTTAAAGGCACTGGAAGATTCTTTGTATTTAATAAAAGCAAAGGGCGCAGGGTTGATCGCAATTTCACCCGAAAAACCGGTCAATATTTCGAAGACTATTGAGAAAACCAAGGCATCTTACCCTATACTTTTTGATAAGGGTCTTGCAATCATGAAAAGCTATGATGTTGCCTATTCGTTAGACAGTGCAACCATTATTAAATATAAAAAATTTGGTATTGATTTTACAGATGCCAATGGAGAAAACGGAACAAATTTACCGGTTCCCGCAGTTTATATCATCAGCCAGAAAGGAATTATCACGTTCAGGCATTTTGATCCAGACTATCGAAAAAGAGCTTCTGTAAGCGAAATATTAATGCACCTGGAAGATTAATAGCGGAACTCTTGTAAGGATAATTTGTTTGTAACGTCATACTATTCAATCAGGCTATGGCGCACATAAAAGTAATTTCATATTCAGAGGCTGGCGGAAAGCTGAAAGATATATACCTGGATTTAATTGATAAACGGGGTAAGCTGGCCAATGTGCATACTATACAAAGCCTTAACCCGGACAGTATTATAGCACATACAGAGTTGTATATGACTGTTATGTTCAGTCATTCACCTTTAAGCAGGGCTAATCGTGAGATGCTGGCTGTGGTGGTGTCTGCTGCAAATGGATGTAATTATTGTCAACAGCATCACGGAACTGCACTCAACAATTATTGGAAAAATAGTGAAAGGGTAGATCAGTTGAAAAGGAATTATATATTGGCTGATCTTACTGAAAAAGAAAAGCTCCTTTGCAATTATGCCGTTGAATTAACAATGTACCCGGATGATTTTGAAACTACCAACAGAACACAGGTTTTAAAAGAAGCAGGGCTTGACGACAGGTGCATCCTGGATGCAACGCTTGTAATTGCCTATTTCAATTTTGTTAACCGTATTGTTTTATCACTTGGGGTGACACTGGAAGATGACGGGGGCGAAGGATATAAAATGTAAAATGCAAAAAAAATGAAACTGCAACAATCAGTTTATGCAATCATGGATCAGCTGGAAGCATCTGTAAATGAATTAACCAACAGCCAGTTTTGTGAAAGGGTAGATACACTTTCAGGTGCCAGTGTGGGACAGCATGTACGGCATGTGGTGGAGATGTTCGTGTGCCTGAAGGAGGGATATATTACCGGGATTGTAAACTATGAAAAAAGAAAAAGGGATGTTGAAATTGAAACTTCAAAAGAAACCGCTATCTCGGTAATGACTACAATAAAAGCGGGGCTGGAAAATGAAAACAGGCAACTGGTTTTAGAAGCGGGCTTTGATGAGAACAGCCACGAGGTAAACAGGATACCTACCAATTATTTCAGGGAGATTGCTTACAATCTTGAACATGCCATACATCACATGGCATTGATTAAAATAGGTATTTGTCAAATTTCAAAAATACAGCTTCCAGAAGGATACGGCGTTGCATCCTCTACAATTAAATACCGGAAAGAAAGCCAGGTACATTCATAAAAATTTATAAAGCTATTTTATTCTGAATAAGCCCCGCATAATGCCTGTAATAAAACTCCGTTTGCGGAGCTTGTTTTTACTGTATAGCCTGCTCCTTATTTCCTTTGCACAGGCGCAGGTAAAAGTTATTAAAGGCCGTGTTAAAGATGGGCATACCGATGAGTTTTTGCCATTTGCCAGTGTGGTATTTAAAAACAGCTCTATTGGAAAAATCACGGATTCGTCAGGTACATTTCGTTTTGTACTGAGCAAATGGCCGTCTGATTCGCTGATCATTACCAGCGCAGGTTATAAGCCACTGGTGCTGGTAATTCCACCCAATAAAGATACCCTTGAAGTATTGGCTTCGCTTGAAGCCGGGAATGCCGCTGTTGCAGTAGTGGTCACCGCTAAACAAAGGCATAGCCGTGGCTGGTATTTGTGGAAAAAAGTAGTGGCTCACCGTGATCAAAATAATATTTTCCGAAATGACAATTTCACCTACCTGGTATATAATAAACTGGAATTAGACGTTAATAATTTCAGCAGGCAAAAAATTGAAAAAAGCCGCTTATTGAAGCCATTCCGTTTTATAGGCAATCATGTTGATACTGTTTCTGAGGATAAACCTATTCTTCCTTCTTTTTTTTCTGAAACCCTTTCCAAATATTATTTTCAAAAAGAGCCACACCGTACCAGGGAGATTATTATCGCTAACAAAGTAAGTGGTGTAAAGAATGAGGGCATTACCAAATACCTGGGTGGATTGTACCAGAATATTATCATTTACGCCAACTTTATTCCGGTGTTCGACAAGGAATTTATAAGCCCCATCAGCAGCAATGGAGACAGTTATTATGATTACCAGTTAACAGACACACAGCGGGTTGCCGGAAAACGTTTTCTTCACCTTGTATTCATACCAAAACGCCCCGGTGAAAATACTTTTACCGGAGATTGCTGGATCCATGATACAACCTATGCTGTACAAAAAGTGATACTCCATGTAAGCAAAGAAGCAAATATCAATTATGTAGATAAACTAAGCCTTGTACAGGAGTTCAGGTTGATTGATGACAGCACCTGGTTTTTAAGCAAAGACAAATTTGTGGTGAATCTTAATCCTGTTGGAGGTAAAAATGCCGGCTTTATTGCCCGTAAAACCACCACCTACGACAGTGTACAGGTAAACACGGCAATGGTGTTACCGGTTGTTGCCAAAAACAAAGTGCTGGAAGAAGTGGAGGTTTTACCACAGGCGAAAGATGGGGCATTGAACTGGGAAAAAATGCGTTCCGACACATTGACGAAAAATGAACGGGGCATTTATGAGATGATCGATTCTTTGCAACATGCACCAGCCTACAAACGGTATTATAACACGTTATATTTTTTAACCACCGGGTATAAAAATATTGGAAAGTTTCAAATTGGCCCCTGGCTTAGCTGGATCAGTGGCGATTCATTGGAAGGAACAAGGGTACGCTTTGACCTGGGAACCAATAAAAACTTCAGTAAAACAATTTACCTGCATGGATACCTTGCCTACGGGTTTACCGACAAACGTTTTAAAGGGATGGGAGAAGCATTGGTGCTGCTTAAAAAGGAGCCCTGGCAAACACTTCATATAAGTTATACAGATGACCTGGACCGTTCGCAACATTACAACAATGGCATACCTGCAGACAATGCACTGGCTTTAGCCGTCAGAAAAAAAGGCATCCCCGCAAAATTCATCAACCTGCAACAGGAGAAGCTGGAATATTTACATGACAGTAAAATTGGGTTGTCTGCCGAAATTGGCATCAGTCACCAAATATTTACGCCGCTTAAAAACCTGCCGGATAAAACTTTCTTCCCTGTTACAGGCGGCAATCCTTTAACCGCAACAACCGTTTCATTAAAATTACGCTTCGCTTACCTGGAGAAATTTTATAACACCAATTTTTTCCGTTACAGCCTGGGCAGTACATACCCCATACCTGAAATAGAATTTACGGCAGGTATTAAAAACATTTTACACAGCAGTTACAACTATCAGAAAATAAGCGGTAATGTAAGCCAGCAGTTTTCTGTGGCTCCGCTGGGTAAGATCAGTTACAATGTATTTGCCGGAAAAATATTTGGAACATTGCCCTATCCATTACTGGAAGTGCATCCGGGTAACGAACTTTATTTGTACAATAAATACGCATTTAACCTGATGAACCGCTATGAATTTATCAGCGACCGCTATGCAGGTTTTACAACGGAACATAATATTGGCAATGGCCTGTTCAGGTTTGTGCCATTCACAAGAAAATTAAAGTTCAGACAGTTTTGGAATATCAAAGGCGTTACCGGTACATTAAGTGAGGCCAACGGGCAGCTTAATTTGGCAAGCAATCCATTATTTAAATCGCTCAACAATAAATTGTACCTGGAACTGGGAACAGGGGTTGACAATATTTTTAAATTATTCCGGGTTGACTTTGTTTGGCGGCTGGCACCCACTCCTTTGCCAGATGCAAGAGCTGGCCGCTTTGGAATATTTGGAAGCTTTAAAGTACAGTTGTAACAGTAAAATAAAATTAGCCTGGAGTATTAATTTCTTTTAAAACTGCAGAACAGAAAATTTTGCGAAGTATTAAATGGTGTTTGATGTACTTCCTCAATACATTTTATTCTTTCAAAGTTCTTTTCAAAACGGGAAGACATGGATGCCTGTGAATACTGTTTTATTTCCAGGCCGCTGCATTTGGTTGGGCCGGTTTCAGAAAAAGTACCTAAAACCAGGTAGCCATTACGGTGGATTGCATTTTCAGCAATGGAAACATATTTGTTGATGCGGTCTTCTGTGGTGAGAAAGTGAAAGGCAGCCCTGTCGTGCCAAAAATCAAATGTAACGGGTGGAACAAAATCAACAATGTCAGAAACAATCCAGTGTACAGCATCTGCCTTGCTGCCCAGCCTTACTTTAGCCCTTTGCAGTGCATTGGCTGAAATATCCAGCACGTATATGTTTTGATACCCCTTTTCAATAAGCACATCCACTAAATAGCTGTCGCCGCCACCAATATCAATAATATTTGCACCCAAAGGCAAATTAAATAGTTCAAGAAATTCAACTGATGTTTTTGGATAAGGCTGAAACCAGCTTACTTCATTTTCCTGCTTCGAAGCAAAAACATTTTCCCAATGTTCTTTCGTGTTTGTTGTCATCGTGCATTTTATTTTGTTACAATATCACATTTGTGAAGTTATCAATTGCTATTTTCAAGTCTTTATGTTGTAGGCTTTGGGAGTTTTGAAAAGTGCCGACGTTAGTACCTTATATTGCAGAGACGCAAAACCTATGTAAAATAGAGTTGATTTAGCTAAGTTGAGATCTTGTCTATTACACATAAAGAACCGAGTTATAAACGAAGCAATTGAGTTACTTATAGTCCGCTATTTTTATGAGTCTGGCTACATTTAAAATAATAATTTTTCTTCCTTTGGTTTCTAAAATCCCGGCTTCTTTAAATTCTGAAAGTACTCTTACTACATTTTCTCTTACCGTACCTACAAGGCTGGCCAGGTCATCCCGGCTCATATTTATTTCTACGGGCATACCAACCTGAAAATTTACCTTATACTTTTCTCTGAGAACTATAAGTTGAATAGCGAGCCTTTCCCGTACAGATTTTTGAGCAAACATGCTGAGGCTGTTAGCTAATACAGCAAACTCATGACTTAGTGTTTTTAATAACCGGCTGCTTAATTCTTTTGATTGATTCAGGGTTTCCAGAAAATCTTCCTTGGGTATAAATGCAATTCTGCTTTCTTCCAATGCTGCCGCACAATCGGGGTAGCGGTCCTGCGAAAGTATGGCATGGTAACCTAGTAGTTCACCTTTGTTAGCAACATAAATAATTTGCTCTTTTGCCTCTTTATCTAATTTGTATTTTTTAACCTTCCCCTCAATAATATAAAATATTCCAGAGGGGTAAGCTCCTTCCCTAAAAATGATCTCTCCCTTTTTATAAAGCTGTTCCAATTTATGAGCTGTCAGTAATTCCAGGTCTTCAATGGGCAAATCTGCCAAAACAGATTGGCTATTAAACTCCCACCTATCTATTGGAAATACTCCTTTAATGCTCATGATAACTGCAAATTTACATTTTTTAAAAATTGATAAAACTCACTTTTTGGATTGAGAAGCTTTACCGCATTGGGGGTATATGTATCATAGTTTTGCTGTATGAAGACACTACAATCACCCAAGCGGGACCTGTATTATACAAAAGATCACGAGTGGATTGACTTTCAGGGCACCGTTGCATACATAGGTATTTGCAGATTTAAACTTACCGGCTTTAAGCAAATACAGGAAGTAAGCTTTAAAGAACCATCTGGGTTTAAAAAACAAGGGGAAGTGATAGCCACAGTGAAGTATAAGGACTACCTGATTGAAGCCCACATGCCGGTTGACGGGAAAGTGCTGCAGGTAAACGAAAAATTAATTACAGGCGATTTGAATATATTACTGGATAGTGCAGAAAGCAGTGCCTGGTTAGCTTTAATTGTTCCCTCCCAGCCGCACGAAAGAAAAGGGTTACTTCTGCCCAAACAGTACCAATTGAATGGCAAAAGTAAATACGCAAAACAATAACCCAGAAATAGCAAAGAAAATATGCCATTACTTGAAAAGCGAAATCATACAGAAAGATGGTTTAGTTCGGATGCACAGTTTAATCAGCTTTACCCTGCCTCCATACAGTTGCTGGCGCAGCGGCACTGGACTCCATTAGTAGTTGCAAGAAGGGCAGCTCATTTTTTAGCTGCTGAAGGCAATGTGAGGATATTGGACATTGGTAGCGGTGTAGGAAAATTTTGCCTGGCAGCAGCTCGTTATGAACCCAATGCATCCTATTATGGAATTGAACAAAGGAAACATTTAATCAATCATGCTGAAGCTGCAAAGCAAGCACTTGGGTATGAAAATGTTTTTTTCATGAACGGGAACTTCACACAGATAGATTTCAGAAAGTATGACCATTTTTATTTTTACAATTCGTTTTATGAAAATATAACAGGTACTAATAAAATTGATGACAGTATTGATTATTCCCCTGAACTTTATAATTACTACAACCGCTACTTATTTAAACAACTGGAACAAAAACCAGCAGGTACAAGACTGGCTGCCTTTCATAGTCTTGAAGATGAGATGCCTCCCGGGTATCATATTGTTGGTTCTGAAATGAATGAGTTATTGAAATTCTGGATTAAAATATAAAACCATGAAACTTGATTTTGACTATGAAGTAAATGAATTATGTGGCGATCTAAAAGTAGCAGATGGATATTTAGACTGCGAAACAATCATATTAGCCAATATAAAGCGACATATCAATAATAACATTCCGGTAAGTTTTATTGAAGGGTATCTTAAAAAATTGCAGGAATACTTTGAAGATAAAATGGTAATAAATAGGGGCAATGAGAATTGTGTAAACTACAGGTACGCAGCCGGGTTTTTAAAAACGATAATATCCACTCCTTATTGGCATAGTTGGATTAAGACTTCGGATTAATAATTACGAGTAAAAAAGATGCAATTAATTATAAAAATAAAAAAATGGAATACCCAAAATGCCCTGAATGTAAAGGAACAAATACATACCCTTTTGACAACAATATCATCTGCCCTGATTGTGCACATGAATGGAATCCTGCTGATGAAGAAAAGGGAAATGAATTGGTGATAAAAGATTCAAATGGCGTAGTGCTGCAAAATGGAGATACTGTTGTAACCATTAAAAACTTACCAGTAAAAGGCACATCCCAGTCAATTAAAGCCGGAACAAAAGTAAAGAACATACGACTGACTGATGGCGATCACAATATTGATTGTAAAATAGATGGATTTGGTGCTATGGCACTGAAATCTGAATTTGTAAAAAAAGTGTAGAAGTGATCTGGATGATCTGCAGGTTGAGATTATAAGCCAATAAAATATTCTTTGCAATGACACTATCATTAGAGGATTACAGGACTAAGCTTATCAGTAAAATATTGTCTGCTGCCTCACAAGATGAAGTGAGGCGTTTTGTAGATACTGCAATTAAAGCATTGGAACAAAACAAAGTAAATGGTCATATTATTTGCAGGTTTATTGAGAAAATTCTAAGTGAACTTGAAATGTTTAATCCCATGAAAAAAAATGCACAACAATGGAGTAATATTAAAATGGCTATCATACTGTTCAATCGCTTTAAGAACAAACTAAACTCACCGATGAAGTAAATATTGTAAAGATGTTTAAGCCAAAATTATTTGATACCTTAAAGACTTACACCCGTAAACAATTTAGCAGAGATCTGTTGGCTGGTTTAATTGTGGGTATAGTTGCCCTGCCCCTTGCCATAGCTTTTGCCATCGCTTCCGGAGTTTCTCCTGAGAAAGGACTGGTTACAGCCGTAATTGCCGGATTTGTTATTTCGGCAATGGGTGGCAGTCGGGTTCAGATAGGTGGACCTACAGGCGCATTTATTGTAATTGTATATGGAATTGTGCAGTTGCACGGAGTCAACGGTTTAATCATAGCCACTTTTATGGCAGGTATAATGCTTATGATGATGGGCTTTGCCCGGTTAGGTTCAGTGATAAAATTTATTCCTCACCCATTAATTGTTGGATTTACCAGTGGTATAGCTATTCTTATTTTTTCCTCGCAAATGAAGGATTTTTTTGGATTAAAAATGGGAGCAGTTCCGGCTGATTTTGTTGATAAATGGAAAAATTACTTTGAAAATTTCGGATCGGCAAATATTTACGCAATGGCAATTGCCCTGGCAACAATTGCTATTATTTTATTATGGCCAAAAGTAACACATAAAATACCTGGTTCCCTTATCGCAATACTGGTAACAACGGCGGCAATGCAAATGCTCCATCTTCCTGTTGAAACGATTGGTAGTAAATTTGGAAGTATCCCTTCTTCTCTGCCCATGCCAGTAATTCCTCATGTAGATTTCAGCACTGTCAAAAATTTAATCCAGCCTGCTTTTACTATTGCTTTGCTTGGAGGGATTGAGTCTTTGTTATCGGCAGTTGTTGCAGACGGCATGATTGGAGGAAATCATAAGTCGAACATAGAATTGGTTGCACAGGGTACAGCAAACATTTGTTCTTCCATTTTTGGAGGCATTCCTGCTACTGGCGCCATTGCCCGTACTGCCACTAATGTAAAAAATGGTGGCCGTACGCCTGTAGCCGGGATTGTTCATGCTATTACCTTGTTACTGATCATGCTGTTTGTTGGTAAGTGGGCGGCGCTTATCCCAATGGCAACACTGGCTGGTATTTTAGTAGTAGTTGCTTATAACATGAGCGAATGGGAAAGTTTTGTCTCCGTATTTAAAGGCCCACGCAGTGATGTGGCTGTATTACTGACAACTTTTTTGCTGACGGTATTAATTGACCTTACTGTAGCAATTGAAATAGGTATGGTGCTGGCAGCGTTTTTGTTTATGCGGAAAATGATAAAGTTTAGTGATGTTAGTGCGCTGACAAAAGACATTGATGATAAAGACGGCGGAAAAGATAAAGAAGCTTTGGGGAATTTTACCATTCCTGCAAATGTAGAAGTATTTGAAATTACCGGCCCCTTGTTTTTTGGTGCAGCCTATAAGTTTAAAGATGCGATGAGGTTTATCGAAAAGCCGCCCAAAGTACTTATCATCCGGATGCGTCAGGTTCCCATCATTGATACAACGGGAATAAGAACTTTAAAGGAAGTACATAAAGAATCTAAGCACCGGGGAACAAAGCTGATTTTATCTGAAGTACATAGTGAACAAGTCATGAAAGAGCTTCAGGATGCAAGATTGCTTTTTTCTATAGGCAAAGCGAATGTAACACAGCGTTTTGAAGAAGCACTATCAAGAAGTTATGTTTTACTCCAGGATATGCAAATCAATAAGAATATACCGATGGCTGACTAAATGTATTTATAACCACGGCTGAAACCCCGCTACTCTGCAATATATAGAAGTCACAGTATTGATTCTTCGCTCAAACTTTATTTAGTCTCAATCTTTTTCGAGGGGTTGCACTACCTGGCTTACCCCGCTGTTCTCCCAATTTGGATAAATTGTTGTAGCTATTTTATTACATCTCACAAAAATAGTGGGAAGAAGGAAATATGAACAATAGTGTATATCAAATCAACAAAGGCATTAACAAGTCCATCGAGTTTAAAGGGTTAAAAGCGCAGTATATCTGGTACCTGGGTGGCGGTCTTGTAATTCTTTTAATATTGTTTGCAATAATCTACATCTGCGGTGTCAATATTTTCTTTTGCCTTGCTTTGATAGTTACACTGGCTACGGGGTTATTTATGTATGTATATAAACTCAGCCGTGCTTATGGAGAACATGGGCTAATGAAAAAAATAGCAAGGAAAGCTGTGCCGCATGCAATCAAAAATTATTCCATCGCCCGGTTAAAAAAACAACTACTGAGTGAAAAATCTGTTTGACATATTGCCCCTTTATGGTGTGGAGCATGATGCAATCCTGTCGAAAATGGGTGACGTTACTATTGCATTTAAAGTTGAACTGCCCGAACTATTTACATTAAGCAATGATGAATACGAAGCATTTCATCATGCCTGGATCAAAGCGATAAAGGTGTTGCCGGTGCACTCGATACTATACAAACAGGATTGGTTCATCGAAGCAAAATATGCTGCTGATTTTAAAAGTGAAGACAATAGTTTTTTGAGCAGAAGCAGTGAAAGGTTTTTTAATGAAAGACCCTACCTTGACCATCAGTGTTATATTTTTCTTGCAAAGAAGCCCACCAGCCGAAAACTATCCTCCTCTGTATTTTCAAGTTTACTGAGAAGAACAATAGTGCCTGAAGAAACATTGCAGCCCAAACATTTTCACGATTTCATGAACCATGTAGGT
The DNA here is from genome assembly GCA_018267575.1 of Bacteroidota bacterium. Classification (GTDB taxonomy): domain Bacteria; phylum Bacteroidota; class Bacteroidia; order Chitinophagales; family Chitinophagaceae; genus Puia. The sequence continues at coordinate 125,135 of JAFDYF010000020.1, forward strand.
CAGTTTGAAAAAATATTATCAGATAGCGGATTCATTTCTTTGCAGCGTTTGGCTGATGCAGAGCTGCTCAATTTAATTGTTCAGTATTTAAACCTGCAGGCTGGCGATACCACAATAAGGGACATAGAATTTGATCCCGAATGGAAAATTGGTGAAAACTATTGCCAGCTTTATACAATGGCTGATGCGGAATTTGTTCCGCCTTTATGTGGCTCAAGAATAAACTACGATAAATACTCCACTGATAAAACAAAATTCAGTGTTGGTTTTGCATCACCCATTGGCCAATTGCTTTCCTGCAATCATATTTACAGCCAGTATGTATTTATTGAGGATATTCAGAAGACTATGCAAAAGCTGGAAGGTAAAAGGCTACGGCTCCAATCCTTATCAGCTTACAGCAGGGAGAATGCCATTGCCAAAGATGCCACCGATAATTTTTTAAATGAAGCCATCTCCGAACAGCGCTTGCCGGTAAAAGCCCATTTTAATTTACTTGCCTGGACTGACAACAGGGATGAATTAAAAACGATCCGCAATATCTGTTCATCTGCGCTTACCCAGATGGATGCAACACCCAGGTTAGAAACTGAAGGCGCTGCACAAATATTTTGGGCTGGCATTCCGGGCAATGCTGCCGACTTTCCCATGAATGATACATTTGATACTTTCTCACCACAGGCCTGTTGTTTTTTTAATTTGGAAACCAACTACCGGTCATCTCTAAGCCCAATTGGTATCCGGCTGGGAGACAGGTTGAATGGTAAACCTGTTCATGTTGATATTTCTGATGAACCAATGAGCAAAGGAATTTGTACCAACCGCAACAAATTTATTCTTGGGCCATCCGGTAGCGGAAAATCTTTTTTTACCAACCATATGGTGAGGAGCTACTATGAAAAAGGCACACATATTGTATTGGTAGATGTGGGCCACTCTTACAAAGGTTTGTGTGATATGGTGGGTGGCTACTATTTCACCTATTCCGAAACAAAGCCGATAAAATTTAACCCGTTCTATATTGGTGAAGGTGATATACTGGATACTGAAAAAAAGGAAAGTATAAAAACCCTCCTGCTTGCCCTGTGGAAAAAAGATGATGAAACTTTTAACCGCAGTGAATATGTTGCCCTTTCTAATGCCCTCCAGCTATATTTTGACAAAACAAGTAACAACGCTGCTGTATTCCCATGCTTTGATACCTTTTATGAGTTTTTAAAAGATGATTTTGTAACAGTGTTGAAAAGCGATAACGTAAAGGACAAGGATTTTGATGTATCCAACTTTTTGTATGTATTGCGGCCTTACTATAAAGGTGGTGAATTCGACTACCTGCTGAATGCAAAAGAGAACCTCGATTTATTACAGCAACGGTTTATCGTATTTGAACTGGATAACATAAAAGATCACCCGATACTGTTCCCGGTGGTAACAATCATCATCATGGAGGTATTCATCAGTAAAATGAGAAAGCTGAAGGGCATCCGTAAAATGATACTGATTGAAGAAGCCTGGAAAGCCATCGCAAAAGAAGGCATGGCTGAGTACATCAAGTACCTGTTTAAAACAGTCAGGAAGTTTTTTGGGGAAGCCATTGTAGTAACGCAGGAAGTGGAAGATATTATCAGTTCGCCCGTTGTTAAGCAGGCCATCATTAATAACAGCGACTGTAAAATATTATTAGATCAAAGCAAATATCAAAACAAGTTTGACCTGATACAGGAACTGTTGGGGTTAACAGAAAAAGAAAAGGCGCTGGTATTGAGCATCAATAAGGCCAATGACCCTGCGAAAAAATATAAGGAGGTATTTATATCATTGGGTGGAGTGCTGTCCAAAGTGTACAGAACTGAAGTGTCGCCGGAAGAATACCTGGCTTATACAACTGAGGAAAAAGAAAAAGTGAAAGTGCAGGAAGCAGCGTTAAAGTTTGGAAGTATTGAAAAAGGCATTGCATCATTAACAACCTAAACTATACTTTATGAAGTACATGACTATTTGCCTGTTGTTTTTTATTTCCGCCTGCAGCAACAACGGTACAGAAAGTGGATTGACTGGTACTTATACTGCCTACCATGAACATGAGTTTGGTAAAACAGATGATACATTAATTGTAACTAAGCCAAGCAATGGAGAAGGTGTTTATCAAATTGAAAGGCATGCCGGTGTGGTAAGAACGGTAGATGGTAAGGTGTTCCCCAAAAGATTAGACATAGAAACATGGACGCTGGAGTACAATCCGGTTAAGCAAACCCTGTTTGAATTAAAGGAGGGAAGAACACTAATATGGAACAGCGGCACACAAAGCATCCGGTGGGGCAATACAGACTTTAAGAAAATTGCCAAATGATGTTTAGGTAAAGAGGAAAAATAATTGTGAACATGAAATTGCAGAGTATGAAAAAATTATCAGCCATTGCAGGTATTGTCCTGCTCGTAAGTATTGCTCCTTTTGAGCAAGCAACAGCGCAGATACCTATTGCAGAAATAATCAAAGCCGGGGTAAAAAAAGTTATTAAAGCCGTTGATCTGAAAATCCAGCGGCTGCAGAATAAAACAATCTGGTTGCAGAATGCACAAAAAACTCTGGAAAACCAGATGTCGAAATTAAAGCTGCAGGAGATCGGCGACTGGGCCAATAAACAAAAAGAACTTTATGCAAAATACTTTGATGAACTCTCCAAAGTAAAAACTGCCATCAGCACTTACCAGTCGGTCAAAGATATTATCAATAAACAGGTGCTGCTGGTTAAAGAATACACAAGGGCCTTTAATCTTTCCAGGCAGGATAAGAATTTTACCCCACAGGAGATTGACTATATGCAACAGATGTATTCCGGCATACTGGACGAAAGCCTTAAAAGCATTGAGCAGGTACAGATGGTAATCACTGCATTTGCCACACAAATGACCGATGCCAAAAGGCTAATGGTTATTCATGCTGCGGCTGACAATATTGAACAAAACCTTACCGATCTCCAGCAATTCAACCAGCAGAATATAAGGATAAGTTTGCAGCGTGCCAGAGAGAAAAATGATATTGATGTGGTAAAGAAGTTGTATGGTATTGAATAAAATATTTTGTGAAAGAGAAATTGTGATGTATGAAAAAAATATTCCTCATAGCAGTATTGCTATACTCAGCTCAATCCATATCTGCACAAACCTTTGCAGAATGGTTCCGGCAAACGGCCACTCAAAAAAAATACCTGCTGCAGCAAATTGCAGCGTTGCAGGTATATGCAAGTTATTTATCCAAAGGATATGCTGTCGCCAAAGAAGGGCTTACCACCATCCGGGGCATTAAGCATGGCGACCTTAACCTGCACAGCAATTATTTTACTTCTTTAATTACTGTCTATCCAAAAATTAAGCGATATACAAAAGTTGCTGATATTATCTCCCTGCAAATAAGTATCACAAGGCAGGTAACTAAAACAATTAAGGACTGCAGAAACAGCCATCAGCTAACTACAGCAGAATTGAATTATTTACAAAAAGTATTTGATGCACTCCTGGATGATTGTGCCAAATGCCTCGATGCACTTTTCAGTATCATCACTGACGGCCAGGTTTCCATGAAAGATGATGAACGCATTGCAGCGATTGATAAGCTTTACGATGATATGGCCGGTAAGCAGGTATTCGCAAGGGCATTCAGCAATACCAGCAAAGGTCTTTGTGTGCAAAGGGAAAATGATCAGAGAGATATAATTATTTCAAAAAAATTAAATGGACTACAATGAAAACGATACTATTATTCTTATGCCTTGCATTTTCTATTTCGTGGGTAAAGGTATCTGCCCAATCTGCCGAAGTACAACAGTTGCTGTTAAATGTTGAAAAACTGGCGCAATTGAAAAAGATACTCACCAATATGAAACAGGGCTATGAGATCGTAAGTAAGGGCTATAATACCATTAAAGATATTTCCAAAGGAAACTTTAACCTGCACGATGCTTTTTTAAATGCGTTGTTACAGGTAAGTCCCACTGTAAGAAAATATAAAAGGGTAGCGGACATCATCACCTGCGAATCTCAAATACTCAAAGAATACAGGTCTGCTTTCAACAGGTTTAAAACCTCAAAGCTGTTCAATGCTTCGGAAATCAAATACATGGAAAATGTTTACAGCAATCTTTTTAATCAAAGCCTGCAGAATCTTAATGAACTAACCATTGTAATTACCGCAGGCAGGCTGCGGATGAGTGATGATGAAAGGATCGCTGCCATTGACAGGATATATACTGATATAACTGATAAGCTGGTCTTTTTAAGAACATTCAACAATGAAGGGAGTGTACTGGCGGTTCAAAGAGGCAGAGAAATGGTGGATACCAAACTATCGCAAAAATTAAATGGATTATAGTGCTAACGCAATTAAATGTGGTGTATGAAAAAGAGTGTAAGAATGATTGTTGTTATGGCTATGGCGCTGACCATGCCCAATATATTGTTTGCCCAAAGTGGTGGTTTTGCAGATGAAATAAAAAGCCTGCACCAGGTGTTAGAGCAACTATACACTGAGATGCTTCCTCTCTGCAGCAAGCTGATTGGTGTTGGCCGTGGTATTGCTGGGTTTGCGGCCACCTGGTATATTGCAGCCAGGGTATGGCGGCATATTGCCAATGCAGAGCCAATAGATTTTTACCCATTGTTCCGCCCCTTTGTATTGGGTTTTGCCGTTATCATTTTTCCATCGGTTATAGCCATGATCAACGGCGTGATGAATCCCACGGTTACCGGTACTGCAGCAATGGTGGATGATTCCAATAAAGCCATTGCGGTGCTCCTGCAAAAGAAAGAGGAAGCCATTAAGAAGACAACGGTATGGCAAATGTATGTGGGCGAAACCGGCAGCGGCGACAGGGATAAGTGGTACAGGTACACTCACGATAATGCAGACCCTTCCGATGAAGGTTTCTTTGCTGGCATTGGCAACGACATCAAGTTTGCGATGGCAAAAGCTTCTTATAATTTTCGCAATTCCATCAAGCAATGGATGAGCGAAGTGTTGCGGGTATTATTCGAAGCTGCTTCCTTATGCATCAATACCATCAGGACATTTTACCTGATAGTCCTTGCTATTTTAGGGCCACTTGTTTTTGGCATAGCTGTTTTCGATGGATTTCAGCATACGCTCACCGTTTGGATAGCCCGTTACATCAATATATTCCTGTGGCTGCCTGTAGCCAATATTTTTGGGAGCATTATTGGAAAGATACAGGAGAACATGCTGAAGATTGATATTGCGCAGGTACAGGATTATGGTGATACTTTCTTTTCCTCTACCGATACCGCCTACTTGATTTTTATGATCATCGGCATTGTAGGATATTTTACTGTTCCTAGTGTTGCCAATTATATTGTTCATGCAGGCGGTGGTAATACGTTGCTCTATAAGGTTACCAGCCTTACGTCTGCCAGCTCCCGCACTATTGTCAATTCAGCTTCCTCCGGTGCCGGTATGGTGGCGGATGCATTTGGCAATACTAAATCAAATGTATCTGGCAGTATGGCATCCAATAGTGTAAGCAATGGCTACTTTAACGAGGGAGGCAATAAATCAAATGGTTATATGAAAGATAAATTATCGGGTAAATCATAAACCATGTTCAAACAAACTAAAAATATAGACAGCTCTTTCAGGCACATAAAAGCATTCACATTGTTACTGGTGACAGGCTGCTTTATACTGTGCGGTTTTGTATTGTACAAAAGTTATGAGCTGTCGGCAAGGGTGCAGGACAAAATTTATGTACTGTCCGGTGATAAAGCGTTGGAGGCTTATGCATCACAGCGGAAAGATAATATTGAGGTTGAGGCAAGAAGCCATATCGCCATGTTTCATACAGATTTTTTTTCGCTTGACCCTGATGAAAAAGTGATTGATGCCAACATTAAAAAAGCCTTGTACCTGGCTGATGGTTCTGCAAAAAGACAGCATGATAACCTGAAAGAAACATCCTACTACTCCAGTATTATATCAGGCAATATCAGCCAACAAATTGCTATTGACAGTATAGCAGTGAGCACAAAAGCAGAGCCTTATTTATTTCATTGCTACGCTACCATAAGGATCATCCGGCCCAATAGCATTGTCACAAGAAATTTAATAACGCAAGGATATTTAAGAAATACTGCCCGTTCAGATCATAACCCACATGGTTTCCTGATAGAACGATGGGAAACAATTGAGAACAGGGATATAAAAACAGAGAATAGATGAAAAGCATAAAATCAGGTATTGCAAAAGCTGACCTGGCAAATAAAGCAGCCAGCAGGATAGCTAACGGTATCATAAAAACGCAAAATGTCTTTGCAAAGTATATGTACGATGTAACCAGGAACTGGAAGCAAAAACAGCAATGGATATTTCTGTATATGGTTTGTCTTGTCTTTGACGGCTTGAGTATTGTTGCGATAGTCAATTCCTTTAAAACAAAAACTGAAGGCAAGGCCATTATGCCAAAACCGATTGCTGTTCCAAAAAATATTCAGCAGCAGAACAACCCATTTATAATTACAGAAAATGAATTTCAGCAGGTGCAGGAATACAAACGTAAATACCCCGCCTTGCAAAAAGAAAGGCCGGGGTTATATGACAGCCTGAACCTTGTTGAACAAATGTATTACTCACAAAAAAAATAAAATGTATGGAAACAAAACATTCAGCCAAATTCCTGCGGCAAAGAAAAATGATGTTGGTGCTGCCTTTACTGGTACTCCCATTTATCACAATGGCATTTTGGGCATTGGGCGGAGGCCAGGGAACAGCAGATAAAAACCAGACGGCTGTCAATGCCGGTTTAAATTTACAATTGCCCAAAGCCAACCTAAAGGATGATAAGAATGAAGACAAGCTATCTTTTTACAAGGAGGCTGATGCAGACTCATTAAAGAGAGCGGAGCTTTTAAGAAATGACCCTTACTACAGGGACTCAACGTTAGCAAATCAAACCAGCTTGATGGATGCTACTGCCGGTTTGAATAACCCGGCATTCACAAAAACGGGGTTGAATATTTCGCCTTATAAGACAAGCGCCGACATCAATGAACAAAAGATCTATCAAAAAATTGCTGAACTCAATAAGCAGATAAATCTACCCGAAACAACTGAAACCAATGTAGGCAATTCAAATCAGTCAATTTCCAATAACGAAGGTTTCTCCAACGATATAGACCGGCTGCATAACATGATGCAGGTAATGAATGATAAAGAAGCTACCGACCCGGAAATGCAACAGTTAAATGGTACACTTGATAAAATACTGGACATCCAGCATCCGGAAAGAGTAAAAGATAAGATTAGAGAAAAATCATTGCAGCAGAAACAGGTGGTCTTTGCAGTTAGCAAATCTCCTGTTACTGATAACATCAGTTTATTGGACACTTCAAAACATAAGACGCTAATGAATGCCGGCTTCTATGGAATAGAAGAAAGCAAAGAGCAATCAGAAGAAGATAATTCAATAGATGCGGTTGTTCATGCTGATCAAACCTTGGTAAACGGTGCGGTGATCAAACTGCGATTGACAACAGGTATTTATATCAATGGCTCCTTAATACCCAAAGGAAATTTTGTTTATGGTATTGCTGCATTGAACGATGAAAGGCTTGAAGTTGAAATCAACTCTATTCGCAACGGTAGTTCATTATTCCCGGTAAAGCTGGAAGTATATGATATGGATGGCCTGCCCGGTATTCATATCCCTGGCGCCATTACCCGTGATGTGGCTAAGCAATCTGCTGATAATGGTTTACAGCTAATGGAGCTTACTTCCGTTGATCCTTCTTTAAAAGCGCAGGCTGCAGCTGCCGGGATCAGTAGTATGAAAAGTTTGTTGAGCCGGAAAGTAAAGCAGGTGAAGGTATTGGTGAAGGCAGGATATAAAGTTCTTTTAAAGGATAAAAATGGTCAGCAATAATTATTAACAACAAAAATTTATTTTATGAAACGACTAGTGTGTTTGGTATGGCTGGGTTTGTTATTCGTTACCGTAAAGGCACAAACCTTACTTTGCCTGTCAACTGAAAAAACGACCAGCCTGGTATTCCCCTTTGCAGTTCTTCATGTGGACAGAGGAACACAATCCGTGCTTGTACAGCCCGTAAAAGAATCTCCGACTATTCTGCTGGTTAAGGCTGCCGCAAAAGGTTTTCCGGAAACCAATTTAAGCGTGGTCACTGAAGACGGCAGCGTTTATTCATTTATGATATGTTATGATAATAATCCAGCAGAATGGGTGTATCATCTGCCGGTAAATAAAAAAGCAACACTGGCTACTTATGCCAACAGTATTCTTGATAATCCAAAAACATTAAATGGGATCAAAGATGATAGTTGGGATGTGCTGGCAAGAGTGTCGGGCATCTATATTAAGGAAGATGTTATTTACTATCAACTGCAGCTCAAAAACGAAAGCCCGATTGATTATGATATTGACCTGTTAAGGTTTTATATACGGGATAAGAAAAAAGGAAAACGAACTGCAATCCAGGAAAATGATTGTTCACCCCTTTATGTAGCTGGTAATATTTCGCAGGTAAAAGCAAACAGTACTTCATCCATAGTAGTGGCATTGGATAAATTCACTATTCCTGATGCCAAATACCTGGCGGTACAGGTTATGGAGAAAAATGGCGGCAGGCATTTACTTATGAAGGTGAGCAACAAAAAAATTATGAAGGCAATTACCTTACCTGATTTAAGATGAATAACAGGCATCCCATATCAGATGAAGTGCTGGAGTTGGCTGAAATGGCAATCCCCAAAGGCCAGCATTGGATAGCCTATAACCGGTCACAGTATTTTATAGACAAGGAAGATGTTCAGTTTTTCTATTCCCGGCAGGAAGCCAGGGATTTTGCGGCGGATAATATCAGTGACAGGGATAATTTTTCTGTTATTAATATTAATTCAATAAAAGACATACTTGAAAGGATTCCCTATGAGAATACATTCAATTCAGAATTGAGCATAGACCCCGATGTAAATGGTTTGCATAATAAAGATGGCAATGCTTTTACAGATGCATTGATCGATCATATTGAACAAGAACAAATATTTAATTCACAAATAAAAACAAACGTTATGAACAACGAGAATTTTCAGTATTTAACCGATAATCTTAAGTACATGGGTTTTGGAGAAAATCTGAAACCGGAATTGGAAAAGAACCTGAATGAAGGAAAAGATGAATTTCAGTTGCACTACAAAGCCGAAATCAATAAAAAGCCTTTTGAAGTGACAATGAACTTTCGCAAGTCAGATTCTTCAGACATGTACTTCTTCAATAACTACCATGCTTCACTGCAAAAAGGTAATGGAGAAAAGACAGAACAAACCTTTTACCTGAATAAAGGTAAAGGTGTTACAGGAAAGGAAGCTTTCAATCTATTGGATGGCCGGTCAGTGCACAAAGACCTTATAACAAAAGAAGGACAACCATATAAAGCCTGGATACAATTAAACTTTGATAACAAAGACAAGAATAACAATTTTGAGGTGAAGCAATTTCACGAAAAATATGGTTTTGATTTGAAAGCGGCAGTTGAAAAATATCCGGTGGTAGAATTAAAGGATGCTGATAAAGAAAAGGCGCTAATGGCTTCCCTGCAAAAAGGTAACATCCAGGCTATAACTATTGAAAAGAATGGTGAAAGCCATAAGATGTTTATGGAGGCAAACCCTCAGTTTAAAAATGTGACGCTATATGATTCCAATATGAAGATGGTAGCAAAGGAATCCATTGGCCAATACCAGGCAGCTGTAGAAAAAGGTGCCAAAGCAATAAAGGAAGATGTTTCAAACGATAAAAAAAAAGATCTGAAACAGGAGCCTAAGCCTTCGGATAAGGTAGAAAAGAAAAACGATAAAAGCCTTCTGCCTAAAAAAAGGGAAAGTACTAAGAAAGGCTTAGGAGTATCGTAACAGCTTTTTAGCATTCAATTTAGTTTATAAATACAAAAGCAATGAATATTTCAAATATTGCTGCATTAGCAGAACAGTTAGATACTTTGGGTTTTAAGAATTCCGGGTATTTGTTATTGAAGCATATATGCTTTAAGCCAGAAAACTTTTCGTTGTTTCAAAAAGTGGAGAAGGGGAAAGAACAATTGAGCTTTCATTTGTTCTTTGAAAAGGAAGCTGACAAGAAGATGTATTGTTTGAAGTATTATGACGCTGTTCTCCGGGGGAAATTCACTTTGTCCAATACTCCAATCAACGGAATTGATATTAATGTTTTGGAAGAAAAGATGTCAGCGATCGATTGGAAAAGTGCATTTGATTTTGAAGTAAAGAAACAGTGGAATGTTGAAGATAAATCGAGTTGGGAAAAAGAACAACGAATTGAATTAATTGTTGAAGAACTCATTTCTTTAGAAACGAGTGAAGTTGGCAAAGCAGCTGCGACAGATTTAAAGCTCAAATTTTGGGAAGGCTTTTCCTTCCAGAACCTTGTTGGTAATATTAACCCTTTAAAGACTAAAGCTGAGGTCAATCAGCGTTTTTATTTTTCTGAAGGGCAGCCAGGTATTTCAGTAGACGAAGCTTATCGGTTTTTACAAAATAGATGGATGGAAAAACAGATACATGCTAAACGAAAATTGTCTGAAGATAGTTCTGATGAGGAAGGCAATAATGGAGAAAGTTCTTCAACCGGAAAAAAATTACTGCAGAAGAAACAAAAGTACAAGACAAGGATTACTAAACGAGATAAGGCACTGTGAAAGTAATAGAGAATAGTACTTTTTTATTTTGAGTTGATTTATGTTGTAGCAAGAAATGATTTGAAATTTAAGAACCCGGTGTGCTCATAATCTCAAATGTTATGGGCACTTTATTTTATGTTCATGGCCAAATTCCTGTGAATTTGTATAGAGTTTAAAATGTTTATGTGAGCGAATACAATACTTTATCATTTAAATAGAGGAGGTGTGAAATGGATACTGTGAAAATTGAAAAAGTGATTGAAATATTGAAGGCGCATAATGTGCATATCTCAATAGACCAGGCAAGGCTGATACTGGATTTTATGGTTAAATTTGCTACGATAGCATTAACTAATAATGGAGTCAAATGATTGCTGATTTATACATACGGGTAAGCACAGATGAGCAGGCTGACAAAGGCTATTCCCAGCGGGATCAGGATGACCGTTTACGCAAGTATTGTGAGGCCAACCAAATTAAGGTCAGGAGGGTTATTTATGAAGATCATTCAGCAAAAACGTTTAACCGGCCTCAATGGAATAATCTATTGTTGGATTTAAAAAAACAGCGAGGTCAAATAGATGTAATACTTTTTCTCAAATGGGATAGGTTCAGCCGTAATGCAGGGGATGCGTATCAGATGATTAGCATTTTAAGAAAGCTTGGTGTAGAGCCACAGGCTGTAGAGCAACCTTTGGATTTAGCCATACCTGAGAATAAATTAATGCTTGCGTTTTATTTGGCAGCACCTGAAGTTGAAAACGATAGAAGAGCGTTGAATGTCACCTACGGAATGAAGAAAGCCAGAAAGGAGGGCCGATGGATGGGAAAAGCGCCTTTGGGTTATGCAAATAAAATTACAGAAGATGGGAAAAAATACATTGCGCCAAAGGAACCCGGTGCAAGTATTTTGAAATGGGCTTTTCAGACAATTGCAAATGGTCAATACCAGGTTGAACAAATATATAAGGAGGTAAATAAAAAAGGATTTAAGGTATGCAAATCTGGTTTTTGGAACATACTTCGTAATCCTGTTTACTGTGGTAAAATTCTAACCTGCGGCTGGAAAGAATTACATAAAACGTATGTTCCTGGTCAGCATGAACCCATTATTACAGAAAACCTGTTTAATGATGTTCAGGACTTCTTAGATGGAAAGAAAAAGAACTATCGTACCAAAGTAGGTACATTGGATGTGCTTCAATTAAGAGGGTTTATTAAATGCCCCAAATGCGGTAAACTTTTAACCGGAAGTGCATCAAGGGGCCATGGAGGTTTATACTACTACTATCATTGTACTTCATCTTGCGGCACCCGTTTTAAATCGCAAAACGCAAATGAGTTATTTACCGGGGAATTAAAAAAATATATTCCCCGTCCTGGTATGACAGAAGCTTTCAAATTTGTAATTAATGAAGTTTATCTGGCAAAAACCAAGAATCAAAAAGATGAATTAAAGAATATAAAAACGGAGTTGGAACAGTTAAATAGCCGGCTTTCAAAAGCAAGGGAGTTGCTACTATCCGGGGATTTGGAAGGCACAGATTACAAAGAAATCAAATTCGAGGCGGAGAGGAAAATAGCCTTTTTAGAAGGCAAGGCTTTGGACTTAAATCAGGGCACTACAAGTATAGCAGCCTTATTAGATAAGGCTTTAAATGGGCTTACAAAGCTTGATAAACTATATGCCGAAGCTGATACAAAGCGAAAGAGAGAAATAATAGGTTCGATCTACCCCGAAAAATTGACTTTTGACGGAACGAGTTATCGAACCTCCCGCCTCAATGAGGCTGTTGAGCTAATATATAAGCTGGGAGAGGGTTTTAGCGAAAATAAAAAAGGACAAATCAGCAAAAAAACCGATTTGTCCTCGCTAGTTGCCCGACCTGGATTCGAACCAAGACAAACAGAACCAAAATCTGTCGTACTAC
>JAFDYF010000021.1 GCA_018267575.1 Bacteroidota bacterium
TTATAACATGAAAATATTCTACTTTTAAACAGTACTGAAAATGGGAAGCCTACAGTTTTGCCATGATTTTTGTTGCACAAAACAATGCCCATCCAATCGGGAAGCCTGACTCATTCCCAATAAAATACATTTAGATTGTATATTTAAAAAACATATTAAAAAAATAAAACCGGATGACCTTCCAAGTTCTGAAAGCGAAGGGTTAATATAGGATTGAAACCTCCCTGCTATGAGGCTACAGCATGGATCATGTATAGTTAAAGCGCACATACAGTATGGATACAGTATGGATCATGTATGGTACAGACCAACCTGACATATGGGAATAAGCTGCTATTTTTCTATGTTTTATAATGAGAAAGGGTTTCAGATCTTCTGACTGAAACCCTTCTCAAAAAACATTTTTAAAATTTATATAAGCATTTGCATTGCAAGATGTTTTTGACACAGAGGTATAGGTGTTAATGCACAGAGCTTGGATTAACTAAGGAATCAAATGTGTATTAGCAATACAACCGCTATTGGTATTAATTCCGACAACCATAAAACTGATTTGTTCGACTATAAAGAACTGATCAGCTTTTCGTTCAATGCAACATAGTCATCGTTCTTGGCATCTTTAGCCAACTGTATCGATTTTTTGGCTACAGCAATAGCATCTTGCTTTTTCCCCAATTTGGCCAAGCACCTCGCTTTTTGGTAGAACATATAATAAGCCTTGGGATTTTGATCAGTCGCTTTGTTAAACCATGCTAATGCCTGGTTCAGGTCCTTGCCATTATCCAAATAATACATGGCAGAACTGAAATAAGGCCTATTGTCTTTATTCATGGCTTCATCGATCTGCGCCATGATTTTGGAATCTATATCTGTCTTGATATCCAGGTTCACAACAGTGTTGTCCCATACTAATTGGAGTGTGCAACTGTTGCTGGTCATATTGCTGAATAGGATGGTAAAATTTTCGACCGAAAACGGAAGCTCCTGACGTTCCGTAGTTACACGTACAATATCCTGATCTTGCTTGTAAGCGCTGGGATTGGTCACATCCAATTGTTTGGTAATAATGATGGTCCACTCACTCGCATTGGGAATCGTAAGCAAACCATATTTCCCTGCGGGAATTTTAGTGCCTCCAATGGTCACATCATCCCCAAAAGTGAGCGTGGTGGCCGAATTGGCACCCGTGCGCCACACTTTGCCATAAGGTACCAGGTCGCCAAAAATTTTTCTTCCCTTCACCCCCGGGCGTGAATAGGACAACTCGATGGATGACAAACCGAAATCCTGCTTTACATACTGGGGAGGTGATGGGGCTGGGGTTTTCACTTGTTGTGAAACGGCATTCAACGAAAAAAACGAAATGAGCAATAAGGGCAGAACAATTTTTTTCATGATTATTTTTTTATAAAAATAGAGTAATAATAGCAAAGCCATTTATAACTTTTAAATAAAATTGCCAACGGCCCCAAGTTTGGGCGACTTGTCTCGTACACTTGAGTCGGGAAGCAAAAAAGAAAAAAGAATATTTCGAATCAAATTATTAATCAATGCTTGTTTTTTTGATAAACTAATAGCACAACAGGTTAAAGATAAAATGATTTTCGCTCCTAATTCACCGTTGAATATATTATTCAATAATGATAGTGGCACCTGTTAAAATCAGGATTTGTAACTTATATTGCATTTTCATATATAACCCAATACTGTTTATGAGAAAGATTTTCTTACTGCTTTTGGCTGTTATTATTATTTTACCATTAGCATTTTCACAAAAAAAGTCAAAGAAATCGCTTGCTGAAATAAATACTCCAGATGCGGATTCTGTTTTGCTTTCGAATGTAAAATACAGGTTAGTAGGCCCTTTTCGTGGAGGACGTAGCGGCGCGGTGGCGGGCAGTTATAAAAACAAAAACACTTTTTATTTTGGCGCCACCGGTGGCGGCGTTTGGAAAACGAGTGATGGCGGCAGTAACTGGAAAAATATTTCAGACAAATATTTTGGTGGCAGTATAGGATCGGTGGCTGTAGCGCCAAGTGATGAAACCGTTATATATGTTGGCGAAGGGGAAAGTACGCTTCGCGGAAATGTAAGTGAAGGCTTGGGTGGGATCTGGAGAAGTGATGATGGCGGTCGCAGTTGGAAAAATATCGGTTTGAAAGGGGCGAGGCATATCGTTAAAATTGTCATCCACCCCAAGGACCCAAATACAGTTTGGGTTGCGGCGATGGGCCATCTATTCGGGCCAAATGAAGAACGAGGCGTTTATAAAACGACGGATGGAGGTAAATCCTGGAAAAGGGTTTTATATGTAAACGAACAAACCGGTTGTTCTGATTTAACGATGGAGCCAGATAACCCTTCCGTATTATATGCAGGTATGTGGCGTGTTATACGCACACCATATAGTATGGAAAGCGGCGGCGATGGTAGCGGTTTATGGAAAAGCACCGACGGCGGCGAAACCTGGAAAAACCTGTCTGCTAATAAAGGATTGCCTAAAGGGGTTTGGGGCATCGTTTGTGTAGCGGTTGCCCCTAGCAATACCGATAAAATTTATACTGTTATAGAAAATGCAAAGGGCGGTTTGTTTGCAAGCAATGATGGTGGCGAAACCTGGGCATTGCAATCCAATGATAATAATATCCGGCAACGTGCCTGGTATTATTCGAGGGTTTTTGTGGATCCCAAAAATGAAAACATCGTCTATTGCCCCAATGTAAATTTCATGCGCAGCAAAGATGGAGGCAAAACTTTTCAGGCTGTGAATACCACACCGCATGGCGATCATCATGACCTATGGATCGATCCCGAAAATGGCGACCGGATGATTGTGGCCGATGATGGCGGCGCACAGGTTAGTTTTGACGGGGCAGCTAATTTCAGTAGTTATTATAATCAACCAACGGCTCAGTTTTATCGCGTATCAACAGATAATTCATTTCCTTACCGGATACTGGGCGCACAGCAGGACAATTCTACAGTGCGCATAAAAAGCCGCAGTTATGGAGTTGCCATTACGGAAAGTGACTGGCAACCTACTGCCGGGGCGGAAAGCGGTTATGTGGTAGCCGATCCGTTGAACCCGGATATTGTATATGGCGGAAACTATGGCGGTTTTCTGTCAAGACTTGATCATAAGACCGGCGAGAACAGGGCTATCAACGTTTGGCCAGACAACCCAATGGGCGCAGGTGCAGATGTACAGAAATATCGCTTCCAATGGAATTTCCCGATATTCTTTTCTCCGCATAACCCTAAACGTTTGTATGCATGCGGCGACCATTTATTTGTAACGGAGAATGAAGGGCAGAGCTGGGAAATGATCAGCCCTGATTTGACAACCAATGATAAATCAAAACAGGCGTCCAGCGGCGGACCTATTACCAAAGACAATACTTCGGTAGAATATTACTGTACCATTTTTACTGCAACCGAATCTCCGCTTGAGAAGGACTTGTTGTACACAGGCAGCGATGACGGCATATTAAGCGTAAGCAAAGATGCGGGCAAACATTGGGAAAATGTGACACCAAAAGACTGTCCCAAATGGATGATGTGGAATGCGATTGAAACAGATCCTTTCAAAAAGGGTGCAGCCTTTATTGTTGGCACTAGATATAAATTGGATGATTACACCCCGTATATCTACAAAACCGAAGACTATGGAAAAAGTTGGAAGCTCATCACCAACGGGATTGATAAAATGCATTTTACAAGGGTAGTGCGTGCCGATAAAAAAAGGCCTGGTCTATTATATGCCGGAACGGAATATGGAATCTACATCAGTTATGATGATGGCGAAAACTGGAAAAGATTTCAATTGAACCTGCCAGTTGTCCCTATTACAGACTTGACCATTAAAGAAAATGATTTGATCGTAGCCACACAGGGCCGTGCTTTTTGGGTGATAGACGATTTGACCCCAATTCAGGAAAAAGACAATTCCATACTGCAAACGAAGTTGCATGTTTTTGATGTGAACGACAGTTATCGCATAGAGGGTGGAAGCGGCAGACGGCGTGTTGTTCCTCATAATGCGGGGATGAACCCGCCCAATGGTGTTGTGTTTAATTATTGGCTGAAAGGGGCAAATGATTCCTCCAACATTTCTATAACCGTGTTTGACAAAAAGGGTGTTGCTATCAAAACCTTCAGCAAAGATGCGAAGGAAGAAAGCGATAAATTGGAATTTAGGCCAGGCATGAACCAGTTTGTTTGGGATATGATGTACCCGCCTGCGGAAAAATTAGACGGTCTTATTTTATGGAATGGAAATGTAGAAGGCCCGAAAGTAGCTCCAGGCCGATATTCCGCTAGGTTCCGGTATGGAAATGATTCTGCTGATATTTCTTTTGTAATAAAAGGAGACCCGAATTATGCCATGACGGAAAAAGATTATGACGAACAGGTTGGGATGCTGCTGCAAATAAGGGATAAGTTCAGCGATGTGCAAAAAGCCATTAAAAACATTCGTTCGGTCCGGTCGCAGGTTAACGATTTTACTTCAAAAATGGATACCGCAAACAACAAGGATGTGAAACAAATGGCGGACAGCATCAATAAAAAACTGACTGCCGTTGAAGAAGCTTTGTACCAAACCAAATCGAAAAGTGGGCAGGACGTGCTGAATTTCCCGATCCGTTTGAATGATAAAATCAGTGGTTTGTATGACGTGGCGGCAAGTGGTTATAATCCACCCTCTAAACAGGTGAAGGAAGCCTTCAAGGATCTTTCAGCCCAAGCCGAAGTGCAATTGGACAAACTGAAGAAAATAGAAAATGAGGATTTGAAGGCATTCAACAAATTAGTTAATCAAAAGCAATTGCCTGTAATCAGTATCAAAGATTAAAATATTTTTTCAGTTAAGGATATTTATTTACATGATGCATCGGTCTAATAGGGGCGTTGAGTCCCTGTGCCACTAACTGTTTTTGAAAGATTTGTTTTCAGATTGCGCTTATAAAATTCATATTAATGGTGGGTTTTGTAATAGCCGAATTGATAGCTATGGTTATTGCTTTTATTACCATAAGCCATCAAACTATAAAAGCGGCATTAGCAAACCTTATACAAAGTTTAAGAACCGAGTAGTTAAAATTTTATTGCCAGTGTTATCCTCGCTTTCTTCTTTCTTAATAGCTTCCAAGTAGGGCCTTCTTTTACCAATCGGATGGCTTCCGCATCGTGGGTAGGGGAGAGGGATTTTTTTATTTTAAAGGAAGAGAGTTGGTTACTGCTATCCACCATAAAGGAAATAATTTCTTTTCCCTTGATCAATGAATCGGCGGTGTTGATTTTTTTATGCCCATTGATATAATCATTGAATGCGTCCCATCCAATAGTAGGCTCGGCTTTATAAAAGGGCTCTTTTTCTTTTTTGTCAAAGCCAGGTTCCACATAATCGTCATCATCTTTTTTAATGCCATATCCTGTTACGACCACTTCACTTAATGGTGAATTGTTAGGTTGTAATTTTACCTTATTGTTGGTGGTATTATTGTTTAAAGCCACATCAGCGGTTTCATATCCAATAGAGTTCACCACCACATTGGTAATGGTATCATGGCTATTGCTATTTAGTTTGAACAGCCCATTGGCATCGGTGCTGGTGCCTGTTTTCTTGCCTTTCAATGTAACAGTAGCTCCAGAAATGGGTTGGTTATTATTATCCACCACTTTGCCTTGAATAAAACGATTATTGGATGATCTAGATTTGGTAATCACCACACCGGGTATTTTTCCCTGCAAACTGTTTACTGGGGCAGCTCCAGCAATATCTGCATTTGATTTGACGCTATCCGCTTCGATAATAATATCAGTCTTTTTATTTGTCTCATGATCTGTCACAGGGGCCATTTTTGCTGCACTTGCAACTGCAACCTGTTTTTTTTCACTTTCACTTTTAACTTCTTCTGGGTGTTCTTCCTTTCTAACGGAAGGAAGGGCTGCCCGTTCTCTTGAAATCGATTTTGGGCTTTCTGTTTTTTTATCATTGATGGCAACAGATCCAGCCGCAATGCTATCAGCGGCTATTACTGTTTTGTTATTACCGGGGATAACGCTATCAACAACTGTTTTCTCCTTTTGCACGGCAACCTTGTTTTCATTGTTCCGACCACTTAGCGTATAGTTATAGATTACAGTAACTCCGCCAATTAAAATAATGATTGCTGCAGCCATCCGCTGCCAAGATTTGAAACCCAGAATCAACCCTTTGTTTTCTTTCTGATGGATTCTTTTTTCCAGTCTTACTTTTAATTCTTCCGCCCCTTTATTGAAAGCATCATTACCTGTTCCTTGCATTCCCTCTATGGCATCCGCTAAAAAGGGGTCTTCCAATGCAGCCTTTTCCATCGCATGCATTTCTGTAGGCGATAGCTTTCCCTCCAGATATTTTTGGATATCCGTGGCACTGTATTGGTTTCTATTGTTGCTTTCTTCCATTTTTACGATTAATAATTCATATCAACACTTGCTTATTTAATTTAAAGACCGGCATTTCTTACTTCCAGTGCAGCGGTTTTCTCCATACAAATTTTCAAATTCCTCCTTCCGTTTTGTATCAGGGATCGTACTTTGTTCCATTCTGTGCCTGTCTGGTCTGATATTTCTTTATAACATTTTCCCTGTAAATAAAACAATTCAATGGCTTTTTTTTGTTCATCCGCCAATGTTTCCAAACATTTTTCCATGCCATTCAAATGCGATTCCTTCTCGAACACATCATTCAGATGCAGGTCTTCCGTCAATTGCATACGGTCTTCTTCCAGTTCTTTGGTAGGCAAATGTTTGGAAGAACGCAATTGCATCAGGCAATGGTTTTTGGATAGGGTATAAAGCCAGCCCTTAAAATTTTCTACCTCATGCTTTTTCAATTTAATTACCAATTCCTCAAAAATAGCCATCACCGCATCTTTTGATGTCTCTGTATCTTTCAGGTATTTTAGGCATGTGGCATAAACCAATTCCATGTATCGTTGGTATAGCTGGCCAAGTGTTTCTAGGCTGCCGGATTGCTTATACGATTCCACCAGTTCTTGGTCTGTGGTTGAAGGGTCTGATATGTTTTTTAAAAAAGCCAATACTATTTATGAACAATCACTATTTTATTGTTATTATTTTGTTACCAACATTTGACCCTCCTTCGGCATCCTTGCGCCTGTCCCGACTTTTGGCGGGATCGCACTCTTGTACAGTTGTAAACCCGTCGGCCATCGGTCATCGTCCTTCGCCTTCTGCCCTTCGCCATCTACCTTCCTCCTTTTAACCGCCTGACAATATAAACAGTTTTTGGATGTCTTCATAAAATCCACACCCAATGAATTCTTTTTTAAAAATCTTTTATCACGCTGATGTTTTGATGTAAATTTCGAAATAAATTATTTATGAGAACAATCATTATAACAGGAGCCAATGGTAACCTCGGTTCGGTGACGGTTCGACATTTTCTGGAAAATGGTTACCGTGTAATTGCTGTTGACAATAAGGATGCCCACCTGCAATTCGCTGCGGGCAATCCCAATTTCCAATTTCAATCGGTCAATCTTTTGGATGAAAATGCAGCGGCTGATTTTGTTGCTACAAGTATTTCGAAATGGGGCAGCATTGAAGGTGTTTTATTATTGGTAGGTGGTTTTGCCATGGGCAATATGGAAACTACCAAGGGAAGCGATATAGAACAAATGTTCCGGTTGAATTTTGAGACGGCTTATTTTCTGGCTCGTCCCTTATTGCAACATTTTAAAAGCAAGGGTTATGGCCGATTTGTTTTTATTGGTGCAAGACCAGCGTTGCTTCCTGAAGCAGGGAAGGATATGGTAGCTTATGCGCTCAGTAAATCCCTATTGTTCAAACTGGCCGATTTCATCAATGCAGAAGCGAAAGGCCAAAATATTTCCGCCTCCGTGGTCGTGCCAAGTACGATTGATACTTCCATCAATCGGGAAGCAATGCCCGACGCTGATTTTGATGCATGGGTGAAACCTTCTCAACTTGCGGAAGTGCTGGAATTTATTTGCAGTGATAAGGGCTCTCCGATAAGGGAGGGGGTTTATAAAGTGTATAATAATGCTTAGCTAGGGTTTGAGGTTTAGGGTGGAGGGTAGGATGGTGATTAGTCATCAAAAAAAAGCATATAAGATTAGTGCTCTTCTTGTATTCCTTTTGTGTCTTGTATGGTTAATTCTATTTAATCTTATTGTGAATTGAAGTAAAACTATGATAAGGTTTAATGTTAAGATTAACTAATAGAGGTCAGTGATTCTGGGATTTTTAGCTAGAACAAAAGCAATTTTCCCTGCTGGGGGAAAACCAGTTTTAGATTGAGTTTATTTTGTGTTTCCAATTCCTTCCTGATTTTTTCTTCCACCTGTTCGGCTGATGGTTTCATATGAGTGATTACAATGTAAACCTGCTTCAGGGATTTTGCATCCGTCATTTTTCCCAATACATCCAATTCCTTCATCAATAAAGAAGGGGTAAGATGGCCAAATAATTGCTTGGTGGGTTGTTCATCGGGGAAAGAAGTTTCTACAAATATGGCTTTGAGTTTATTGGAGTTTATCAATGGAGCCACGGCTTGCCAAAGCCGGTAAA
Organism: Bacteroidota bacterium; assembly: GCA_018267575.1. Classification (GTDB taxonomy): domain Bacteria; phylum Bacteroidota; class Bacteroidia; order Chitinophagales; family Chitinophagaceae; genus Puia. The sequence goes on from JAFDYF010000021.1 coordinate 8,600, forward strand.
GGTTTTGCGCATGTTCCATTTCGTCGGCGCCGGTATCGCCCAAATAAAGCAAGTAATCATCTTTACTTCGAATCAGAAATGCGGTGCTTTGATAAGGTTTCGAATGGCTCAACAAAAATGGCTTTACCGTCATTTCTGTATTATCCAAAGTGGTTTCTTTTGCCGTGTCCAAAGCTGTATAATGATATTTTTTCAAGGTTGGCTGATCCCCCTCATTGGCAAAATTGGCCCAGTTTTTCCAAGTGAAATAATGGGTCTTCAGCACATCAATGCAAAAGGGGAGGGCATAAATATTTTTGGGGGAATCGTCTGGGGAATTGATGATGAGCCCTGCTACATGGTCTAAGTGTGGGTGAGAAATAAGATATCCCTTGACGTTATTTTTTAAAATAGTCCCCGCAAAGCCTTTTAGGGTGCCATTTTTCACTGCCTGCTGAAGCCCGAAATTCAAAGTACCCGCATCCAGACAAACATAATTATCTGAATGAATGGGTGCGAGCATGTAAGAAGATAAATTGCTTTCATCAGTTCCCCCTTTCACACCCAAGGGGATCACTTTAAAGACAGGTTGCGCTTGGGAAACCTTGGCCAACAATAAAAAGAATAAGAAACAAAGGGTGAAATTCCTATAAAGTTGCATGAAATCAGTGTTGATTAAACTTCCGTTTCCATAAGTGAATTATAAAGATTTCCCCATTCACTATTCTCTTTTCACCATTCATTTAGCACAACATTAGTTGTAAAGCGGGTCTGCTTCCATTTCAGCCTCATCCATGCTGGCATAATTTTTTATCTCCTTATACAAGGTATCCCTTTCCACAGGCTCTCTTTTTGCCTGCTTTATCAACGTTACCAATTGAGCGGTGGATAGTGAAGGATGTTGTTCTTCACTTCCCGCCATAGAATAAATCTTGGTGGAATCATCGATGGTGCCATCCAGATCATTCACGCCAAAGGATAGACTCAGTTGGGCACTTTGTCTGCCAAGCATCGGCCAATAGGCTTTCAGGTGAGGGAAATTGTCCATGTACAAACGGGCAATGGCATATAATTTCATGTCTTCCACTAAAGTTGTTTCAGGTACATGGCTCATGTCATTATCCTTATTGCGGAACTTGAGTGGGATAAAAGTATTAAAGCCGCCTGTTTTGTCTTGAAGGTTTCTCAACCTTTCCATATGGTCAATAAGGTGAACGGGTTTTTCAATATGGCCATAAAGCATGGTGGCATTGCTGTGCATGCCCAGTTTATGCGCTGTTTCATGGATGGCCAACCAACCGGTTGCATCCACTTTATCCGCACAAATCTGTTGACGGATATCTGGATGGAATATTTCTGCACCGCCACCGGGTAAGGAATCCAAACCTGCTTCGTGCAGCATTTTCATGCCTTCTTCATTGGTAACTTTTGCTTTGCGAAACATATAATCCAACTCTACAGCAGTATAGCCTTTAATATGCAAATCGGGGCGATGCGCTTTTATTTGCTTCATCAAATCGATAAAAAAAGCAAGGTTCAATTTTGGGTGTACGCCGCCGACAATATGGACTTCGGTCACAGGTTTGCCATCATAGCTTCTGATAATGTCCATCATCTGCTCAGTGCTCAGTTCCCAGCCTTCTTCACGATGGGCATACAATTTGGAATAGGCGCAAAAAGCACAAGAGAACACACACACATTGGTGGGCTCTATATGAAAATTGCGATTGAAATAGGTTTTGTTTCCATGCAACCTTTCACGAACAAAATTGGCCAAGGCGCCAACATAAGGAAGTCCCGCTTTTTCAAAAAGCATTATTCCCTCATTTTCGTTGATTCTTTCTTTGTTGAGGATTTTGATCCCTATGGATTGAAGGGACGGGTTTTTTTCGGCTGAGATGATTTCTTCGATGGCTATTTTCTCCGAGCTCATAATAATAATTCTGATTGTGAGACTGCAAAGTTAAGGAGACAAAACTGCTTTTTAACCGCTACTTAAATATGATTGTCCTCATAAGCTGAATTCGTTTACAATTCATTATCTTACCGGGTATTATTAAAACGAAAGGGTAGGATATGAATATAAAGGTTAGGCTGATCATAATGAATTTTTTGGAGTTTTTTGTCTGGGGTTCTTGGTTGATTTCCATAGGGGCTTATTTGGGAGGCACGCTGCATTTTACCGGGGCACAGATTGGTGCCATTTTTTCTACATTGGGCATTGCAGCTTTGTTTATGCCTGCTTTATTGGGCATTATTGCGGATAAATACATGAATGCAGAAAAAGTATTGGGCATTTGCCATCTCTTGGGTGCATGCATGTTGTTTTGGGACTCCATGATTAGTACCCCTCAAGCTTTTTTCTGGGTTATGTTATTAAACTCGATGTTTTATATGCCCACCATTGCGTTGAATAATACAGTTTCTTATATCGTTCTGGAGCAAAAGGGTTTTAATATCGTGAAAGATTTCCCGCCCATTAGGGTTTGGGGTACTATTGGTTTTATTGCAGCCATGTGGGCTGTGGATCTTTTTGGTTGGAAATTAAATAATATGCAGTTGGTATTTAGTGGGGTTGCTGCTTTGATATTGGGCGTATATGCATTTACCATGCCGGCCTGTCCTCCCGCAAAATCGGTAAAAACAGGTTCACTTGCTACTTCTTTGGGGTTGGACGCATTTGTATTGTTCAAGCAAAAAAAGATGCTGATTTTCTTTTTGTTTGCCATGTGCTTGGGTGCTGCCTTACAAATTACCAATGCATTTGGCAGTTCTTTCCTGGAAAGTTTTCGATCCACACTGCCTGATTCATTTGGTGTAAAACATCCCATATTATTGCTTTCCATATCGCAGATTTCTGAAACCCTTTTCATCCTGACCATCCCTTTTTTCCTTCAGCGTTTTGGGATAAAGAAAGTAATGTTGATGAGCATATTTGCCTGGGTCTTTAGGTTTGGGCTGTTTGCCATTGGCAATCCGGGCGACGGCCTGCCTTTATTGGTTTTGTCGATGATTATTTATGGGATGGCATTCGACTTCTTTAATATTTCTGGTTCCTTATTTGTGGAAAGGGAAGCACCCTCGGCAATCCGTGCGAGCGCCCAAGGGCTTTTCATGTTTATGACCAATGGTCTTGGTGCGATGATTGGGGGCTATTGTAGTGGGCTGGTAGTTGATTATTTTACGGTCAATGGGGTGAGCAACTGGCATCATATCTGGATTACATTTGCCGCATATGCGTTACTGTTAGGGATTCTTTTCCCCGTTACTTTTAAGTATAAGCATGAGAAGGAGACTAGCAAATAAAGCACTAAAAATGGCACTTAGCATCTTTAGCGGAAGCTAATTACCAGATTTCTGGGATTTTTGAATAAAAATAATAAATTTAATAGGATAGCGTTTATTTGACAATCAAAATGCATAATGTTAGCAGGCTATACGACCTGCTATTTTTGTATTATATTTGGTTTTTTTCTCTTACCTGTTACTCAGTTAAATTGGAATTTGACCATACAAGCTGGAAAAGTAGTCAGGGTTTGAAAGATGGAAATGCAGCTAGTCTTTTAATAGATTTAGCTGGTTTACCCGAACTATTTAATGAAAAGAAATAATGAAAACCAGAAACCCTAAAAGCAAATTTGACCTCAAGATTAAATCAAGTGACCGTGTACTGGAAGTTGGGGGTGGGCATAACCCACACCCTAGGGCAAATGTGGTGGTTGATAAGTTCGTCGATAGTAACTTTCACCGGAGTGGTGATATAAAAGTACTTAAAAACCAAACTTTCATGCAAGCTGATGGGGAAGCCCTTCCCTTTAAGGATAATGAGTTTGATTACATTATCTGCTGTCAGGTGCTTGAACACGTAGAAAACCCTGTAAAATTCCTGAGTGAGCAGTTTCGTGTCGCGAAACGTGGATACCTGGAAACACCTTCTTTGATTGGGGAGTATCTTTTTCCTAGAATATCGCATAAATGGATTCTCCATGAATTGGATGATGTGCTTTATCTCTTGGATAAAAAAAAACTGGGTTTTACCTATGGGTATGATATGACCGAGCTGATCCAGGATTTTCTCCCAACCCATTCCATTGGTTTTAAAATAATGGAAAGGACTCATCCAAATATGATAACTGTACGCATTGAATGGGAAAAAGATTTCAAATATGTTGTTGAACCGGAAGATCCGGAAATAAGAAAATACTTTTCTGGGAAATGGGATATAAATTGGGCCGATCGTTTTTTCCCTAAAAAAACGATGATGCAGGAATTCAAAGATGCTTCTGCTGCATTTGCTGACATATCAAAAAGTGTTTTCAAATCCAAAGTGCTGAAAAAACATTAAAGGGTTTGTTCGTGAATTGGATAGTTTATTGAGTTGATACTTTGCGGTAAGCCTGAAGGATAGCAAGAACTTTGCGATTTTCACCTATATAATGTTGCTTTTTTTATGCCGAGGCTTTCAAATTTTAATTGAAGGAGTATCCAGCTAACTAGCTAGGGTAATTCATTAAAATTTTCTGAAAACTTTATTCGAAAAGCAAAGAACCCCATTGCACCCTACATAATCACATTTACTTGAGTTGAGGTAGGCGCAGAAAAGAATATAGGTAAGTATAAAATGTTCATCAAGACAATATTGAGTAATGCTATCATATTATAATTGAGGAAGGCAAGGTTGTTGCCCCAGTTTTCCCCAATTTAATACAAATGGATAGTATTATTGTTTCACAAATTTTGTAATCAATGCTGATTTGTTTCCTAAAATAGTCTGTAAAGTATACGTCCCGGATCTAAGTGATGAAACATTTATTTGGGCACTAAAAAAGCTTGATTGTTTTGTAAACTGGTTGGTCATTACCATGTTTCCAAGCATATCATATACAAAAACCAATACCGTTCCCGATGTATCGTTTGAAATCTGAAGGTTGAGGTTGTTTGAAGTTGGGTTGGGATAAAGTAATAAGGAAGCGCTTGACGAGGTACGCAAATTGTCAATAACCGTATCGCTTACTGTGCTTGTAACAGAAATGCCATTGTTATCAGTAACCATTAACTGGAACTTGTAAATCCCAGGTTGCAATCCATAAACACTAGTGATAGGAGTATTCACCGACGCAAATACAGCATTGTTGGGACCCTGCAACTGAGACCAGAGATATGTGATAATTGAACCTGAAGGAGCATATGAAGTGCTGCCATCGAGTGTTATACTTGTTGTGGGAAGTGCGATGGTAGTATCATTTCCCGCATTGGCCACAGGAGGCAGGTTGCCTTGCAAAACGGTTATGGTAACTTGGGCAGATGAACTTATGCCGAGGCTGTTTGTTACTGTCAATTGAAAAACATATTGACCTACTTGTAGTCCGCTTGCTTGGGGTGTAGCTGTTGTAGCGTTTGTGATAGTAATACCGCCAGATCCAGACGTCTGAACCCAGTTATAGGATGCGATCGTCCCGCCGTTAGGTACATAAGATTGTGACCCATTCAGCGAAACGCTATTGTCGGGTAATGTAATTGTTTGGTCAGTGCCTGCATTTGCAATTGGATTGGCAACATTGTTTACAGTTACGGTTACTTGAGCGGAACTGCTTGCGCCCCCATTATTTAATACAGTAAGTTCAAAAATATAGACTCCTTGAACAAGAGCACTTCCGGAAGCTGTTGCACTATTCGACCCGCTAATGCTAGCTGATGAAGGACCTGATATCTGAGACCAACTATAAGAAACTATACTTCCTGCAGGGTCATACGAAGCGGTACCATTCAAACTCACAAAATTGGTTGGAAGGGTAATAGTTTGATTCAATCCCGCATTTGCAACTGGCGGTTGGACAGCGGCAGGATTAACATGTATAGTTAATGTCCCACTGCCAGAAAGATTATTGTTATCGGTAGCCTTTAACTGGAAAACATAGACGCCAGCAACCAAGCCACTAATACCAGTTGTGATTGTAGTGGGAGATCCGATAATAGCTGTGTTGGGACCAGATTGTTGTGTCCATAAATAGGATACGACTGTTCCTGTAGCATCGGTAGTACTACCAGAAAGTGTTGTCGTACTTGTAGGCAATACAATCGTTTGGCTTGTTCCTGCATTTACCACGGGAGGCTGGTTGGGTGCAGGGTTGACGGTAATCGATACTGTTGATGTTCCTGATAAACTATTATTGTCTGTTGCTTGTAATTGAAAAACATAAGTACCTGCTATTAAGCTTGAAACATTTGTTGAATAAGAGGAGGCAGAAGCAATAGCGGAAGTATTAGGACCTGATATCTGTGACCATATATGAGAAATGATGACGCCAGTGGCATCTGTTGCACTACCAGATAAGGTTACTGTGCTTGTAGGTAATGTGATGGTTTGGTTGATGCCTGCGTTTACAACAGGTGGTAAATTTGCAGCGTTAACCGTTATAGATACGGTCGCGTAAGAAGAATCATTATTTGCGTCTTTTACTTTTAAGGAAAAAACATAAGTACCTAAAATAAGTCCAGTTACTTGTGTAATGGATGAGTCTGGCTTAGACAATACCGCAGTGTTTGGTCCCGAAATTTCTGTCCACAGATAATAAGTTAAGGTTGAATTTATAGCATAAGATGTTGAGCCATTTAAAGTCACACTACTTGAAGGCAGCGTTATGGTATTATTGTTTCCAGCATTGGCAATAGCGAAAGAAGCAGAAGCGGAGTATTCCCTTGCGCCAATATCATAGGCGGTGCCTTGCGGTCTTGGTATACCAGCAAAGTCGGTCGTTATGGTAGGTATTGTAAAGCCCGCATCGATAAGCGGAGAGCCAGGTGCAATAAAACCGTTCACTGTATCAGAAAGAACCGAGCCAAGTATATGCGCGGAATCAAAATAAAGATTGTTGGAAGTTGTGACTGTATTTGATCCTGACCAGTCCA